>NZ_JBPWPW010000001.1:3447500-3922500 GCF_051811185.1 Rhizobium sp. 62_C5_N11_2
AGGGTGCGTAAATGCTTATGTCTTACAAAAACCAATTTTTAATGTGAGCTATGGGAACATAAAAAACGAAGGGAGGACTACCATGGAAAACAAGCGAGCCAACTGCATTATCGAAGTCAGCGTCGACAGCGACAATGGCCGCTATGCGGTCGGCATCATGAATATGCGCCAGGCACTCGATTTGCCGGAAATGCCTAGTCTGTCCTATACACATCCAGACCCGGTCAAGGCCGCCGCCGGTATCGTCGTCAGCCGTAAGGAACTGGCCGGCTTCATGGCCTGCCGCTGAGGCAGCGCCACCCTATCAAGCCGTGACGGCGCTTTTCCCCAAAGCGCTGAGCCTCTTTTGCGGCGCCTGTTATTCCCCTCGTTTCTAAATTGCCTTGCTGGCATCCTTGCGCCGTTCATGCCAAGAAAGCGGCACCAAAAGCAGGACAAGGATGGCAGATGAGGGAGCGGCGCCCACCGCACAAGACGCGTGAGCGGACAAAGCCCGCCGATAACGCCGCGGCTAAGCGGGTTACCCTTCCCCGCGCCCTGTCCAAGCTCGGTTATTGCTCCCGCACGCAGGCCGAACGTCTGATTGCCGAAAATCGCGTTGCGGTCGACGGCCGCACCGTCAGCGATACCTCCGCATGGGTCGATCTTGCCACGGCAAGGATCAGTATCGATGGCCTCGCCATCGCTGCCGAAGCGAAAATCTATCTGATGCTCAACAAGCCCCGCGGTCTCGTCACCACCCGCCACGATCCAGAAGGCAGGCCGACGGTCTATGATTGCCTCAGGGATTTCGACATCCCGCATCTCTCTCCCGTCGGCCGGCTCGACAAAGCGAGCGAGGGCCTGCTGCTTTTCACCAACGACACCGAATTCGCCCAGATCCTGCTCGATCCGGTCACGCATGTGACGAAGACCTATCATGTCCAGATCGACCGCATCATGGACGACGAGGACATTGCCGCCATGACATCGGGCATCCGCCACGACGGCGAGTTGCTGACGGCGACCGCCGCGCGGCGCCTGCGCCAGGGCGACAGGAATTCATGGATCGAGGTCGAGCTCGACGAAGGCCGCAACCGCCAGATCCGCCGCATGCTTGAGGCGCTGGGAACCGAATGCCTGCGCCTCGTGCGCGTCGCAATTGGCGGGCTTGAACTCGGCGAACTGCCGAAAGGCGCCGTGCGTGCGCTGACCGAACCGGAATTGCAGGCGCTGCGCCGGAGAACCGGCTTGGAAAGGACGAGACGCAATTGACTGCTGTGACGGAGATGGCGCCGCACGATTTCTGGCAGGAGATCCACCCGCCCGGCACCTTTGCCGGCGATGGCGAATTCACCTCTTTCTATGTCGCCGCGCTCGAAGATGGCCGTCAGCTTCGCCTGCCGATCCGTGAGCTGGCGGATGGCAATCACGCCCTCGCCTCGCTGATCGTCAACCAGGCGAGCTTCCTCGTCCTCGATACGCTCGCCGAAAGCCTCGCCGAAAAGATCAGGTCCATGCGCATCGATGTCGTCGCCGGCCTGCCGACGCTCGGCCTGACGCTGGCCGCCGCCGTGGCGCAGAAGCTCGGCCATGACCGCTATGTTCCGCTCGGCACCTCACGCAAATTCTGGTATCGCGACGAACTCTCCGTTGCCCTGTCTTCGATCACCACGCCGACACAGCAGAAACGCCTTTATATCGATCCACGCATGCTGCCGCTGCTTCAGGGACGGCGCGTCGCACTCATCGATGACGTCATTTCCAGCGGTGCCTCGATCGTTGCCGGCCTGCATCTGCTGATGGCCTGTGGTATCGAACCCGTCGCCATCGGTGCGGCCATGCTGCAATCGGAGCGGTGGCGCGACAGCCTCGCAGCCGTCGGGCCACAATGGATCGCGCGTACCGTCAGCGTCTTCGCAACGCCCATTCTGGAGCGGACTGCCGCCGGCCGGTGGCAGGCACCACCAGCCTGACGCGAGATGTGAGGATTGTTCAATCCTGACCTGAAGGCGCCTCTGTACAGCGCATGAGGAACGATTACAGTCCGCCTGATCGATGAAACAACGGACCCGCCCATGTTCGAGCAAGCATCCCTGCTGATCCTTCTGCTGGCGATGCTCACTCTCTTCTCGCTCGATCGCATCCGCATCGAGGTGGTCTCGATCGCCGGCCTGCTTGCCGGCTATGCGCTCGGCCTTTATCCCGCCGACCAGATCTTCACGGGCTTCGCCAGTCCCGTCGTCATCACCGTCGTCGAGATCCTGCTGATCGTCCAGGTGCTGGCGCGCGCCAGGCTCTTCGACAGTCTCGCCGCCCGTTTCGCGGCCGCAAGACCCTCCGACTTCACCGTCATCGCTGGCACTTCTACGCTCGCCGGCTTCATGTCCATCTTCATGAACAATATCGGCGCCTTTGCGATCACCTTGCCGGTGGCGCTACGCCTCGGCGCGGCCCTGAAAATCCCCCGCCGTCAGCTCGCCATGCCGGTCTCGTTCGCAGCCCTGCTCGGCGGTCTCGTTTCGCTGATCGGCACCCCGGCCAACCTGCTCGTCAGCGATGGGCTCGCCAAGGCGACCGGAACCGGCTTTCGCTTCTTCGATTTCGCCTATGACGGCCTGCCGGTCGCCATCGCCGGAATTCTGCTCATCGCCTTTCGCGTGCAGCGCCTGTTTCCGGAACCCGACGAAACAC
Source organism: Rhizobium sp. 62_C5_N11_2 (assembly GCF_051811185.1). Classification (NCBI taxonomy): domain Bacteria; kingdom Pseudomonadati; phylum Pseudomonadota; class Alphaproteobacteria; order Hyphomicrobiales; family Rhizobiaceae; genus Rhizobium; species Rhizobium sp. 62_C5_N11_2. The sequence continues at coordinate 3,450,174 of NZ_JBPWPW010000001.1, forward strand.
CGGTGACGACCTCCCCGGCCGCGCGCCGCGTCGTCGTCGAGCGTTACATCCCTGATATCTCGCCACTGATCGGCGTGCGGCTTTCCGATTGCCCGGTGCGTTTCGGCATCAAGCCGCACGCGCTGATCCGCGGCGATAATTTCGTCTTCGGTCCGCTCGACCAGTCGGTGATCGAACCGGGCGACGTGCTGCTTGCCGAGGGCGCCGATGCGGTCTTTGCCGACCTTGCCGCCACGCAGGCGCTGATGGCCGATGCCCATCCGCATGGCCTGCAGCCGGATTTCACCCATGTCGAAGCCGTCGTCATGCCGGAAAGCACGTTGGTCGGTTCGCGCGTCCGCTCGCTCGAAATCTTCCACCGTCGCGGCATCGCGGTCACCGCCCTTTCCATGCGCGCGCCACGCATCGAGGGCCGCTTCCTCGACCTGCAATTGTCGATCGGCGATATATTGACACTGGAGGGGCCGCGCCCGGCGATTTCAGAAGCGTTGGAGGAAAGCGAGTGCCTGCCGCTCGCCTCGACAGCACCGGCCGAACCGGCGCTCCTTTCCTGGCGGCCCTTCGCGCTCTTTGCCTGTGGCGTCGCCGCCTCCGCGGCCGGCCTGCGTCCCGACGTCGCTTTTGCCGGCGTCGTACTCGTGCTCGCTCTGCTCAATCATCTGAACATCCGTCGGGCGATGGCCGATCTCAATTGGCCGATCATCATCATGCTCGCGGCGATGATCCCGATCGGCCAGGCGGTGGCGAGCACCGGAGCGGCCGAAACCATCGCCAGCTGGCTCAGCCTCGTCGTGCCGATCACCCATCCGCTCATCGGCATCGCCCTCATCCTCTTCCTCGCCATGGCATTGACGCCTTTTGTCAACAACGCGACGGTCGCGATCGTCCTGACCCCGATCGCTCTGGAATTCGCAAGAGCCGGCCGGCATGCGCCGGACGCCTATCTGATCGCGGTCGCCGCCGGCGCCTCCCTCGATTTCCTGACGCCCTTCGGCCATCACAACAACACACTGGCAATGGGCATCGGCGGCTACCGCTTCGGCGATTTCCTGCGCGCCGGCTGGCCGCTTGCCGTCACAAGTTACGGCCTCGCCCTGCTTCTTACCGCTCTGTTCTGGCTGTGATGCATTACCCGATCGGCTTGACTTCCCCAGCAATGAAACTAGAGCAGAAGTCTTCACCCAATAATTAAGGACAGTCGAGCGCCGTGCGAATTCTCTCCGAAGCCCATTTCCCGGAATTGCCGAACTATTATCGCGGCAAGGTGCGCGAGAATTACGATCTTCCGGACGGACGCCGCATCATTATCAGCACCGACCGGCTGAGCGCTTTCGACCGCATTCTCACCTGCATCCCCTATAAAGGCGAGGTACTGACGCAGACGGCGCGCTACTGGTTCGAGGCGACGAAGGACATCTGCCCGAACCACGTTCTCGACTATCCCGATCCGAATGTGGTCATCGGCAAGCGGCTCGACATCCTGCCGGTCGAGATCGTCGTGCGCGGTTATCTCGCCGGCACCACCGGCACCTCGATCCTGACGCTTTATAAAAAGGGCGAGCGCGAGATGTACGGCATGCGTCTGCCCGATGGCATGCGCGACAACCAGATCCTGCCCGAACCTGTCATCACGCCGACCAGCAAGGAATTCGACGGCGGCCACGATGAACCGCTGACGCCGGCCGAAATCGTCACGCGTGGCCTTCTGACGAAAGAGCAATGGCAGACGCTGTCGACATATGCGCTCGCCCTCTTTGCTCGGGGCCAGGAGATGGCGGCGAAAAACGGGCTGATCCTGGTCGATACCAAATACGAGTTCGGCACCGACGGTGACGGCAACATTATCCTCGCCGACGAGATCCATACGCCGGACAGCAGTCGCTACTGGCTTGCCGAAAGCTATCCGGCAAGCTTTGCCGCTGGAAAACGCCCGGAAAGTTTCGACAAGGATTTCGTCCGCGCCTGGGTGGCGGAGCGTTGCGATCCCTATAAGGACGAGATCCCGGAAATCCCCGCCGAACTGATCGAGCAGACCTCGGCCGTCTACATCAAAGCCTACGAGGCGATAACCGGTGAGCGCTTCGTTCCCGACAATAGCGGCGAGACGCCGCTTGCCCGTGTCCGAACCAACCTCGCCCGCTATTTCCCTTGAAATCGCGGCACACGAAAGCCGCCGGGCCGATCATCGGCTTGCAGCATTTCGTCCAATAGCGCTAGAGCGCCGCGCGCCCGAAAGGACGCGCTAAGGACGCTCTATCACTTTGAATCGGCGCATAATCCTTTCCGAAAATCGATTCCGATTTTCGGGCTTATGCGCTAGCATTGGCAAAAAGGGGTATCGGGCTCGGCCCGGCGGGGAACAGATGACAAGAAGGCCAAGACGCAAGGCCGAGGAAACGCGAGAGGACATTCTCTCCATGGCGGAGATGCTGTTTCGCGAGCGCGGCTTCGTTGCTGTGTCGATCGCCGATATCGCCGGCGCGCTCCACATGTCGCCCGCCAATGTCTTCAAGCATTTCCGTTCCAAGGTCGCGCTCGTCGATGCGATCGCCGGACGCCATCTCGACGATGCTGCCGAGCGCTTCGCAGCCTTTGATGGGAACCTGCCGCCGAGGGAACAACTGCTCCGCTTCATCCTGCGCCTGCTGGAGAGCCACCTGCAGGACATCCAGAAGAACCCTTATATCTTCGAAATGGTACTCTCGACGATTGAAGCCAAACTCGAGGCCGGTAATCGCTATCGCGCCCGCATCGAAGCGAAGCTCGGCGAGATCATCCACGAAGGCATGGCGGAGGGACGTTATCATTGCCGCGATGCCGGGAGTGCGGCACATACCGTCGCAGACGTCCTGGCCGGCGTGCTGCACCCTGTCCTGATCGCCCGCGACGACAAGGAGACGCTCGTGCGCCGCGCCGAAAAAATCGTGTGTTTCGTCGATGCCGCACTGCAAAATAGCGCTTGCTAAGTGATGATTGCTGAATTACGTCACTTCGTAAAGCTTTTCTTAAATTCGGATAACGGCATTTGGAGCGAACTCAATCCTGACGCTTATATAAGCCTGCGCTTGGTCAAGCCGAGCCCGCAGGCCCGAGCTCGTAGATTGAACGGCGATTGCCACCGCACAGGAATTCAGCATGATACGGCGTGCCCTCCTCATCTCCTCGGCCCTGGCATTCGCAGCCCTTCTCGCCGCCTGCAGCGACAATGGCTCCAAGCCGGCCGGCAATGCGGGCGCAGGCGCGGCACAGCAGGCTGCCCCCGTCGGCGTGATTGCGCTGACGAAGGGCACGTTCCCAATCACCACGATCCTGCCAGGCCGCGCCGAGACATTTCAGACAGCCGATATCCGGCCGCAGGTCAGCGGCCTCATCCGTGAGATCGCCTTTAAGGAAGGCGGCGAAATCAAGAAGGGCGACCTTCTCTACCAGATCGAGGATGCACCCTATATCGCCATCGTCGAGCAGGCCAAGGCGGCTATCTCCAAGGCGCAAGCCAGCGTGCCGAGCGCTGAAAGCAATCTCGACCGTTATCAGCGCCTCGTCGGCAGCGGCGCCACCCAGATCGAATTCGAAACAGCCAAGACGACGCTGCTCCAGGCCAAGGCCGAAGTCGAGTCGGCGAAGGCCGCGCTTTCCGCGGCACAGATCGACCTCGACCACACCAGGATCGTCGCCCCTTTCGATGGCATCATCGACCAGACGGCCGTTAACGTCGGCAACGTCGTCTCTGCCAACCAGACGACGGCGCTGACGACGATCCGCCAGCTCGATCCGATCTACATCTCGCTGACGGAATCGAGCACCAACCTGCTGAAGCTGCGTGATGCGATGACCGCCGGGGACATCAAGGGCGAAGCCAATGTCGTCTTCCACCTGATCCTGGAAAACGGCAAGGAATACAACCAGCAGGGCAAGCTGGACATGTCGAAGCAGGTGGTCAGCGAGACCACAGGTACCTTCATCATCCGCGTGCTCTTTCCCAATCCCGACCGTATTGTCCTGCCCGGCATGTATGTCCGCGCAACCGTCGAGCTTGGCGCCGAGGCCGGTTATGCGCTCCCGCAGCTGGCGACAAGCCGTGACGCCAACGGCCGGCTGACGGCACAGTTCGTTTCCGCCGACGGCAAGGTCGAAACCCGCGCCTTCGAGAACAGCTCGCCCTCCAACAATTCCTGGCTCGTGACCGAAGGCATCAAGGACGGCGATCAGTTGATCGTCAGCGGCCTGCAATCGATCACCTCCGGCATGCCGGTGAAGCCGGTCCCGATGAAGATCAATGACAACGGCGTGGTCGTGCCTGCCGAGCAGCCCGCGGCCGGTGACGCACAGAAGCCTGCAGCGAAGTAATCGCTGAAGCCCCGCATCGTCACCGTCTCGTCGCACAGGAACAACCGATGGCCAAGTTTTTCATCCGACGTCCGATTTTCGCCTGGGTCATTGCGATCACCATCATGCTCGCCGGCCTGCTGGCGATCTTCACGCTGTCGATCTCGCAATATCCCGACATCGCCCCGACGACGGTTCGCATCAACGCCACCTATCGCGGCGCCAGCGCCGAGACTGTCGAGAAATCGGTGACGACGATCATCGAGGATGGCATGACCGGCCTCGACGATCTCACTTATATGACCTCGACCTCATCGACGGGTTCGGCCAGCATCCAGCTCACCTTCGGGACGAGCGCCGACCCCGATATCGCCCAGGTGCAGGTGCAGAACAAGCTGCAGCTGGTTCAGTCGCAGCTCCCAAGCGACGTCATCGATGCCGGCATCAGCGTCACCCGCTCGACCTCGAGCATCCTTCTCGTCGGCTCGCTTGTTTCGACCGACGGCAAACGCAACTCCGTCGACCTCGGCAACATCATGTCGACCTCGATCGAGGATCAGATCCAACGCCTGGAAGGCGTCGGCAGCATCAATGTCTTCGGTTCGGGATACGCCATGCGCGTCTGGCTCGATCCGTTCAAGCTGCTGAAATACCAATTGACGCCGAGCGACGTGACGTCAGCCATCCAGGCGCAGAACACCCAGGTCTCCGTTGGCTCGCTCGGTGCCCAGCCGACGATCCCCGGCCAGCAGATCAACGTCACCATCACCGCTCAAAGCCAGCTGACCACCGTCGCCGATTTCGAGCACATCATCCTGAAGGTCGAAAAGGACGGCGCGACGGTGCGCCTGAGCGACGTCTCGCGCATCGAGATCGGTCAGGAAAGCTACGGCGGTAGTTCGCGGTACAACGGCCAGCCATCGACCGGTTTTGCCGTCAACCTTGCGATCGGCGCCAACGCAATCGATACCGCTGCCCGTGTGCGCTCCGCCCTGGAGGTCATCGGCCGCGGCCTGCCGGCAGGTGTGGAGATCACCTATCCCTACGACACCACGCCCTTCGTGGAACTGTCGATCGAGAAGGTCGTGCACACGCTGATCGAGGCGATCGTGCTCGTCTTCGTGGTGCTGCTCGTCTTCCTGCAGAATCTCCGTGCGACGCTGATCCCGACGATTGCCGTTCCCGTGGTGCTGCTCGGCACCTTCGGGGTGCTGGCGGTCACCGGTTACTCGATCAATACCTTGACGATGTTCGCCATGGTGCTGGCGATCGGTCTTCTCGTCGACGACGCCATCGTCGTCGTCGAAAACGTCGAACGCATCATGTCCGAAGAAAAGCTCTCGCCGCTCGAGGCAACGGAAAAATCGATGGGCGAGATCACCGGCGCCATTGTCGGCATTGCGCTCGTCCTGACTGCCGTCTTCATTCCGATGGCCTTCTTCGGTGGTTCGACCGGCATCATCTATCGCCAGTTCTCGATCACCATCGTCTCGGCCATGCTGCTGTCGGCGCTCGTCGCCCTCGTGCTGACGCCCGCACTTTGCGCCACGATGCTGAAGCCGGTCGGCGAACACAGGAAGCACCGTGTCGGCGACTGGTTCAACCGCAACTTCACGCGCTCGACCAACGGCTATATCAGCGCCATCGGCTATCTGCTGAAGCGGCCGATCCGTGTCATGCTGGTCTTCCTTCTGGTCGGCGCCGGCTGCGCTTATCTCTTCACCCGCCTGCCGAGCTCCTTCCTGCCGCAGGAAGACCAGGGCGTGCTGCTGACCATCGTCACCACGCCGCCGGGTTCGACCACGCAGCAGACCCAGGCGGTCGTCGAGAAGGTCGAGAAATATTATCGTGAAAACGAGAAGGACGCCGTCGATTCCGTCTTCGGTGCGCTCGGCTTCGGCTTCAGCGGTTCCGGCCAGAACAGCGCCATCGTCTTCACCAAACTGAAGGATTTCGCACAGCGCACCGATCCGACGCTGAGCGCCCAATCGGTCGTCAACCGTGCGCTGCGCAGCTTCTTTGCGATCCGCGAGGCGCAGGTCTTCGCGCTGCTCCCGCCGGCGATCCAGGGGCTTGGCGTGTCGAGCGGCTTCTCGATGTATCTCGTCGATACCGGCGGCCACGGCAACGACGCCCTGACGGCAGCCTCCAAGCGGCTGATCCAGATGGGCAACACGTCGGGCAAGATCGTGGCGCTGCGCAGCAGCAACAAGGAAGTCGAGCCGCAGATGCGCATCGTGCTGGATCAGGAGAAGATCGGCGCCATGGGCGTCGACATCGCCTCGGTCAACTCGATGTTGTCGATCATCTTCACCGGCCGCGACGTCAACGACTTCACGCTGAATGGCGAGATCAAGCCGGTCTACGTCGAGGGCGATGCGCCCTTCCGCATGCAGCCGAGCGACCTCAACCACTGGTACGCCCGCAACAATGACGGCGAAATGGTGCCCTTCTCCGCCTTTACCCGCTCGGAGTGGGTGAAGGGCGCGCCCTCGCTTGCCCGCTTCAATGCCGTCAGCGCCATTCCGCTCGACGGCGCGTCCGCTCCCGGAGTTTCCTCCGGCGATGCGATGAATGAAATGGAAGCCCTGACCAATGAGCTCGGCGGCGGTTATACGGTCGCCTGGCAGGGCATATCCTATCAGGAGCGCCTTTCCGGTTCGCAGGCACCGATGCTCTATGCGATCTCGGTTCTCGTCGTTTTCCTCTGCCTGGCGGCGCTTTACGAAAGCTGGTCGATCCCCTTCTCGGTGATCATGGCGGTGCCCGTCGGTATTCTCGGGGCGCTGACGGCGGCAACCCTCTTCGGCCAGGCGAACGACGTCTATTTCAAGGTCGGCCTGCTCACCACTATCGGGCTGGCGGCGAAGAACGCGATCCTGATCGTCGAATTCGCCAAGGATCGTATGGAAAGCGGCATGGGGCTCTACGAGGCGACATTGGAAGCCGCGAGATTACGCCTGCGGCCGATCATCATGACCTCGCTTGCCTTTATTCTGGGCGTCGTGCCGCTGGCGATCGCGACAGGCGCGGGCTCGGCGGCGCAAAACGCCATCGGCATTGGCGTTCTCGGCGGCATGCTGGCGGCGACGATGCTCGGAATTTTCTTCGTGCCGTCGTTTTTCGTCGTCATTCGACGCATCTTTGCCACACGCGGCAAAAATGCGGCAGGACTGTGATATAAATGCACTGTGATAATGCAGTTGCCGTTGCTACATTGCGCCCGACTGCTTCGGAATGGTGTTTTTGGTAGAACGAGGCGCGGCGGCCGATAGTGAAGCATGAAGCTTTGGACAAGAATTGACTTGCTCGAGTACAGGATGAAATGAATGGTATCTCTTCGTTTTGCCACACCGGCATTATTGTTATTATTGTCGGGCTGCGTTGTGGGCCCGGATCATGTTCCTCCTGAGATGCCGCTGCCCGCCAAATTCGGAGAGGGTGGGACCAAGAGTGATGGCGATGTTGCTACTGCAGCATGGTGGACCGCCTTCAAGGATTCAAGACTGAACGGCTACGTCAAGGCCGGCCTCGATCAGAACCTGACAGTTCAGCAGGCGATCGAAAGAATCAATGCAGCTTCCGCAAACGTCACCACCGCCGGCGCCGGCGGCCTGCCGAGCCTGACGGTCGGCGCCTCGCAAACGGTCAGCGGCCAGAAGGGCGAGCTGCGCACGCAGCTCGACACGCGCAACACCAGTGCCGGCGACGTCCAGCTGAGCTGGCTGCTCGATCTATTCGGGCTTTACAAGCGCAATACGGAGAGCGCGCTTGCCTCGCTCGATTCCGCTTACGCATCGGCTGACGTTGCCAGGCTGACCCTCATTCAGGACCTTGTCTCGAGCTATATCGACGTTCGCTTCTATCAGCAGCGCCTGGCGCTTTCTAAGGCCAACTTGAAGTCTCGCCAGGAAACCTACGAACTTACCAAGTTCCAGCTTGAAGCCGGCGCCGCGTCGCGTCTTGATGTCGTTCAGGCCGAAGGTCTCGTCCAGTCGACGCTCGCCGAAATTCCGGGCCTTGAAACCAACATCCGCATATCAGCCCATCACATCGCCACGCTGCTCGGCCTGCCGGCTTCGGCTCTTGTCGATGAATTGCTGAAGGGCTCCGGTCAGCCGGTATTCCGCGGCGGCATCACCTCCGGCATCCCGGCCGACCTGATCCGCAATCGCCCGGACATCCGCGTCGCGGAACGTGATCTTGCCGCCGCAACAGCCAATATCGGCGTTGCCCAGGCGCAGCTTTATCCGAGCATCTCGCTTAGCGGCTCGATCTCGCCGTCCTACATCAATCAGCGTGGCATCCATGGCGGCCTGACGCCCTGGTCCTTCGGCCCGACGCTCAACCTGCCGATCTTCGATGGTGGCCGCCTTCGCGCCAACGTCAAGTCGGCACAGTCCGATGCCGCGACCGCCTATCTCAACTGGAAGTCGACGGTGTTGACCGCGGTCGAGCAGGTCGAAAACGCACTTTCGGCCGTCCGGCGTGACGCTCAAACGGTCGCGGCACTTCAGGCCCAGGTGAAGACCACGCAGGAAACGCTCGAACTTTCCACAGCGTCCTACAAGGACGGCGCCTCCTCGCTGCTCGACGTTCTTGACGCGCAGCGCCAGGTTTCGCTCGCCCAGGCAAGCCTTGCCGCATCCGTCCAGCAGATGGCCAAAGACTATGTCTCGCTGAACATCGCGATCGGCGGCGGTTTCGCCCCCGGCGGCAAAACCACCGCGCCAGTGAAGCCCGCCAAGAGCTGACCGGCGTTTGACCTTTCTGGAAATACTGAGCCCCGCGATCGTCTCGCGGGGCTTTTTCGTAGCCGCTGAATTCCGCCGCCAGATAATTGCGCAGAGGATGAATTTAGAATCGACAAGCAGAAAGAGCTGATGTATGGCCTTGATTAATCGTTTAATCAGAACGCCCCAAATATGCCTCCATCGCGCCCGGGACCGAACCTCAGCAGGATTGCGACGTCGCTCGGCGTCTCCGTCGCGACGGTCTCCAACGCGCTTTCCGGCAAGGGCCGGGTCTCCGGCCAACTGGTCGAACGAATCCGCGAGCACGCAGCCGAATTGGGTTACGTCCCGAGCCAGGCCGGCCGGGCGTTGCGGACCGGCCGCAGCGGCGTTCTCGGCCTGGTGCTGCCCGATATCGCTAACCCGCTATTCCCGAAGATCGCGCAGGCGATCGAATTCGCCGCCTCCGCCGCGGGATACGGCGTGCTGATCGCCGACTCCCGCGGCGATGTCGCCACCCAGACCGAGGCGATCAACCGGCTGGTCGAGCGCGGCGTCGACGGCATGGTCATCATTCCCCGTCGCGCCACCCGCATTTCAGCCGCTGCCTGTCCGGTCGCCATCATTGACACTCCCTCGACACCTGGAAACACCGTTGCTGCCGACCACTGGCAGGGCGGGCTCGAAATCGCCGGCCATCTCGCGGGCCTCGGCCATCGCCGTGTCCTCATCATCGGCAACAATCAGGAATCCAACGTCCAGAATGACCGCACCGGCGGCATCCGCTCCGGCATGCGCCCGGGCATGCATTCGGAAACCCTGTGGATCGACCGACTGGAGCAGGAGAACGGCAGTGGCTGCCCGCTCGGCCTCGCCGAAAAAGTCAGGCGGGGTTTCACCGCCTTTGCCGCCCTCTCCGACCTGCAGGCGTTGCGGGCACTGACGGAGTTGCAGCAGGCTGGCATCAACATTCCCGCCGATGTCAGTGTCACCGGCTTCGATGACCTCATCTGGTCGCCTGTTGTTACGCCGTCGCTGACGACGGTCCGGATGGACATGGATAGGATTGCCGAAATTGCCGTGTCGGCGCTGGTGGATACGATAAAAACAAGCGGCATCCGGGAGGGCGTGCTCGTTACCGCGAAGATTGAACGCGTCGCCATGCAGCTGATCGTCCGCCAATCATCCGGGCCTGCGAAACCGGCACAAAAGACTTCAGAGATGGAGAATATGTAAGATGAAAAAAGCTTTCATTGCCTCGGCAGCACTCCTCCTCGATACCGCGCTCGCCTTCGATCTGCCGGTTGCCGGCGCGGCAACCCTCAAACGGTCCGGGTGAAATCATGGGCGTCTGGATCGACACAGACATGGGTTTCGACGATATCGCCGCCATTCTGGTGGTCGTGCAGTCTGAATTCGAGATCGACGGCGTATCACTGGTCTTCGGCAATACGCCGTTGCCGCAGGTGAGAATGAATGCCGCAGGTGCAGCCAGTGCCTTCGGCTGGAAATTCCCCATCCACACGGGTCGCGCCATGCCTGTTCTCGGCAAGCTCGAAACCGCTCAGGCGATCCTTGGCGAAACCGGCATCCCGACATCAGGCAAGAGCCTGCCGCAGGCGGCTGCCCTTGCCGAAAGCGATGCCTTCGCAGCACTCTGCCGCTGGCTGGAGCGCAAAGGCCAGCACCGCATCCTGGCGCTCGGCCCGCTCACCAACATCGCTGCCGTGGCGCTTGCCCGACCCGATCTTGCCGCCCGTATCACCGAACTCGTCTGGATGGGCGGCGGCGTCACATCAGGCAACCATACGGCCTCCGCCGAATTCAATGCGCTCGCCGATCCCGAAGCCCTGTCGATCGTCATCGCCCACGGCTTGCCGCTGCGCATGGTCGATCTCGACCTCTGCCGCAAGGTGCTGGCAAGACCCGAGGATGCCGAGCCGGTGCGCCATGCCGGCGGTGTCAATGCCGAACTCATCGCCGATATGTTTTCGGGTTATATCCGCATCGGCACCAGCCGCGGCCGCCCAGCCATGGCGATCTACGACCCTTCCGCCGCGGTCGCCTTCGTCACTCCAGATATCGTCAGCTTCCGCCCCGCGCGTATTGACGTCGAGCTGCAGGGTGCCCTCACCCGTGGCCGCACCGTCGTCGAGACCCGCGCCACGCATGCGACCTTCAATGCCCAATTCGCCGCCGACATCGATGCCGACATGGCGCGTGTCATCATTCTCGCCGCTTTGGTCAACGAGGCCCGCAAATGACCGCCATCCCTCGTCAAGAACCCGCCGATCTCAATGATCCCGCCTTGCGCGCCCGCGCCGTCGCTGCTGCGCGCGGCGACGCCCCTTTCGACATGCTGATCACCGGTGGCCGGTTGCTCGATGCGGTGACAGGCCTAATCCGGGAAGCCGATGTCGGCCTCGTCGGCGCGCTGATATCAAGCGTCCATGCCCCGGCAAGCCGCACGGATGCCGTCGAGATCATCAATGCCTCGGGCAGCATCATGACGCCCGGCCTGATCGACACGCACATGCATGTCGAAAGTTCGATGGTGACACCGGCCGAATATGCAAGCGCCGTCCTGCCGCGCGGCGTCACCACGATCGTCTGGGATCCGCATGAATTCGGCAACGTCCACGGGCTCGACGGCGTGCGCTGGGCGATCGAGGCGGCGCGCTGCCTGCCGCTGCGCATGATCCTGCTCGCGCCCTCCTGCGTGCCCTCCGCACCGGGCCTGGAACTTGCCGGCGCCGATTTCGATGCCTCCGTCGTCGCCGAGATGCTGCGCTCCTCCGCCGTCGACGGCATCGCCGAAGTGATGAACATGCGCGGCGTCATCGACGGCGATCCGCGCATGGCGGCCATCGTCAATGCCGGCCTCGCCGCCGGCAAGCTCGTCTGCGGCCATGCCCGCGGCCTCGAAGGCGCCGATCTCAACGCCTTCATGGCATCGGGCATCACCTCCGACCACGAACTTACCTCCGGTGCCGATCTCCTCGCCAAGCTTACCGCCGGCCTGACGATCGAGCTGCGCGGCTCGCACGACCATCTGCTGAAGGAGTTCGTCGATGTGCTGAACGGTCTCGGTCACCTGCCTCCGACCGTCACGCTCTGCACTGACGACGTCTTTCCCGACGAACTCCAGGAAGATGGTGGCCTCGACGACGTCATCAGGCGCTTGGTGCGCTACGGCATGAAGCCGGAATGGGCCATCCGTGCCGCGACTTTCAATGCCGCACAACGTCTGAAGCGCACCGATCTCGGCCTCGTCGCCGCCGGCCGCCGCGCCGACATTGTGCTCTTCGACGACCTCATGGAATTCCGGGCACGGCTGGTCATATCAGGTGGCCGCATCGCTGCCCGCAACGGCAGCATGCAGGCTGCCGTCCAGCAGATTGATACGGCGCCGCTTGTCAATTCGGTGAAGCTGCCGCCGCTGACTGAGAATGATTTCCGCATTCCGGCGAAGGGCGAGCGCGTCCGCGTCGCCACCATCGACCGCCCGCGCTTCACGCAATGGGGCGAGGCCGAAACCGAGGTCAGGGACGGTTTCGTCGTTCCGCCGGCCGGCAGCGCCATGATCGCCGTCGCCCATCGCCACGGCAAAGCCGATGGTACCCCGCGTATCGGCTTCCTCACCGGCTGGGGTGAATGGCGCGGCGCCTTCTGTACCACTGTTTCGCATGACAGCCACAACCTCACCGTCTTTGGCGGCAACGCGCGCGACATGACGCTCGCCGCCAACGCCGTCATATCAGCCGGCGGCGGCATGGCGGTCGCCACGGACGGCCGAATCGAGGCGATCCTGCGGCTGCCGCTCTCCGGCCTGGTGACGGATGCATCGCTGAAGGAGACCGCCTTGGCCTTCGTCGGCATCCGCAAGGCCATGGAAAAGATTGTCGACTGGAAACCACCCTATCGGGTCTTCAAGGCCTGCTTCGGCGCAACGCTCGCCTGCAATGCCGGCCCGCACCAGACGGATCGGGGAATTGCCGATGTGGTGACGGGGAAAGTGCTTGAGAGTCCGGTGCTGGAGGTTATGTAAGCCGAGACGCACAGACCCTATACAAAGGGGCGTGCGTCCCGCCACCTCAAACTCCAGCTAGACCTTCAATTCCCGCTCGACCAACGCCACCCAGTAAGCCGCCCCATAACCAAGCGCTTCATCGTTGAAATCATAAGCCGTGTTGTGATGCAGCGCGCCGTCCACCGCCGGGCCGTTGCCGAGCCAGACGTAACAGCCCGGCGCATTCTGGGCGAAAAAGGCGAAATCGTCGCCCGCCGTCGACGGCGGAAAACTTGTCTGCACCTTCCCGCCAAACACCGAGCCGGCCGCCGCGAGCGCCCGCATGGTCGCATCCGCGTCATTGATGACAGGCGGAATCCGCCGTTCGAATGCATAGTCCACGGTGATGTCGTACATAGCTGCACTACCCTGCGCCAGTCGTCCGATCTCGGTCTCCAGCTGATTACGCACATCAGACGAATAGGCCCGCGCCGTCCCGCCGATCTCGACGATATCAGGAATGACGTTCAGCGCCTTCGGGTCGCCCGCCCGCAGGAAACAGGCGCTGACGACGGCCGGCTGCAGCGGATCGACCACCCGTCCGACGATCGTCTGCAGCGATGACAGGAATGTGCCGGCGGCCGTGATCGGATCGCGGCCGAGATGTGGCTTGGCGCCATGTGTGCCGGTCCCGCGGAAGGTCATGCGCCAGCTGTCGGAGGAGGCAAGCTGCGGTCCCTCGACCACGGCGATCTCATCGACCGCAAGCCCAGGCATGTTATGCAGCCCGTAGACGGCATCGCAGGGAAAAAGCTTAAACAGCCCCTCCTCGACCATGCGCCTTGCTCCGCCTCGCCCTTCTTCGGCCGGCTGGAAGATGAAATGCACCGTGCCGGAAAAATTCCGCGTCGCAGCAAGATGCCGCGCAGCGCCGAGGAGCATCGCCGTATGGCCGTCATGGCCGCAGGCATGCATCTTGCCGGGCGCGGTCGATTTATAAGGCCGCTCTGCCATTTCAGGCATGGCAAGCGCATCCATATCGGCACGCAGCCCGATCCTGCGCGAGCCGTTGCCGAGCTGTAGCGTGCCGACCACGCCGGTGCCGCCGAGGCCGGGATGCACCGTGATACCAGCTTCTTCGAGAAGCCTCGCGACGATGCCGGCGGTACGCTCCTCCTCGAAACCGAGTTCGGGATGCGCGTGCAGGTCGCGGCGCAGGGAGGTCAGAAACGGCAGATCGTCCTTGATCCGGGCGGGAATGCTCATCGGGCAATGGTCCTGGGGCCTGGATATCCTGTCATGCGAAACGGGCGCCCAACCGGCGCCCGCATCAGATCATTCTTTGTTTATCAAACGGCCCACAAGTTCAACCCCAGAACAGGATGATTTTAGGCCGGGCCAAAAATCTGAATCCTGTTCTCAATTAAAGAGTTAGAGCATGATGTCGTCCGAAAACCGCTCACACTTTTCGGCATCATGCTCTACGCCTCCTCGACGAACACCTCCTCGCGCTTCTTCTTGACGCTCGGCAGGAAGACGACGATCAGCACGGCAACCGCAATGGCCAGAAGAATGGCACTGATCGGCCGCGTGACGAAGGTCGTCGGATCACCACGCGACAGGATCATGGCGCGCCGGAGGTTCTCTTCGAGTAGCGGCCCAAGCACGAAGCCGAGCAAGAGCGGCGCCGGTTCGCAACGAAGCTTTGCCAACACATAGCCGATGAGCCCGAAGAAGGCGACGGCATAGAGATCGTAGACGTTGGCGTTGACGCTGTAGACCCCGATCGAGCAGAAAGCCATGATGACGGGGAAGAGCACGTAGTAAGGCACGGTCAAGAGCTTCACCCAGAGCCCGATCAGCGGCAGGTTGAGGATGACCAGCATCAGGTTGCCGATCCACATCGAGGCGATGATGCCCCAGAACAGCGCCGGCTGCTCGGTGGCGACGTTCGGACCGGGCACGATGCCCTGGATGATCATTGCGCCGATCATCAGCGCCATGACGGGATTGGCCGGAATGCCGAGCGTCAGGAGCGGAATGAACGAGGTTTGCGCACCGGCATTGTTTGCCGATTCCGGCCCTGCGACGCCGGCAACCGCACCCTTGCCGAACTCCTCCGGCGTCTTCGACATCCGCTTTTCCACCGTATAGGAGGCGAAGGAGGCAAGGATGGCGCCACCGCCCGGCAGGATGCCGAGCGCCGAACCGATCGCCGTACCGCGAATGACCGGCGCGATCATCTCCTTGAATTCCTGGCGGGACGGCAAAAGGCCGGACACCTTGGCCATCAGCACCGTGCGTGTCGACTCGCCCTCGAGATTGCGCAGGATTTCCGCCACCCCGAAGACACCGACGGCGAGCGCCACGAAGTTCAGCCCATCGGCATATTCGCGGATGCCGAGCGTGAAGCGCGGCGTGCCGGTATAGATGTCGGTGCCGACGAGGCCGAGCAGCAGCCCGAGCGCCACCATCGCCAGCGCCTTGACGACAGAACCATGCGCAAGAGCGATCGAGGAAACGAGACCGACGATCATCAGCGAGAAATATTCCGCTGAACCGAATTGCAGCGCGATTGCGGTGAGCGGTGGCGCGAAGATCGCGACGAGAAAGGTCGACACGGTGCCGGCGAAGAACGAGCCGAGCGCCGCGATCGCAAGCGCTGCCCCCGCCCTGCCCTTGCGGGCCATCTGGTAACCGTCGATCGCGGTGACGGCCGAAGAGGATTCGCCCGGCATGTTGATCAGGATCGCCGTCGTGGAACCACCATACTGCGCGCCGTAATAGATGCCGGCGAGCATGATGAGCGAGGAGACCGGCTCGAGCTGGAAGGTGATTGGCAAGAGCATGGCGATCGTCGCCGTGGCGCCGATGCCGGGCAGCACGCCGATCAGCGTGCCGAGCAGCACGCCGATCAGGCAGAAGAACAGGTTTTCCGGAGTTCCGGCCGTCGCAAAGCCGAGCGCGAGATTGCTGAAAAGATCCATCATCGTCTCCTAGAACCGGACCCAGGGGCCGAAGCGCTCGAACGGCAAGCCGAGCCCGTAGCTGAAGACCGCCACCGAAAAGATCGTCAGCAGCAGCGAGAGGATGATCGCGAAGAACAGGTTCATCTTTTGCGATGCGAAGCAGGCGATGAAGGCGGTGAAGAACAGTGACGGCGCAAAACCCAGCCCCCGCACCGTCAAGCCGAAGAACACCGGTGCCGGCAGAATGAAGAGCATGCCGCGCCAGGCAAACGGGTCGATCGGCTCGCCCTCGACGCGGAGTGCCTGAATGAAGATGATCGCGCCGAGAAGCACGAGCACACAGGCAAGCACGAGGGGAAAATAACCGGGCCCCATGCGCACTGCCGTGCCGAGGTCGAGCCCCAGCGACTGGATGGCGAAGAATGCACCGGTCGCGACGAAAAGCGCGCCGCAGATCGCATTGGTGGTATCGAAACTGATGGATTTCATGGTGTCTCCTGGGGTTGGAGATGGTTCGTGACGCGCTGCTGCTGTGGTTGCCCTCATCCGCCTGCCGGCTTCTCCCCGCATGCGGGGAGAAGGGAATATGCTGCAAACCCTTCGCCTCTTGCCGCCGTTGAGTGACGCAAGTCCCCTCTCCCCGTTCACGGGGAGAGGGTTAGGGTGAGGGGCTCATCCGGCATGTCCTGGATGAGGATAATCTTCAGTCGGCATATTCGCCGGCAGCCTCGATCACGGTTTTCCAGCGGACGATCTCGCTCTCTAGCTTGGCTTTCAGCGCAGCCGGCGTCGCGTCAGCGTCGGAGGATGGCGTCGTGCCGAGCTCGGCGAAGCGGGCGCCGACATTCGGATCCTTCAGCGCCACCTGCAGCGACTTCGACAGACGTTCGTTGATCTCAGCCGGCGTGCCCTTCGGCGTATAGATGCCGTGCCAGATACCGACTTCGAAACCCGGCAGGCCGGCTTCGACGGCGGTCGGAACGTCCTTCATCACGTCGAGGCGTTTGGGCGAGGTCACGGCATAGGCCTTGATCGTGCCGCCCTGGATCTGCTTCGTCGTGTTGGTCGTCTGGTCGCACATGACGTCGACCTGGCCGCCGAGCAGATCGGTCATGGCAGGGCCGGTGCCCTTGTAGGGAACGGTCGTCAGCGGCGTCTGGATGGCGCTCATGAACATCATGCCGCAGAGATGCGAGGCCGCACCGATGCCGGCGTTGGCGACCGTTACCTTGTCCTTATTGGCCTTGATGTAATCGATCAGCCCCTTGAGGTCGGCCGGCTCCATGTCCTTGCGGGCAACGATCGTCATCGGCACCTCGGTGACGAGGCCGACATAGTCGAAGGCGCCGAGCGTGTCATAGGCAAGCTTGCGGTAGAGCGTGGCGCTGGTCGCCATGCCGATATGGTGCAGCAGGATGGTATAACCGTCGGGATCGGCATTCGCCACGCGGCCGGCGCCGAGCGTGCCGCCCGCGCCACCGACATTTTCGACGACGATCTGCTGGCCGAGATCCTTCGACATGGATTCGGCGACCAGGCGCGCGACGGTATCGGTGGGGCCGCCGGCCGCAAAGGGCACGACCATGGTGATGGTGCGCTCGGGATAGGTCTGCGCAGAAGCGACGCTGGCGAGAACAGAGACCGCGGCAGCCGCGGTCAGGCCGAGCATGGCCTTCAGAATTTTCATCGTTTCCTCCCTGATGAAATAAGCAAGCCCGCCGACACATCCTCCGCGCCGGTTCGGATCACCTATTTGCCGCCGGGAAAAATCGACCCGCAATCATTCCAGCCGCTTTCGAAAGACGATTTTGCGACAGTGCGATGCAGCATGGGTCGATTCGGAAACAAACAGGCAGTGCGATGGGTGGAAATCCACCCATCGCACTGTAGCCACACCCTTACTTTTCTGAGGCAGTACCACTTCGCCGGGCTCGATCAGCGCCTTGAGGTTGGAGAGAATGCGCGGCCAGCCGCCGAAATCGTCACTTCGAAAAGCATGCTCCTTCCGAAAATGGCTAACTTTCGGTGGTCAGCATCCGCTTGTCGAGACCATATTTCTGCATCTTTTCGTAGAGCGTCTTCCGGGAAATGCCGAGCGACTCATAGACCGGCCTGAGGCTGCCTCCATGGGCCACCAGCGCGCTGGCAATGACCCCTCGTTCGAATTCGGCGACACGCTCAGCAAGCCCGGTCGCCTCCTCGGCTTGGCGCCCGCCATTGTCGAGACCGAGGACCAGACGGTCTGCGGCGTTCCTCAATTCACGCACATTGCCGGGCCAGTCGCGCTGAGCGATATCGGAGATCACGTCCGGCGGCACGGCCATCTCGTCGCGGCCATAGCGGGCCGCCGCTTCCCGCACCAGCTGCAGGAAAAGCAGCGGAACATCCGCCCGCCGCTGCGACAGCGACGGCACGTGCAGCGTCGCGACATTCAGCCGATAGAAGAGGTCGGCGCGAAAACGCCCCGCCGCCACCTCCGCCTCCAGATCGACCTTGCTCGTCGCGATGAAGCGCACGTCGAGCGCCACCACTTCGTTCGATCCGAGCCGTGAGATTACCCGTTCCTGCAGCACCCGCAGAAACTTCGCCTGCAGGTCGAAGGGCATTGAGCCGATCTCATCGAGCAGGATCGTGCCGCCGCGCCCATGTTCGAATTTTCCGTAACGCGGCCTCACCGCACCCGGAAAGGCCCCCACCTCATGGCCGAAAAGCTCGCTCTCGATCAGGTTTGCCGGCAGTGCGGCGCAATTGATCGCGATAAACGGCCGGCTCGCCCGAGCGCTGATGTCGTGGAGCGCACGCGCCACAACCTCCTTGCCGGCACCCGTTTCTCCGACGATAAGCGTATCGGCATCGCTCGCCCCGATCGCCCGGATGCGGTAGCGCAAATCCACCATCACCTGCGTGCGACCCGGCAGCCGCGCCTCGATATCGTCGCGCTTGCCGGCGACCGCTTTCAACAGCCGGTTTTCGAGCACGAGGCCGCGCCGCTCCATCGCCCGGCGGATGACGCCGGCGAGCATCTCGGGCGTGAACGGCTTCTCGATGAAATCATAGGCGCCTTCGCGCATCGCCTTCACCGCAAGCTGCACATCGCCGTGCCCGGTGACGAGAATGACCGGCACCTCCGGGTCGAGCTCGCGGATCTTCTGCATCAGCGTCATGCCGTCGATGCCCGGCATGCGGATGTCACTGACGACCACGCCGGGGAAGCTGTAGCCGATCAGCTCCAGCACATGATCGCCGTTCGAATAGGTCTCGACGCTGAAGCCGGAGAGCTCCAGCGCCTGCGCCGTCGAGCGGCGCAGTTCCTCCTCGTCGTCGACCAGCAGGATCTTCGCATCGTTCATTCCGCCGCCTCCGGCATCAGCCCTGCCGCCGATTGCAGCTCGATGCGGAACACCGCCCCCCCTTCGGGATGATTGGCAGCAGCAAGGCTGCCGCCGAAATCCTTGATGATGTTGTAGGAGATCGAAAGCCCGAGGCCGAGCCCCTTGCCGACACCCTTTGTCGTGAAGAAGGGATCGAAGATACGCTCGGCGATCGCCGCCGGCACGCCGGGCCCATGGTCCCGCACTGTCAGCACCACCTTGCCGGCCTCCTCGAAGGCCGAAACCTCGATGCGTCTGTCATCCAGCCCTTCCACCGCATCGGCCGCGTTGGAAATCACATTCACCAGCACCTGCTGCAGACGCACCGAACCGGCGCGCACAACCGGCGGACGCGGCCCGAGATCCAGCAGGAGTTCGGCGTCCGCCGCCTTCAGCCGCCAGGCAATGATCTCGAGCGTATCATGCATCGCCTCGTCGAGAGACACCGACCCGAGCTTCTCGTTCGGCTTGCGGGCGAAGTTGCGCAGGTGCCGGCTGATCGCAGCCATGCGGTCGATCAGCCCACCGATCCGCCGGATATTATCCCGCGCCTCCTCCGTCCGCCCACGGTCGATGAGGACGGAGGCACTGTCCGTATAGGTCTTGGCGGCGGCGAGCGGCTGGTTGAACTCGTGCGAAAGGGCAGCCGACATCTGCCCGAGGCCGGCAAGCTTGCCCGCCTGGATGAGGTCGGCTTGTGTCTGGCGGAGCTGCTGTTCGGTCAGCCGCCGTTCGGCGATCTCCTCCTCGATGCGGCTGTTGACGCGCGCAAGATCGGCCGTGCGCTCCTCGACGCGCTGTTCCAGTTCGTTGCGGGCCTCCGCTTGCAACTGCATGCGCTCGGCAAGCCGCGCCCGCCGCTGGCGAAGGACGGCCACCGTAAGCCCTGCAATGCAGAGAATAAGAAACACGGCGGCAAGCGCCGTGCGCGCCTGGGCGCGGATGGAACTCGTCTCCATCAGCACGTTCACCGTCCAGTCCTCGGCCGGCATATAATGCGAGAGCACCAGATATTCGCTCGAGTCGCGCTCGCCGGCCAGCGTCATCAGCTCATGCTGCTCGAAGTGATGTCGCGTCACTGGCAGCGCCGCCAGCCTGGCATTGGCATAGCGCCGCGAGGCCTCCGTGCGTGCGATGCGGTCCGCCGTCAGCGGCAGGATCGCGCCGTAAAGCCATTCCGGGCTGCCGGACATGAAGATGATGCCCTCGGGATCGGAGACGAAGATCTTGTATTCGCCGCCGCCCCAGGAGGATTCGATCATATCAATATCGACCTTGAAGACGATGACGCCGCGAATATCCGCACCGGTCCGGATCGGCGCAGCGAAATAATAGCCGCGTTTCAACGAGGTGGTGCCGAGCGCGTAGAAGCGCGCCTGCCGGCCTTCGATCGCATCCTGGAAATAGGGCCTGTAGCTGAAATTCTGTCCAACGAAGCTTCCGGGCCCATCGTAATTGCTGGCAGCGATCGTCTCTCCATCCGGCTTGACCACATAGATGTCAGAGGATTTCAGCAGCCAGTTGATCTCCTTGAGATAGAGATTAGCCGCATCGCGCAGCGCCGCATCCTCGGGCGCGCTCACCAATTCCTTGATGTCGTCGTGATCGGCGATCAGCGCCGGCAGCGCCTCGTAGCGGTTGAGATGGCCGCTGAGTGCCGAAACGGCAAGCCGCAGCGCCGTTCCTGCCTGTGCCGAAGCCTCCTCCATATAGGCGCGCGTCGCAATCGCGCTCCCATAAGTGAAGAAGGCGAAGATGATCAGCGGCACCACCAGCAAAGCCGCTATCGCACGATATCTCGAAGACAGATCCGGCTCCTCCCCTTTCTGCCTCCACTCCCCAGCGAGGCATACCCGACGGCTCAAGTTAACGCATAACCCCGAAAATCGGAATCGATTTTCGGAAAGGATTATGCGCCAATTCAAAGTGATAGAGCGTCCTTAGCGCTCCCTGCCGGACGCGCGGCGCTCTATGGGGGTGGACAGGGATTTCCAAGGGCCTGCCGAAACTTGACACCCGGCAGGGGCGGATGTGCTATTGCTGCACCGCAAGGAGGCCCCGCCCATGAGCGACGACCAGACGCCCGCCGACAGCAAGCTCACCACATCCAAGCGCCGTTGGGCGGCCGAGGGCAAGTTCCTGACCGGCCGCATCAGCCGTCCCGAAGCCGAGCGCCTGCCGCCTGGCCAGCACCTTGTCAAGAACTGGCCGGTGCTCGATCTCGGCCAGCAGCCTGTCATCTCCACAGATTCCTGGCGGCTCGAGATGCGCGGCCTCGTCGAAACGCCGCTTACCCTCACCTGGACTGCCTTCCAGGCGATCGAGCAGAGCACTGGGGTCAGCGATATCCACTGCGTCACCACCTGGTCGCGCTACGACAACAAATGGAAGGGCGTTTCGACGCGCGATCTGCTTGATCTCGCCATGCCCAAGCCGGAAGCAGCTTACGTCATGCTGACAAGTTATGACGGCTATACCACCAACCTGCCGCTTTCCGATTTCGCCGCCGAAGACGCGATCCTTGCCACCGCCTGGGAAGGCCTGCCGCTGACGCCGGAGCACGGCGGCCCGATGCGCCTCGTCGTGCCGCATCTCTATTTCTGGAAAAGCGCCAAATGGCTGCGCCGCATCGAGCTGATGCCCGCCGACCAGGCCGGCTTCTGGGAAAAGAACGGCTATCACATCTATGGCGATCCCTGGCGCGAGCAGCGCTATTCCGACGATTGAGCTTTCGGCCGCGAGAAACGGCGAAGCGCAAACACGCCAAGGCCGAACAAGGAGGCAAGCCCCGTCATCGACGCCATGCTGGCGGCATGGAATGGTATCCCGCTCCAGCGTGGCTTGATGATGTCAGCGGTGTTGAAGGCCTCGCCGCTGAACCGACAGGTGATGAGCGCAAGACCGCGCCGCACCATATCGGCATCGACCGCGGAAATGATTTCATCCGCCGCAGCTCTCTCCCGCGGCATCTCACGCATCGAAAGCAAGACCGCCTTGGCCGCCGGGAGATAGGCATGGGCGCATTCGTTGAACGGGCTTTGCTCATCGGTCACACTGCCCGGCATCCGGCCCCATAGGCAGTAGGAATACTGGATTTCGGCATAGTTCAGAACGCGCCGGAACGGCTCGTTCGTATCGACTGCGCGGGATGCAAGGTCGATAATCCCACTGCGATAGTCAAACATGACAGCCATCTCGCCATGGGAAATCTCCGGGATATTGAGGCCTGCATGGCTGCCGCCATCGCTGCGGCTATGAGCAGAAGCGCTTCCGGCAACCACACACAAAAAGGCGGCCGTGATTAACGCCGCCGACAGGAGTGGTGTGGTTCTGCTGCTTTTCATACTCGCTCGAAAAAGTCGGGCTAGCTCCCAAAGTTCAGGGCGCCGGCAAAGCGGCGCCCTTCGATGCTTTCAGTGAAATGCCGTTGCCGGCCGACCTCGTTGCCCGCCCTTAACTGCAAGCCGCTTTTCGGCAAGCGCTCCGAAGGCCAGCCCCAAGGCTGCCCAGAGGATCACATGCATGCCAAGCGAGGTCGTGCGGAACCGCCAGAGCACCATCGCCGAGAAGTTCTCCGGCACCTCGTTGATCGGCGGCAGCAGATAGAGCACGACGCCGATGAAGACGAGATAGACAATGCCGGCGATGATCGCGCCATTCCAGAGACCGAAGCGCTCGGAAAGGCGGCGAGACAGCGCCACCGCGGCAATCAGGGCTGCGAGCGAGACGACGATCATCAGGAAGAACAACTCGGTCCTGACGCCGATCGTGTCGGGATTGCCGACCGCCGGCGGGTTGGCCGGATACTTGATACTGGGAACGATGACGATCGCCACGAAGGCGGCAATGGCGATGACGGCTGAGGTGCCACGCGCCGAAAGGCTGCTGAAACGGCCGTGTACGAAAGCGAAGGCAAGTGCGAAGAGCCCGCCGACAGCGACGCTGTAGGCCATGACGCCGGTGAAAAGGCCGAGACCGGCCTGCGTGGCGCGACTGACGATTTCAGGTTCGGCAGCTTCGCCGGCCGCCTGGGCGCTTGCCTCCTCGAAGGCGATCGCCGCATCGACCAGCGGCTCACCGAAAGTATGGGCGAAAGCGAAAACGAGGATGCCAGCAATCAGGCCCGCGAGCATGCCGCGAAGCAGAAGGTTTCCAACCATGTCAGGAACTCCCTTAAAGCATGTCGCGCAAAAGTGTGCAGCGGTTTTGCGATAACGACATGCGTAAAAACGAAAACCTAAAGCGCGACGAGCGAATCTGAAAGATCGCGACGCGCTTTAGTGGCAGGGAAAGCCGAGGAGATGACGGCCGTCATGCACGAATTCGTGCACATACATGCCGTTGAACAGCGCCATCGCGCCTTCCTCGGTGCCGACGAAATAGAGGACGATCAGCATCAGCAGGCCGCCAAAGATCGCCCAGGGCAGGATCTCGCCTACAGGGATCGGCGCCGGTACCGCAACGGGCGCGAATGTGGTGTCAGACATATATTCCTCCGGGAATGACGCGTTCAGTCGAAAGAGTGCTTGTGCAGTAGGGTCTGACTTCCAGCGCGAAGAACTTTCGACACGCTGGTCACAGTGGCGCGACCGCGCCGGGCTTACACCGGCTTCCAAACCCGCAACAGCACGGTTATATCTGCACGCCGAAGAGACTGTCAACGAAACTTCACAAGCCGGCAGAGAGGCGTCCTGCTGCATAATTCCTTAAATCGGAATTGATTCAGGGATAGATTATGGAGCCATTCAAACTGCTACAGCGTCCCTTGCGCCTCCCGAAAAGGCGCGCGGCGCCGGAGCCGCATTCCGGGAGATCAGAACGACCGTGAACACGCGCCTCACCTGGATCTGCCACGGCGCGACGACGGCGAACCGCAAGGCGCTGTTCCCGCTCGACGAACCGCTGGAAGGCAAGGCGGCGGAAGAAGCCGGCAAAATGGCCGCCCCGCCGCGCGCCGACCGCATTGCCATGAGCCCCGCTTTGCGTGCCCGCCAGACAGCGGAAGCGCTCCACCTCGAAGCCAGGATAGACCTCGCACTTCGTGACTGCGACCATGGCCGGTGGGCCGGCAGGTCGATCGCGGCGATAGAGGCCGAAGAGCCGGAGAACCTCATGGCCTGGATGAGCGATCCGGAAGCGGCCCCGCATGGCGGCGAGAGCTTTGTTGATCTGCGCACCCGCGTCGCCGGCTGGATGGACAGTGAATCCGCCCTCGGCGGCCATGTGATCGCCGTCAGCCACGCGGCCGTCATCCGGGCGGCGGTCACCCATGTGCTTCAGGCGCCGCTCTCCTCTTTCTGGCTGAGCGACGTCGAGCCGCTCGCCATCGTTCGCATGACCAGCAACGGACTGCGCTGGTCGCTGCGCTTCCAGCATTAGAAACTGCTGATTCTTATCCAGCCTTGCACAAGCAAATCGCGTCATCTCTGTTGAACCCGGTTTGGCGGGGACTACTTCCTTGTCCCAAGGAGATGGAAGAATGACATATGATTGGAGTGGCGAGCGCACGCGACGGCTGCGTTACATGCGTCTCGCCACAGTCACGGTTCTGGTTGGTCTCATCGTCAGCGTTCCGCTGCTGATCGCCACCGCCTGAAGCACGAGAAAGGGCGAGCGATGCATTAGCACGCTCGCCTTCGTTCTTTCCCGCGTCGACTGGTCTCCTGAACCGGGATCGCCCACGACGACGCCCAGATTCCCCCAAGCCCGTCGGTCTCTCAGCGGCACAGCAACAGGCTGCTGCCTCCGATAATTCGCCTTCTGGTTTCAACAAACATTCAGACTTTCGTGATATCTCCGCGAATGGTGGGAGATGGAGAAGGCATAATGCCGGTGTTTTTCCAAAGCAGGGCCGGAAGGCAATGCGTGTCGATCGTCGGATTTGGGGTAACCCTCTGGCTCCTCGGCACGCTGTTGCAGCTCGACGACAGCCTGGTCTCCTTCATGATCGGCTTCGGCGAGTACGGCGCCGACAAGCTCGTTCTGGCGCTCGGCATCGCCGGCGCCATGAGCTTCATCTATTCGGTCCTGCGCATCGCCGATCTGCGTAAGGAAATGGAACTGCGCGCCACCGCCCAGTCGAAGGCCGATTGGACCGCAACCCACGACCATCTGACCAAGCTGCCGAACCGCTACGCCTTCGAGCGCAAGATCCTCTCACGGCCGATCAAGGACGACGAGGCGGAGATCGAGGAGTGGGACCGCAACGTCACCATCTTCTCCGTCGACCTCGACGGCTTCAAGAAGGTCAATGACCTCGTCGGCCACAAGGGCGGCGACATCCTGTTGATCGAGGTTGCCAGACGCATCTGCGCGCTCGGCAATGCCGATTGCGTCTACCGCTTCGGCGGCGACGAATTCATCATCGTCGCCTTCGCCCTGACGGCGCAGCGCGAGGAGCGTTTTGCCAGGCTGCTGATCCAGGCCGTCACCCGGCCGATCCATATCGATGGTTTTGCCGTCGAAGTCGGCGCTAGCGTCGGCTATGACCGCTGGGTCGAGGAAGCCGAACCGCTGGAAGATGCCGCCCACCGTGCCGACCTCGCCATGTACGAGGCGAAATCACGCGGGCCCAACCATTATTTCGTCTTCGAACCTTCGATGCAGGACAAAGTTACGGAACGCGCCGCGTTGGAAACCAGGCTGCGCGCCGCAATCTCCAACAAGGCGATCAAGCCCTTCTATCAGCCGCTGATCGACCTGAAGACCGGCCAGCTCTGCGGCTTCGAGGCGCTGGCGCGCTGGATCGGCGACGACGGCGTCAACATCCCGCCGCCGGTCTTCATCGATATCGCCGAGGAAACCGGCATGATCACCGCATTGTTCGAGGATCTTCTTGCCCAGGCCTGCAGCGACGCCCTCACCTGGCCGGAGCATGTGACGTTGTCCTTCAACGTCTCGCCGGTGCAGATGGAAGACAGATTGCTGACGTCGCGCATTCTCAAGGTGCTTTCGGCAAGCCGGCTGCCACCGCAGCGCCTGGAAGTGGAGATCACCGAAAACGCGCTGATCCAGGATCCCGCCGTCGCCGCCCTCATACTCGACGAACTGCATGCCGCCGGCATCCAGATCGCACTCGACGATTTCGGCACGGGCTATTCGAGCCTCGCCCAGCTCGCCCGCTATCGATTCGACAAGATCAAGATCGACAAAAGCTTCATCGCCACCTATCGCGACGAAGAACGCCAGGAAAAGATCGTCCGCGCCATGCTCGGCCTCGGCAGGAGCCTCAATATCAAGACGACTGCGGAAGGCATCGAGGAGCACGGCCAGCTCGCCTTCCTGCTGCAGCTCGGCTGCGACATCGGCCAGGGCTATCTCTTCGGCAAGGCGATGCCCGCCGCCGAGGCGGGCATCTTCATCAGCGATCGCAATGCCAGCCTGGCCTCCACGGCCTGACGGGACGCCCTAAAAAACCTGACGCATGATCACGAAGAGCACGAAGGCGATCGCGATCGAGGCCGGCAGCGTCAGAACCGCCCGTAAGCACTGATGTCCGACGATATTGACGGTGATGCGCCTGGTACCCTCGCCTCCATAAAAGATGCCGCGTTATGATCCCAAGCGGCGGACGATGGTTGTCTATGCAGCAACAAAGCGCGCCCCGAGCGAATAAATCCTTCCCGCCTGGACATCCGACGCTAAGTTCGGTCATCTCACACCCGCGCGGAGTCTTAGAAGACATGTCATCGACCGGCCTGCTGCTGACCTTCAACACCGGCTCCTCGACCGTTAAGATCGGCATCTTCGCGATAGACGGCGGCAAGGCACGGCGCATCGGCAAGGGCGTGATCGATTTCCGCGCCGAACCGCTGTCGCTCGGCCTGACGAAAGGGCCGCAGACCTTCGAGATTCCGATGAAGGCCGAGGTGACAGAAGATCTGCACGGCGTCATCGATGAGACTTTCGCGCTTCTCGCCGATCATTTCGACATGACCGCCGCGCACGCTGCCGGCCACCGCGTCGTCCATGGCGGCGACCGCTTCACCAGGGCGATCGCCCTCGACGCCACCGCAATCGATGCCATCGATGCGCTGACCCCGCTTGCGCCCTTGCACCAACCGCAGGCGCTGCGTTTCATCCGCGCGCTCAAGCATCTGAAACCGCATCTTGCCCAGACCGCCTCCTTCGACACCGCCTTCCACTCCACGCAGGACGATCTCGTTCGCCGCTTCGCCATTCCCCGCGCGCTGCATGACGAGGGCATCAAGCGTTACGGCTTCCACGGCCTTTCCTATAAATTCATCGCCGGAGAGCTTCGCCGCAAGGCGCCGCGCGCGGCAAAGGTGGTCGTCGCCCATCTCGGCAGCGGCGCGAGCCTCTGTGCATTGGATGGCGGCATCAGCCGCGATTGCAGCATGGGCTTTTCGACGCTCGATGGCATCCCGATGGCGACGCGCCCCGGCTGGCTCGATCCCGGCGTCATCTTGCATCTGGCCGGTCAGAGGAAACAGTCCTTCGAGGAGATCGAAGACCTGCTCTATCACCGATCCGGCCTGCTTGGCGTCTCCGGCATCAGCGCCGATACACGCGAGCTGTTGAAGGACGGCCGGCCGCAGGCGCGCCAGGCGATCGACCTCTTCACACTGCGCATTGCCGGCGAAATCGGCCGCATGGCGGCAACGCTGAAGGGGCTTGACGCCATCGTCTTCACCGCCGGCATCGGCGAACATCAACCGGAGATCCGCGCCGGCGTGGCCAAGCGGCTGTCTTGGCTTGGCCTTGCAATCGACGAAAAGGCCAATGCCGCCAATGATTTTACGATCAGCACCAGGGAAAGCCGCATCGCCACCCATGTCATCGCCACCGATGAGGAACAGGTCATCGCTGACGAGGCGCTGTCTCTTCTTCGCGGCGGGTGATCCAGATCAACAGCTTGCCGGCATCCGCCGGTAGAATTGACGTTGAAGACATTTTCGAACGGGAGAAACCCATGGAAAAGCATGTCTCGACCGCCGCTCTTACCGATGCCGAACTCACTCTGATCGACCGCTATTGGCGCGCCGCCAATTATCTCTCCATCGGCCAGATCTATCTGCTGTCCAATCCGCTGCTGCGCGAGCCGCTGAAACCAGAGCACATCAAGCCCCGCCTGCTCGGCCATTGGGGCACGACACCCGGCCTCAACTTCATCTATGCGCATCTGAACCGCCTGATCCGCGCCCGCGACCTCGATATCATCTACATGTGCGGCCCCGGCCATGGCGGGCCGGGCATGGTCGCCAACACCTATCTCGAAGGCATCTACAGCGAGATTGTGCGGAACTGGACATGGCCGACGGCGTGAAGCCAAAACCAAACAGAGTCGCGCGGACCTGGTCGGAGAAGATTATCCGGCGGGAGCAATCGTCAAGCGACGGTCTAAAGTTGGTGAAAACGATCAGGGCGCTGTTCCAGAATGGCCATATCGTAGGCTATGTGTCTTGGGAAAGCTCTAAGCCACTGACCGAGGAAACGACATGAAGGGTTTCGCTGCCACGCTCACCGCCGCCCGGCTGGAAAAGGCGCTCGCTTTCTACATGACGCCCGAAGCCCGGCCGGATGGCTCAGCCGATACCGTCAAGCCAGCTGGGGAACGCGAGGCATACGAGACCCGCACCGACGAACGCCCCCGCAACACGGAAGACGGCGTCGAAGCCTGGTAAGGCGATCCCCACCGGGCGACCCTCCGCGAACGCGTCGCACCCGGAATGCCGAAACCCTATGCACGTTCGAGCCGGACTTTTTCCTTCATGCGCCAGACCCGCGGCGTTTCTCCCGTATACTTAAAAAAGAAGCGCGAGAAATAGGCGGGATCGGCAAAGCCGAGCCGAAACCCGATCTCCTGAACGCTGCCCAGCGTAAAAACGAGCTGGCGTTTCGCCTCTTCGACGAGCTTACCGGCGATCAGTTCGTGGGGAGTGTTGCCGGTCATCGACCGGACGATGCGGGTGAGATGCGTCGGCGAAACCCCAAGCTCTCTGGCATAGAAAGACGCGGGCTTGTGCGATCGAAAATGCTGCTGAATGAGCTCGCTCAGTATTTCCATCCGCCGCTCGTTCTCGTTGAGCGGAAGTTCATGCGTATTCCCCTCATGGGAAATCCTTGCCGTCAGCCGTAGCGCCAGGGCGACATAGGCGGCCAACGCCTCATTGCGGCCGCTGCGGCGGTTTTCGAATTCGTCGCCCAGCCGCTTCAACGTCTGCATGACATAGACGGCCTCGGCATGATCGGGATCGAGCGGCGTCAGATGCGGCGCCGCCAGCCATTCGCCGAGCTGGCTTCGGTCGCCGGGCGGATGGCTGAGATGGGATCTCAACAGGGTGATCACCAGGCCGTCGATATCGCGTGAAAAACGAAAGCCGTGATTAAGCCCGGGCGGCACGGTGATGATGGCGGGCGGACGGATAGCGTGGCTTATTTCGCCGAAGATCGCATCACCCGAACCGCTTTCGATGTACAATATCTGAAAGAAACTCTCGTGGCGGTGCGGACGGATCTCCCAGTGATGCAAACTGCTGCGGGAGCGAATTGTTTCGCAATGCACCCAAAAATCCGGTTCTCGCCCGGTCTTTTCGCCGTAGAGTTCGTAGGTAGGGATATGTCTGCTCATGGGGCTCCTCCCGCACCAATGTTCGATTAGTGCAATTTTTAGGTTGGGATGTCCATTGCTGCGGCAAGCGCGGCACGGCAGAATCTGGCAAAACGCAAAAATGCAGGGAGGCAGCATTTGCGAACTCAGGTCGCCATCATCGGTTCGGGGCCATCCGGCCTGCTGCTCGGCCAGCTTCTGACCGAAGCCGGCATCGACAATGTCATCCTCGATCGTGTGAACAAGGATTACATCCTCGGCCGGGTTCGTGCCGGCGTTCTGGAGGAAGGCACCGTCGGGCTGCTGGATCAGGCCAAATCAGGCGCGAGGCTGCATGCCGAGGGGCTGCCGCATGACGGTTTCTCGCTGGCCTTCGACGGACGCGACCATCGCATCGACCTTCACGAATTGACCGGCGGCAGGCGCGTCACCGTCTACGGACAGACCGAAGTGACGCGCGATCTCATGGAGCGGCGCGAAGTAAGCGGCTCCTTATCGATCTACGATGCCGTCGATGTCGCGCCGCACGACTTCGACGGCCCTTCTCCCTTCGTCACCTATGTGAAAGACGGTGTTGCCAAGCGCATCGATTGTGACTTCATCGCCGGCTGCGACGGGTTTCACGGCGCCAGCCGCAAGGCCGTCCCGGAACGCGCGATCAGGAGTTTCGAGAAGGTCTATCCCTTCGGCTGGCTGGGGGTCCTGGCCGACGTGGCGCCCGTCAGCCATGAGCTGATCTACGCCAACCATCCAAGGGGCTTTGCGCTCTGTTCGATGCGCTCGGCCACCCGCAGCCGCTACTACATCCAATGTACGCTCGACGAGAAGATCGAGGACTGGAGCGACGATCGCTTCTGGGACGAATTGAGACGGCGGCTGCCGACGCATCATGCCGAGGCATTGGCGACCGCGCCGTCCTTCGAGAAATCGATTGCGCCGCTGCGCTCCTTCGTTGCCGAACCGATGCGTTTCGGCCGGCTTTTCCTGGTCGGCGACGCTGCCCATATCGTCCCGCCGACCGGGGCCAAGGGATTGAACCTTGCCGCCAGCGACGTCCATTACCTTTTCTCCGGGCTGATCGAGCATTACCGCGAAGGCTCGAATAGTGGCATTGACGCTTACTCGCATAAGGCGCTCGCCCGTGTGTGGAAAGCCGTGCGGTTTTCCTGGTGGATGACGACGATGATGCATCGTTTTCCCGATACCGGTGATTTCGACCAGAAAATCCAGGAGGCGGAGCTCGACTATCTCACCCATTCCCGCGCCGCCTCGACGGCGCTCGCGGAGAATTATGTGGGATTACCATTCTGAGACGAGGATAATTCCGCATCTTCGATGCACAATCATAATCGCTAGGTCATGGATTACGGCATTTATTTCATTTTACATCACCATTTCGCATGACAAGCTAACGCTCAATTTTGGGCGGCTAGCGAATACGGCGCGGGAGTGCGCCAAAAAGGGAGAGAGAGAATGAAGAAGCTATTTCTGGCCGCCGTTGCGGCCGTCGTGCTCAGCGGCACGGCCTATGCAGACACCATCAAGGTCGGCGTCATCGGCCCGTTCTCCGGTCCGTTCGCGCTGCAGGGCAAGAACTTCAAGGCCGGCATCGACGCCTATATGGCGGTCAACGGCAACAAGGTCGGCAGCGACACGGTCGAGATCGTCTATCGCGACGTGCCGCAGGCCGATCCCGCCCAATCCAAGGCCCTGGCGCAGGAACTGATCGTCAAGGAGAAGGTCCAGTATCTGGCCGGCTTCTATTTCACCCCCGATGCGATGGCGGTGACGCCAATCCTGAAGCAGGGCAACGTGCCGATGGTCATCATGAACGCCGCCACCTCGGCGATCGTCACCAAGAGCCCGCTTGTCGTCCGCACCTCGTTTACCACCTGGCAGACCTCGACGCCGATCGCCAAGGTCGCCTTCGATGCCGGCGTCAAGAAGGTGATTTCGGTCGTCAGCGATTACGGCCCCGGCATCGACGCCGAGAATGCCTTCAAGGCCGGCTTCGAAAAGGCCGGAGGTCAGGTGGTCGAGGCAATCCGCATGCCGCTTGCGACCAACGATTTCAGCCCGATCATGCAGCGCATCAAGGATTCCGGCGCCGAGGGCGTCTTCGCCTTCCTGCCGTCAGGTCCGACGACACTCGGCTTCGTCAAGGCTTACAACGACAATGGCCTGAAGACGGCCGGCATCAAGTTCTTCGCGCCGGGCGATCTGACCCAGGAATCCGATCTGCCGGCGCTCGGCGATGCGGCACTCGGCATCCAGACGACCTTCCACTATGCCGTGTCGCACGATTCTCCGGAGAACAAGGCTTTCGTCGAGGCGGCGACCAAAGCGATCGGCAACAAGGCCGAACTCTCCTTCCCCGCGGTCAGCTCCTATGACGGCATGTATGTCATCTACAAGATGATCGAGGCGACGGGCGGCAAGCAGGATGCTGAAAAGGCCGTCGATGCGGTCAAGGGCCTTGCCTGGACCAGCCCGCGCGGGCCGGTTTCGATCGATCCCGAAAGCCGCCACATCACACAGAACATCTATCTGCGCGAAGTCACCAAGGCCGATGACGGGACCTACATCAACAAGGAGGTTCAGACCTTCGAGAAGCAGGGCGATCCGGGCCTGGCGGCCGTCAAGTAACATCGAGCATCACAACATGCGACGGGCTTGGGCAGTGCTTCGGGCAGACTTCCGATCTCTCCGGACTGCCCGAAGGCGTCGAGCCCGTCGCATCGAAGCAAGGTATGTCCATGCAGACAGTCTTCAGCATAGCCGTCGATGCCTTTGCCTATGGCATGGTGCTCTTCGTCATATCGATCGGCCTTTCGGTGACCATGGGGCTGATGCGTGTCGTTAACCTCGCTCACGGCGCTTTCGCGATGATCGGCGGCTATATCGCCTCCTATGTCGCCCGCGACCTCGGCCTTGGTTATGCCACGGCAGTCATCGCCGCCGTTGTCATCACCATCATCGTCGCCATTCCGATCGAGCGTTTTCTCTTCCGCCGGATCTATGGCGCGCCGGAACTGACCCAGGTGCTGATGACGATCGGCATCACCTTCTGCGTTATCGGCATCGCCAATTATATGATGGGGCCAACGCTGAAGACCATACCGCTTGCCGGTGCGCTGCAGGGATCGGCCGATCTCGGCTTCCGCACCATTCCCGTTCACCGGCTTTTCGTCATCCTCTGCGGCCTGGCTGTGGCGCTCGCCCTCTGGTTCGCGATCGACAGGACCAGCTTCGGCGTCAAGCTGCGCGCCTCCGTCGATGATGCGGCAATGGCTGCGGCACTCGGCGTGCGCACCGAGATCATCTATGCGGTGAGCTTTGCCGTTGCCGTCGGGCTTGCCGCCTTCGGTGGCGTGGTCGGCGCCGAACTCCTGCCCGTCGAACCCTATTATGCGCTGCGCTACATGGTCACCTTCCTGGTCGTCGTCTCCGTCGGCGGCGCGGGTTCCATTCCGGGCGCGCTGATTGCCTGTCTGCTGCTGGGCGCGATCGATACGACCGGGCGGTATCTGATGCCGGAATTCGGCGAATTCTTCTTCTATCTCGCCGTGATCGCAATCATCTGCGTCTTCCCACGCGGCCTTGCCGGAAGGGCGAAATAAGATGGCGCTTGTCATGAACGACGAAAACCAACGTCTCCAGCATCGGCGCGGATTCATCAGCCGCGATCTCGCCGGAATAGCGGTCATCATAGCCATTGCCGCGATCGGCTATTTTGCCTTCCCCGACAATCTCGCGCTTTTGACACGGATGATCACGATCGCGCTGCTCGTCCTGTCGCTCGATCTGGTGACCGGTTATTGCGGCGTGGCAACGCTCGGCCATGCCGCACTTTTCGGCTCCGGCGCCTATGCCGCCGGGATCCTGTCGGCGCATTACGGCATCAATGACCCGCTGCTGATGATGCTGGCCGGCATCACAGGCGGCGCGCTTGCCGGGCTGCTCTGCGGCGCCATCATCCTGCGTGCACATGGATTGCCGCAGCTGGTGCTGTCGATTGCGCTGATCAACCTCTTCCATGAATTCGCCAACAAGGCCTCGTCTTGGACAGGCGGCAGCGATGGACTTTCCGGCATCGCGCCGGACCCGGTCTTCGGCCTCTTCGAATTCGATCTCTACGGTCACACCGCCTTCTTCTTCGGAATGGCGCTGCTGCTGATCGTCTTTGTGCTGCTACGATTCCTGGTCCGCTCGCCCTTCGGCATGCTCTGCCACGCCATCAAGCAGGATCCGCTGCGCATCCGCGCCATGGGCGCTTCGCCGAAGGCCGCTCTGATCAGGATGTACGCGATCTCCGGCGCCGTTGCCGGTGTCGGCGGCGCCTTGAATGCGATTTCGACACAGGTCGTCGGCCTCGACAGCCTGTCTTTCACGCAGTCGGCCGAAGCGCTTGTTATGCTGGTGCTCGGCGGAACCGGTTCTCTCTTCGGGGCGCTCTCCGGCACTGTCATCTTCATGCTCTTCGAGGACTATGTCTCCGCCGCCAATCCCTTCCATTGGCTGACCATGGTCGGCGCGCTGCTGATCGCCGTCGTGCTCTTTGCGCCGAAAGGTCTCTATGGCACATCAGCAGCCTTCGTTAGCCGCCGCAGGGAGCAACGCTCATGAGCCCGGTCTTCGAAGTCGCCAATCTCAAGAAAGCCTTCGGCGGCCTTGCCGTCACCAATGATGTCTCGCTCACGATGTCCCCAGGCGATCGCATCGCGTTGATCGGCCCGAACGGCGCCGGCAAGACCACCTTCGTCAACCTCGTGACCGGTAATCTCTCTCCCGATTCCGGCGAGGTTCGCCTCGGCGGCGAGGTGGTGACGAAGGTCAACGCGATCGGCAGGGTCAGACGCGGCCTTGTCCGCTCCTTTCAGGTGACGCGGCTCTTCCAGGACATGACGCCGGCCGAACATGTGGGACTTGCCGTCCTTCAACGCGACGGGAAGACCGGGCGCATGTTCGGCAATTTCCTGCGTATGCCCGATGTCATGGCAGAGGTCGACGATCTCCTTGGAAAGCTCGGACTGGCTTTCCTGATGCATCGCAAGGTCAGCGAGATCGCCTATGGCCAGCAGCGGCTTCTCGAGATCGCCGTAGCGCTGGCGCTGAAGCCGAAGGTGCTGCTGCTCGACGAGCCGGCAGCCGGCGTGCCGCAAAGCGATACCGGCCGCATCGAGCAGGCGCTGGCCGATCTGCCTGCCGATCTCGCCGTGCTGATGATCGAACACGACATGGACCTCGTCTTCCGTTTTGCCAAACGCGTCATCGTGCTTGCATCAGGCGCGATCATCTTCGACGGCCTGCCTCAAGACGTCACCAAGGATGCGCGCGTGCGCGAGGCCTATCTCGGGAGCTATGCCAATGCCAGCCATATCGCTTGAGGTCGAAAATCTGTCGGCCGGATATGGGCCAACAAGAGTGCTCGAAGGCATTTCCTTCTCCGTGCCGGCAGGCGCCCGGCTTGCCGTGCTCGGCCGCAACGGCATGGGCAAGACCACGCTGCTCGCAACGCTTGCCGGCCAGACCAGGCGATACGAGGGCAGCATCCGCCTCGGCGATTCGGATGTCAGCGCAGCACCGAGCGCCACGCGCGCGCATAAGGGCCTCGGATATGTGCCGCAGGCACGCTGCATCTTCCCGACGCTGACAGTCGAAGAAAACCTTTTCGTTGGCTTGAAGGCGCGACCGAAGACGGCTCTGGAGGAAGCCTATGCGATGTTCCCACGCCTGAAGGAGCGCCGCCGCAATCTCGGCAGCCAGCTTTCCGGCGGCGAGCAGCAGATGCTCTCCACGGCCCGCACCATTCTCGGCCGCCCGTCCGTCCTGTTGCTCGACGAACCGCTGGAAGGCCTTGCGCCCGTTATCTGCGAGGAATTGATGGCTGCCTTCGCCGACCTCGCCAAGACAGGAGACATGACCATCGTGCTGGTCGAACAACGCATCCAGAGCGCGCTCGATTTCGCCGATCAGGTCGTCATTCTCGAACGAGGACGACTGGCCTGGACCGGAACGCCGGAAAATCTCACCAGGGATCACGAGGCTGTCGAGAGCCTGCTCGGGGTCGGCGGCCTGCATTGATGGGATGATCGGCAGAAGCGCGGGCTCTGCTGATTGCTCCCCTCTCGCCTTCAAGATTGCTCTTGGCGCGCCGAGCAATTCATGCAGTATATCGTCATGACGACGTCATGATTGACCTGTCATTATTATCCTGCCTGAAAGTTTTCCGCTGGCCGAATTGATGGATCGCCTGAAAAGGCGAGAAACACCATGATCGACGAAGCGGCAGCAACGTAAGATCAGACGTAAATCCTGGTTCATAATCAGGATCGACGTTTATGCCGCTCCCTCTACTTGTACAGTTGAGCCGTAATCGACCGGAATGTGTGGCGTTGACGGGCGGAATTGCTCTGATGCTCCCTCAATTTTGGTTGCCAGATACCCGATAGGGTTGCATAGTCGAGCAGAAAATCACACGGGAGGTAGAAATGGCAAACCACAAGCCGGTCGCAGGTGACGTATACCAGCCTATTTTCAACATCGACAACCCGATCGACGGCAACATCCTGGACAATACCAGTTCGGTGGATGCCGACGGAGATCAGGTGCGTCTCAACTTCGTCAATGGACAACGCATTCCGCAACCGGCCGATCCGAACGGGCCCGCCACGACCACCACAGTCGAGGGAAAATACGGCACGCTGACCGTCTATTCCAACGGCAACTACACGTATGAACTCGATCACTCCAACCCGGCGGTATCAGCGCTCGGCCCGGGAGACCAACTCGTCGACCAGTTCAATTTCAAGATCTCGGATGGCAAAGGCGCCACCGATTTCGGCTTGCTCAACATCGCGGTCGACTTGCCGGAACATGGCGACGTGTTCGTCAATTTCGAGGATGTCGGCAAATACGACTTCCCGACGGGCTACAAGGGCTTTGATTGGGGTGCTTGGCACGATGGTGACGACGCAACGGTACAGAAGGAAGCCGACGGCAACCATTATCTGTCAGGCGGCGTGTTCTGGACACCCATCCAAGCCGCCGATGGCGGTCACTTTCAGATCGAGCAATTCAGTGTCGCAAACGGCACATCGGACTATGACAACGTACTGACGATCGAAGGTAAGCTGAACGGCGATACCGTATTCTTGGTCACGGTCAACGTCACCGCCGACAGCATTCATGACCCGCAAGTGATCGATCTCAGCGCCTACGGCGACATCGACTATCTGGTGCTCGACACGGAGCCCGTCATCACAGAGACGAGCGGCCCGGATTATTATGGCGCGCGATACGACAACTTTCATTTCATCGTTTGACGGAGGGGGAAAGGGGCGTCGTATCGCCGAAATCTTTGCATCTTTGCCAAGTTCGCCCTGCTGTGGCTATCTGATACCAATATCTTGCGATAGCTGACCGGGTTGCGTCTTGCTAGCATGGGATCGTGCGAGGAGGCACGGTTATGCTGGGATGGAGGAAATGATGCAACCAGTCGGGATGAGGTTAGCGGCGGTCATGTTCTCGCTTGCCGTATGGGCTATTATTATCGCTGTCGCATCCCACCTTTGGGCGACGAAGATGCCTGTATTGCTTTTGACGCTCTACAGATAGGCCTGTCCTCGGCGTTGGCGGAAATGCTGCAGGAGGTCGAACTGCTTTTGTCCCCTCGCCGCGACGTTTGACGCTGCGATCAATGTGCTACCACGGCCTTCGGAACCGGCTCAAAATCGAGCCGAAAAAATCGCTAATTCTGCAATAAGGAAATGGTAGCGGAGGAGGGATTTGAACCCCCGACACAAGGATTATGATTCCTCTGCTCTGACCTACTGAGCTACTCCGCCACTGGTCAACGATACCCGCTCGCGAAGCGATGCCGGTTCGTGGGATGAGCGGCTTATAAGGTGCGCTTCGGCTTTGTGTCAAGCGCATGATCGAGAAAAACGGTGGGCTTTGCCGGCCGTCGTTACCTATCGGTTTCAGGCGGCGACCGGGCTGGCCAAGAGGGCCTTCAGGCAGGCTTCCGCCGAAGGTTCACGCTCGGAACGTTCGATGAAACCGCCGCCGAAGACGCGGGCGTTGTCGCCGGGGGCGGAATAAAGCGCGCAGGCCTGGCCGGGCGCGATGCCCGCCTCGCCGACCGTCAGATCGACATAGGTGCCTGTTGCATCGATATGCAGCACGGCGGGTGCCGGCGCCCGTGTCGAGCGGACCTTGGCGTAGCAGGCAAAGCCGTTGCCGGAGGCGGCTTCCGAAAGCGTCTCGTCGCCCAGCCAGTTGACGTCGCGCAGGTAGACGCGGTGCGTTTCCAGCGCCTCCTTCGGTCCGACGATGACGCGGCGCGAGCGGGCGTCGAGAAAGACGACGTAGAGCGGCTCGCCAGTGGCGATGCCGATGCCGCGGCGCTGGCCGATCGTGAAGTGCAGAATGCCCTCATGGGTGCCGAGCACGCGGCCGTCGAGATGGACGATCTCGCCGGCGAGCGCCGCATTCGGCTTCAGCTTGGTGATGACGTCCGAATATTTGCCCTGCGGCACGAAGCAGATGTCCTGGCTGTCGGCCTTCTTGGCAACGACGAGGCCCATCTCTTCGGCGAGCCTGCGGGTTTCGGCCTTCGGCAGGCCGCCCAGGGGAAAGCGGAGATAATCGATCTGTTCCTGCGTCGTGGCGAAGAGGAAATAGCTCTGGTCGCGGTCGGCATCGGCAGGGCGGAAAAGCGCGCGGCGGCCGGGATTTTCGGGCGAAGGGTTCGGTCCCGAGCGGATATAGTGGCCGGTCGCCAGTGCATCGGCACCGAGCTCCTTGGCGGTCGCCAGAAGATCGGCGAATTTGACGGTCTGGTTGCAGGAAACGCAAGGGATCGGCGTTTCGCCCGCCACATAGCTTTCGGCGAAGGGGTTGATCACGGTCTCGCGAAATCGCTTTTCATAATCGAGCACGTAATGCGGGATGCCGAGTGTTTCGCAAACGCGGCGCGCATCGTCGATATCCTGGCCGGCGCAGCAGGAGCCGGCGCGGTGAACAGCGGCGCCATGATCGTAAAGCTGCAGCGTAATGCCGAGCACGTCGTAACCCTGCTGTTTGAGAAGGCCAGCGACAACGGATGAATCGACGCCGCCCGACATGGCGACGACGACACGGGTCTCTTCCGGCTTCTTGTCAAAATCCAGTGTGTTCAACGATGGTGCCAATTCTGCGCGGTCACGATCCGCCCTTGCGCTGCAATTGCGGCGGATTGCTGATCTCCGGCGGGATCGGCCGCCGTCTCTCGATGAGGCACCGATATAGAAAGGATTGTCCTTGGGCGCAAGGGGCAGCCTTCGGGCACCGATATTTCGCATTCCCGCGTGAAGAGAAGGCGCAGCCAAAGCCGCGCCTTGGAAGCGGGGGGTGCGGCTCAGGTGCCGATCAGCTTGTTGCAGGCGAATGCAATGCCCGGATTGGCGATGATGGCGGTTACGAGCGCCAGTCCGATCATCGAGAATGAAAAGCGTTTCATAAACATCCTCCTTTCCAGCCCACGACAATTATGCGGCTTCGCCCACCTTTCTCAAAATGACGAATGCTTGATGGGATCCGGCGGCACGCATTTCCTCGGACGCCACTCCCAGCTGTCGCTTAAACGACTCTATCTGCGTGACGAAGCCGCCTTCAGAGCGCGGCCGTGGATCAGCGCCTCTGCCTCGTGCTGCGGCATCGGCCGGCCGAGCAGATAGCCCTGCACCTCACTGAAGCCTTCAGCGCGCAGCTTCTGCAACTGCTCTTCCGTCTCGATCCCTTCGGCCAGCGTCGTCGCGTTGAAGCCGGAGCCGATGCCGACGACGGCGCGCACGATGGCGAGATTGCCGGCATCCGTCTCAATGCCCGAAACGAAGCTACGGTCGAGCTTGATCTTGTCGAAGGGGAAGGATCTGAGATAGCTCAGCGACGAATAACCGGTGCCGAAATCGTCGATGGCGATGCGAACGCCGAGCTCCTTCAATGCGCGCAGCCGCGGCAAGCTTTGGTCGGCATCGGTCAGGAATACGGACTCGGTGATTTCGATTTCAAGCCGGTCAGCATTGAGACCCGTCTCGTCGAGCGCCGCGACCACGGTCGAAAGCAGGCTCGCATGCCGAAACTGGCTGACGGAGAGATTAACGGCGATCCTCAGATGCGCGGGCCAGCCGGCGGCCGCGCGGCAGGCTTCCCGGATCACCCAGTCGCCGATCGGCACGATGAGGCCGGTCTCCTCGGCGAGCGGAATGAATTCCATCGGCGCCACCAGCCCGCGCTTGGGATGGCGCCAGCGGATCAGCGCCTCGAAGCCGCCGATGCCGTCATTATCGAGCTGCACGATCGGCTGGTAGTGCAGTTCGAACTGGCGCTTCTCCAGCGCCTCCCACAGTTCGGCGGTCATCACGTGCCGGCGCTCGGCGGCAAGCCGCATCTCCGCCTCGTAGAAGCGATAGGTCGACCGCCCGCTCTCCTTGGCGGCATAGAGCGCCAGATCCGCATGCCGCATCAGCACGTCCGCGTCGCCGGCATGATCCGGCGCCAAGGCGATGCCGATGCTGCAGGTGACATGCTCCCGAGCGCCGTCGAGATCGAAGGCACGGCTGAGCGCCTTGAGCAGCCGTTGCGCAAAACGCCCGGCCCGCTCCGGCTCGTCGAGCTCCAGTACGACGGCGAATTCGTCGCCGCCGAGGCGGGCGACGAGATCGCCCTCCTCCGCCAGCTGCAGCAGCCGCTCCGATACTTGGCAAAGCAGCGCGTCGCCGGCGGCATGTCCCTTGCTGTCGTTGATATGCTTGAAGTGATCGACGTCGATATAAAGCAATGCGATCGGGCTGTCGGCGGTCGCCTCGACCGCCCGCCGGTTGATATGTTTGGAAAATGACGCCCGGTTCGGCAGGCTGGTGAGCGGATCATGCATGGCGAGATGGGCAAGCTTTGCCTCGACGGAGCGCTCCTCCGTCACGTCCTGCGAGATGCCGAGCAGATAACGCGGCGCTTGGCCCTCCGGCGTCGGCAGGGCGCGCTTGACGGTGCGCAGGAGGCGCGGCACACCATCGGCGCGCAGCATGCTCTCCTCGAAGCTGATCGCCGTATTGGCTTCGAAGGCCCGGCGATCCTGCTCGCGGAAGGCGTCTGTCTGACTGGGGGGAAACAGCGCCCGGTCGGTTCGGCCGACCACGTGCTCCGCCCTCATGCCCACAATGTCGCCGCAGGCCTCGTTAAAGAGAACGTAAAGCCCGTCCGCTTCCATGTCCTTGACGAAGACGCCGACCGGCAGGTTGTCGACGATGCTGTCGAGAAGCGAGCGCGTATCGCTGATCTGGCGTCTGGCGGCATTGACCTCGGTGCGGTCCTGCACGATCGCCAGGATTGCCGCTCGGCCCTCGAAACGCACTTCTCGGCCATAGGTCAGCACTTCGAAGGTCTCACCACTTGCCTTGAGGTGAACCCAACGCTCCGCCTTTTCCATGTCGGTACGGCCGCTGACGGCGTCGACCATCCGTTCCCGCTCATGCTCAGGGCGGATATCCAGAACCGTCATGCGCCGGTATTCGTCCGCGCCGTAGCCGTAAAGTGCTGCCGCCGCCTCGTTGACGATAAGAAAGCGCAGCGATGCCGGATCATAGACCCACATCGGCGACGGATGCGTTGCAAACAATGACCGGAAGTCGTCGTTTAATGCTTCGGTCTGCTCGGTCTTCTGCAAGGGGGCCATGGGAATTCGCGTGCGGTTGATGCCGATGCCAGGGATATACCGAGAAAAGTTAAATAAAATCAGAATCATACTTAGGGTTAAACTTTAGGCTTCCGCCTTCAGAATGTGCAAAGCGGCGGCCTGCTGTCACGATCTCGGCTCTCGATAAAATAATTTTGGCGTCCTGGAACAATTCCGTCGATCGTGCGTTGCGGGTGATCGATGTCGCATTCGAATTGCTGAGGAGGGTTTCATGGGCAGGTTCGGCACGACGACGGATTACAGCAGAATCAGACATTGGATCGAGGCGCGCGGAGGCCATCCCGCCCGAATCAAGAACGCACCGGACAGCGAAACCGTCCGCGTCGATTTTTCCTCGGAACCGGAAGAGATTTCCTGGGACGAATTCTTTCAGGGCCTCGACGGCAGCAGGCTCGCCTTCCTTCACCGCACGAAGGCTGAAGACGATGTCGCCCGTTTCGGCAAAATCCTCCGCCGGAAACGCCGGCACCACTAATGCATGTCGCCCAAACGTGTGCATCGGTTTTGGGACCACGACATGGATCAAAAAAAGATTTAAAGCGCGACGCGCATTAAGATTCATCGGTTCCTGACACGAAAAAACCCGGCGCCGTTTCCAGCGCCGGGTTTTTCATTTCCTCGGGAGGAAAAACTCAGTCGATATTGAAGGTCAGCGGCTTTGCCTGGCGAACCGCCTGGTGGGCGGTCAACTCAGCAAGCACGGCGTCATCAACCTTGCCGTCGACATAGAGCAGCGCGATGGCGTCGCCGCCCTGCTTGTCACGGCCGAGCTGGAAGTTGGCGATGTTGACGCCGGCAGCACCAAGCGTCGTGCCGATGAAGCCGATCATGCCGGGAACGTCGGTATTGGTGATGTAAATCATGTGCGAGCCGACATCGGCATCGAGGTTGATACCCTTGATCTGGATGAAGCGCGGCTTGCCGTCCGAAAACACCGTGCCCGCGACCGAGCGCGTCATGCTTTCGGTGGTCACCGTCAACTTGATGTAGCCGTCGAAGACGCCGGTTTTGTCGCGCTTGACCTCGGAAAGCACGATGCCCTTTTCCTTGATCATTATCGGCGCCGAAACCATGTTGACGTCGGCGACCTGCGGACGGATGAGGCCGGCGAGCACAGCACTCGTCAGCGCCCGCGTGTTCATGTTGGCGGTGATGCCGTCATAGAGGATTTCGATTTCCTTGATCGGCTCTTCGGTGACCTGGCCGACGAAGGCGCCGAGAACAT
Source organism: Rhizobium sp. 62_C5_N11_2 (assembly GCF_051811185.1). Classification (NCBI taxonomy): domain Bacteria; kingdom Pseudomonadati; phylum Pseudomonadota; class Alphaproteobacteria; order Hyphomicrobiales; family Rhizobiaceae; genus Rhizobium; species Rhizobium sp. 62_C5_N11_2. The sequence continues at coordinate 3,493,114 of NZ_JBPWPW010000001.1, forward strand.
CGGCAAGGCGGATGAAGGGCTTCAGGATCGGCGCTTCCTCCGCCGTGATCGACGGCATGTTGATAGCGTTGGAGACCGCACCATTGACGAGGTAATCCGCCATCTGTTCAGCCACCTGCAAAGCGACGTTCTCCTGCGCCTCGGTCGTCGAGGCGCCAAGATGCGGCGTGCAGACGACGTTCGGCAGGCCGAAGAGCGGGCTTTCCTTGGCGGGCTCGACCTCGAACACGTCGAAGGCGGCACCCGCGACATGGCCCGACTTGATTGCTTCGGCAAGCGCTGCCTCATCGACCAGGCCACCGCGGGCGCAGTTGATGATGCGCACGCCGGGCTTGGTCTTTGCCAGCGCTTCCTTGTTGAGGATGCCGCGCGTCTTGTCGGTCATCGGCACATGCAGCGTGATGAAATCGGCCCTGGCGAAAAGCTCTTCAAGTTCGACTTTGGTGACGCCCATCTCCTCGGCGCGCTCCTTGGACAGGAACGGATCGTAAGCGACGACGTGCATCTTGAGGCCGATGGCGCGGGCACAGACGATCGAGCCGATATTGCCGGCGCCGATGACGCCGAGCGTCTTGCCGGTGATCTCGACGCCCATGAACTTCGACTTCTCCCACTTGCCGGCCTGCGTCGAGGTATCGGCTGCCGGAAGCTGGCGGGCGACGGCGAACATCAGCGCGATCGCGTGTTCGGCTGTCGTGATCGAGTTGCCGAAGGGCGTGTTCATGACGATGATCCCGCGGCGCGAGGCGGCCGGGATATCGACATTGTCGACGCCGATGCCGGCACGGCCGACGACCTTGAGGTTCGTAGCCCCCTCGATGATCTTTTCCGTCACCTTGGTGGCAGAGCGGATGGCCAGGCCATCATACTTGCCGATGACTTCGAGCAGACGGTCTTTGTCCTTGCCGAGCTGCGGTTCGAAATCGACTTCGACGCCGCGGTCGCGGAAGATCTGGACGGCGGTTTCCGACAATTCGTCGGATACGAGAACGCGAGGTGCCATGAGGGCCTCCTTCAAAAGTGTTCAGCGATGAATGAATCAGGAATGCTGGGCTCCGCCCTATGGCGGAGCCGGATGCGATCACCTCAGGCGGCAGCCTGATTAAGCTGCGCCTTCTGCGTCTCGAAGGCCCAGGAAAGCCAGGGCATCAGCTTCTGCATGTCGGATGCCTCGATCGTGGCGCCGGCCCAGATGCGCAGGCCGGACGGCGCGTCGCGGTAATGGCCGACGTCATAGGCGACACCTTCCTTTTCCAGGAGGCCGACCAGACCCTTGGCGAAATTCGCCTGGCCGTCGTCATCGAGGGCTGCGATGTCCTTGTCGACGATCTTCAGGCAAACGGAGGTGTTGGAGGCCGTTTCCGCCTTGACGGCGAGATTGGCGATCCAGTCGTTTGCCGCAACGAAATCGTTGATGACCTTGGCATTGGCATCGGCACGCGCGATCAGCCCCTTGAGGCCGCCGAGTTGCTTGGCCCAGACAAGCGCATCGATATAGTCCTCGACGCAGAGCATCGACGGCGTGTTGATCGTCTCGCCCTGGAAGATGCCTTCCGTCAGCTTGCCGCCCGAGGTCATGCGGAAGATTTTCGGCAGCGGCCAGGCCGGCGTGTAGGTGACCAGACGCTCGACGGCGCGCGGCGAAAGAATGATGACGCCGTGCGCACCCTCGCCGCCCAGAACCTTCTGCCAGGAGAAGGTGACGACATCGAGCTTGGCGAAATCGAGTTCCTGTGCGAAAGCCGCCGAAGTGGCGTCGCAGATCGTCAGGCCCTTGCGGTCGGCCGGGATGAAATCGGCATTCGGAACGCGCACGCCCGAGGTTGTGCCGTTCCAGGTGAAGACGACGTCGCGGTCGAAATCGACGGCGGAGAGATCGGGAAGCTCGCCGTAACCGGCTTCGAGCTTGCGCACATCCTTGAGCTTCAGCTGCTTGACGACATCGGTGACCCAGCCGGCGCCGAAGCTTTCCCAGGCGAGCATGTCGACGCCACGTTCGCCGAGCAGCGACCAGAGCGCCATTTCGACGGCCCCGGTGTCGGACGCCGGAACGATGCCGATGCGGTAATCCGCCGGCACTTCAAGAATTTCACGGGTAAGGTCGATGGCCTGCTTGAGCTTGGCCTTACCGACCTTCGCGCGGTGCGAACGGCCAAGGGCCGCGTCGGAAAGGGCTTCGAGCGACCAACCGGGGCGCTTCGAGCAAGGGCCAGAAGAGAAATGGGTATTGTGCGGACGGATGTCCGGCTTTGCGGTCTTCGCCATGATGCTATCCTCTCAGATAGAAAGCCCTTCGTTGGGGAAGGGTGTCCCGCCGCCGTGTGTATGGATCCGACACGTCATAGTCAAGATCGAAGTGTCGCGGGCGGAACATATTTTGACGCAGGGCGGTAGGGCGGCCACAATGCAAAAAGCCGCCCGGTTGGGGGCGGCTTCTGGTGTCAGGCGATCAAATTTACTTGTAGACAGGCTGCTGCAGCGGGATTTCCGGCGGTGGTTCATAGCTCGCCTGGGCGCAGCCGCCGAAGAGATAACGGGCGCCGACGCGAGCTTCGTGGGCGCTGAGACCCTTGTCGCGGCCCGGGCCGCCATTTTCGGCATAGCCGAACATGTTGCCGCCATCGATATGCAGGTAACGGTAGCCGACATCGGCCTTGATGTTGCAGGTCACGTCGATCGAAGCGCCGGCCATGAGGGCGTAGGTGAAGCGCCAGTTGCCCTTGCCGCCGTGGGTGACCTGGTCGTCGCAGAAGCTGCCGTCATCGGCGCAGGCGACGTTGCGCAGGTTCTTCCATTTCACATAGGAACCACCGATACCGGCGCCGACATAAGGCGTGACGTAGCCGTAGGTGCCGAGATCGACATAGGCGTTGGCGAGCAGCGTATAGGCTGTCAGCGAGGAGCGGTCGCTCGAGGTGCAGTCCACCAGAGGAAAGCCGCACTGCCCGACTGTCGAGCCCTTGAAATCCGCCTGGGTGAGATAGTCGAAGGTCAGATCGGTGCGCAGATAGCTGTTGATCTGATAACCGACACCGCCGCCGATGGTCCATGCATCATCCAGATCGGCGTCGTCGAAATCGACTTCCGTTGCGTTGCTGCCCTGGAAATAGCGGGCGCCGCGCAGATCGGTGAAGGCATAGCCGACATCGCCGCGCAGGTACCAGCCGGTCGCTTCGGTGACCGTCACCTCAGGCGGCTGCTCCGGGATAGGCTCGGCAGGGGCGAGGTCCGCGGAATAGGCGTTTGTCGCGATCAACAATGCGGCGAAGATGCCGGACAAGCTTCTTTTCATGGATCCCACTCCAAAATCCGTTGCGTCGGCAGGCTCAGTCGCTGCCAATCTGGTACGCTTCGTATGGATAATGAATGGGAAACGTTAAAAGCTGCTTAACTATAAATAGGAAGAAACGTTAAGAGAAAGATTGGCAGCAAGTTCCTCGACATGGTGATGAAGGTCGGCCGAAGGCTGGCAGCCGCCGCACTTGCCGGAGACCGCCAGCTGCAACGCCATGAAGTCCGCTGCTGTCAAATGGTTAAGTCGGTTTCCTTCGCCGTCAGATGGATCGGCTGCTCCACTCGGCGAATCCTGCTGTTACTTCCATTGCGTCGCGTTTTCGGCGGCGCAGCCGTACGGTGGCAAGGAGGTGCCAAAGGTCGTTTTCAGCTGAGCACAGCCCCAGGCATTGATCGGGCCTGGCATGGCATTGTTGAGCGTGATGCCGATTTCATCGTAAGGGCTGTCGGTGTTGCTGATGTAGCGATACCACCGGAAACCAGTGAAGACGACGAATGCGAGAGCGATCGTCAGCAGCAGGCGCACCAGTTTTTTCATGATTTTTCCTTTGAATGCAAACGCCGCCGTGTAGCATCCGCGTGTGGCGGTTGACAGCGCTGTCGCCAAAGATATCGGCAGATTTCCGCGGACGCCGCCTCAGTGCTCACCGCGCCCGACATGGTGCAGTTGCCGACGCTTGCTCCCTACCGGAAGCCAAGCTGGCAATTCATTGACATGTTGTCTTCGGAAGGGCGGAAACGGTTTCGGCGGGAAGTCCATCCGGAGTGGATCTTCGAACCGAAGGCGCCAACAGCGAAAAAGCCGGCACCTACGTACCGGCTTTTGAAATTTCGTCCCTAAAAAATCAGGCGGCGGTCCGGACGTTCGAGATCGTGCCGATCAGCTCGTTGACGATGCGCTCGATCTGGGCGCGGTCGTCGCCCTCGGCCATGACGCGGATCAGCGGCTCGGTGCCCGAAGGGCGGATGACGAGGCGGCCGTTCCTGGCCAGTTCGGCTTCGGCATCGGCGATCGCCTTCTGCACCTGGATATCCTCCAGCGGCTTGCCGCCACTGATGCGGACATTGCGCAGGAGCTGCGGCACCGGCTCGAAGCGACGGCAGACCTCACTGACGGTCCGGCCGGTGCGCTTGACCGCGGCCAGGATCTGCAGCGCCGCGACGAGACCGTCGCCGGTCGTGCCGTAATCCGAAAGCACGATATGGCCGGACTGCTCGCCGCCGACATTGTAATTGTGCTGGCGCATATGCTCGACGACGTAGCGGTCGCCGACCCGCGTGCGGGCAAGCGCCATGCCGCGCTCGTCGAGGAAGCGCTCGAGGCCGAGATTGGACATGACGGTGGCGACGATACCGTTGCCGCGCAGTTGCTGGCTCTCGGCCCAGCTCTCGGCGATAACGGCCATCAGCTGGTCTCCGTCGACGATCGAGCCGTTTTCATCGACGATGATGACGCGGTCGGCATCGCCATCGAGCGCGATGCCGATATCGGCGCGCACCTCGTCGACCTTCTTCTGCAGCGCGACGGGGCTGGTGGAGCCGCAATTGAGATTGATGTTGGTGCCGTTCGGCTCGTTGCCGATGGTGACGACCTCGGCGCCGAGCTCCCAGAGCACGGCCGGTGCCACCTTGTAGGCAGCACCATTGGCGCAATCGATCGCGATCCTCAGACCCTGCAGCGTCACGTCGCGCGGCAGCGTGCGCTTGGCATGTTCGATATAGCGGTCATGCACCCCGTCGACGCGCTTGGCGCGGCCGATGTCGTCGGATTTGGCAAGCTGGGCATTCAGATCCTTTTCGAGCAGATCCTCGATCTCGGCCTCGATGTCGTCTGACAGCTTGTAACCGTCAGGGCCGAAGAGCTTGATGCCGTTATCCTCGTAAGGATTGTGCGAAGCCGAGATCATCACGCCGAGATCGGCGCGCAGCGAGCGCGTTAGCATGGCAACAGCTGGTGTCGGGATCGGGCCGAGGATGAAGGCATCGAGACCAGCGGCCGTGAAGCCCGCGACCATGGCGTTCTCAAGCATATAGCCGGAAAGGCGCGTATCCTTGCCGATGACGACGCGGTGGCGATGGTTGCCGCGGCGGAAGATCGTACCGGCGGCAATGCCGACCCGCATGGCGAGATCCGGCGTCATCGGGAAGACATTGGATTGGCCGCGAATGCCGTCCGTACCGAAATAGCGTCTTTTCATCTGCACTCCTGCGCTTTCCGCGCGCCATTCAAGGCAGCGCACCGTTCCAAGCGAATCCGGCTTCAGTGGAATGTCGTCAATCCACGAGCGTGATTCATACTTGCCTCAATTCAGCGGAATGCCACAAAATGCGGCGATCAGCACGTAAATTAGCAAGAAAAATGATTATATCCCGTTACCAATAGAAAAGGCCGGATCTCCCACTTCGGAAATCCGGCCTTGTTCGGATTGGTGCCGCTGTTCAATGCGGCTGCGGTTCGAGGCCGCCTTCGGGCTCGTCACCCTTGGTGGCTGGCCGTGCGCCGGCCTTCGGAACGGCGGAGCCGCGGCTCGGCGGCGAATCATCGCCGAGATCGCGAGAAGGCTTTTCACCGCGGATCAGCGCCTTGATCTCTTCGCCGGTCAGCGTCTCGTATTCGAGCAGACCTTCGGCAAGAGCGACGAATTCGTCGTGCTTTTCCGTCAGGATCGTGCGGGCCTGGGTATAGGCCTCGTCGATCAGCCGGCGCACTTCATTGTCGATCTTCTGCGCGGTTGCTTCCGAAACATTCTTCGACTGCGAAACCGAGTGGCCGAGGAAGACTTCCTGCTGGTTCTCGCCATAGGCGACCTGACCGAGCTGGTCGGAGAAGCCCCACTGCGTGACCATGGCGCGGGCAAGCTTGGTGGCCTGCTCGATGTCGGAAGAGGCACCCGAAGTGATGTTCTCCTTGCCGAAGGTGAGCTCCTCGGCGACGCGGCCGCCCATCATGATGCAGAGGCGCGAAACCATCCACTTGTAGCTCATCGAGTAGCGGTCGCCCTCGGGAAGCTGCATGACCATGCCGAGCGCACGGCCGCGCGGAATGATCGTCGCCTTGTGCAGTGGATCGGCGACGGCGACATTGAGCGCGGTGATGGCGTGACCGGCCTCATGGTAAGCGGTGAGCTTCTTTTCCGCCTCGGTCATCGCCGAAGAACGGCGCTCGGCGCCCATCATGATCTTGTCTTTGGCGTCTTCGAATTCCTGCATGGTGACGACGCGCTTATTACGGCGGGCGGCCATCAGGGCGGCTTCGTTGACAAGGTTCATCAGGTCGGCGCCGGAGAAACCGGGTGTGCCGCGGGCGAGAATCTTGAGATCGACATTCGGCGCCAGCGGAACGTTGCGCGCATGCACCTTGAGGATACGCTCGCGGCCGACGATGTCGGGGTTCGGCACGACGACCTGACGGTCGAAACGGCCGGGACGCAGCAGCGCAGGATCGAGCACGTCGGGGCGGTTGGTGGCGGCGATCAGGATCACGCCTTCATTCGCCTCGAAGCCGTCCATTTCGACCAGCAGCTGGTTCAGCGTCTGCTCGCGTTCGTCATTGCCTCCGCCGAGACCGGCGCCGCGATGGCGGCCGACGGCATCGATTTCGTCGATAAAGATGATGCAGGGCGCATTCTTCTTCGCCTGCTCGAACATATCGCGCACGCGGCTTGCGCCGACGCCGACGAACATTTCGACGAAGTCGGAGCCCGAAATGGTGAAGAAGGGCACATTGGCTTCGCCGGCGACCGAGCGGGCGAGCAGCGTCTTGCCGGTGCCCGGAGGGCCGACGAGCAGCACGCCGCGCGGGATCTTGCCGCCAAGACGCTGGAACTTCTGCGGATCACGCAGGAATTCGACGATTTCCTCGAGATCCTGCTTGGCCTCGTCGACACCGGCGACGTCTTCGAAAGTCACGCGGCCATGCGCTTCAGTCAAAAGCTTGGCCTTGGACTTGCCGAAGCCCATCGCGCCGCGTGAGCCGCCTTGCATCTGCCGCATGAAGAACAGCCAGACGCCGAGAATCAGAAGCATCGGCAAAAGCGTGCCGAGATAGCTGAGGAAACCCGAAGAGCCGTCCGTTTCAGGACGGGCGGAAACCAGGACATTCTTCGACTGCAGGCGATCGAGCAGACTGTCGTCGATCACAGGTGAATAGGTCTGGAAGGTGGTGCCATTTTCAACATAGCTTCCGGAGAGACGGTTGCCCGTCACCACGACATCCTTCACGCGGCCCGCATCGACCTCACGCAGAAACTGCGAATAAGGGATTTCGCGGGAGCCCGTCTGTGCCGGCGCCGTCTGAAACATACTGAAAAGGGCGATCAGCAGAAGCGCTATGATCGCCCACAAGGCGAAATTACGTAAGTTAGGGTTCATTGAACTCCCCAGCATGGAACAGCCGCCTCATGGCGACCGTCTTATTCGTTTCTAACATAGGGTTGCGCCGTGCCGTTGCCAAGGCGATCCCCCAAGTCAGATGGTTTTTCCGTCAATACTTCTTAAAGGCAGCCTCGCATAGGGCGCCGTCGCGAAAACCGCCGAAAGCCTATTGGCAAAGATGAAGTCAAATCGTGTCAAAAAGCGGTCGAAGGGTGCGAAATAGGGTGCTAGTTCGACCATGCGGGCGGATTCCTCAGATAAAAGGCTCTCTTCGGCGGATAACACCGGCGCCGAAGCGATAGCGCGCTTCCATGCGCTCTTGGGAAGGCGCTGCATATACTCCCACATTCCTGTGCTCGTCACCGGAATCCAGGCACCGCGCGTCTGCGCGGTGATTGACTCGATAAAGCGTGAAGTGTCTTGCGCGTGTGCAGCAGCGGCCTGGATTTCAATTGATGCGACCGACCCATTGCGCGCATAAAACCTGCCATCCCAAACCCCCGCCTCGCCCGGCCGCAATACCAGAGGCGATATCCCCCGGTTCTCGCGCGCCAGATAAAGCCCGTCATGCCGCAGATCGAACACTACCCTGCCGGCGGTCATGCGTCCCGGCTTGCTGCCGGTGGCAAATGCAAGGATACGCTCCATATGCCCCCTCCCCGGCGCAAACGGCTGCCCACCGAAAACGGCTGCCAGACGGGCGAGTGCATAGTCGAGGACTGCGCGATCCTGCCGCAACCCGTCAGGCATCACCTGCCCGAGCAGGCAGCCGTGAAGCCGGAAATGACGATCCAGCCATTCGGCTCCTCTGGACGACAGCGCCAGCCGCTCCTCCCAAGCCGCGCTGATATCCTTCGTCATGCCTGCATCGGCCGAAAGCTGCCGGCGCATCCGCACGCGCTCGTACTTCGTGTCCTCGTTGCTGGGATCGTCGATCCACGGCACGCCCCGCTCTTTCAGGAAAGCGCGGATATCCGCCCGGGTGGAAAAAAGAAGCGGACGTAAAATCCAGAAACGCCGGTCAAAGAGCACTGCATCTGCAATACCGGTCGAAACCTGCTCTGTTCGCATCCCACGCATCTGTAGTGTTTCGCGCTGGTCGTCGAGTGTATGCCCCGTGACGATGAGATCGGCTTTGAAGTCTGTGGCGGCGGTCGCAAGCAAGCCATAACGTGCCTCTCGGGCCGCAGCCATGATGCCGGTTGTCGGCTTGTCGCCCTGCCAGATCATGATGGTGTGGGGAATGCCGAGCGATGCGCAGAGGGCTGCGACTTCACGCGCCTCGTCTGCGGAGCCGGCGCGCAACGCATGATCGACGGTTGCAGCGCAAAGGGAAAGCCTGAGATGGGGCGCGGCCTTCACGGCTTGATCGAGAAGAAGGAGCAGGCCGGTGGAATCGCTGCCGCCTGATATCGCGACGAGAATGCGCGCGGGGCTTTGAAGCGACGTGACAAACTCGTGGATCGCCAGTTGAGGCGATGCGGCTTCCGGAGACATTCCGGAAGACCTTAGCAGGAGAGGCGCTTCTGTTCGCTCGCAACCTTGCTTATGACGGCACGCGACGCCTTCGGATAACGCTTCGAGACTTCGCGCAGCGTCGCACAGGCCGTCTCGGTATTGTCGAGGGCGGCAAGCGACATGCCGAGCTTCAGCAGCATTTCCGGTGCCTTTTCCGATGTACCGTATTTCTGGTGCGCATTGAGGAAGGTCTTGGCCGCCTCATTGTACTTACCCTGCGAATAAAGAGCTTCGCCGAGCCAGAAATTGGCGTCTGCCGACCGCGCGCTGCTCGGGTAGCGGGTGATATACTGCGTGAATTCCTGTTCCGCCGTGCTGTAATCGCCGGACAGCACGTGGCCATAGGCGGCCTTGTATTGGTCGGCTTCGCTGCCGAGCGAGGCGGTCTGCTGCGGCGTTTTGGTGTTGGCATCGGGAATCGGCCCGGAACCAATTGTCGCATTTTCGTCGACGCTTCCGCCGATCGGATTACCGCTCTGATCGAAATCGATCGAGCCGAGCTCCTTCGGCGGCTGGCCGAGACCGCTATTCTCCGGCACGCTGGTGGAGGGAGCCGTTTCGGCTCCCTGCGGTGCTTGAATTACCTTGGCGATGTCGTCGCCACCGGAGGCGGCCGGAGCGGCATCGGTCTCGCTCTTCTTGACAGGAGCCTTGGTGGCACCTCCGGCGCCGCCCGTCTTTTCGAGCTGCTGGAAGCGGAATTCATTGTCTTCCTGCTGTTTGCGGATCGTCTCCTGCATCTGCAGAAGCTGAAAGCTCATCTCTTCGATCCGGCCGTTCAACTGCCGCAGCTGCTCTTCGAGCTGCTGCACACGGACCTCCGCGTCGCCGCTCTGCACCTTGACAACAGGCGGCGCCGCCTGGTTTTCCGCGGATCGGCCGCCGAGATGTAGCCCGAAGAACGAGGCGGAATAGGCCGCTCGTTCGCTTCCGGTCACAGCCGCGAGGCACAGCATGCCTGCCACGACAAGTTTCTTCATATGTATCGTCCTGTCCCAGTGATTCTTCGCACCTCGATGGCACGAACAGGAGATTTTTCCAATTGCTTTCAAAAAGCAACGGAGTCTGGCCAAAGTGTGGTCAAAAAGAAAAGGCGGCCCCAGATGGGACCGCCTGTCGAAAAAGCGAATTGTTGCTCGGCAATTACATGCCGGCGCCGCCAAGCACGGTAACCGCGCGGCGGTTCTGCGACCAGCAGGAAATATCGTCGCAGACGGCGACCGGACGTTCCTTGCCGTAGGAGATCGTCTTCAGGCGCTGCGCCGGGACGCCGCGCGAAGCGAGATAGTCCTTGGCGGCAGCCGCACGGCGGGCGCCGAGCGCGAGGTTGTATTCGCGCGTGCCGCGTTCGTCGGCATGGCCTTCGACGGTGATCTGGTAGTTCGGGTAGCGGGCGAGCCACTGGGCCTGACGGTCGAGCGTCTGCGAAGCATCGGCGCGGATCGACGAGGAGTCGGTATCGAAGAAGATGCGGTCGCCGACATTGACCGTGAAGTCCTGGGCAGAGCCCGGCGTTGCAGCCCCACCAGCACCGGTGCCGAGGCCGAGGTCGCCGGCGCTGTTCGGCGGCTTCTTGGCGCAGCTTGCGAGCGCGAGACCGGCGATAAGCGCGATCATGACGGGGTTGCGGGCGAAATTCTGCATGCGGCTCATTGCCGGGGTATGAATTCGGCTCATGGCCGGTCTCCTTGCGATTTCATCAGGGTTTCCGGACAGTAACCGCACTCGGTTAACCGCCCCTCAAAGATTATGGTTAACGATTTACTGATTTGTCCCGTAGCCGCCCGGTTTCCATGACTTTGGGGCGACATGAAGGCGGCAGTGCATCGCCTACTCCAGAAGCGGTGACCAGGCCGGGTCGGAACCGTAGGTCGGCGTCTTCACAAGCTGCTCGTTGTAACCGCTGAGGTCGATCGAATAGAGCTGCGGACCGCCCGACCCTGCCGCCTGGCGGAAGAACATCAGGACGCGGCCGTTTGGCGCCCAGGTTGGGCCCTCATTGTGGAAGCCGGTCGTCAGGATGCGCTCGCCGGACCCGTCCGGCTTCATCACGCCGATCGAGAACTTGCCGCCGGCCTGTTTGGTGAAGGCGATGAGATCGCCGCGCGGCGACCAGACCGGCGTCGAATAGGAGCCGTCGCCGAAGGAAATACGGGTCTGGCCCGAGCCATCGGCATTCATCACATAGATCTGCGGCTTTCCGCCGCGGTCGCTTTCGAAGCTGACGCGCGCACCATCCGGCGAATAGGAGGGCGAGGTGTCGATCGCAGCCGTCGAGGTCAACCGCGTCGTCGTGCGCGAGCGCAGGTCCATCGTATAGATGTTGGAATTGCCTTCCTGCTGCAGGCTCATGATCACCTTCTGCCCGTCCGGCGAAAAGCGCGGCGAGAAGGTCATGCCGGGGAAGTTGCCGACGACCTCGCGCTGCCCCGTTTCAAGCTGCAGCAGGTAGACGCGCGGCTGCTGGTTGGCAAAGGACATGTAGGTGACTTCCTGCCGGCTCGGCGAGAAGCGCGGTGTCAGAACGAGATCGCTGCCATCGGTCAGCATGCGGATGTTGAAGCCGTCCTGGTCCATGATCGCAAGCTGGCGCTTGCGCTGCTGCTTGGTGCCGGATTCGGAGACAAAGACGACACGAGTGTCGAAATAGCCTTCTTCGCCGGTGATCTGCTTGTAGATCGCATCGGCAATGATGTGAGCGACACGCCGCCAGTTCTCAGGCTGCGTATAAAACTGCTGACCAGTCATTTGCTGTCCGGCAAAGGTATCCCAGAGGCGGAACTCGGCGCGAAGGCGGCCGTCCGCTTCCTGGGTAACCCGTCCGGTGACCAGCGCCTGAGCGTTGATGACCTTCCAGTCCTCGAAACGTGGCGCAGCGTCAGGATTCGCAATCTTCTCGATGAAGGCGGTCTTGCTGATCGGAGCAAACAGGCCGGAACGCTGCAGGTCGGCGGCGATGACCTGCGAGACCTGCGCCCCCATGTCACCCTGCAGGAAGTCCGTCACCGCAATCGGCAACGGCTGAACGTTGCCCTTATTGATATTGATCTCGACGAGAGCGTTCGCCGGCGTCGCGAACGCGGCAGCGGTCATCAGGCCTGCAGCGACCATGATGGCGCGGAAGAAGGAACACTTGTTCATGGAGGAAAAGCCTTTCAGCATTTAGATTCCTAGATCGCTGGGATCGAAGTTGACGACGACTTCGCTCCAGGTATCGTATTTGTCTTTTGGAAGCGACGAGAAAGGAGCCGATTTCATGATGGCGCGATAAGCGCCGCCGGCGAGTGCCCGACGCGTGGATTCGTTATCGCCACCGACCGCCTCGACTTCCGGTTCGCCGACGATGTTGCCGTCCTGATCGAGATTCATATGCACCTTGATGCGAACATCGCCCACGCCTTCCATGCCGGGAATGACAGACCAATTGCCGGCGATGGCACTCTTCAGCGCATCCATCTCGCTCATCGAAAGCTTGGAGCCGCCATTGCTCTTCTTCGCACCGAGCGATGCCTCCTGCGTCGAGCGCTTGGCACCGCCTGCTGAAGGATCGGTCTTGTTCAGCAACGCCGCAACCTCATCGGCATTGAAATCGCTCTTCATCGCCGAAGCCGATTTCGCCGTCTCCTGCTTCTGATCAGCCTTCTTCTTTTCGGTCGGCTTTTCGGCAGCCTTCGGCTGATCCGCAGTCTTTTCCGGCGGCTTCTCGGCGGGCTTCTGTGGTTCCGGCGGCTTCACCTGCGGCTTGGCGACAGGCGTCGGTACATTGTCCGGCAGCGCCTCGGCATCGGGCTTCGGCGGCTCCTCCGGCTTGGCCTGTTCTTCCGGCGGTTTTTCCTCGGGCTTCGGCGGCGTCACTTCGACAGGCTTCGGCGGCGGAATTGAAGCAACCTCCTTCGGCTGCTCGACTTCCGTTTCCTCCTTGACGATCTCCTTGACGTCATTCGGCTTAGGATCGATCTTCGGCATCGGCTTGTCGCTCGAATTGGCGGCAGCCGCTTCAGTATTGCTGGGCTTGGCGTTCGGGACCGGCGGCGTCTTCAGGTCGACATTGTTGTCGCCGGCATTCTCGGCCGGCTGTGCAATCGGCGGCCGTGTCGTCGGCACGGGCGCGGAAGTCTCCTTCTTCGGAGCCTTCTTGTCGCCTTGCTGCATCTGGGTAATGGACTCCACCGGCACGAGATCGACCGGCATCGCCTCGAAATCCTCTACCTTGAAGGATTCCGGAGCGCCAAGCGACACCATCGCCCAGGTGAGCACCAGGCCGTGCAAAACAGCAGATGTGATGACACTGGCCTTCATTTTGCGCGCTATTGGTCCTTCTTCTGCTGCGTCACCAGGCCGATATTCTTGAAGCCTGCACCCTGAATACGGGCCATGACGTCGGCGATGACGCCGTAGGGCGCTGTTGCGTCGCCGCGCACGAAGATACGTTCGTTATAACCGGTGGTGGCGATCGCCTCGAGCTTGGCGGCGATCTCCGCCGCCGGGATCGGTGTTTCCTGCAGGAACACCTCGCCGTCGTTCTTGACGGAGATGGTGATCGGCTGCGTCTCGGAATTCAGCGCCTTGGCCTGCGTTTCCGGCAGGTCGATCGGCACGCCGACGGTCATCATCGGTGCCGCGACCATGAAGATGATCAAAAGCACCAGCATGACGTCAACGAGCGGCGTCACGTTGATTTCGGAAATCACGGCCCTGTTCCGACCGCCGCGACGGCGGCGTCCGCCGCCTCCGCCATTGCCTCCAACAGCCATACCCATGTGAGAATACTCCGTTGGTTATTGAGCGGCAGCGCGCGGCTGCAGTTTCTCGTCGATCTGGCGCGAAAGTATGGCGGAGAATTCATCCGCGAAACCTTCCATTCGGCCCGAGAGCTTGCCGGCATCGGCAGAGAACTTGTTGTAGGCGATAACTGCCGGGATAGCGGCGACGAGGCCGATCGCAGTGGCAAGCAGCGCTTCGGCGATACCGGGCGCGACGACCGCAAGGTTGGTCGACTTCGAACCGGCGATCGCCTGGAACGAGGTCATGATGCCGACGACCGTGCCAAACAGACCGATGAACGGACCGGCCGAGCCGATGGTCGCGAGCGATCCGAGGCGAGCGCCGAGAAATTCGGTCTCACGGGCGAGCGTCACGTCCATCGCGCGGTCGATACGCATCTGCAGGCCGATCGGCGAGCGGGCGCCGCGTTCGAAGGATTTCTTCCACTCGCGCATGGCAGCCACGAAGATCGCCGCCAGACCGGTATTGTTGCGTTCCGACAGCGAGCGGTAGAGTTCTTCCAGCGACTGGCCCGACCAGAACACCTGCTCGAACTTGTCGAACTGGCGCCGCGCGCGGCCATAGGCCAGGTATTTATCGATGACGATAGCCCACGTCCACACCGAGGCCGCGATAAGCCCGAGCATGACGAGCTTGACGACGATGCCGGCCTGCATGAAAAGCGACCAGAGGCTGACGTCCGTCGTTGCTGCTGCCAATCCTACTTGTTCCATTGATCCAAAATCCCCGAATCCAAACGCCCGGTGCTGGACCGGGCGGCACAAACTGATCTCGCAAGAAGTGTCCGGCGGCCGCCGCCCAAAGCCCTGGTCAAACTTCCAAGCTCATCTTCCGCCTTCTTGCCGTCAAATTTGGTCAAAGGAAGGCGTGCACCGCACAAACTCCGACTTTCCCAGTAAGACACCATTATGGTTAATAGATCGTTAGTGCCGGACTGTGACAGTAAGCCTGTATTTGGAAGATTTCGTTCCATGGATTACTTGACCGGAGCAAGGTCCGGCTGCCGAAAGAGCGCTCATCCTGCGGCGCGGGAATTCCTTCACATAAAGTTCAAGTTTTGACAAGGTCCGATTTTTCGGCAATTCGGCCTATAGCGGCATGCTGCCTTCCAGGAATTTCGCTGCCAGTGTTTCCGGCAACCGCCTTGGCCGCCCCCGGGCGTTGATGACGGCGATGATCACCTTGGCGGCGATCAGCAGCGTCTCGCCCGAGCGGATCTGCTGATTGAGCACCATCTTGGCGCCGCCGGCTTTCTCCGTGTGTGTCAGGATCGTCAGCACATCGTCCATGCGCGCCGGGCTCTTGAAGTCGATCTCCATGCGGTGGACAACGAAAACGAGGCCCTCCTCATCGGCGCTGACGAGTTCGCGCTGCTCGACGCCGAGGCAGCGCAGATAATCGGTACGGCCGCGCTCCAGGAAATGCAGGTAGCGGGCGTGATAGACCAGGCCGGAAAAGTCGGTATCTTCATAGTAGACCCGCTGAACGAGGCGGTGTCCGGCCTCCGTCAGCTCTCCCGAAATGGAAAAAGGGCGTTCCGTCATAATTTTCTCCAAACTCAGGTGCCCTGTTTGGCGCAACGCTTCCCGACAGGCAAGCATTGAATGATTGTCACAATTCCTAACTATTCCCGATAATGAGCGACCAATCAGGAGACGATGTGATGAAGATTGCGGTTATGGGCGGAGACGGTTTCATTGGTTGGCCAACCTCGCTGCATCTCTCCGATGCCGGTCACGACATCCATATCCTCGACAATCTCTCCCGCCGCTGGATCGACACGGAACTTGGCGTTCAGTCGCTGACCCCGATGGATTCGATCCAGGAGCGCACCCGCATCTGGCATGCCGAAACCGGACGCCGCATCCACTTCAATCTGATCGATCTCGCCAAGGATTACGAACTCCTGAAAAACTGGCTTTCCGAACACCGCCCGGATGCCGTCATCCATTTCGCCGAACAGCGGGCCGCGCCCTATTCGATGAAGAGCGACCGCCACAAGAACTACACCGTCAACAACAATGTCAGCGCCACGCACAACCTGCTGAACGCGCTGACGGAACTCAATCTCGATGCCCATCTCATCCATCTCGGCACAATGGGCGTCTACGGCTATTCGACGGTCGGGGCGGCGATCCCCGAAGGTTACCTGCCGGTCGGCATCGAAACTTCAGGTGGCGAGACGGTCAACCAGGAAATCCTCTACCCCTCCAATCCCGGCTCGATCTATCACATGACCAAGTGCCTGGATCAGCTTCTCTTCCAGTTCTATGCAAAGAATGATGGCCTGAGGGTCACCGATCTGCACCAGGGCATCGTCTGGGGCACGCATACCGAGCAGACGCGCCGCCATGCGCAGCTGATCAACCGTTTCGACTACGACGGCGATTACGGCACGGTGCTGAATCGCTTCCTCATCCAGGCGGCAATCGGCTATCCGCTGACGGTGCACGGCACCGGTGGTCAGACCCGTGCCTTCATCCATATCCAGGATTCGGTGCGCTGCATCGAACTGGCGCTGAAAAATCCGCCGGCGCGCGGCGCCCGCGTCGAGATCTTCAACCAGATGACGGAAACCCACCGGGTGCGCGACCTCGCCGAGATGATCGCCAGGATGAGCGGCGCCAACATTGCCTGGTTGCCCAACCCGCGCAAGGAAGCCGCAGAAAACGAGCTGATCGTCCGGAACGAAAAATTCCGCGATCTCGGCCTCGACCCGATCACGCTGGAAGCAGGCCTGCTCGGCGAAATCGTCGACGTCGCCAAGAAATTCGCCTATCGCGTCGACCGCGCCCGCGTTCCGGCCGTCTCCGCCTGGACCAAGGACATCGCCGCGACGATCAATCACGATCCGGAAGGCAAGCGGCTGAAATCCGTCTCGTGAGCGCCGCAATATGACGAGCGCCAGCGGCATCCCCGCCCGTTTCGCTTATGTCACACTCGTCACCAATGCCGACTACGCCATGGGCGCAACCGCGCTTGCCCGCTCCTTGCGCCGAACCGGCACCGGGGCTGACATCGTCATTCTCCACACCGGCGGCGTCGATGCGGCCGCCCTTTTGCCCCTGAAAGCACTCGACTGCCGCCTGATCGCGGTCGAGCACCTGCCGCTGTCTGCCGCCTTCAACGAACGCCATGCGCGTGGCCAGCTCCATTCGACAGCTCCTTTCACCAAGGGTCGCAAACCGGATTTCCATTCGCCGCTCGACAACTTCTGCAAGCTCAGGCTCTGGCAGCTCGTCGAATACCAGCGCTGCGTCTTCATCGACGCCGACGCCCTCGTGTTGAAAAACGTCGACAGGCTATTCCTCTATCCGGAATTGTCAGCCGCCCCCAATGTCTACGAAAGCCTCGCCGACTTCCGCCGCATGAATTCCGGTGTCTTCGTCGCGACGCCCTCGCATGACACATTCCGGCACATGCTCGAAAGGCTCGACAGGCGGGACGCCTTCTGGCGGCGCACCGATCAGACCTTTCTCGAGACGTTCTTCCCGGATTGGCACGGCCTGCCGGTTTATTTCAACATGCTGCAATATGTATGGTTCACCATGCCGGAGCTTTGGGACTGGAAGAGCATTTCGATCCTGCATTACCAGTATGAAAAACCGTGGGAAAAGGATCATCCCAAGGCAGCGCGACTACAACCTTTGATCGATCTGTGGCACCGTTTCCACGATGGCGGCGATGTGCCTGAGATCACGGCGCTGGACAATCCGGAAGGGGCAGCATGAAGGTACTGGTATCGGGTGGAACGGGTCTCGTCGGCCGGTATGTCGTCGAGGAACTGCTGGCCGCCGGATATCAGGTGATCGTCGGCGGGCGCCGCGCGCCGCTGCCCCGCCTCTTCTCCCGCCCGGTCGAGTTCGCAGCGCTTTCGCTCGATCCCGACAAGGATCAGATCGACGTCTTCGACGACGCCTACTTCTTCGTGCACGCCGCCTTCAGCCATGTTCCGGGCAAGTATCGTGGCGGCGAGGGCGACGATCCGAAGACCTTCCACAGGTTGAACCTCGACGGCACCGTCCGGCTTTTCGAAGCCGCCAAACGCGCCGGCACGCGCCGCTGCGTCTTGCTGTCCAGCCGCGCCGCCTATGGCGATCATCCCGAGGGAACCGAACTGACGGAGACGATGCTGGCCAAGCCAGAAACACTTTACGGCCAGGTCAAGCTCGATGCCGAACGCGCGCTTGACCACCTCTCCACGCCGGGTTTTGCCGGCGTAAGCCTGAGGGCAACCGGCGTCTATGGCGATCTCTCGCCGAACAAATGGGACGGCCTCATCGCCGATTACCTCGCCGGCCGGCCGGTTCTTGCCCGTCGGGGAACGGAAGTTCACGGCCGCGACCTCGGTCGGGCGGTAAGGCTCATGCTGGAGACGGAAAGCACCCGCATCTCCGGCGAGGTCTTCAACGTCTCGGACATTTCAGTCGACACGCGCGATATCCTTTCGCCCATCCGCCGCGAGACGGGCTGTCGGCACACGCTGCCGGCCCCTGCCGATGACGCTGCGCTCAATCCCATGAGCACTGCGAAAATCCGCACGCTCGGCTGGGCACCCGGCGGAGCGCCCCTATTCGAGGAGACGATGCAGCAGCTGGCCGCTGCGCTGCCGAAATCCCCAAGACACAGGTCCACGCAAGTCTGACGTTGCAGAATGCGTCTAAATTGCAATCGGGGGCCCGAATTAAAAATCGGGGGATTGTCCATGCAGGTCGCAACCACGTCTGCCTCCATCATCTTGCGCGGCACGTCATCGACGGCAGCCATTTCAGCTGCTGGAAGCGAGACCGATCAAGGCGTGCTGAAGCTGCAGCGCGCCACCCAGGCGCTGCAGCAGATGCGCCAGACCTTGGCGAACTCGGGAGACGAGGCCAAGGCGAAGGCGCAACGCAAGCTCGAAGAAGCAACACAGCAATTGGAGATGCTGCGCAGCTCCAACATGGCTCCTGAGGTGGTCGCCCGTCTGGCCGCCGAACTGGCGCGCAAGGTCGGCACCGCCGCCTCCGAATTCGCATCGGCTGTCGCGACCGGCAGCCCGGCAACAGCGGTTTCGATGGATGCGGCCACGGGTGCTGCGGCCGTCGCAACCAGCGGGGCTGATGCTGCGCTGACGGATACCGCAGGAGAAACTGCGGCCGGCGAGACCGGCTCGCAGGAACCGGACGCCGCCACCAACGCCCGCAACGCCTATGCGAGCGTCGCTGAGGATGCCCCGAAATTTTCGGGCATTTCGGCCGATGATCGCGAAACGATGGAAGAGTTCAAGGCGGTGGTGCGCGAACTCAAGCAAGTGCTCGAAAAGGCGATGCGCGAGTTGCGGCAGCAAGACCGGCAGGCCGGAGCCAATGCCGTTCCTGATATGGCAGGCTTCTCCATCGGCGCCACGATAATACCGACAAGCATCGTCGTCTGACGATCCGCAGCCGCCAGCCGACGAGGCGTGAAACGCGCGTGATACCGTCGCATCCGGCATTTGCATCGGACATCCAGCCGTCTATGCTCGGGTAAATCTCTCAGACCCGGCAGATCGAATGACCGCGAAAGAATTGAAAGCGCAGCTGCGCAACGAACGGCTGTCCGCACGCGACGCCATCCCCGCCGAGAAACGCGCCTCCAAAAGCCTCGCAATGGCCGAACATGCCGGCGAGGCCGTCGGTTTTGCGCTGGGTACGATCGTCTCCGGCTTCCTACCGATCCGTTCGGAAGCCGATCTCAGGCCGCTGATGGCGCGCTTTGCCGTGCGTGGGGCGCGGCTCTGCGTGCCGGCGATCCTCGACCGGCAGACCATCGTCTTTCGCGAGCTGGCGGAAGGTGCGCCCCTCGTCGACACCGGTTTCGGCACGGTCGGCCCCGGCGCAGATGCCGCCATTCTTGATCCCGAGATTATGCTGGTGCCGCTTTCGGCCTTCGATATCAGCGGCCACCGCATCGGCTACGGCGCCGGCCACTACGACCGCGCCATCAGCCGGCTGAGGCAAAAAGGCCTGCATCCGAAGCTGATCGGCATTGCATTCGACTGCCAGGAAGTGGCACATGTGCCCGCTGAGCCGCACGACATAAGCCTGGATGCCATCCTGACAGAAAGCGGCCTTCGCTTTTTTGCCTCTTGGATTGGATAGGGAATGCGGCTGCTTTTTCTGGGTGACATGGTCGGCAAGACGGGACGCACGGCGGTCTGGGACCGTCTTCCCGGCCTGGTTTCCGACCTCAAGCTCGATTTCGTCATCGTCAACGGCGAGAATGCCGCCGGCGGCTTCGGCATCACTGAGGACATCTTTCTGGAAACGATCAATGCCGGCGCCGATGTGGTGACGACAGGCAACCACGTCTGGGACCAGAAGGAAGCCGTCGCTTTTGCCGGTCGGCACGATCAGTTCCTGCGTCCCGCCAACTATCCCCAAGGCACGCCCGGCCGTGGCTCCGGCCTTTTCTATGCCAGAAACGGCGCGCGCGTGCTCGTCGCCAACGTCATGGGCCGGGTCTTCATGCATCCCGAACTCGACGACCCCTTCAAATCGGCGGAGGTCATCCTCGACGCCTGCCCGCTGAAGGAGCAGGCCGATGCGATCATCTTCGATTTCCATGCCGAGGCGACCAGCGAGAAGCAGTGTTTCGGCCATTTCGTCGACGGCCGCGCTAGCTTCGTCGTCGGCACCCACACGCATGTACCGACGGCCGACGCACAGATCCTGAACGGCGGCACCGCCTATATGTCGGATGCCGGCATGTGCGGCGACTACGACTCCTCTCTCGGCATGGACAAGGAGGAGCCGCTCAACCGCTTCATCTCCAAGATGCCGAAGGGCCGCATGGAAGCCGCGAACGGACCGGCGACGATCTGCGGCGTCGGCGTGGAGATCTCGGATACGACAGGACTTGCAGAAAAGATCGCGCCGCTCCGGCTCGGACCGCGGCTGGCCGAAACGGTGCCGGAGTTCTGGCGGTAACAGGCGACAGGCGGCCGTCCAACACGCAATTGTGAGGACCCGCCGTCTGGACCCCTGCGGCCTCATGCCGCATCCTCCCCGCCACTCGGGTATAACCCCAAAATCGGTATCGATTTTCCGGGTTATGCGCCGGTTGAAGGTGATAGAGCGCCGGAGGGGTGGCATGAAGCCGCGGTATCTTATCCTCGCTATCGCATGCCTTGCGGCCTTCGCCGCGCCCAATCTTGCCGGGGCACAAGAGCAGCGGCCACCGGTCAGCCAGTGCCAGGCGATCGCGCAAACCATCCCCAAGGTGACCTTCGCAAGTTTCTCCGGCGCCCTGCCGCTGATGCCTGCCGTCTCCGAGGGCGAGGACGTCAAACTGACCTTCCTCGGCCATTCCACCTTCGAGATCGAGACCCCGGGCGGCATCGTCATCGCGACAGACTATAATGGCTGGTACAGACCGGCGACGATGCCCGATGTCGTGACCATGAACAAAGCGCACACGACCCACTATACCCTGACCCCCGATCCCGGCATCAAGCACGTGCTGCATGGGTGGAGCGACATTCCGGGCGAAAAGGCCAACATCAATCTCGTCGTCGGCGATGCCTATATCCGCAACGTTACGACGGATATCCGCTTCAGCTACGGCCTCGGCGGCGCGCATGAGAACGGCAACTCCATATTTATCTTTGAGATCGCCGGCCTGTGCATCGGCCATCTCGGCCACCTGCACTACGAGCTGACAGATGCCCATTATACCGAGATCGGCCGCCTCGACGTCGTCATGGTCCCCGTCGACGGTGGCCTGACGATGGGCGCCGACAGCATGAGCCGCGTCATCAAGCGGCTACGCTCGTCGTTGATCCTGCCGATGCACCGACGCGGCCCGCCAGTCGAAGCCTTCGTCTCGATGTTCGGCAAGGATTTCGACGTCGGCAATGCGCCCGATGCCAGTATCACCGTCTCCATGCGCACTCTGCCGAAAAAGCCGCTGATCTATGTGCTGAAGGGCGTGCAGTAAAAGGCCCGGCGGTTTTCTTTCTACAGCTCCGCGCGTCTTTTCAGACGCGTAAAGGACGCTGTAGCACTTTGAATTGCTGCATAATTTTATCCTTAAATCGATTCCGATTTAAGGAATTATGCAGGGGCACTGCGCGTCAAGCGAACTGCAGGTGACGCTTGATTCCGACATCCGGCATCTTGTCATCGTCGAGATTGGCCTTGGCGATCTCCCAGCCGAATTTCAGCTTGTTGCCTGTGGAAACCCAGATCTCCGCATCGTCGACATGGAGGGACAGCATGGTGAGCTTGGGGTCCTTCTTGCCGCCGTCATACCAGGCTGCGACGATCGAGCTCCAATATTCCTCGATCTTGGAAGGGTCAGGATGCACCTCAATCACACCGGCGAGGCAGGCGTGATAGTCGTGATCCTTACCGACGACACAGAAATGCGCGCGGCTGCCGGGCTTGATGGCGCGCACGATGTCGGCATCGGTCTTGGTGTAGAACCAGATGGTGTTGGTGGTGGGATCGGCATGCGGCGCCATCGGCTGCATGTGCATATCCAGTCCGGAAATTCCGAGCATGCCGGCATGGACATCGTTGACCTGATCCCAGAGCTGACGTGCTGGATGTTCCTGCGCCTCGCTGAGACTTGCCATGACCGTTCCTTTCCGTTGGATGGAGTTCGATTGAAACGCCATCCCCTCGCCTTTGTTCCGAACTGCTTTTTCCTTGAACGGGTGCCGTTTCGCTCTTATAAGGCGGCCCATTCCGAACAATGAGACGTGGACAGGGGTGCCATGGCTGGCCATTCACAGTTTAAAAACATCATGCACCGCAAAGGCCGTCAGGATGCCGTGCGGTCGAAAATGTTCTCCAAGCTTGCGCGCGAAATCACCGTTGCCGCCAAGGCCGGCCTGCCCGACCCGACGATGAACGCCCGCCTTCGCCTGGCGATCCAGAACGCCAAGGCCCAGTCCATGCCGAAGGACAATATCGACCGCGCCATCAAGAAGGCAGCCGGCGCCGACGGCGAAAATTATGACGAAGTCCGCTATGAGGGCTACGGCCCCGGTGGCACGGCGATCATCGTCGAGGCTCTGACCGACAACCGCAACCGCACCGCCTCCAACGTCCGCTCGAGCTTCACCAAGGCCGGCGGCGCTCTCGGCGAAACCGGTTCCGTTTCCTTCTCCTTCGACCATGTCGGCGAAATCACCTACAAGCTTTCCGTCGGCGATGCCGACAAGGTGATGGAAGCAGCAATCGAAGCTGGCGCCGACGACGTCGAGACCGACGAAGACGGCCACTACATCACCTGCGGCTTCGAAGCCCTCGGCGAAGTGGCGAAAGCGCTGGAATCGAGCCTCGGCGAAGCCGAAACCGTCAAGGCCGTCTGGCGCGCCCAGAACAACGTGCCGGTGGACGAGGAAAAAGCCCAGTCACTGATGAAGCTCATCGACAGCCTGGAAGACGATGACGACGTGCAGAACGTCTATTCCAACTTCGAAGTCTCGGAAGAAGTGCTGGCAAAGCTCTCGGCCTGATCTCCTCAGGCAGATGTCAAACATAAAAACCCGGCTGCAACGCCGGGTTTTTTCTTACCGGAAAGGTGGCGCCGTCAGAGTGCGCCTTGCGTAGATCCTAGAGCATGATGCCGAAAAGTGTGGGCGGTTTTCGGACAGGCCGACCCAGCCTAAAATCATCCTGTTCTAAGCGGCGGCTCGCATAAAGCTCCCCAGCCCTGCGAATAGTTCCACCGATGTCAGCCGCGCCTCAATGTCGTGGATCGGCATCGAGATGATCACCTCGTCGGCCTGCGTTTCCCGCAGAAACTCAGTCAGTTTCGCCTCCGCCGTCTTCGGCGAGCCTACAACGGCATAACGGAGCGTGTGTTCGACATTCATCTTCTCCATCGGCGACCAGAAATCCCCCATATCGGCCACCGGACGTGGGAACGGGCCGCGGACATTGCGGCGCAGATTGACGAATTGCTGCTGGGCGGAGGTGAAATGGTAGCGCGCCTCCTCGTCCGTCGCCGCCACCGCCCCCATGACGCCGACCATCACATGCGGCTTGTCGAGCGTCGCCGAGGGCTGGAAGCGGTCACGGTAGATCGCGATCGCATCGAGCAGCATGTCGGGGGCGAAATGCGAGGCGAAGGCATAGGGAAGCCCGAGCATGGCGGCGAGCTGGGCGCTGTAGAGACTGGAGCCGAGCAGCCAGATCGGGATATGTGAACCATTGCCGGGAACTGCGAGGATCGCCTGGTTCTCGACCGGCGTATCGAGGAGTTGCTGCAGCTCCACCACGTCGTTCGGGAAGCTGTTTGCACCGGCCTCGAGGTTGCGCCGCAGCGCCTGTGCCGTGCGCATGTCGGTTCCCGGCGCGCGCCCGAGGCCGAGATCGATACGGCCGGGGAAGAGTGCCTCCAGCGTACCGAACTGCTCGGCGATGACGAGCGGCGAGTGATTGGGCAGCATGATGCCGCCGGAGCCGATGCGGATGCGCTTTGTCGCGGCCCCGACATGGCCGATGACGACTGATGTGGCAGCGCTGGCGATCCCCGGCATGCCGTGATGTTCAGCAAGCCAGAAGCGCTTGTAACCGAACTCCTCGGCCTTCACAGCCATTCGCGCCGAGGCCTTGAGGGACTGGTGCACGGTGCTGCCTTCGGCAACGGGGGAAAGGTCGAGTATGGAGAAGGGAACCATGGGAAACCTGCCGGGCAGTTGGACGATGCCGTCTATGTAGGTTGCGCCGGCGCCATTCCAAACCATGGACGCAACAAAAAAGGCCGCGCGAGCGCGACCCTTATGCAATGTGGAAAGGTGTGGCTTACCGCTGACGGCGCAGCACATGCACCTCGGCGCTCTGCTTGTGATGGCTATGCGGTAGCGTGAAATTGTCGAGCTGGCGGTCCATTTCCAGGGCTTCCGTCGCCAGCCGGTGGATCGCCGCCGTCGTCTCCTCGACCATCGAGGCGTTCTGTTGCGTCATCGTGTCGAGTTCTGCGACGGCGCTATTGATCTCACGCAGCGTATTGGCCTCCTCGCGGGTCGCACCCATGATCTCGTTGATCTGCCCATTGATCGCCTCGACATGGGCGCCGATGCCCGTCAGCGCAACGCCCGCTTTTTCCACAAGCGTAACGCCGCTTTCGACCTCATGCGTCGATTTCTGCAGCAGGCTGGAGATCTCCTTGGCCGCACTCGATGAGCGCTGGGCCAGCTCGCGCACTTCCATGGCGACGACGGCGAAACCCTTGCCGGATTCACCGGCGCGCGCTGCCTCAACACCGGCATTGAGGGCCAGGAGGTTGGTCTGGAAGGCGATGTCGTCAATGACTGAGATGATCGTGTTGATCTGGCGCGAGGAGGCCTGGATTGCCTCCATCGCCGCGATCGTCTCGCGCATGATCTGGCCGGAACCCGTCGTCTCCTTCTTGGCGTCGCGGGCGATGCGCTCGGCCTGTTCGGCTCGCTCGATCTGCCGGCGGACCGACTGGGTGATGGCGCTGATCGCATTTGCCGTCTCGGTGATCGAGCCGGCCTGGCGCTCGGTGCGCCCGGCAAGCTCGTCGGCGCCGGTGCGCATCTCCTCGGAGCCGGCGCGCACCGCCATGGAGTTGCCGCCGATTGCCGTCATGGTTTCGCTGAGCGTCGCCAGCGCCTCGTTGAAATTGACCCGCAGGCTTTCGAGCTCGTTCGGGAAGCGCGTATCGATCTGGTAGGCGAGATCGCCGTTCGCCAGATGATGCAGGCCCTCGTCAATCGCCTCGACCACCTGCTGCAGCGTCTTGGCCTCGGCCTCACGCTCGGCCAGATTCTGCTGGCGGTCGTGCTCGGCCTGCAGGCGGGTCTCTTCGCTGGCAGCTTCGAGCTCGCGGCTTTCGATCAGCGAGTGGCGGAAGCGGTCGAGCGCGTTGGCCATCGTGCCGATCTCGTCCTTGCGGTTCAGGCTGCCGATCTCGCTGTCGAGCTTGCCGTCGGCGACATCGCGGGTGACGCCGGCAAGCCGCGCAAGCGGCGAAAACAGGAAATTGGTGACGAGCCCGGTCGCGATCGCCATGACGACGAGCACGCCGACGCCAATCATCGTCAGCAGGGTGGCGATCTCGATCGAGCCGGCATTGAGCTCGCTCAGAAGCACGCTCTCGGCCACGAGGAAACGGTCGCCGCGATAGTCGATACCGCGGACATAGGCGCGGGCCGCGCCGTCCGCCCGGCTGAAATCGGCAACCGTCATCGCCGAACTGGCAAGCGCGCTCTTGATGAAGGTGAAGGGCGTCGTATCGAGCGTCGCAAGCTTGCCGCTTCCGTCGAGGCCGACGGCGGAGCCATCGCCGGAGACGATCGCCGCCCGCGCCGTGCTGCCCTGGACGATGCCCTTGGCGAGGATGCCGGTGACGATCTCGTCGCGCACCTTGAAGAGAATGACGCCCTTGGCCGCTCCAAGCTTGACGATCGGCACGGCATAAAAGATCGCCGACTTGCCGCTGCCGGCATCGACACGAAGGCCGGAAAAGCCTGTCGGCGCTGCATCATCGGTCGCCTTGGCGGTATTCTCGATCGCCTTGGCGAATGCGATGCCGGCGCCCGTCCCCTTCCAGGCATCCGACTTCAGGTTCTCGGCGAAGTCGTCTTCCTTCTTATAGGAATAGAGAACGGTGCCCTCGAGATCGACAATCAGCAGATCGCTGAAGGCGGTATCCTCGAGGTCGCGGGCGACTTCGCCCTGCGTCTTCTCGTGGCTCGAATAATAAAAGCCGCTCGGCCCTTCCGGCTTGATGAGCTTCTCGCGCTGGTCGGCGGGGTTGGGGTTGCCTGCTATGAAAACCTTCTTCAGTTCGGCGCGGGCATCGCCCGCGGTCTTCTCGATGGTCTTCCAGCCGCTCTTCAGATTGGTGATCGACATCTGCAGCGCCTCGATGCGCGCGATGGAATTTGCTTGGTTTTCAAGCTGCGTCAGCTGGTCCTGCAGCATGTCGCCGCGAAAAATCAGCACACTTTCCTTGGCCTTCAGCGCCTGCTCGTCGGAAATGCGGCTGCTGGCGAAATAGGCAAGCACATCGATGACCGCGATGGACAGCACGGTCATCAGAATGAACGTGACGATGACCTTGAAGGACAGGGACTGAAATCTCTGAGCCATGTACAACGAACCCCTTCTGAACGCGCCTGCCAGCGCGGGCACGCAGCGCATGCCTGATCTACTGACCTGTAAACAGAACATCGGAGGCTTAACTCTTTGCCAAAAGAAGCCCCTCTCGTATTCGATGACTAGAATTCAGGCATCTGTTTTAATTCGCGGTAAATGGCAGGGCCGAAATTCAGGAACGTTTTTGTTTTGTTCACATATCGATGGCACTTATTTCGCAATCGCTATAGGTTGAACCATGCAAAATACGATTCGCATCGTCGGCATCGATCCCGGGCTTCGTCGCACCGGCTGGGGAGTGATCGACACATCAGGCAATTCCCTGCGGTTTGTGGCATCTGGAACCGTGACCTCTGATGGAGACATGGACCTTGCCTCCCGTCTCTGCCAGCTGCACGACGGCCTGGCGGAGATGGTCCACAGCTATAAGCCGGATGAAGCCGCCGTCGAACAGACCTTCGTCAACAAGGATGCGGTGGCAACCCTGAAGCTTGGCCAGGCCCGTGGCATCGCCATGCTGGTGCCGGCACGTGCCGGGCTGCCGGTCTCCGAATATGCCCCGAACGCCGTCAAGAAGGCCGTCATCGGTGTCGGCCATGGCGAAAAGCACCAGATCCATATGATGTTGAAGATCCTGATGCCGAAAGTCGAATTCAAGGGCGACGACGCCGCCGACGCCTTGGCGATCGCCATCTGCCATGCGCACAATCGCGGCAGCAACCGGATGCGCCAGGCACTGGCCGGTTAATCTATACTTGACTTGTTCCCATCTGCTGAGAGACCCGACCCATGATCGGCAAGCTGAAAGGCACCATAGACGAGATCGGCGAAGACTATGTGCTCGTCGATGTGCACGGCGTCTGCTACGTCGCCCATTGCTCGGCCCGCACCCTGTCCAAGCTCGGCTCGGCCGGCGAGGCCTGCGTGCTGTTTATCGAAACCTATGTGCGTGAGGACCAGCTGAGGCTCTTCGGCTTCATGACCGCGCTGGAGCGGGAATGGTTCAACCTGCTCCAGAGCGTCCAGGGCGTCGGCGCCAAGGTGGCGCTCGCCGTGCTCTCGACGTTGACGCCAGGCGAACTCGCCAATGCGATCGCCCTGCAGGACCGCGCCGCCGTCTCGCGTGCGCCGGGCGTCGGTCCGAAAGTGGCGATGCGTCTTGTCACCGAGCTCAAGAACCGGGCGCCGGCCTTTGCCGGCGAAGCGATCAATATCGCTCTCAAGCAGGAACTCGGTGAAGGCGTCGCGGCAGCACCCGTCGCCGATGCGGTGTCCGCACTGACCAACCTCGGCTATTCCCGCGACCAGGCCGCGAATGCGGTTGCCGCGGCAATGAAGGCGGCGGGCGATGGCGCCGACAGCGCCAAGCTGATCAGGCTGGGATTGAAAGAGCTGGCGCGGTGATCTCCTTGAATATATCGCAATTCCTTACTAAACTTGAATGGTAAGGAGATCCGCATGAATATCTACTACGGTACGATGACATCGAAGGGCCAGACAACAATTCCGGCTGAAGTTCGTGAATTGCTGAATCTGAAGTCCGGCGACAGGATCCGCTACATCCATCGCGATGGCGAAATCATCATGAAAGCCAAGAACAAACGCGCCATCGACCTTGCAGGCAAGTTTCACGATCCGAACCGACCGACGATCACTTTGACGGAAATGGACGAGGCGATTGGGGAAGCCATCGCCGATCACGCGACTAGTGCAAGATGATTGGCCTCGACACCAATATTATGCTGCGCTTCCTCCTGAAGGACGATGTCGTCCAGACGGAGAAGGTCACAACGCTCTTCGCGAGCCTGTCCGATACGGCACCCGGCTATATCAGTTGCATCACGCTGATGGAATGCGCCTGGTTCTTGAGACAACGGATCAAGCTGAAGAGAGAACAGATCATGGAGGCGATTTCGGACTTGTTGGACTCGGCCGACCTGATCCTTGAAGATGAAAGAGTAGTCGAGGAGACGCTCGCAATCATGGTGCGGACAAATGCAGAATTTGCAGATGTCTTCATCGCCCTTCGTAATCGTGATGCGGGCTGCGTGACAACCAGGACATTCGATGCCCAAGCCGCAAAAACCATACCTGGAATGGAACTTTTGACATGAGCGACTCCGCCCGCCTGATATCGCCGGAAAAGCGGGGCGAAGACCTTGATATCACGTTGCGCCCGCAATCGCTGGACGAGTTCACCGGCCAGGCGGTAGCGCGCGCCAATCTCAAGGTCTTCATCGAGGCGGCGAAAAACCGAGGCGAAGCGCTGGACCATGTGCTCTTCGTCGGTCCGCCAGGCCTCGGCAAGACGACGCTGGCGCAGATCATGGCCAAAGAGCTCGGCGTCAACTTCCGCTCGACGTCGGGCCCGGTGATCGCCAAGGCCGGCGATCTCGCTGCCCTGCTCACCAATCTCGAGGAGCGCGACGTGCTCTTCATCGACGAGATCCATCGCCTCAACCCCGCCGTCGAGGAAATCCTCTATCCGGCCATGGAGGATTTCCAGCTCGACCTCATCATCGGGGAAGGCCCTGCGGCTCGCTCGGTGAAGATCGACCTGTCGAAATTCACGCTGGTGGCGGCCACCACCCGCCTTGGCCTGTTGACGACGCCGCTGCGCGACCGCTTTGGCATTCCGGTGCGCCTGAGCTTCTACACAGTCGAGGAGCTGGAACTGATCGTGCGCCGTGGCGCGCGGCTGATGAACCTGCCGATCACCGAGGAGGGCGCCCGCGAGATCGCAAGACGCGCCCGTGGCACCCCGCGCATCGCCGGCCGGCTGTTGCGGCGTGTGCGCGACTTTGCCGAGGTGGCAAGGGCAGAAGCCGTCACCCGCGAGATCGCCGACGAAGCGCTGACCCGCCTGCTGGTCGACAATGTCGGCTTTGACCAGCTCGACAAACGTTACCTCAACATGATCGCCGTCAATTTCGGCGGCGGCCCGGTCGGCATCGAAACCATTGCCGCTGGCCTTTCCGAACCGCGCGACGCGATCGAGGACATTATCGAGCCCTACATGATCCAGCAGGGTTTCATTCAGCGCACGCCACGCGGCCGTGTTCTGACCGCAATCGCGTGGAAACATCTGGGAATGCAACCACCTAAGGATATGGAGGCTGCGCAGTTCCGGCTGTTCCAGGAGGACAATTGAGTGATCACCCGCCGCGGATTTTTCAAGGTTCTCGGCGGCAGTGTCGCAGGCGTCATGTCGCTCGGTGGTTATGCCTTCGCTTATGAACCGCTCGCGCGTCTCGCCATCACCCACTACCAGCTGACGCCGCCGGGCTGGACGCCAGGGCTCAAGCTGCGCGTCGTCGCGCTCGCCGATCTCCATGCCTGTGAACCCTGGATGTCGGCAAGCCGCATTGCCGCGATCTGCCACAGGGCGAATGAACTCGAAGGCGACATCACCGTCCTGCTCGGCGATTACGCCGCCGGCATGAACATGGTGACGCAGTACGTGCATTCGAGCCAATGGTCGAAGGCGCTCGCCACCTTGCAGGCCCCTCTCGGCGTCCATGCGATCATGGGTAACCACGATTGGTGGGAGGACAGGACCGCTCAGAAGAACGGCGGGATGGAAACATTCGGACACCGAGCCCTCGCCGACGTGGGCATTCCGGTCTATGGCAACCGCGCCGTTCGGCTCGAAAAGGATGGCCGCGGCTTTTGGCTGGCAGGCCTCGAGGATCAACTGGCGCTGCTGCCGGGCCGGAAGTGGGGCCGCACGCAGATGCTCGGCCTCGACGATCTCGATGGAACGATGGCTCAGGTGACGGACGATGCGCCCGTCATCCTGCTTGCCCATGAACCCGATATCTTTCCGCGCGTGCCCGAGCGCGTCTCGCTGACGCTATCGGGCCACACCCATGGCGGACAGATCCGTCTCCTCGGCCGTTCACCGATCGTGCCCTCGCGATACGGCAATCGCTACGCCTATGGCCATATGATCGAGGAGGGGCGTAATATCATCGTTTCCGGTGGCCTCGGCTGCTCGATTGCACCGGTCCGCTTCGGCGTGCCGCCGGAAATTGTCGTGATCGATCTTGGATAAGAATGGCATGACCAAGCGCACTCTCATCCGCCTGAATGCGGGCGCTGAGCGTTTCAACTATCGCATCGCCGGCCTCGGCTTTCGCGATGGCCACGTGCTCGTTCATCGCGCCGTGCATGAACCCTTCTGGACCTTTCCAGGCGGCAGGGCGGAAATCGGCGAGACGTCGGAGGAAACGCTCAAACGAGAGATGGTGGAGGAACTGGGCGTCGAAGTCACTGTCTTCCGCCTGCTGTGGATCGTCGAGAATTTTTTCCACTACGAACAGCGCGACTGGCATGAACTCGGCCTCTATTATCTGATGGACATCCCGGCGGAATTCCCCTTCCGGCCGGGCGAAATCATCCATCGGATCGAGGACGGCGACAACTATCTCGAATTCAAATGGGTGCCAGCAACGCGTAGTGCCCTGACCACACTCGACATCCCGCCCTATTTCATCGCCGATGAAATCGAGAGCCTGCCCATTGCGCCACGTCATCTCGTCTGGCGGGACGGCGATCTCGATGACAAGAACTGATGCAAGCAATTCAAGGTGTTACAGCGTCTTTTGCGCGCCTCAAAAGGCGCGCGGCGCTGTAGCCAAAAGCGCTTAAAGAGGAGATGCGCCGATGCCGACCTTCGATCCTGTCAGGCCATTCCGAAAACTTGCCTACAACAACGCCCTTGCCAACCGCCGGCTGCTTCAAGCCTGCGCGACATTGAAGCCCGGCGAATTCGAAGCGCCGCGCACCAGCTTCTTCCCCTCGATCAAGGAAACCTTGAACCACATCATCACGGTCGATTGGTTCTATGTCGACGGCCTGGAAGGCGGAACGCTCGGGCTCAAGGCCTTCGAGGCCGACGAACCATTCGATGACGTTTCCTCGCTGGCAGAAGCACAGGCGAGGGTCGATCAGCGCCTGGTGGCACTTTGCGAGGCCCTGACGCCGCAGAGGCTCACCTCGACCATCAGCCTCCATCGCGGCGCCCGCATCCAAGAAGAGCGGATGGAAGACGTGATCGGTCACCTCTTCCAGCATCAGACCCATCATCGCGGCCAGGTGCATGCGATGCTCTCCGGCACCAGCGTCGCTCCGCCGCAACTCGACGAATTCATCGTTGCCGACGATGCGCGGTTTCGTGGCACGGAACTCACCGCGCTCGGCTGGAACGAAGAAACGCTGATGCGCTGATTTCAAAGTGTTAAAGCGACCTTAGCGTCCTATCGGACGCGCTGCGCTTTAGTCCTGCAGTCGTCTCTTCAGGCCGTCGATGATCGTCTTCGTGAGAAGGTCGTAATTCTCGTCGAAGTGATGATCGCCGGGCAGTTCGATGACCTCGGCGCCGCTATCTTTCAGCGCCGGACAGGCGACATCATCATCGTCGTCCTTGCCGTAGATGCATTGCACGAGCTTCGGATCGATATTCTTCAGATCGCCGACGGGATCGCCTCCCGCGCCTTCCGTCTTCTGGCCGAGCCAGCCGAGAACGGAGATGACGTAGTCGACTTCGTGCGAAAGCGACAGCAGCGACAATTGCGCCACCGCCGACTTTTCGGCTGGCTTGAGGAGCTGGTAGGTGGCGGGCACGACATCGGCACCGAAGGAATAACCGACGAGCAGCACATGCTTCACCTTCCACTGCTTGCGGTAGAAATCGATGATCTTCGAAAGATCGGCGGCGGTCTCCTCCGGCTTGCGCTCCGACCAGAAATAGTGGAGCGAATCGACGCCAACGACCGGAATACCTTCCTTCTGCAGCGTGCCGCCGACCTCCTTGTCGATGTCGCGCCAGCCGCCGTCGCCAGAATAGATCACCGCCATCGTATCGAAGGCGGGGGTCGCCTCGAGCACAGCCAGCGGCAGGCCAAGCGGGTTGCCGAAGGCGCCGGAGGCAGTGACGAGATCGTCGAGCGTATCGGCAAACGCCGTCTGCGCATCGTCGGTGGAGTCGCGGATCTCGATCGCGTCATGGGCCTTCTTCAGCGCCTCGGCATGCGCCCGGCCATCCTTGTTGGCATCAGGCGTGAAGACGGTAATGATCGGGTCCGGCAGGACGCCGTCGCTGAGGCCATATACGGTGCGTTCGCCGACCACTTGCTTGGACGCCGGCGTGCAAAGCGCCTGGGCAAGCGGAATGCCGGCGACCGGATTAACGGCAAGTGTCTGGCCGATCGTCGCATCCGGCGTTTGCGCGGCGATCGCCAGCGCCAAGGCCCCGCCCTCGCCGATGCCGGCGACGATTGGCAGGTGATAGGCGTTGTTGCCGGTCGCGCGCTGCACCTGCTGGCTGAGCGATTCGATGTCCGACACCATGTAGACACAGCCGTCGTTGAGGCTGACGTCGTACCGGCTGAGCGCCTGGATATAGGATGGAAAGTCGACGCCGATGACGACGGCGCCTTCGGCGACCAACCTGTCGGCTTCGGCCTTCTCATAGTCGCCCCAGCCGGCGGCATCCGAGATCAGCATCACCGTGCCCTTCACCCCCCCTTCCGGCAGGAAGATGTGCGGCGACGGGATGAGCCCGGTTTCGAAGCTTTGCGTGGTTTCCTCGGCGGCATCAGCCGGTGCGGCCGCGAGCATGCAGGCGCATGCCGTGGCAAGAAGGATTGTCCTGATCATTTTCTCACTACCCCTTTCAATCCGCCCCCAATCAGAAATGTCGCGTCCATCAACGCGATCATCGGATTGCCCCCTCCGGAGACCGCAAGATAGCGCGGTTGCCAGTGCGGATGAAACTTGGATTTGAATGCCCGAAGGCCTTTGAAGTTATAGAAGCGCTCGCCGTGTTCGAAGACGGTGCTGCCGATGCGGTCCCAGACGGGCGCCGCCTCGCGTTTCGACATGCCGGAGAGCGGCGCCATGCCGAGATTGAAGTGGGTAAAACCCTGCCCTCGCAGATATTCCATGATCTGCACGAAGAGAAAATCCATCGAGCCTTTCGGCGCGTCCGGCGAGAAGCGCATGAGATCGATCGTGCCCTCCTGTCTGGATTCGGTCACGAGGATATTGGCGAAGGCGACGATCCTGCCGTCCTTTTTCAGGATGCCGACCGGCTGCGAGGAGACATAATCGGAATCGAAGGCGCCGAGCGAGAAGCCCTTTTCCTTGGCATTGTGAAGCTCGAGCCAGGCCGTCGAAACGGCGGCTAGTTCATCGATGACGGAAGACACGTCCTGCGGTTCGACGACGGCGAATTCCAGCCCGTCGCGCTGGGCGCGGCTTGCCGTCTGGCGAAGGTTCGCCCATTTGCCGCCCTTCATCTCGAAGGTCCTCAGATCGGCCACCGCCAGTTCCCCGAGCTTGAAGGCGCGAAGGCCGGCATCGGCGCAATGGGACAGCAACGCCGGCGATATCTGGTAGAACACGGCCCGGCAGCCAGCGGCACGCGCCGCTTCGACGAAACGCCAGACGAGTTCCTGCACGGCGCGATGGTCGCCGACCGGATCGAACAGCGCGATCCAGGAGCGGCCCTGCCGGCCATACATGATGAAGGCGTCGCCGTTTTCCGAAAACATGATGCTCTTGTCGCCCATGCGCACCAGATTGGCGTCGGCGTTGCCCTGCTTCATGACGATCTCGACGGCACGCACCAGCGCCTCGTCCGTCGCCTGCTCCGGCCGGAAGCTCGCCGGCCGGAGCAGGCTGAAGACGGCGATCGCCGACGAGATGATGGTGATGCCGAGTACGGCGCGCAGCCCGCGCGGCGCTTCGGCCGTAAATTCGAACTGCCACCAGAGCTGGTTGCTGTATTCGACGTCGCGATAGACGAAGAGCAGGATGACGACGGCGCCGACGACGATCACGGCGATCGCCATCAACCAGGACGCAGTCAGCGCCTGGTTGAGCAGCGAGGCCTGGCGGGTAAAGAGCCGGCGGCTGACGAAGAGCCCGAAGATGAGGAAGGCGAGAAAAGCGGCTTCGACGAGCGCGATCGCCTTCAGCAGCGACAAAGTCAACGCAGCAAGCGCCGAGAACACGGCCACCCACCAGGCGCCGTCGAGCCGCTGGCCGAGGCCGCGCGCGGCGACGACGAGCGCCAGCCCCAGCAGGCTGGAGAGGAAATGTGCCCCTTCGACCATCGGCAGCGGCAGATAGTTGGAGAGGAATTCGAGGTTCTGGTCCGGCGTCGGCGTGACGCTCGAAAACACCAGCATGACGCCGAGCAGCAGCGCGAGAGCCGACAGCAGCTGCGGCATCAGTCGCCCGCCGATACGTCGCATACTGGAGGCGGCCGGATGGTCGACGAAACGACGCAGCTCCGCCGCCGAGACCGCGAGCACGGCGATCAACAGCGGCAGCACATGGTAGACCAGCCTGTAGAGCACCAGCGATCCGAGCACGGCATCGATGTTCACCGCGCTGCCGAGCGAGGCGATGATCACGGTCTCGAACACGCCGAGCCCGGCCGGAACATGGCTGAGCACGCCGAGACCGACGGCGATCGCATAGACGGCGAGGAAGACCGGCCAGCCGATTGCCGTCTGCGGCAGCAGCACGTAAAGCACCGACGCCGAGGCGGCGATATCGAAGGCGGTCACGAGGAACTGGCGCGACCAGGTACGCGAATCCGGCAAGCGGATTGCGACGGGGCCAAGATCGAGCACACGCCCGTCACGGCCGATAATCATCACCGCGCCCAGAATGGCGACGATCGAACCGGCGATCAGCCGCAGAAGGAAGGGGCTCACGCCGACGAGCGGGCCGATTTCGTCGGCGATGACGATGAGGGCGATCGCCGCGACGCCCGCAAGACCCAGTCCGAAGGACAGCGTGACGAAGGCGATGATTCGGCCGATATCCTCCGGCGAGAGCCCGAGGCGCGTATAGGCGCGGTAGCGGATCGCGCCGCCCGAAAGCGCGCCGAAACCGGCAGTATTGCCGACGGCATAGGCGCTGAACGCCGTCAGCGCCACATGCGGAAAGGGCAGCTTCTTGCCGATGTACTCGATGGCGTTGAGATCGTAGAAGATCAGCGAGAGGAAACTGAGCGCCGTGAAGAACAGCGCAAGCAGGATCGCGCTCGGCCTGGTCGCCGCCAGCGCACCGACGACGTCGTCATAACGCACCTCGTTGGTAAGCTGCATAATCGCGTAACCGACGAGGCAGAAGACCACCAGTGACGCGGCTGCCATCAGCGGGGTTCTGTAACGCCTGAAAAGCCCGCGAAAAGAAAACCCGTCCGTTTCTTCCATCTCTTCCAAATTGCCGTGCCCCGACATCTCGTACCCTGCTGCAACTTCCAGCTTGGCGGGAATCATTTCGAAAGACGTAACATGAGAGGCATATAAGCTCTATGAAGCCATGCCGCTGCTACCCCAGCCCCGCCGCCTGCGCCTCCATCATCCTCAATTGGGGCGAATTTGCGCTGGCAGGCGGCGCGGCGCATTGCATTTTAGTAAGCTTCGGAAGAGCCTTGCGCTCGACGGAGAATTGAGACGCGGGAGAATGGTTCGATATGCAGGATGGTCCGGCCTTCGTGATGCTTGCCGTCGGACGTCTGCTGCTGGGTGGCCTCTATGTCGCTGGCGGCATTCATCATTTTTTCGTTATCGTGCCGCTGACCGAGGCGATCGAAACCCGCGGCGTCCCTTTTGCAAAATGGGTGCTGGTCTTGGGCAGCATATTCCAGATCGTCGCCGGCATCCTGCTGATGCTCGGCCTTTTTGTCGCGGCAGCGGCATTCGGTCTCATCATCTTCACGCTGGCCGCCACCGTCATGCTGCTGAATTTCTGGGAGATGCAGGGAACGGCACGCGACAGCGCGATCAATACCTGGAAAACCAACACGGCGATCATCGGCGGCCTGCTGATCGCAGCCGCCGGCGCGATGTGAGGCGGTTCACGCCGCCGGCTCGCCGCCCGCCCGCGCATGGGCGGCGTAGCGCGCGACGGCAGCATCCACCTCCGCGTCGCGATCGCCTGCCACCTGCACCGTCGGCACGGCGAATTCGATACCGTTTTCCTGGAAGGCATTGCGGATCATCGCCAGCGCATTGCGGCGGATGACGAATTGCTCGCCAGGCTTCGTCATCATCGACAGCCGGATTTCGATCGCGAATTCGCCGAACTGCTCGACACCCTTCATCTTCAGCGTCTCGATGATATGAGGACCGAATTCCGGATTTTCGAGCAGCGTCTGCCCGATCTGCTTGATCACCTTCTTCGCCTTGACGAGATCGGTGTCGTATTTGACGTTGAGGCTGATCTTGTCGATCGTCCAGTCGCGATTGAGGTTCTTCACTGCGCCGAGTTCACCGAAGGGTACAGTCGTCAGCGGCCCGCGATGATGCCTGAGCTTCACCGAGCGTAGGCTGAAGGCCTCGACCACGCCCTTGTGGCTACCGCTTTCGATATATTCGCCGATGCGGAAGGCATCGTCCCAGAGATAGAACATGCCGCTGATGACGTCTTTGACGATCGTCTGCGCGCCAAAACCGACTGCGACGCCGACGACACCGGCGCCGGCGATCAGCGGCCCGATCTCGATACCGAGGCCGGAGAGCACCATCAGAACGGCAATGACGGCGATCACGACGGCGAGAATATTGCGGAAGATCGGCAGCAGCGTCTGTATCCGCGCGCGTTTGGCCTTTTCCTCATCCGTTGCTCCGCCATCCACGGATGAATCGAGCAGCTTGCCGTCGATATAGGCCTTGATGACATGCCAGAGCAGATCGGCGGCAAGCAGGATGACGATGCCGCCGATCACGCCGCGCGCGATCTTGTCGATCATCGTTTCGCCCGCGGCCATGGTATCGGCGCCGACGCCGAGCATATGCCCAAGCCAGATGGCGGCAACGGCAATGATCAGCGCCCGCACGCCACGGTCGAGCAGCACGGCTGCAATGCGGCGCGTGGCAAGGAAGCTCGCTTCGGTCTGCTGCAGCGATTTTACCGCAATCGTCGAGACGGCAAGCACGCGCGGCAGCAGCAGTACGTAAATGCCGAGCCAGAGCAGCCAGTTGAAGCCTGCGACCCAGAGGCTCCAGAGCAACAGGAAATAGACGGTGAGCGCCCAGGAGGTCCCGTGACCACGCTTCTCGTCCTTGTGCGGCCGCGACCAGACCGCCTCGATGGCGATCAGCAGCAGGCCGATGCCCAGGATGTAGCCGACGAGGAGCCGCACACTCGGGGAATAACCGAGCGGCTCCATCGACTGGATCACCGCCCAGCCGAAAATGAAATAGATGACGAAAGTCGCACAGCGCCGATACCAGAAGAATGCAACCGCGCGCGCCGGCATGATCGGATCAGTGATACCCTGCCGTTCTTCCTCCACCCGCGCAAGCCCGATGAGATCGACCAGCACGCCGCCGAGACAAATCGTGAAGCGCTGGACCACAAGCGCGACAACGCAAACGATCGCGATGCTCTGGCTGACCGGCGGCCAGCTGACGCTGAGAAGAGCAAGCGCCGTCGCCACTGCGAAGATCAGCGCCGGTATGACGCGCGGGGCGAGATGCATGCCCGCCATCTGCGCCGCCTGGCGGCGGCGGCGGAAGGCATAGCGGGCAATGCGCTCGACGATGGTGCCGAGCAGGAAAATCGCCAGAAACTGCGCCACCATGCGCGACCATCCGGTGGCGGCGATTTCACCGAAGAACAGCGAGGAAGCATGGCCGACCTGCGAGGGCAGCGTCATCGCCGCGTCGGAGACCATCGAGACGTGCCGGCGAGCGTGCTGGAGCAGACCTGACAGCACCGACATCTGGTCGCTGGCCGCCGAATCGCTCGCGGGCGCCGTCGCCATTTGCGTCGACATCCATTGTTTGACCTGAGGAGTCTGCATGAGCTCCATCATCTGACGCACTTCGGCCGGCGGGGCGGCCGCGGCCGGCACTTGCGCCGGCGGCGTCTGGGAAAAGACAGGCGAAACCGCCGAAAAAAGCGCAAGCAATGCCAGTATGCCTGATATGACGGCCTTCAAGCCCCCTGCCATGCCACGCTCCATGACCGCCTCCAATGAAATGTCGGTCGCTTGTGCAAAGCAGCGCCGACACTTTGCAATGGATACTCGCGACCGTTGCCGCCAGCAAGCAGTAGGGAAACCATACCGATGGCTAGTAAAGGCAAACGTCGCCGCCTCCTCGAAACGAAGCACTGCGCTCGCTACTTCAGGATGACGGCTTTGTCGGAACGGTGAGTGAAGTCGCTTGCCTTCAGGATTTCGCGGCCGGTTTTTCCACGTGGCCGCCGAAGCCCGCACGCATCGCCGACAGCACCTTGTTGGCGAATTCGTCATTGTCGCGCGAGGAGAAGCGACCGTAGAGCGCAGCGCTCAGCACCGGCGTCGGCACGCTTTCGTCGATTGCCGCCATGATCGTCCAGCGGCCTTCGCCGCTGTCCGAAACGCGGCCGGCATATTTCGATAGTGCGGGGTCAGCATGCAGCGCATCGGCCGTGAGATCGAGCAGCCAGGAGGTGATGACGCTGCCGCGGCGCCAGACTTCGGCGACATCCTGAAGGTTGAAGTCGTATTGGAAATGTTCCGGATGGGCGAGCGGCGCGGTTTCCGCATCGGTCTCATGCGAGGCTGCGCCGATATTGGCGTGTTTCAGGATGTTGATGCCTTCGGCATAGGCGGCCATCAGGCCATATTCGATGCCGTTATGCACCATCTTGACGAAATGACCGGCACCATGCGGACCGCAATGCAGGTAACCCTGCTCCGCGGTGCTGGCCGCAGCCGCTTCAACGCTCCGGTTCGGCGAGGCTTCCGTCTTGCCAACGCCGGGTGCCAGCGTCGCGAAGATCGGGGAAAGGTGTTCGACGATACCCTTCTCGCCGCCGATCATCAGGCAATAACCGCGCTCGAGGCCGAAGACGCCGCCGCTTGTGCCGACATCGACATAGTGGATGCCCTTGGTGATGAGGTCGGCGCCGCGGCGGATGTCGTCATGGTAATAAGAGTTTCCGCCGTCAATGACGATATCGCCATTCTCAAGCAGCGGCACCAGGCTCGCCAGCACCTTGTCGACGATCGCCGCCGGCAGCATCAGCCAGATGGCGCGTGGATGGGTGAGCTTCGAGACGAACTCCTGGAGCGAAGCACTGCCGGTCGCACCGAGGCCTGCGAGCTCGGCAACGCTTTCCGGCCTGGCGTCGTAGACGACGCATTCGTGACCGCCTCGCATCAAGCGCTGGACCATATAATTGCCCATGCGGCCCAAACCAACCATGCCAAGCTGCATAATGAATCTCCTGGAAACCGAAATGAAGTATCGAATCCGGAAATTAGCACCCGCAGTGTGACAGGCAAGCGAAGTCTCGGTGATATTGGCGAATGCGACGATTGCGCCACTGACCTCCTTGAGACCGACGTCCTGTCAAATGTCCGGCGCGCTGGCCGGCTCACCCTTCATTTCGCTGAGGAACATGCCCTCGCGCAGATTGATGGCATATTCGACAAAAGCCTTCATGCAGCAAAGCATCTGTGTCCAGCCTTCGCAGTTGAGATAGCTGCCGCGCCGGCCAGCATTGTCTTCGCGCCAGCCGGTCTCGGCAATGGTCACCAAGGTGCCACCGTCTTCCAACGGCTTGAAGTTCATCTCGACCAGCGTCTTGTACCTTGCTTCGTCCTCGCCGGTGCCGCCATCCCAGCGCAGCACGATGCGACTTTCCGGCACCAGTTCGACCACCTCGACCGGCGCATCCTTCCACCAGGTCACCGTCGTGCCCTTCACGAGCGGCGCGCTCGCCCCGCCAATCGTGGTGAAATAGCTGCTGAGCTTCTTCGGATTGACGACGGCATCGAACACCTCTGCGACGGGGCGGCCGATGCGGCCGGAAACGCGGATTCCGAGAGACATGACACTTCTCCTCTTCTCCATTGTGGCTGTTTCCGTTGTGCTTGGCTTCATTATGTTATAAAAACATAACATGTCAAGCGAATCAACCGACGATCCTGTCTTCAAGGCGCTGGCGCATCATCGCCGCCGCGAAATCCTCGATCTGCTCAAGGATGCCCCCCGAACCACAGGGACCCTCTGCGAGATGTTTCCGCAGACGGACCGCTGCACGGTGATGCAGCATCTGAAGGTGCTGGAGGAGGCCGACCTGGTCATCGCCAGGAAGGAGGGCCGCGAGCGCTGGAACCACCTGAACAGCCTGCCGATCAAGCATATCTATGACCGCTGGATCAGCGCCTATGCCGGCCATGCGCTCTCTATCCTCGACCGGCTGAAAGGCGACCTGGAAGGTCAGCCTGAATAATGACCCGGCGTCAAACCGCCTTGCCGCCCGGTCCGCCGAAGCCTTATGCTGGCAAAAACGGCACGGGATCAGACGGATGACGATATCGGGAGCCGGCATACGCCGCATGCGGCTGCTGCGCAGCATGAAGCAAGGACATCTCGCCGAGCTCCTCGGCGTCAACCAGGCGACGATCTCACGCTGGGAGCGCGATCAGCTCGCCCTATCACCCGAACAGGCCGTCAAGCTGGAACGGATTTTCGCCTCGCCGCGACATGCAGCAGTCGATGCGGCGCTGAAGCGGTTGGTCGAGGATTCCGTCCGGCCAGTGCATCTGATCTGCGACCGCACCCACCGGCTGCTCTCCGCCTCCCGCCCGCGGCAGGCGGAGTGGCGGGCGCCGCTCGGCGCCTTTCTCGGCCGCTCTCTGTTCCCCTACGCTTCCGCCGAAATCGCCGCCGCCGAGCAGTCGCTGGAGGAGCACGGTTGGCATGCGGGCAGGCTCTCGTCGCTGACCCTCGATACCGGCGCCAACGGCAATGCTCTGCTGCCGATCGCCGCCGGCCGCGTGACCTGGGAAAGGATCATGCTTTCCGATGGCAGCGCCGGCCGTCTCGTCACGACCATCGGCTGAGCCTGCAGCTTTCCTGCATTCCCATGCATAATTTATGCGTTGTCTGGAAACCTTAGTCTTTATAGCGTCCGCCGCCGAACGGTCAGGAGACGATGTGATGACGATACTGGTGACGGGAAGTGCCGGCCATCTCGGCGAGGCGCTGATGCGAACCCTGAGGGCGGAAAGCCGCTGGGTGCGCGGCATCGATATCAAGCCCTCGGCTTTCACCGACATGGTCGGCTCGATCAGTGATCGCGCCTTCGTCCGGCAGGCGATGTCAGGCATCAGCCACGTCATCCATGCCGCGACGCTGCACAAGCCGCATGTAGCGACCCACGGCAATTACGATTTCCTCGACACCAATATCGCCGGCGCTCTGCACCTGCTCGAAGAGGCGACCGCCGCAGGCGTCGCGAGCTTCGTCTTCACCAGCACCACCAGCACCTTCGGCGCGGCATTGACGCCGGTTGCCGGCGAACCGGCGGCATGGGTGACCGAGGACGTGCTTCCCGTCGCAAAAAACATCTACGGCGTAACGAAACTCGCCGCCGAAGGCCTGTGCGAACTCTTTGCCCGCAAATCCGGCCTGCCGGTGGTCATTCTCAGGACGGCGCGTTTCTTTCCCGAAAACGACGACGATCCCGCCATTCGAAACAGATATTCGGCGGAGAATGCCCAGGCCAACGAGCTTCTTCACCGCCGCGTCGACATCAGCGATGTGGTCGGCGCCCATCTGCTGGCGCTGGAAAAGGCACCGGCAATCGGCTTTGGCCGCTACATCGTCTCCGCCACGACGCCGTTTTCGGCGAGCGATCTTGCCGCGATCAGGCATAACGCGCCTCATGTCGTCGAACGGCTGTTCCCGGGTGCAGGCGCCCTCTACGCGTCACGCGGCTGGAAAATGTTTCCGGCGCTCGACCGTGTCTATGTCAACGAACGCGCAAGACGGGACCTCGGCTGGCAGCCGCGATATGATTTCCGTTTCGTGCTCGATTGCCTGCGCGACCACAGGGAATGGCGAAGCCCCTTGGCACTGGATATCGGCTCCAAAGGCTACCACGACGAAATCTTTGCCGAAGGGCCCTATCCGGTCGGATAGAGCAGCGAGCTGGAATGCGGATAGCCGAAAGCTGAGATCCTCTTCAGCACGACGCTTTCACTGAGAAGTAAGTGTCATCCAGATATCATGATCCCGTCATAGACCGTCTGCCGGGGATATGGGGCGACGAAATCCAGGGCATGTTGTGCCATCGGGAAATCGAATCCAGGCCGGGGTGTC
Source organism: Rhizobium sp. 62_C5_N11_2 (assembly GCF_051811185.1). Classification (NCBI taxonomy): domain Bacteria; kingdom Pseudomonadati; phylum Pseudomonadota; class Alphaproteobacteria; order Hyphomicrobiales; family Rhizobiaceae; genus Rhizobium; species Rhizobium sp. 62_C5_N11_2. Next base: position 3,536,309 of record NZ_JBPWPW010000001.1, read on the forward strand.
ATTTGAAGCGGTGTCCAGCCTGCGGGCGGAAACCGTTTCGAGAGCGCTTTTGACCGAGAGGGTATTTCCATGAAGAATGTCAGACCATACGCATCGCGGCTGTTCGCCGCGGTTCTCGCCGCATCCGCCGCCATTCCGGCCGTCGCAAGTGCCGAGAATTCCGCCACCGTCGGTGGCCTCACCTTCGTCAACAAGGGCCTGGTCGGCATCGGGCGTATCCCGGCCAACCAGCGTGACAAATTCGGCGAGACTTTCGGTTCCGGCTCGGGCATGGCAGTCGATCCTGCCGCCTGGAGTCGCGACGGCGCCAGCTACAAAGGCACGCTCTACCTGCTGCCCGACCGCGGTTACAACGCCGTTGGCACCGTCGACTATCGGCCCCGCCTGAACACCATCTCGATCGGCCTGACACCGACCGCTCCGGGTGCGGCACCCGAGGCCGGCAAGGAACAGTCTGGCGTCGACGCAAAGCTCGTCGATTCCACGCTCTTCATCGACGACAAGGGTGGCGACATGACGGGTCTCGACCCGGAATCCGGCGTCCGCCCCGCTGCCGGCGATTTTCCGCCGCTGCCGCAGGCGACGAACGGCAAGATCGCGCTCGACAATGAAGCCATCATCCGCATGGCCGACGGTACCATGTTCGTCAGCGATGAATATGGCCCTTATATCTATCACTTCTCGGCCGACGGCCACCTGCTGTCTGCCACCCAGCCGCCGAAAGCTCTTTTGCCGATGCGCAAGGGCGCGCTGAGCTTCGCCTCCAACAATCCCGGCCCCGGCGCATCTACGCCGGACCCGAAGGATCCAGAGACCGGCCGCCAGAACAACCAGGGTCTCGAAGGCATGGCGATGACGCCGGACGGTAAGTTCATCATATCAGTGCTGCAGTCGGCTGCCCGCCAGGACGGCGGCGATTCCGGCTCGACCCGCCAAAATACCCGCGCCATGATCTATGACGCCGCCGATCCCGATCATCTGAAACTGGTGCACGAATATGTCGTACCGCTGCCGGTCTTCAAGGACGCCAAGGACAAGACGACGATCGCCGCGGAGAGCGAAATCGTCGCTCTTTCCGACAAGACCTTTCTGATGCTCGCCCGCGACAGCGGCAACGGCCAGGGCCTGAAGGGTGACACCTCGCTCTACCGCAAGGTCGGTATTGTCGACGTTTCCGCTGCGACCGACATCGCCGGCAGCGATTTCGACGCCGGCAAGCCGATCGCGCCGAAGGGCGTCGTCGATCCCTCGCTGACGCCGGCGACGCTGACACCCTTCATCGACCTCAACGACAAGGCCGAGCTTGCCCGCTTCGGCCTGCACAACGGCGCGCCGAACGACAAGAACAATCTGTCGGAAAAATGGGAAGCCATGGGGCTTGCGAGCGTTCTCGACCCGAACCTGCCGGACGACTACTTCCTGTTCGTCGCCAATGACAACGACTTCTTGACGCAGGATGGTTTCCAGGTGGGTGCAGCCTACAAGGCGGACGGCGGTGCCGACGTCGACACCATGTTCCAGGTCTTTCAGGTCACCCTTCCAGGTCTGAAGAAGTAGTCGCGCACTGACAAGGGCGGACGCGGAAGCCGCGCGTTCGCCCGCCATATCCGGGATCCCGGCCGACGATAAAAGGGAAGGGTGCGATCCACGACCACCGATGGATGTTTACGATCCTGGGTGCCTACAAACGTAGGTGGGCGCCGTGTGTCCAGGCCCACGGGCCTGGCCAGGGACAGCTCCCTTTGGATCGAGTATGGCCCCAGGGATTGTGGTTCCTGTCGAGAGGCGCAGACCGCATGGCGATATATAAGGTTGTTTGCGCTGACGCGCCAGTGGCGACGGAAGGCCGCCCCTATTTAATTGAGATCAATTGAGTTCCGGGGCGGACCGGCCATTCAGCTTGTCGGTGATGCCGCGGATGCGGCTCGAGACCTCGCTCAGCGCTGCCGCAAGATTTTCTTCGGTCCGGGCGGTCGCAGCAAGCACCGTATCGCGATTGCCGCGTAGCGACTCGAGCTCGGATTCCAATCCGGCCACGCGGCGCGTCAGCTCGGCAATCTCGTCCACGATCATGATGCCGGCCATGACGGTGATCCTGAGATCACCGATTTCGCCGAACTGGTCCTTGAGATGGCCGACATAGCGGTCGAAACGGGTGGCGAGATCGGTCAGGTGATCCTCCTGCCCTTCCTCGCAGGCCATGCGATAGGCCTTGCCGTCGATCGTTACCGTCACCTGCGCCATGCCAAACTCTTTCTATCAGCGATCCAGAACTGCGCGGATCGTTTCCATCGCCGTCACCAGCCGCCGCGATACTTCGCGATTGACCTCTTCCAGCCGGTTGGCGCGGAATTCGGCCTGATCGAGCTCCTGCGCCAGCCGGGAGCGGTCGGCGTGCACGCGCCGCACCTCGCCCTCGATCTCGCCCTGCTCGCGCTGCCGCTCGACGCGCATGTCGACGGCGTTTTCGAGGCTCGAAATCGCCTGTCTCAATTCGTTGAGCGCTGCTTCCATGGTTTTGCCTGTGGGCATCATGTCTTTCCGATTCCCGCGCAGGATCCGCGAATCGGCACGCCGCGCCGATCCTGCGATTTCAAAAGGATATGCAGCTCGCCGACGGCCCGTCAATAAATCCTGTCACTTGTCCGCCAGCCTATCCTGTGGATGAGCGTTTTCCACATGCTCGTCGCATCAAATTCGTCATTTGTACAATCGCGCGATCAAATGTCAAAAATCGCCGCTGCCCGCCCGGATTTGGCCCGCCATTTATTGACTTGCCCGTCCCAACTGCTATGTCTCTGCCGCTTTCACTCGATGGTCTTGGAGGCTCGAGGCCATCCCCCGACACCCGGAACTTGCGGAAAAGCCATGACCTCTCCCGAACAACACGACCGGATGGCGAATGCGATCCGTTTTCTCGCCATGGACGCCGTTGAAAAGGCGAACTCCGGCCACCCGGGCATGCCGATGGGCATGGCTGACGTGGCAACGGTCCTGTTCACCAAATATCTGAAGTTCGATCCGAAGAAGCCGCACTGGCCGAACCGCGATCGCTTCGTGCTGTCGGCCGGCCATGGCTCGATGCTGCTCTACTCGGTGCTGTATCTGACCGGCTATCCTGACATGACGATCGAAGATCTGAAGCAGTTCCGCCAGCTCGGCTCGAAGACCGCCGGCCATCCGGAATATGGTCACGCGACCGGCATCGAAACGACCACCGGTCCGCTCGGCCAGGGTATTGCCAATTCCGTCGGCATGGCGATTGCCGAACGCAAGCTGCGCGAGGAATTCGGCTCCGATCTCCAGGATCACTATACCTATGCGATCTGCGGCGACGGCTGCCTGATGGAGGGCATCAGCCATGAAGCCATCGCGCTCGCCGGCCACCTGAAGCTCAACAAGCTCGTTCTGTTCTGGGACAACAACTCGATCACCATCGACGGCGCCGTGTCGCTGTCGGATTCCACCGATCAGATCGCCCGCTTCAAGGCCGTTCACTGGAACACGATCGAGATCGACGGTCACGATCAGGCTGCCATCGCCGACGCGATCGAAGCTGCCCACAAGTCCGACCGCCCGACCTTCATCGCCTGCAAGACGATCATCGGCTTTGGCGCCCCGAACAAGCAGGGCACCCACAAGGTCCACGGCAACCCGCTCGGCGCCGAGGAAATCGCTGCCACCCGCAAGGCGCTGAACTGGGAAGCCGAAGCCTTCGTCATCCCGTCTGATGTCCTTGACAGCTGGCGTGCAGCCGGCGCCCGCTCCGTCAAGCTCGTCAAGTCCTGGGAAGACGGCCTCGCCAAAGCTCCGGCCAGGGCCGAGTTCACCCGCCGCATGGCAGGCGAGCTGCCGGAAGGCTTCGACGCCGCGATCAGCGCATACAAGAAGAAGCTCGCCGAGACCAAGCCGACGGTTGCGACCCGCAAGGCTTCGGAGGACGCGCTCGAGGTCATCAACGGCTTCCTGCCGGAAACGCTCGGCGGCTCCGCCGACCTGACGCCGTCGAACAACACCAAGACCAGCCAGATGCATTCGATCACCCCGACGGATTTCGCCGGTCGTTACATGCATTGGGGCATCCGCGAGCATGGCATGGCGTCTGCCATGAACGGCATTGCGCTGCATGGCGGCCTCATCCCCTACAGCGGCGGCTTCCTGATCTTCTCGGATTATTGCCGCCCGCCGATCCGCCTTGCGTCGCTGATGGGCATCCGCGTCATTCACGTCCTGACGCATGACTCGATCGGCGTCGGCGAAGACGGCCCGACGCACCAGCCCGTCGAACAGCTCGCCGGTCTGCGCGCCATCCCGAATCTGATGGTCTTCCGCCCGGCCGACGCCACGGAAACGGCGGAATGCTGGCAGATCGCCATCAAGACGCACAACCGTCCTTCGGGCCTTGCTCTGACGCGCCAGAACCTGCTCGCAGCTCGCACCGAATACAGCGAAAAGAACCTTTGCGAACAGGGCGCCTATGTGCTCGCCGGCAATGCCGACGCCAAGGTGACGATCTTCGCCTCCGGCTCCGAAGTCGAAATCGCCGTTGCGGCTCGTACGGCACTCGAAGCCAAGGGCGTCACCGTCCGCGTCGTATCGGTCCCCTGCACGGAACTGTTCTTCGAGCAGCCGGAAGCCTATCGCAAGCAAATCCTCGGCAACTCGCCGGTCAAGATCGCCGTCGAAGCCGCCGTTCGCGAAGGCTGGGATGCGTTCATCGGACCGGAGGGCACCTTCATCGGCATGAAGAGCTTCGGCGCTTCCGGCCCGGTCAAGGAAGTCTACAAGCATTTCGGCATCACTGCCGACGCCGTCGTTGCGGCCGCGGAAGCAAAGCTTTAATGAGGGCGCCTTGAGGCGCTCTCCATCTCCTCAATTCCAGGCCCTCACCTATCGGGCCCTACTCTATCGGGAGTGAATGAACATGACAGTCAAGGTTGCCATCAACGGTTTCGGCCGCATCGGCCGCAACGTCCTTCGCGCCATCGTCGAATCCGGCCGCACCGACATCGAAGTCGTCGCCATCAACGATCTCGGCCCGGTTGAAACCAACGCCCACCTGCTGCGCTACGACTCGATCCACGGCCGCTTCCCGGCAACGGTGAAGGTCGAGGGCGACTCGATCATCGTCGGCAACGGCAAGCCGATCAAGGTCACGGCGATCAAGGATCCGGCAACGCTTCCGCACCGCGAACTCGGCGTCGACATCGCGATGGAATGCACCGGCATCTTCACCGCCCGCGACAAGGCTGCCGCCCACCTGACGGCTGGTGCCAAGCGCGTCATCGTCTCGGCGCCCGCCGATGGCGCTGACCTGACGGTCGTCTTCGGCGTCAACCATGACCAGCTCACCAAGGAGCACTTGGTCATCTCCAACGCGTCCTGCACCACCAACTGCCTGGTGCCGGTCGTGAAGGTTCTCGACGACGCCGTCGGCATCGACCACGGCTTCATGACGACCATCCACTCCTACACCGGCGACCAGCCGACGCTCGACACGATGCACAAGGACCTGTATCGCGCCCGCGCGGCCGCCCTTTCCATGATCCCGACCTCGACGGGCGCAGCCAAGGCAGTCGGCCTCGTTCTGCCGCATCTGAAGGGCAAGCTCGACGGCACCTCGATCCGCGTTCCGACCCCGAACGTTTCCGTCGTCGACTTCAAGTTCGTCGCCAAGAAGGCGACCAGCGTTGGCGAAATCAATGAAGCCATCCAGGCTGCTGCAAACGGCAAGCTGAAGGGCATCCTCGGCTACACCGACGAGCCGCTCGTCTCCCGTGACTTCAACCACGACAGCCACTCCTCGATCTTCGCAACCGATCAGACCAAGGTCATGGAAGGCAGCTTCGTGCGCGTCCTGTCCTGGTACGACAACGAGTGGGGCTTCTCCAGCCGCATGTCCGACACGGCAGTCGCTTTCGCCAAGCTCATCTGAGCGCTCTTCAGGCATCGACATGCAAGCGGCCCGGGAAACCGGGCCGCTTTTTGTTGCCATGCCTTCCGAACAAAACCGGCCTTCCCCGCACCAGAGCAACTCCAGGAAAAGTGCGAAGCGGTTTTCCGTCCGGAGTTGCGTAAAAACAAAAAGTTGGAGCGGTTCTGCGCTTCGATGAGAAGCTGAACCGCTCCGGCATCTTTTCGTCCATCGCCCGGATGAGATCTGCTAGAATACATCACCCTGGACATTCGAAATGCCCAGTTTCCTCGCGCATTGGCCACTGGCCAGGCGCGGCCACGCCAATACCGTGCGGCAGCACTGTCGCCCGCATGAAAATGAGAGAGATGGATGGATTACTTTACCGTTGAAATCGCCGGCCGCGCCGTTGCCAGTTTTCGCTCGGAAAATCACGAGGAAGCGACGCATTTCTTCGAGGCGGAAGACTTTCGCGACGATCTGACCATCCTGGAATCCGAAGGCAAGCCCCTGTGGGACCGCAAAGCAGCCCTGAGCTTGCGCAAGGCGACCACCGAGGAAGCAAGCGAAGTCGAGCACGCCTATGAATTCGACGACGATCCCGAACGGACCATCGAGGACGAGTTCGTCGTGTTCCTGGTCCCGGTCGCGGATCTGACCGACGAGGGCGAGGACACAGAAGACTGACCACAATCCGCATCTTTTTTCGGTTTCGACGTCATATCGAAGCGACGGGTTCGATATGACGCCGCCGTTCGCAGGACAGGATGGCGGTGCAGTTGAGGCTGCCTCGGGTTCGAATTCGATAGGCCTCCCTGCGCGAAACCATCGTCGACGAATTCCCTGGCCGCAAGGATGGATCACGGGTTGGCAATCCGCTGGCCAAGCGTGCTAGATTGAGGAAGTGCACAGCACTGCACAATGGCTAAAATGAGCCAAGTGGAGGTGACAAATGGTAGAGGCACAAAAACGCTTGTCCCACACCACCCTGAAACGGCGGCAGCGGTTTCACCCCAAGCGGGACGTCAGACCCGCCGTGCTGGCAAAGGCTAATCGTCTGGTCATCTGGGTTGCCGCGTTCATTGGCCTCTCGTTTCTTGCCATCGTCGTGCTTCAGGCAGTGTTGGGATAGCAGAGCAAGGGCCGGTCGCTGCCGGCACAAAACGACAGCCGGCTGCTCTCGCTGGGCGGCCGGCATGTCCTACCCGATATCGAAAAATCTCCGCGTTCATTTTCCCAACTCTCCGCATCCGCGCCTGCAATCCATTCGTCCCGTCATTGGACAAGGCAAACGGGCCGCGTGAAAGGAGGAGGGTGTCTTATCCTGTTGCCATTCGCAGATACCGGCAGGAAAAATCCGTGCCTGTCTCTTTTGCCCTGCTCTCGCCTGATTTTCCTATACATTCTTTATAGAGAGTCTCTCCCGTAGCATTCCGTGTCGGTTGGCCGTCCGGCAGCCGTTCAGCAGCATGAAGCAGCATCGCGACGAGGTTAAGCCGCAAGGCCTACCCTTCTCTGACGTTTTGCCGTTTACTGATGGATCGCGCGTGAGGGAGGGTTTGAAATAGGGCGGATCGGCCGGGGCGGCTGTGTTCGCGAAGCAGTCGATGGAAAGGGGTGGGCATGGAAGCGTTCTATATCGTGGTGCTGGTCTCGACGGCGCTCGTGCTTCTTGCCGCTTTTTCGAGCCTGCTAGCCTTCCGTTTCGGCGCCCCCCTGCTGCTGCTCTTCCTGATGATCGGCCTTGCGGCGGGCGTCGATGGCCTCGGCATCGAGTTCAGCAACAATTACCTTGCCTATATTCTCGGTTCCATTGCGCTGGCCGTGATCCTCTTCGATTCCGGCTTCGGCACGCCGATGCAGGCCTTTCGGCTGGCGGCCGTGCCCTCTCTGGCGCTCGCCTCCGTCGGTGTGCTGATCACTGCCTCGCTCTTTGCCTTGGCCGCCATGTGGCTGTTGAATTTCACCTGGCTGGAAGGTCTGCTGCTCGGCTCGATCGTCGCATCGACGGATGCCGCCGCCGTCTTCTTCCTGCTGCGCATCGGCGGCATCAACATCCGCGACAAGGTGCGCTCGACGCTGGAAGTGGAATCCGGCACCAATGATCCGATGGCGATCTTCCTCACCATCGCCCTTGTCGAGGTGCTGGCCAGCGGCGAGCGTTACGCCGGCATCAATATCGGCATGCTCGCCATGTTCGTGCAGCAGATGGGCCTCGGCGTCATTCTCGGCCTGCTCGGCGGCATGATGATCGTGCTGATCGTCAGCAAGCTCGATACCGATCGCGGCCTGACGCCGATCTTCGTGCTGGCGCTCGCTCTTCTCGTCTTCTCCTTCACCGGCGCGGTCGGCGGCAGCGGCTTCCTCGCCGTCTATGTCGCCGGCATCTACGCCGGGAACCGCAAGATGCAGGCGATCGGAACTATCAAACGCTTCCAGGACGGCATGACCTGGCTGGCGCAGATCATCATGTTCCTGGTGCTCGGCCTGCTCGCCACGCCGTCGCAATTTCCTGTCATCATCGTGCCCGCCATCCTGCTCGCTCTCTTCCTGATCTTCGTCGCCCGACCGTTGGCAGTCTGGCTGTCACTGCTTCCCTTCGATTACACCCAGCAGGAAATCGGCTTCGTTGCTTGGGTCGGCCTGCGCGGCGCCGTCTCCATCCTGCTTGCCATCATGCCGATCCTCGGCGGGCTTGAGAACGGCCAGATCTATTTCAACACCGCCTTCATCATCGTGCTAGTCTCGCTGCTTCTCCAGGGCTGGACGATCAAGCCCGTCGCCAAGAAGCTCGGGCTGATTATTCCGCCGCGCATCGGCGCCGTCGACAAGGTCGAGGTCGACCTGCCTGGGGCGGCCAACCACGAGTTGCTCTCCTACCGCGTCATCAAGGATAGCCCGGTGCTGCGCGGCGAGCGTATTCCGCGCTGGGCGACACCCTCGCTCGTCATCCGCGACGGCAAGTCGATGCGCTACCAATATGCCGGGCGGCTGCGCGAGCACGATCTTGTCTACCTCTTCATCGTGCCGAGCTATTCCCGGTTGCTCGACCGTCTCTTCGCCAGCCGGGCGCCGGTGGATGACGACGATGCCGAATTCTTCGGAGCCTTCGCGCTCTCCCCCGCCCGCCCCGCCGCCGATCTCGACGCCGCCTATGGCCCCGGCCTGCTCAACGAATCCGAAAAGGGCCTGACGATCGCCGAATTGATGCGGCAGCGCCTCGGCGGCAAGGCCGATTATGCCGACCGCGTCCGCCTCGGCTCAATCATCCTCATCGTCCGCGATCTCGACGAGCACGACCACATCACCTCCGTCGGCATGTCGCTCGAAGCAGTCGAACCGGCAATTACGCTGCCGATCTTCATCAATCTCAAGGACATCACCCAGCGCATCCGCGACCGACTGAACGGACGCCGGAACCGGGAAACCAAGGCCTCCGAAAGCACGCCGAAAGCGCCAGCCGGACGCGACGAAGGCACACGCGAAAACGGCCGTTGAACGCCTTGCGTCTCGAATGATCCTTGCTATGTTCGGCGCAACTTTCGCCAACCACGACAGGATCCTCCCCATGCCTTCTTTCAAGACCCTCGACGATCTTTCCGACCTCCGCGGCAAGCGCGTTCTCGTCCGCGTCGACCTCAACGTCCCGGTGAAAGACGGCAAGGTCACCGATACGACGCGCATCGAGCGTGTGGCGCCAACGATCATGGAATTGTCCGAAAAGGGTGCCAAGGTGATCCTGCTGGCTCATTTTGGCCGGCCGAAGGATGGCCCTTCGCCGGAGCTGTCGCTGTCGCTGATCGCCCCTTCCGTCGAGGAAGTCCTTGATCATGCCGTGCTGACGGCCTCCGATTGCATTGGCGAGGCCGCCGCCTCCGCCGTTGCTGCGATGAATGACGGCGATATCCTACTTTTGGAAAACACCCGCTTCCACAAAGGCGAAGAAAAGAACGACCCCGACCTCACCAAGGCGCTTGCCGCCAACGGCGATATTTATGTCAACGACGCCTTCTCGGCCGCCCACCGCGCCCATGCCTCGACCGAGGGTCTTGCTCACCACCTGCCGGCCTATGCCGGCCGCACCATGCAGGCAGAGTTGGAGGCGCTGGAAAAGGGTCTCGGCGATCCGGCTCGCCCTGTCGTCGCGATCGTCGGCGGCGCCAAGGTCTCCACCAAGATCGACCTCTTGATGAACCTCGTGAAGAAGGTCGATGCGCTCGTCATCGGCGGCGGCATGGCCAATACCTTCATCGCCGCTCGCGGCACCAATGTCGGCAAGTCGCTCTGCGAACATGATCTCGCCGAAACCGCCAAGCAGATCATGATCGAGGCCGCCACCGCCGGCTGCGCCATCATCCTGCCGGAGGATGGCGTGATCGCCCGCGAGTTCAAGGCAGGCGCCGCCAACGAGACGGTCGATATCAACGCCATTCCCGCCGACGCCATGGTGCTCGATGTCGGCCCGAAATCCGTCGAGGCCATCAACGCCTGGATCGAGCGCGCCGCAACCCTGGTCTGGAACGGCCCGCTCGGCGCCTTCGAGATCGAACCCTTCGATGCCGCAACCGTCGCTGCCGCGAAATACGCTGCTGGGCGCACGGTAGCCGGCAAGCTCACCTCCGTTGCCGGCGGCGGCGATACGGTCTCGGCGCTCAACCATGCCGGCGTTGCCGACGATTTCACCTATGTTTCGACCGCCGGCGGCGCCTTCCTCGAATGGATGGAAGGCAAAGAGCTTCCCGGCGTCGCGGTCCTCAACGCTGCAAAATAATCCGCAAGACTGATTTCGCAGATTTTACATGTGGATAGACCGCGGAAGAAAAGAAGCTTCCGCGGTCTTTTGCTCAGAGGACGAAAAAAATCCCAACTTTCAAACGATTGAATTGAATTCAATCGTTTCAATGACTTAGCCTTCCATTTTCCTCCCTATAAACTTCTGTTATCCGCGTTCTATATTCCTGAAGTGCCGATGTTTATTGTTGTGGAGAGAACGAAATGAGCGAACGAGTGGAAGACATTGCAGTGCAGATGGTTACGGGCGGCCGGGGACTGCTCGCCGCCGATGAATCGACCTCCACCATCAAGAAGCGTTTCGACGCGATCAATCTCGAATCGACCGAAACCAGCCGGCGCGACTATCGCGAAATGCTCTTCCGCTCCGACGAAGCGATGAAGAAATATATCTCCGGCGTCATCCTCTTCGAAGAGACCCTGTTCCAGAAGGCCGCGGACGGCACGCCTTTCGTCGATATCATCCGCGCTGCCGGCGCCATTCCCGGCATCAAGGTCGATACCGGCGCCAAGCCGATGGCCAAATATCCCGCTGAAACCATCACCGAAGGCCTCGATGGCCTCGGCGAGCGACTTGCCAGATATTATGAAGCCGGCGCCCGCTTCGCCAAGTGGCGCGGCGTCATCGCCATCTCGTCGACCTTGCCGACCCGCGGTTCCGTCCGCGCCAACGCTCAGGCGCTTGCTCGTTATGCCGCACTTTGCCAGGAGGCCGGGATCGTTCCGATCGTCGAGCCGGAATGCCTGATGGACGGCAAACCGGGCGACCACAATATCGACCGCTGCGCCGAAGTAACCGAGTTCACGCTGCGCATCGTCTTCGAGGAACTCGCCGATGCCCGCGTCAACCTCGAAGGCATGATCCTGAAGCCGAACATGGTGATCGACGGCAAGAACGCCCGCAAGGCCTCGGTCGCGGAAGTTGCCGAACGCACTGTCAAGGTGTTGAAGGCGACCGTTCCATCAGCCGTTCCCGGCATCGCCTTCCTCTCCGGCGGCCAGACGACCGAAGAAGCGACAGCCCACCTTTCGGCGATCAATGCCACCGGCGGCCTGCCCTGGTTCGTCACCTTCTCCTACGGCCGCGCCCTGCAGGACAGCGCGCTCAAGGCCTGGAGCGGCAAGCAGGAAAACGTCGCCGCCGGCCAGCGCGAATTCACCCACCGCGCCGAGATGAACAGCCTCGCCGCCAAGGGTAACTGGAAGAAGGACCTGGAAAAGGCCGCGTGATTATTAACGCTTAGGACTGGGCAGGGGCGGCAAAAGCAGTGTAGCCGCCCCTGCCCCGTCCCTCTCCCCTTCCTCCCATTGTCACGGCGACAAGAAACCGCTTCGTTCCCTCGAAAACCGTGATTACTCATAGCGGCCTGTCACAACAGGAGCCGCCATGAACACCCTCTCCTACGTCACCGTCGATGTTTTCACCTCCACTCGCTTCGAGGGCAATCCGCTTGCCGTCATTTCCGATGCGCGCGGTCTGAGCGATGCGGCGATGCAAAAGATCGCCACCGAGTTCAACTATTCCGAAGTCACATTCGTCCTGCCGCCGGAAGACGCTCAAAATTCCGCCCGCGTGCGCATCTTCACGCCGACGATGGAAATACCCTTCGCCGGCCACCCGAACGTCGGCACCGCCTATGTGCTCGGCCAGCAGGCGGAGATCTTCGGCAAGCCGGTCGGCGATACGCTGCGCTTCGAGGAAAAGGCTGGCCTCGTCGAAGTCAGCCTGAAACGCAGCGGCGGAAAGGTTGCTGCTGCCGCCATCCGCGCACCGCAGCCGCTGGCGATCGGCGATATCATTGCCGAGGACACCGTCGCCGGCTGCGTCTCGCTCGACCCTGGCGTCATCGTCAGCACCACCCATGCCCCGGTCTTCGCCTCGGTCGGCCTGAACTTCGCCATTGCAGAGCTGAATGGGCTCGAAGCGCTGGCCGCCGCCCGCCCGAACCTTGCCGGGTTTCAGGCAGCTGCCGGCCGCCAGGCGACGAGCGGCCACGACTTCTCGCTCTTCCTCTATGTGAGGACAGCCGAAAATCCATGGAATATCCGCGCCCGCATGTTCGCGCCGCTCGATAACGTGCCCGAAGATCCGGCAACGGGCAGCGCGTCTGCGGCGCTTGGCGCCTATCTCGTCTCACTTGCGCCGGAGGCCGATATGAACGCCCGCATCACCATTGAACAGGGCGTCGAAATGGGCCGCCGCAGCGTCATCACCCTTGATGTCGCGAAGTCCGGCGGCATCGTCAGCGATGTCGTCATCTCCGGAGGCTGCGTTTCCGTCATGTGCGGAGAAATAAGCTTGCAGGACTGACGATCCCGGTGGGGTCGTCGCCCCCGGTTATGCGTAATCCAGGGGCTACATCATGAAGTCGCGTGAAAGCAGAGCCACTGCCCAGACGCCGAAAGCGATCAGCGCGATCTTCCAGAAATCCATCCGCCGTCGGAGGCCGGGAAGCCCGAGCGGCTTGATCAGCTGTATCGCCATGGCAAGGATGAGCAGCAAGGCTATCAGCTTTGTCATGCTTTATTTTTTCCGTTTTTCGGAATGTCACAGGACGGACATTTTTCCGCGCGAACAAGAGGATCTCGACACGCCGTAAAGACATTCCGGGGCACAATCAATCATCTTGAGGCTGGGCTGACGCAGGTCCTGCCTTATGTCCATTGCAAATCGCTAAGACCGAGTCTGGGGAAATGAAGAGAAATCTGCTGTCCGTCGCCGCGCTGCTCTTTGGTACGCTCTTCCTTTTCATGGGCAATGGCCTGCAGGGCATCCTGCTTCCTGTGCGCGGCAATCTCGAAGGCTACGCCACGACGACGCTCGGCCTGCTCGGCACGTCATGGGCTGGAGGCTTTGTCATCGGCTGCCTGGTGGCACCGAAATTGGTGCGCCGTGTCGGCCATGTGCGCGCCTTCTCCGGCTTCATCTCGATCATCGCCATCATCGCGCTGGTCAGCGGCATCATCATCCATCCGGTCTGGTGGGTGGTTCTGCGGGCCGTCACAGGCTTCTCCACCGCCGGCACGTCGATGATCATCGAAAGCTGGCTGAACGAGCGCGCCAGCAACGAGAGCCGCGGCGCGATCTTCTCCCTCTATATCGGCATCACACTGCTCGGCGTTGTCGGCGGCCAGATGATGATCCCGCTCGAGGATGTGCGCACGCCGGTGCTGTTCATGATCTGCGGCATCTTCTATTGCATCGCCATGCTGCCGACGACGCTTTCGACCGCCGCTTCGCCGCAGCCGCTGAAGGCGGTGCGCCTCGACCTGCCTGCGCTCTATCGCAACTCGCCGGTCTCCTGCCTCGGCATCCTGCTCGTCGGCATCGCCAATGGTGCCTACGGCACGCTCGGCGCCGTCTTCGGCGCCGGCGCCGGCCTCTCCGACACCAGCATCGCCATCATGATGAGCGCCACCATCTTCGCCGGCGCCGTGATGCAACTGCCGGCCGGCCGGCTTTCCGATCGCATTGACCGGCGCTATGTGCTCGCCGCCATGTCCGGCATCGCCGCCGTTGCGGGCCTGCTGATCTTTCTGCTCCACCCGACGTCCGCCGGCTTGCTGATCGGGCTCGTTGTCCTTTACGGCGCGGTGGCAAATACGCTCTATCCGATCGCCGTTGCCCACGCCAACGACTTCGCGGCGTCGGAGGATTTCGTCAAGGTCTCCGGTGGCCTGCTACTGCTCTACGGCATCGGCACGGTGATCGGCCCGACGATCGGCGGCCCGGTCATGTCGGCGATCACCCCACATGCGCTTTTCCTCGTCACCGCCATCGCCCATGTGCTGATCACCGTCTACGCCATCATCAGAAGCCGGATCCGCGCCGCCGTCCCGGCCAGCGACCGCGACGCCTACACGACGATCCCGACCGGCACCTCGCCGATGCTGACACCGCAAAGCATGTCGCTTGCCGATCGCGGCACCGGCAAATCTCCTGAAACCGGAAAGTCTCCCGAAAGCGGCGATCCTGCGGTAAAGTTCGGCTAGAGCCATTCCAGCAAAAAGTGCGCGGCGGTTTTGCGTCCGGAATTGCGTGGAAAAACTATAGAGCATTGGCAAACGGAGGACGAACCATGAGCTTCATCGATGATGACCGGCCGCAGAAGAAAGTCGCCCACGAGATCGGCGCCGATCTCTCCATGCTTTCGGTCGACGAGTTGAAGGCGCGGGTGGAATTGCTGAAGACGGAGATCGCCCGTCTCGAGGCCGAGGCCGGTCGCAAGGCCTCCGGGCGGCAGGCGGCGGAAAGCTTCTTCCGCTCGTAATCCGCTAAAAACCCCAAAAAACAAGGCTATAGGCGGATAAAATTACCCGCCTCAAGTCTTAATTCGGCACAATGTTAATAAAATATTAAGCTTTATAAGATATTACTATATTCATCCGGATTTTCTCTGGATCTCAGACAGTTTTCCAAGCGGTGAATTGGTCTGATTTTTCTCCCTGTTTTACCTTGAGAGCCGCGTTTGCGGCTCTTCTTTTTCCTATGGCCGGCGCACTTCCACGAAACTGTGGAGATTAACCCTTTCTTAAGAAACGGCTTGCGCATTTGGGCTAATGATACCATCTTAAAGTCATAAAGACCCGGCCTGGAAACTTTTCCGTCGGTGCCGGCGTTACCTGAATATATGTAGCTGCGTGCAAACAGGGACTATTGCGATGTCGGAAGTTGGGTTGAACACGATCAGTTTTGCAGGCCGCGCCGCTGCATCCTCGCAGTTCAAGGCACTTTACGCGGAAGGCATGTCGCTGGTCGAAGAGACTGCCGCCTACCTCGACGGCCAGGGCCGCGCCGCCTCCAAGGTTCTGCCGCGGATGGCCTCGGTTCTCTACGCCGCGGAATCGATGCGCCTGACCACCCGCCTCATGCAGATGGCCTCCTGGCTGCTGTTGCAGCGCGCCGTCAACAATGGCGAAATGTCCCGTGACCAGGTGCTCGCTGAGAAGAACAAGGTTCGCCTCGACGGCTTCAACGTCGACCGCGCCGCACCCGGCTGGGGTGACCTGCCAGAATCCTTCCGCGACCTCGTCGAACGCTCGCTGCGTCTGCAGAACCGTATCGCCCTGCTCGACCGCGAGATCTACCGCCCGTCCGAAGCGGTGATCATTCATGATAATCAGAACAGCGTCCAGGCCCAGCTTTCCCTGCTGCAGACCGCCTTCGGCAACAACTGACCGATCCGCAAGAACTCGATACAAACCGGCTGCGTCTTACGTGGCCGGTTTTTTGTTTGCCGCTGAACACCACCATTCCGACAGCGTCCTTGGCACGTCTGAAAAGACGCGACACGCTGTAAGCCATTGCAAACGCAAAAAAGCCCGGCGAAACCGGGCTCTCTTCGAATTCCATCGAGCAAAAGCGATTAGAGGCCGAGGCCGCCGAAACGCTTGTTGAACTTGGAGACGCGGCCACCGCGGTCCATGAGCTGCTGGTTGCCGCCGGTCCAGGCCGGATGCGACTTGGAATCGATCTCGAGGTTCATGACAGCGCCCTCCGAACCCCAGGTCGAGCGGGTTTCGTATTCGGTGCCATCGGTCATGACTACCTTGATCATGTGATATTCGGGATGGATGCCTGCCTTCATAACAATCTTCCTGCGATACCGGAGTTCAATTTGCCGCATGCAGTTGCGGCCAACGAACCGATTGAATAAATGAAGCCGCAGTCGTGATGGCTACGGCTTCCCATTAGGATGCGGTGCCTATACATGAAGGACGCCTAGATAACAAGAGCCTACAGGCCGCATTGCGCGGGTCCTGCGGGCGATCGGAGACGATTTGGCAGAGCAGGCACGGGCTGAGGAAAACAAAAGGCGGTCGCTACAGCCGCTCGGCAGGCTGACGCCCTACGTCATGCGTTATCGCGGCATGGTGGCCGGTGCGCTGATGTCGCTGGCGCTTGCCGCCATCACTTCGCTGGCGCTGCCGCTCGCCGTGCGTCGCATGATCGATCACGGCTTCACCCAGTCGGACGGCCGCTTCATCAACAGCTACTTCGCCATGCTGATGGTCATGGCCGTCGTGCTCGCGGTCGCAAGCGCGCTGCGTTATTATTTCGTCATCACCATCGGCGAGCGCATCGTCGCCGATCTTCGCCGCGATGTCTTTTCCCATGTGACGAGGCTGTCGCCCTCCTTCTTCGACGTCAACCAGTCCGGCGAGATCGTCTCGCGCCTGACCGCCGATACGACACAGATCAAGTCGGCCGTCGGCGCCACCGCCTCGGTGGCGCTCAGGAACCTCATTCTCTGTATTGGCGCCATGGGCATGATGATCGTCACCTCGCCGAAGCTTTCGAGCCTCGTCATCGGAGCGATCCCGCTGATTGTCTTCCCGCTCGTCGCCTTCGGCCGCTCGGTGCGCAAACGTTCGCGCGCCGCCCAGGATACGCTCGCCGATGCCTCCGCCTTCGCCAACGAGACGATCGCCGCGACCCGCACCGTTCAGGCCTTCAACGGCGAGGATGCCGCAGTGACGCGTTACGGCACTGCCGTCGAATCCGCCTACGAGGCTGCCCGCGCCGCGATCCGCTCGCGCGCGCTGCTGACGGGGATCGCCATCACGCTGATTTTCGGCAGCGTCGTCGCCGTGCTCTGGGTCGGCGCCCATAGCGTGCTTGCTGGCACGCTCTCGGCCGGCACGCTCGGCCAGTTCCTGCTCTATGCCGTCATCTCCGCCGGGTCGCTAGGCGCGCTGTCGGAGGTCTGGGGCGAACTTTCGCAGGCAGCCGGTGCTGCCGACCGGCTGACCGAACTTCTCGACGAAGTCTCGCCGATCACAGCCCCCGCCAGCCCGCAGGCTCTTCCTTCGCCTAGCCGTGGTCGCGTCGAATTTTCCGGTGTGCATTTCGCCTATCCCTCGCGCCCCGGAAAATCGGCACTGCATGGCTTAAGCTTCGCCATCACGCCAGGCGAGACGGTCGCCATCGTCGGCCCGTCCGGTGCCGGCAAGAGCACCGTCTTTTCGCTATTGCTGCGCTTCTACGATCCGCAGCAGGGCAGCGTGACGATCGATGGCGTCGACGCGCAGCTGACGACGCCCGACGAGCTGCGCCAGCGCATCGCCATCGTGCCGCAGGATGTCACCATCTTTGCCGCCTCGATCCATGACAACATCGCCTTCGGCCGCCCCGGCGCCTCGCGTGACGAGGTCCGCGCCGCAGCCCTTGCCGCGCAGGCCGACGAATTCATCGCCCGGCTGGACCAGGGTTACGAGACCGAGGTCGGCGAACGCGGCATCATGCTCTCCGGCGGCCAGCGCCAGCGCATCGCCATTGCCCGCGCCATCCTGAAGAACGCCTCCGTGCTGCTGCTCGACGAGGCGACCTCAGCGCTTGACGCCGAAAGCGAGACGCTGGTGCAGAAGGCGCTCGACGGCCTGGTGGACGGCCGCACGACGCTCGTTATCGCCCATCGCCTGGCAACCGTGCTGAAGGCCGACCGCATTCTCGTCATGGATCAGGGCCGCGTCGTCGAGGAGGGCACGCATCAGAGCCTGATCCGCCATGGCGGCATCTATGCCCGGCTGGCGCGACTGCAATTCGACGCCGCCAACGAGGATGTGCTCGCTGCGGCGAAATAGCCGGCGCGCACTTCTCCCGCCAACAACGACTAAAGTCTGAACCCGCTGCGCCTCCCCGCAGTTGTCTTTCGCGCGTTCTGCCCTAACCTCTTCATTCCCCCGGGTGGGGATATGGCTGCTGAAATCCTTGGGAGGAGATAGGAATGGCACTTTCCGATATGACGCGACGTACGGGCCTTGCGCTCGGTTTCGGTGTGCTTGCGGCCCTTGCCGTCGGTGCGTCTGCCACTGCTGCGGATTTTCCCGATCGCGCGATCACCATGGTCGTGCCCTTCGCGGCCGGCGGCTCGACCGATGTCGTCGCCCGCATCGTCGCGCAGAAGATGTCAGAGGATCTCGGCCAGCAGGTGATCGTCCAGAACGTCGCCGGCGCCGGCGGCAATCTCGGCGCCGGTAACGTCGCCCGCGCCGAACCGGACGGTTACACCATCCTGATGGGCACCGTGGCGACCCACGCCCTCAATCCGCTGATCCTCAAATCGACCCCCTACGATCCCGAGAAGGATTTCGCGCCGATCTCGCTGCTCGTCGTCGTGCCGAATGTGCTGGTCGTCAATCCGGAATTGCCGGCGAAGACCGTGCAGGAGCTGATCGCCCTGCTGAAAGCCGAGCCCGACAAATACAGCTACGCCTCATCGGGCAACGGCACGCCGCTGCATCTTTCCGGAGAGCTCTTCAAGTCCATGGCCGGCGTCAGCATGCAGCACATTCCCTATAAGGGCGCCGGCCCGGCATTGAACGACGTCATCGGTAACCAGGTGCCAATCATGTTCGACAATCTGCCCTCGTCGTCGAGCCACATCAAGGCTGGCACCCTGCGGGCGCTGGCGGTGACCACGGCCGAGCGCGCGCCCTCCTTCCCCGATGTGCCCACGATCGCCGAGTCAGGCATTCCAGGTTACGAGACCTATACCTGGAACGCGCTTTTCGCCCCTGCCAAGACGCCGAACGAAGCGGTGATGCGCCTCAACGCCTCGGCTAAAAAGGCGCTTGCCGACCCTGCCGTCGCTGAACGCATGAAGGAATTCAGCGCCACCATCGTCGGCTCGACGCCGGAGGAACTCGCCACCCATGTGAAGGCCGAACTCGCCAAATGGGGACCGGTCGTCAAGGGCGCCAACATCCAGATGGAGTGATGCCGGAGCACGATGCCGAAAAGTGCGAGCGGTTTTCGGACGACATCATGCTCTCACTATTTAACTTAGAACAGGATTCAGATTTTAGGCCGACCCGGCCTAAAATCATCCTGTTCTCGGGGCATAGCCGCTGGCGCCCTCATTCGCTTGCGTCCAATGGAAACGGTGACAATTGGACGCTAAGCAACCCAATCCTGATTAAGGCAGTGGAAAAGCTCGCCATTTTGATCTAGCCTCCGCTAAGCTGATGGTTGCAATTCAGCGTTTTGGGATTTCGGGAGACATCTATGTATAAATTCGAAGTCTATAAGGATAAGGCCGGCGAGTTCCGCTTCCGCTTCAAGGCATCGAACGGGGAAGCTATGTTCTCGTCTGAGGGCTACAAGGCGAAGGCGTCCGCCATGAGTGCCATCGAATCCATCAAGAAGAACACGCCAAGCGCCGAGGTCGTCGACCAGACGAAGGCCGAGTCTTGAGCAGACCGGCAGCGGCGGCGTGATTGCCGCCCTGCCCTTTCGCACCCTTGAGCAGCGCCGGCGCCCTTGAGCCCGGCCCGCTTGCGATTTTCGGTGCCCTTTTTCTTTTTCGCATATTTTTTTGAAAGCCATGTCGAAACGACCGGTGGTCGCGCCTCATTGTTTCGGAACGGCCGCGCCGCTCCGCCGGGCTTTACGATTTTCGGGATCTCGATCCCCGCTATCGGCATGCCCGGATCAACGCAACAACGAGATCAGGAGTTTTCCATGCAATATGCTCTCATCATTCGCGAGGCCGCCGAGGATTTCGCCCGCCGCGGCGATCCCGCTTATCGCGACGGCTGGGTCGCCTACAGCAAGGCGCTCGCTCAGGCAGGGATCATGACCGGCGGCGCCGGGCTGACAGGCCCGGAAACCGGCACGATCGTGCGCCGCAAAGGCGAGGAACACGATGTTCAGGACGGGCCTTATCCGGAAGGCAAGGAACAGCTCGGCGGCTTCTATCTGATCGACGTCCCCGACATCGATACAGCACTCGAATGGGCGACCCGCGTCCCGATCTCCGACAAGGGTTCGGTCGAGGTGCGTCCGCGCTTGCAGATGTGAGGCGGTAATGCCGCCCGATGCCGGACGCGCTGCCGAAAAGGTGGCGCGTCAGTCCTACGGCAAGCTGATCGCCTTCCTCACCGCCCGCTCGCGCGACGTGGCGGCAGCAGAGGACGCATTGTCGGAAGCGCTGGCTTCGGCGCTTCGCGTCTGGCCGGAGCGCGGCATTCCCGGCAATCCGGAAGCCTGGCTGCTGGTTGCCGCCCGCCGCAATCTCATGCAGGCGGCCCGCCATCGCACTGTCGAGGCCAATGCGCAAACGACGATATCGATCGCCTTTGAGGAGGCGGAGGAACGTATGAACGGGGCCGGCAACGCCATCTTTCCCGATGAGCGGCTGAAGCTGCTCTTCGCCTGCACCCATCCCGCCATCGACCGCTCCGTGCATACGGCGCTGATGCTGCAGACCGTTCTCGGCATCGAGGCAAAGACTATCGCGCGGACCTTCGTCGTCTCACCTGAGGCGATGAGCCAGCGGCTGGTGCGGGCCAAGGTAAAGATCCGCGATGCCGGCATTCCCTTCGCCGTCCCGCCTCGCCCCACCTTGCCGGAGCGGCTTGCGGCGGTGCTCTCGGCGATCTACGCGGCTTACGGTCTCGGCTGGGACGGTCTCGACGGAGAGGACGAACACCCTTCACTTGCCGGCGAGGCGATCTGGCTCGGCCGCGCGCTTCTGGCGGTGCTGCCGGACGAACCGGAAGCGGTCGGGCTGCTCTCCTTGATGCTTCATTGCGAAGCTCGCCGCAGCGCCCGGCGCGACGGTAGCGGCCGATATGTGCCGCTGGACGAGCAGGATATGGCCGCGTGGAACGCGATCATGATTGCCGAGGCGGATGCACTGTTGCGCAAGGCCGGCGGCTTCGACCATTTCGGCCCCTTCCAGTGTCAGGCGGCGATCCAGTCCGTGCATGCGGCGCGCCGGCTGTCAGGTACGACCGACTGGCAGGCGCTGACGACACTCTACGCGGCGCTGGTGATGATGAAGCCGACGCTGGGTGCACGTGTCAGCCAAGCTGCGGTGATCGGCAGGGCCTTGAGCGCCGCTGCCGGCCTGGAAGTGCTCGACCGGCTCGATCCGCGCGACGTCGCAAGCTACCAGCCCTACTGGGCCGTGCGTGCCTTTCTCCTGACCCAGGCCGGCGATGATACCGCGGCAGCCGATGCCTATATGACAGCGATCGGCCTCAGCGACAGCCCCGCCGTGCGCGATTTCCTCGCCGGCCGCCTGAAGGGCGCGCAGCAGGGAATGTCGGGCCACTGCATAATTCCCTAAATCGGAATCGATTTAGGGAATTATGCAGCAATTCAAAGTGTTACAGCGTCCTTTGCGCGTCTGAAAAGACGCGCGGCGCTGTAATCATTTCTCGGTCAGCTTCAGCTCGATGCGGCGATTGGTAGAGTGCGCATCCGGCGTATCGCCTGGCGCGATCGGCTGGAACTCGCCGAAGCCGGCGGCGACCAGCCGATCGGCTGGTACACCCTGTGCGATCAGAAACTTGACGACCGAAATCGCGCGCGCCGAGGAGAGCTCCCAATTGTCGCGATAGCGACCCGTTCCGGCAAGCGGCACATTGTCGGTATGGCCATCGACGCGCAGCACCCAATTGATCTCCGGCGGAATTTCCTTGGCGAGATCGAGGAGGGCCGCGGCAAGCTTCGCCATTTCGGTCTGCCCCTCCGGGTTGAGATCGGCGCCGCCCGATGGAAACAGCACTTCCGACTGGAAGACGAACCGGTCGCCGACGATGCGGATATTCTCGCGGTCCGAGAGGATCTCGCGCAGACGGCCGAAGAAGTCGGAACGGTAGCGGTTCAGCTCCTGCACGCGCGCGGCGAGCGCCACGTTGAGGCGACTGCCGAGGTCGGCGATCTTGGTCTGCGAGACCCGGTCTTTCTCCTCCGACGCCTGAAGAGCAGCTTCGACGGCGGCGATCTGGCTGCGAAGCGCTGATATCTGCTGGTTCAGCAGTTCGACCTGGCTGAGCGCCCGTTCGCTCACCTGCTTCTGCTCGTCAAGCTCCTGCGTCATCGAGCCGATCCGCTTCTGCGCCGCATCCTGACCGCCCGAACCGGCATTCAGCAGCGCCTGCAGCCGCGAACGGTCGCCTTCGGCGCTGGCAAGCGAGGCCTGCAGGTTGGCGACAGAATCCTGGAGATCCTGGTTGCTACCCTTTTCGAGCGCGAGAAGCTGCGTCAGCTCGTTGATCTGGCTGTTCAGGCGATTAAGCACCTCATCGCGTCCGGTGATCTCGCGGCTGAGGATGAACTGCCCGACGACGAAGACCGTCAGCAGGAACATGATTGAGATGAGCAGCGTCGACAGCGCATCGACGAAGCCCGGCCAATAATCCACCGCGCGTTCGCGGCGCCGGTTGCGGGCAAGAGCCATAGCTTACTTGCCCTCGCTCTTTTCTGTCTGGCTGGCGCGGTCGCGCATGCGCTCGCCCCTCTCGCCTGCGCGCTCCTGCACGCCGATGCGCTCGGCAAGCCGGTCGAGCGTGCGGCGCATGGCCTTCGCCTCGTCCTGCTGTGCCTCGATCCAGTCGCGCAGCATCTGCTGCTCGTTGCGCATGTTCTTGACGAGGCCCTGAATACCTTCGGCAAGGCTCGCCATGGCGGCGACGGAGCGCTGGCTGCCGGCGCCGCCCTCTTCGGAGACCTTGCGCAGATAATCGGAGAGCGCGCGCATGTCGTCCGAGGAGCCGCCGGATACGGCCTCGAGAGCCGGGGCAAGATCGGAGCCGACATCCGTGACCGAGGAAAGCCAGTTTTCCAGCTCCATGTAGAAGCGGTTTTGCGCGCGGCCGGCCTGCAGGTCGAGGAAGCCAAGAATGAGCGAACCGGAAAGGCCGAGCAGCGAGGAGGAGAAGGCCTGGCCCATGCCGGAAAGCGGCGTGGAAAGCCCTTCCTTCAGCGCCGAGAGCACGTCTCCGGTGCCGTTCGAGCCGGCATCGAGGGACTGAATGACAATGCTGATCGAACTGATCGTGCCGATGAGGCCCCAGAAGGTGCCGAGCAGGCCGAGGAAGACCAAGAGGCCGATCAGGTAGCGTGAAACATCGCGCGATTCGTCGAGGCGGGTAGCGATCGAATCGAGGATCGAGCGCAGCGCCGTCGTCGACAGCGCCACTGAGGACTTGCGGCTGCCGAGCAGCGCCCGCATTGGCGCAAGCAGCCGCGGATTGCGGTTCACCTTGTCGGCGCTGCCGGCGGCGCGGAACGAATTAAACCAGCGCACCTCAGGGCGAAGCGCCAGTACATGGTTGAAAACAAGGATGATTCCGACCGCGAGAACGCCGACGATCAGGCCGTTGAGGCCCGGATTGTGCATGAAGGCGGTCTGCGTCTGCCGGAAGAGGATGGCGGCGATAAAGCCGACGATGACGAGGAAAAGCAGCATCGTCCAGAGGAAGGGCATGGGACTCGAAAGCCTGTTGGCATAAGTGCCAGCCGTCTTTTCGGTGGAGCCGATCTCCGCCACATTCACATTTTCCATAGGGTCGCTGCCTCCGGAGTCATTGCTGGCGGAGACTAGAGCAACATTGTGCCGAATTGAAGTATGCCGGGGCGAAAACCGTGACTTTACAACAGCCAGATTTTCGTTCGGTCACTTGGCCGGAACCGGCCGCTTGACGACTTCGATCAGCGCCTTGTGGATGATCTCGTTGCCGGCGACGATCGCGCCGCTCTCCAGCATCGTCGCGCCACCGTCCCAGTCGGTGGCGAAACCGCCGGCTTCGCGGATGAGCAGAATGCCGGCAGCCATGTCCCACGGCGCAAGCTCCGCTTCCCAGAAACCGTCGAACCGCCCGGCAGCGACATAGGCAAGATCGAGCGTCGGCGAACCCAGACGGCGGATGCCCGCCACTTCGCCCATCACGTGGCGAAGTTCGACCAGGAACTTGCCGTGATTGCGCTTGCCGAGCGCCGGCACACCGCAGCCGATGACGCAATCCGACAGCGCGCGACGCGCGGCGACGCGCAGGCGTCGGTCGTTGAGGAAGGCGCCGCCCCCGCGTTCGGCGGTATAAAGCTCGTCGGTTGCCGGATTGAAAACGACGGCGGCAACGATCTCGCCGTTGCGTTCGAGCGCGATCGAGACAGCAAAGGCCGGGATGCCGTGCAAGAAGTTCGTCGTGCCGTCGAGCGGGTCGACGATCCAGCGATGCGCGCCGTCGGTGCCCTTGATTTCCTCGCTTTCCTCGCCGAGGAAGCCATAGGTCGGACGCGCCTTGAGCAGCTCTTCCCTGACGATCTTTTCGGCCTTGCGGTCGGCGGTGGAAACGAAGTCACCCGGTCCTTTCACGGACACCTGCAGGTTCTGCACTTCGCCGAAATCACGTCCCAGCGACTTTCCTGCCTTGAGGGCAGCCTGAACCATGACATTGAGAAGAGCTGAACGGGCCATCGGCGCATTTTTCCTTGGGACTGATACGGGGCGCGCGCGCTGCCAGGGGCGGGAAGTGTCCCTGAACATGCATGACAGGCAGCGCTGCGAAGATTGGCGGCCTCAAGACCACAAAATCAGGGAAATTTCAAGGGGAGGCACGCATGGCTGCCCTGCGGCGGCGGAAACCATTCATTTTATTCTGGACAGATCAGTCCAATAAGAGTAGAAGCCTGTTCATGGCACGACACAAGGAATTCGATCGCGACACCGCCCTTCATGCCGCCATCGGCGTATTTTCCGAGCATGGCTATGAAGGCACCTCGACCGAGCAATTGCTGACGGCGATGAAGATCAGCCGGCAAAGCATGTACGACACCTTCGGCGACAAGCGCGGTCTCTATCTGGAAGCGCTAAAGCGTTACAATGTGGAGAGCATCGACAAGATCATCGCCGATCTTCGCCGCGAAAACCGGCCGATCGAGGCTCTGGAAGGCGCTCTCGTCGCCTTCGCCTCGCGTCCCGCTGCCGAGGCGCGGCGCGGCTGCCTCGGTGTCAGCGCCATCTGTGAATTCGGCCGTACCGATGCCGAGATCGCAGCTCTTACCGACAGCGCCGGCCACGCGCTTCACGCGGCGATCGAAAGCCTTCTCGCTGAGGCTCGCAGGACCGGAGATCTCGCAACAGATATCGATATCGCCGACGCCATTCCGTTTCTCGGCGCTGCCCTGTCGGGCATGAAAGTCAGCGCCCGAAACGGCGTCCCACCCGAGACGCTCCGCGGTATCGCACACATGGCAATCAGAAGCCTCCGCTGACGACGGGGCACCTCCGAACCGGCCTTTCCATGACCAATTATAGACTGATCAATCCAAAAACAAAGGAAACCTGCATGTCTCAACCCCTTTCCACCAAGATCGCTCTCGTCACCGGCGGCTCGCGCGGCATCGGTGCCGCCATCGTCCGAAGGCTCGCCGCTGACGGCGCCGCCGTCGCCTTCACTTATTCCAACTCCGAGCACAAAGCGAAGGCAATCGTTGCCGAGCTGGAGGCTGCTGGCGGCAGGGCGCTGGCGATCCGGGCCGACAGTGCCGATGCGAAAGCCGTACAGGATGCCGTCGCGCTGACAGCCGGGCATTTTGGCGGTCTCGACATTCTCGTCAGCAATGCCGGCATTCTCATCCTCAACCCGCTCGACGACTATTCGCTCGAAGATTTCGACCGGATGTTCGCCGTAAACGTCCGCGCTGCCTTCGTCGGCATCCAGGCAGCGGCAAGACACATGAAGGAAGGCGGCCGCGTCATCACCATCGGCAGCGTCACCGCCGATCGCAGCGGCTTTCCGACCTCCTCGGTCTATAGCATGACGAAAGGCGCGATCGCCTCGATGACCAGCGGCCTCGCCCGCGATCTCGGCCCACGCGGCATCACCGTCAACAACATCCAGCCCGGCCCGACGGCGACCGACATGAACCCCAATGAGGACGATCATGAGCGCCTCAAGCCGCTGATGGCGCTTGGCCGCCTGGGTGAGGACCGCGAGATCGCCGGCCTCGCCGCCTATCTCGCCAGTGCCGAGGCCGCGTTCGTCACCGGCGCCAGCCTGACGATCGACGGCGGTTATCTCGCCTGAATGCAGAACCTAGAGGGCTACAATAAAAGTCGGCGGCATCCTGCGACACCGCCGGCTTCGATCCCGTCCAGTTCAAACAGGTCCTAAAACTTCTGTTGTGTCATCAGCACTTCGCGAGCGATCTGATCGAGCGGCAGGACCCGGTCGACGCCGCCTTTGGCGATCGCCTCCTTCGGCATGCCGAAAACGACGGAACTCGCCTCGTCTTGCGCCACCGTGTAGGCGCCGGCCTGGTGCATTTCCAGCATGCCGCGCGCACCGTCGTCGCCCATGCCGGTCATGATGATGCCCATGGCGTTGGAGCCGGCCGAGCGCGCCGCCGAGCGGAAGAGCACGTCGACGGAAGGCCGGTGTCGCGACACCAGCGGCCCGGTCTTCACGCTCACATAATAGCGCGCACCCTGGCGCTCGAGCAGCATGTGCTTGTCACCAGGCGCGATCAGCACATGGCCGCGCAGCACCGGATCGCCATCGACGGCTTCCTTGACCTCGACCTCGCAGAGCCCGTTCAGCCGCTTGGCGAAGGCGGCGGTGAATTTCTCCGGCATGTGCTGGACGATCACCGTACCAGGCGCATTGGCCGGCAGTTCTTCCAGGAACTCGCGCAGTGCTTCGGTGCCGCCGGTGGAAGCTCCGACGCAGACGACCATCTCCGTCGTCTTCGCCATGGCCCGCCCCGTCGGTGGCGGCAGCATCACATCCGCCGTCAGTTTCTTGGCCGGCCCCTCCGCTGAAGCGGAACGGATGGTTCCGGCGGCGCGGCGGACATTGGAAAGTCGTGCATGCGAGGCGCTCTTGACGACTTCGCGAATACGCATCGCATCATCGGCAAGGCTGTCGGCGGCCCCGATCTTCGATT
This sequence comes from Rhizobium sp. 62_C5_N11_2, assembly GCF_051811185.1. Taxonomy (NCBI): domain Bacteria; kingdom Pseudomonadati; phylum Pseudomonadota; class Alphaproteobacteria; order Hyphomicrobiales; family Rhizobiaceae; genus Rhizobium; species Rhizobium sp. 62_C5_N11_2. Next base: position 3,563,695 of record NZ_JBPWPW010000001.1, read on the forward strand.
TCAGAATGACGTCGACCGCACCGGCCTCCAGCGCCTGGATCAGCGTCTCCGAACCCGCCTCCGTCAGCGACGAACACATCACGACAGGGATCGGCCGCTGCGCCATCAGCTTGCGCAGGAAGGTAATGCCATCCATGCGCGGCATCTCCACATCGAGCGTGATGACATCGGGGATCTCCTCCTGCAGCTTCCGCGCCGCCATGAAGGGGTCGGATGCGACCGCCATGATCTCGATATCGGGATCCTGCTCCAGCACGTGGGTCAGCGTCTGGCGGACGCTGGCGGAATCGTCGATGATGAGAACGCGGATTTTCTTAGCCATGAATGCCCCTAATGCATGCCGTCCAGAAGTGCGCAGCGGTTTTGGGATGACGCCATGCGCTTAGATACGCTGAAATACCGTATTCGAGACCTGCTTCAACGGCAGATCGAAGCCGGTGATCGATTCAGAATGGCCGATGAACATGTAGCCGCCCTTCGCCAGGCAATCACAGAGGCGGTTGAGCACGCCGGCCTGAGTCTGCTTGTCGAAGTAGATTAGCACGTTGCGGCAGAAGATGACGTTCATCGCCTCGCCGATCTGGTATTTCTCGTCCATCAGGTTCATGCGGGCAAAACCAATCTTGCTGCGCAGTTTCGGCGTGATGCGCACCTCCCGCCGATCCGATTGCTTGGCCGTCAGCACGTATTTGCGCTGTAGATCGCGCGGCACGGGCGCGACGAGGTCTTCCGGGTAGATGCCGCGGCGCGCCGTCTGCAGCACGTCGGTGGAAAGGTCGGTGGCCAGAACGCTGTAGGAGACGTCGTTGCGGCCTTCGGTGAATTCCGCCAGCACCATCGCCATCGTGTAGGGCTCGGCTCCCGTCGAGCAGGCAGAGCTCCAGGTGCGGATGGTCCGAACGCCGCTATTGGCGATCGTTGGCAGCGCTACCGTCTGCAGATAGTCGAAATGCTTGGCTTCGCGGAAGAAGTCGGTCTTATTCGTCGTCACCACGTCGATCAGGTAGACGGTTTCCTGGTCGAGCCCGTCGTGATTGAACAGGAAGTCGCAATAATCGTCGAAGGTGGCATGGTTGGTTGCGCGAAGGCGGCGCCTCAGCCGCCCTTCGAGCATCGTCAGCTTGGTCGGCGGCATCTTGATGCCGCTGTAATCGTAGATGAACCGGGCAAGCTTGTCGAAATTGCGCTTGCTGATCCGGTCGCCCGGCAATTGGGTTTCCACCGCTGCTGCCATACTCATAGAACGCAGTACTCCGAGTTGATGCGCGGGTCAGGCCGCCGATTGCAGTGCCGAGGCGTCCTCGCGCGACAGCAACCGTGCAAGATCGATGATGACGACGAAGCCGTTTTCACGGCGAACGACGCCGGCGATATAGTCCGAGCGCCAGCGCACGCCGATGTCAGGCGCCGCCTCGATCTGCTCGCGCCGGAACGGCGTGACCTCGAAGACGCGGTCGGCGACGAGGCCGAGGGTCAGGAGCCGGCTTTCCATCGGCACGTCGAGGACGAGCACGCGCGTATGCGGCGTCGGCACGGTCTTCGTCATGCCGAGCTTCAATCGAAGATCGATCGTCGGCACGCCCTGCCCGCGCACGTCGCGCAGGCCGAGCAGATAGTCTGGACCATTCGGAATCTTGAAAGCTTCCGCATAGTCAAGGATTTCCCGTACGACCTCAACCGGCACGGCGAAAATCTCCTCGCCGAGGCTGAAGGTCACGAATTGCGCTTCCAGGGATGTCGTGGCCATGATCATGCGCTTTCCTTGAATTCGGCGTCCCCATCGTCGGGACCGCCCATGGAGAGATCGAGAGCGAAGCCTTTTACCCGCGCCTGCTGGCCGGCAACGCTGTTGGCAGCCGGCTTCCTGGTGCTGGGCTTGCGACCGGCGGCCTGTGCCGGACTGCGGACCGTGACCTTGGCGGCCGGCGTGCGGGACTGGCGATTGCTTGCTGTATCGACCTTGAAGAAGGCAATCGAAGCCTGCAGCTCTTCCGCTTGGGTCGCGAGCTCTTCCGAGGTCGCCGACATCTGCTCGGAAGCACCGGCATTCTGCTGCGTCACCTTGTCGAGCTGCTGGATCGCCTCGTTGATCTGCGAGGCGCCGACATCCTGTTCGCGGCATGCGGCGCTGATCTCGGAGACCAGTTCCGCCGTCTTGCGGATGTCGGGCACCAGCCGGCCGAGCATGTCGCCGGCTTCCTGAGCGGCCTTCACCGTATCGCCCGACATAGAGCTGATTTCGGCAGCAGCCGACTGGCTGCGTTCGGCAAGCTTGCGCACTTCCGAGGCGACGACCGCAAACCCCTTGCCGTGCTCTCCGGCGCGCGCCGCTTCGACGGCAGCATTGAGCGCCAACAGATCGGTCTGGCGGGCGATTTCCTGGACGATGCCGATCTTCTCGGCAATGGTCCGCATCGCCTGTACGGCGCGCGTCACCGCGTCACCACTGGCTTCCGCGTCCTTGGCCGACTGACGGGCAATCTTCTCGGTCTGGGCGGCGTTATCGGCATTCTGCTTGATGTTGGCGGCCATCTCTTCCATCGAGGCGGAAGCCTCTTCGGCCGAAGCCGCCTGTTCTGTGGCGCCCTGCGACACCTGCTCGGAGCTCGAGGACAGTTCCTGGCTGCCCGCCGAGACATTTTCTGCGGCAGCAGCCGCATCGGAGACGACGCCACGCAGGCGCTCAACCATCTGTTCGAGGGCAATGCCGAGCGTGTCCTTCTCCGAAAGCGGCTTCGGAGACACCGTCAGGTCGCCGTTCGCGATCTGGTTGGCGATCTCAGCAGTGCTGCGAAGATTGTCCGTCATGACGTTGATCGTGTTGACCAGATCCTTGATCTCGTCGTTGCTCTTGATCTCGATCTTCTGGTTCAGGTCACCGATGGCGACGGCGCTGGCAACGTTCATGATCTTGCGCAGGCCGCTGTTGACACCGAGCGCGATCCACAGCGCAGCAGCGAACGCGATGACGGAAGCCCCGATAGCGATGCTGATCAGCATGTTTTTCGTCGAACTATAAAGAATGTCTGTATCGTTATCGGCTTGCGTCATCGACTTCTGCTGAAGCGTGACGAGCGTCTCGAAAACATCTTCGAGTTCCATGACGAGAGCGCGAACCTCTCCGGACGAAAGCGCCGCTGCCGCTGCCCTGTCGCCACTTTCCTGGATAGAGGCGACTTTGTTGGAGCCCTCACTGAAGCGTTTGGCCAACTCGACCAGCCTGTCCCAGGTGGGCTTGCCCTCGGCAGTTGCGAGCTGTTGGCCGCCCGTGGCGAAAACTACCATTTCATCCAGGCTCTTCGCCGAATTCTGGTAGTCCTTCCTGGCTACTTCCGGATCCATTTCCAGAAGGGCATTCTTCTGCCAGCGAACAGCATTAAGCTCCGCAGTCTTTGCCTCTAGAGCCAGTTCCAGCCTCTTTGCCGGACCCGAAATAAGGTTGCCGACAGCATCGTTCAGGGAACTGAGGCTGATGATTCCATAGACCGCGCTGCCCACCAGCAACAATATGACAAAGCCAAATGCGGCTGCGAGCTTAAGTTTAATCGTAATACGCATCTCAATATACCTCTCCGAGAGCGAAGCAATAAATGTGGACCAGGGGGCGCGGCATCATGCAGCAAAGACATTCCGGTAGGCGAAGCGTGCGTCGCGGGCCATCCTGATTGGCCCACGACAATTGCGAACGGGGAGCGGTCATGCGCTTTCCCCAGGGGAGCGCTATGCGCTCTCCCTAAACTCGTCATCGGCCGTATCGGGACCGCCCATCGACATGTCGAGGGCAAACCCCTTCACGCGGGCCTGCTGACCAGCGATCGTATTGGCCGGCGCCTTACTGACCGGTTTGCGCGGTGCGGCCGAGGCCCGGCTGCGGGCGGTGAGTTTTACAGCCGGCGCGCGCTCGCGGCGCCCACCCGCCATATCGACCTTGAAGAAGGCGATCGACGTCTGCAGCTCTTCGGCCTGGGAGGCGAGTTCCTCGGAGGTCGCCGACATCTGCTCGGAGGCGCCGGCATTCTGCTGCGTCACCTTGTCGAGCTGCTGGATCGCCTCGTTGATCTGGGCAGCACCGATATCCTGTTCGCGGCAGGCGGCACTGATCTCGGAGACCAGTTCCGCCGTTTTGCGAATGTCGGGCACCAGCCGGCCGAGCATGTCGCCTGCATCCTGGGCGGCCTTGACCGTATCGCCCGACATAGAGCTGATTTCGGCAGCAGCCGACTGGCTGCGTTCGGCAAGTTTGCGCACTTCAGATGCGACGACCGCAAACCCCTTGCCGTGTTCACCCGCACGAGCAGCTTCGACGGCGGCGTTGAGCGCCAACAGATCGGTCTGGCGGGCGATTTCCTGGACGATGCCGATCTTCTGGGCGATCGTGCGCATGGCGTCGACAGCGCGGGAAACCGCCTCGCCGCTGGCTTCCGCATCCTTGGCCGACTGGCGGGCGATCTTTTCGGTCTGGGCAGCGTTGTCGGCGTTCTGCTTGATGTTGGCGGCCATCTCTTCCATCGAGGCGGAAGCCTCTTCGGCCGAAGCCGCCTGTTCGGTGGCGCCCTGCGACACCTGCTCCGAGCTTGCCGAAAGTTCCTGGCTGCCGGAGGAGACGTTCTCGGCGGCAGAGATCGCATCGGCCACGACGCCGCGCAGGCGCTCGACCATCTGTTCGAGCGCGAGGCCCAGCGCATCCTTGTCGGAGAGCGGCTTTGGAGACACCGTCAGGTCGCCGTTTGCGATCTGATCGGCGATGCCGGCGGTGGTCCGCAGGTTGGAGATCATGCTCTGCATCGCGATGCCGAGCGTATCCTTATCCGAGAGCGGCTTGGCATCTGTGCTGAGGTCGCCCATGGCAATCTGATCGGCAAGAGCTGCCGTGGTGCGCAGATTGGCAGTCATGCTGTTGACCGTGTTGATGAGGTCCTTGATCTCGTCATTGGTCTTGACATCGACCGTCTGGTTAAGGTCACCGATTGCGACGGCATTTGCGACGGTCGTGATTTTCCTCAGGCCGTTGTTGATTCCGAGCATGATCCACAATGCTGCACCGAGCGCCACAAGCACGGCGATGCCGGAAGCAGTGCTGAGGATCAGCTTGGTCGAGTTATAAAGATCGGTGTTCGCCTGATCGGTCGTCTTCATGCCCTTGCGCTGGATCTCGATGAGTGCGGCAATCGCGTCACCCATGTCGTTGGTCATCGTGCGCAGGTCGCCGAGCGACAGCGCCAGCGCGCCGGCTTGATCGCCCCTGGCGTCAAGCTGCTGCAGCTCGGCGGATCTGTCGCGGAATTTCGCGCCGATCGTCTGCAGCTTTTCCCAATAGGGTTTTCCTTCCGGCGAAGCGATGGCGTGGCCGGCATCGACGGCCTCAAACATGGCCTGCAAGTTCTGGTCGGCCTCCTTGTAGAAACCGGCAGCGCTGTCGGGATCCGTGGAAAGCAGTGCGTTCTTCTGAGCGCGTATGGCGTTGACTTCGGCGACATTGGCGGTCAGTGCCAGTTCCAGGCGGCGCATCGGCCCGTCGATCATCTTGCCGCTGGCGTCATTCAAGGTGCCGAGGCTCATGCTTCCGTAGATGGCGATGCCAATCAACAGCAATGTCATGATGCCGAAGGCAAGCCCCAGCTTGAGCTTGATGGTGAAACGCATGTGGTACCCCCTCTATGCGGTCAAAACGAATGGATAGAAACGCGTCCCATCGGCGGGACGTCGAACTTGAAAGTGATGTGTCTGAAAAGGGGGAAAGCGACTACATTCACTTCCCGGCAGCCGGACATCTATCGATCGCAGCGCCAACGCCTACATGCGTTGGGGGACATTCCCGTCTCGGGCCGCCGGAGCAGCCCGAGGGATCAGTTTGAGGCGAAGGCGCATAAGCGCTTCCCCCGGGGAGCGCTTATGCGCTCTCCCTGAAATCGTCATCGCTGGCATCCGGACCACCCATCGACATATCGAGAGCAAAGCCTTTGAGACGCTGCTGCTGAGCCGAAATCGTCTGGGCGCGGCCTTGGCTATGGGCCTGCGGGGCAGCCTTGCGGACAGCGGCCGGGGCCTTCACCTTGGCGGAAGCTTTTGGCTGCGCTTTGTTGGCGCCGGACCGCGCGCTGCCTGCCGTATCGACCTTGAAGAAGGCGATCGACGTCTGCAGCTCTTCGGCCTGGGAGGCGAGTTCCTCGGAGGTCGCCGACATCTGCTCGGAGGCGCCGGCGTTCTGCTGCGTCACCTTGTCGAGCTGCTGGATCGCTTCATTGATCTGCGAGGCGCCGATATCCTGTTCGCGGCAGGCGGCGCTGATCTCGGAGACCAGTTCGGCAGTCTTGCGGATGTCGGGCACCAGCCGGCCGAGCATGTCGCCGGCATCGGCGGCAGCCTTGACCGTGTCGCTCGACATCGAGCTGATTTCGGCAGCAGCCGATTGGCTGCGTTCGGCAAGTTTGCGCACCTCCGAAGCGACGACCGCAAAACCCTTGCCGTGCTCGCCGGCGCGTGCCGCTTCGACGGCGGCGTTGAGGGCGAGTAGATCGGTCTGGCGGGCGATTTCCTGGACGATGCCGATCTTCTGGGCGATCGTGCGCATAGCGTCGACGGCGCGCGTCACCGCTTCACCGCTGGCTTCCGCATCCTTGGCCGACTGGCGGGCGATTTTTTCGGTCTGCGCCGCATTGTCGGCGTTCTGCTTGATGTTGGCGGCCATCTCTTCCATCGAGGCGGAAGCCTCTTCGGCCGACGCCGCCTGTTCGGTAGCACCCTGCGAGACCTGTTCCGAGCTTGCCGAAAGCTGCTGGCTGCCGGAAGAGACGTTTTCGGCGGCCGACAGTGCGTCGGCGACGACGCCGCGCAGGCGTTCGATCATCGTGTTGACGTTGCCTAGAAGTTCGCCGATTTCGTCATGGCTGGTGATATCGGCCATCTTTGTCAGATCGCCTTCCGACACTTCGCGAACCACGGTGTTGGCACGGCTGAGGCCCTTGCTGATCGTGCTGGCGATCCAGAAGGCGGTAAAGGCAGCAATCAGCAGGGCGACCGCGGCGACCGCAACCATCATTGTGCGCGTCGTCGTGTATTGCGCTTCGGCGCCGTCGTCAGCAGCCTTCATGCGCTGCTTTTCAAGTGCCAGGATCTCGCTGAGCGTCGAGTCGATGTCGTTGGCAGCGGCGCGCGCCGTCGTGACGGAGATGGCATTTGCGCCTTCGGCATTGCCGGCCTTCACATATTCGCGGATCTGATCGTCGGCTCCATTGAAGGTCTTGGAAAGTTCGGCGATGCGGGCCCAACGCGCCTTGCCTTCTTCCGTTGCCAGCGCCAACACCTGGCTGAAGGCGTCGGCGAATTCCTTGCGAGCCTGATTGCCCTTGGCGATTGCCCCGGCCGTCTCGTCTGCGCTGCGGGCGGTGAGCAGGTTCTTCTGCTGGCGGATCGCCTCGAGCTGAGCGATGTTGATCTGCTGCGCGAAATCCAGGCGGGCTGCCGGGCCGGCGAGAAGCTTATCGATCGTGTCGTTCAGCGATCCAAGGCTGAAGACACCGTAGGCGGCAGTGCCCACGAGCATTACAATGATGAAGGTGAACGCGGTCACCAGTTTCGTCTTGATTGTCAGTCGCATGGTCCCCAAACCCCTCGTTGAATTCATCCAGCGTCAATTAGCGGCTCCCGCCGCGTCGTGCCTCGATGAAAAAATCGCCTGCAGATTAGGGAGAATGATGAATTCTCCGCCCCTCTTCACCAGGCAGTTGATGTAGTCGGCGCGCCAGCGCATGCCGATGCTCGGCGGTGCCTCGCTCGCGGACTTTGCAAGCGTCGTCACCTCGTTCACCTTGTCGGTTCTGAGGCCGACGAGCGTCTGCTCGCCCTGCAGATCGATCTCGATGACGATGATGCGGCTGTCGATCGTCGCCTCTGCTGCTTCCATCCCGAAGGCGAGACGCAGATCGGCGAGCGGAATGACCTTGCCGCGAAAGTTGATGACGCTGGCGACGAAGGGCTGGCTGCCCGGCACCGCGGTCTCAGGAAGCAGGTCCAGGATCTCCTGGACGATGACCGCTTCAAGTGCGAAGGTTTCGCCATTGAGATCAAAGGTCAGGACCTCGACTTCCTCGGCATAGCTCCAGTGATTGTCGAATCGTTCGGCCGTTGCTGCTGTTGCGCTCATCCTGCTACACGCAATTGCGCCTCCTGTTGTTGACCCGCGGCAACCAGGTGCCCGACGTCGAGAATGAGAGCGACGCTGCCGTCGCCGAGAATGGTGGCGCCCGAGAAGGTCGCGACGTTATTGTGCAGCTTCGACATCGACTTGATGACCGTCTGGTGGTCGCCGATGATCTGGTCAACGACGAGGCCGACGCGCTCCGTGCCGGTCGAGATGACGACGACCTTCTGATGCACATCGGGCTTGGTGCCGGTGCGGAAGAGGTCGCGCAGGCGCAGGAACGGCACCAGGCTGTCGCGCAGCGAGATGAAGCTGCGGCCGCGCGAGCGGAGATCTTCCTCGAGCGACAGTTCGAGGCATTCCTCGACCGCCGAAAGTGGGATGACGTAGCGGCCGGAACCGACGCGCACCAGCAGGCCGTCGATGATGGCGAGCGTCAGCGGGATGCGCAGCGACACTTCCGAACCCTGTCCCGGCATGCTGACGATGTCGATTGCGCCGCGGAGGGCTTCGACCGTCTTCTTGACCACGTCCATGCCGACGCCGCGGCCGGACAGATTGGTGATAGCTGCTGCCGTCGAGAAGCCGGGGGCGAAGATCAGCTGCAGCAGCTCTGAGTCGGAAAGCGGCTGGCCGGGCTGGATAAGGCCGGAGGATTCGGCCTTGGCGCGAACCCGTTCACGATTGATGCCGCGGCCGTCGTCCTTGATCGAGATGATCACCTCGCCGCCGGCCTGGCGGGCCGAAAGCGTCACCGTCCCGGCTTCGGTCTTGCCGGAGGCAAGCCGTTCGGCGGGCGTTTCGAGGCCATGATCAATCGAGTTGCGCACCAGATGCACCAGCGGATCGGCCAGACGCTCGATGACCGTCTTGTCGACTTCGGTGCTCTCGCCCTCCGTCACCAGCTCGATCACCTTGCCGGTCTCGCGGGCGAGATCGTGGACGAGGCGGCGGAAGCGGGAGAAGAGGGTGGCGACCGGCACCATGCGCAGCACCATCATCGTGTCGCGCAATTCGCCGGACAGGCGTTCGATTTCTTCCGAAACGGAACGCAGCGCGATATCGGTGCTGGCGCTGGCGAGCTGGCTGAGGCGCGACTGCGCGATGACGAGCTCGCCGACGCGGTCCATCAGCTCATCGAGACGTTCGGCCGGAACGCGGACATTCTCGGCCGCCTTTGCCTGGCTGACGACGGCGGGCGCCTCGCGCTTGGCGGGAACCGCCTCGACTGGACGGAATTCCGGGACGGCGGTCGATGTTGCGGCGACGGGGACAGGGGCAGCCCTTTCCTCGACCGGAGCGGCGGTTGCCGCTGCCGTATCACTGATCTCCTCGACGCTGAGTTCCATGTCATCGAGCACAAAGATGAAAACGTCGTCGATCGCTGAACGATCCTGCTCGCTGGTCAGCGTCACGTCCCAGGAAATATGGAGCTCCGTCGGAACCAGATCGTCGAGGGCCGGAATGGCCGAGGTGTTGGCGCGCACGCTGCATTCGCCGAGATCGCGCAGCTCGTCCAGCAGGCCGAGCGGGTTGGTGCCGTTGGCCATCGAATTGGCGGGCAGGCTGAAGCGGATGCGCCAGCTGTTCTTCATCTTCGCCGGTGCGTCGAGCACGGCCGCGGGCGGGGGAACAGCGGCGGGCGCTGCTGCAGCCGCCGCTTGCTTGCCACCGACGGCAGCCTGCAGCTGCGCCAGAAGCTTATTCCCGGTATCGCCGTGATCGGCATCCGGCTGGTCGACGAGGGCACGCATATGGTCCTGGGCGGCGAGAACGGCGGCGACGAGTTCACTGGTCGCCGCGACCTCGCCCTTGCGGACGCGGTCGAAGGCTGTTTCGCAATGATGGGTGAAGGCGGCGAGCGCCTCGAAACCGAACATCGCGCCGGAGCCCTTGAGCGTGTGGAGCCCGCGGAACACGGCGTCGACCAGATCCTTGTTGTCGAGCTGGTGGGTCAGGTCGAGAAGACCGGCCTCGATCGCTTCGAGGCATTCGGCAGCTTCCGTGCGGAATACGGCGACCGGATCGAGTGTACTCATCGTCCGAGAACCTTCTTCACGATCTTCACCAGACTTTCCGGGTCGAACGGCTTGGTCAGCCAGCCCGTCGCGCCGGCGGCCTTGGCGCGCGCCTTGAGATCGGCGTCCGATTCCGTCGTCAGGAAGATGATCGGAACGCCGGCCTGCGCCGGCAGCTTGCGCAGTTCCTCGATCATCGTCAGCCCGTCCATGACAGGCATGTTGAGATCGGTCACGATCAGATCGAAGCTGCTGCCCTTGGCGGTCGCGAGGCCCTCTGCCCCATTGACCGCCTCGGTGACGCTATAGCCGGCATTGGTCAGCGTGACCTTGGTGGTCAAACGAATGCTGGCGGAATCGTCGACGGTCAGGATATTTGCACTCATAACGTCACCTCTTTATGCAACCAGAAATTTGCGTCTTCTTGATCGAAGGATTCGATGAAACCTGCGCGCTCAAGTACCTTCAAGACCGATCCATTGGCCGGCGAAGAAAGCTTGAACGTCTTTCCCTTGGATTTTGCTTGGTGGCGCGAGGATTCGATAAGTTGAACGAAACTCAGATCCGCTTCCGCACCTTCTGGAATGCTGACGATGATTGTATCGCGACTATGAAATGCATCATTAAACTTGGAATATAGTTCGCTCACGTTACGAATGCTGAGCACGTCCGGCAAATTTATAGATTCGTAATATTGTTTCTGAGTATCCAATGCAGCCTCCTGGGCCAGAAAATACTTGACGACCCTAAAAGGACTCTCACGGCAGCGTTAATGCAGGGTAAACAGCGGTTGTAGGAAACTGCCGTCTAGCGCGTTCCGCGACTCCCAATTCTCATCCGGGATAAGTTGTATTTTTTTCTCAAAATTTAGAAATAAATAAAATAAAAACAATATGTTGAATCATCAAGTCGAGCGTTAGGCTTTCAGCGACACGCCATCGACATCTTTCGTTAATCACAACGCTGGCGAGTCCGGCGCGTTTACCGGACGTTTCCATCCTGCCCGTAAAAATAGAGTTGAATTGCCTGGATTTTAAGAAAAGGTATAAAAGTGGCACACGCTCTGGTATCACCGAACGCTGCAGCCTCCACATCAGGACGGGACATCAGCCAGACCCTGGAATCCGCCCGCGGCCAAGTCGAGGAACGGTTCCTCGAAGGCGGCACCGTGCTGTTGTCGGTGATGGATGTCCTCAACCGTCTGTTGAACTCGCTCGAGAGTGTCACCACGACGCTCGACAACAAGGATGCGAGCGACACCAGCGCCGATCTTCGCGCCACGGTCGAGAGCTTGACGGCGCTGCCGGTCACCGAGGAAAACCGCCAGCAGGCGCTCGTCTCGCTGGCGCATACCGGCAGGGAGCTGCGCAAGCACGTCTCCGACATGCAGGAGACGATGCGTTATCTCAGAACCTTCGCCGTGACTGTGAAGATCACCGGTGCCGGCCTTGCCGAATTCGCCGGCTTCGCCCAGGAGATCCTGGAGCGCATCTATTCCGGCACCGATGAGGTCAACCGTTTCGCCACGCATCTCGACAGTCTCGATAAGGAGGTCAAGCTCGCCACCTCCTTTGGCGCCAGCGTTTCCAAGGGTTATGCCGATACCGTTCCGGCCGTCGCCGGAGCCCTGCGCGATGATGCCGCCAAGATCGCCGAACATCGCAAGGATCTCGGCGTCATCGCCCGCGAGGTCGGCGCGATTGCGCGCGCCGTCCAGAGCAAGGTCGCCTCGACGCTGTCTGCCCTGCAGATCGGCGATATCACCCGCCAGCGTATCGAGCATGTGCAGGCCACCTTTTCGCTGCTTGAGGATTTCTTTGCCGGCGAGGATGGCGCCAGCCTCGACGCCGGCGCGCGCCAGCGCCTCCAGAACGTCATTCACCACCTGACCGCAGCGCAGATGAGCGACATGTGCGCAAATTTCCAGCGGGATTCTGAGAACGTCGTCAAGACGATCGCGAGTTTCGACCACGACATGCGAGAGATCCTCAAGCTGCGCGATCAGATGAGCGGTCAGAGCGGCGAGGCCGGCGGCAACTTCATGCGCGCGCTGGAATCCAGCGTTTCGGCCGCCCACGAAATCGTCAAGCAGGTCGACACGGCAAGCCGCCAGGCCGATCAGGTGAGCCAGTCGACGATCGGCACGGCCGCCAAGCTCTCCGAAGCGATCGGCAACATCCGCGCCGTCAAGACCGACATTCACTATATGGCTTTGAATACCAACCTGCGCTGCAGCCGCCTCGGCGAGGAAGGCAAGTCGATCAACGTCGTCACCGCCGAACTGCGCATCTTCGCCGGCAAGCTCGATGATTCCGCCGACGCCATCGTCAACGGCCTGCCGGCGCTCGAAGCCGCAGCCGGGCGCGTCGCCCCCGCCACGGATGCCGGAGCCGGCAGCCTGGGAGAAAGCCTGACGTCGGCCGTCGGCAACATCCGCTCTGCAGCCAACGTGATGGAAAACGAATTGAAGGTGCTCGCCGAGAACGGTCGCGAGGTCGCCACCAAGATCAGCCTGCTGATCGGCAAACTCGATTTCCAGCATGATCTCGGTGAAGTCCTTGCCGGCTGCGCCGATCTGCTCGAAGGCGTCGCCGGCACTGAGGTCGCCGATATCTCCGATCTCGCAGAAACGATCGCGCCGCTCGACCGCAAGATCTTCAAGCACTACACGATGGTCCAGGAGCGCAACATTCATCGCGACATCATCCCGGCAAGCGAGGACACCACCCCCGCCCCGGCCGAGACCGCCAAAGCCGAAAACGATGAAGACCTCTTCGCCGATGCGCTTTTCTAAGTTGGGATACGGTCGCTATCGCCGCCGGAACTTGTTGGCGGCCTCGATCGCCGCCTTCTGCTGATCGTCCTCAATGCCGAGATAGAAATCCTCGAGCGACGGATCGGCAAGCCCGGCCCGGCGCGACAGCACGTACCACTTCGCCGCCTCGACCGGATTGGGCGGCGTGCCGATCGCATTGATATAGAGATGGGCGAGCTTGTTCTGCGCGACGACGTTGCCGCCATTGGCGGCAAGTTTCAGCCATTCGAAACCCTTGACGTAATCCTTCGGCCCACCGACGCCGTTGACCAGCCAGATGCCGAGATCGAGCTGGGCCGTGTCGAAACCGGCGCGCGCTGCACGTGCCATCCACTCGCGGGCAAGCTTTTTCTTTTCCTCCGGCAGGTCCTTCAGCGTCGCATAGATCTGCGCTACGGCATATTGCGAATCGGCAATGCCCTGCTCGGCTGATTTCTCGTAGAACGGCAGGGCGAGCTTCAGTCCCTTCTCGCCGGGATTGTCGGCGACGAGAAGCTGCGCCCAGTTGAATTCCGCCGAAGGATTGCCGCCCTCGGCCGCCTTGTGCATGTACTCGTCGGCCTTGACCTTGTCACGCGGCACGCCCTCGCCTTCCATCAGGATCAGCGCATATTTGAACATGGCCGCCGCATCGCCGCCTTCGGCCGCCTTGCCGTACCAGAAGGCAGCATTCTTCACGTCCTTCTTGACGCCGAGACCCTGCGAGAGGATTTCGCCGATCAGCGTCTGCGCCGCCGGATCGCCCAGCTGGGCGCGCGGCAGCGCCTTGTCCATTGCCGTCAGGTAATAACCGCGTTGGAAGGCGCCGTAAGCTTCATCGATCGGCCCCTTGTAATCCTTCTCCGGCGGCAGATCCGGCAACTTCGCACCCATGCGGTCGAACACGCCGACGCCATCGGAGGGCCCGACGTCCGAGGCGGAGGGCCGGTCCGTGCGGAAGGTCGAAGCCGGCGCTGTACCCGGCTGGCTGATGACGCTGTCCGGCGCCTGCGCCAGGGCGACATTCGGCCCGGCCGCAACGAGGGCGGTCACGCTGGCAAGGATATATTTCAAAGGGCGGGCGGGCAGGATCGGCATGAGCGCGATTTCAATCCTCAAACCGTGGCGCTTTTTCGTCAAGCAACGCGTTGATTTCGGCAACGACCGACGGCGCCCGGCCGGGCTCACCAAAGACCGCCAGCCGCAGCGCCACGAACTCCGCACCAGTCTCGGCGACGGCGAGCGCCGAGGCCGGATCAGTGCCGCCCATGACGATGCAGGGAATCTCGATCATCGAGGCCCACCATTCGCCGAGCGCAAGGTTCTTCGGATGCGCCTCCGGCTTGATGTCGCCATCGAGCTTGCCGAAGAAGATATAGTCCGGCCTGACTTCGCCGATCTCCAGCGCATGGTGCCGGTCGGCCGCGTTGCCACCGCCGACGATCAGCTTCGGCGCATGTTTGTCGATCGCTTCCGAAAGCGCCTCGGCATTGCTGGAAAGGTGCAGGCCATCGGCCTTTGCCCGGCCTGCGACACGGCTGTCACCTGCAATCAGCGCGGCTGCTCCAGCATTCTGGATCAATGGCACCAGCTTTTCGGCATGTTTCTGGAAGGTGCCGTCGTCGAGCCCGTATTGCGGCACGATCACCGAGGCGACATCGCCGCCCTTCAGCGCATCGGCGACGATCTTTGCCTGTTCATCGGCATCGGCGATATCAGGCACGATGAGCACAAGGCGGCAGCGATTTTCCGGTTCGGTCATGAGGTCTTTCCGTTTCCGGCGAATTCCCCTTCGAAATGAGGGATCCGCACTCGTTTTGTGTGAGTAGTTCCGTTAGACGAGGCTTGCAAGAGGAGGACGTCGAAAGCATGCCGCAGGATTTGTCATTCTATTACGCCGCCGTGCCCGCCGTTCTGCTGGTGGGGCTCGCAAAGGGCGGCATGGGCGACGCTTTGTCGCTGATCGGCTTGCCCTTCCTCGCCCTCGTCGTCTCACCGGTCGAGGCGGCGGCCATCCTGCTGCCGATCCTGGTCTTCATGGACATGATCTCGCTCGTCATCTGGCGCAAACATGGCGACTGGGCGACGCTGAAGATCATGCTGCCGGGCGCCGTCTTCGGTATCGCGCTGGGCTGGGCGACCTCGGCCCTGGTTCCGGGCAACATGCTGCGCATCGTCATCGGCGCGGTGACCATCCTCTTCTGCCTGCGCTATTTCTGGAACAATTTCGGCCCCGGCGCCGGCAAGGTGATCCCGCCGCGCGGCCAGCGGCCGGTGGCTGCCAGCCTCTGGGGGACATTTTCCGGTTACGGCAGCTTCGTCGCCCATGCCGGCGGTGCGCCCTTCCAAATCTATGCCCTGCCGCTCAAATTGCAGCCGCGCGAATATACCGGCACCAGCGTGCGCTTCTTCGCGATCCTCAACGCCATCAAGCTGATCCCCTATTTTGCACTCGGCCAGCTCGATACCCAGAACCTTGCGACCTCCGCGACGCTTCTGCCCTTTGCCCCGCTCGCCACCATTGCCGGCGCGTGGTGCGTGCGCCGCATGAGGCCACAGATCTTCTATCCCTTCATGTATGCAATGGCGCTGATCGCCGCCTTCCTGATCGTGCGCGAGGGCCTTGGCTGGTAGAAACAACTAAAGCATGTCGCGCAAAACTGTGCAGCGGTTTTGCGATAACGACTGGCGTAAAAACAAAGACCGAAAGCGCAAGGCGCGACTCTGAAAGATCGCGACGCGCTTTGGAAACCACGGCACGCTGCAATGCACAATTTCCTTGCTGGCGCGGCCGGTTTGACGTAGCGTTCCTGCCATGTCGAACACGGACCCTTTCTCTGCGATTGCCGATCCGAACCGGCGGTTTCTGCTGGAGGAATTGCGTCGCGCGCCACGGACGGTCAATGAGCTCGCCGAGGGCCTGCCGATCAGCCGCCCTGCTGTTTCGCAGCATCTGAAGGCGCTACTCGACAGCAATCTCGTCTCCGTGACCTCGGAAGGCACCAAACGTATCTATACGGTCAACAACCGCGGCTTCGACAAGCTCAATTTGTGGCTGGATCAGTTTTGGGCCTGAGGCAGGTCCCCATAAGATCTGGGGATACGATGCGAATCATAAGAACGCGATGTGAGACGTGGCGGACCCAAAAGCGCCAGCCACGATGCCGGATGCATCGGACTGGCGCAAATCTGGTGTCAAATCACCGGTTCTTGCTAATTTTTGGCGGAATGGATGGATTTACCTTGTTGCGCAAGATGATCGCCCGGCGACCCTTGGGAAGATTAGTGGACGGATGACTTAAGACGCTGAATCTCGTCCTTGATGCGCAGCTTGCGGCGCTTGCATTCGGCAAGTTCCGTATCGGAAATAGAGGGAGATGTTCTGAGCGCGTGCAACTCCTCCTCGAGAGCAACATGCTTTTTCTGGAGTGACTCAAGATGAGCTTGAACAGTCATATGACCCTTCCTTCCTCTTTACCCTCCCCGGCCATCATCGTCGGGGATCAAGGTGTCAACGGCCGGACTGTGACATATTTTTGAAGGCTTGTCGAAGGCCAAAAGATGGAGACTGGATGGCAATTTCATGATCAAGACTAACTAGCCGTTACCTGTATTTGGTGATAGGAGCTTGCGGAAATCATCGGCAGATCGGACAAGGTCCAGGGACGGTAACGGGGAATGCATATGGCCGATCAGGAACAGGCGGAAATCAGGCTCACGGTGGCGCGTCTGCGTCAGGAGCACGAGGATTTCGATGCCGCGATCAACGCCATGATCCAGACCGGATGCGATGCTCTGCGGATCCAGCGTATGAAAAAGAAAAAGCTCGTCATCAAGGACAGGCTCTCCAAGCTGGAAGATCAGATCATCCCTGACATCATCGCCTGAGAGGGAATAGCAGCAACGATGACAGACAGACCACCCGTCGCCATCATCATGGGCAGCCAGTCCGACTGGGAGACCATGAAAAACGCCGCCGACACGCTGGAGGCGCTTGAGATCCCTTATGATGCGCGCATCATTTCGGCGCACCGCACAGTGGACCGATTGGTCAATTTCGCCAAGGGCGCACGTGCGGAGGGCTTCAAGGTCATCATCGCCGGCGCCGGCGGCGCTGCCCACCTGCCGGGCATGACCGCCGCGATGACACCGCTGCCGGTTTTCGGCGTGCCGGTCCAGTCGAAAGCCCTGTCCGGCCAGGACAGCCTCCTTTCCATCGTGCAGATGCCGGCAGGTATTCCTGTGGGCACGCTTGCCATCGGCAAGGCCGGCGCGGTCAACGCCGCCCTTCTCGCCGCCGCCGTGCTTGCCCTTTCCGACGAAGAAATCGCCGACCGGCTCGACGAATGGCGCGAGCGCCAGAGTGCTGCCGTCGCCGAATACCCGATGGACGACCTATGACGGCAAGAACGATCGGCATTATCGGCGGCGGCCAGCTCGGCCGCATGCTGGTGATTGCCGCCGCCCGGTTGAATTTTCGCACGGTCATCCTCGAGCCGCAGCCGGACTGCCCGGCCGCCCAGCTCGCCAACCGGCAGATTACCGCCGCCTACGACGATCCCGCCGCGCTGGCCGAACTCGCCGATATCTGCGATGTCGTCACCTACGAATTCGAAAACGTGCCCGTCGCGGCCGCCGAAAGGCTCTCGGCGACCGTGTCGGTTTATCCGCCGCCGAAGGCGCTGGAAGCCGCCCAGGACCGCCTCGTCGAAAAGCGCTTTCTCAATGACTGCGGCATATCAACCGCCCGCTTCCACGCGATCGACAGCCAGGCCGATCTCGAGACGGCACTGAAGGATTTCGGCGGCCAGGGCGTGCTGAAGACCCGGCGTCTCGGTTATGACGGCAAGGGCCAGAAGGTTTTCCGCTCGGCCGCCGACAACCCGGATGGCGCCTATGCCGCACTCGGCGGCGTGCCGCTCATCCTCGAAAGTTTCGTCGCTTTCGAGCGCGAGGTCTCGATCATCGCTGCGCGGGCCACCGACGGGACGGTCGTCTGCTTCGATCCCGCCGAGAACGTGCACCGCAACGGCATCCTCCATACCTCGACGGTTCCCGCCGCGATCTCTGCAGCGACGGCGGACTCGGCGCGCCAATCTGCCGAAAAGATCCTTGCCGCGTTGAACTACGTCGGCGTCATCGGCATCGAATTCTTCGTGCTGGCCGATGGCGGCCTGATCGCCAACGAGATGGCGCCGCGTGTGCACAACTCCGGTCACTGGACGGAAGCCGCCTGCGTCGTCAGCCAGTTCGAGCAGCATATCCGGGCCGTCGCCGGCCTGCCGCTCGGCAGTGCCGAACGGCATTCCGACTGCATCCTGCAGAACCTGATCGGCGACGATATCCTTGCCGTTCCCGACTGGTTGCGGCGCCCCGACACGCTGGTTCATCTCTATGGCAAGACCGAGTGGCGCCCCGGCCGCAAGATGGGTCACGTCACCACCTTGACGCCGAAATCGCTGGTTTTGGCCTGAGAAAACACCCTTGTGCCTTGGGAAAAACACCTTCATGTGGTTGACACGGAAAAGGTGACGAGGTATCTGCTCCCCCACCTAAACAGCGCGCCCGATGGCGCGCTTTTGATTGTTAAAGATACGGGCGAATGTGAATTCCCCCATAGAGATCGCGGATCAGAAAAATGAAGATCAAGAATTCGCTCAAGTCGCTCAAGGCTCGTCACCGTGACAACCGTCTGGTTCGCCGCAAGGGCCGCATCTACATCATCAACAAGCTGAACCCGCGCTTCAAGGCTCGTCAGGGCTGATTTCGCGCGTCCGGATCGCCTTGCCGCGCAGGTTACGCCGGCAGATATATCCGGTGGGTCGCTGCGGCGATCACGTCAAATTTGTTTGATCTTCGGCGTTGGCGGGCTAATATGTCCGCCATGCGCTTTTTTGCTTTGACGTCAGCGGCACTGCCGCTCGCCCTCATCCTGCTCACCTCCCCCTTTCCGGCCGCCGCCGCGGAGCAGTCGGCTGCCGCGACGAAAAAGGATGTCATCGTCGAGCAGACGGATGTCAACGGTTCGCCCAAGCAGCACCTCGACCAGCTCTTCAGCCAGTTGAAGCGTGAACGCGACCCCGACAAGGCCAGCGGCATCGCCAATGAAATCCGCATGGAATGGAACGATTCCGGCAGTGCCACCGTCAATCTGCTGATGCAGTGGGCCGACAAGGCGATCGAGGAAAAGCGCAATCCCGCTGCCCTCGATTTCCTCGATGAGGCGATCGCGCTGAAACCCGATTATGCCGAAAGCTGGAACCGCCGCGCCACGCTGAATTTCGTCATGGGCAATTACCGCAAGTCGATGTCCGACATCGAACGTGTGCTCGATCTCGAACCGCGCCATTTCGGCGCGCTCTCCGGCATGGCAGCGATCCTCAGCAATTCCGGCAACGACCAGCTGACCTTGAAGGCTTGGGAGCGTTTCCTCGATGTCTATCCCGCCGAACGCACTGCGCAGGAACAGGTCAACACGCTGGCGGAAAAACTCGCCGGCAATCGCACCTGATTCCCGGGCTGATATCTTGACGTCGGATCGTGCCGCGCAATTTAAAGCATGTCGCGCAGAAGTGTGCAGCGGTTTGCGATAGCGACATGCGTAAAACAAAGACCTGAGCGCGACGCGCTTTAGAATCCAGAGGGAACGATGTAGCGGTCTGTCCGCATGCAGGTCATCCCGCAATTATCGCTCGTTGAGATCATGCTTGCAGAAGTTTCCGCTCTTCTCGCCCCGCTCGCCGCCGCCATCGGTTACTCCACTTATAAGGCGCGGCAATTCGAACAGGCTTATCCGAATATCGGCGAACTGACGGATGTCGGCGGCTACCGCATGAATGCCGTCCACATCGAGCGTCCCGAAAATGCGGATCTGCCGGCACTGGTCTTCATTCACGGCGCCAGCGGCAATCTGCTCGATCAGGTCGTCGCCTTCCGCGCCGCACTCGAAGGCCGGGCAGAAATGCTGTTCGTCGATCGTCCCGGCCATGGTTATTCCGAGCGCGGCGGCCCCGAGAATGCCGTCCCCTCCGGCCAGGCCGATGCGATCGCCAGCCTGATGGAAAAGCGCGGCATCGAAAAGGCGATCATTGTCGGCCATTCCTTCGGCGGCGCGATCACCGCCGCCTTCGGCCTGCGCCATCCTGACAAGACATCAGGCCTGCTCTTCCTCGCGCCCGCCACCCATCCCTGGCCGGGCGGCATCGACTGGTACTGTCACGTGGCGACCGTGCCGATCGTCGGCTGGCTCTTCAACCATGCGATCGTCGTGCCGCTCGGGCTGAGCCGGCTGGAGCGCGGCACGCGGAACGTTTTCCGCCCTAATCCGCGCCCGGCCGACTACATCGAAAAAACCGGTCCGTCGCTCGTATTGCGCCCCGGCGCCTTCCAAAACAACGCCGCCGATTTCAAAAGGCTGCTCGCCTATGTGAAGGAGCAGTCGCTGCTCTATTCGCAGATCACCGCGCCGACCGTCATCATAACCGGCGACAGCGACGAGATCGTCTGGGAACACTTGCACTCGCGCGGCCTTGCCCGCGATATATCAGGCTCCGAACTCATCACCGTCAGCGGCGTCGGCCACAAGCCGGATTATCTCGCGACCGATGTCGCCATCGCCGCCATGGAAAAAATCGCCGGAAAGCCGCTCGACCTGCAGGCGGTTGCCCGCAGGGCCGAGGAGAGACTTGCCGCCGCATCACGCAATCGGACGGTCGTAACCGTGCCGTCGTTGGGGCCAGGCGCCCTGCACGGCGCATGACCTCTCCGGCTTGGATTTCCGGCCCGCGAGATCGTCGGCGGTCCGCCTGAATGCTGCTTCAAGCGCTGAGACGCACACCGCCGTCGCAGGTGATGACATGGCCGCTCATGAAGCCATTTCCGATCAGGAAGGCGATCGCCTCTGCAATATCCTCCGGCCTGCCGACACGACCGACCGGCGTGCGGCCGGCGAAATCCGCAAAAACGCTGCCGCG
Organism: Rhizobium sp. 62_C5_N11_2; assembly: GCF_051811185.1. Classification (NCBI taxonomy): domain Bacteria; kingdom Pseudomonadati; phylum Pseudomonadota; class Alphaproteobacteria; order Hyphomicrobiales; family Rhizobiaceae; genus Rhizobium; species Rhizobium sp. 62_C5_N11_2. Next base: position 3,584,620 of record NZ_JBPWPW010000001.1, read on the forward strand.
CTGCTCCGGCGGCAGGAAACTCCACCACGGCGTATCGACGACCCCAGGTGAAACGCCGTTGACACGCAGCGGCTTCAACTCGGCGGCAAGCACCGGCACCATCGCCTCGATGCCGGCATTGACGGCCGCAAGTCCAGCCGTGCCAGGCATCGCTGCCTGCGCGCTGACTGCCGAAACGAAGGTGATGCTGCCGCCCGGCTGCAGCAGAGGCAGTGCTGCCTGGGCTGTCGCGGCATGCGGAATGAGCTTGGTCTGAAACCCGGCAAGCAGATCCGCCATGGCGAGCGTCGCGAAGGGTCCGGCGCCGTGACCGCTGCCCATCGCCAGCACGAGATGACCGAATGCGCCGATCCCGGCAAAAGCCTCCCCAAGGCCGGAAAGCTCCGCCGCATCGAGCACGAGGCTGCGCCGCTCGCCCTCGAGCGATGCCGTCGCCGCGGCAAGCTTTTCGCCGTCGCGGCCCGCAATGGTGACTGTGTAACCCTGTTTCAAAAGTAATTTCGCCGTGGCAAGGCCGATGCCGGAAGAACCGCCGATGACGACCACATGCTGCAAAGACATGACGCTGCTCCTTGAATTGATCGAGCCGCAGACGCTTCAACCACCTGCGACACCGGCATCATGCGCGGCCCGGAAACGGCAACCAGTTCCGGTTTTATCCTGGTATCAATACTGATATGATTCCCGCCATGGACCAGAGATCCGACACATTCGAAGCCCGCCGCCGTGAATTCGCAGCCTTCCTGCGCTCCCGTCGCGAACGGCTGACGCCCTCCGAGGTCGGTTTGCCGGAGGGGTTTCGCCGGCGCACGCCGGGTCTCCGGCGTGAGGAGCTCGCCATGCTCGCCGGCGTCGGCACCACCTGGTACACCTGGCTGGAACAGGGCCGCGAAATCAGGCCCTCCATGCAGGTGCTCAACGCCCTTGCCGATGCGCTGCGCCTCGACGAGGCCGAGCGCCGACATCTCTTCACCCTCAACAATCGCCAAGCGCCGCAGGCAGTCTCATCCGCACTCGAATGCGTCGACGAGCCGCTGCAGCGCATGCTCGCTAACCTGACCCACCAACCGGCTTATGTACTTGGCCGCCGGTGGGACGTGCTCGCGTGGAACCGTGCCGCCGAGGTGCTGTTCGGCGGTTACGACACGCTCGACCGCGACGAGCGCAATACCATGCATCGCCTCTTTGCCGACCCCGCGCATCGCAAGCTGCTCGTCGACTGGGAGGCGGTTGCCCGCGTCTCGCTGGCGATGTTTCGCGCCGACTGCGCGCGTTATGCCGGCGATCCGGATTTCGAACGGCTGATCGCGCTGCTGAAACAGGCAAGCGCTGAATTTCGTGATTGGTGGCAGCGCCACGAGGTCGTCAATCCGCTGTCCGGCATAAAGCGCATCAACCATCCCCTCAAGGGCCGCATGTCCTTCGAGCATACCGGCCTGACACTGACGAGCCGGCCGGAGATGAAGCTCATCGTCTATACGCCGCTCGATCACGATGACACCAACCGGAAACTCGCCGAACTCCTCACGCTTTAAGTTTTGTTTTCGCATATCGTCGTCGCAAAGCCGCTGCACACTTTTGCGCGACATGCTTTAAAGCCAACCCCTTGCATTGCCTCAGGCTGTCGCAGCCCCATATGTTTTTTCATCATTGTCCATAGGAGGGGAAATCATGGGCCGCCTGCATATCGGGACGATCTCCGTCATATCAGCATTGTCGCTGAGCCTTACCTCGGCTTTCGCCGCCTCGCCTGCGCCCGTAGAAGCCGAGCACGGCATGGTCGTCACCGCTCAGCATCTGGCGACCGATGTCGGTGTCGAGGTGCTGAAAAGCGGCGGCAATGCCGTCGATGCGGCAGTTGCCGTCGGCTATGCATTGGCAGTCGTCTATCCCGCGGCCGGCAATCTCGGCGGCGGCGGCTTCATGACCATCCGCCTGAAGGACGGCACGAAGACTTTCCTCGATTTTCGCGAACGCGCACCGCTTGCCGCAACGAAGACCATGTATCTCGATGCCAAGGGCGATATCGTGCCACGCGCCAGCCTCGACGGTTATCTCTCGGTCGGCGTGCCGGGCTCCGTCATGGGCTTCGAGACCGCGCGCGAGAAATACGGCACCAAATCGCGCCAGGATCTGATCGCGCCGGCACTTCGCTTCGCCAAAGAGGGTTTCACCCTGGAACAGGGCGACGCCGCAAGTTTCGCCGGCAACGCCAAGCGCCTCGCCAAGGATGAGGCGGCGGCAAAGATATTTCTGAAACCGGACGGCAAACCCTATGCATCCGGCGAAAAACTCCAGCAGCCGGACCTTGCTTCGGTCCTGGCAGGCATCTCCGAAAAAGGCTCCGACGCCTTCTACAAGGCCGCGCCCGCTGAGGCGATCGTCAAGGCGAGCCAGGCCAAAGGCGGCATCCTTGCCAAGGAGGATTTCGAGCAATATGCCGTGCGCGAATTGAAGCCGATCGAGTGCAATTACCGCGGCTACGACATCATCTCCTCGCCGCCACCTTCCTCCGGCGGCGTCATCATCTGCGAGATCCTCAACGTTCTGGAAGGCTATCCGCTCTCCTATCTTGGCTATAACTCGGCCGAAACCGTGCACCTCATGGTCGAGGCGATGCGCTATGCCTATGTCGACCGCAATGCAGCACTCGGCGATCCCGATTTTGTCGAGAACCCGGTCGCCAAGCTTCTCGACAAGAAATATGCCTTGGAGACTGCCGCCAAGATCGACCCCTACAGGTCTGGCACCTCGGCGAACCTCAAACCGCTCGGCGGCAAGGAAAGCACCGAGACGACGCATTATTCGATCATCGACGACGAGGGCAATGCGGTCGCCGTCACCTATACGCTGAACGGCTCCTTCGGCGCCGGCGTCGTGGCACCCGGCACCGGCGTCCTGCTCAACAACGAGATGGACGATTTCACCTCCAAGCCCGGCGTGCCAAACCTCTACGGACTGGTGCAGGGCGAAGCCAATGCCATCGCGCCGAAGAAGACGCCGCTCTCCTCGATGAGCCCGACCATCGTCACCCGGGACGGCAAGCCCTTCATGGTGATCGGCAGCCCCGGCGGCTCGCGCATCATCACCATCACGTTGGAAGCGATCCTCAATGTCGTCGATTTCGGCATGGATATCAGCCAGGCGGTCAACGCCCCGCGTCTCCACCACCAATGGCAGCCCGACAAGGTCTTTCTCGAACCCTATGCGCTTTCGCCCGATACCGAAAAGACGCTCGCCGCCATGGGCTACAGCTTCGATGGCGGCAATGACGCGCCGCAATGGGGCCAGGCCGCCGGCATCCTCGTCGGCGGCAAAAGCCTTGCCGCCATCGCAAAAGGCGGCGGCGCCCGCTACAACGGCGCCATGGATAGCCGCGCAGCGGAAGGGTCGGCAAGCGGTTACTGACGCTTCGGGGATCGCCTGATCGAACAGTCGGCGGAAGCGCAACGCGGCTCGAAAAGCAGCGGTGGCACCATTCATGTCACCGTGACAAAGTCGCCGTTCACAATTGGCTTGCCGCGCCCTATGCATGGGCGAACCCGCAAGCAGAAAGATTCCCGAATGGCCAGCATTGAAATGATTGTCGCAGCTCGCGCCCGTCTGCGCGGTCATGCAAGGCGCACGCCGCTTCTCTCCTCCCCTTTCCTCGATGAGATCGCCGGCCGGCGTCTGTTCGTGAAAGCGGAATGTCTGCAGCATTCCGGCTCATTCAAGTTTCGCGGCGGCTGGTCGGCCGTCTCCGGCCTTGATGCTGCGGTACGCTCGAAGGGCGTCATCGCCTTCTCCTCCGGCAACCACGCCCAGGGAGTTGCGCTTGCTGCCAAGCTGCACAATATCCCCTCCGTCATCATCATGCCGAGCGATGCGCCGAAGCTAAAGATCGCCAACACCCGTGCCTTCGGTGCTGAGGTGGTGCTCTACGACCGCGTCAACGAGGATCGCGACGAGATCGGCGCGAGGCTTTCTGCCGAGCGCGGCCTGACACTGATCAAGCCCTTCGACGAACCGCTTGTCATCGCCGGCCAGGGCACGACCGGCCTCGAAATTTCCGAGCAGGCTGGGGAGGAAGGGGTGACATCAGCCGAAGTCCTCGTTCCCTGCGGCGGCGGCGGATTGACCTCCGGCATCGCGCTCGCCCTTGAAGCCAGTTCCCCCGGCTTTCGTGTCCGCCCCTGCGAGCCCAAGGATTTCGACGACACCACCCGCTCGCTCGCCTCCGGCAAGATCGAACGCAACGCGACGGTTTCGGGCTCGATCTGCGATGCGATCGTTACGCCGCAGCCGGGCAACATCACCTTCCCGATCCTCAAGCGCCTCGCGGGCCCTGGCATCGTTGTCACCGACGAGGAGGCGCTGCGCGCCATGGCGCTCGCCTTCACGCGGTTGAAGATCGTCGTCGAGCCTGGCGGCGCCGTGGCGCTCGCCGCCGCCCTTTTCCATGGCGAGGCGCTGGAAAGCGACACGATCGTCGCCGTCACCTCGGGTGGCAATGTCGATGCCGATATCTTCGCCATGGCGCTCGAACGGTTCGGCTAGAGCGTGCAGGTGCAAGGTTGCAATCGGCCGCAAATGCCGTGAACGCTCTTGGGCCATCCGCAGCATATGCCGCGGATGGTTTTCGTTAGCAAACCATCATGCCAGCTTGTAACGCTTGGCCGGCATGCTGCGAGACAGGTTGGGCATCAATGCCTGGCGCGCCTGCTCGTAGGCCGAAAGCAAGCCTGCATCCTCAAGCGCCGGAATCGTTGCGAACTCACCCTGCTTAAGGCCGGCGAGCGATGCATCGACCATGGCTTCGGCCGACATTACGATCTCGCTCGGCAGATGCTCTATCGGCGTGCCGGCAATCCCCCAGAATTCCGTCGCCGTGGCACCCGGTAGCACGGCCTGTATACGGATGTTCCTCTCCGCCAGCTCATGCTTCAGCGACTGGCTGAAGGCGAGCACGAAGGCTTTCGTGGCGCCATAGACGCCGTTCAGGCGCTCTGGCACGATCGCGACGATGGAAGCAATGTTGATGATCGTGCCACCACCGCGGGCAACGAAACCGGGAACGGCGGCATAGGTCAGCCGCATCAGCGCCGTGACGTTGAGTTCCATCATCTTCTGCATCTTGTCGACATCGGCGGCGAGCAGCGGCGCCGTTCCGCCGACGCCGGCATTGTTGACCAGAAGCGTGATGCTCCGGTCTTGCTTCAGCACGCCCTCGACACGGGCGAGGTCGGCCGTGTTGCCGAGGTCAGCCACAACGGTCTCGACCGTCCTGCCCGTCTCCTCAGTCAGCCCGCTTGCCAAGGCCTTCAGCCGCTCGCCGTTACGGGCAACGATGATCAGGTCGTAACCCTGCTTTGCCAGCCTGTGCGCATAGACTGCGCCGATGCCCGAGGATGCGCCGGTTACAAGCGCAGTACCCTTGTATTCCTGTGTCATGATCCATCTCCTTCAATTGCGCCGGCGTCTGCCCTGCGCCTGAGGAGAGTCATACTCCGGATTGTCAGCGTCCTGAATGTCATATACACCACCTTTTAGGACATAGGAGCTTCGCCATGCAGACCATCGCTTTCCTGCTCTATCCCGGCTTCCAGATCATGGGCCTGGCGGCCGTGTCGGCCTTCGAATTCACCAATCTGCATTTCCGCGAGAAGGTCTACGACATCCGCTACCTCTCGGAAGCCGGGGGTTCGCTGCGCACCTCGCTCGGCATGACGATCGAGACCGAGCCCTTCGGCGATCCCGGATTCGATACGCTGATTGTCACCGGCGCACCCGGCATTGCGTTGCCAAGTCCCGGCGAAAGCGGCTTCATTCGCGCGGCTCTTGGCGCCTCTCGCCGCATCGCTTCGATTTGCACCGGCACCTTCTTCCTCGCCGAAGCAGGCATTCTCGACGGCCGGCGCGCGACGACGCATTGGTATCTCGCCCGCGAAATGAAGGCGCGTTACCCAAAGATCAAGGTGGAAGAGGATCGCATCTTCATCATCGACGGTTCGGTCTGGACATCGGCTGGCATGACGGCCGGGATCGATCTGGCACTCGCCGTGGTCGAGAAAGACCACGGCATTGAAGTCGCCCGCGCCGTGGCCCGAATGCTTGTCGTCTATCACCGCCGTTCCGGCGGCCAGTCGCAATTTTCCGCGCTGCTGGAGCTGGAACCGAAATCAGACCGCATCCAGAAGGCGCTCGACTTTGCCCGCGGCAATCTGAAATCGCAGCTTTCGGTCGAAGAACTGGCGGAAGCCGCCCATCTCAGCCCCCGCCAATTCAGCCGAGCTTTCCGCGCCGAAACCGGGCAGTCACCGGCCAAGGCCGTGGAAAATCTCAGGCTCGAAGCCGCCCGGCTGATGATGGAGCAGAGTCGCCATCCGATTGACGTCGTCGCCGACGAGACCGGCTTTGCCGACCGTGAGCGTATGCGCCGCGCTTTCCTGCGCGCCTTTGGCCAGCCGCCGCAGGCAATACGCCGCAACGCCCAGCAGGAACTGCAGATGTGAGCACCCAGCCTGCGACGGGCTGGGTGCTTTCTGTCCTCGCTACTGTTGCTGAAGCGCCCGGCGGATCGCGATCTCGATCGGCGAATAGGCGCCGTCCTCCCGTTCGAGCCGGAGAGGTTCAGAAGGCGCAAGGCCGGGCTGCGCCATGAAGCGCGGCTGCCTGCCGCGATGCATCTGCGCTGCATGGATGAGGAACGGATGGCACAGATAGACCGTGCCAGCCGGGCCCGTCGCTAACGCCAGCGGCCGGTCCTCCCCCACATGCTCCAGCCAGAGGTACGCCATTCCCGCCTCGCCCGCTGGTGCCAGGAGGCGTGCGATATCCTTGTGCGAACCGACGCGGATGCGGGTCGGCGCGTCCTCCTCTCCGACATCCGAGAACAGGAAAAGCATCAGCAACGCCCGCCCGCGCGAGGTGATGTTCACCCGCCAGGCAGAAAAATCCCGCTGCTCGTTCGGATCGGAACCCTCGCCGGGAAAGCTGAGGTCGACATGCCAGCCGGCATCACCGGGATCATCGGGATGGGGGAAGCGCACCGGAAAACTGCCAAGTCCATTGCGCGGCTCCCAGCGACCGGTGCCGACGAGCTGGTCGAAGGCCGAATGCAATACCGGCGTGTTGACGGCTTTCTCGAAAGGTCCGCCGCCATAGCCGGCAAGTCGCACGACGGGCTGCGCCCACGTCCTTGGATCATCCGCGGCGAAGGGAATGTCACGCCACATGATGGCACGGGCTTCCTCGGCCAATGCGGGGGGAAAAGCGTCGTCGATCCTGACGAAACCGTCCTCGATGAATCGCTCGATCTGCGCAGCACTCAGTGCCGGCGGGTAAATATCTGATGTCATGAAATATCTCTCTATCGCCAAACCTGCCGGCTCTTTCCTTGGCCAGACGCAGGGTGGTTACATCCACGGCAACGCACCAGCCACGAAGGCTGGTCAGCGGCCGCATCTTCTGATGCCCGAAGGCAGAGCCTTAGAGGCTCAAGAAGAAGACCGAAGCGATATTGAGGGTGAACGTCTTCATAGCGGTTCGAGGCTACAGGCTTGCGCCCGAGGGGTCAATGCGGAGATGTCAGGCCAACACCTCGCGCAGCGCGGCATGCACCGACTGAAGCACGAGCTCGGCGAGCCGGGCCGCAGCCGGCTGCGGTTCGGCTTCCGCCCGATGCAGGACCAGGCCGAGTGTCGGCAAATCAGGCAGACCGATCGTCTCCGGCGCCAATGGGCGGACCTTCGCCGGCAGGCCGATCGGCGTGCGGATGGTGAGACCGAGGCCTGCCGCAGTCGCGGCCCAGAGACCGCCGAGACTGGGACTGACGAAGGCGAGCCGCCAGGAGATGCCGGCCTCATCAAGCGCCTTGGTCGCTGCACTGCGCAACAGGCACGGTGCCTCCAGCGAGGCAAGCGGCATCGGCTCGCCGCTTGCGGCTTGCCAGCCGGGCTGGCCCTCGGCAGGCCCGATCCAGCGCATCGGCACTTCGCCGATCCGCTCGCAATGCGCCGTCAGCGTGCCATCGCTCCAGGCGAGCGCCAGATCGAGCTTGCCTGATGTGACGCGCTCGAGCAGTTCGGCATTGCGCACCACCCGCGCTTCGATCCGGACCTTCGGATGGGCGCGCGCAAAGCGGCCGAGCACATCAGGCAGCAGGGTCTCACCGAAATCCTCCTGCAGGCCGAGCCGCACCCAGCCTTCCAGCTCGACGCTGTGCACGGCCGCAGCCGCCTCGTCGTTGAGCTCCAGCAGCCGCCTGGCATAACCGAGCATCGTCTCGCCGGCATCGGTCAGCGCCAGCCCGCGACCCACCTTGCGGAAGATCGGCGTGCCCGCCTGTTCCTCCAGCCTCTTCAGCTGCGCACTCACTGCCGAGGTCGAACGCCCGAGCCGCTCGGCCGCCTTGGCGAAATTGCCGAGTTCCATGCCGGTCGAAAAGGTTCGAAGCACATCGAGATCGAAGATCGTCCGTCGCATTGCATAATCCCATTTTTCAGGATCATCAGTCCATAAAATTCTTATTTTCGGCATCATCGTGCCGTGCGATGGTTCAGCTGTCAAGGTCGACGGACGACCTGAACCATGGAGATCCCGATGCCCTTCGTTCGCATTTCCCTTCGCAGAGGCAAGTCGCCGGACTACCTCATGGCGCTGGCCGACAACATCCAGCGCGCCTTGGTCGAGACCTTCGACGTGCCCGAAAACGACCGCTTCCAGACCATCTACCAGCATGACGAGAACGAGCTGATCTTCGATCGCAGCTATCTCGCCGGCCCGCGCTCGGACGACTTCGTCTATATCTCGATCACGATCGGCAGGCCTCGCACCGGCGAGATGAAGGCGGCGCTCTATCGGCGGCTCGCCGATCTCCTGGCGCAATCGCCGGGCCTCCGGCCTGAGGATGTGATGATCGTCATCAGCACCAGCGCGCCGGAAGACTGGTCCTTCGGCGACGGCATTGCCCAGATGACCGACCCAGACTGGCGGCTTCGTGTGGCTGGAGGCCGGCAATGAGCGCTTCGAACCCGAAGACCATGACCATCAGGCGCCCCGGCAAGGCAATCCGCTCGCCGGAGGGCGTCGCGACTGCGCCCTTCTGGGTCGAGATGCTGCTCGAAGGCAGCGCCGATGGCGAGAACACCGCAATGCGCGCCGCGCTCGATCCCGGCACCATCACCCGCTGGCACACGCATCCCAGAGGCCAGTTGCTCTATGTGCTTTCGGGCCATGGGTTGGCGCAGAATGACGGCGGCCCGATCGAAGCATTGCGCGCCGGCGATGCCGTCTGGTTTGCGCCCGGTGAGCGTCACTGGCATGGCGCAGCCGATGACAGCCCCTTCAGCTATATCAGCGTCCAGCCGACGGAAAACGGCAGCATCGTCGAATGGCTGCAACCGGTGGAGGGACAGTCATGATCACCATGCAGTACAGCTTCACTCTGCCCGCCGATTACGACATGTCGATCATCGACCGCCGCATCCGCGACAAGGGTCCGTTGCTCGACGGCTTTCCCAATCTCGGTTTCAAAGCCTATCTCAGCGCCCGCAAGGGAGAGTTCGGCAGCCACGACAATCTCTATGCGCCCTTCTATCTCTGGCAGAGGCCGGAAGGAGCAAGCGACTTCCTCTGCGGCCCAGGTTTCGAGGCTCTCACCAGCGCCTTCGGGTGGCCACAGGTGAGGACCTGGATCGTCTGGCAGGCAGAAATCTCAGCTGATATCGCCTCAGCCAAGTTCGCCACGCGCGATGTCCTGCAGACAGAGCCATATGCGCCGCTCGCCGATATCCGCCGCGCCGAAAGCGCGCAGGCTGGTGCCGACATCGCGACAGGCGACGCGCTCGCCTCCGTCACCGGCTTCGAACCGACGACCTGGACGCGGGTGCGCTTCAGACTGTGGCGAGAAATTCCCGAGATCGGCGAGCACACACAGGCCTATCGCGTCGGCCACCTATCCCTGGCTCGACCCTGAACTCAGACGGTTGCCCGGCGATACAATGCCAGCGAGCCGGCAAGCGCCAGTAGCGCGCCACCGCAGGCCCGCTCCAGCCACATGGCGCCTGAGGTCTTGAGGAACCGTACCGCCTGCGAACCGAAGAAGGCGTAGCCGAACATGATGAGGAAATCGAGCACGGCAAAGACCAGCGCAAGCAGCGCATATTGCGTTGCCTGCGGCAGGCTCGGGTCGATGAACTGCGGCAGGAAGGCCGAGAAGAACAGGTAGCCCTTCGGATTGGTCGCCGCGACCATGAAACTCTTCAGCCCGATCGAGAAGGGCGAAGTCGCGCCCGCAGGCGCTCCGGACTTCAACGCCGCATCGATCGTGCCCTTCGAACGCAGCAGCATGATGCCGAGAAAGGCGAGATAGGCGGCACCTGCCCATTTCAGCATCGAGAACCAGAATTCCGACGCAGCGAGCAGCGCACCGAGCCCGATCGCGACGGCGCCGATCAGCACGAAATCGGACAGCACCGCGCCGATCATGCCGGCAACTGCGCGGCGCAGGCCATGCCGAGAACCATTGGTCAGCGCAAGCAGCACCGTTGGCCCCGGCGTCGCGATGCCGACAAAGGAAACGGCTGCAAAAGCCAGAAGCGTGACGATATCCATGATGCTCCTCCGAACCCAGAGCATGTCCTGCTCCAGGGACCGAAACTTGCATGCGCCGCCAAGCTTGGCAATGCCGGGTCCGTCAACGAAAAACCCGCCGCCTCTTCAGGCAGCGGGCTTTCGAAGGCATGCGATTCGCTCAGACGCCGCTCTGGCCGTCGGAGCCGATATAGGCAATGCGGATCATATTGGTGGCACCGGGCGTGCCGAGCGGCACGCCGGCCGAGATGATGATGCGATCGCCCGGCTTGCCGAAGCCTTCGTCCGCGACGATGCGGCAGGCGCGATTGACCATGTCGTCGAGATCGGTCGCGTCATGGGTGACGACGCAATGCAGGCCCCAGACGACGGCAAGGCGGCGTGCCGTCTTGATGATCGGCGACAGCGCCAGGATCGGCACCTGCGGACGCTCACGCGAGGCGCGAAGGCCCGTCGTACCCGACGAGGTGTAACAGACGATCGCCGACAGCTTCAGCGTCTCGGCGATCTGACGGGCAGCAAGCGAGATTGCATCGGCACCGGTCGCTTCCGGCTGGGCACGCTGGGCATAGATGATGCCGGGATAATGCGGCTCGCGCTCGATGGCAGTGGCAATCGACGCCATCGTCGCGACAGCTTCGACGGGATAGTCGCCCGAGGCCGACTCGGCCGAGAGCATGACGGCATCCGCACCTTCGAAGACGGCGGTCGCGACGTCGGAAACTTCGGCACGTGTCGGCACTGGCGCTGAGATCATCGATTCCAGCATCTGCGTGGCGACGACCACCGGCTTGCCCGAACGGCGGCAGGCACGGATCAGCTGCTTCTGGATGCCGGGAACCGATTCCAGCGGCATTTCGACGCCGAGATCGCCGCGGGCGACCATCAATGCGTCGGAAAGCTCGATGATTTCCTCGATGCGCTCGAGAGCCTGCGGCTTTTCGATCTTCGACATCAGGCCGACACGGCCACGGGCGATCTTGCGCACTTCGGCAAGGTCGTCGGGACGCTGGACGAAGGAAAGCGCCACCCAGTCGACATCGTCGGTGGCGAGCACCGCATCGAGGTCGGCGCGGTCCTTATCCGTCAATGCGCCGACGCCGAGCAGCGTATCGGGAAGGCTGACGCCCTTGCGGTCGGAGATGCGCGTGCCTGAAATAACAGTGGTGACGATGCTCTTGCCGTCGCATTTTTCTGCGCGCAGGGCGAGCTTGCCGTCATCGATCAGCAGACGGTGGCCGGGCTGGACCGACTCGAGGATCTCGGGGTGCGGCAGATAGACGCGGTTCTGGTCGCCGAGCGCTTCGTTGTTGTCGAGCGTGAAGGTCTGGCCGGGCTTCAGGTCGACCTTGCTGTCGACGAACTTGCCGACACGCAGTTTTGGTCCCTGCAGGTCGGCGAGAATGCCGATCGGCCGGCCGGAGCGCGCCTCGACCGAGCGAATGCGCTGGATAAGCGTACGCATCAGGTCGTGGCTCGCATGGCTCATATTGATGCGGAAGACATCGGCACCGGCCTGGTGCAGCTTCTCGATCATCGATTCCTCGGAGGAGGCTGGCCCGAGGGTGGCGAGGATTTTAACTTTGCGATTACGCTTCATCAATTCTGGCTTTCTTGCGTCCCTGGGGTGTCGGAGAGCTGAACCATCCAGCTACCCTGGCGGCCCGTATCATATTCCTTGAATCCCATCTTCTGGTAACCGCGGGCATAACAGTCCTGCACACCCGTGATTTTGAATTCGTTTTCCGCCACGCACATCTGCACGTCACCCGTCCATCGTCCTCCCCGGGCGGCGTCCTCTGCGTAGAGGTAGTAATAGCGCGACTGCAATTCTCCCTCGATCAGCGTGGCGCAGGTCGTTGCCGGCACCTGCCACCAGCCCTCAGTCACCCAGCCATCCTTGGCCCGGTATCCGATCGCGACGCCGACGAGATTCTGTGTTCCGTTGCAGACGCGAAAATCGGCGCGTGCGGCGTCTGCGATGAAAAACGGCATGGCGGCTGCAAGAGCGAACAGAGCGAGACGGACCAGCGGTCCGGACCGCGTGAGGAAACTTGGCGCGGCTTGGATCAACACGGCTCCCAAATAGCTCCACGGTTATTCGTATCCGTGTCTTCTTGCGCCGCCGTCAAGCGAAAGTCAACGCAATGCTAATCGATTATATTTCCTTTCATAACCACCCGTCGAGGGTCGGGCGCAACCTCTCCCCACCTGCCGCGCTTGAACCTGCCGCAGGCGCATGCGATCACTGCGCCCGGCGGCGCAATGACGAACGGCAATTCCCTGATGGACGACTTCCAATCTTTCGAAATCCTATCCGGTAAACATGACAAAGGCATGGTGATCCTCGCAGATCACGCGATGAACCGCCTTCCCGCGCGATATGGCCGGCTCGGACTGCCCGACGCGGCCTTCGCCCGCCACATTGCCTATGACATCGGTATCGAGGGCCTGACGCGGCAGCTTTCGGCAAAACTCGGCGTTCCCGCCGTGCTCGGCGGTTTTTCGCGCCTGCTGATCGACCCGAACCGCGGCGAAGACGATCCGACGCTGATCATGAAAATTTCAGACGGCGCCGTCATATCAGGCAATCATCCGATCACGCCGCAGGAATGGGACTACCGCATCGAAACCTTCCATCGCCCCTATCACGACGCCGTGGCCGCCACGATCGACAGAGTGGCGAATGCCACCGGCAGGGCGCCGCTGGTGCTGTCGCTGCACTCCTTCACGCCGGCCTGGAAACGTATTGCCCGTCCCTGGCACGCCGCCGTGCTCTGGGATAGCGACCATCGCGCCGTCGGCCCGCTGCTCGACATGCTGCGCGCCGATCCCGATCTCGCCGTCGGCGACAACGACCCCTATGACGGCGCGCTGAAGGGCGATACCATGTACCGTCACTGCATGATCACCGGCATTCCGCATGCGCTGCTCGAGGTGCGCCAGGATCTGATCGCAGACCAGACCGGCATATCGGCATGGGCCGAACGCTTGGTGCCGATCTTTGCGGCGATGAATGCCGATCCCGCCTTGCACGGATATGACGTTCACCTGTCGCGCACCGGCCCCTATTGAACGAAAGGAAGCAAGATGACCGCGCTCAGCAAGGAACAACAGACCGAATTCGAAGCTGCCGCCTTCCGCCGCCTCGTCGCACATCTTCGCGAACGCAGCGACGTTCAGAACATCGATCTGATGAATCTGGCCGGCTTCTGCCGCAACTGCCTGTCGAACTGGTATCGCGAAGCCGCCGAGGCCGAAGGTGTCCCGGTGACCAGGGACGAATCGCGCGAGATGGTCTATGGCATGCCCTATGAGGACTGGAAGAATCTTCACCAGAACGAAGCCTCGCCTGTGCAAAAGGCTGCTTTTGAACTGAACAATCCACACAAATAGCTTGGCTGGCCGCGAACAGGCTTGACCACGACGCCGCTTCGCGGCAGTCACTGGCATCCAAAATTGATCACCGAAAAATCAGGAGAACACGATGTCTGATGCTCATGGCGTCGCCCGCGATCAGCTTCGCGCTTTCATCGAGCGCATTGAACGGCTGGAAGAAGAAAAGAAGACCATCGCCGACGACATCAAGGACGTCTATGGCGAAGCCAAGGGAATGGGCTTCGATACCAAGATCCTGAAGAAGGTCGTGGCGCTGCGCAAGAAGGACGAGCAGGAGCGTATGGAAGAGGAAGCAATCCTCGACACCTATCTGCACGCGCTCGGCATGATCGAGGCGCCGCCGGAAGGCTGATCCGCCGACATCGCCGATATCGACAAGCCGCCGGGCTCTTCGGCGGCTTTTCTTTTGCGCGCAAGGCAGAACGGCCATCTCGCTCCACCGAAACAGCAAAAAGAAAAACCGCCGGATCGCTCCGGCGGTTTTCGATATTCCGTAATCGGCAGGCTCAGTTCGTGTTGAACTTGCGCACTTCCATGAAGTTTACAGCCGTGCCGCTGAAGCGGGCCGGATCGACCGAAGCGGTCTTGATGTTGAAGCCCTCCGCATAGACGGCGGTCGGCTGAGCCCGCATCGTCTGGCTGACGAACCGCGGCGCCTTGACCTGCTTGGAGGCCATTTCCAGGCGGGCATTGGTAAGCGCCCACTGCGAAATCATCTTTTCCGTCAGCTTCGGCTCGGTGCGTACCGTCGTGCGGCTGGCATCCGCTGCCGCGGCTTCCTTCTGCGTCGGGCGACCACCCTTGGCGGGAAGTCCTTGCGCCACGGCGCTTTCGGCCGCCGGTTCGTCGAAGCTGTCGCCAAAGCTTGCCGATTTGGTCATCGGTGCCAATGCTGCGAGCTCGAGCGGCGGCTTTGCGGCAGGCGTCTTTTGCGTCATCGCAGCGTTGATCGCCTGCTCCACCGTGACCGGCGGCGCCTTCGATGCGATCTGGCTTTCCCCTTCGTTCCGCTGCTGGTCGAGCGCATCGGCCACGGCAGGAGACAGTGCGTCCTGATCGGCTTCGTCGGCCTCTGCTTCCGGATCGGCATCGGCCGCGGCAAGAAGGTTCTCGGCAACGGAAGGGCGTTCGATCGGCGTCGGTACCGGCAGTCCATTCGCGCCCGTCAGCACGGGATCGGTCGACGCGACCTCGGCGTCGCCAGGCGCGCGGCGCGGGCCGAGAAGCGAGGGAACCGGAATGCTGTAGGCGCTAAGATCGGCGAACTGCTGCGGCTGAGCCTGATCGGCCGGAAGGGCCGCCGCAAGAGCCTGCTGGGCAGCATTACCCGAAGGCGGCGCGACGAGCGCACTCGCCACTTCGCTGCCTGCCGGCTGGTTGCTGAATGCCGGGCGAACCTGCGGCACCGGCGCATTCAGATCGGCGACCTCGGTCGGCTGCGGCTCGGCCGGGGCGGGCTCGGCCTTCGGCGGCGTCGCCTTGGCAACTGCAACAGGCGTGGAATCGTCCGACTCGTCTTCCTGCTCGTCCGCTCCGCCGCCAAAGAGCGCTTCAAACAGCGTCTTGTGCTTCGGCGATTCCGATTCGGAAGCGCTGGCGATCTGGATCTGCGTGCCGCTGGCGCGGCGCTTATAATCGGCCATCGCCTGCTGGTAGCCCGGCAACGGCTTGCCGTCAGCCGGAATATGAATGGTGTTGCCGTTCGGGAAAAGCCGAACCAGCTCGTCGCGGCTCATGCGTGGCCAGGCGCGAACGCCGCCGACATCCATATGCACGAAGGGCGAGCCCGACTTCGGATAGAAGCCAACGCCCCCGACCTGCATCTTCATACCGATGCCGCGCAACGTCGCCAGCTTGACGTCGGGAATGAAGAAGTCCATCGCCTTGCCAAGCATATGCTGGCTCTTTTCGGCGACACCGGAATTGCGCGAGCGGCCGCGTAGCATCTCGTTGGTTCCCGGCGAACGGAAACCGCAGACGACATTGATGTAGTCCCTCGAACCGCTCTGGCGATAGACTTCCCAGATCAGGTCGAACAGGCGCGGATCCATCTTCGTCGGCTGGTTCTTGCGCCAGTCGCGCAGGAAGCGGTTCAGCTGCTCCAGACCCTTGGGGTCGAACTTGCCATTACGCTTGTAGGTGATGACGGCTTTTTCGCCGGTATGAATGAAATAGAGCTTGAGACTGCGGGTGTCGCCCGCTGCCTGCGAAGGCGTACCAACGAATACCGGTGAGGAAACCGCGAGCGCAAGAAGGGCGGCCGCTACCGTCCTTATTGCCTTTCCGCAAATGTCGGCGCACAACAAACGCCAGCTCAAGCGCGAAGGCTTGGAATTCCCATTCAGATTCGGCAACTCGATCCCCGTCAGACAGACAATGTCCCGTACTGTCTCAGATGACTGTCAAATGCGGTCACACGATGGCAAAAATGCCACACATGATCAACCTTTTCTTTACATAGTGAATGCACCACTAACAAGTGGTTTATGACTAGTAACAAAACGTGGTTGCCTTAATCTTAACGAAAAGCGCTTAAGCCGCATCTTTCTGGGGATTGTCAGGGTCTATGCCGTAATCCTTGAGCTTGCGATAAAGTGTGGATCGGCCGATGCCAAGCTTGCGCGCTACTTGACTCATCTGTCCGCGATAGAATTTGAGTGCGAATCGGATAAGTTCCTCCTCGACATCGGCAAGCCTACGCACGTCTCCGGCAGGATTGACGCTGGCGATCGCGTTTTCCGATACTTCGGACAGGCGGTGGTGCACCTCTCCCGACATCGAAGCCCTGAAGTCCTCGCCATAGCCATTGTCGGGATCGAGGCCGGTATTGTCGGCAACGAGCGCCAGATGATCCACCACGTCATATTCCGGAAGCTGGGCAGCGATCTGCGGGAAATCAGCCTCGGTCAGCTCCGGCCCTTCGGCCAGAACGACCGCGCGGAAGATCGCGTTTTCGAGCTGTCGGATATTGCCCGGCCAGTCATAGGCGGTCAGCAAAGCCAGCGTGCCGGCATTCACCGTCATGCGGCGGCCACTCTTCTGCTCGCTGGAGAAGCGGTCGGCAAAGACGCGCACGAGATGCGGAATGTCTTCCTTGCGTTTGCGCAGCGCCGGAATGGTGATCGGGAAGACGTTGAGGCGATAATAGAGATCCTCGCGGAAATGGCCGTTCTTGACCTCCTCGATCAGATCCTTGTTGGTCGCCGAGATCAGTCGGACATTGACCTTGTGTGCGGTGCGGGCACCGACGGTCTCGATCTCGCCCTGCTGCACGGCACGCAAGAGCTTCACCTGCACCTCGAGCGGCAAGTCGCCGATCTCGTCGAGGAAGATGGTGCCGCCGTCGGCTTCCATAAATTTGCCGATGTGGCGCTCGGTCGCGCCGGTAAACGCGCCCTTCTCGTGACCGAAGAGAATGCTCTCGACCAGATTATGTGGGATCGCCCCGCAATTGACGGTGACGAAGGGCTTGTTCGAGCGGTCGCCGCCGGACTGGATGGCCCGCGCCACCAGCTCCTTGCCGACGCCGGATTCGCCTTCCAGCACGACGGGGATGTTGGACTGAGCCGCCCGCTGAGCAAGATCGATAACCCTGAGCATCGCCGGGCTTGCCGAGACAATATCGTCGAAGCCGACGGAGCCTGAGCGCGACCGGCGTCCGGCCCGCGCCTTCACCTCGCGCTGGTCGAGCTTCATCGCGTTCGATATCGACGTGGCGATGCGTTCGGGCGAGACCGGCTTGACGACGAAATCGAAGGCGCCGGCGCGCATCGCCTGCACCACAGTCTCGATGCCGCCCTGCCCCGTCTGTACGATGACGGGGATCTGCGTGCCGAATTCGTGAAGCGCGTCGAGAAATTCGAGGCCGGTCATCTCCGGCATCATCAGGTCGAGCACGATGACATTGAAAAGGCCGGAGTCGCGTTTGACCATTTCCAGGCCGATGCGGCCGTTTTCCGCCTGGTGCACGACATGGCCGTGACGCTCGATTGCGTTCTTGAGCAGGCGGCGCTGCACGGGGTCGTCTTCGACCACGAGGATTTGCCCTGCTCCCTTGAGCTCATTGTAACCGGTCATTGTCGCCTCACTTCATGCGAAACCATAAAGCGCACTCTGACAGGAAGGCTTGAACATCCAGTTTTGAGAAACAATTGCATTTTAACAATTGCAACGGGTCGTTTTCGTGCCGAAGCGAGCCTTTTCATGCACCGAAAGCCCCGCAATGCCGGGCCTTGGCACGCTGACAGCGCCGCGCGTCTTTCAGGCGCGCAAAGGTCGCTGTAACACTTTCAATCAACGCATCATGCTTTCCGAAAATCGATTCCGATTTTCGGGCCGATGCGCTAGACAATCAGACCTGTTATGAAAGTGGAGAGGAATTGCGCCCATGAAAATCACGCTCCCGCATGCCGGCCTTCATTTGTCGGCAGCAGCACCGGCTGGGGCCGCCGACCCGGCGCTCGGCGATCTGCCGGTCTGGAAGCTGCAGGATCTTTATCCCTCCGCGACCTCCACCGCCTTCGTCGCCGACATGGAAAAGGCCGGCAAGGCCGCAATCGCCTTTGAAGAAAAGTGGAAGGGCAAACTTACTGAGGCGGCGACGAAGACCGGCGCTGAGGGCATCGGCGCGGCCCTGAAGGAATATGAGGCGCTGGACGACATCATCGGCCGCCTCGGCTCCTTTGCCGGCCTCACCTATTTCTCCGACACCACCAACCCGATAAACGGCAAGCTTTACGGCGACGTACAGGCCAAGATCACCGAATTTTCCGGCCATCTCCTGTTTTTCGCGCTGGAACTGAACCGCATCGACGACGCGGTCGTCGACGCCTGCATGGCGAATGACCCCGCCGCCGGGCACTATCGTCCTTGGCTGCTCGACCTCAGGAAGGACAAGCCCTACCAGCTCGACGACAGGCTGGAACAGCTCTTCCTCGAGAAGTCGATGACATCGGCCGCCGCCTTCAACCGCCTCTTCGACGAAACCATGGCGGAACTTCGCTACGACATCGATGGCGAGAAAGTGCCGCTCGAAGTGGCGCTGAACAGGCTGCAGGAAAAGGATCCTGAGGCACGACGCAAGGCAGCCATGGCGCTCGCCGAAACCTTCAAGGCGAATATCCGCACCTTCACGCTGATCACCAACACGCTTGCCAAGGACAAGGAGATCGCCGACCGCTGGCGCGGCTTCGAGGACATCGCCGACAGCCGCCACTTGGCAAACCGCGTCGAGCGCGAGGTCGTCGACGCGCTGGCCGCGGCCGTCCGCGAAGCCTATCCCCGCCTCTCGCATCGCTATTACAAGATGAAGGCGAAATGGCTCGGCATGGAACAGATGAATTTCTGGGACCGCAACGCGCCCCTTCCGGAAACCTCCAGCGCCATCATCTCCTGGCCGGAGGCGAAGGACACGGTGCTTTCGGCCTACAGCAATTTCGCCCCGGAGATGGCTGATATCGCCAGGCGCTTCTTCAACGAACAGTGGATCGACGCCCCGGTCCGTCCCGGCAAGGCGCCCGGTGCCTTCGCCCATCCGACGGTTCCCTCGGCCCATCCTTATGTGCTCGTCAATTATATGGGCAAGCCGCGCGACGTGATGACGCTCGCCCACGAACTCGGGCACGGCGTGCATCAGGTTCTCGCCGGCGCGCAAGGGGCGCTGATGTGCCAGACGCCGCTGACGCTTGCCGAAACCGCGTCCGTCTTCGGTGAGATGCTGACCTTCCGCGCGCTTCTGCAAAAGACCACCGACACGCGCGAGCGCAAGGCGATGCTTGCCCAGAAGGTCGAGGACATGATCAACACGGTCGTGCGCCAGATCGCCTTCTACGAATTCGAGCGCAAGCTCCACACCGCCCGCAAATCAGGTGAACTCACAGCTGACGACATCGGTGAACTCTGGCTCTCTGTTCAATCGGAAAGCCTTGGGCCGGCGATCAGCATTTCCGAGGGATATGAGACCTATTGGGCCTATATCCCCCACTTCATCCACTCGCCCTTCTACGTCTACGCCTATGCCTTCGGCGATTGCCTCGTGAATTCGCTCTATGCCGTCTACCAGAAGGCCGAGAAGGGC
Source organism: Rhizobium sp. 62_C5_N11_2 (assembly GCF_051811185.1). NCBI lineage: Bacteria > Pseudomonadati > Pseudomonadota > Alphaproteobacteria > Hyphomicrobiales > Rhizobiaceae > Rhizobium > Rhizobium sp. 62_C5_N11_2. The sequence continues at coordinate 3,604,670 of NZ_JBPWPW010000001.1, forward strand.
TTCCAGGAGAAGTATTTCGAACTGCTGAGGGCCGGCGGCACCAAACATCACTCGGAACTGCTGAAGCCTTTCGGCCTCGACGCCACCGATCCGTCGTTCTGGAGCCAGGGCCTGTCGATGATCGAAGGGCTGATCGACGAGTTGGAAGCGTTGGACCGAGCGGCCTGATCAGCCCTGTCCCCACGCCAAACCTCTTCCCGCAAGCGGGGAGAGGCGCCGGCTGGCGGACCAGGGAGATCGCACTCCAAGAAAAGACGCCGATGGCCGAAACCCAACCCTATATTCTGTTCCGCGACGACGCGACCGGACAGGTGATGCTTTTTGCCGAGCCGGCAGAGATCATCCTTGCCAGGACGCGCGCCGAGTTCTTTGCAGGCCTTATCAGGATGGAGCAGGCCAAGACCGCAGGCAAATGGCTTGCCGGCTACATGGCCTATGAGGCCGGATACCTCTTCGAAGAGAAACTCGCTCCCTTCACCGGTGAACATCGCGAAACCCCGCTGCTCTGTTTCGGTGTGTTCGACGCTCCACAGCCGGATACACATCCGCTTGCCCAACCAAAACAGCGCCCCGAAAACGAGGAATTCCTCACCGCTCCGAAAGCCGCCTGGGATTTCCCTGTATATAAGGAGCGCTTCGACCGCCTCCATAAGCACCTGCGGCTCGGCGACGCCTATCAGGCGAACCTCACCATGCCGGTCGGGGCCCGCTGGAACGGTGATCCCCGTGCCGCCTTCTGGTCGCTGATCGAACGCCAGCCGGTCAAATACGGCGCGCTGGTCGATCTCGGCGGTCCGGTCATCCTTTCGCGGTCGCCCGAGCTTTTTTTCCGCACCGATGAAGAGGGCTGGATCGAGACCCATCCGATGAAGGGCACGGCGAAACGCGGCGCGACCGCCGCCGAGGATGCCGAAATCATCGAGGCCATGCGCCGCGATATCAAGACGCAAGCGGAAAACCGCATGATCGTCGATCTCCTGCGCAACGATATCTCCCGCATCACCGAGGTCGGCACGCTTGACGTCCCGAAGCTCTTCGACATCGAGACCTATCCGACCGTCCACCAGATGGTGAGCCATGTGCAGGCAAGGCTCCGCCCCGATCTTTCGATCCATGACATCTTCTCCGCGCTCTTCCCCTGCGGTTCGATCACCGGCGCGCCGAAGATGCGGGCAATGGAAATTCTCCATGCGCTCGAGGATGTCCCACGCGACGCCTATTGCGGCGCGATCGGCATGATCTCGCCCACCGGCGCCATGCGTTTTTCCGTCGCCATCCGCACCATCACGATTTTTGAGGGCGGCAGGGCCGTATTCAATGTCGGCGGCGGCATCGTCTTCGATTCCACCGCCGAGGCCGAATATGAGGAATGCCTGCTCAAGGCCCGCTTCGCCGTCGGCGACCAATGGATTGCGCGATGATCGATTTTTCGCTGATCGAGACGCTGCGCTGGCAGCCAGGCGAGGGCTTCATTCGGCTGCGGCTGCATCTCGCCCGGCTTTCCCGCTCCGCCCGTCGCCTTGGCTTCCCGCAGCCGATCGAGGCGGCGGCCAAGCTCGACGAAGCCGTTGCGGGTGCTGCCGGTCCGCTGCGCATCCGCCTGACCTTCGATGCGCAAGGCCGGATCGAGGTGACGAGCGCCGCCTTCCTCCCGCTGGCGCCCGATACGACCTGGATCGCCCGCCTCGCCGAAACCCGTCTGAATTCCGCCGACAGGCTGCTGCGCGTCAAGACCACGCGCCGCGCCGTCTACGAGGCCGCGCGGGCCGAATATCGGCCTGATGAGGCCGATGAGGTCATCCTTTTGAACGAGCGCGGCGAAATCTGCGAGGGTACCATTACCTCGATCTTCCTGGACGACGGAACCGGCATCCTGCGCACCCCGCCCATCTCCTGCGGCCTGCTCGCCGGTGTGCTGCGCACCGAGCTCATCTGCCGGCGCCAGGCCCGCGTCGGCCGCCTCGCGCTTGCCGATCTCGATGCCGGCACGCTTTATATCGGCAACTCGCTGCGCGGCCTGATCCGCGCAAACCTCGTCAGGAACTGACCATGTTCATTCTCTCGCTCACCTATGTAAAATCCAACGATGAAGCCGACAGGCACATGGAGCCGCACATGGCCTGGGTGAAGGAGGGGTATGCCAAGGGCTGGTTTCTCGCCTCCGGCCGCAAGGTGCCGCGCACCGGCGGTGTCATCCTCGCAATCGGCGATCGCGCCGCGGTCGAGGCCTATGTCGCCACCGATCCCTTCACCATCCACGGCGTCGCCGAATACGAAATCACCGAGCTAGCCGTGACGACGGCGGTCGAAGGACTGGAAATCCTGAAGCGCTGAATTTGCAGGAGCCGATTGTGGATGATCTCGCCGCCCATCTGAAAGAACTCGAGGAAAAACTCTTCGACCCATCGGTTCGCGCCTCGCGGGAGATGCTGACTGCGCTGCTCTCTCGCGATTTCCGGGAAATCGGCAGTTCCGGACGGCTCTATACCTTCGATATGATCGTGCCCGCTCTTTTGGCCGAGCATCGGACGGGAACGTCACGCGGCGAGCATTTCGAAACCCAACGACTTGCCGAGCATATCGCGCTAGTCACCTATCGCGCCATTTACACGGACGTCGACGAAAGCGAAAGGCAAACGCTGCGCAGTTCCATCTGGCGGCTGGAAGAGGATGGGCATTGGCGCATGCTCTTCCACCAGGGCACCGTCATCGGTTAAGCCAAGCCATGCTGGCTGCCGATCCCAGGACGGCTTCGCCGGCCTCTATCGCCGCTCGATATTTGGCCTTTCCCCCTCAATGCTCTTTATTGTGACGTCGTTTTATGGTTAGAGCCGGTCACCTCGCACTCTCTGCGGCAATTTCAAAACAATTCTCTGGCTGAACGCCTTCGTCCCCTTCCACAGGAGAAAAGAATGACGGAACAGAATTATCCGGTATATGCCGAAATTACCGGTCCGATCGTGATGATCGGCTTTGGCTCCATCGGCCGCGGCACATTGCCCCTGATCGAGCGCCATTTCAAATTCGACAAGAGCCGGATGGTCGTCATTGACCCGCGCGAAGAGCCTTCCGACATGGAGATCCTGAAGAAGCACGGCGTTCGCCATATCAAGGAATATGTCACCAAGGACAACTATAAGGAACTGCTGAAGCCGCTGCTGACGGAAGGCGAAGGCCAGGGTTTCTGCGTCAACCTCTCGGTCGACACCTCCTCGCTCGACATCATCAAGCTCTGCCGCAAACTCGACGTTCCCTATATCGACACCGTCGTCGAACCCTGGCTCGGCTTCTATTTCGACAAGGGCATGAGCAATGCCGACCGCACCAACTATGCGCTGCGCGAAACCATGCGCAAGGAAAAGGCGAAGAACCCGGGCGGCGCCACCGCCGTCTCCACCTGCGGCGCCAATCCGGGCATGGTCTCCTGGTTCGTCAAGCAGGCGCTCGTCAACCTTGCCAACGATACCGGCCTCAAATTCGAAGAACCGGACCAGCACGATCGCGAAGGCTGGGCAAAGCTAATGAAGAAGCTCGGCGTCAAGGGCGTCCACATCGCCGAGCGCGATACCCAGCGTACCAAGCATCCGAAGCCGCTCAACGTCTTCTGGAACACCTGGTCGGTCGAAGGCTTCATTTCTGAAGGCCTGCAGCCGGCCGAACTCGGCTGGGGCACGCATGAAGAATGGATGCCGAAGAACGCCAAGAAGCACAAGAAAGGCAACAAGGCGGCGATCTACCTGGAACAGCCGGGCGCCAACACCCGCGTGCGGACCTGGTGCCCGACGCCCGGCCCGCAATACGGCTTCCTCGTCACCCACAATGAGTCGATCTCGATCGCCGACTTTTTCACGGTCCGCGACAAGGACGGCGAAGTGACCTTCCGCCCGACCTGCCACTATGCCTACCATCCGGCTAACGACGCCGTGCTCTCGCTGCATGAGATGTTCGGCAATGGCGGCACGCCGCAGCCGGTCCACCACGTTCTTGATGAGGACGAGCTGGAGGACGGCATCGACGAACTCGGCGTCCTGCTCTACGGCCATGAGAAGAATGCCTACTGGTATGGCTCGCGCCTGTCGCTGGAAGAAACCCGCCGCATCGCGCCCTACCAGAACGCCACGGGCCTGCAGGTCACATCAGCCGTCCTCGCCGGCATGGTCTGGGCGCTGGAAAACCCGAATGCCGGCATCGTCGAAGCCGACGAGATCGATTACAAGCGCTGCCTCGAAGTGCAGATGCCCTATCTCGGCCCGGTCGAGGGCCACTACACCGACTGGACCCCGCTCGACGGCCGTCCGGGCCTCTTCCCCGAGGATATCGACACCAAGGATCCGTGGCAGTTCAGGAACATTCTCGTTCGCTGAGATCGCCTGCACGACTTTGACAATGCCCGCCACAAGGCGGGCATTTTTGTAACGCCGGCTGTCTAAATGCCGCCCGCTGCCCTTCCAAGGCTTGCCTTCATGCCGGGCGCGCGCCATGTTTTGCCCGAAGTTGGCGGGTGTCCGCCGCGCCGATTCGCCGGGAGAAGCCTTATGAAAATCAGAACTGGTCTCGTTCTTGTCGGTGCAGCGGCCGCTCTTGCCGCCTGCGTTTCATCAGAGCCGCGCCGTCTGCCGGTTGCAACCGCGCCCGCCGCTACCGGCGTCGAAGGCAACTGGAGCGATCCGAACGGCATCGTTTCCACCTTCCAGGGCGGTACTTTCACCACCCGCACGACCGACAGCAACCAGCTTCTTGCCTCGGGTACCTATATCAATACCTCACCGACCCTGGTGGAGATCAACATGACTTCGCTGGTGCGCAAGACCCAGTCCAAGGTCAATTGCGCCCTCGTCAACCCGAGCCAGCTCAATTGCACCTCCGATTCCGGCGCACAATTCACGCTTTCCCGCCGCGGCTGAAAAATGAGGTGATAGGCTAAGCACACCATGCGGGCCTTCGCCTCTTATCTCATCCTGCTGCTCGCAATGCCGCTTGCGGCACTTGCGGTCGTCTTGCCGGCCAACGTCTATCGTGCCCAGGGCATCGCCGCTCCCGATTGCGACGGGCCGCTGCAGGTGTTGATCTTCGCCGTGCCTGCCGTCCTGATCTACGGCGCAGGTGCGCTCCTTGCCTATCGGGCCGGCCGGCGCTTTCATCGCCTTGTTTCCCTTCTCTGCTTGGTCATAGCACTCGCTGCAGTTCCGAATATTGCAGAGGCCGTGCACGAACTCTATCGAAACGCCGCCGACGGCGAATGCCGGGGATAAGCAACCCGGCTTTTTTGCCCTGCCCCCTTGGAAAGCGCCCAGCCTGGCCCAGCTTTCTCTTGCGGTTGTGCATCGTCTGATGGAACATCCGCACGCCGGGAAACCGCCCCGGCGCACGATGAAAGGGATCGGCGAGGATCAAGGGGGATTCTTCGCCTCAATCAGGAGAACAGGGATGACGAAGTCTTTCAGCTTCGGTCTTTTGACCGCGTCCATGCTGGCGCTGAGCGCGGGCGCCGCCTTTGCGGATTACGAACTCAATATTCTTCATATCAACGATTTCCATTCACGCATCGAATCGATCAACAAGTTCGACTCCACCTGCTCGGCAGAGGAGGAAGGCAAGAAGGAATGCTTCGGCGGCGCCGCCCGCCTGAAGACCGCGATCGACCAGCGTCGTCAGGCGCTATCGGGCAAGAATGTCCTCCTCCTCAATGCCGGCGACAATTTCCAGGGCTCGCTCTTCTACACGACCTACAAGGGAGCGGCCGAAGCCGAATTCCTGAACCTGATGAAGTTCGACGCCATGACCGTCGGCAATCATGAATTCGACGACAGCGAGGATGGGCTTGCGACCTTCCTCGACAAGGTGCAGTTCCCCGTCGTGACGGCGAATGTCAAGGCGACAGCCGCCTCCAAGCTCGGCGACCGCATCAAGCCCTCGCTGGTGCTCGATGTTGGTGGCCAGAAGATCGGCATCGTCGGCGCCGTCACCAATGATACGGCAGAGCTTTCCTCCCCCGGCCCGAACGTGACGATCGCCGATGACGTCCAGGCCATTACTTCAGCCGTTCAGGATCTGAAGAGCCAGGGCGTCAACAAGATCATCGCGCTGACCCATGTCGGTTATCCCCGCGATCTCGCCCTGATCGCCAAGATCCCGGATGTCGATATCGTCGTCGGCGGCCATTCCCACAGCCTGCTCTCCAACACCGACCCCAAGGCCGAAGGCCCCTACCCGACGATGGTCGACAATCCCGGCGGCTATCAAGTGCCGGTCGTCCAGGCCGCCTCCTACAGCAAGTATCTCGGCGACCTCGTCGTCAATTTCGACGATAGCGGCGTCGTCAAGGATGCCAAGGGCGATCCGATCCTGATCGATTCCACCTTTACGCCCGATCCGGCCGTCATCACCCGCATTGCCGAACTGGCAAAGCCGATCGAGGAATTGCGCAAGAAGGTGATCGGCTCTTCCGAAAGCCCGATCGAAGGCGACCGCAAGGTCTGCCGCGTCAAGGAATGCTCGATGGGCAATCTGGTGGCCGATGCCATGCTCGATCGCACCAAGAATCAGGGCGTCACCATCGCCGTTCAGAACGGCGGCGGCCTGCGTGCTTCAATCGATGGCGGCGAGGTCACCCAGGGCGAGGTCATCACCGTCCTGCCGTTCCAGAACACGCTCGCCACGTTTGAGCTGACCGGCGCAAACGTCGTCAAGGCGCTCGAAAACGGCGTCAGCCAGATCGACCAGGGCGCCGGCCGTTTCCCCCAGGTCGCCGGCCTCAAATTCTCCTTCGACCAGTCGAAGCCCGTCGGCAGCCGTGTCAGCGATGTGCAGGTGAAGGACGGCGACAATTTCGCTCCGATCGATCCGGCCAAGACCTACAAGGTCGCGACCAACAACTTCATGCGGGCCGGCGGCGACGGTTATTCGATCTTTAAGGAAGGCCAGAACGCTTATGATTTCGGCCCGGATCTTGCAGATGTGACCGCCGAATACGTCGCCGCGCATTCGCCTTACAAGCCATACACGGATGGCCGCGTCACGGAATTGGCGCAGGCAGCGCCCGCTCCTTCCGCTTCCGAGCCTGCGCCTGCCGCACCGGCTGCTCCGGCCCCCTCCACCGAACCCACCCCTGCACCGGCCGCTCCTGCTCCATCCACAGAGCCGGCTCCCGCACCCGCTGTACCTGCTGCCCCGGCACCAGCAGCACCGGCCCCTGCGCCGGCAGCCTCCGCACCTGCCGCAACGACGCCTTCTACCCACGTCATCGCCGCGGGCGACACCTTCTGGGATCTCGCCGTGACCTTCTATGGCGACGGCACGTTGTGGCGGAAGCTTTCGGATGCCAACGGCAAGCCGAACCCGCGTCACCTGACGGTCGGCAAGGAGATCGAGGTCCCTGCCAAGTAAGACGATTTGTCCCGATGTCACTGGCCGGCCCGGGGTTTCCCGGGCCGGTTTTTGTTTCTATAGGGTGAACCACGATCTCTAGGCTGCGTATGAGCCGAAGAGACAGAAAGAGCTTTGGGACCAGAATGACAGCAGATATTTCACTCCGCCCGGCGGACCATCCGGCCGTCAAGTCAGGCAAGGTCGGTGTCCTGCTGGTCAATCTCGGCACGCCTGATGGCACCGACTATACCTCGATGCGCCGCTATCTCAGGGAATTCCTCACCGATCGCCGCGTAATCGAATGGTCGCCCTGGAAGTGGTATCCGATCCTGTTCGGCATCGTCCTCAACACCCGCCCGCAGAAGGTCGGCAAGGCCTATGAGCTGATCTGGAACAAGGAGAAGAACGAAAGTTATCTACGCACCTACACCCGCAATCAGTCGGAGCTGATGGCCGCGCGCCTGAAGGATCTTGATAACGTCAAGGTCGATTGGGCGATGCGCTACGGCACCCCGTCGATTGCCTCGCGCATCGACGCGCTGAAAGAAGAGGGTTGCGACCGTATCGTGCTCTTCCCGCTTTATCCGCAATATGCGGCGGCGACGACCGCCACCGTCAACGACAAGGCCTTCCAGAAGCTGCTCTCGATGCGCTGGCAGCCGGCGCTACGCACCGTTCCCGCCTATCATGACGACGAGACCTATATCGAGGCGCTCGCCACGTCGGTCGAGAGGCATCTTTCGACCCTCGACTGGAAGCCGGAGATGCTGCTCGCCTCCTTCCACGGCATTCCAATGTCCTATTTCAAACAGGGCGACCCCTACTACTGTCAATGCCAGAAGACCGGCCGGCTGCTGCGCGAGCGGCTCGGGCTGACCAAGGAAAACTTCATGGTCACCTTCCAATCCCGCTTCGGGCCGGAGGAATGGCTACAGCCCTATACCGACAAGACGGTGGAGAAGCTCGCCAAGGACGGCGTCAAGCGCATCGCCGTCATCAATCCCGGCTTCGTCTCCGACTGTCTGGAGACGCTGGAGGAAATCGCCGAGCAGGCGGCCCATTCCTTCCATGAGAACGGCGGCGATAAGTTCGCGCATATTCCCTGCCTCAACGACGGCGAGGACGGCATGAAGGTGCTGGAAAAGGTCGTCCGTCGCGAATTGCAGGGCTGGGTCTGAGAGCCCCACTCAGAAAGCGGCGTCGGACGAGGAGCTAAAGCATGTCGCGCAAAACTGTGCAGCGGTTTTGCGATAACCAAATGCGTAGAAACAAAGACATAAAGCGCGGGAGCGAATCTGAAAGATCGCGATGCGCTTTAGCAACCGCCCAATGAATTAACCGAAACGGAACCTCCTTTTCACTTGCAGCCCGGGCGGTTGCGCCCTCATTTCTTCCTCGCAAATAACGTGCTAACTCACCACATGAGTTGGGCAGGCGCGCATGCGCCGATAGGAGGAATTTTCATGCTGTTCGGCGGCTTCGACATCGTCGTGATCGTGCTGGTCATCTTCGTTATCCTAGTGCTCTTTGCCGGGATCAAGACCGTGCCGCAGGGCTACCGCTATACGATCGAGCGCTTCGGGCGTTATACCCGCACGCTGGAGCCTGGCCTCAACCTCATCACCCCCTTCATCGAGCGTGTCGGCGCCAAGTTGAACGTGATGGAACAGGTGCTGAACGTGCCGACCCAGGAGGTGATCACCAAGGATAATGCCTCGGTTTCGGCCGATGCCGTCTCTTTCTATCAGGTGCTGAATGCTGCCCAGGCCGCCTATCAGGTCTCCAACCTCGAAAACGCCATCCTCAATCTCACCATGACCAACATCCGCTCGGTCATGGGTTCGATGGATCTCGACGAACTGCTCTCCAACCGTGATGCGATCAACGACCGGCTGCTGCGTGTCGTCGACGAAGCCGTGCATCCCTGGGGCATCAAGGTCACCCGTGTCGAGATCAAGGACATCCAGCCGCCGCGCGACCTCGTTGATGCGATGGCCCGCCAGATGAAGGCCGAGCGCGAGAAGAGGGCGCAGGTGCTGGAGGCCGAAGGCTCGCGCAACGCGCAGATCCTCAGGGCCGAAGGTGCCAAACAATCCGCCATTCTCCAGGCCGAAGGCCAGCGCGAGGCCGCCTTTCGCAACGCCGAAGCCCGCGAACGTCTAGCCGAGGCCGAAGCCAAGGCAACGAAGATGGTCTCCGAGGCGATCGCCGCCGGCGACATCCAGGCGATCAACTATTTCGTCGCGCAGAAATACACCGAAGCGCTGACCTCGATCGGTTCGGCGCCCAATTCCAAGATCGTGATGATGCCGATGGAAGCGTCTTCCATCCTAAGCTCGCTCGGCGGCATTGGCGCCATTGCCCGCGAAGTCTTCGGCGATGCCGGCAGCAGCCCGTCGACGCCACTACCCGTGCCGCCGCGCCCGCGCCCCGCACCGGCACGCTCGACGCCGCCGATCAATCCGTCGACCCCCAATCCTTTCAATCCCGAGCAGGAGCGATAAGCCATGCTGGCGAAGATCGTCACCGAACTCGGTCCATGGAGTTGGTGGGTCGCAGGGCTCGTGCTGCTTGCCGCCGAGATGATTGTTCCCGGCTTCTTCCTGGTCTGGATCGGCCTTGCCGCCTTGATCGTCGGCGCGCTATCGCTACTCTTCTGGGACAGCGCCTTCTGGGTCTGGGAGTTACAGGCGATTCTTTTTGCGCTTCTCGCCGTTGCCACGACCTTCGCCGGCCGCCGGCTGACGCTGCGCAATGCCACGACCGACGAGCCCTTCCTCAATCAGCGCGGCGCAAGCCTCGTCGGCCGCACCGCCACCCTGCACGAACCGATCCGCGAGGGCCGCGGCCGAATCCGCCTCGACGATACACTATGGCAGGTGATGGGACCCGACCTGCCCGTCGGAACGCAGGTGAAGGTGGTCTCGAGCAATGGCCGCGACCTCAGAGTCGAGCCCGTCTGATCGAACGAGCCTGATCAGGCGACGCCGATCCGCAGCAGGTCGTGGAAGTGCACCAGCCCGACCGGCCGGCGGTCGTCGTCGATGACGATCAGCGCGCCGATGTGATGCTGGTTGAGCAGCGCCAGCGCTGCCGTCGCCAGCACCGTCGGCTTCACCGTCTTCGGCGTCCGCGTCATGATGTCGTCGACATCAAGCTCTGAAAGATTGCGCGTGAGATTGCGCGCCATGTCGCCTTCGGTGACGATGCCGCAGAGCCGCCCATCTTCATCCAGCACCCCGACGCAGCCGAAATGCTTGCGCGACAGCACGGTGATCGCCTCCGGCATCGGTGTGCCCTTGGCAACGAGCGGCAGCCGCTCGCCGGTATGCATGACATCGGCGACATGCATCAGGCTCGCACCCAGCTTGCCGCCGGGATGGAAGACGTGGAAATCCGTAGCGGTAAAGCCGCGCGCCTCCAACAGCGCCACCGCCAGCGCGTCGCCGATTGCAAGCTGCATCAGCGTCGAGGTCGTCGGCGCCAGCCCATTCGGGCAGGCCTCCTGCTCGTTCGGCATCAGCAGGACGATATCGGCGGCGGTCGCCAGCGAGGACCCTTCGCTGCAGGTGATCGCGATCAGCGGAATGGAGAAGCGCCGCGTGAAGGAAATGATACTCTTGAGCTCGGCGCTCTCGCCACCTTTGGAAATCGCCAAGACGACGTCGTCGCGCGCAATCATGCCGAGATCGCCGTGATTGGCCTCCGCCGCATGCACGAAAAAGGCAGGCGTTCCCGTTGAGGCAAATGTCGCCGCCAGCTTGGCGCCGATATGCCCGCTCTTGCCGACGCCGGTGACGATCACGCGTCCGGAGATGTCGCCGATGACTTCGACGGCCCGTGTGAAAGGACCGGCCAAGCCATCGTCAAAGGCCTGTTCGAGCGCTTCAAGACCGCGTCTTTCGGTCTCTACCGTGCGTTTTGCCGACTCGAGCACGCTGTTTTCAACGAGGTTTATCGCTCTTCTGATCATGAAGTTGCGTTAGACCTTTTCACTTTCCAAGTCCACCCCGCAGTCTTTCCGAATTGTGAACAGCGCCGGCCGCCGGCAACGAATGGTTAACCACAAGGCTTTACCTTTGGGTAAGAACCGAAAGCATGTCAGGCGCGAATTGCATGGGCCAGCCAAAACAGACGAGCAGTGTGACGCCGCTCCGCGCCATGAGCTGTGCCGTCTCATTTGCCGTGCTCACTGGCCTGCTTCTCAGCCAGACGGCAGCCTTCGCGCAGTCCGCCTCGCAGCCCGCAAACAGCCGCTCCGCCACCTCTCAGGACAACCACGCCACCAACAATGCGGCATCCGCCGCCGGTTTCGATGACGAGACCGACGATACCGCCACTCCTGCGGCAAACGGCGCGACTGCGAACGCGGACGGTGCCCAGCAGCGGCCCGCCATACCGGATGCCCAAGCCGGCGACGACATTACCGGCTCCATCCTCGACGAGGACATCCGCCGGCTGAACACCCGTGAAGCGCCGGTCGATGAGGCACTGCCGCGCCGCAGGGCTGCCGAAGGCGCCTCGACAGAGGAAACGCCGGGAATCCCGATCGGCACGTTTGTGCTCCGCCCGAGCGTCACCCAGAGCATCAACACCGAGACCACCAAGGACGACAATACGACGCAGCGGCGCGCCTTTCTCGAAACCGATGCGGCAGCGACCCTGACCTCGGACTGGGGCCGGCATCAGTTGACCGTGACCTCGGAAGGCGCCTGGCAGAAGAATGTCAGCGGCGAGGGTGAGGAACAGCCTTCCTTCAAGCTCAACAGCGACCTCAGGCTGGATCTTCCCGACGATACGACCGCGCACCTGACCGCTGGCTATAATTTCTACCGCGAGGATACGGACGATCCCGACGCCATCGCCAACGCCGCGCAGCAGTCGGACGTCCAGGAATTTTCGGCCGGCGCCTCCGTCCAGCGCGATTTTGGCATCCTGCGCGGCACGACTGCACTTGCGCTGACACGCTCGATCTATTCGGACGCTAAACTCTCGAACGGCACGACCGTCTCCCTCAGCGACCGCAATCAGACGACGGGCACGTTGCGTGGCCGTGTGGGCTACGAACTGTCACCCGCGCTCATCCCCTTCATCGAGGCCAACATCGGCCGCACGGTCTATGACGAAACGCAAGACTCCGCCGGCTACGAGCGTTCGGGCCATAGCTACGGCGCCAAGGCCGGCGTCGAGGTCGATCTCGGTGAAAAGCTGAAGGGCGAAGTCGGTGTCGGCTACGAGATGGCGGATTTCGAAGACAGCCGGCTATCCTCGATCGATACGGCCACACTCGATGCAAGCCTGCTCTGGTCGCCGATCCGCGGCACCGATGTCAACCTCGACCTGCAGACGAGCATCCAGCCCTCGACCACGGCGGGCGAAAGCGGCTACGTTTCGCACGCGCTGACGACGACGGTCACCCACCAGTTGCGCGACAATCTGGTCGGCACGATGATCGGTGGCGTAATATGGCGCGATTATCCGACGGATAGCACCATCAACGACGAGCTCGTCTATACCGCTGCGACCGGCCTTACCTGGAACATCAACCGCTATCTCGATCTCACCAGCACACTCGGCTACGAGCTGACGACGCGCAAGGAAGGAAGCGATTCGCAGCAATGGCGAGCCGGCGTCGGTCTCAAGCTGAAACGCTAAGAATGACGACCAAAATAGAGCGCCGCGTATCTGTTGGGACACGCGGCGCTCTATTACATTGAATCTACAACTTATTTCAGGCCGGCAAGCAGTTCCCTGAAGCCGCCTTCGACGGAGGGGCGGATATCGGCGCGTTCGAGGGCGAAGGCGACGTTTGCCAGGATGAAACCGTCCTTGGCGCCGCAGTCGTAGGTCGCGCCGCGGAAGTGGTAACCGGCGAAATCCTGTTCCTTCAGCAGCTTTAGCATGCCGTCGGTAAGCTGGATCTCGTTGCCGGCGCCGCGCTCCTGGGTTTCGAGGATCTTGAAGATCTCCGGCTGCAGGATGTAGCGGCCGTTGATGAAGAAGTTGGAAGGCGCAGTCCCCTTGGCGGGCTTTTCCACCATGCCGGTGATACGGAAACCGTCGCCGATCGCCTCGCCAACGCCGACGATGCCGTATTTATGCGCTTGGTCGGGCGCGCATTCCTCGACGGCGATGATATTGCCGCCGCTCTGGCCGTAGAGGTCGATCATGCCCTTCATGCAGCCCTTGTCGCCCTTCATGATCATATCGGGCAGCAGCAGTGCGAAGGGTTCGTCGCCGACGATCTCGCGGGCGCACCAGACCGCATGGCCGAGGCCGAGCGGCTCCTGCTGACGGGTGAAGCTCACCGTGCCGGCCTTCGGCAATTGCTGGGCGAGAAGGGTGATTTCAGCCTTCTTGGCGCGCTCGCGCAGCGTCTGTTCCAACTCGAAATGGATGTCGAAATAATCTTCAATGACGTGCTTGTTGCGTCCGGTGACGAAGACCAGATGTTCGATCCCGGCCTCGATCGCCTCATCGACGACATATTGAATGATTGGCTTGTCGACGACGGTCAACATTTCCTTCGGAACAGCCTTTGTCGCCGGCAGGAATCGCGTTCCCAACCCGGCAACCGGAAATACTGCTTTACGAACTTTGTTGTGTTGAGCCACACCCGGCCTCCTGCTTCGATCACATCGCTTTGGAAATAGAGCTTTTTAGCTTTAACTAGTATAGAATTGCTACTGTTTTGCAAATGGTGACCGCAGCGGATCGCCATGGTAAAGATTTTGTTGACTCCGTTCCTGTAGTCTCGGGTCTGGGCGGATAGGATGTCCCGCTGCACCAGAAACTGAAGATGACGGATACGACTGTCGATGACCCAGAATCACAAAAACTCCCTTCGTGGTCTTGCTCTCGCCCTCATTGTCGCTGCCCAGGTGGCACTGGTCCCCGACAACGCGAAAGCTGATTCCCGCTTCCAGAAATGGATCGCGGATTTTTACCAAACTGCCGCTCAGAGTGGCATCAGTAAGGCAACTTATCAAAAGGCCTTTTCCGGGGTGAGCGAGCCCGATCCGACCGTGCTCGAAAAGGCCGCCTACCAGCCGGAATTCACCTCGAAGATCTGGGACTATGTCGATTCCCGCGTCAACCCCTATACCGTCAAGATCGGCCGCGAGATGGCTGCCAAGCATGCAAGGACGCTCGCTGCGATCGAGCAGCGTTTCGGCGTCGACAAGACCATTCTGCTGGCCATCTGGTCGATGGAATCGAATTATGGCGCGGTTCTCGACAAGGACGACCGGCTGCACTACGTGCCGCGCGCCCTGGCAACGCTTGCCTACGCCGATCCGAGCCGCGCCAAATTCGCCAAGAAGCAGCTGGTCGCGGCACTGAAGATCCTGCAGAACGGCGATGTGCCGGCACGCGAGATGACCGGCTCCTGGGCCGGCGCCATGGGCCACACCCAGTTCATTCCGACAAGCTACCTGCTTTATGCCGTCGATGCCGACGGCAACGGCCACCGCGACATCTGGAATTCGGTCCCCGACGCGCTGGCGACCTCGGCCAATCTCCTGATGAAGAACGGCTGGGACACCGGCAAGACCTGGGGCTACGAGGTCGTCGTTCCCGCCGCAGTCGCCAAGCAGGCCGGCAAGACCCATACGTTGGCCCAATGGGCGGCACTCGGCCTGACGCGCCCGAACGGCAAGGCCTTCCGCGAGAGCGCCACCAAAGCCATGCTGAAGATGCCGGCCGGGCCCAGTGGCCCGGGCTTCCTGATGACCGCCAACTTCTTCACCATCAAGAACTACAATGCCTCGGATAGCTACGCGCTCGCCGTCGGCTTGCTGGCCGACCAGATCGCCGGCTACGGCGGCATGCAACAGCGCTGGCCGCGCCCGGACGGCGCCCTTGATATCACCGAGAAATTCGAGCTGCAGACCCGTCTGAAGACGCTCGGCTATTACAATGGCGAGGTCGACGGCAATTTCGGGTCGGGTTCGAAGGCGGCAATATCAGCCGTCCAGTCGCGCATCGGCATGCAGCCGGACGGTGAGCCCTCGTTGCCGCTTCTGAACGCACTGCGCCGCTAGATCGGGATGATCCCGGCCGGACCGGCCGGAAATCTCAACCCGCATTTCGATCAACGAAGTAGGGCATGATACCGCCCGAAAACCCCACACACTTTTCGGCATGATGCTCTACAACAGGCCGAACCGTGACCTAGATAGTAGCGGGAGTGGACGCTGGCCTACCCTGCGTGCAAGATGCCGGCAGATGCGGAACTGCCCATGACGAAGAAAACTGATCGCACCCCAATCCGTTGGCTCGTGCTCGCCTTGGCGGCGGCTTCGCTATGCCTTGGCGCTCTTGCGCCGGTGCATGTCGCCGAAGCCCAGGAGCAGCGCTATCAGCGCCGTTCGATCCTCGATTTTTTCCTCGGCCGACGCTATCTCGACGATGCGCCGCAAGCCCCTGATGTCCAGCAGCCGAGGCGCCAGCAGCGCAAGCGCCCACCGCCACCGAAGGCCGTGGTCAATACCCGCACCGCGCCACCCTTGCGGACCGTCGAAGAGGAGCCGGCGGTGCAGAAGCTCGGTGACGCCCGAACGATCCTGATCGTCGGCGATTTCCTGGCCAGCGGCCTCGGCGACGGCCTCACCGCCGCCTTCGAGACCTCGCCAGGCGTCGTCGTCGAAGCCCGCGGCAACGTCTCCTCAGGCCTTGTCCGCGACGATTATTACGACTGGCCGGAACAGCTGCCGAAGATGATCGACGAGCTGAAGCCGGCAATGGTCGTTGTCATGATCGGCGCCAACGACCGCCAGCAGATGGTGACCGACACCGCCAAGGAGAAATTCCGCACCGATGGCTGGTTCACCGAATACCGCCGCCGTGTCCTTTCTTTCGGCAAGGAGGTCACCGGCCGCAAGATCCCGCTGCTTTGGGTCGGCCTTCCTGCCTTCGAATCCGATTCGATGACGGCCGATGCCGTCCAGATGAACCAGCTCTACCGCAACCAGGTCGAAAGCATCGGCGGCGAATTCGTCGATATCTGGGATGGTTTCGTCGACGAAAACGGCAACTTCATCGTCACCGGCTCGGATGTGAACGGCCAGCAGGTACGCCTGCGCACTTCTGATGGCATCAATCTTACCCAGGCCGGCCGGCGCAAACTTGCCTTCTATGTGGAAAAACCGGCCCGGCGCCTTCTCGGCACGCAGGCAAGCCCCGATCTGGTCCGCCTCGACTCCAGCAATCTGCCCGGTCTCGGCCTTCCCGACAATCCGGTCGAACATACCGTGCCGATCAGCCTCTCCGATCCCGATCTCGATGGCGGCGCCGAGCTTCTCGGCGCCAGGCCGCCGCCTATGGCTTTGACGCGGTCGCCGCGCGACCTCCTGGTCGAGCAGGGCGAAATGACGCCCGCACCTCCCGGCCGCGTCGATGATTACCGCCTGCCTGTGGCAAAGGCGCCGGCCGAAGTCTCGGTCAAATAAAAGAGACCGCGCGAGGCGGCCCTCCGCTTCGTCCCGTCTACTTCGCCGTCGCCTGCGGCCAGCTCAGATAATAGTAGTTCTGTCCGATCAGGCCGAAGAAGGCGTTGCTGTCGTTCGTCTGGTCGACATAGCTGCCGTTTTCCTTGACGAAGGCGCCGTCGGAGCCGCGCTCCAGATGCGCATCGAGGAAGTCGCTCCAGCCGCTGACATCAATCTCCTTGCCGGCCTTGCTCTCAGTGTCCGCCTCATCGGGATCATCGACATCCCAGGCGTTGACCGACACACCCTGCGTCGGATCGGTGATGGTGAGCGTGCCCGCTTCCAGGGCAGCCAGCATGTCGTGCGCCTTGCCGCTCTCGCCTTCGGCCGCAGCCGCATCCTGCAGCTGCTGCTTCAGCATCGACATGAAGGAGGCGCTGGTTACGTCGGCGCTATCACCCGTCGTGTCGGACTCATCAGACGTGTCGCTCTGGGCCGAAAGCGTGTCGAGCAGCCCGGAAAGGGCCTGGTTGGAAAGAAGCGAGGCAGAACTCGGATCGAGCCCGTAGCTGCTCAGAATGCTGGCGGCCGACGAACTCTGCGTGTCCTGCGAGCTGTCGTCGGAGCCGCGGAGGTTTTTCAGAGCATATTGGGCCGAAACCAGCCGCGTGCTGTCAAGTGCGGAAACCATTGGAAATGTCCTTGTCGATCATTCGCGGTCTCACGCCGCGGCCGATGGTGAAATGCGTTACGGCCAAAACGGCGGGGCATCTCCGCTTCGGTCGCCGCCGGCTCCTCCTGAGCCCGCGTCCGGCGAAAAATCTCGCTTCCAGGCATTGCCTGAGGCTTGCGGCGCACAGCCTCCGCGTCAAGCCGTCGCACTACAGCGCGGCGCACCATGAAAAAACTCCGCCGGAGGGGCGGAGTTCGTGGTCTTCGGGAAGGTGTGCGGCCGACGGTCAGTTCGGCAGAACGGTCGAACCCATCAATTCCTCGTCGATGGCGCGCGCTGCCTGGCGGCCTTCACGGATCGCCCAGACCACCAGCGACTGGCCGCGGCGCACGTCACCCGCCGTCCAGAACTTGTCGACCGAAGTCTTGTAGTCGCGATCGTTGGCGACGACGTTGGTCGAGCCGCGCTTGTCGGTGTTGAGCGTCAGCTTGCCCTCCAGCTCCTTCAGCACGCTGCCGGTGAACGGCCCGCGGAAACCGATGGCGATGAAGGCGAGATCGGCCCGGATGACGAATTCCGTACCTGGAACCGGCCGCCGGCGTTCGTCGACCTCGCAGCACTTGACGCCGGTGAGCACACCGTCTTCGCCGACAAATTCAAGAGTCGCCACCTGGAATTCACGGACGGCACCCTCGGCCTGTGAGGAGGAGGTTCGCATCTTCGTCGCCCAGAAGGGCCAGACGGCAAGCTTGTCTTCCTTCTCCGGCGGCTGCGGCCGAATGTCGAGCTGTGTGACCTTGACGGCTCCCTGGCGGAAGGCCGTGCCGACGCAGTCCGAAGCCGTATCGCCGCCGCCGACGACGACGATATGTTTGGCGCCGGCAAGGATCGGGTCCGACGGCCAGCCGACGCTGTCGATGTTCTCCCGCCCGACGCGGCGGTTTTGCTGCACCAGATAGGGCATCGCATCATGCACGCCCGCAAGGTCGGTGCCCGGAATGCCCGCCTCACGCGGCGTCTCGGAGCCGCCGCAGTAAAGAACGGCGTCGTGATCGGCAAGCAACTGCTCGACCTTGACGTCGACGCCGACATTGACGCCGCAATGGAAGGTGACGCCCTCGCCCTTCATCTGTTCGACGCGGCGGTCGATGAAGTTCTTCTCCATCTTGAAATCGGGAATGCCGTAGCGCAGCAGGCCGCCCGGCTTGGTCTCGCGCTCATAGAGATGCACCTCATGGCCGGCGCGGCCGAGCTGCTGGGCAGCCGCCATGCCGGCGGGGCCGGAGCCGATGACGGCGACCTTCTTGCCGGTATGGACCGTCGCCGGCTGCGGCCGGATGAAGCCGAGCTCATAGGCCTTGTCGGCGATCGCCTGTTCGACCGTCTTGATGGCAACCGGCGCATCCTCGAGATTCAACGTGCAGGCTTCCTCGCAGGGCGCCGGGCAGACGCGACCGGTAAACTCGGGGAAGTTGTTGGTGGAATGCAGGTTCTGGATCGCCGCTTCCCAGTTGTTGTTGTAGACGAGGTCGTTCCAATCGGGAATCTGGTTGTGAACAGGGCAACCGGTCGGGCCGTGGCAATAGGGGATGCCACAGTCCATGCAGCGCGCGGCCTGTTTCTGCACTTCCGGGTCCGACATCGGGATCGTGAACTCGCGGAAATGGCGGATACGATCCGACGCCGGCTGGTATTTCGCCACCTGCCGGTCGATTTCCAGAAACCCTGTTACCTTACCCATGTTTTCGTCCCTTACCCTCATGACCGCCTCACCGCAGCCAATCTGTCTATCGTCAGTCCCGGTACCCGGGGCAAGTTGCTTGTCTTGACCGTCATTGGACCATATCCCCTGCAAGACATCCGTGCGATCTGAACAGCCTTCGCCGTCGGTATGATCGTCACGGGTCATTGAGATATTTTCGTCATCCGTCACCTGCAGTCAGCTGGTGACGGATGTCCCGGTGCAATTCATTCTGCGGCGATGCCCATCCGGCTGCGCTCCATTTCCTCGAGCGCCCGACGGTATTCGACCGGCATGACCTTGCGGAACTTCGGACGGTAGTCGGCCCAGTTGTCGAGGATCTGCGTGGCGCGGGCCGAGCCCGTATAGTGCAGATGGTTGGAGATCAGTTGGTAGAGGCGCTCCTCGTCATGGCGCGTCATGTCGCCAGAGACGTCGACGCGTCCCTTGTGCATGAGGTCACCACCGTGATGATGCAGCTTCTCCAGCATGTCGTCCTCCTCGGGCACCGGCTCGAGCTCGACCATCGCCATGTTGCAGCGGCTGGCGAAATCGCCGGTCTCATCGAGCACGTAGGCGACACCGCCGGACATGCCGGCCGCGAAGTTGCGGCCCGTGGCGCCAAGCACGACGACAACGCCACCGGTCATGTATTCGCAGCCATGGTCGCCGACACCCTCGACGATGGCGATCGCGCCCGAATTGCGCACGGCGAAACGTTCGCCTGCCACACCGCGGAAATAGCATTCGCCCTCGGTCGCACCATAAAGCACGGTGTTGCCGACGATGATCGAGTCCTCGGCCACGATCCTCGAATTCTCCGGCGGCCGGATGATGATCTTGCCGCCTGAAAGGCCCTTGCCGACATAGTCGTTGCCGTCGCCGATCAGGTTGAAAGTGACGCCGCGCGCCAGGAAGGCGCCGAAGCTCTGCCCCGCCGTGCCGCGAAGCGTCACATTGATCGTGTCTTCCTTCAGTCCGCGATGGCGGAAGCGCTTGGCGACCTCGCCGGAAAGCATTGCTCCCGCCGACCGGTCGACGTTCTTGATGCCGACCTCGAAGGCGACGGGCGTCTTGGCCGTCAGTGCCGGCTGCGCCTGCTCGATCAGCACGCGGTCGAGAATGTCGTCGATCGGGTGCTTCTGCCGGCTCGTCCAGAAGGTCTCTTCCTTGGGAGCGTCGACCTTGTGGAAGATACGGCTGAAATCGAGGCCCTTCGCCTTCCAGTGGTTCAGCATCTCGTCCTTCTCCAGAAGCTCCGAGGCGCCGATGATCTCGTCAAGCCGGGTGAACCCGAGTGAGGCGAGGATTTCGCGCACTTCGTTGGCGACGAAGAAGAAATAGTTGATGACGTGCTCCGGCGCGCCCTTGAAGCGCTTGCGCAGCACCGGATCCTGGGTCGCCACACCCACCGGACAGGTGTTGAGATGGCACTTGCGCATCATGATGCAGCCGGCGGCAATCAGCGGCGCGGTGGCAAAGCCGAACTCGTCGGCTCCAAGCAGCGCCCCGATAATGACGTCGCGGCCGGTCTTCAGCCCGCCGTCCACCTGCAGGGCGACGCGCGAGCGCAGCCCGTTCAGCACCAGCGTCTGCTGGGTTTCGGCAAGTCCGATTTCCCAAGGGCTGCCAGCATGTTTGAGCGACGTCAGCGGCGACGCACCCGTGCCGCCGTCGAAGCCGGCGACCGTGATGTGGTCGGCGCGTGCCTTGGCCACACCGGCGGCAACCGTGCCGACGCCGACTTCAGAGACGAGCTTGACCGAAACATCGGCGGTCGGGTTGACGTTCTTCAGATCGTAGATCAGCTGCGCCAGATCTTCGATGGAATAGATGTCGTGGTGCGGCGGCGGCGAAATCAGGCCGACACCCGGTGTCGAATGGCGGGTCTTGGCAACGGTCGCGTCAACCTTATGGCCCGGCAGCTGACCGCCTTCGCCAGGCTTGGCGCCTTGCGCCACCTTGATCTGCAGCACGTCGGCATTGACGAGATATTCGGTGGTCACCCCGAAGCGGCCCGACGCGATCTGCTTGATCGCCGAACGTTCCGGGTTCATCGAACCATCGGCCAGCGGCATGTAGCGGTCGGATTCCTCGCCGCCCTCGCCGGTGTTCGACTTGCCGCCGATCCGGTTCATGGCGATCGCCAGTGTCGTATGCGCCTCCCTGGAGATCGAGCCGAAGGACATCGCCCCCGTCGAGAAACGCCTGACGATATCGGCCGCCGGCTCGACCTCGTCGATCGATATCGGCTTGCGGCCAATCGCCTCGGCGCTCTTCATCTTGAAGAGCCCGCGGATCGTGTTCATGCGCAGCGCCGAATTGTTCACCATATCGGCGAATTCGCGGTAGCGATCCTCGGCATTGCCGCGCACGGCATGCTGAAGGGCGGCGACCGCATCCGGCGTCCAGGCATGGCTTTCGCCGCGCATGCGGTAGGCATATTCGCCGCCGATGTCGAGCGTCGTGGCAAGAAGCGGATCGGTGCCGAAGGCAGCGTTATGGCGAGCGACGGTTTCCGCGGCGATCGCCTCGAGGCCGACGCCTTCGATCATCGTCGCGGTTCCGAAGAAATACTTGTCGATCAGTTCCGACTGCAGGCCGATCGCATCGAAGATCTGCGCGCCGCAATAGGACTGGTAGGTCGAGATGCCCATCTTCGACATGACCTTGAGGATGCCTTTGCCGACTGCCTTGATGTAGCGGTAGACAACTTCGGAAGCATCCACTTCCTTCGGGAATTCGCCCTTGGCATGCATGTCGAGCAGCGTGTCGAAGGCGAGATAGGGGTTGATCGCCTCGGCGCCGTAGCCGGCGAGCAGGCAGAAATGATGGACCTCGCGCGGTTCGCCGGTCTCGACAACGAGACCGACCGAGGTGCGAAGCCCCTTGCGGATCAGGTGATGGTGCACGGCAGCCGTCGCCAGCAGTGCCGGAATGGCGATCCGGTCCGGCCCGATCTGACGATCGGAGAGCACGATGATGTTGTAGCCGCCCTTGACCGCCGCTTCCGCGCGCTCGCAGAGCCGGTCGAGCATCTCGGGCATGCCTTCGGCGCCACGCTCGATATCATAGGTGAAATCGAGCGTCTTGGTGTCGAAACGATCTTCCGTATGGCCGATCGAACGGATCTTCTCGAGATCGCCATTGGTCAGGATCGGCTGGCGAACCTCGAGCCGCTTGGCGTTCGCCGCGCCCTCGTGGTCGAGAATATTCGGCCGCGGCCCGATGAAGGAAACCAGGCTCATGACCAGTTCCTCGCGGATCGGGTCGATCGGCGGATTGGTCACCTGCGCGAAGTTCTGCTTGAAATAGGTGTAGAGCAGCTTCGGCTTTTCCGACATCGCCGAGATCGGCGTATCCGTGCCCATCGAGCCAATCGCCTCCTGGCCCGTCGTCGCCATCGGCG
Source organism: Rhizobium sp. 62_C5_N11_2 (assembly GCF_051811185.1). Lineage (NCBI taxonomy): Bacteria > Pseudomonadati > Pseudomonadota > Alphaproteobacteria > Hyphomicrobiales > Rhizobiaceae > Rhizobium > Rhizobium sp. 62_C5_N11_2. The sequence goes on from NZ_JBPWPW010000001.1 coordinate 3,627,289, forward strand.
ACATCAGGATGCGTGTATCCTCGAGCGTGTAGCCGAAGGCCTGCTGGCGGTCGAGCAGCGACACGTCGCGGCGCAGCGCCCGCGGCTCCACCGGCTTCAGGTCTTCGAGGATGAGCTGGGTGCGGTTGAGCCAGCTGCGATAGGGATGCGCCGTCGCAAGCTGCGACTTCACCTCGTCGTCGGAGATGATGCGGCCTTCTTCCATGTCGATCAGCAGCATCTTGCCCGGCTGCAGGCGCCACTTCTGGATGATCTTCTCCTCCGGAACCGGCAACACGCCGGCTTCGGACGCCATGATGACGCGGTCGTCATCGGTGACGAGGTAGCGCGCCGGCCGCAAGCCGTTGCGGTCGAGCGTCGCGCCGATCTGCTTGCCGTCGGTGAAGGCAACGGCAGCCGGCCCATCCCAGGGCTCCATCAGCGCCGCATGATATTCGTAGAAGGCCTTGCGTTCTGCGGCCATCGACTGATTGCCGGCCCAGGCCTCCGGGATCAGCATCATCACGGCATGCGCCATCGAATAACCGCCGCGCACCAGGAATTCGAGTGCGTTGTCGAAGCAGGCCGTGTCTGACTGCCCCTCGTAGGAGATCGGCCAGAGCTTGGAGATGTCCTCGCCGAACAGCGGCGAGGAGACCGATGCCTGGCGCGCCGCCATCCAGTTGACGTTGCCGCGCAGCGTGTTGATCTCGCCGTTATGGGCGACCATGCGGTAAGGATGCGCGAGCTTCCACGACGGGAAGGTGTTGGTCGAGAAGCGCTGGTGCACCAGGGCGACCGCGCTTTCGAAGCGCGGATCCGACAGGTCCTTGTAATAGACGCCGACCTGATAGGCCAGGAACATGCCCTTGTAGACCACCGTCGCCGACGACAGCGACACCGGATAGAAATTGCTCTCCTCGCCGTCGAACTCGTCATAGATGCGGTTGGAGATGACCTTGCGCAGCGTGAACAGCCGACGCTCGAACTCGTCGTTGTTTTCGGCATCCTCGCCGGCGCCGATGAAGACCTGCACATGATGCGGCTCGGTTGCGGCAATGGCCGGCGCCTTGGAGAGCGAGGAATTGTCGACGGGCACGTCGCGGAAGCCGATGAAGACCTGACCTTCCTCGGTGATGACGTCCTTGATCACCTTCTTGAAGTGCTCGATCTGCTTTTCATCGCGCGGCATGAAGATATGGCCGACGCCATATTCGCCGACCGGCGGCAGGGTGATGCCCTGCTCGGCCATCTCCTCGCGGAAGAAACGGTCGGGGATCTGCACCAGGATGCCGGCGCCGTCACCCATCAGCGGATCGGCGCCGACGGCGCCGCGATGCGTCAGGTTTTCAAGGATGAAAAGGCCATCCTTGACGATCTGGTGTGACTTCTGGCCCTTCATATGCGCGACGAAGCCGACGCCGCAGGCATCATGTTCGTTGCGCGGATCGTAGAGGCCCTGTTTCTTCGGCAGGCCGGAGGCGGATTTGGACATATTGGCCGTCGCGCGCAGCTCTGCAGCAGCAAACCGGTCAACTTCCATGGATGGCGTCTTCGTCATCATCTTTCCTCCTGTCGAAGCCCGCGGGGCCGCGGGCGGCTTTTCGTCCCGCGCCGCAACCCGAAGATAGGTTCGGCGCATGACAGCGCTGTTGCATTGTGAAGATCGGCCGCAGACATCTGCTTTAAAGGAAAGCAAACCGTCGCGTTCCGCGCCTGCCATTCGCCTCCGCGCGCCGCCCTTGAGGCTTGACGCTCGGAAGAACTATAGCGTGAAAGCCGTTCTGTTCCAGGGCTTTCGGCGCCTCTTCGGTCATAAAGGCCAAAATAGGACAGCAACACTGTCCTAATTCATCAGTTCTATGCCAGAAAGCATTCGGCTCTGCAAGAGCGCTCCGTCAAAAAACGTCAATTTGCGACGGAAGATTGCCTGGGTAGCGGCCATGACGAAAGAAAATTACGTTGTGCCGTATCATTTTGTTTATTAATTGCGTAGTTCAATTTCCGTGATGTGTCGCGGGCGACAACCTTGATCCTGTGAAGCTTTGGCGTAATGTCCGCTGCGGACTTGCCACCCCCTTCCTTTCTCACGGTTTCCCCACATGTTCTTTGCTTCCGATAACTGGGCCGGCGCCCACAAATCCATTGCCGAACGTCTGCTGACGGAATCGACCGGCTTTGCCGCCGCCTATGGCGCCGGCGATCTCGACAGAAAGGTCGAAGCCCGTTTTTCCGAGATCTTCGAGCGTGAGGTTTCGATCTTCTTCGTCGCTACCGGCACGGCCGCCAACTCGCTGTCGCTGGCAAGCGTCCAGCGCCCCGGCGGCATCACCTTCTGCCATTCGGAAGCCCATGTGATCGAGGATGAATGCGGTGCACCGGAATTTTTCTCCGGTGCCGCCCGTCTCGTTGCCGTTGACGGCGAAGCCGGCAAGATCGACCCGGCAAAACTTTCGGCAAAGATCGCAAGCTTTCCCGAGGACGCCGTCCATCACGGCCGCGCCAGCGCCGTGACCATCACCCAGGCGACCGAGATCGGCACCGTCTATTCCCTGCCGGAGATCGGCGAGATCGCCGCCATATCAAGGAAGCGCAATCTGCCGCTCCACATGGATGGCGCCCGCTTCGCCAACGCCCTGGTCGCACTCGGCGCCACCCCGGCCGAAATGACCTGGAGGCGCGGCGTCGACATGCTGTCCTTCGGCGGCACCAAGAACGGCTGCTGGTGTGCCGAAGCGATCATCATCTTCAATCCGGATCAAGCCCGGGAAATGCCGTTCATCCGCAAGCGCGCCGCCCAGCTTTTCTCCAAATCGCGTTTCATCGCCGCCCAGTTCGATGCCTATTTCGAAGACGGTCTCTGGCTCGATCTCGCCCGTCATTCGAACGGCATGGCCGACAGGCTGCGCGCCGGCATCGGCACGAGCAACTCGGCTCGCCTGGCCTGGCCGACCGCATCCAACGAAGTCTTTGCTGTGGTCAGCAAAAGTGCCGCAAAAATTGCGGAGGAAAAGGGGGCCAAATTTTACGAGTGGCCGGTCCCGGCGGCAACGCCCGAACTCGTTTCCGAAAGCGAAACCCTGATCCGCCTCGTCACCAGCTTCGCGACCACCGAAGCGGATGTCGATGGCTTCTTGAAGTGCCTGGCCGCCTGATCGCCTGCCGGAAAGGCCTGCCGGCCCGGCAGGCCTTTCGGTGACGGGCAAGGATTCACGCCGACCTCAGTCCCCTCACCTTTTGCAGAATATCCTCCGACAGTGCTGAAACCAGTGCCTGGTCCGCTCCCTTACGCGGCACCAGCACGAATTCCACGTCCTCCAGCACCGGAAGTTTTCCCGCAGCGATCTCCTTCAGGCCCGATGGTGCCATGCTGCGCGGCTGCACCAGCACGCCCATCCCGGCTCGCGCCGCTGCCGTCAACCCGCTCAGGCTGCCGCAGGTGCAGACGATCCGCCACGGCACCCCGTTTCGCCCGAGCGCTTCGAGCGCGATCACCCGTGTGACGCTCGGCGGCGGAAAGGCGATCAGCGGCAGAGGCCCTGAGGCGAGCACGCGCTCGGGATCGCGCGCCAGCCAGACGAGCGGCTCGCGATAGACGAGTTTTCCGCGCGCATCGCCGAGCCGACGCTTGGCGAGCACCAGATCGATCTCGCCATTGTCCTGCATCTCGTAAAGCACACCGGAAAGCGCAACCGTCAGTTCCAGGTCGACCGATGGATGCGAACGCACGAAATCCTCCAGCACCGCCGGCAGCTGGCTGGTGACGAAATCCTCCGATACGCCGAGCCGCAGACTGCCGCGCAGGCTGTTGCTCTTAAACAGCGACTGCACCTGCCCCTCGATCGAAAGCATGGCGCGCGCATGCGACAGCAGTGCCTCGCCATCGCCGGTCAACATCACCTTATGGGTGTCGCGCGCCAGCAGCCTGCGCCCGAGCGCCGTCTCCAGCCGCTGGATGTGCTGGCTGACCGTCGACTGCCCGAGGCCGAGCCTTTCTGCGGCAAGCGTGAAACTGCCCATCTGCTCGACGGCGACGAAACTGCGCAATTGCGAAAGGTCCAGCATGATCCATATTCTCGATAACTGTTATTCCTTGCATCCTGGATCATAATGGACGACAGAACAATGACTGTTTTATCACGCCGCGAGATCGCCATGCGCCGCTTTCTGCCCGATACATTCACCATCCTGCTCGTCTGCACCGTCATCCTCGCGTCGCTGCTGCCGGCAAGCGGCACATTCGCGGATTATTTCGGTATCGCCACTGACCTTGCCATCGCGCTGCTGTTCTTCCTGCATGGCGCGCGCCTGTCGCGCGACGTCGTCATATCAGGCCTGCTGCACTGGCGCCTGCATCTCGTCATCCTGCTGACCACCTTCGGCATTTTCCCGCTGCTCGGCATGGCGCTCGGGCTGATCCCCGACACGATCCTGCCGCAGCCGCTTTATCTCGGCATCCTCTTCCTCTGCGTGCTGCCGTCGACGGTGCAGTCGTCGATTGCCTTCACCTCGATGGCGGGCGGCAACGTACCGGCCGCCATCTGCTCGGCCTCGGCATCCAACATTTTCGGCATGTTCCTGACACCGCTGCTCGTCGGCCTGCTGTTTTCCGTCGGCGGCCATGGCGGCTTCTCCTTCGATGCATTAGAGCAGATCCTGCTGCAGCTGCTTGCCCCCTTCATTGTCGGCCAGATCCTGCAGCCCTGGATCGGCGACTGGATCCGCGCCAAGAAGAAGATCCTGATGCCTGTCGACCGCGGCTCGATCCTGATGGTCGTCTATCTCGCCTTCAGCACGGCGGTCGTCGAGGGCCTGTGGCACACCTTTTCGATCGCCGATATCGCCGTCGTCATCGTCGCCGACATGGTTTTGCTGGCGATTGTCCTGGTGCTGACGATGTTCGGCAGCCGCTGGCTGGGCTTCAACAAGGCCGACGAGATCACCATCACCTTCTGCGGCTCGAAGAAGAGCCTCGCGAGCGGCGTACCGATGGCGAACGTCATCTTCGCCGGCCAGTCGATCGGCGCGATCGTGCTGCCGCTGATGCTGTTCCACCAGATCCAGCTGATGGTCTGCGCCGTCATCGCCCAGAAATACGCCGCCGCTGCGGCCCGCCGTGCAACGGACAAGGAAATCGACGAAGCCGCCAGCCCGGCATGAAGCATGTCGCGCAAAACTGTGCAGCGGTTTTGCGACAACGACATGCGTAAAAATAAGAGCTAAAGCGCGATGAGCGAATCTGAAAGATCGCGACGCGCTTCAAGCCGAAACAAAAAACGGCGCCCCATAGGAGCGCCGTTCATTTTATCCGATAAGGATCTGATTAGCCGTTGATGATCTGCGCTTCGATGGCTTTCGGAGCCTCGACCGGTTCTGCAGCAATCGTAATCTTGCGGGGCTTCATGGCCTCGGGAATATTTCGCAGAAGGTCGATGTGCAGCAGGCCGTTCTTCAGCGAAGCGGCGATCACCTCGACATGGTCGGCAAGCTGGAAGCGGCGCTCGAAGGCGCGCTTGGCAATGCCGCGGTAGAGGAATTCGCCGCTTTCGGCAGGTTCCTCGTTCTTTTCACCCTTCACGGACAGGACATGGGCATGGGCTTCGATCGAAAGTTCGGTCTCGTCGAAACCGGCAACCGCCATGGTGATGCGATAGGTGTTTTCACCGGTGCGCTCGATATTATAGGGCGGATAGGTCTGCGCCTGCTCCGGCTGGGCAAGGCTGTCGAGCATGGTGAAGAGCCGGTCGAAACCGACGGTCGAACGATAAAGGGGAGAGAAGTCTACGTGACGCATGATGTCCTCCTGTGGAAGCGACGTGTTGCGATGAAGTGCCCCTGAGACCCCATCTTTGGCGGCCTTGGGACGGTTGCGCGGGCCCTGTTCGGCACCCGCAGAAAGGAGATGGTGATGGGATTCGAGGAGTTCAAGACCTTTTCGGAATCGCCTTGATCAGCCCGTGAACCCCGCATGAACGACCGGTTCGGAGCGCGTTCAGGCACATTCGCCTAGAAATTTCCGCGTCGGGTGAATCTGGTCCCGATGGCTGAAGTGCATCCGTCCCTTCTTCTTCAGCCTCAACTTCGGCCGGCCGCGAGCACCCTCATGCTCCTGCCGGCCCTTTTCCTCCAGCCGGCCTTGCGAGCGCCACCGCTTTCCAATCCGGATGCCGTGCGCTATCCCTGAAGGCGAAGCAGTCAGCAGCGGCGCATTGGCAAAGTCATGGATCAGGTTCTCTATTCGACGCCCGACAATCCCGCCCCGGAAAACCGCACGGAGGGGTTCTTCGAAACCCATGACGGCCACCAGCTGCGTTACGCCGTCTTCCGCTCGAGCGCTCTGGTCGCCAAGGGCACGGTCGTCATCCTGCATGGCCGCAACGAATATATCGAGAAATATTTCGAGACGATCCGCGACCTGACGGCCAAAGGCCTCTGGGTCGCGACCTTCGATATGCGCGGCCAGGGCGGTTCGCCGCGGCTGCTGAAGAGCCGCAACCACGGCCACATTCGCCGCTTCGTCGATTACGAGCGTGATCTCGACACCTTCCTCGAAAGGGTGGTGTTGCCGGATACCCGCCTGCCCTTCTATCTGCTCGCGCATTCCACAGGCGGCCTGATTGCGCTGTCGGCCGCGCCCTATCTCACCACCCGTATCGATCGCATGGTGCTGTCGGCGCCCTTTATCGGCCTGACCGGCCAATCGGTCTCGCCTCGCGTCATCCGCGCTCTTGCAGGCACGCTGACGGCCCTCGGCCTTGGTTTTCTGCCGCTGACCTCGAAACTGAAGGAGCCGAACTTCAGCGACAATCCGCTGACCTCGGACGAACACCGGTTCGAGCGCAATGTTGCGATGATGAGGGCTCATCCGGAACTGACGCTCGGGCCGCCGACGGCCCGCTGGCTGATCGAGGCCTTTCGCACGATGGACCGGGTCACCTCGCCCTACCATCTCTTTTCCATCACCATCCCGACCATCGTCATCGCCCCGACGCGTGACGGTGTCGTGCCCTACACGGCGCAGGAGCGGCTTTCGCGTTATTTCCGCGCCGGCCAGCTGGTGCCGATCAACGGCGCCCGCCACGAGATCTTCCAGGAGCGCGATATCTACCGCGCTGCCGCCCTTGCGGCCTTCCACGCCTTCATTCCCGGCAGCGATGCCGAAGAAAACCAAGAAGTCGCCGCCCTCGGCACATGACCGGCCAGCATTGCTGACCGCGGAATCAGCACGGCGGGATCACCGCTGCAGAACGGCGATCGCCTGTTCGTAGACCGCCCGGCTGCCGGCGGCGATGATCGAGCCGCCGTTCTCAGGCCGTCCGCCGTCCCAGGTGGTGATGATGCCGCCTGCCCCCTCGATGACGGGAATGATGCCGCCGACGTCATAGGGTTTCAGACTGTTTTCGATGACGAGATCGATATGGCCGGCGGCAAGCAACGCATAGGCATAGCAGTCGCAGCCGTAGCGGAAGAGCCGCACCTGGCTCTCGATCTCGCGGTATTTCTCCATCTCCTCGCCGACAAAGAGATGCGGCGAGGTGGTGAACAGGATGGCGTTCGAAAGCGCATCACACTGGCGCGTCGCCAGCCGCCGCTCGCCCTCCGGCCCGGTATAGATCGAGCCGTTCTGGTCGGCGAAATAGCGCTCGCCGGTAAAGGGTTGCTCGATCATGCCCATGATCGCCCTGCCATCCCTCTGCAGGCCGATCAGCGTTCCCCACACCGGCACACCGGAGATGAAGGCACGCGTGCCGTCGATCGGATCGATCACCCAGACATATTCGCGGTCGAGCCCGACATTGCCATGTTCCTCGCCGAGAATGCCGTGGCCGGGGAAACTCTCCTCGATCAGCGCCCGGATGGCGAGTTCGGCCGCCCGGTCACCTTCCGTCACCGGATCGAAACCGGAGGAAAGCTTGTTCGTGACATCGAGGCCGGAGCGGAAGCGCGGCAGCGTCTCGGCTCGGGCGGCTTCCGCCAGGCGGTTGAAAAACGAACGGTCAGGAAACATGATGGATCCGTTTGGCTGGCGGGAGTGGCGCTTTTCATAGCGAAAAGCAATGGGAATGCAAACGCAGCAGGCAATTTGGCTCTAACTGCCCAAAGATATCGCAGCGCAATATATTGCTTGACATTTGTGCAATGCAATAGTAGCGTCTCCATACAGTCTTCTGACTGTAAATACCCTCCTTGGGTGTTTCCTCCCTAGACTTAGCCGCGCTCACAAGCGCGGTTTTTTTTGGCCGGGAAGACGAAGGCCAGACGTCAGCGACATCGAAAAAGAGATCTATTCGGCGGCCAGCGCCCGCTCACCGGCAAATTTCTCAACATATTCCGCCATCTGCTGCATGAAGTCCGTGACCGCATCAGCCACCGCAGCGAAATCCTCGCGTTTCTCCAGAGTCAGCTCATCGACGTAGATCGCCCGGTTCACCTCGATCTGCAGCGCGTGCAGTCCGCGCGAAGGCCGGCCGTAATGTTCGGTGATGAAGCCGCCGGCATAGGGTTTGTTGCGGATCGCAGCAAAACCCATTTCCTCCAGGATGGCGATGGCAGCGCGCGAAAGTTCGGCCGAAGCGCTGGTGCCGTAGCGATCACCGATGATGAAATCAGGTCGCGCAGTGCTGCCGGCGACGCGCACATTGCCGGGCATCGAGTGGCAGTCGATCAGCACGCCGAAGCCGAACTGCACATGCGTTCGCGCGATCAGCCGTCGAAGCGCCGCATGATAGGGCTTGTAGACCGCTTCGACGCGGTCGAGCCCCTCCTGCACCGGCAGGCGCCGCGCATAGATCTCCATGTTCTCGGCGACGATGCGCGGAATGGTGCCGAGCCCGCCGGCGACCCTGAGCGAATTGACATTGGCATAGGGCGGCAGCAACCCGTCGAACATCCGCGGATCGAGCTCATAAGGCTCGCGATTGACGTCGAGATAGGCGCGCGGAAAGTTGGCTGCCAGCAGCGGCGCGCCGAGTGCGACGGCCGAGCCGAAGAGCTCGTCGACATAGTGATCCTCGGAACGGCGGATGGCGATGCCCTCAAGCCTGGACTGAGCGATAAATTCCGGTGGATAAATGCGGCCGCTATGGGGGGAGTTGTAGACGAAAGGAATGGTCTGCGACACGGGCTCATGGACCTCAAAAAGCTCGTATTCGCGTATTTCCGGCACTTTCGGCCCTCTTTACCATGTCATGAACTGACTGCTTGGCCCATGTTGCCAGTTGCCCGGCCGCAAGTCCATACTATGTAGGAGGGATGGCGGTCACGCACAGACAATTCACCGGTTGTTTACCGGGTAAAGACTAGTGTAAACGGCTGGCAGCCCACCAAAAACCTATGGATCGCGGTCTGGATTGATGACTCAGAAGATACTTCTCGCCGAAGACGACAACGACATGCGCCGCTTCCTGGTGAAAGCGCTCGAAAAGGCCGGCTACAAGGTCCTTTCCTATGACAATGGCGCCAGCGCCTATGACCGGCTGCGCGAGGAGCCGTTTTCCCTGCTGCTGACCGATATCGTCATGCCCGAGATGGACGGCATCGAGCTGGCGCGACGCGCCACCGAGCTCGACCCCGACCTGAAGGTGATGTTCATCACCGGTTTTGCCGCCGTGGCGCTCAACCCTGATTCGAAGGCGCCGAAGGATGCCAAGGTCCTTTCGAAGCCTTTTCACCTGCGCGATCTCGTCGATGAGGTCAACAAGATGCTTGCCGCGTAAGGCTTGCCGGGCGGCGCGTCACAAAACTGAAAAAAGCCTATTGACGGCTCCGAAGGTTTTGTGATCTATGCGCCGCCATCGGATGGGCGTGTAGCTCAGCGGGAGAGCACTACGTTGACATCGTAGGGGTCACAGGTTCAATCCCTGTCACGCCCACCATTCGAATTCAAAGGCTTAGCGGTGATGGAAAATCCCGCTAAGCCTTTTCAGTAAGCAGCTAGTAAGCAAAAAATCGGGAACTTGAGGGTACGCCTCCTGCCTGTTCGAGAAGAGTTGCTACAGCCACCACCAGTCTCCGATTAGCGGTCAGAATTACTGACCGTCACCCCTTACCGACTCGGCCTTCGACCGTGAGAAATGTCGCGTGTTTCCGATGTGAAAAGCGGAATTGAACGAATTGACGCTCGGTCGGAAGCGAAACCCTACGCACAATCGCATCAAGAGGTTGTAAAACAGCTTCTGTGGCTTTGCTTCTCGCTTTACCCCTTGCTATAGAACAAAACAAGCACTGCGAAATGGGAGCAGCAGGTGGACGATTCTGTACTTCTACGCTTTTTGAACAACGGTCTGATCAATGTCGGAGGCGACGATACTAAACTAGCGAAACTCTCGCAGGCGGCAAACGACCTGGCAAGCGAACTGAAAAAGTCGCCGTCAAAAGCGCAGAGCTTTTCTCTTATCGCATTCGATCCCGAAGCTCCGGAAAACGATCCGATCGTCGTTGAGGCACTCGCCGCTCTCCAAGCACGCTGGACGACCTACCGCAACACTTTCTCTTCGACGCCAATCGCCGTCATCCGGGCGATGCTACTTGACGCTCTCGTGACTGCGGCTGAGGATGACGATCGAGTCGGCGTCTGTTTCGTCGCCTCCGCCCGCAACGCCCTGCCGCGTCTGCAGGCCGATAATGAGCGGGATATCTGGGCGGATGTTGTCAACCGCATCGAGGCGAAGGTCGATATCCGCGCCGAAGCGGAATGGGCGACGCCGGCATCCGTGACGATTGCACCGATGTCCTACGACCTGCCTAAGATCAAGGCGCTGAGTGTAACCGCTGGTACAACGGAGCGAGACCGGCTCCAGAACGAAATGATGGCCGCGGCGGGTCCTCAATATCACGACTCTCGAAGTGGAAACGCCCAAACCGGCGGAAATCAGTACTGGCCACAGGGTTCTCCAACGCAGTGGGTCAGTGATTTTGGACGACTATCGGCGGCTGCGGTTGCCGACGCCGTTGATGCTGCGATAGCGGAGATCGAGATTACGCAGCCAGATCTAAGCGGTCCCCTGAACCAGTTGGCAAAGCAAGTCTCAAGCTACGTCGACGACACGCTCAAGTCGGTAAGTGCGGCAACCGCGGGTCTACAGCGCCGTACCAGCCTGTTGTGGTGGAAAGAAGCCTTGTTTTCGCCTACTGCACGGAGAAGCTATCGAGCACTTCCGGTCAACGTGGCGGCTGCCCACATGGCGCTCGATCTCTTCAATGAGGTTCCGTTGTTCTCCCCCGCGAGCGTCGTCGCCTTCCTAAGTGAAACAGTCCGGCAGTTACCTGGAACTGAGCAGGGCAAAGACCGGATGATCCGCGAACTCGTTACCGAGGCGCAGGACGAGGCTAGCCTTGCGTCACTGAGGTCGGCTGCTGCCGATTTGGTAGGTGCTCCTGACGGACGCGGTCCGTTACTCGCCCTGATTGGCCATCCTGATCACGCTAGGGCACGCGCTGAAGACGCCTTCCAGATTTTGACAGGGGTTCCAGCGGACGCTCGTCTCGATCCTGTCGCATGGGCGTGCTGGATTTTCCGAGAACTGCAGGCTTCGAAGGCCGCTTCGGACAGCTCATCGGCGAAGCGTCGCTCAAAGAAGGGCTGACACATGGACAAGTGCACGCGGGAAACCTGCTTCGTCCCGGACACAGGCTGCGACCTTGGCCACACGAATCTTTCTAAGTGCCCCGTCTGGCATGGGACAATTCGAAATGATGCCCCTGCGGGCGACTTGTCTGATGAGGTCTTGCTTCCTTGGTCCGGCAGCGCTCTTGGTCTTGCCGACCTAGGCTTCGTCTCCGGTCGCGCGCGTCCCTTCGTCATTGGGATCGTCGGCGCACAGAACGCCGGGAAGACGACTTTGCTTGGCGCATGGTACCTACTTCTCGGGCGAGGCCTCGCCAATCTCGGCGGCCGCCGTTTCGCCGGCTCCTACTCTCTTTCCGGTTGGGAGGCCGTCGCCGGCGCTATGCGTTGGGCACCGGGACACCCGCCTCGCTTCCCACCGCATACTTCGAGCCGCAGCGGCCGCGCGCCTGGCATGCTACACCTCGCGCTTCGCGACGAGGATCAGGGGCGTCCCGTCGATTACCTGTTCACGGACGCGCCTGGCGAATGGTTCCAGAAATGGGCTGTCAACGCAGACTCCCAAGAGGGAATAGGAGCGCGCTGGGTGTCCGACCATGCTGATGCCTTCCTCGTGGTCGCGGATCGCGAAGCGCTATCAGGCGAAGCCATGGGATCAGCAAGAGGCTCGCTCCAGCTTCTTGCACGACGCCTCGGTTCCGAACTCCGGGAACGTCCTGTGGCTCTTGTCTGGACGAAGGCCGATGTCAAAATTGCGCCGGCGATGAGTACCGCCATACGGAAGGCCGTCTTCGACGTCATGCCCAGCGCCACAGAGTTCTCGGTCAGCGTGATCGACCAGAGTGAGGGCGACCCGGCACCCAGCGAGGGAACCGGCCTTGTGGATCTGCTTCGGTGGGCAGTGGACCTGCAGCGCCCGACCGTGAAGCTGCCGCCGCCGATGGCCACCTCTGAAGACCCCCTCTTCGTCTACGGCTCGAGGCGGTAATGACCCCCACTAGCTCATCCATCCTTCTCGTTGGCGAGAGCGGCGTGGGAAAGACCCACTACGGAGCTCAGCTCCTCCGCCGCCTAATGAAGGGCGACGACCTCCTACACATGGATGGCGCCGCCACCAACGTCGAACCGTTCGAGGCGGCGCTTGATAGCCTGAATGAAGGCCGCGCGGCTGGACATACCGCCACGGCGACCTACGTCGACAGCGTGTGGCCGGTCGCCGACGCCGAAGGTCATCGGGCTGAGCTCGTCTGGCCGGACTACGGCGGCGAGCAAATCAAGACCATTATTGAGACGCGCCGCGTGCCGTCCGCTTGGCAGACGCGCATCGAGACCGCGGGTGCATGGCTCTTGCTTATCCGTCTCCAGCAGACGCGGATCGGGGACGACATCTTTTCGAAGCCGCTCGGCGAGCTTGGCGGAATTTCCATGGATAGCAATGAGGTGCATCCGTCTGATCAGGCAAGATTGGTCGAACTCCTCCAAATGTTACTTTTCGCCGGCGGTCTCAGCGGCCTGACCGACAGGCTGCCCCGCCTCGGTGTCCTTTTAACATGTTGGGATGAGGCCGCATTTAAAGGCAGGCCCGAGGAGGCTCTCGACGCCAGACTTCCGCTCGTTTCGGCTTTCGTCCGTTCGGTATGGCAGACCCCACTTATTATGGGCCTATCGGCGCTGGAGAGACCCCTCAGCCCCACCGCACGCGACATGGACTACGTGGCACAAGGCCCAGAGCACTTTGGTTATGTGATCGCGCCAGACGGTACGCAATCCAACGACCTAACTGCGCCGATCCATGCGATGCTCGGCACCTTCGCTCCAAGGACGCCACCGCTGTGATTGTTCAACAGGCGATATACGGAGTCGTCCAAAGCGGACACGGCCTACGGACTTCAAGCGGAGACCGAAGGCTTGCAGCAGAGCTTGCCAACCGGCTTGACCTTCCCGACACCGCGCCACCGGGCGCGGAGTGGTCGCCCTACGTCTCCGGCTTCCCCCACCAGGACCTTTACGTACTCGCGAGGACCTTTCACGACACCTCGGCTAGCCGGGCCGGGATGGTTCTCACGCACGCGCTGTTCGTGCCACTGGACACGATCATCACGACGATCGACCTGCGCCGTTTCTTGGAACGCCTGATCACCTTGCCCGATCTCGCTCCCGCAGAAGCAATGCCACTCGAGATAGAGACAGGGGACGACATGTCACCTCCCAGTCCTGATCTCTCCGATGCTGCGGCCGCGCTTGTCACCCGCGGCGCTGGACCGGTAGTGCGGATCGGAACCTCGGGATTCGAGGAGCTCGTTACCGCACTTTGGGCACGGATGTGGCCCGCCCTGCGACGTCGCTTCTCCTTCCGCCTCAGCTTCGGTCCCGGCGACGTCGTCGAGAGCCCGGCTCCGACGATCGTCTGCACCCCCGCCTCGCTGATAGGCCGCTGGCAGCAGCACCGCATCGTTGGGCGAATGGGCGGCGCGAAACCTCACGCCGCTGCAGTAATCGACGGCTCAGAAGCCGGGGCGGCAATCCGCGCTTTCGCGAAGTGCATCGGAGCCGAACTCGCCACGTTCGAAGAGTTACCTCTGTTGGAGCAGGCTCATCGGATGGCGTCGACAAACGACGCCGGCATCTCACGGGTCCTCGCCGCCATCAGGCTTGTCGAGCGTCTCTCACCCGACGCAAGCCGTGGCGAGGATAACAAGCGCGAGCTCGTCAATCGGATCGTCGAAGCGCTCCCACGGGCGAAGCCATCCGACATCCTCGCACTACGCAATCTCTCTCTTATCGGCTTCCCCGCTGCCCGGAGCGTCTGGAAAGCTCTTGAGGCATGGGCAGGAAAATACGCGTTCCCTCCTTGCGAAGATGACGACGTCCTTCTCATCCTTCGCGACGCCCTTCTCGACTGTGACGCTCGCGCGGAGTGGCGGCATGCCTTGACGGAAGGGCTATATCAGTCCGCCCACAGCACTTCGGGCAGGTTCGCAATTGGCTTCTGGCGATGGGCGACGGTGGATCACGCGATTTCGGCTCCGCTCCTAGCGCTCGCCCAAGTGGACCGTGCCGTCGAGGGGCGACTCGTCGAAGCGGCCCCAGTGCAGCTAGACCCAAAGGCCGCCGACCCTGTCATCGGTTACGCGTCGAAGCACGAGCTCCTCTCTCTCCACTCGGTCACAGTCAGTGCGGGCTTGCCGCCGATCGAAGCCGCCCGACTCCAGTGCAAGCTTCAATCTAGCTCAGATCTCACCACCATGCGGCTCGCTCTGCGCCGCGCGAATCAAAACGAGATCATCGATTGCGCGGTCGAGATCGGAGACCAGCGGATAATGCGCATCGCTGGTGAGAAGGTCGCCGAGACACCTTCGCTGCTATCCGGCCTAGATCTTGCTGTGGCCGCGAACCGCTCGATTTGGGCGATCGCCCTTGAGATCAACCCTGCCGCGTGGCAAGGGCCGAAAGATCCGCGCGCTGCCTTTGAAGTGATTCTTCTTGACCTAATTGGCGGTCGCCCCGTGCCGATCTCGATCCTGGAACGCTTATCGGAGACGCCACTCGCCGACCTATCCTCTTTCGCTCGAAGACCAGAGCTGTGGCGTCATGTCGGGGGGCAGCTCCGCACCCGTCTGCTCGCAGCCACGGCTGACGCATGGTTCGAGCGTGCAGGCGAAGAGGCGCACGATCCCTACGTCGAGAGGGAACTGGAACAGCGAATTTTGAGCGATTCAAAGCTGGATTGCCTGCTCGCCCAGCTCGCAGATGGCGCGGTTCTGCCCGGTCTTCGCGTGATGGCCGTGCTCCCCGGCCTCGACGACGCTCTGTTCCGCCGCTGGGTCGGTTCCGCCGTGCGGAAGCACAATCCGCTTGTTCAGCAGGAAGCGGAACAGCTCGGTCAAAGTATCTTCGCACGCAGGCGGCGCGAGATCGTCGACGACCTCATATCCCTTCAGCGATCCGGCCGCAAAGACCTCAACCCCGCGCTGCGCGTTTGCCTCGACCTGATCGGCATGTGGGATCGATGGCTACTGGCTCTCTCGCCTATTACCAACGCTGACAAATGGGAGTCGTTTACTCAGCTAGCTGCTGATCTATACCCAAGCGGTCCAGACCACGAAAGTCTTTGGGAACGGGCTGGAGGCCGCGGCTCCGACCTGAGCCAAAGCGGCACCGGTATCTGGCGTTGGCGCGAAGCGGTACGCTCCATCCAACGCGGAAAGCCGCCTAGTATCAATCGGCTGATATGGGAGATGCGCCGAGACTACGAGGCCAATGGCCAGCTTCGCATTCTTGCTGACGATCCCCTCTTTAACGGGCCTTAACCTCAAACAACCCACAGTACCGGGAGCAACTGATGAAGTTCAACCAAGGGCGCGCGTTGGTAATCGGCGTGGCGAATTATCAGGACGTAAGCAAACTTCCAGAAGCGGTTCTCAACGACGCGCGTGATATTGCGAACGTCCTAAGATCGCCCGACCTTTGCGGTTACCCTGAAGATAACGTCACCGTCCTCCTCGATGATGAGGCGACGCTTGCCGGTATTCGCAAGGCCCTCGCCGATCTCGCCGCCGATGCGAAGCCCGACAATACTGTCGCTATCTTCTTCTCCGGCCACGGCGCCCGCTTCGGAATAGGAAATTCTGAGACAAGCGCCTTGCTTCCCTACGACTGCAAGATGAACGACGCGCTGGCAACCACGCTCAGCGAAGCCGAGCTCTCGAACGCCCTCGCCGCCATCACGGCGTCCCGCCTGCTGGTAGTGATGGATGCGTGCCACGCCGGCGGCGCGGCGACACTGAAAACCGGCTCGCTACAGAACTTCGTGGAGGGTTTCGACGAAAAGTCGCTTCAGCGTCTCTCGCAAGGAACCGGGCGGGTCGTGCTGGCCTCTTCTCGCGCTAGCGAAACATCGCTCGTCCTTCGCTGCGAGCGAAACAGCGTCTTTACAACAGCCTTACTCGACGGGCTGAGGGGAGGCGCACCAGCCAATGCCGACGGAACGATCCGCATCTTCACTCTCTTCAATCACGTCTCGGAGAAGGTGCGTCGAGCAGTGCCTGGCAGGCAGCATCCCATCTTCAAGGCGTCCGATCTCGAGGACGACTTCCCAGTCGCGCTTTCGCTTGGCGGTCGAAAGTCGCCAGGCAGCATTACGCCCGCATCTGAAAACGCGCGGGATCTTGAGCAGGTTATGGCCGACCTCTATCCGGCGGGGCCGACCGACCAGGACATCTGGATTCGGGCCGGGGGCGACCCCGCTCGCCTGAAGGCAGGAGGCACTGGACGCGCGGCTTGGTTCGCCGCCCTGCGCACTTTGTCGCAGGGCGGCGGCGGCCCAAATATCTCTAAGCGAAGCCTTATCGAGGCGGCCTTGGGGGAATTTCCGAACCACGGGAGGCTTTCCGAACTGGTCGATTAGCTAGGTCGCCTCACACTACTTTCCCCTCACTGCGCGTTTGGGAAAGCGATGGATACCAGTTGCCTATAATCCAGCTTCAACACTGAGCAGGTCTTGCCGCCTGAGCGGTCTTGATAGAAAGGGCTATTAACCCGTCCCATGAGCAGACCCGGAACGTTGCGAAGTGTCTGTACGACGTGTTGGGCACTACTGTCGAATGCCTCCTGAACATGGCTTTTCTCGATGATGATCCACTTGCCCTTCGCGGTGACCTCAAGTGTTGCAAGTGCTTCACCGTTGCTGACTTCGCAATCGCTGTGGGATGTCGATTTAATGTTCGCACAGGCAATTCGAGCCAGAATTACTCGTGCCAAGGCTTTTAGCTCGCCATCAAACTTCGGAGAACTGGAGCGCTTTTCTTCCATGTCGATGTCGTAAAATTTGTGTGCGACTTCCTCCGCCCGACCCTTCGGCCACGCGATTATATCGGCACGGCGCATAGCTTGTCCGCACGCGGCGAACCAAGCGAACTTCAACGCGATATCTCGGTCAAGGTTGGATGCAGACGGGCCTGCGAGTTTGTTAGTAATGACCTTGCCCCCAAGTTTTATCCAGTTTTGAGTTCGCTCCAGCGGTTTTGGGTTGCTGTATTCTGGGCGGTAGCGGCGTGAAGCGGTGCGGAGCCGTTCCGGCTGCGTAGCGCCGCATCACGTCGCGGGTTGATTGTCTGAGCGAACTCGGCAGGTGTCATCCAGCCGAGTCCAGAGTGCGGTCGATGATCGTTGTAATCGCTGCGCCAGTTTGAAAGCGCTGATCGAACATGGGTCAGTGACGAGAAGAGCGTTTCATTCAGGAACTCGTCTCGCAGCCGCCCATTGAAGCTTTCGATGAAGGCGTTCTGGATCGGTTTGCCCGGTGCGATGTAGTGCCATTCCACCTTGGTCCGATCCGTCCATTGCAGGATCTTGTTGCTGGTGAACTCGCTGCCGTTGTCGCTGACGATCATCTTCGGCTTGCCTCGTCCCTCGATGATCCGGTCCAGCTCACGGGCAACCCGCAGGCCGGAAAGGGACGTATCGGCGATGAGGCCCAGGCATTCCCTGGTACAATCGTCGACGACCGTAAGCACCCGGAACCTGCGTCCATCGGTGAGTTGATCCGACACGAAGTCCAGTGACCAGCGATCATTGGCGGCAAGCGGGATCAGCATCGGTGCTCGTGTGCCTATCGCTCGCTTCCGCCCGCCGCGCTTGCGCACGGTGAGCTTCTCCTCCCGATAGAGCCGGAAAAGCTTTTTGTGGTTCACAAGGTGTCCCTCGCGCCTGAGCAGTACATGAAGGCGTCGATAGCCAAAGCGGCGGCGTTCATTCGCCAACGCCTTCATGCGCTCGCGAAGGCCATGATCGTCGCCGCGGCTGGTTTCGTAACGGATCGTCATTCGGCAAAACCCGATGGCTTTACACGCCCGCCGTTCGCTCATCTGGTGGTGATCCATCAGATGAGCGACAGCTTTCCGCCTTGCTGCGGGCGTCACCACTTCTTTCCCAAAAGGTCCTTCAAAGCCGCATTGTCGAGCATCGCATCTGCCAGGAGCCGTTTCAGCTTCGTGTTCTCGTCTTCCAGCGTCTTCAGCCGCTTGGCTTCGGATACGTCCATGCCGCCGAACTTGGCTTTCCATTTATAGATGCTGGCATCGCTGACGCCGTGCTTGCGGCAAAGCTCCGAGACCGGCGCGCCAGCCTCGTGCTCCTTCAGAATGCCGATGATCTGTTCGTCTGTGAAACGATTGCGCTTCATTCCCTGGTCCTCTCAATGGGCCAGAGCTTACTTCAAAATGGATTATTTCAACGGGGCAAGGTCACCGGGCGTAGCCGATTTTTGTCATGTGTCACCTCAAGGTTTAAGCCCGAGGCTACCCTGTCACAAATAGTCGACGTCAAGACTGATGTGACGGCCGTGGTGTCACGTGCCGAGCGTCGCAACTGGCTATACCGCAACGTTACGACAATTCGATTGGGCCCGCCGCGTGCGGGCCCAAGGGACGTCTACTCAAGCGAAAAGCAGTTGCCCCCAGGTTTGAGGTTCGAAGCTTTTCCGCGCGCATAATCTATAGTGAAGGCCGCCCTTCGAGCGGCCTTCACTCTCTTAAATATTGTCCAAGTTCGTCCAAATACGCCAGCTCTATTAGTGGTTATCAGGCATTCTATTACTGACTACAGCCACAATTTGAGGAGAGTCGCTATTGTCCACCGCCGTAATAGTATTGGTAGCATCGTCCCATTTCACGTCGCTGGTTTCCTTATGATACGAACCTCCAAAGCCAAACGGACCAATTGAAAAACCACCGCCGGCATTGAAGCTTGTGTGAACTGAGGCATAATCTGACGCCGATAGAGTAACCTTAACTTGTGGCCTGAACGCGACTAGGATCTGCGTAGGGACGAGATTGAAAACTCCTTGGGGTCCGTACAAATTGATACTCCCGCGCGCGACGGGACCGTCAGGAACCCAGGGACCATTAGCGAGAGCAGCTACCGCAGTTCCGTTGTACCAGCCTCCTGGCTGAATAGTAAACAAAGCTGTTGATTTCCACTGAGAGCTGACCCGGCGTTTCCACCGAGAAGTGACCCGCCTTTAGGTATCGTTTGTGTTGGTCGTGGTGGTCAAGTTCCTTCGTTTCTCCTTCGTTGTTTTGGGCTCATGAGCCGAGCTGTTCTTGAAGCGGAAGCTGTCGTTTCCGGTTTCCAGGATGTGGCAGTGGTGGGTAAGCCGGTCGAGCAGCGCGGTCGTCATCTTGGCGTCGCCGAACACGCTGGCCCATTCACTGAAGCTCAGGTTGGTGGTGATGATGACGCTGGTGCGCTCGTAGAGTTTGCTCAGCAGATGGAAGAGCAATGCACCGCCTGAGGCGCTGAACGGCAGGTATCCCAGCTCGTCGAGAATGACGAGATCGGAATGGACGAGTCGATTAGCGATCTGCCCAGACCGACCCTGCGCCTTCTCTTGCTCGAGAGCGTTGACCAGTTCGACCGTTGAGAAGAACCGGACCCGTTTATGGTGATGCTCGATGGCCTGGACGCCGATCGCGGTGGCAATGTGTGTCTTGCCCGTGCCGGGACCGCCGACCAGAACGATGTTGTTGGCGTCGTCGAGGAAGTCGCAGCGATGAAGCTGTTGCACGAGCGCCTCGTTGATCTCGCTGCTGGCGAAGTCGAAGCCGTTCAGATCACGGTAAGCCGGGAAGCGTGCGGTTTTGAGCTGATATGCGGTCGATCGGACCTCTCGTTCCGCAGTCTCCGCCTTGAGAAGCTGGGACAGGATCGGAATGGCAGCCTCAAACGCCGGCGATCCCTGCTCGGTCAGATCACCGACGGCGTGGGCCATGCCGTGCATCTTCAGTTGCCGTAGCATGATGACGATCGCGCCGCTTGCCGGATTATGACGCATGGCGAACCTCCGTCTTTCTCAAGGTATCGTATCGTTCGACATTGGCCTTGGGCTCATTGGTGAGCGTCAGTGCCTGAGGTGCGTCGAGGGTCGGCGGCGTGAAGGATTTGCCGTCGACCAGGCGATGCAGCAGGTTCAACACATGCGTCTTGGTCGGAACGCCGGACTTCAGCGCCATGTCGACGGCCGAGAGCACTGCCTGTTCGTCGTGCTGGAGAACAAGTGCCAGGATATCGACCATCTCGCGGTCGCCACCTGGCTTCTTGAGCAGATATTGTTGCAAGGTCCGGAATGCGTCTGGAAGCTCGGCGAACGGTGCGCCGTTGCGAAGAGCGCCGGGCTTTCGCTGCACCACCGCCAGATAATGCCGCCAGTCATAGATGGTCTGCCCCGGTCGATCATGGGAACGATCGATGACGCGACGGTGCTCGCAAACGATCTGACCTTCTGCCGCGACGACGACACGATCCGGGTAGACTCGAAGGCTCACCGGTCGATTGGCAAAGGATGCCGGAACGCTGTAGCGGTTGCGCTCCAGATGCACGAGGCAGGTTGGCGTGACCCGCTTCGTGTATTCGACAAACCCGTCGAACGGCCTGGAAACGGGCATCAAAGCTGGTGTTTCCTCTGCCCAGATGTCGGCGATGGTGCCACGCATCTGACCATGCGGGGTCTGTGCCCAGAACTCCTTGCAACGCTGCTCAAGCCAGTCATTCAGGGCTTCCAGTGATGGAAAGCGCGGGACCGGTTGGAAGAAGCGATGACGCGCATCCTGAACGTTCTTCTCGACCTGTCCTTTCTCCCAGCCGGAGGCCGGATTGCAGAACTCGGGCTCGAACACGTAGTGGCTGGCCATTGCCATGAAGCGGACGTTGACGTCGCGCTCCTTGCCACGGCCGACCTTGTCGATTGCAGTCTTCATATTGTCGTAGATGCCGCGGCCAGGAATGCCGCCGAAGACGCGGAACGCGTGATTATGGGCATCGAACAGCATCTCATGCGTCTGCAGGAGATAGGCTCGGACGATGAAAGCCCTGGAGTAGCTCAGCTTCGTATGCGCCACCTGCAGCTTGGTGCGCTCATTGCCGATGATCGCCCAGTCTTCCGACCAGTCGAACTGGAAGGCTTCACCAGGCTCGAACGCCAAGGGCACAAACGTGCCGCGGCCTGTCGTCTGCAATTCCCTCTGCCGATCATCACGCCATTCCCGAGCAAATGCCGCCACGCGATTGTAGGAGCCCTCGTAGCCGAGGCTGACCAGGTCAGCATGTAATTGCTTCATCGTCCGCTTCTGTTTGCGGCCCTTCTTGGATTCCGTCTTCAACCAAGCTGACAATCGATCCGCAAACTGGTCAAGCTTGCTCGGTCGCTCCGGGACGTTGAACTTCGGCTCCACGCCGCCGGCACGCAGGTATTTGCGGATGGTATTCCGGGACAGGCCGGTCCTGCGGCAAATCTCCCGGATCGATAGATGCTCTCGAAAATGCCAGCGTCGGATTACGCTCAGTAATGCCATGTCGATCACTCCAGAGCCCCCGCTGAAAACATGCGAGGGACGGTTGAAACATGGGTCAATTCTCAATGGAAATATCTGGCTGCGCCGGGTCAGCTCTCAGTGGAAATCAACACGATAGGAGGTCTTAACATGCAGGTGTCTCAAGCCGTCAATGCCTTATTTGTTATTCTTGCCGGCAGCACGCTGCCCGTAGCAGCGGATGAGATCGCGCCTCGGCCCTATCGCCTGGAGAGCTATCCAGACGCGATCGCAGCTGCACTGGAAGTGAAGGAAAAACAGCTGTCTGTCGCAATTCAGAACGTTCATGCTCAGCCATTTTACCTGATCGTGCCATCTCTAAATCGATGGGAACCGGGGTCCATCGTTAAGATTGCGTTCAACGGCGGTGATGATGCGCTTCTGGACCAGTTGGCCGTCGAGGCATCGGAATGGACAAAGCCTGGTCGAGCTAACCTTCGCTTGCAGTTCAAAGATGCATCGGGCAACTACTTACGTTGGACGCCCGCCGACAACTCCTATGTCGCTGAAATACGTGTCGCATTTCAGTCGGGCGCTCAGGGAGGCTATTGGTCTCATGTCGGGAGAAACAGCATCGACCGCAATCTAGCAGGCGGCAACCCTGGGGAGGCATCATTGAATCTGGATTCTTTCGACAAGTCACTTCCGCCCGACTGGAAGGCGGTTTCTCTCCACGAGTTCGGTCACGCGCTGGGTTTTCAGCACGAGCATCAAAATCCGACGGGTGGCTGCGATTTTCGGTTCGAAGACGATCCTGGCTATATCCCTACGAAGAATGCTCAAGGCTGGTTCATCAATGACAGCAACAACCGACGGCCGGGTCTCTACACCTATCTTGGCGGGTATGCGAACTACTGGCCCAAATGGAAGGTCGACAACAATCTCCGCTCGATCGCTGTTTCATCTGCCTATCTCGTCGGCACTTTTGATAGGATATCGATCATGAAATATTTCTTCGACGCTTCGATGTTCTCCGCTGGGGAGAACAGCCCGTGCTACACAAAGACGGAGAATCTGGTATTGTCACCTCAGGATGCGCAGGGTGCCGCGGCGGCTTATCCTGCCGCTCCCTCGGCGATCGAGGCCATCCTGTCGACCCAGAAAAAAACGCTGAGCGAGATACTTTCCAGCTCGCAAGTCTCCGGTGCGCTGCGTCAGAGCCTGCAGCTCAACCTGGACCGGCTTCAATAGCAAACTCTAAAAAGAGAATCGCGACCTGACAGATACCGCCGCATTCTCGATACAAGCCGCAGCTATGGTTTTGCGGACGCGGGTATTCTTTGTCCGCCAAAGAGCAAATGCGATCAACGCTCTTCGCGGCCATTTGACCGAATTCGGCCTCGTTGCAGATCGCGGTATCCCCAACGTCAGCAAACTGGCGGCCGCGCTTCCAAAGGAGGGCGATACTCGCATTCCTCCGGGCGCGCGCTCCGTACTTGGTGAGATCATCGCGGAGATTGAGGTGCTCACATCGCGTATTGAGCGCATTGATAGACAGATCGCATCAGAAGCGAAGAAGGACAAGGATATACGGCGCCTGACAGCTATTCCCGGTATCGGAACCCTGACGGCATCGACCATAAAGGCCTACGTGCCTGATCCTGCCGCATTCAAATCCGCTCGCCACTTTTCAGCATGGCTCGGTCTCACGCCGAAGCTCAATTCAAGCGGTGGAAGACTGCGATCTGGGCGCATTTCTAAGATGGGAAACCCCGAGCTGCGCTCCCTTCTTTACCTGGGAGCGGTGTCGGTCCTCATTGCCGCTCGCAGACGTGGAACGCCATGGACGTGGCTGCGAAGGCTTATGGATGGGCGTCCGCTCAAAGTGGCGGCAATCGCAGTAGCGAACAAGACCGCAAGGATTGTCTGGGCGTTGCTCACCAAGGGCGGAAGCTGTGAAGCGCCGGGTGAACGAGCGGGAGCTTGACTTCCAGCCAAGCCCATTCCTAAGCAACATCAATAGGTGCAGGACGGTATAAGCGGCACGCGTGATAAGTATGAAGTAGGACAGGCCGGGACAAAATCCGCACCGACTAGAGTGCGCGGAACCACTTTGCCGCCTACTTCCCGCTTCGCACATGGACCAGCGCCTTAAACAGGCGACTAGGCGGGGTATGCGTTTGGAACACTGCTATGGCCGCTCGATCCAAACCCTGCACCGCGGGTCGTTCAGTTTTACGCTGAGCGGCCCGCTCCCGGTTAGGCCTCCTTTTGTGATTTATGTGTTGTGTGAGGATTTCAATGAGAATAACGAGCTAGCATTTGCTCAAGCAAATCTGTAGGCAACTGATCGAAATCGTGCCAACCGAAGTAGTCGCTCTGGCTTCCGTCGGACACATAGGCAGGCTTTTCATCTAGTGCCACGTTGCTCCGGTGTCGCCCTTGAATACGCCCTCGACGAAACCACTGCTCCCTTTCAATCGGCGATAAACTCGTCTGGTGCATGTCAGTTTGAATGCAGCCACGGCACGTCACGCCGTGGTATAGCCAGTTGCGACATCGGCAACGTTATAGCATGCAATGTCACATCGATGTTGACATCGGCGATTTGTGACAAGGTTGCCCTGGGTCTAAAGTTCGAGGTTACACATCTCAAAAATCGGTGCTGAGGCATTCATCTTTAAAACGGTAATGAAAGGCGGCGTGTTGATGGAAGTCCGTAAGCATACGGTGAAGGCCGCTGGTCACGCCGCTTGAGCGTCGATGGTCGGAGGTGTCCAGTTCCATGGAAGCAGTTGCTCCAACCTGGTGATCGGAGTGTCGGCTATGCGGGCGAGGATGTCGGCAAGCCACGCCTGCGGATCAATGTCGTTGAGCTTTGCCGTTTATGCCGACCGGCGAACTATGCCGATTAATCAACTTTTTGCCAACGTTTCCAGCACCATAGCGGCCGCCTAGTCGGCATAGCTTAGGGTCTCTCCGTCGCAATTGTCGCGAAGGAGAGGACACATGAACGCAACTGACTATTTGAATCGCAGCGCCCTATACCGGAAGCTGGTCTACGGTCCGTATCGGGAGTTTGCGGGCGTTTACGCCGCCAAAATGTCGAACGAAGGTTTGGGGCGGCAATGCACGTGGCGGTCGCTGAGCCTGTTTCGGGATCTGATGGACTGGCATGTTGGCAATGGACATGCTCCGCAGGATTTGAATGAGGTTCACGCCGACCGCTTTCTTGAGCATCGTTTCAAACACTGGAAGCCCGACTCGGGCGATCGATCGGCGCTCCGCCGCTTGCTTTTGGCGTTACGGGAGAAAGGCTTAATACCAGCCGCGCTTCCGATTCAGCGCAGTGAGCACGAGATGATCGTCGATGTATTCGGGCAATATCTCTCGAATGAGAGAGGGCTCGCCGCCGCGACAGTGGGGAGCCACAAGCTTCTGTCGCTTCGATTTCTCCGGGAGGTGTGTCCTTTCGGCGCAGACGAGTTTGCAGCGCTCACCCCGGAGATCGTTATCGGTTATGTCGAGCGACATGCGCTCGACGGTTCCGCCGACAGTGGCAAAGCCATGTGCGGGGTTGTGCGTGCTTTCCTGCGCTATTTGCATCTGAAGGGCTTCATCTCGACGCCGCTCGCTGACTGTGTGCCGTCCATCCGCCGCTGGCGACTTGCCGGCCTTCCAACCTTCCTGCCGCCCGAGAAAGTCCAGAAGGTTCTCGATGCCTGCGATCGGACGACGGCAATGGGTCGTCGGGACTATGCGGTTCTGATGATCCTCGCCAAGCTCGGTTTGCGCGCCAGCGAAGTGGCCACCCTCAATCTTGACGATATCGACTGGCAGTCGGGCACGATCCTCGTACACGGAAAGGGACGACGACAAGCGACTATGCCGCTGCGTCACGACGTCGGAACAGCGATCGTCGCTTATATCCGGCATGGGCGCCCAGCTTCGGCATGTCGGCGAGTCTTCTTGCGAACACTTGCGCCGCATGTGGGCTTTGCCTCCGGCTGCGCCATCACGATGATCGCGAAGCAGGCACTCGAACGGGCAGGCATTGACGGCTATGCGCATCACGGTGCCCATCTTTTCCGCCACAGCCTTGCGACCGACCTTTTGCGGTCGGGCGCCAGCTTTGCCGAGATCGGTCAACTGCTCCGCCATCGAAGCATCGACAGTACAAGAATCTATGCAAAGCTCGATATTGAGAAGCTGCGGGAACTGAGCCTACCCTGGCCGGGAGGTGTCCAATGAGCCGGCTTCGCACCGCGCTTGAGCGCTACATCGGCATGCGCCAAGGGCTGGGATACAAATATGACGGTCCGGCAAAACGATTGTCGGAGTTCGTCGCTTTCATGGAAGCCCGCGGCGCCGAGACCATCACGGCGGACCTGGCAATGGAGTGGGTCACCTCGATGGGCCGGCAGCCGAGTTGGTCAATCCGACTGGCTGATGTGCGCTGCTTTGCCCAGCACCTCAGTCATTTCGATCCTTTGACGGAAGTGCCACCGAGCGACGCTGTGGCGCCGGCACGGCGGACAAAACCCTACATCTATAGTGAGGTCGAGATTCAGGCACTTCTGGCGGCAGCACTGTCGTTGCCGCCGGCCAACGCCCTGCGGCGCTGGACATATCACTGCCTGTTCGGGCTGATAGCGGTCGCCGGACTGCGCCATTCCGAAGCGCTCAGCCTGCTCCGGGCCGATGTAGATCTCGACCAGGGCGTCCTCACCATCCGAGAGACAAAGTTTGGCAAGTCACGGCTGGTGCCGCTGCATGCCACGACAATTGCTGTCCTTTCAGGCTATGCCGCCCGACGCGATGCACACCTTGGTACGCCGCGTAGTCCCTATTTCTTCGTCGCCGAACAGGGCGGCAGATTGCTGCATCAATACGTGCACCGCGTGTTCTGGCGACTATCTCGGCAAATCGGATTACGGCAGGAGGGGAAACGAGATGGCCCACGGATTCATGATCTTCGTCACCGTTTCGCCGTCCAGACCCTGATCAACTGGCATCGCGCCGGCGAAGATGTGGAACGCGAGCTGCCGGTTCTCTCGACCTTCCTCGGCCATGCGAATGTTCGCGACACCTATTGGTATCTGTCCGCCACGCCGGAACTGATGAACCATGCCGTACGGCGATTGAATAAGCGCTGGGAGGTACGGTCATGAGACGCACGAAAGACCTGGCCGTGCTGATCGAGCGGTGGTTCACAGATCGGCTCATGAAGCATCGAGGTGTAAGTTCTAACACCATCGCCTCCTATCGCGACACCTTCAGGCTCCTGTTTGCGTTCGCACAGACGCGCCTTGGGAGATCCCCATCGGAGTTGACGCTGCGGGATTTGGACGCTCCCTTCATCGGCGCATTCCTGGAGGATCTTGAGACGAAGAGATCCGCCTCGGTGCGGACCCGGAATCTCCGCCTTACAGCCATCCGCTCTTTCTTCCGATATGCGGCGTTCGAGGAGCCGGCACATAGCGCCCACATTCAGCGTGTGCTCGCGATCCCCAGCAAGCGATGTGACAAGCGGCAGCTTCAGTTTCTAACTAGGCCCGAGATTGAAGCGATCCTGGACTGCACGGATCGAAGCACGTGGCTGGGACGCCGCGACTACACTCTGCTGTTACTGGCCGCCCAAACGGGGCTGCGGGTCTCGGAGATCATCGACCTTGACCGAGATTCGGTAATGCTCGGCCGCGGTGCGCATGTGCAATGCATCGGCAAGGGCCGCAAAGAGCGAAGTACGCCGCTCACAAAGGTTGCACAGCAAGCCCTCCGTTATTGGCTCAAGGAACCAGGGAAGCGAGGCTCAACAGCCCTCTTTCCGAATACGCACGGTGGCAGGCTCAGCGCCGACGGCGTGCAGGCACTGCTGAACAAATATGTCGCCAAAGCACGTGAGCACTGCGTCTCCCTTCGCTCAAAGCGGGTGTCGCCCCATGTCTTGCGGCACTCTGCTGCCATGGAGTTGCTGCAGGCGGGCGTCGACTGCTCCGTCATTGCCCTGTGGTTGGGCCATGAAGCGATGGAAACGACGTTGACCTATCTTCATGCGCATCTCGAACTGAAGGAATCTGCACTCGCAAAGCTGAAGCCGTACGAAGGCGCCAAGGCCGAGCGATTTCGACCAAGCGACCGGCTTCTGGAATTCCTGAACACCCTCTGAGCATGAGAACTATGCCGAGTGCCAAACAACGGCGACCCGCCAAACTGGCTCGGAACGCACGGTTTGCCGTTCCTGCCAGAAGACGCACTCGGCATAGTTCGCCGGTCGGCATAAACGAGCTTATGCCGCGCGCGGCATAAGGCGGTCATGATCAGCGTAGCCATGAAGGCGGCACGG
The DNA here is from genome assembly GCF_051811185.1 of Rhizobium sp. 62_C5_N11_2. Lineage (NCBI taxonomy): Bacteria > Pseudomonadati > Pseudomonadota > Alphaproteobacteria > Hyphomicrobiales > Rhizobiaceae > Rhizobium > Rhizobium sp. 62_C5_N11_2. The sequence goes on from NZ_JBPWPW010000001.1 coordinate 3,655,487, forward strand.
TCAGCGCCACGATCCGATCCGGCGAATAGCCATGATTTCCTGCCAAGTGCGAAGCCTCTGAGCGCGCGCTCGGCGGCATTGTTGGTCAGGCAAATCCTGCCGTCGTCCAGGAATGACGTGAAGCCATCCCAACGCTTGAGCATGTAGTCGATCGCCTCTGCGACCGGAGAACTGCGCGACAGTTTTGCACGCTCGGTTTGAAGCCAAGCCTGGAGATCGTCGACGAGCGGCAGGCTGTCTCTGCGGCGTCGGTCCAGGCGTTGACCGGCGGCAAGCCCGTTTATATCCCGCTCGATATCGAACAGGGCGTCGATCCGTTTGACGGCTTCCAGCGCCATGGGCGAGATCGGCGCAGCGTTCTTTCCACGCTTGGCATTCGCCGCGATGTCGGCGAGCACGAAGAACTTACGTCTCGAATGTGACCAGCAAAACGCCTGCCTTAGCGGATTTGGATCGCGATCAACCTTGAACAGCGGATTATAGCCGCCATAGGCATCCGCCTGCAGAATGCCGGTGAAGGTCTTCAGATGGCGTTCCGGATGCTCCTGTCGCCGGTCCCGCGATGCATAATACAGCGCGGCCGGCGGTGAGAGCCCGCCGAATGGTCGGTCATCCCGGACATAGGTCCATATGCGACCGGTATCGGTCTTTCCCCTCGCCAAGATCGGCACTGTCGTGTCGTCGCCATGAAGCCGCCCGGCGGCCAGAACGTGCGCTTCGATCAGTGAATGGATAGGCTTCAAAGCCGCGGCGCATGCTCCGACCTGGTCGGCCAATGTCGATAAGCTGAGGTCGATGCCCTCGCGGGCATAGCGTTCGCTTTGGCGATTGAGCGGCTGGTGCTGGGCGAACTTCTCAAACAGGATCATCGCCAGCAGGTTCGGCCCGGCAAAACCGCGGGGCGTCACATGGAAGGGTGCTGGTGTCTGGGTGATCTTCTCACACTCGCGGCAGGTAAACTTCTCCCGCACCGTCTGGATAACCTTCCACTGGCGCGGGACGACCTCCAGGGTCTCGGTGATATCCTCACCGAGTTTCGACAGTTTGGTCGACCCGCAGCAGGCGCAATTCGTGGGAGCAGCGATGACGATGCGCTCGCGCGGCAGGTGTTCTGGAAAGGGTTTGCGTGAAGGACGCTTGCGCTCAAAGGCTTTGACGGCTGAAGCTTTGGCTGCGATCTCCGCGACCAGTTCATCTTCACCGGCATTTGCTTCTAGCTCCTCGAGCTGCAGCTCCATCTGCTCAAGGAGCCGCGCCTTACGCTCGGACCGGCTGCCGTAGAGTTCGCGGCGAACCTTGTCGATCTCCAGCTTCAGCCGCGCGATCAGCGCCTCGGAATGTGATACGAGTGCCTTTGCACTGGCGGCTTCTGCCTTGGCAGTTGCTGCTTCAGCCTCGGCTGCAACACGCCGAGCACGTTCCTTGGCCAGCAGTGCAAGCGCACTGGTAAGGTCGTCCGGAAGCTCTTCGGTCGCATTGCTCATGACAGGATGGAATCATATTCGACCCTGTCATTCCAGTGTTTTTGCTTATCCGGCCGACGTCGGCCGCCAGGTCTTTTGCGGCATCCGCCAGTCGATGCCTTCCAGTAAATAACCGAGCTGCGCGGGCGTGATCACCACCGTGCCATCGGCTGCCGAGGGCCAGATGAAGCGTCCCCGTTCTAACTTCTTTGTAAACAGACAGGCTCCCTGGCCGTCATGCCAGATCACCTTGATCAGACCGCCACCGCGGCCGCGGAATACGAACAGGTGCCCACACATCGGGTCACGCTTCAGCGCCTCCTGCACCATCAACGATAGACCCGGAAAGCCCTTTCGCATGTCCGTATGGCCTGTCGCCAGCCAGACCTTTACACCAGTAGGGACCGGGATCATCGACGACCCAGCACGCAATCGAGAATGCGCCCAAGCGCTTCCGTGTCGATATCGCTATCCACGCGTACGCGTCTGCCCCGACCCAGCTCAATCGTTACATCGCTGCGTTTGCGACGAGGATGGGATGTGGTGGGCGGTTCCGTTTGAACGGGAGAGACTGCCGGCGCGGTCTCGGACACGATCACCGGCACCAACGTGGTTGCCGTCTCGGTCTTCAGCTCCTCGATCCGGCACAGCTCCTTGCGCCAACGGAACAACTGGCTGACATGGATACCGGCCGCGCGAGCAATCTCAGAGATAACCGCGTCCGGCTCAAAGCAGGCAGCGACGAGGCGCTCTTTGTCCTCGCGTGACCAGCGCCGACGGCGCTCTACGGACGTGATCACCTCAATTGGATGCTTCGTCATATGACTACTCCTAGCGTTACCACTAGGACTGCCAGTCAGTAGCCCGTCATCGCAAGACGGCTTTCACCGTGGGCTTACGGAAGTCCCGGGTGCCATGTCATAGCTCCGCGACTATCGCTCCTGCATCGCCTCGGATGCAACTTCAGCTAGCGGCGAATAGAGATATTCAAGGATGCGCCGGCTGCCAGTCTTGACCTCGACGGTGACGGACATGCCCGGTGAAAGCGCAACGCGTGTTCCGTCGATGTCGATGCCCGCCGTATCCGGCTCGATGGTGATCGGAAAGACCAGGTTCTGGACACGTTGCGCATTGCCGATCGGGATCACGCTCTGCAGCTCCTTTGTCGGTTGGCCTTCGAGCTGCTGCGCATCCGGTTCCGGAATGGCATCGGTCGCGACACGGGTAACCTTGCCGTTGAGGATGCCATAGCGAGTGAAGGGAAAGGCTTCGACCTTGATGACGGCAGGCTGTCCGGGTGAGACGAAGCCGATGTCGCGGTTCGGCAGATAAGCTTCGATCTCTAGAGAGGCGTCATCCGGGACGATCCGCATCAGTTCGGCGCCCGCGGTCACCACCTGACCGACGGTGGTGATGGCCGATGTCTGGACGATGCCGTTGATCGGGCTTTTGATCGTCATCGACTCAAGCCGTTTGGCCGCCTTGACCAGTTGCTGTTCCTTCTCGTCGATCTCTCGGGATGCTGCCGCCTGCTTCTCAGCGTTGTCGGCGACGAAGGTCTTGATGGCTTTCAGGCCTTCACTCGCTGCCGTAATGATCGCAGTCTCCGCCTCCGCCCGCTGACCGATCTGTTCGGCAAGCGTTGCCTCTTCCTTCTGCTTGATCTCGACGGCATCGATGACGCCTGATCTCGATCCGGCGCTGAGATCGACGAGGTTCGAGCGCATGGCAACACGCTCCGCAAGCGTTGCCACCAGCGCCTGCTGGGCGGCGACCATCTCGGTATATCTCGTCAGCGCGGCGAACTGCTGATTGCGCTGAGCCGCGAGACTGTCGAGTGTCGATGCGAGCTGCTCGAGATCGGACGTGTAGAGCAGCGCCTCGCGCGTGCGGATCTCCGCTGGTATGGATTCAGGGAATTCCGGGACGATCTCAATCCTTCGCGTTCCGCTCCAAAGATCGCCACGCTGCCAAGCGTTAACCTCAGCCAATGCCGCACCGCGCCTCGTGACCTCGGCCCGCAGTGCCGCGAGGCTGGTGGATAGCGTGTTGACTTCGACCCGGGCTTCGGTCGGATCAAGCTCGACGAGAATATCTCCGGCTTCCACCTTGGCGCCGTTCGAGACAGGGACCGCGATCGTCTTTCCGATTTCGATCGATTGGATGACCTTGACGCGGCCGGTCGGCTGGATCTTGCCCTGCGCTGTCGCGACAATATCGAACGTGCCGATATAGCTCCATGCCAGCGCGCCGGCGGTGAGCAGGCAAATGAACCAGATCAGCGCCGTGCGGATCGGTGACGCCGGCGTCTCGAGAATCTCGAGTGCGGCCGGCAGGAACTCGTTGTCCACCTGCAATCGCTTCTGTGGCTTCGGTGGAAGCCGGGGAGACTGGACGGCCTGGTTCATGACTGGATTGGTCCCGTCTGCAATTGCCACAGATGGGCATAGAGGCCGTTCGGACGGGCAAGCAGCGTCTCGTGTGTTCCTTCTTCGACGATGCGTCCGTCCTTCATGCCGATGATCCGGTTGCAATGCCGCACGGTCGCCAGGCGATGGGCGATGATGATGACGGTGCGGCCGCGGACGATCTCGCGCATATTGCCGAGGATGATGCGCTCGCTCTCATAGTCGAGCGCGCTCGTCGCTTCATCGAGGATGAGGATCGGCGGATTGGTGGCAAGGGCGCGTGCGATAGCCAGACGCTGCCTTTGGCCGCCGGAAAGATTGGCGCCGCGCTCTTCGATCAGCGTGTCGTAGCCGCGCGGTAGTTTGGCGATGAACTCGTCGGCGCCTGAGAGTCGCGCCATCTGAATGGCGGCGGCCCGAGACATGGCCGGATTGACCATGCAGATATTGTCGTGGATCGTCCGGTTGAACAGCATGTTTTCCTGAAGCACCACGCCGATATTCGACCGCAGCCAGGCCGGGTCGACCTGGGCGATATCCTGTCCGTCGACGAAGACCTGGCCGTTGTTCGGGATATAGAAGCGCTGCACCAGCTTGGTCAGCGTCGACTTACCGGAGCCGGAGGGGCCGACGATGCCGATCACTTCGCCCGGCCGGATCGAAAAATTGATGTCCTTGAGCACGTCCTGGCCATCAGGAGAATAGCGGAAGTTCACCGCCTTGAAGCCGATCGCCCCCTTCGGCGGCGGCAGACTGACGGCAACGCTCGGACGCGGCTCCTGCGGGGCATTCAGAATATCCGAGAGCCTGGCGATCGAGACCTGCACCTGCTGGAAATTCTGCCAGAGCTGCGACAGGCGCAGGATCGGCTGCGAGACCTGTCCGGCGATCATATTGAAGGCGACCAGTGCCCCGACGCTCAATTCGCCATCGATGACCGCCTGTGCGCCGAAGAGAAGCAGGGCGGCGGAGGTGATCTTGTTGACGTACTGAATGGCATTCTGCCCCTTCGCCGCCAGCATGGTCGCCAGGAATGATGAGCGCACATAGGCGGCCAGCCGCTCCTCCCATTGCGAGGAGACCACCGGCTCGACCGCCGATGCCTTCAGGGTCTGAATGCCGACCACGGTCTCGACGAGCAGCTGCTGGCTGAAGGCGCCACGCTCGAACTTCTCGTCGATCCGCTCCTTGAGGAAGGGGCGGATCAGAAATCCGATCGCCATGTAAAAGGGGATCGAGGCGACGACGATCCAGGCGAGCTTCGAGGAATAGGAAAACAGCACGAAGATGAAGATGATGGTGAAGATCAGGTCGAGGCCGGAGAACAGGCCCTGACCGGTCAGGAAATTGCGGATGGTTTCGAGCTCGCGAATCCTTGCGACGGTCTGGCCTGTGGCGCGTGTTTCGAAATAGCTGAGCGGCAGGTTCAACAGATGCCGGAACAGGCGGCGGCCGAGCTCGACATCGATGCGGTTGGTCGTGTGCGACAGCGCATAGGTTCTGAGATACTGCAGCACGACGTCGAAGAGCCCGACGGCGGCAAGGCCGACGACGAGGACGATCAGGGTCGAATAGCTGCGGTGCGCCAGCACCTTGTCGACGACGACCTGGAAGAACAGCGGCGTCACCAGCGCGAAGATCTGGATGACGAGGGAGGCGATCAGCACATGGCCGAAGGCCCGTCGATAGCGCCAGATCGCCGGCAGGAACCAGCGGAAGCCGAAATTCTGCTGCGAGGCGCCGGGACCGGCGAAACGGCGCTGGACGAGGATGAATTCGCCCGAGGTCAGCGCCAGTAGTTCGTCCGCCTCGACATTGCGGGCTGAAAAATCGATGGGGTTGATCAGCCGATATCGCCCCTCGGCAGCCACGCCGGCAAAGACGGCGAAAGTGCCGTCCTTCAACGAGGCAAGCGCCGGCGCCGGAAGTGTCGCCAGCCGCGCGATCTTGTCCGCACGGACGATGCGCGCCTTCAGGCCGATGATCTTGGCCGCCCGCAGCAAATCATCGCGCGCTGCCGGTGCGGTCAGCGCAAGCTCGCGGCTCAGCGTTTCCGGACGCGATGCGATCCTGAAATAACCGGCAACAGCGGAGATCGCCGCCAGTCCGCTGTCGGCGATTGCTGCGTCGGGTACGGCGCTTCGTTCGCCATTATCCTCCGCCGCCATCGCATCACGGTCGGGTGCTGTCTGAATGTCTACCATGTGCGGGATCAACGAAAGGCGGATATGCCGGCGCCATGAGGCACCGGCATGAGGCGGAGGATCTTGTTGTTATGCGACATTGGCCGTCCGAGTGGGCCGCGAGATAAGAACCGCGTCACCGACCAGATGCTGGCTACCGTCGAGGCTCTGATAAGAGCTGGTGCCGGTGATCATCGAGCCATCGGTAAAGGCTTGCGCCCCATCGCTTGTCGGCATCAGGTTGATCAATCGGATGCCGGCGTCCGTCATCGTCTGCAGTTCACCGGCGTCGCTGACTCCGTTCTGGTTGAGATCGCACCAGACCCTGAACTCGCTCCAACGATCGTCGTTCAGGTCGAGGACGTTGTCGTGGTTGGTATCGAAGGCAAGGCGGAGGCCGTCAAGGTCGGAGGTCGCACCGTCGTTCCAAAGACTGAACGCCAGCTCCCGCGCCTGGTCGATCTGCCCATCGGCACCAGCCGTTCCGTCGGCACCGAGATCGATTGCCAGGAAGCCGTCCTGAGGGCCAACCCAGGCTGTTTCATCAGCCACACCATCGCCATCCCAATCGTAGCCCACCGATGTGGCAAGCGAGTCAAGAGGACGAAGGTCGATGTGGCTGTCGCCATCCAGGTCGAGGAGAACTGGTGAATTAGCAGAATAAGATGCTATCTGATTGCCACTCGAATTATACCGACGCCACCACTGCAAAGCGCCGCCGGCACCGGAATTATACTCGTAGTCCGTCCAGCCACCATCATCATTTACATCATGTCTGTTATCGAGGACGTTGTTCTTATAGTTGATCCTCGCCGTTACCCAGGGCTCGCCTGTACCGTAATCATAATAGGTATACGTCGATTTGCTCGTATCGTCCCACAGGACGAAGTTCCGCAACATGACGTTAGTGGAAGCGTTAGTTGTATTGACTTGATATGACCACGTGTAGTTATTGCCGAGGTCATAGGTGTACTCGTCCCTGCGGCCATCATCGTAGTAATTGTTCTGCTCCAGTGTCTGTCCGGCGCTGTTTTGGATGATGTTATAGGAAGCCCACGGCTGAGAATTCGTCACATCCCAGAAAAACAAGCGTTTGGTGCCATTGTCGTAATTGATGTTCTGACGGAAGAGTCGAGCACTTGAGTCGTAGAAATATTCAACGCTGGACCACTCCGCGACATTGGTGGGATCGTAGTTAATGGTATAACGTGTACTGTCGTCATTGGTTTGATCGACCGCAATCAGCCTGTCTCCAGCATCATAAGTTTGCATGATGGTCGACCATGAGGCGTTGGCGACGTCATAGGTGTAAACCCTCTTCGTCCCATTGTCGTTGCTTTCTATTCTAAGCGTGCGCTGTCCGGCTGCATTGTAGTTCCACTGCTCCTGCGACCATGTCCCTGAGTTGGCGACATCGTAGCGGAACTCGATCCGAGTTCCGTCGTCGTTGAACTGTGTTTCCAGCGTCTTCCTGCCGGCGGCGTCGTATTGCTGCTCGACCCTTGTCCATGCCTTCGTATTGAGCGGGTCATAAAGCGTGGAGCTGGCCAGCAGTCCGGCCTTGGTCGCGTTAGCCACACTCAGCTGCTGGCCGCTTGCCCCGTCATAGGTCGTCGTCACAGAGCTTCCGTCGGCCGCGACGATGGTCTCAGCGGTCCTGTGGCCAGCCGGGTCCGTCGTGAGGCTGGAGACAAGCGAGCCGAGGGCGGTGACGATATTAGTGGTCGTCTGCGTCATTGCTCCGCTGGCGTTGAGATCGACCTTGGTCAGGGTGATCGAGCCGTCGGCATGCGTCACCGCCGTCTCAGTATGATCGATGGTGCCGTTATTGCCAGCATCCTTCGACAGCTTGGTGATCAGGCCATCGGCGCTCGTCGAGATCGTGCCCTTGGCCGTCACCGTGCCACTGGCGTTGGTTTCGGTTACCGCCGTGACGATGGAGCCGTCGACTTGGATCGTCGACTGCATGACGGTCTCGTAGACACCATTGCCGTCGTAGTCGTATTTGGCGATCTTGGTGCGGCCATCCGCTGAAGTGGTCGTCTCGATCTTCGCGGCGATCGCCTGGGTCCAATAGACACCACCCGGCGTCAGGTTGGAAACCAATCGCGCCGTCGCGTTGTTGGTGACAACGGAGACCGAGGCGCCCGTAGAATCGATCGTGACGGTTTGGTTCTGGTCGGGCGTTCCGTCGCCATTGATATCCTTCGACGTCGTCTTCACCCTGCCATCGGCAGAAGTCTGGATTGTCGTCTTCGCGGCCAGCGTGCCGGCCGGAAGATCAGTATCCGAGATGACGGTCGTGCTGCTTCCGTCGGCATTGGCGGTAAAATTCGTCACCCGCTGACGATCGATCGTGCCATTGCCGTCGAGATCCCAGGTGGTCGTCGTCAGGCGGCCGTCGGCGGATACGACGACAGTCGACTTGTCCTTGACCGTTCCATCGGCCTTGAAGTTGGTGGTGACCGATGTCTGGATGCCGGAATTGGCGGTGACTGTCTCCTGGCGCTGGTCGACGATGCCGTCGCCGTTGCCGTCACGGTCGATCGTGACGGTCAGCTTGTCGGCGCTGGTGAGGGTGACAATCTTGCCGATCAAGGCGCCGGCGCTGTCCTTCGTCTCGACGCTCTCGCGGACAGCGCCGTCCGCCAACACCGTGGTCGTGTCGATCTCCGTCTGGCTGCCAAAGCCGGGACGCTCCTGGCTGGATGTTATGATCAGGCCGTTCGCGCTGATCGTGGTGGTGGTCTTGGAGATCAGCGAACCATCGGCCTTCTTGCTTTCCACCGTCCTCGTCTTGGTGCCATTGGCATTCAAGAGCGTAACATCGGTCCCCGTCTGGCTGTAGGAGCCGGCGCCGGTCGGATCGATCTGGGTGGTGACCGACAAGCCGTTGGCACTGGTGGTGACAAGAGTGCGGCCGGTCAGCGTCGTGCCGGTCAGGTTGCTAATCGTCTGCGTCTTTGAACCGTCGGCGTTCAGAACCGTGACGTCGGTCCGGCTCTTGTCGAACGTCGCGCCGTTGCCGGTGCCTGTCGTATCCCACTTGGTGGACACGGTCAGACCATCGCCGGAAACATCCGTCACCGTGATAGTCTTGGTAACGCTGCCGACGATATCCTTCGTCGTGATCGTCCTGCTGCCATTAGCATTCAAAGCCGTGGTGCTGGTCGTCTTCTTGTCGACCGTAGCATTGCCGTCGGTGTCGTATTCGATGGTCTGCGTCAGGCCGTCGGCAGAGGTCGTGACCTTCTTCGTATCCTTCAGCACGGCATTGGCGCCGAAGTCGCTCAGCATCTGGAGAGTCGACCCGTCAGCCTGCTTTGTTGTGACCGACTTCTTGTCGACGTTGTTATCGCCGTCGACATCGATGGTTACAGTGGTGGAGAGCTGATGTGCCGCGACCGCGGTGACGGTCTTGCTTTCGAGCGCTCCGCCAGCCTTGAAGTAGGACAGCGTCTCCGTCGTACCGCCATCGGCATTGAGGGCGGTGACGTCGCTCATGGAGCGAACCACATTGCCGCTGGTATCGGCCCAGCTCGTCGTCTTGCTCAAACCGCTGGCGCTGACATTGGCTGTTGTGCGGGAGATCAGCGCATCGCCGATACCCTTCTTCGAGACCGTCTCCGTGCGGCTGCCGTCGGCATTCAGCACCGTGACATCGGTGGTGACGAGTTCAAAAATGCCGTTGCCATCGAGGTCGGAACTCGAGGTCTTCGACAGCCCGTCATCGGAGGTGGTGACGACCGCCTGGCTTTCTAGCGCGGCAGCAGCATTATACTGCTTGATTTCGTCAGTCTGCACTCCAGTGGCGGCGATGGTTATCGTTTCCAGACGATCGACAACCGTGTCGCTGTTGATCTTGGAGCTGATCGTCGTGGTTTTCTGATCGGCGCTGACCGTGGTGATCTTCTGGGAGATCAGCGTCGCGGCGGCGTCGGATGCCCTGACCGTTTCGGTCGTGATGACCGATCCGGCGGTATCGGGCAGCGCTTTGTTCCACGACGAGGTTTTATCGACCGTGCCGTCGCCATCCAGATCGTAATCGGTCTGGCCGGAGAGACCGTCGAGATAGGTGGTAACCTTGGTTGTTCCGACGAGGGTCGTTCCCTGGAAATCAGAAACGGTCTGGAATTGCTTGCCGTAGGTGTCAAATGTCGTAACGTCCGTCGTCTTGGTATCGACGACGCCGTCGCCGTTGAGATCCTCGCTCGTGGTGATCGACACGCCGTTGCCGGTGGTGACGATGGTTTTCTTGTCGAGAAGCGTGGCGTTGCCGCTCTCCAGAGAAATCGCCTGGGTCTTGCTGCCGTCGGCATTCAGCACGGTCTGGTCGGTCGTGACCCGGTCAACGACACTATCGCGATTGAGATCGACGGAGGTGGTCGTCGTCAGGCCGTTACCGCTGACGGTGACGATGCTCATAGTCGTACCGGTGACGGTGTCATTAGGGGTGTAAGCCGTTTCCGTGGTCGTGGTCGAGCCGTCCACTGCAACGACCTTGATCTGGCGTGTATCGATCTTGCCGTCGCCATCGGCATCCGTCGTGACCGTGGTGGTCCGGCGATCGGCGCTGACTTCGGTAACGGATTGGGCGTTAAGTGTTCCGTTGGCGCTCCTGTTCGTCACCGTTTCCGTGCGCTTGCCGGCACCGTCGAGAACGATTATATCGGTCGTCGTCTCCTCGAAGACACCATTACCATCTGCATCGGTCTTGACGATCTGGGTCAGGCTGTCGGCCGATGTGTTGGTGATCGTCGTGGCGATCGTCGCGCCATTGGCATTCTTCGACGTTACCGTTTCGGTGCGGCTACCATTGGCCTCAGTGGTGATGACGTCATCCACCACGAGTTCGTTGACGTTATCGCCATTTGCATCAGTGCCCGTCGTTTTCGACGAGCCGTCCGCCGTCGCGGAGGTGACGGTCTTGCTGACCGTCGAGGAGTCGGCATTGAGCGTCGTAACAGTGTTGGTCGTCTTTCCGTCGGAGCCGACCAGAATTGTGGTCAGGCTGTCGTTCTTACCATCACCATTCGCATCCTCGGCAATGGTGATCGACTTGCCGTCAGCGCTGGTCGTCGTGACGGTCTGGGATAGAAGCGTATTGTTGCTGCTGCGATGCTGGACCGTTTGCGTGCGGTTGCCGTTGGCGTCGACCACCGCAATATCGGTGTCGGTGAAGTCGATGATGCCATCGCCATTTACGTCGCTTGTGACGGTCTTCGACAGTCCGTTGGCGGTGGTGACTGTCGTCGCTCTTGAGCGCAAGGTAGAGGACGCGTCCGTATTGTAGGTCGACGTTTGCAGCGTCACGTCGCCAGATACCGCGACAGTAGAGATATTGATCGTCCGCGTTTCCGCGTTTCCGTTGCCGTCTGCATCGGTCTCTACGGAAATGGTCCGGTTGTCGGCGCTGGTGGAGGTATAGGCAGTGGAAAGGACTGTATTGTTCGAGCTGCGATCGACGGTCGTTTTGTTGCGGGTGCCATCCGCGGCGATCGTTGTGGTCTCTGTGACGATATCGTCGTAGATCCCATTGCCGTCGCGATCGAGGCTGGTCGTCTTTACCAAGCCGTCGGCGGACGAAGCGACCATCGTCTTTGTCAGGAGAGTCCCGTTGACACTGAGCTGCTCCCTGGTGGTCGTGGTCGAGCCATCGGCGTTTTGGATGTAGGTCTGCCGTTGGTTGAGGATGCCGTCGCCGTCCTGGTCAACCGTGGTCGTCACCGTCAGATGATCGGCGCTGGTGACCATCGTGGTGCGATCCGCAAGCGATCCGTCGGCATTGAAGTTGGAGACGGTCTTTGTCTGGATGCCGGCGGCATCGACAGTCAGCACATTGGTCTGCGAACGGTCGAATGTGCCGTTGCCGTCGTCGTCGAACTGCGTTTGGACGCTTTTGCTATCGGCACTTGTCGTCACGATATTGCGGAAAGCAAGGCTGCCGTCCGCATTGTAGGCAAGGATCGTCTTCTCGACCGAGCTGTCGGCCTTGGTCACGCTGCTTGGCTTGACGATATAGGCAGCGTCTTCATTCGCCAGCTTGGCGTCGCCGACCGTGCCCGTCGTGCCATCGGCGCGGGTGAAGATGGTCGTTCCGGTGATGGCGGAGCCGTCGTCGTAGGTCTGGCCGCTGCCCTTCGGCGTCAGGTCGATCGAGGTGATGCCGAGACTGTCAAGCGTCACCAGTTGGCCATTCACTTCCACCCGGAACATCGACCATTGCGCATCGCCGGAGTCGAGCTTGCCGTTGCCGTTGGTGTCGAAGATATGCTTCAGCGCCTCGAGGTCGCTCGTCGCAGAAGAATCCCACTCGGTGAAAGCGAACTCGTTTGACTGGCTGATCTTGCCGTCGCCATTCGCGTCGATGATCAGGACGCCGGTGCCTGCACCTGCCCAGGCGGTGCGATGCTGGTAGCCGTCACCATCGAGATCCAGGAACTTGGACGAGGCTGACAAGGTCTCGACGCTTAAGCCATTGCCGCTCAAATCAAGAAGAACCGGCCTCGAGGAGGAGCCCCAATTGCCGCTGGGGCTCGGTCCGTAGTCACTGCCAGTGCTCGAAGAAAAGTTACCCTTACTGGATTTAGAACTGCTACCGGACGAGGAAGAGCCTGACGAGCCGGATAATCTTGCCTCATTCAGGGCGCGGTGCTTATCCAGGGCCTGATAGGGCCCATCGGAATAAATAGAAACCTTGGCCAGAGACGCATACGTTTCCAGAAAGCTGTAGCCACGCGCGAAAGCACGATCGGCGATATGTTCGGGGGAGCCGAGCTTTTCGCCATATCTGGCAGGACCGAGAGATTCATAGAATCCTTGCTCAGATATCTTCCCGTGAGCGGCCTCCACAGTTTGCACGTATTGATTGCCACTATATGAAAGATATCTTTGAGTATCTGGAGTATTATACTTTCCAGCCATTTCCGCGTAAGCCACGCCGAAGATCGCTTGAGTTAGAAAGCCGCTGGCGCCGGTGAAATTAGCCGTAGCCGCCGCGGTCAGACCCCAGCCGATCGCTGTCCCCGCAAAACCGTTCGCGCCGCCTAGGGAATTGTAATAGTGATCCAGCGCATCTCCGTTGAAGACCTGATTTCCGTAGCCGGGCACATTGTATGCCACGGCGACGCTTCCCCAATCATCGACGCCCATCTGGTTGTGGGCGGCTGGATCAGATATGTTATGCACCCTGACGCCGCCCGCAACATATGTGTGCAAGTCTTCAACTTCAAAGTTGTATGTCTGCCATCCTTCGATTTCGACAGGCTGAAGTGCTGCGCTGTCGGCGCTCATCCCTGTAACAATCGCTCGCTCAAACAGGTGCGACGTTTCTACAGAATAGACGATCCTCTCTGCCGTAACTTCGGTCAATTGCCCCGATTCTAAAACGACCATAGCTTTACCGGCGTTGATCATTTGCTCGATCGGAGGGAAGGTGCCAAACCGGTCTAGGAAATGGTGACCGGGAGTGCAAAAGAGTTCATGTGGTTGGCCGTGCTCATGCCAGCTTAGCCGAATCCATTCCATTGTCGCGTTTCGGAAGATCCGCGTCACTCTCCGAAGGACGAGGTCGCCGCGGCCACCAGATTCCGCTGGATCGAAGACGAGTACTGTGTCGCCCACACGGATTTCGTCGATTCGCTTGGTCTCCGTCCGGCTGATTCGAATTTGCGTTGCGCCGGCGAAGCACTTGGGGGTTGCTGGAACCAAAGTATAGGTGTCGAAAGCACCAAATTGATGGAGCTGAAACGTCCCAGAGACAGGAACTCCGGTACCAACAAACTCAATTTTGTACGGAGTACCTGGCCCAGTCAACACGGAGCCGACGGCTCGAATGGCTTCAAGCATCGGATTCCAAGTATTGTGTGAGAAATCGAACTGTTCGTTGAACGGTCTTATTTCTCCTTTGACGGCTATCCGGTCATTGCCAAGCGCTGTCACGTCGCCGCGAAATCCAGCCGATGTATTGCCCCAAACAAACGAACGATCGCTTAGGAAGCCGGTGTTCGGATAATAGCTGTATGTCGCGTTTGCAATACTTGCTCCCGACGCAGCTGCTGCCTTCGCATTCGTTTCGAAATGGACTACCGTACCTGGCGGCAAACCCCGAGTAGCTACACCAAACGAACTCGCGAAGCTCCCGACCGAGAAGACCGAGCCTCCACCCTGAGTCATATGTGAATACATATCAACGTAGACAGTGGCTCCGTTGCCGATTTGCCACTGCACCTGCGCGTCTTGTCGTCCAAAACTCGTCTGAGGATTTCTTTTCGAACCTGGTCCCATTATTTCTCGCCTCTCGACATATCCGTAAATTCAACCTGCCCGCGAACACCGAACGCCACTGAGAGAGCAATGGGGTCTGCCGAAAGCGGCTCCTTAACCTCGCACCCAATATAGAAGCTCACATTTGGAAGCCGCTCGGTTTTTGACACTTCGATTCTGGAGCAATTCGCAAAACGCATTCGATCGACTTCTCCGGATTCAGTAAGGTATTTTTTCAATATATCCCTCGCCTGTTCGTCCGGACTTTTATGTGACTGGAGTGTTTCTCCATATATATATATGGCTAGCATACAAAGTACGAAGGACATTACTATCCATGGATATTTACCAGACGGAAACTTCATTCTGCACCTGTAGGTGCGACTGATTTACTACCGTGTGTATTTTCACAAAGCTCTGATTTAATCTTCAAATAAACTTGCCTAGAGTTGCCAAGTAACAATACGGTCTCGCTGGCATAGCGGCTAGGTTCACTCTGGTCTGACATCTTCCGCTCCCCGCTTCCACAACCTCACATTCGCCAAACCGTCAGTGCGTCAGACGCAACGCCGGTCGATGCAAGCAACTTAACAAATCGATCAAACCGGGCAGGCCAGCCCCAGCAGACATCATCAGCCGATTGGTCGCTGTTGTGTTCGAGCCTGCCGTCGCGCGATGATGAACAATCTGACCCGCCACAGGCATATCGTACCCCTCGAAAAGCCTATCTTTCAGATCATTATTCCATTTTATACTTGCCATGAGTATAAGGCGAACGGCCTTCGCTAGATCGCATTCTGTAAAACATTCAACGAGAAATCTAACTTATCCCCCTGCAATTTCCCAAAAAAAGCCAGCTTTGGTTGAACGAGTCAATCGGCGGTTGGGAAATTTTTAACGAAAAGAAACTTTTTCAACAAGGAAATATTATAGAGATAGTCTCAGGATGAAGAGTAGACGTGTTCCGATAAAATGCAGCGCAGCGAAATGGAGATTGGAGTTATCTTACAGCGCGAAATGAGCTTAACCGCTATAGAAACGGCGGAACGATATACGTTGTGGTGAGGCCTATAGTCGTCATTGTCGGTTAAAATGCGCTCACAGCGCGCCTTTCGTTAAATTATTCCGGATATAGACATCAGTATTACTTCGGCCTGCATTTGCAAATTCTATCGCAAACTCGCTCACGCCGATTTTGTGCCGCGACTACTGGTAGCTTAATTGGTCAACGAGCGGAGGCCGCCACTGACTTGTTGAAGCACGCCTTGAATTTGGACACAGCCTCGTTGGCGCCGGTAAGGCCGACAACAACGCGCTCGCCCTTTGCGCCCGCTATGGCCAATTCCTTGCCCGCTGACATTTGCTCAAGCAAGTCTGCCGGCAACTGACCGAAATCGTGCCAACCGAAGTAGTCGTTCTGGCTTCCGTCGGACACATATGGTGGCTTGTCATCTACGTGCCACGTCGCTCTGGTGTCGCCCTTGAAGATGCCCTCGACGAAACCAACGAGATGCTCGCCGGGTGAGCCCATGAAACCCACCCTAACGTCACCCTTCTGCGTTTCCGCGTAGCAGGTTTCCCCCCAGTCTTCCTCCTCAGCGCTGAACCGCCATTGCGCGGAGGGGGCGACAGTTTCGGCCTCATCGGTCGCTTGGCTGTTGGCGGTAGGTGACGCCGGAGAAGCCTCGCCTTCAACCCTGCCTGATGGTTTCAAGGGGGACGTGCTGCTCAAGGGCATGCTGCCGCCGCCGGCAGTATCCGCCGCCATTTGACTCAGGTCGGACAGGCATTGTTCGTACGCTTTGAAGGAGATCTTCTGCTCGAATTTCTCAACCGAGGCCGGATTCCATGGTGGTTCGTTCCCGTCGATAAACCGGAACCACAGCGTCGAGCCGTATTTTGTTCGAACAAATATGCCGTTGAGCACTGCGTTTGCCATTTCTAACTGCCAACTCGGTTCATAGTCGGCAATAAGCGAAGCCATCGAATCGGTGCTTTCAACCTTGAATGTCATTGGCGGGCCCTCGACGATCTGATTGCCCTCGACGACTCTGACAAGGTTTCCCATCTTGATCTTGGCGCTAGCTCCAACCGGCAGTTGCCATCCCAGCTTTCGAAGTTTGATGACCGTTCGGTACATACCTGCTTCTTTCGACAGCGAGGATTGAATCGCGACGGATCGTGGCTCGAAAGACGTCGTTTTAACTTCGCAGTAGGCAGGTTCGCTAGACGCGTTGCCCGCGCCTTTCACCATCTGGATCGTCCACGACGTCCCTTGATAATAGGTTGTCTCTTGAGAGAAAGCCTGCCCAGTGGGCAGGCATACCGACAGCACAAAGCAGCTCGCGAATCCGATTGTTCTGAGCTCAATCATGCGATCAGCCTTTTCTTGGCGGACCGCCACGTGAAGAACGCCATCACGGCCAGTACCAAGGCGATGAAGCCCCAGATCGTTATGTCGGAGAAGCTGCCCGACGTAGATGCAATGAACGCGAAGGCAGCGGCCAACGCGAACATGATCGCGCCGACGAGTGGCAGGGCGAACGAAAAAGCCCCGGCGATGAAGAACAACAGGCCTACCAGCATGCCGATGGCGCCGGCACCTCCTGTTGCCTTGTCCTGAAGCAGGCCACTGCCTGCGGTCACCGCGCATGATTGCATCAGCACGAGCAGGCCCAAGAACAGGCCAATAATTCCGACTGCTATTTTCATGATTTCCCTCTCGATAGACTCACGACGCACCAGCTCGTGATGAAGTTGCTATAATATGGGACTGTCAGTCCGTCGATTGTCAAGCCGTGAATATGGCTTTGTTGCCCCATGGACGCGCGACAAACCATTGGCTGGAACTTGCGACGCTTGCGGGTAGCCAAGGGGCTTTCGCAGGAGCGGCTGGCGTTGGCCGCCGAAATTGACCGCTCTTACGTCGGTCGCGTCGAGCGCGGCGCAGAAAACGTCACCGTTTCGACGCTTGAGGCTCTTGCGGGAGTTCTCCAAGTGCATGTCTCGGCTTTGCTTCAGCAGGTGGATGACGCAGCGGCAAAACCCGCTGCGCTGCGATCCGGGCGAAAGCCAAAGGCGGGTTGACCACATCAGTATTCATGCGCCCGCATGATCGTCAGCACGCGGCGTGTGACGTGCGGATTGGCGGGGTCGGATGACCCCATCTCGTAGTCCTGGTCGAAGTAATCGATCTTCCAGAAGTAGCTGACGCCATCCTGCTCGATCGCGCCGAAGTCGTGCTCATTGTAAGGATCATTGCCGGCGTCAAAAGCAGTGAAGCCGACGACAGCCCTCAGTAAGGTCAATCGTTGATCGTGAGGGAGAGCGCCAACCCCCGGGGTTATGACGATCCTACCGGCGGTTGGATTGCGCCTGAAAGCGTCGTTGAGGCCCCGAATGGTGGCCGTCCTTTCGACGGCCGCCTCTTGAGGAGCTGATGAAGTCATAGCGAGGCTCCGCATCGACCGGCCTCACAGCTTCATGGTGGGATGCAGCAGCGCCACGTCTTCGAGCTTGCGGTTGAACGGCGGTAGGTCGAGGTAGTGCCGCCACTGGAGCCGCAGAACATTATCGGGCTTCAGCTCGACGACGGTCGCTTCGAACCAGCCTTCGAGTGGATCCTCGGTGGCGAGCACCAAACTGCCGACGAGGATCTTCGACCAGTTATCCGGCACGTTGCTCGGAGTCGCAGAATGTCCCTGCTGCGAAACATCAGCAGGTGCGGCTCGGACTTCTTCCGCCCTTGCCCGGTCGGCCTCGGGCAGGTGAGCGGCTATCTGCTTATAGAGGTCCTGCTTCACGAACGGCACGAAGGCCTTGCCGCTATCGAACAGCTTTCCCTTCGGCAGTTTCGGCAGCAGGGAGCGAACAGCATCATTATCGACCTTGAGCGAAAACATTCCCATCAAGCTCGCGGCACGGGATGCGGGTTGGGCATTGGTCGCCGGGAAGAACGACGCGTGGGCTTTGCCGTTGTCGTCACGGCCGAGGATGATGACGGGGTGGGGCAGGCTAATACCGTTAGCGGCAGTTGCAGTCGCGGTCATACAGATCTCCGAAATTAAAGAGGGGCCCAAGGCCCCTCATGATCGAGCCGTGAATTCGGCCCGCATTAACGTTATATCAGAACAATTATAGAAAATCAATTCCAGGTTGAATTTGATCGCTTGAAGCAACCTTTTGATGGCTCTTGAAGCTGCTTATTCGGGCTGTTGTTTTTGCAGCGGTAACTTGCCAAGCATCTGCCGTGCCAGCGACGATGAAGTGGTATCCGCGGCTGCTTTTACCGGATTTGCGGCAAGGTGCGAATATCGCTGCGTTGTTTGCTGCTGACTATGACCGAGTAGCTTCCCCACGATATATAGGCTCTGTCCAGAAGACACCGCTTCGCTCGCGAAATTGTGCCTCAAATCGTGAAGGCGAATATCTGAAATTGCCGCCGCTTTGCATGCCTTTCTCCAGATCTTCTGGATACTGATCGGAATATTGCCTCCTGCTGACGATGGAAACACAAGCGGGCTGTCGGTGCGTCGGGGAATGGTGTCGAGTAAAGAAAGTGCAGCTTCGCCAAGAACTAGGATCTTCTGACCCGTCTTGCTGTCGGGGAGCTTAGCTATGCCGTTTCTCTTGTCGATCCACGGCCATTGTAGATTTAGGGCCTCCCCGCGTCGGCAACCCGTTAGAGCCAGGAAACGAAGTGCGCCGATCGCGAACTCACTAACGCCGTCCGCCGCCAAAGTTGCCAAAGCCTCACCGAGCCGACCAAGCTCTTCTTCCGTCAATTGTCGGTCATGGGTTTTCAGTTTGAATTTTTTCACACTGCGCGCGGGATTTTCCGGTCGTACATCCACGGCGACGGCAAACGACAGCATTGAAGAGAGCAAATCCAATGTTCGATTTGATGTTCCCCTCCCTCCTTTGACAATCGCCCTCCCTCTCGCCTTCGTTTTTTCATCTGCAGCAGTGTCGCCTTTCGCTACTCGCTGATGGAAAAGCTGCACATCAGAGGTTGTTAGGTCAGCGACAACTTTATTTCCCAGAAGAGGCAGGATATGTCGTTTCATCAGCCCCCGCTCGACATCAAGAGTAGATGGCTTTTTGTGATGATTAGCCTCGTTCCAATATCGCTCAGAAAGTTCCCGGATAGTGATGCCTCTGACCCGGGCCGCTTTCTTTTCAAGCACCGGATCTTTCCCGCGCGCAAATTGAGAAAGTAAGCTGAGTGCCTCTTCGCGCGCTTGATCGACGGACCAAGGACTCCCAAACTCGCCGATCGTAGCGCGCCTCGTCCGACCATTCAAACGCGTCTGAACAACAAAGACCTTCTTTCCCTTTGCTGTAACTTTCACTCCGAAACCCTTCGGGCTTTCATCCCAGTAAAATCTATCGGCCGCCTCCGCGTCCAAACCCTCGACAAACTTTTTCGTCAGCTTCATATCCGACCCCGTTGCAGTAAGCACATAGTAAGCGAAATAGCGGGACGTACACAACTCATCGCCGACGAAAATCGTAAATCGATCGTTGACATCGTTGCGTTTTCTTGACTAATCGAGAACTTGAAGGAACGTAGACCATTACATTGACATCGTAGGGGTCACAGGTTCAATCCCTGTCACGCCCACCATCCGATCTCCCTGACATCGTTGACAAATCCCCGCCTTGGGGATTTTCTGTTTCCTGAACCTGGCACGCGATCGAGATCCAGCACTTTGCGCAGCGAGGGCTTGTACGTGATTGGTCCGCGACCATGATCCGGGGGCCGGATTTCAATGGCTGTGGGATAGCCCCCACACGCGGGAAATAGGAGGACGTATGACGCAAAGGACGCGGACACGTAAAGCGATATCCATAATCCTCGGCCTCGCCCTGGCTGGGGCTGGCCTCCTCGGTTTCGGTTATATGCAGTTTCATGTCGTCGAACCCATTAGCATCAAGCTTTGGCTAATTCCGATCACGATCCTCGCGGCTGGGGTAGCGATCCTCTGGGACGATTTCAAAAATCCCTAGCGAGACGACTGCTCTCCCCGTTCGACGCCCGAGCGACCGGCGGCAAGCTGGTGAAAGAGGGCAAATTGAGCAGTTCCAGCAAAAGCGCGTCTTCGTTGCTTCCCGTCGAGGCGACATTCGCCAGTCACCGATCACTGCCGGTGAGAAGCTGTGGCCCGACATCGGTATGTCCTGGGGCATTGTTCGGCTTTGTCCGATTCGTGCAGATTGCAGCGATGGCGTTTTCGCATATGAGGACGTGCTCACGCGATCATCAATTGCATACCGTTGCCGAAGTTCAGCCCCTCGTTGCTCAAGCATTCGGAAGCGCGAGCTTTGTGACGGACAGATGACGGGTTTATGACAAAATGCGTGTGATTTCAGCAACATAGCAGTGACAGCCTGCTGTCACGATCGACAATGTCGTTGCAGTGCAACATCCCCTATGTAACTTCCGCGGCGAGGCAGGCACCGACCCAAAAAGGTGCCGCTTCGGTCACACGGGGTGAAGACACGTAGGGACTGCCGAGCGCAGACGGTCTTCATCCTCTTGCATCTGAACTGGAGGTTATTCCATGAACATCAAGAGCCTTCTTCTCGGCTCCGCTGCTGCACTTGCAGCAGTACCCGGCGCTCAGGCAGCTGACGCTATCGTTGCTGCCGAACCGGAACCGGTTGAATACGTTCGCGTCTGCGACGCCTACGGCACCGGCTACTTCTACATCCCGGGCACCGAAACCTGCCTCAAGATCAACGGTTACGTCCGTTTCCAGGTTGACGTGGCTCCGCACGCCAGCTCGATCGGCGCCGCCGGCGGTGGTTCTGTCGCCAACGACTCGGACTGGGATGCCCGTACGCGTGGTCAGGTTCAGTTTACGGCCAAGAGCGACACCGAATATGGTCCGCTGACCGGCGTCATCGTCATGCAGTTCAATGCTGACAACGCTTCTGCCCAGAAGGCCCAGCTGGACTCTGCTTACATCGACATCGCAGGTTTCCGCGCTGGTCTCTTTTACTCCTGGTGGGACGATGGTCTCTCCGGCGAAACGGACGATATCGGTTCTCCGGTAACGCTGCACAACTCTATCCGTTATCAGTACGAAACCGACGCCTTCTACGCTGGCATCAGCGTCGACGAGCTGGAAGACAGCCCGTTCTATGATGGCGAAACCGCTAACAACTTCGGCGTTGCAGTCGGTCTCGGGGGCAAGGCTGGAGCATTCAGCTACCAGATCACTGCTGGTTACGACACCGACAACGAAGAAGGTGCCGTCCGCGCTATGGGTACGGTTGCTGTCGGTCCGGGCACGCTCGGCCTCGCAGTCGTCTACGCGACCAACCCGAACGCCTATTACAACAAGGCTGAGTGGGCCATCGCTGCTGAATACGCAATCAAGGCGACCGACAAGCTGAAGATCACCCCGGCCGTTCAGTACTACGACAATTACGGCATCACTGCTGGCGAGTTCAACGACGACGTTAACGCCTGGAAGGCCGGCGTAACGATCGACTACCAGATCGTTGAAAACCTCTCGGCAAAGGTTTCGGTTCAGTACCTCGATCCGGACAATGCTGAAGACGTAACCTCGGGCTATTTCCGCCTGCAGCGCGCGTTCTGACAAAAGGCTGCCGGCTAGAACAGGATGTCGTCCGAAAACCGCTCATACTTTTCGGCATCATGCTCTGGACCGGCAGCTACAAATTCCTGATCTGACTGACCTCCGATCGGGAAAGAATGGGCCTGGACTTCCCTGCCTGGGCCCATTCCCCTTGACCAGAAGTGCGTCCAAGATGGCAGGCGCGCGATGAGCGCCTTGCTACGGTCGTGTCACATCGGTTCGTTGCCGATGTCCGGCAGCCTATGTCATTGCTGGACCCTGTAACCAGCAGGCTCAACCAACTTTTGACTCACCTGCCGCCGATCGCCGAGCCCGCCCGGCGGCCGACGAAATTTTTGTGCCTCTGGAATAACGGAGCCAAATTCGGACACAGAGCCATGCCATGGCGAACCGAGCATGAGGTGGTGATTCGCCTCGACAGGACATGGGGTTTTGAGATCGAAATGAAGTTATCCGCGCGTGCCGCCGCCGCAATTTTTTCCGCTGCCTTCGCCTTGCCGGCCTCTGCCGCGCCAGCCGCACCCGCCGAGACTTTTCCCGGCGCGCCTGGCGTCATCACGCTTTCCGGCAAATGCGCCAAGCTTGTTGTCGCCAAGTTCGACGCCACCAAGGGCTGCAAGAACGAGCTTGCCAGCGTCACCCTGGTCAATGGCCTGGTGACCTTCATCTTCACTTCGGATGGCAAGGCGCTCGGCTTCCAGGGCGACGGCGGCGGCATCAAGCCCGCCTCCAACGGCAATGCCCGCCTGCCGCTCAGCCTCGTCACCACGGGTGTCGGCAACAAGATGACCGGGGAGGTCAAGGTTGCCGGCTTCTGCACCTTCGGCAATCCCTATGCCGGTAAGCCGATTGCGATCGAATGCACCGCAGAAAGCAAGGATTCCTCCTTCACCGGCAGCTTCCGCACCGGCGGCAAGCTGGTGAAAAAAGGCAAATAGCCAGAGCAACTCCAGCAAAACTGCGCAGCGGTTTTGCGTCGGGAATCGCCTGAAAACAAAGCGAGAGCGTTTCCGTGCATTCGAGAATGGAAATGCTCTACAGCGCCGCGCGTCTTTTCAGACGCGCAAAGGACGCTGTAGCATTTTGAATTGCCGTCAGGCGCACCAGGCGCTACCGGCAGCCCCCGGCTTGCGTGCCAGTCCCTCATTGATCAGTTGCGCGCCGAAAGAGCGCCCGTCGCGCGAGACGACGCGCGGTGCGCCTGAGGACTCGGTCTTGCCCGCGGCATTCATCGTGAAGGGTCCAGCGTTCAGAAGTGCCAGCAGCCGTGACTTGGCGGCAAAGGCCACCCTGCGTTCGCCGTCACAGCGGGCCTGGTCGACGACAGGGCTTGCCATGTCGGCGATCACGATCTTCTCGCCCTTGTACCAGAACACGCCGCCATCGCCGACGCAATTGATATGGGCGCCCTGCCCGCAATAGCCGAAAGCGACCCTCCCGGTTTCCGAAACGGCAGGAGAGGCCGGGGACGGCACTGCTTTTATCGGCTGGATCATCGGCGTCGGGATCGCGGCCGGCGGCAGCGGCTGCGACTGTGGCACCGGCGATACGGCTTTCGGCATGGGTGCGGCAAGCGCCACCTGCTTCGGAGGCACGTCCTTCCTGACGAGGGGTTTCGGCTCCGCCGTTTCCCGCGTGATCGGCGCCGATTGCCTTGCAAGCATCGGCTGGATGCTCTTCCAATGGTCGTGAGCGACGATGCCACCGATCGCGGCAATGCCGATCACCGCCCAGGGCAGCAATCCGCCACCGCTGCTGCGCGCTTTGCTCTTTCCTCTGGCCGGCGCCTTGCGGCGGCCGCGTGTCGCTGTCTTGGCCATCTGTCCGATTCCCGTGAGGCCGGGATTATCGCTGCCCAATCCTTTCCGAAAGGTTGGCGCGGCGACAGGATGATGCCTGGTTCGGCGATCTTTTCCTCCAATGACAGGAAAGCGCCGGGGCGCACCAGCGGGGCCTGTGCGGCGCCTGAAACACACGACGAGGAAAAAGCTGAACAAATTCCGCGCTTACACGTTAGCCAGCGAAAAATTCCATCTATTCTAGGGGAAAAATCCATGGATCTCATCATCGCCGACATGATACCGGCGTCGCGCATCCACTATCCGGTCATCTTCGCCCGTCTGCTCGGCGCCATCGTCTTCGGCGCACTGATCGGCTTCGAGCGCGAGGCACGCGACCGCCCGGCAGGCTTCCGCACCCATATTCTGATCAGTCTTGCCGCGGCCCTCTTTGCCATCATCTCGATCGAGGCCGTGCACATGCCGGGTTTCGCCGATGACGAGCAGGTGCGTATCGATCCGCTGCGTGTCATCGAAGCCGTAACCGCCGGCGTCGCTTTCCTTGCCGCCGGCATGATCGTCTTTGCCAGAGGTCGGGTGCACGGGCTGACGACGGGCGCCGGCATGTGGCTCTCCGGCGCGATCGGCCTCGCCATGGGCTTCGGCTATTGGCCGATCGCCTTCTTCACGACGCTCGCCGCCATCTGTGTGCTCTTCGCTTTCGGTAAGCTCGAGCAACGATTCGGCTTTAACTCCGGACAGCGTATCGATCGGGATGACCATCAATAGAAAACAAAACGCCCGGCATCATGCCGGGCGTTCGTATCAGCGTGACTGTCTGCTGGTCATTCGGAGCGTGCGGCCGAAGGATCGTTTTTCCCAACCGATGCCGTACCGCCGATGGACGAAAGCGGCTTCTGGCGTTCGCCGATGCCGATATTGATGCGCTCGTCCGCCGCCTCGCGTACGGCCTGCCATTCACTTTCGTGCCGGATGAAGATCTCGCGGGGCACAAAGTTGATCGTCATATGTTTCTCACCCTGTTTCAAATCTACCGTCAGCGCCAAAGAGGCCTCCGGAATATCCGTTATTTCTTGGTGTCAGCATTGCCTTTAATGTCGGGACCACCCTTGGAAAGGTCTGCGCCGGTAACATGGGCGGGCACGTGAATGTCGTGATAGACGCCGGGCGTCAGGGTCAGATCGACATGATGCGGCGGCAGCACCTGCGCCTTCTGCATGCGGTTTGGCTTCGCCCGCTTCATGCGGTCGGACGCCTCCGTGCGCTTGTCGGGAACATGGGTCGAAGTGTGCATCATCGGCCTCCTTTTTTAAGCTCAACAGTGCCCAACGGACGGGCATCAGGATGGTTCCAAAAAAAATTACCCAATCTCGATATGCCTGTCGGCCTTGACTGGCCCGGGAAGCTCATTACCTAGAGCCTATCCTGCAGCCTCCCAGACATCGGCTGACGGGGGAACTTTGGTGCCGGGCCCCTCTGGCGAGAGTTTTTACGGCGCTCTCGTGATGTCGGTACCGCCTGCAGCTTAGCCGGCGGATTTTTCATCGATGAACAAGCTCACCATGCCTGACCCGCATGCCCGTTATGGCATGTCGCGTTTTTCCAATATATCACCCCTCTTCAATGCGATTTGCGGCCGCGAGGTGCGGCCATGAACCAGTCCGTGACCCATAAATCTTCGCTCAGCTATTTCCGCTGGGCTTTCATCGTTACTGCCCTCGGCCTCGTTCTCGGCGCCGTGCTCGGCTGGCAGACGACGGGCACCATCGGCGGCATGGCAACCGTCTTCTTCATCTGCACGGTGCTTGCAGTGCTGGAGATATCGCTTTCCTTCGACAATGCCATCGTCAACGCCAACAAGCTGAAGGAGATGACGCCGGTCTGGCAGAAGCGCTTCCTCACCTGGGGCATCATCATCGCCGTCTTCGGCATGCGCATCGTCTTCCCGCTGGCGATCGTCGCGATCGCGGCACAGATCGGCCCCTGGGATGCTCTGGTGCTTGCCGCCCGCGAGCCGGCCGAATATGCCCGCATCATGAACGACGCGCATCTGCCGATCGCAGCCTTCGGCGGCACCTTCCTGATGATGGTCGGGCTCAACTACTTCTTCAATCACGAGAAGCAGGTGCACTGGATTGGCGGTCTTGAAAAGATGATGGCACGTTCCGCCACCATCAAGGGTATTGAGATCGCCTTCGTGTTGGCGCTGATGCTGGTTTTCTCCTGGCTGATCGGCGGCGAGGAAGCCACCGTCTTCGTCCATTGCGCCATCTACGGCCTGCTTACCTTCCTCGCGGTCGAGGTGGTCGGCGGGCTGCTCGATGCCTCGCAGCAGACGATGAGTGCTGCCGCCAAGGGCGGCCTCGGCGCCTTCATCTATCTGGAGGTGCTGGACGCCAGCTTCTCCTTCGATGGCGTCATCGGCGCCTTCGCGCTGACGCAGAACCTCTTCGTCATCGCCATCGGCCTTGGCATCGGCGCCATGTACGTGCGCTCGATGACGATCATGCTGGTGGAGAAGGGAACGCTTGCCGAATACCGCTATCTCGAACATGGCGCCTTCTACGCCATCCTGATCCTCTCGGTGATCATGTATGCGCAGACGATGGTGCACATCCCCGAAGTCATCACCGGCCTCGGCGGCGCGGCGCTGATCGGCCTGTCCCTCTGGTCATCCATCCGCCACAACAGGCGCGAAAAGGTCGAGGGTCACGTCGCCCGGCAGGAGGAACTTCACGCCTGACAATGCAAGCCGCTGGGCGGCACCCATAGGGATAAAAATAAAGCCCGCGACCATCCGGTTGCGGGCTAATTCATTCATGCATGGCTTGCAGGTGTTAGCGGGAGACCTGACCGAAGGAGGCTGGGTCGATACCGAGCTCCCTGAGGTCGCCGGCACGCGGGCGACGGCCTGCTTCAACGGCGGCGCTGACCGCGTTTGCAGCACCAAGGACGGCGAATGCGCGGCCAAAGAAACCCGTACGGATTGAATTGCGGAGTGCGGACATTGTCCTTTTCCTTTTGCTCTATGATTGACCACTCATAGATGGCATCGCGCACAGACCTCCACAATGCTCAGAAAATCACCTCAGCCATGCAAAAAACAGCAGGCCGGCACATGTCTCCATAGCCGGCCTCGAGGGAGGGGGTGGGTCGTCTTTTTCTTCTTAGAGCGCCGTGCGTCCTTTCGGACGCACAAAGGACGATCTCATTTTGAAATCTGCGCATCGTGCTTTCCGAAAATCGATTCCGATTTCGGGCCGATGCGCTAGTCTTCGTTTGCCGCCAGTTGCGACAGCACCTGGCCCCTGCCACGCAGCCGCAGAATCAGCGGGATGAGGAAGGCGGCGGCTGCAACGATGAGCAGACCCGCCGCGATCGGCGACATCACCAGCGTCGTCACATCGCCCTGGCTGATCGCCAGCGCCCGGCGCAGCTGCTGTTCGGCAAGCGGCCCGAGGATCAGGCCGACGACGGTAGGCGCGATCGGATAGCCGAAGAGCCGCATCACATAGCCGAGCAGGCCAAAAGTGAGCAGCATGCCGAGCTCGAACACGGATGGATTGGCGCCGATTGTCCCAAGCGTCGCAAACAGCAGGATGCCGGCATAGAGCCACGGCTTTGGAATGGTCAGCAACCGCACCCAGAGCCCGATCATCGGCAGGTTCAGCACCAAAAGCATCGCATTGGCGATGAGCAGGCTGGCGATCAGTCCCCAGACGAGCTGCGGATTGGTGGCAAACAGCAGCGGCCCCGGCTGCAAGCCGTATTGCTGGAAGCCGGCGAGCATGATCGCCGCCGTCGCCGTCGTCGGCAGGCCGAGTGTCAGAAGCGGCACCAGCGTGCCGGCGGCCGAGGCGTTGTTCGCCGCCTCGGGACCGGCCACGCCTTCGATTGCGCCATGGCCGAACTCTTCCGGGTTTTTCGCCAGCCGCTTTTCGGTCGCATAGGAGAGGAACGTGCCGATTTCGGCGCCGCCCGCCGGCATCGCGCCGATCGGGAAACCGATCAGCGTGCCGCGCAGCCAGGGCTTCCACGAACGCGCCCAGTCCTCAGCGGTCATCCAGAGCGAACCCTTGACCGCCTCGACCTTCTCCGCGATCCGGTTGCCCTGCGCGGCGATATAAAGCGTCTCGCCGATCGCAAACATCGCCACGGCAAGCGTCGTCACCTCGACACCGTCGAGCAGGTCCGGGATGCCGAAGGAAAGTCGCGCCTGCCCTGTCTGCTGGTCGATGCCGACCATGGCGAGCGCAAAGCCGATGAACAGCGAGGTCAGGCCCCGCAAGGCGGAGTCGCCGAAGGCCGAGGAGACGGTGACGAAGGCAAGCACCATCAGTGCGAAATATTCGCGCGGCCCGAAGACCAGCGCCAGCTTGACGATATAGGGAGCGATGAAGGCAAGCCCGAGCGTCGCAATCAGGCCGGCGACGAAGGAGCCGATCGCCGCCGTCGCCAGCGCCGGTCCGCCGCGCCCGGCGCGCGCCATCTTGTTGCCCTCGAGCGCGGTGACGATCGAGGCGCTTTCACCCGGCGTGTTGAGCAGGATCGAGGTCGTCGAACCGCCATACATGCCGCCGTAATAGATGCCGGCGAACATGATCAGCGAGCCGCCGGGATCGAGTTTGTAGGTGACGGGCAACAGCAGCGCCACGGTGAGTGCCGGGCCGATGCCGGGAAGCACGCCGACGGCGGTGCCGAGCGTCACGCCGACCAGCGCATAAACCAGGTTCATCGGCTGCATCGCAACCAGGATACCCTGCCATAGGAATTCGAATGTGCTCATCTTGGTGTCCCAAGCGGCGTTCCCGACCGTCCGATTTCGGGGTCAGGCGCCGCGCAAAATCAAAAGAGCTGACAGCGCGTCCGCGCGGTCAGAAGAACAGATGTTCGAGCGGGCCGGCCGGCAGCGTCAATTGCAGCAGCTGCGAGAAGATCGCCCAGACGACGAAGCTAAGGACGATGCCCAGCGGCAGCGAGATCCAGAGCTTACGCTTGCCGAAGCCGCGTGCCGTCAGCGCGAAGAGGATGCCGGTCGCGATCGAGAAGCCGGCGGCGCGCAAAAGCAGCATCTGGCCGGCAAGACCGGCGACGATCCAGATGACGGGCGCCACTTCCTGCCGGTCACGTTCGGGAAAATCGCCGCGCCAGGCTTCGAAGGCAGTCCAGATCCCGAGACAGAAGAGGCCGAACGCCACCACTTGAGGTACTGTTGCCGGACCGATGCGGTCGTATTGCGCAATCGTTTTCAGATGCAAGGCATCCCAGGCTATCACGCCGGCGACGACGAAGAGGAAAACGGCAATGATGAACGCCGCCCAATCAGGGCGACGCTCGGTTGCCGAGGAGGTGTTATCCTCGCTCATTGAACAAGTCCGATATCTTTGAGAATGCCTTCAGTGGCCGAGACATCCTTCTCGAGCTGCGCCTTGAAGGCATCGCCGGAGAGATAGGTGTCGGCCCAGCCCTTGGTCTTCAGGGTTTCCTGCCAGGTTGCGGAGCTGTGCAGCTTCTCGAAATCGGCAGTGACGCTTGCCACCTGCTCGGCCGACAGGCCGGGGGCTGCGGCGACCATGCGCCAGTTCTGGATGGTGACGTCGGTGCCGGCTTCCTTCAGCGTCGGGGCATCGACGCCGTCGATACGCTTATCGCTGGATACGGCGAGAAGACGGAGCGTGCCCGACTTCACCTGCGATTCGAACTCGCTATAGCTCGACACGCCGGCCGTGACCTGGCCACCGAGAATGGCGGCGAGGGCTTCACCGCCGCCGGAGAAGGCGACATAGTTGATCTTGGTCGGATCGACGCCGGAAGCCTTGGCGATCAAGCCGACGGTGATGTGGTCGGTGCCGCCGGCAGAACCGCCACCCCAGGAAACCGCACCCGGATCCTTCTTCAGCGCCGCGACCAGATCGGCCATCGTCTTGATCTCGGACGCGGCAGGAACAACGACGGCCTCATACTCGCCGGTCAGACGGGCAATCGGCGTGACATCCTTGAGCGTCACCGGCGACTTGTTGGTAAGGATCGCGCCGACCATGACATAGCCGCCGACGATCAGCGAATTCGGGTTGCCGGCAGCCTGGCTACTGAACTGCGCAAGGCCGATGGTGCCGCCGGCGCCGGGGACGTTCTGGACCTGCACGTTGCCGGAGATCTTCTCCTGCTGCAGCGCGGTTTGCAGCGAACGAGCCGTCTGGTCCCAGCCGCCGCCCGGAGCGGCCGGCGCGATGATGGTGTAATCGGCCGCATAGGCCGGCAGCGCGATAGTCGCGGCAAGAAGAGTTGCGATGAACGTATGCTTCACGATGTGTCCTCCGTGGCGGCTGAGCAGACCGCCTGTTGTTCTCTGGGAATCGGGAGGAATGGGCCGGCCAGCGGACGCAAGGGTCCTGAATGACGAGCGGAATACCTCCCAAGGCTTCAGCTCTCCGCCTCCACGGAGAAGAAGTAGCCAAAGCGACCACAACAAGCTGTCATTTAGCTGACATCGGCGAGATATCCAGAAGGACAGGACACTTTTTTGCCGTAATTGGCGGACGGCGGTCTCATTCCGGTTCTTCGCTGCCGCATGGCCAGCACCACTGGCCGCCGCGAAGCATGGCCGCGAGCCTTTCTGATAAGAGCTACGGGCGCAGCGACCCAAAGCTCTCTAAGGAGGGCCAGCCCGCCGAAAGCTGACGCCTTCACTGCATCCGTAGAACCTCGTTCCAATGCGCGATCAGCCGTGCTCGCTTCACCTGATCGAGATAGACCATCAGCCCGGGACTGACCGGCACCGGCCGAAGTTGGGCGCCGAGCAGTTCCTGCAGCGTGTTGGCGGTATTCTCCCCCGCGACCTCCGGGCTCACGGCCGGAATCTGCAGTTCGCGCGCCAGGATCGTCTGCCCTTCCCTCGACATGAAGAAGGTGAGATAGCGCCGCCCGAGCTCCGGCTCGGCGGCCGCCTGCGGCACCAGCCCGATCCGCGACATCACCACGGTATAATCCTTCGGCAGCACGATGCCGACGTCGGGATTCCGCGAGGCCCAGTCGGCCGCATAGGAACCGAGAATATTGTAGCCGAGCACGAAGCGCCCGTCGGCAACGCGTTCGAGAATCGCCGAACTCGTTGAATAAAGCTTGACGCCGGCAGCCCCCATCGCCCCGATCACTGACCAGATGTCGCCGAACTGTTCCTGGTCGCGCGCCATGAAAAGAAAGCCGACGCCGGAGCGCTCGATATCGTAGGTGCCGATCCGCCCATAGACCTCGTTGCCCTTGCGCTTCAGATAATCGACGAATTCAGCCCGCGAGCTCGGCACCGGCTCGTGCGCAAAGCTCGGCTTGTGATAGACGAACACCGCCGGCTCGAAGGTGAGCGCATAGGCGGTGTTGCGCCAGTTCGCCCATTTCGGCCATGCAGCGCTCATCGGCAGGTTGCTGACCTGCGCATATCCGTCGTTGGAAAGCTTCACCTGCAGGTCCATCGCCGAGGAAAAGGCAAAATCCGCCGTCTTCTTGCCGGCATCCGTCTCCTTGACGATCCGGTCGTAGATGTCGCCAGTCAGCATGTCCTCGTATTTGACTGCGACATCGGGATTGGCCTCCAGGAAACCCCGGATCATCGGCTGCGCCAACGGCTCGTCGAGCGAGGAATAAACCGTCAGTACCGGCGCATCGGCATTGCCGGATTTTGCCGTATAGAACACCTGATCGGCCAGGGCAAAGCCCGGCCAGAGCGCCAGCAGCAAGATGAAAACTCTCCTCATGCAGCAACAATGCCCGAGCGCGCCGGGAGGAGCAAGGGCGCCGGCCAGACGGTGGCCTCGCTGCCTGTTTTGCGGGGTCAGAGATCGCGCTCGAAGAAGAGCAGGATCTGCTCGAGTTCCGGCGGGACCGGATAATAGGCATCCCGTTCGCGGAAGCCGAGGCGGCGATAGAGCCCCTGCGCTGCCGTCTGCAGAATGCCGGTATCGAGCCGCATCGACAGATAACCGTCGGCTTTTGCCCTTGCCATCGATGCCTCGCAGAGTGCCGCAGCGACACCGCGACCGCGTGCCGCCGCCGAGACGAAAAGCCTTTTCATCTCTGCAATGCCCGGCGCTTGCTCTTGATGCATGACGCAGCCAACAGGCTCTCCATCAAGCCGCGCCAGGAAGATTGCACCCTTCGGCCTTTCGTGAATCTGCGGCAGGCCGGCGAGCAACGCCTCGAATTTTTGCGGATTGTAATAGAGATCGACTACCGGCCGATGCTGGGGGTAGTTGTCATAGAGCCATTGCCGGAATGATCGGCAGAGATCCCGCACCGCGGCAACCTCCGTCGGGCTTTCCGCGAGTTCGATCGTCAACTCTCCCATCCGCCCAACCTCCCGATCCCCGCCCTTCTATCACGAACCTGTTGCGCAAGTGGAGATCGAAGGCCGGATTAGAGCAATTCCAGGCAAAGCGCGAAGCGGTTTTCCCAGGCAAAGCGCGAAGCGGTTTTGCCGGGAATTGCGTAAAAACAAAAGGCTGGAGCGGTTCTGCGCTTCCCTGAAAGCTGAACCGCTCTAGGTCGCGACCCACTCCATCAGCGCATTTTGCGCATGCAGCAGAAAGGCCTTGGCGGCGCGGCTTTGGCAGAGCGGATGCTCCATCGCTTCGGCCGTCACCTCCTCGCCGCGCCGAACCGGCGGGCATGGCAGGAAGATCGCATCCTCCCCCAGCCGATCGAGCAGATCGCTCCCGATCCGGTAGCTGGTAAGCGCGTCGCCAACAGCGTCACCCGGCCATGAATCGGTGATGACGATGTCGGCATCCAGCACCTCGCCCATATCGGTGCTCACGCGAAAACGTCTGTTGAACAGCGCGGCGTCACAGATGTGCCAGCGTTCGGGATAGACCTGCACCACCTCGATCGGCAATACGATCGACGCTTCGGCCCAGGAGCGGAGGATATTTGCGTCCGCCGCCACGCCAACGACCTTCAGCCCGTCGATCGAGCCGCGCCGGCTCTTGATATAGGCAAGGTCGCCGAGCGTCTCGCAGGGATGGTTGGAGCGTGTGCGCGCATTGATGACAGGCACCGGCGAGGCCGCCGCCACCGCCTTCAATGTCGCAAGCTCCTTCGTGCGGATCACCAGCATGTCGAACCAGTTGCCGAGATAACCCGAGAGATCGCCGGTTTCCTCCCTGGTATTGAAGGCGATCGGCACTTGCACGCAGATACCACCCATCGCCTGGATGCCGAGATCGAAGGCGGTCGTATTGCGCCAGCCGCCGTCGTCGACAATCAGCGCGACGCGTTTTTCCGCAAGGCTCTGTGGCATCGCACGCTCATCCCAGGCTTCGGCGAGCTCGCCGGCGCGAGCGACAATCGATCGAAGCCCGGCCTCCGGAATATCATGAAACTCCAGAAAATTCCGGGCCGAACCTGTCATCTAAAATCTCCGTCAGGCATGAAACGTCGCCACAATACCCTTCGCTGGCCTCACGGCAATCGCCGAAGCAACCGCGAATCACATTGCATACCGCGTTGGATACCTCGCGATTCGTCGTCCAAGCCATGCCCCTGGGTCCGGCTCAAGCCTTAATCGATCCGCGATAGGTTTAATGATGCCGATCCCGGAAGCATCGACCAAAGCAGAACACTCCCGCTTTCTCCGATTAGAATCCCCTTTTCATCACAAAGGATTAGAGGCTGGCTCCATCCTTCACCCATTTAGAGTATTGATGAAGATCGACGACGTTATATGGTCGCGCTGCCGTATTAAAAACGTCGAAACCGCCCGAATTTCTTATTCGGGGGACGACTCTACGCGACAAAAACTCTATAAAAAGCTAGACTAATCTGGGAAGATCCATGGGAGGGGTCATGGAACGACGACTGAGCGCTATTCTCGCTGCGGATGTCGTCGGCTACAGCCGACTGATGGGCATCGATGAATCCGGCACGTTGCAGGCGCTGAACCGCCATCGCTGCGAGCTGGTCGATATTCGTATTTCAGACTACAAGGGCCGGATCGTCAAACTCACCGGCGACGGCATTCTTGCCGAATTCCAGAGCGTGGTGAACGCGGTCGCCTGCGCCGCCGAAATCCAGCGCAGCATGGCCGCCCGCAACGAGAACGTGCCCAAGGACGAGCGCGTCGAATTCCGCATCGGCATCAATCTCGGCGACGTCGTGGTTGAGAACGGCGACATATTCGGAGATGGCGTCAATCTCGCCGCCAGGCTTGAACGTATCGCAGCGCCGGGCGGCATCGCCGTGTCGGCCTCGGTGCGCGATCAGGTCGGCTCACGCCTCAATCTCGGCTTCGAATTCATCGGCGAACATATGCTGAAGAACATCAGGCAGCCCGTTCAGGTCTATACCGTCAGCTTGGCGCCGCCCACCTCCGCCAGATTGGTGGCGCAGAACCGCAATACCTGCTTCATCGCGGTACTGCCCTTCACCAATATGAGCGGTGATGCAGATCAGGATTACTTCTCCGACGGCATTACCGAAGACATCATCACCGATCTCTCCAAGATCTCCAGCCTGCACGTCGTGCCGCGCAATACCATCTTCACCTACAAGGGCATATCGGTGAAGGTGAAGCGGCTCGCCCAGGAGCTTGGCGTGCGCTACGTGCTCGAGGGAAGCGTCCGCATCTCCGGCAATCGTGTGCGCATTTCCGGCCAGCTGATCGACACCGCCAATGGCGACCATCTCTGGGCCGAGCGTTACGACCGCGACATGACCGACATCTTCGCCATCCAGGACGAGATCACCCATGCGATCGTCGGCCAGTTGAAGGTGCGTCTGTTGCCGGAAGAGAAGAAGGCGATCGCGACGGAGCCGACCGCCAATGTCGAGGCCTACACCTATTATCTCAGGGGCCGCCAGCTCTCCCACACCTGGACCAAATCCTATCTCCAGCTCGCAAGGCGCATGTTCTGCAAGGCGGTCGAGCTCGACCCGGATTATGCTCGCGCCTATGCCGGCATTGCCGATTGCGACGCGGCGATCCGCGATTGGGCTCCTGATGACGTGCCGCTGCGGCGCATCCTCGACATGAGCGCTCGTGCCCTGGCGCTTGATCCCGACCTCCCCGAGGCCCATGCCTCGCACGGCCTGGCCCTACATCAGAGCGGTTATGATGATAGGGCGGCGGCGGCCTTCGAACGTGCCCTGGCGCTCGACCCGAACCTCTTCGAGGCGAATTTCCACTATGCCCGGTTCTTCTTCATGCGGGGTAACTTTGCTGAATCCGTTCAATATTTCACCCGCGCTGCCGAAATCCGTCCGGATGACTATGTCTCACCGATCCATCTGATGTCCGCCTACCGCTCGCTCGGCCGTATGGTGGACACGGAAAACTGGGCAAGCCTCGGCCTGCTGCGCGCCGAACGCGCCCTGAACCTCAATCCGGAAAATTCCGGCCCGGCCCATCGCGGCGCGCTGGCGCTTGCCCATCTCGGCGACGCGGCGAGGGCACGCGACTGGGCTGCCCGCGCGATCGCCATCGATCCCGATGACATCGTCGCGCAGTATAATCTCGCCTGCGTCTATTCCGTCCTCGGCGATGTCGACCAGTCGATCGACCTTCTTGAGAGGCTGCTGCCGAACAGCTCCGTCTACCATATCAAATGGTTCAACAATGATTCCGACCTCGACAACATCCGCGACGATCCCCGCTTCCGGAAACTCCTCGCCGCCGCGATGACACAGCGCGAGCGGATCGAAAGAACCGGGAGCTGAAATCGAGGCTTTCCCGGCCGTTCACCGAATCTTCAAAATCGCTGTGACATCGCTCCGCCACCTCTGTAATCTCCTTTGAAAAACAGGGGAAACATCCGTGCGCATCCTGCTCACCGAAGACAATATCGCGCTGGCCGACGGCCTGTCGGCGATCTTGCGCGGCACGGGTCATGCCGTCGATGTCGTCCATGATGGGGCGTCTGCCAATGCGGTCATCGCCGCGGAAAATTTCGATCTGGTGATCCTCGACCTCAACCTGCCCGAGATGGACGGGCTCGACGTGCTGCGCGCCATGCGCGCCCGGCAGAACCAGGCGGCCGTTCTCATCCTGACCGCGCGCGGCACGCCGGAAGAACGGGTGAAGGGCCTCGATCTCGGCGCCGACGACTATCTGATCAAGCCCTTCGACATCGCTGAATTCGAGGCCCGTGTGCGCGTGTTGCTGCGCCGCCAGGCCGGGCTGCGCTCGGCGACGGTCAGCTTCGGCGGCATCTCCTTCGATCTCAATTCCCGCACCTTTTCATCGGGCGCCACGCCCCTCGATATTCCCGCTCGCGAGCTCGGCCTGCTCGAAATCCTCTTCATGCGGGCCGGCAAGGTCGTCGCCAAAGAGGCGATCATTCAATCGCTGACCGCCTTCGACGACGACATTTCCGCAAACGCCATCGAGCAATATGTCAGCCGCCTGCGAAAGCGCCTCTCGCCGCACGGCCTGACCGTCAAGACCGCCCGAGGCATCGGCTATTATCTCGACAAGCTGCCCGAGGCCTCATGAAAGCCGCCTATTCCCTCAGGCGCCGGCTGCTTTTCTGGCTGCTCGTCTCGACAGCCGTCATCGGCACGCTGGCGCTCGCCGATACCTATCGCGAGGCGGTCCAGACCTCGAACATCGTCTCCGACCGCGTGCTCGCCGGCTCAGCGCTAGCGATCGCCGAGCGGGTCGTCGTCGCCGAAGACGGCACGCTGCAGGTCGATATCCCCTATGTCGCGCTTGAAATGCTGACCTCGGCCGCGCAGGATCGCGTCTTCTACCGCGTCGACGGCCCGCCGGGCCAATTCATCACCGGCTACCAGTCCCTGCCGGTGCTGGACAAGACGCCAGGCGGTGTGGCCGCTTTCGCCGACGACACGTTCCGCGGCGAGCCGATCCGCGTCGCCACCCTCGAGCGCTCCGCCTCGACGGGCATCCGCTCCGTGCCCTTCGCCGTAACGGTCGCCGAAACCACCATCGGCCGCCGGCAACTGGCGCAGGCGATCCTCGTCCGCTCCGCACTCCGCCTCGCCTTCATGATCGCCGGCGCGGCCGTCATCGTCTGGATCTCGGTCACGGTGGCTCTGCGCCCGCTCTACAAGCTCGGCGACGCCATCGGCGAACGCAGCCCCGATGACCTGCATCCGATTAAGCAGACCGTGCCGAGCGAGGTCGAACCACTGGTCGATACGGTAAATTCCTTCATGGTCCGCCTGCAATCGGCGCTCGATGCGCTGCGCCATTTCACCGGCAATGCCAGCCATCAGTTGCGCACGCCGCTGGCGATCATCCGCACCCAGCTTGCCCTTTCCGCCCGCGCCGGCTCGCTTGATGAGGCCCAGGCGGCGGCACTGAAGGGCGACCAGGCGGTTGCACATGCCGAACGCATCCTCGCCCAGCTTCTCCTGATGGCCAAGATCGACGCCGCCACCGCCAAGGAGGCACTGACCGCCTCCGCCATCGATCTTGCCGCCATCGCTCAGGAAATCACCGGCGAGCAAATCCCGACGGCCGCCGTCGCCGGCATCGATCTCGGCTTCGAGGGCGAAAGCCCGGCGATGGTCCGCGCCGAGCCGCTGCTGATCGGCGAAATGCTGCGCAACCTTGCCGGCAATGCCATCGCCTATGCCGGCAAGGGAGCTGAGGTCACCGTCCGTATTATCGCCGCGTCAGAGACGATCCGCCTCGAAGTCGAGGACAATGGCCCCGGTATTCCCCGCGAGAAGCTGGAGGCGGTGCGCCGGCGTTTTTCGCGCGGCAATGAGTCCGGTGCGCCCGGTGCCGGCCTCGGCCTGCCGATCGTCGAAGAAATCGCCAATCTTTTCAACGCCGACCTGACACTGGAACCGGGCGCAGATGGCAAAGGCCTGAAAGCGGCCGTCACCTTTGCCAAGGCGGCGTAAGAGCCGTCGACCTTTCCGCCTTGCTTTCTTTCGCTGCATTGCACACACTGATTTTCGGGAACAGCAAGCCGCACGACGATGCGCGCCGGATAAAAAGAGAAATATGTCGATCAAAGCCAGCATCTATCATCTGACGCATTACACCTATGACAAGCCGGTCCGCCTCGGCCCACAGATCATCCGGCTGAAACCTGCCTCGCATTCGAAGACACGGGTGCTCAGCCATTCGCTGAAGGTCACGCCCTCCAATCATTTCGTCAACCTGCAGCAGGACCCTTACGGCAATTACCTTGCCCGTTACGTCTTTCCGGATCCGGTGTCGGAATTCAAGATCGAGGTCGATCTCGTCGCCGACATGACGGTCTACAATCCCTTCGACTTCTTCGTCGAGGAAGAGGCGACCAAGTGGCCCTTCGGATACCCTGAAACGATCCAGGAGGATCTGTCGATCTACATGACGCCGGAGCCGGCCGGTCCGCGCTTGAAGGCGCTGCTGCCGACTCTCGACTGGTCGCCCGACCAGCCGACGGTCGATATGATCGTCGGCCTCAATGCCCGCCTGCAGCGGCAGATCGGCTATGTCATCCGCATGGAAACCGGCGTGCAGACGCCGGAGGAAACGCTGGAAAGCGCCAAGGGCTCCTGCCGCGACACCAGCTGGCTGCTCGTCCAGATCCTTCGCCATCTCGGCCTCGCCGCCCGCTTCGTCTCCGGTTATCTCATTCAGCTGACGCCGGACCTGAAGGCGCTCGACGGCCCCTCCGGCACCGAAGTCGATTTCACCGATCTGCACGCTTGGGCAGAGGTCTATCTGCCCGGCGCCGGCTGGGTTGGCCTCGATCCGACGTCCGGCCTGCTGACCGGCGAAAGCCACATCCCGCTTGCCGCAACGCCGCATTATCGCAACGCCGCCCCGATTTCCGGCGGTTATTTCGGCGAGGCCGAAACCGAGTTCGCCTTCGACATGAAGGTCTCGCGCGTCGCCGAGCACCCGCGCATCACCAAGCCCTTCTCCGATGAAAGCTGGGAGGAGCTCAACGAACTCGGCGAGAAGGTCGATCGTGTCCTCGAAGCCGAGGACGTGCATCTGACGATGGGCGGCGAGCCGACCTTCGTTTCGATCGACGATTTCCAGTCGGAGGAATGGAACACCGCCGCAGTCGGCCCGACCAAGCGCGAAAAGGCCGACATCCTGATCCGCAAGCTGCAAGAACGTTTCGCCCCCGGCGGTTTCCTGCATTACGGCCAGGGCAAATGGTATCCGGGCGAAAGCCTGCCGCGCTGGACCTTCTCGCTCTACTGGCGCCGCGACGGCAAGCCGGTCTGGCAGAACCTCGATCTGGTCGCCACCGAAGGCAAGGATACCGGCGTCACCGCCGAAGATGCCGAGAAGCTCCTGACGGCGATCGCAAAGGAACTGGCGATCAAACCTGAGATGGTGCAGCCGGCCTATGAGGATCCGGCCGACTGGATCATCAAGGAAGGCAACCTTCCCGAAAATGTCGATCCGGCAAATTCGAAGCTGAAGGATCCCGAGGAACGCAACCGCATCGCCCGCGTCTTCGCCCGCGGCCTCACCGTCGCGACCGGTTACGTCCTTCCGGTCCAGGCCTGGAACGCCAAGGCAGCGGAAAGCCGAGTCTGGATCAGCGAGAAATGGCGCACCCGCCGCGGCAAGATCTTCCTCGTCCCGGGCGACAGCCCGATCGGTTATCGCCTGCCGCTCGGCACGCTGCCCTATGTCCCCCCGGCGCGTTATCCCTATATCCACCCCGCCGATCCGACGATCCCGCGCGGACCGCTGCCAGATGTCTTCGTACCGGCCGGCCGGGCCATGCCGGAAGCCTCTTTCCATGCCGACGAGAGCAATCGCGGCCGGATCGAACAGACGCTCGGCGAACTTCGCGGTGCCGTGCGCACCGCCATGTCGGTCGAGCCGCGCGACGGCAGGCTCTGCGTCTTCATGCCGCCGGTCGAGCGCATCGAGGACTATCTCGAGCTGATCGCGGCTGCCGAAAACGCCGCAGCCGAACTCAAGCTTCCGGTCCACATCGAGGGTTACCCGCCGCCGCAGGACGAGCGCATCAACGTCATCCGCGTCGCTCCGGATCCCGGCGTCATCGAGGTCAACATTCATCCTGCCTCGAACTGGAAGGACTGCGTCGACATCACCACGGCGATCTACGAGGAGGCGCGCGCCACCCGGCTCGGCGCCGACAAGTTCATGATCGACGGCCGTCATACCGGCACCGGCGGCGGCAACCACGTCGTCGTCGGCAGCGCCAATCCGAACAACAGCCCCTTCCTGCGACGTCCCGATCTCTTGAAGAGCGTCGTCCTCCACTGGCAGCGCCATCCCTCGCTCTCCTACCTCTTCTCCGGCATGTTCATCGGGCCGACCAGCCAGGCGCCGCGCATTGACGAGGCTCGTCACGACAGCCTCTACGAGCTGGAAATCGCCATGGCGCAGATCGCCGCTCCCGGCCGCGGCCAGCAGCCGCTGCCCTGGCTCGTCGACCGCCTGTTCCGCAATCTGTTGACCGACGTCACCGGCAACACCCACCGTGCCGAGATCTGCATCGACAAGCTGTTCTCGCCCGACGGCCCGACCGGACGGCTCGGCCTCATCGAGTTCCGCGGCTTCGAGATGCCGCCGAACGCACGCATGTCGCTTGCCCAGCAATTGCTGGTGCGCGCGCTGATCGCCCGCTTCTGGGTCAACCCGGTCGACGGCAAATTTGTCCGCTGGGGTACGACCCTGCATGACCGTTTCATGCTGCCGCATTTCGTCTGGGCCGATTTCCTCGACGTGCTTGCCGACCTTCGTGAAAACGGCTTCGACGTCAGCCCGGAATGGTTCAAGGCCCAGCTCGAATTCCGCTTCCCCTTCTGCGGCGAAGTCGAATATGAGGGCTCGAAGCTGGAACTGCGTCAGGCGCTGGAGCCTTGGCATGTCATGGGCGAGGAAGGCGCGCCGGGCGGTACCGTCCGTTACGTCGACAGCTCCGTCGAGCGCCTTCAGGTGCGGCTCGAAACCAGCAATACCGCGCGTTATACCGTCACCTGCAATGGCCGCACCCTGCCGCTGACGCCGACCGGCACCGCCGGCGTGTCGGTGGCCGGCGTCCGCTACAAGGCGTGGCAACCGTCCTCCGGCCTGCATCCTGTCCTGCCGATCAACACACCTTTGACCTTTGACATTTATGATACATGGTCGAAGCGTTCGATCGGCGGCTGCATCTATCATGTTGCCCATCCGGGCGGCCGGACCTATGACACCTTCCCGGTCAACGGCAACGAGGCGGAAGCAAGGCGGCTCGCCCGCTTCGAGCCGTGGGGACATACGGCGGGCGGTTATATCCCGCGCGCCGAGACAGGTTCGCTTGAATTCCCGCTGACGCTGGATTTGAGGCGGCCCGCCGGAATTTAAGGCCGAGGATTGGGGCCGGGGGTAAGGCTGAATTTTGATGGGTAAGAGGCCGGCAGCGGAGCGCAGGGGAGAGGCAGAGGAACGTATCATCAAGGATGCGGCCTTCGACTATGCGCCGCTTCCTGGTTCCGCCGACGAGATGGTCGACAACAAAGGCGCTGTCCGCCCGGTCTGGCAGCGTTTCCTCTCGCATCTGAGCACGATGCCGGAAAAGGATCTCGCCGAGCGTTTCGCCCGCGCCGACCGCTACCTCCGGGATGCGGGAGTCTTCTACCGCGCCTATGGCAGCAAAGGCACCGGCGAACGCGCCTGGCCGATCTCGCATATCCCGGTGCTGATCGACGAGCGCGAATGGAAGACACTGTCGGCGGGCCTCGTCCAGCGCGCCGACCTGCTGGAGGCGATCGTTGCCGATATCTACGGCGACAACCGACTGGTGGAGGAAGGCGTCCTGCCGCCGGCGCTGATGGCCGCCAATCCCGAATTCCAGCGCCCGCTCGCCGGCATCCGGCCAGGCTCCGGCCATTATCTGCATTTCTGCGCCTTCGAGATCGGCCGCGGACCTGACGGCAACTGGTGGGTGCTGGCCGACAGGACGCAGGCGCCCTCAGGCGCCGGTTTCGCGCTGGAAAGCCGCGTCGCGACAACCCGGGCCTTCTCGGATATCTACGCCGAAACCCCGGTCCACCGTCTCGCCTCCTTCTTCGGTGCCTTCCGCGACGCGCTTCAGGGCATGAAACATTCGGGCGACGACCGCATTGCCGTGCTGACGCCCGGCCCCGCCAACGAGACCTATTACGAGCACGCCTACATCGCCCGCTATCTCGGCTTCATGCTGCTCGAGGGCGAGGACCTGACCGTCGTCAAGGGCCGCGTCATGGTGCGCACCGTCGCCGGTCTGAAGCCGATCGGCGTACTCTGGCGCCGTCTCGATTCGGCCTTTGCCGATCCGCTGGAGCTGAACCAGAATTCGCATATCGGCACGCCCGGCCTGGTGGAAGCGCTGCGCGCCGAAAGCGTCACCATCGTCAATGCGCTCGGCACCGGCGTTCTCGAAACCCGGGCGCTTCTGGCCTTCATGCCGACCATCTGCCACCGTCTGCTGGGGGAGGATCTGCAACTGCCCTCGATCGCCACCTGGTGGTGCGGCCAGAAGGAAGAGCGTGAGCACGTCGCAAAGAATATCGAGAAGATGGTCATCGGCCCGGCCTATTCCCGGGCGCCCTTCTTCGACGACAACGGCGAATCCGTGCTCGGCTCCTCGCTGCGTGCCACCGCCAGGGATTCCATCACCGACTGGCTAAATTCGGATGGCCCGAAACTGGTCGGCCAGGAGGTCGTCACGCTGTCGACGACGCCGGCCTGGGTTGACGGCAAGCTCGTGCCGCGGCCGATGTCGCTGCGCGTCTTCGCCGCCCGCACCGCAAATGGCTGGCAGATCATGCCCGGCGGGTTTGCCCGAATCGGCTCCGGCGCCGATGTCGCAGCCATCGCCATGCAGTCGGGCGGAGCGGCCGCCGACGTCTGGATCGTCAGTGACAAGCCGGTCGAGCGCCACACGCTGCTGCCGGCCGAGGGCAGCTTCACCCGCAACATGCCGGGCAGCCTGCCGAGCCGGGCAGCCGATAATCTGTTCTGGCTCGGCCGCTACATCGAACGCGCCGAAGGGGCGCTGCGCATCCTGCGCGCCTGGCATGCGCGTTACGCCGAAGCTGCCGATCCGAACCAGCCGCTGCTCGCCGATGTCTCCGAGTATCTCACGGCCGTCGATATCGATACCGCCGAGGCCGTGCCGGAAACGCTTTTGCGCAACATCGACAGCGCCGTCTATTCGGCGAGCAACATCCGCGACCGTTTCTCGCCGGACGGCTGGCTGGCACTCAACGATCTCGCCAAGACCGCCCGCCGCTTTCACGTCACCGTCGCTGCCGGCGACGATGCCAGCCATGC
This sequence comes from Rhizobium sp. 62_C5_N11_2, assembly GCF_051811185.1. Lineage (NCBI taxonomy): Bacteria > Pseudomonadati > Pseudomonadota > Alphaproteobacteria > Hyphomicrobiales > Rhizobiaceae > Rhizobium > Rhizobium sp. 62_C5_N11_2. The sequence goes on from NZ_JBPWPW010000001.1 coordinate 3,698,452, forward strand.
GATGACGATCCTTCTGCGTAAACTCGCGGGCTTCGCCGGCCTTGTGCACGAGAACATGTACCGCTTCACCGGCTGGCGCTTCCTCTCGCTCGGACGCTATATCGAGCGCGGCCTGCACATGACGCGCCTGCTCGGCCACATGTCCGGCCCGGAAGCGCCTGACGGCGCCCTCGACATGCTGCTCGAGATCGGCGACAGCGTCATGACCCACCGCCGCCGCTACAACGTCAACACGGCGCGGCTGACCGTCACCGACTTGCTGGCGCTCGACCCCCTTAACCCCCGCTCGGTCCTCTTCCAGGTGAACGAGATCCACCACGAGGTCGAGCAGCTGCCGAATGCCCTGATCAACGGCCAGATGTCGCCCTTCTACCGCGAGGCGATGCGGCTCCATTCCGGCCTGGCGGTGATGACGCCGGAGGGCATGGGGGTCGAGGTCTATCAACGGCTCGAACGCGAATTGGAGCAGCTTTCCGATCTGCTCGCCCAGACCTATCTCGGGTGACGGCGATGCTCTACGATCTCTCCCTCCACATGGGTTACATCTACGACGTGCCGGCCTCCGGCGCCCGCCACGTCATGCGCCTGATGCCGCTGTCGCTGCCCAACCGGCAGCGCCTGGTCGCCGGCTCGATCACCATCTCGCCGACGCCGGACGAGCAGTCACATTTCGTCGATTTCTTCCATCATCCCACCACCTCCTTCATGCTGCGCGCGCCGCACGAGACGCTCGACATTCGCATGCAAGCCCGCGTGCAGGTGGAAAGCCAGCCGATCGCCGCCGATTTCTCGCCGCTGCTTGCCGACCTGCCGGAGGAGATATCAGGCATCTGGTCGTTGGCGCCGGATTCGCCGCACCACTTCCTTGGCGATAGCCCGCGCCTGACCCAAGCGCGCGAGATCGCCGACTATGCGCGAAGCTGCGCCATGCCTGATCTGACGGCGATGCAGATCGCCCATGCGCTCTGTGCCCGCATCAACAAGGATTTCACCTACGACCCCGACGCGACGACGGTGGACACGACGCCGCTCGAGGCGTTCAAGTTGAAGCGCGGCGTCTGCCAGGATTTCACCCACATCATGATCCTGGCGCTCCGAAGCCTCGGCATTCCGGCCGGCTACGTCTCCGGTTTCCTGCGCACCATCCCACCCCCCGGCAAGGAGCGGCTGGAAGGGGCGGACGCCATGCATGCCTGGGTCAGGATCTGGTGCGGTGAGACGATCGGCTGGATCGAACTCGATCCGACCAACAACATCCCCGCCGGCATGGACCACATCGTCGTCGCCTATGGGCGGGACTATTCCGACGTCGTTCCCGTCATCGGCGTATTGAAAAGCTATGGCGGCCAACGCGCCGTCCAGGCGGTCGACGTGATCCCCCTGAAATAATCCCAAAACTGGAAAAATCCGACGATTCGTTAAAATTCTATTGACGCCGTAAGGACAGCGGAAAGGAGGGGCGTGCCTAATATCACCTCACAGGGCCTCCAGTTGGGTGAACATGATGAGCACCTCCTTTCTACAGACTCCCTGCCTGCGTCGCATGCTTGGCGACCGTGGCGGTAATTTCGGTATGATGACGGCGATCCTGCTGCCCGTCCTTTTTGGGGCGGCCGGCATGGCGATCCAGGTGGGCGATATGCTGCTCTCGAAGCAGCAATTGCAGGAGGCCGCCGATTCGGCGGCGCTCGCAACCGCTACCGCGCTAGCGAACGGCACGATCCAAACGTCGCAGGCCGAGGCCTTTGCGCAGAATTTCGTTGCCGGGCAAATGGCGAACTACCTGCAGAGCGGCACCGATATCAAGGACACGACGAGCGTCAGTGTCCAGACAACGACATCGGGCAAGTCGACATCCTATCAGGTGACGGTTTCACCGAGTTACGACCTTACGGTCAACCCGCTGATGCAGGCGGTCGGCTTCAAGACGCAGCATCTCTCGACCTCTGGCACGACGGTCGGCGGGCATTCACAGACCCAAGGCTCGATCTCTATGTTCCTCGCACTCGATAAATCGGGGTCAATGGGAGAACCGACCGCCACCGTCATGACGGAATCATACACCTATAAATGCAACCCTCACCTCAACCAAAACGGTAAGACGACAATCTACGACACCTGCACCGGCACGCGTACGCGTTATTATACAAAAATAGAAGCACTGAAGCTCGCTGCCGGCAATCTTTTTGATCAGCTCAATAGCGCGGATCCCAATGCCGAATATGTACGCACAGGCGCGGTATCCTACGATCTCGTTGAGTACACGGCGAGCAAGCTCGCTTGGGGAACCACCGCTGTCACGAGCTATGTCAACGCGCTTCAGTCGGGAGGTGGCACGAATTCGAGCGGCGCAGTGAACACGGCTTACACGTCTCTCACCGCCAAGAACGCCGCGGGCAATGACGCCGAAGACGCCGCCCACCAGCAGAAGACCGGGCAAGTGCCCAAGAAGTACATCGTTTTTATGACAGACGGCGACAATAACAATGATAGCAGCGGCGGCCGTTCCTACGACACCGCGACCAAGAAGACATGCGACGCCGCCAAGTCCAAGGGCATCGAAATCTATACGATCGCCTTCATGGCACCCGCGGGCGGACAGGCGCTGCTGCACTATTGCGCTTCCGATGACGCGCATTATTTCCAGGCGGAAAAGATGGAAGACCTGCTGGCCGCCTTCGAGGCGATCGGAGCGAAGGCCTCCGCACAGCTGACGCGCCTGACGAACTGACGATCGGTCCCGGCGAAAAGCCGAACAAAAAAGCCGCTGCGGAACAAACCGGAGCGGCTTTTCGTTATCCTCGTTCGGCCCATCAGATCGAGAAAAGCGATTGAAATCAACCCCCTCAACCCGTGTGAATATGAAGGTTTCGCAAATTTTTCGTTTGCCCAAATCCCTTGTTGCAAGTGCTTAGTAACGATGCATAAACTGTCGGCTGCGCAAGCGACAAATTGATTGAATCAGGCATAACATCCTGAAACAAAATTAAAATTGGCGAGACCTGACGATGAACACTGTTTCCAAGCCGATCATCCCCTCCCCCGCCCCTCGCAGTTCAAGGCCGGAAATTCTCGCTGAAGAAATCATCGAACGTCTGACCTACCGCATCGGCAAGGATGCCAAGGTGGCAAAGCCGCATGACTGGCTGACGGCGACGATCCTGGTGGTGCGCGACCGCATCATCGACAGGTGGATGGCATCCACTCGCGAGGTTTATGCAACCGGCGCCAAGCGCGTCTATTATCTTTCTCTTGAATTCCTGATCGGCCGCCTGATGCGCGACGCCGTTTCCAACCTCGGCCTGATGGAGGAGGTGCGCGATGCGCTCGCCTCGCTCGGCGTCGACGTCAACGTCATTGCCGGCCTGGAGCCGGATGCCGCACTCGGCAACGGCGGCCTCGGCCGTCTGGCTGCCTGTTTCATGGAGAGCATGGCGACGGTCGACGTTCCGGCCTATGGCTATGGCATCCGCTATGTTCACGGCCTCTTCCGCCAGCAGTTGGCCGACGGCTGGCAGGTGGAACTGCCGGAAAACTGGCTCGCCCATGGCAATCCCTGGGAATTCGAGCGCCGCGAAAGCTCCTATGAAATCGGCTTCGGCGGCGCCGTCGAATTCATCACCACCCATGACGACCAGCCGCGCTACGTCTGGAAACCGGCCGAGCGCGTCATTGCCGCCGCCTTCGACACGCCTGCCGTCGGCTGGCGCGGCAAGCGCGTCAACACGCTGCGCCTCTGGTCGGCGCAACCGATCGATCCGATCCTGCTCGATGCCTTCAACGCCGGCGACCACATCGGCGCGCTCCGCGAAAGCAACAAGGCCGAAAGCCTGACCCGGGTTCTCTATCCTGCCGACGCCACCCCGGCCGGCCAGGAACTGCGCCTGCGCCAGGAATTCTTCTTCTCGTCGGCCTCGCTGCAGGACATCCTGCGCCGCCATCTGCAGCAATATGACGATTTCACCTCGCTGCCGGACAAGGTGGCGATCCAGCTGAACGACACCCACCCCGCCGTCTCGGTTGCCGAACTCGTGCGCCTGCTCTGTGACGTGCATGGCATGGACTTCGATCAAGCCTGGGAAATCACCCGCCATACCTTCTCCTACACCAACCACACGCTTCTGCCCGAAGCGCTGGAAAGCTGGGCGGTGCCGCTGTTCGAGCGTCTGCTGCCGCGCCATATGCAGATCATCTATGCGATCAATGCCAAGATCCTGATCGACGCCCGCAAGGGCAAGAACTTCTCCGATGGGGAAATCCGCTCGATCTCGCTGATCGATGAAAGCGGCGACCGCCGCGTGCGCATGGGCAACCTGGCTTTCGTTGGCTCGCATTCGATCAACGGCGTCTCGGCCCTGCACACCGACCTGATGAAGGTCACCGTCTTCGCCGACCTGCACAAGCTCTATCCCGACCGCATCAACAACAAGACCAACGGCATCACGCCGCGCCGCTGGCTGCAGCAGTGCAATCCCGGCCTCACCGGCCTGATCCGCGAGGCGATCGGCGACGAATTCCTCGATGATGCCGAGAAGCTACGCGCGCTCGACGTGCATTCCTCCGATCCGGCTTTCCAGCAGAAGTTCGCAGCGGTAAAGCGCGCCAACAAGGTGGCACTCTCCAACCTCGTCGCCAGCCGCATGGGTGTGAAGCTCGATCCGTCGGCGATGTTCGATATCCAGATCAAGCGTATCCACGAATATAAGCGCCAGCTGCTGAACATCATCGAGGCCGTCGCGCTCTATGACCAGATCCGCTCGCATCCCGAGCTTGACTGGGTGCCACGCGTGAAACTCTTCGCCGGCAAGGCGGCGCCGAGTTATTACAATGCCAAGCTCATCATCAAGCTGATCAACGACGTCTCCCGCACGATCAACAACGATCCGTCGGTACGCGGCCTGCTGAAAATCGTCTTCGTGCCGAACTACAATGTCTCGCTCGCCGAAGTCATGGTTCCGGCCGCTGACCTCTCGGAGCAGATCTCGACCGCCGGCATGGAAGCGTCCGGCACGGGCAACATGAAGTTTGGCCTGAACGGCGCGCTGACAATCGGCACGCTCGATGGCGCCAATGTCGAGATGCGCGACAATGTCGGCGAGGACAACATCGTCATCTTCGGCCTCAAGGCCGACGAGGTGTCGAAAGTCCGCAGTGATGGCCACAATCCCCGCGCCATCATCGAGGGATCGCGCGAACTCGCCCAGGCGCTTGCCGCTATCGGTTCCGGCGTCTTCTCGCCCGATGACCGCAATCGCTACACGGCGCTGATCGACGGCATCTATTCGCATGACTGGTTCATGGTCGCTGCCGACTTCGACGCCTATGCCCAGGCCCAGCGGGAAGTCGACCAGATCTGGACCAACCAGTCCGCCTGGTACACCAAGACGATCAACAATACGGCGCGAATGGGCTGGTTCTCTTCCGACCGAACCATCAGGCAATATGCAGACGAAATCTGGAGAGCCGGATGAAAACGCCGAAGACCGTCCCTGAAGTAAAGCTTTCCTGGGAAATTTCGGCAGATGAAATCACGGCGATCCTTGCCGGCTCGCATTCCAATCCCTTTGCCGTCCTGGGTGTGCACCAGGCCGGTGACGCCTTCGTCGCCCGGTGTTTCATCCCGGGCGCGGAGGAGGTGACCGCCATGACGCTCGACGGCAGCGTCATCGGCGAGCTGAAACAGCTCCATGCCGAAGGCGTCTTTGCCGGCCCGGTTTCCCTCACGAAGCTCCAGCCGGTGCGTTACCGCGCCCGGCGCGGCGATGCCGAATGGGCAGTCACCGATCCCTATAGTTTCGGTCCGGTGCTCGGACCGATGGACGATTATTTCGCCCGCGAGGGCTCGCATCTGCGGCTGTTCGACAAGATGGGCGCCCATCTCATCAAGCATGACGGCGCCCAGGGCATCCATTTCGCCGTCTGGGCGCCGAACGCACAGCGCGTTTCCGTCGTTGGCGATTTCAACAATTGGGACGGCCGTCGCCACGTGATGCGCTTCCGCTCCGATAGCGGCATCTGGGAAATCTTTGCCCCTGACGTACCGATCGGCGTCGCCTACAAGTTCGAGATCCGCGGCCAGGACGGCGTATTGCTGCCGCTGAAGGCCGATCCCTTCGCGCGGCGCAGCGAGCTGCGACCGAAGACCGCCTCCATCGCCGCCGCCGAACTGGTGCAGGATTGGGAAGACGAGGCCCATCTGAAGCACTGGCGCGAGACCGACAAGCGCCGCCAGCCGATCTCGATCTACGAGGTGCATGCCGCCTCCTGGCAACGCCGGCAGGACGGCACGATGCTGTCCTGGGACGAGCTCGCCTCCAGCCTCATCCCTTATTGCGCCGACATGGGCTTCACCCATATCGAATTCCTGCCGATCACCGAGTACCCCTACGACCCCTCCTGGGGTTACCAGACGACCGGCCTCTACGCGCCGACCGCGCGTTTCGGCGAGCCGGAAGGTTTCGCCCGTTTCGTCAATGGCTGCCACAAGGTCGGCATCGGCGTCATCCTCGACTGGGTGCCGGCGCATTTTCCGACCGACGAGCATGGCCTCGGCTGGTTCGACGGCACCGCACTCTACGAGCACGAAGACCCGCGCAAGGGCTTCCACCCGGACTGGAGCACGGCGATCTACAATTTCGGCCGCACCGAGGTTGTTTCCTATCTCGTCAATAACGCGCTCTACTGGGCCGAAAAATTCCATCTCGATGGTCTGCGTGTCGATGCCGTCGCCTCGATGCTCTACCTTGATTATTCCCGCAAGCACGGCGAATGGATCCCGAACGAATATGGCGGCAACGAGAACCTCGAAGCGGTCCGTTTTCTGCAGGATCTCAACATCCGCCTCTACGGCAATCATTCCAACGTCATGACCATCGCCGAGGAATCGACCTCCTGGCCGAAGGTCTCGCAGCCCGTCCATGAAGGCGGCCTCGGCTTCGGCTTCAAGTGGAACATGGGCTTCATGCACGATACGCTGAGCTACATGAGCCGCGATCCGATCTACCGCGGGCACCACCACAACGAGCTCACCTTCGGCTTGCTCTACGCCTATTCGGAAAATTTCGTCTTGCCGCTCTCGCATGACGAGGTTGTTCACGGAAAAGGCTCGCTGATCGCCAAAATGCCGGGCGACGACTGGCAGAAATTCGCCAATCTGCGCGCCTACTACGCTTATATGTGGGGCTATCCCGGCAAGAAGCTGTTGTTCATGGGCCAGGAATTCGCCCAGTGGAGCGAGTGGAGCGAGGAGAAGTCGCTCGACTGGAACCTGCTTCAGTATCGCATGCACGAGGGCATGCGGCGTCTGGTGCGCGACCTCAATTTCACCTATCGCAGCAAGCCGGCACTGCATGAGCGTGACTGCGAGGGCGAAGGTTTCGAATGGCTGGTCGCCGACGACCACCAGAATTCCGTCTTTGCCTGGCTGCGCAAGGCGCCGGGCCAGAAGCCGGTCGCCGTCATCACCAATTTCACCCCTGTCTACCGCGAGAACTACTCGATCCGCCTGCCGTCCGCAGGCCGCTGGCGGGAAATCCTGAACACCGATGCCGACATTTACGGCGGTAGCGGCAAGGGCAACGGCGGGCGCGTGCAGGCCGTCGATGCCGGCGGCAAGATCACCTGCTCGATTACCTTGCCGCCCTTGGCGACAATCATGCTTGAACCTGAAAATTAGTGACTGGTGGGAGGAGAAAATGGTAGAAAAACGCGTTCAGCCACTTGCCCGCGATGCAATGGCTTATGTCCTGGCGGGCGGTAGGGGAAGCCGTCTCAAGGAACTCACCGACCGGCGTGCCAAGCCGGCCGTCTATTTTGGCGGCAAGGCCCGCATCATCGATTTCGCCTTGTCGAACGCCCTGAATTCCGGCATCCGCCGCATTGGCGTCGCGACGCAATACAAGGCGCACTCGCTGATCCGTCACATGCAGCGCGGCTGGAACTTCTTCCGCCCTGAGCGTAACGAGAGCTTCGATATCCTGCCCGCCAGCCAGCGCGTCTCCGAGACGCAATGGTATGAGGGCACGGCCGACGCCGTCTATCAGAACATCGACATCATCCAGGATTACGGCGTCGAATACATGGTCATTCTTGCGGGCGACCACGTCTACAAGATGGACTACGAATGGATGCTGCAGCAGCACGTCGATTCCGGCGCCGACGTCACGATCGGCTGCCTGGAAGTGCCGCGCATGGAAGCGGTCGGCTTCGGCGTCATGCATGTCAACGACAAGGACGAGATCATCGCCTTCGTCGAGAAACCGGCCGATCCACCGCCCATTCCCGACAAGCCGGATTTCGCTCTCGCCTCGATGGGCATCTACGTCTTCCACACCAAGTTCCTGCTCGATGCGCTACGCCGCGACGCCGCCGACCCGACCTCGAGCCGCGACTTCGGCAAGGACATTATCCCCTATATCGTCAACAACGGTAAGGCGGTCGCTCACCGCTTCGCCAAGTCCTGCGTCCGTTCGGATTTCGAGCACGAACCCTACTGGCGCGACGTCGGCACGATCGACGCCTATTGGCAAGCCAATATCGACCTGACGGCGATCGTTCCGGAGCTTGATATCTACGACAAGTCCTGGCCGATCTGGACCTATGCCGAGATCACCCCGCCGGCGAAATTCGTCCATGACGACGAGGATCGCCGCGGCTCGGCCACCTCCTCCGTTGTGTCAGGCGATTGCATCATCTCGGGCGCCATGCTGAACAACAGCCTGCTCTTCACGGGTGTCAGGGCCAACTCCTTCTCCAAGATGGAAGGGGCGGTCATCCTGCCGAACGTGAAGATCGGGCGGCGCGCGCAGCTCAAGAATGTGGTGATCGACCATGGCGTCGTCATTCCGGAAGGTCTGGTCGTCGGCGAGGATCCCGAGCTCGATGCCAAGCGCTTCCGGCGGACGGAAAGCGGCATCTGCCTGATCACCCAACCGATGATCGACAAGCTGGATATCTAACTTATGAAAGTTCTTTCGGTTTCGTCCGAAGTCTTCCCTTTGATCAAGACAGGGGGTCTGGCCGATGTGTCCGGCGCCCTGCCGATTGCTCTGAAAGCCTTCGGGGTCGAGACCAAGACCCTTCTACCCGGCTATCCCGCCGTCATGAAGGTTATTCGCGACCCGGTCGTCAGGCTCGAATTCCCCGACCTGCTCGGTGAGCGGGCGACCGTGCTCGAGGTCCAGCACGAGGGCCTCGACCTGCTCGTCCTCGATGCGCCGGCCTATTACGACAGGCCCGGCGGGCCCTATCTCGATCCGCTCGGCAAGGACTATCCCGATAACTGGCGTCGGTTCGCCGCCCTGTCGCTCGCTGCCTCCGAGATCGCCGCCGGCCTGCTGCCCGGCTGGCGGCCGGATCTCGTCCACACCCACGACTGGCAGGCGGCGCTGACGTCGGTCTATATGCGCTATTATCCGACGCTGGAACTTCCGAGCGTACTGACCATCCACAACATCGCCTTCCAGGGCCAGTTCGGTTCCGAGATCTTTCCCGGCCTGCGCCTGCCTGCCCATGCCTTCGCCACCGAAAGCATCGAATATTACGGTACTGTCGGCTTCCTCAAAGGCGGCCTCAAGACTGCGCATGCGATCACGACGGTCAGCCCGACCTATGCCGATGAGATTCTGACGTCGGAATTCGGCATGGGGCTGGAGGGCGTCATCGCCAGCCGCATCGACGATCTGCATGGCATCGTCAACGGCATCGACACCGATATCTGGAACCCGGCGACCGATCCTGTCGTCCACACCCATTACGGCCCGACGACGCTGAAGAACCGCGAGGAGAACCGTCGCTCGATCGCCGAATTCTTCGGCCTCGACAATGACGACGCCCCGATCTTCTGTGTCATCAGCCGTCTCACCTGGCAGAAGGGCATGGATATCGTCGCCAATGTCGCCGATGAGATCGTCGCCATGGGCGGCAAGCTCGTCGTGCTCGGCTCCGGCGAAGCTGCACTTGAAGGCGCGCTGCTCGCCTCCGCCAGCCGCCATCCCGGCCGCATCGGCGTCTCGATCGGCTATAACGAGCCGATGTCGCACCTGATGCAGGCCGGCTGCGATGCGATCATCATCCCCTCGCGCTTCGAACCCTGCGGCCTGACCCAGCTTTACGGCCTGCGTTACGGCTGCGTGCCGATCGTCGCCCGCACCGGCGGTTTGAATGACACGGTGATCGACGCCAATCACGCCGCACTTGCGGCGAAAGTCGCAACCGGCATACAATTTGCGCCCGTAACCGAAACAGGCATGCTACAGGCAATCCGCCGTGCGATGCATTTTTATCAGGACCGAAAACTCTGGACCCAATTGCAAAAGCAGGGCATGAAATCGGATGTCTCCTGGGAGAAGAGCGCCGAACGCTACGCTGCCCTCTATTCAAGCCTCGTCTCGAAAGGCATGTGAACTAAAATGATCAAGTCCGTCCCCACCACGCCCTATCTGGACCAGAAACCCGGCACGTCGGGCCTGCGCAAGAAGGTTCCGGTCTTCCAGCAGTCGAACTATGCGGAGAACTTCATCCAGTCGATCTTCGATTCGCTGGAAGGCTATCAGGGCAAGTGCCTCGTCATCGGCGGCGACGGACGCTACTACAATCGCGAGGTCATCCAGAAGGCGGTCAAGATGGCCGCGGCCAATGGCTTCGGCAAGGTCATGGTCGGCAAGGGCGGCATCCTGTCGACGCCGGCCGCTTCCCACATCATCCGCAAATACAAGGCTTTCGGCGGCATCATCCTCTCCGCCAGCCACAATCCCGGCGGGCCGACCGAAGACTTCGGCATCAAATACAACATCAACAATGGCGGCCCGGCGCCGGAAAAGATCACCGACGCGATCTATGCGCGCTCCAAGACGATCGACAGCTACAAGATTGCTGATTTCGCAGACGTCAATCTCGACCGCATCGGCAAGGACGAGCTTCCAGGCGGCACGATCCTCTCAGTCATCGACCCGGTCGAGGACTATGCTGCGCTGATGGAAGAGCTGTTCGATTTCGGCGCCATCCGCAATCTGATCAGCCTCGGCTTCCGCATTGCCTTCGACGGGATGAGCGCCGTCACCGGTCCCTATGCCAAGGAAATCTTCGAAAATCGTCTCGGCGCTCCCTCGGGCTCGGTGCGCAACTTCATGCCGCTGCCGGATTTCGGCGGCCATCATCCCGATCCGAACCCGGTTCACTGCAAGGAACTCTTCGATGAGATGATGGGCGATGACGCGCCCGATTTTGGCGCCGCTTCCGACGGCGACGGCGACCGCAACCTCATCATCGGCCGCGGCATCTTTGTCACCCCTTCCGACAGCCTGGCGATCCTTGCCGCCAATGCCAATCTCGCCCCCGGCTATTCGGGCGGCCTTGCCGGCATCGCCCGCTCGATGCCGACATCAGGCGCGGCCGACCGTGTCGCCGAAAAGCGCGGCATCGGCATGTATGAAACGCCGACCGGCTGGAAGTTCTTCGGCAACCTGCTCGACGCCGGCATGGCGACGATCTGTGGTGAGGAAAGCTCCGGCACCGGCTCCAGTCACGTCCGCGAAAAGGATGGCCTCTGGGCCGTGCTGCTATGGCTGAACATTCTTGCCGTGCGTGGCGAGAGCGTCGCCGATATCGTCACCCAGCACTGGCAGACCTACGGCCGCAATTATTATTCACGCCACGACTACGAAGGCCTCGACACCGATGCCGCAAACGGCCTGGTGGACAATCTGCGCAGCCAGCTTTCCACCCTGCCCGGCAAGAGCTTCGGCAACCTGAAGGTCGAGAAGGCCGACGACTTCGCCTACCACGATCCGATCGACAAATCGGTGAGCGAGCATCAAGGTATCCGCGTGCTCTTCGAAGGCGGCTCCCGCGTCGTCTTCCGCCTGTCCGGCACCGGCACGTCTGGCGCAACCTTGCGCGTCTATATCGAGCGCTACGAGCCGGATTCGACTCGCCACAACATCGAAACGCAGGAAGCGCTCGCCGATCTGATCGCGGCCGCCGAAAGCATTGCCAGCATTCAGGAACGCACGGGACGCGACGCGCCAACCGTGATCACCTGATCCGGGGGGAACATGCGGGGAAGCAGTTCGGCGCAAGCCGGCGCGATCGTCTTCGAGACCGGCGTCGAATTTGCCGTGTGGTCGCATCATGCCGCACAGATCGAACTCTGCCTCTTCGAGGATGACGGCAACAGGGAATTCGCGCGCCTGCCGATGGCGCGCGACAGCGACCACATCCATCATCTGTTTGTCGACGGACTGAAGGCGGGCGCGCGCTACGGCTATCGCGCCGACGGTATCTACGCGCCCGACAACGGCCTCTGGTACGATCCTTCCAAACTGCTGATCGATCCCTACGCCAAGGAGATCGATAGGCCGTTCCGCTATGATCCCCGCCTCGGCATCTATGGCGAGGACAGCCAGGATCTGATGCCGAAGGCGATCGTCACCACCGATACCCCAGCCGCGATCAGCAAGCCGCTCTTCAAACCGGGCGGCTTTATCTATGAGGTGGCGGTGCGGCCCTTCACCATTCTCCATCCCGACGTGCCGGAGGCCCAGCGCGGCACGGTCGCAGCGCTTGCCCATCCCTCCGTCGTCGCGCATCTGAAGCGGATCGGGGTCGATGCCGTCGAACTGATGCCGATAACCGCCTGGATCGATGAACGCCACCTGCCGCCGCTCGGCCTTACCAACGGTTGGGGCTACAATCCCGTTGCCTTCATGGCGCTCGATCCGCGGCTCGTCCCCGGCGGCATGACGGAATTGCGCGAGACGGTCGCGGCTCTCCATGCCGAAGGCATCGCCGTCATCCTCGACCTCGTCTTCAACCATACCGGCGAGAGCGACCGCTACGGCGCGACGCTGTCGCTGCGCGGACTCGACAACCTGCACTATTATCGCCACGCCCAGAATTGGCCGGGCGAACTCGTCAATGACACGGGCACCGGCAACACGCTCGCCTGCGATCATCCTAAGGTCCGCCGCCTCGTCATCGACAGTCTGCGCCACTTTGTGCTCAACGCCGGCATCGACGGTTTTCGCTTCGATCTCGCCCCAGTGCTCGGACGCACCGCGACAGGCTTCGAGCGCGACGGCGGAACACTTGCCGCGATCCTGGCCGACGATGTGCTGGCCGACCGGATCATGATCGCCGAACCCTGGGATATCGGCCCGGGCGGTTACCAGCTCGGCAATTTCCCGTTGCCCTTCCTTGAATGGAACGACCGGGTTCGCGACGACCTGCGCTGCTACTGGCGCGGAGACGATTGGAAGACCGGCTCGCTGGCAACCGCCCTCGCCGGCTCCTCCGACATCTTCTCCCGCAACGACGGCAAGGAAACGCGCAGCGTCAATTTCCTCGCCGCCCATGACGGCTTCACGCTGATCGATCTCGTCTCCTATGCCGGAAAGCACAACGACGCCAACGGCGAACACAATCGTGACGGCCATAATGAGAACCACTCCTGGAACAACGGCGTCGAGGGAGAAACCGTCTACCCGACGATCCGCAAGCGTCGCCAGGACGATGTGATGGCGCTGATATCAACGCTCTTTGCCACCCGCGGCAGCATCATGCTGACGGCGGGCGATGAGGGCGGCCGCAGTCAGCACGGCAACAACAACGCCTATTGCCAGGACAACGAGATCACCTGGCTGGACTGGAAGGCGTTGGACGAGGGTCTCATCGCCCATACTGCCTTCGTTGCAGGGTTGCGTCGCCGCTTCACCGTCTTTTCCGAAATGGGCTTCCTGGCGGGAAATGGCGATGTCGAATGGATTTCGCTTTCCGGCGAGCCGATGACCGTTGCCGAATGGAAGACGCCGTCGCTTTCCACCCTCGGAATGTTACTATCGACCGGCGACCGCTCCGCGCGCGGCAGGCAGACCCGGCTTGGCGTGCTTTTCAACCGCTCGGGGAACCGCCAATTTTTCACGCTTCCCTCTACGGGCGAACCGGGCTGGCGCCAGTTGACGTCGGATGGAGCAAAGAAAACTACTGGCCCCGTAACCGTCGAGCCACGCTCCGTCGCCTTTTTCGTAGAAAATTGACCGCCTCCCCTCCCTCACCCAAATCCTTGTCGCAATCGTCACAAATGCACGATAAGGCTTTGCCGCAGCGGCTTGTTTCACGAGGAATTAATGGTCACGGAAATTTCACTCTCCGACGTGCGGGGATTGATCGGCATGGAAACGGGCCTTTCGGATTGGGTCACCGTCGACCAGACGATGATCGACGCCTTCGCGTCGGCGACTGACGACCATCAGTTCATCCACGTCGATCCTGAGCGAGCGGCGGCCGAGAGTCCCTTCGGAGGAACCATCGCCCATGGCTTCCTGACACTGTCTCTGCTGTCGACGATGAACTACAACTGTCTGCCGAAAGTGCGCGAGCAGACCCTCGGCATCAATTACGGCTTCGACCGCGTCCGCTTCATGACGCCGGTGAAAAGCGGCGCCCGCGTCCGCGGCCGCTTCCTGCTCGCCGAAGCCCGCTTCCGCGGCGCCGGCATGCTGATGACCACCTATGACGTCACGATCGAGATCGAAAACGAGAAGAAGCCGGCGCTGACAGCAAAGTGGATCACCATCATCCAATTCGACCCGAAGGACCGTCCCGACGACGTTTGAGCAAAACTGCTTTTGTTACTCGGCCGAATTGAACACGGCTTCGAGCGCGTGTCCGTCGGGATCCATGACGAACGCCGCATAATAGTGCTCACCGTAATGGGGCCGCAGGCCGGGACGGCCATTGTCACTGCCGCCTTGCGCGATTGCCACCGCATAAAACTGATCGACTGCCTGGCGGCTCGGCGCGGCAAACGCCAGATGAAAACCCGGGCCAGGCGCACGCTGGCCGTCCGGACGATGCTTGATCGCCAGTTTGTCCCCGCCGCCGGGAAGGCCGTAGCCGATTGCCTGCCCTGTTTGCCCCGGCCTGATATCGTCCCAGACCCTGATATAACCGAGCGCGGCAAGGGCAGCATCGTAAAATGCCGCCGACCGCTCGATATCGGAAACGCCGAGCGAGGCATGGTGCAGCATTCGTTTACCTCTTAAATGAGCGCACGCCGGCGATTCGCTGAGGCTCAGTGCCTCACGTCTTCAGCCGCCTCGTTCAGCAGCCCGAAGACATAATCCGAAAACGACCGCCAGCATTCCACCCGGAACGTGTCTTCTTCCGTGCGGAAAAGCACAATTTCCGCCTTGCCGAAAACGGTGCGCGATGCAGCCCCGACCGGAAAGGAAGAAAGCGACAGATCCTGCGGGCAGCCGGCCGAAAGCGTCGCCTCAGCACCCGGTCCCGAGACGATGATCGCGAGATTGCGGTGGGAAACGTCGGTCGCCGAATGCAGCGTGCCGACACCCGAAAGTGTTGCCATCAGATCGGCACTGGCCTCGTCGATCACCAGCCACTCGTCCGGCCCAATC
The DNA here is from genome assembly GCF_051811185.1 of Rhizobium sp. 62_C5_N11_2. NCBI lineage: Bacteria > Pseudomonadati > Pseudomonadota > Alphaproteobacteria > Hyphomicrobiales > Rhizobiaceae > Rhizobium > Rhizobium sp. 62_C5_N11_2. The sequence continues at coordinate 3,713,865 of NZ_JBPWPW010000001.1, forward strand.
CAGAGCGCCGATCGGGCGCCGGCCCGGCCGGATGTCTTCGGGGCATCCGGCAACGTCAGGCCGAGTGCCGAGGAAAGTGCCGAGAGCGATTCCGCCGGCGCGCGTAGCGCCACCCGGCTGGCAGTGGGAGCGGTCGTCAGCCGCACCGTTGCGGAGCCGCCGAGACGTCCGGCAAGCGCCGGTTTGCGAATTGCGACATCAGCCATGGATGCGGCCCCCTTCCTTGTCAAAGAACACCAGATCCGTCACCTCGACGGCGATCGTCCTGTCCGGCATCGGTACATAGAGCGTCTCGCCCATCCGCGCCCGGCCGCCGGCGACGAGCGCAAAGGCGATCGACCTGCCGCAATTTTCCGACCAATAGGCAGATGTGACGTGGCCGAGCATGGTCATCGGCTTCGGCTCGTTCGGGCTTGCGACAATCTGCGCGCCTTCTTCGAGCACCAGCTTCGGGTCCTTGGTGACGAGGCCGACGAGCTGCTTGCGCCCGTCCTTGACGAGATCCGGCCGCTTCAACCCGCGAATACCGACGAAATCCGTCTTTTTCTTCGAAACCGCCCAGGAAAGTCCGGCATCATCGGGAGTTACGGTCCCATCGGTATCCTGCCCGACGATGATGTAGCCTTTCTCGGCGCGAAGAACGTGCATCGTCTCCGTGCCGTAGACGCAGGCGCCGAGCGGTTCGGCATTGGCCCAGACCGCTTCGAGTACCGACTGGCCGTAATCGGCCGGCACATTGATTTCGAAACCGGTTTCGCCGGTGAAGGAGACGCGGAAGAGCCGCGCCGGCACGCCGCAGACCGTGCACTCGGCAACGCTCATATGCGGGAATGCCTCGTTCGAAAGATCGAGCCCTTCCACCAGCGGCGCGACGATCTCGCGCGCCTTCGGCCCCTGCACGGCGATGACAGCCCATTGTTCGGTCACCGAGGTCAGCCATACCTTCAGATGCGGGAATTCCGTCTGCAGGTAATCTTCCATGTGATGGAGAACGCGCGGCGCGCCGCCGGTCGTCGTCGTCACATGGAAACGGTCGTTTGCCAGGCGTCCGACAACGCCGTCGTCATAAACGAAGCCGTCCTCGCGAGTCATGATGCCGTAGCGGGCCTTGCCGGGCTTCAGCGTGTCCCAGGCATTGGTGTAGATGAGGTTGAGGAATTCCGCCGCATCCGGCCCCACCACCTCGATCTTGCCGAGCGTCGAGGCGTCGAAGATACCAGCCGCCTCGCGAGCCGTCCGGCATTCGCGAGCGACCGCCTGGTGCATGCTCTCGCCGGCCTGCGGATAGAACCAGGCACGCTTCCAGTTGCCGACATCCTCGAAGACCGCGCCATGCGCTTCTTCCCAATCGTGCAGCGGCGTCTTGCGTGTCGGGTCGAACAGTTCTCCGCGCGAATGGCCGATCAGCGTACCGTAGGTGACCGGCGTATAGGGCGCGCGGAAAGTGGTGAGTCCGACCTGCGGGATTTCCTTGCCGAGCATTTCGGCGGCAATCGCCAGGCCATGCATGTTGGAGAGCTTGCCCTGGTCCGAGGCCATGCCGTTGGTCGTGAAACGCTTGATATGCTCGATCGAATGCATGCCCTCGCGCACGGCAAGGCGGATATCCTTGGCGCAGACGTCATGCTGGAAATCGATGAAGGCCTTGGCGTTGGTCTTCGGCCCGGCGCCTTCGGCAGCACCGATCATGCCGCCCGTCCAGTCATAGGCTTGCTCGGCCGAAATTGCGATCTTCTCACCGCTGCTTCTGCCGGTGGCCTGCGCCATCAGCTCTCCGGCGGCAAGCGACTCTTCGATCGTCCGCTGCAGGTCGTCGGTGCCGTTGCAGGCGCCGACCGAGAGGCAGTCCTGGGCATAGGAGCCGGGCAGGAATCGCTGACTTTCGGCATCGAAGGCCACTTTGCCGCGCGACTGCGAGAAGAGATGGACCGACGGCGTCCAGCCGGCCGAAACCAGCAGCGCATCGACCGTGATCTTGCGCGGCGAACCGCCGCCGTTGCGCGCCACCGTCATCGAGGAGATGCGCAGCCGCCCGGCCGTGTTGACGACCGATTGGCCGGCCAGAACATCAATACCGAGTGCACGCGCCTCGGCCAGCACCGCCGCTCCCGGCGCCTGCCTGCTATCGACGATGGCGGCGATCGAAACACCAGCCCGCTTCAGATCGAAGGCCGCCTCATAGGCCGAGTCGTGCGCCGTGTAGATGCCGACCTTGGCCCCGACCGCGACGCCGTAATGATTGAGATACATCCGCCCCGCTGAGGCCAGCATGATGCCCGGCCGATCGTTGTTCGGAAACACCATGTGACGCTCGATCGCGCCGGTGGCGAGGATCACGCGCTTTGCCCGGACCTGCCAAAGCCGCTCGCGCGGCAGATCACGGGAAGGCTTGGCGACATGATCGGTGACGCGCTCGGCAAGACCAACGAAATTGTGGTTGTAGTAGCCGAAAGCGGTCGTGCGGACCAGCACTTCGACATTGTCCATCGCCTCCAGCCGCGCCACGGCCTTCTGTGCCCAGCTATTGCCGTCCTGTCCGTCGATCGTCACGCCGGTATCATAACGCAACGCCCCGCCCGCTTCCGCCTGCTCGTCGCAAAGCATCACCCGGGCACCGGTCTCGGCGGCGGCGAGCGCCGCCGAAAGCCCGGCCACGCCGGCGCCGACCACCAGCACGTCGCAATGGGCATAGCGGCTGGCATAATGGTCCGGATCCTCCTCCGTCGGCGCGACGCCGAGGCCGGCGGCACGACGGATGAGCGGTTCGTACACGTGTTTCCAGGCGGCGCGCGGCCACATGAATGTCTTGTAGTAGAAGCCAGCGGCGAAGAACGGCGACATCAGATTGTTGACCGCGCCGACATCGAAGGCAAGCGAGGGCCAGCGGTTCTGCGAGTTGACGATCATGCCGTCAAAAACTTCCTGCACCGTGGCGCGCACGTTCGGCTGCTTGCGCGCCGTATCGCGGGCAACGTCGATCAGCGCGTTCGGCTCTTCGGCCCCTGCAGACAGAATACCGCGGGCCCGGTGATATTTGAACGAACGGCCGACGAGATGCACGCCGTTGGCAATCAGCGCCGAGGCGACGGTATCGCCTTCGAGCGCCGTATAGCTCTTGCCGTCGAAGCTGAAGCGCGCGGTTCTGGCCGGTGTCAGGCGCCCCTTGCCGGCGATACGGTTCACGCCGCTCATTGCGCCTCTCCTTCCACGGCTTCATATGTTTCGACGGGCCCATGCTGCTGGGCCGCCGCGCCGATCTCAGGCTTCGGTTCACCCGCCTTGTAGGTCATGATGAACTTGTCGGTTACTGTATCGCGCGCTGCATTGAAGAAGCGCCCGCAGCCGTGAATGTGCCGCCAGCGTTCGAAGATCAGCCCCTTCGGATTGTCGCGCAGAAAGAAATAGGCTTCGAATTCCTCGTCCGAGATCGAGGCGATGTCGGTGGGCCGCGCGATATGCGCGTCACCTGCGCCACGGAATTCGAGCTCGGAGCGCTCTTCCTGACAGTATGGGCAATAGATCAGCAGCATGTGTTACCCGTCTTAGAGTTCCGATCCGGAAACATTGGTTCCCGGAGGTTGATTGCAGAGACGCTTTCCCATCGTTACGTAGGGAATGAGGCGCTTGAGAAGCTGTTCGAAATTGTCGTAGGGCTCCAGCACATCGGTCATGCCGATATTCGCAAAAGCCATCTTGGCGATATCGTTGTCGATCACGAAGGCACGTCCCGGCGTTCCGCCGACCTCAGGCACGAAATAGACGGCTGGTTTGCGCAGGATCATCGCGCAAAGCAGCGTGCCGCTCTCGGCGACAAAGGGCCACTCGCTTTCGCCGGCAGCCCTGTGGATCTTCTGCAGGCGGAAATCCTCGGCGCCGGGAAAGACGTCACCAGCCGGCATGGCCGCGCCGTCGATCCCGATTGCGAGGAGAGCCGCCGTCCACATCAGTGCGCCACCGCCGCCGCCGCCGCCTCGTCGATCAGCCGGCCGCTGCGGAAACGGTCCAGCGTCAAGCCGGCATTGAACTTGTGCGGCTCGTCGCGGGCAATCAGATGCGCGAAGAGATTGGCCGAGCCCGGCGTCGCCTTGAAGCCGCCGGTGCCCCAGCCGCAATTGACGTAAAGCCCGGGAACCGGCGTCTTCGACTGGATCGCCGAACGATCCGGCGTATTGTCGACGATGCCGCCCCATTGCCGCATCATCTTGACGCGCCGGAACATCGGGAAGAGCTCGCAGATGGCGTCGAGCGTGTGCGTGATGATCTGCAGCCCGCCGGTCTGGGAATAGGAATTATATTGGTCGGTGCCGGCGCCGATGACGAGTTCTCCCTTGTCGGACTGGGAGATATAGGCATGCACCGTGTTCGACATGACGACGCAGGGAAAGATTGGCTTCAGTGGTTCGGAAACCAGCGCCTGCAGCGGGCTCGATTGCAGCGGCACGCGCACGCCAGCCATCTGCATGACAGTGGTCGTATGGCCGGCCGCCGACACCGCCACCTTCCTGGCGCCGATGAAGCCACGCGAGGTCTCGACCCCGGTCACCCGTCCGTCCGGACCGCGCCGGATACCGGTCACTTCGCAATTCTGAATGATGTGCACGCCGCGGTCTGAAGCCGCCCGCGCATAACCCCAGGCAACGGCGTCGTGCCGCGCCGTACCGCCCCGCCGCTGCAGTGCCGCCCCGTTGATCGGGTAGCGCGCGCTGGCCGAGATATCGAGCGGCGGACAATAGGCCTTCGCCTGCTCCGGTGTCAGCCATTCATTGTCGATGCCGTAGAGCCGGTTGGCATGGATATGCCGCTTGAAGGATTGCTGGTCGTGAATATTGTGCGAGAGCATCATCACGCCGCGCGGCGAATACATCACATTGTAGTTGAGCTCCTGGGAAAGCCCCTCCCAGAGCTTCATCGAATGCTCGTAGATGTGCATGCTCTCTTCGTAGAGATAGTTCGAGCGGATGATGGTGGTGTTGCGCCCGGTATTGCCGCCGCCGAGCCAGCCCTTCTCGATCACCGCCACATTGGTGATGCCGTGCTCCTTGGCGAGATAGTAGGCAGCACCCAGCCCGTGGCCGCCGGCACCGATGATGACGACGTCGTATTCGGCGCGTGGCTCAGGCGAAGTCCACTGCTTCTCCCAACCCTTGTGGCCACGAAGGGCCTCCCGTGCCACGGCAAAAACCGAATATTTCCGCATCCGCCTTCTTCTCCTTCGGGAAAGGGCTTGTTCTCCGCGCTCATACAAATCGCAAATCCAAATGCGGCACAACGGTTCTTTTGCGACGCGCGAGAGCTTTGGTTTCGACACGCCGAAGAGAATGCCGCTTCAAGCGGAAGACGCAAGCCGCGGCATTTCCGCTAACCGTCGGCCGGCGACCTAACCCAATAGGGTTAGAAGACAAGCAATTGCTAAAATGTTAACAATCGCGTGTTCCGGGGTACGTGTATCATGTGGGGTTGGCGCTCAGTATCAGTCGCGACGCTTTGCATCGCGTTAAGCAGCGCATCGCCGGCACCCGCCGCCGAGCCGGTCGGCCAGGCTGTCGTCATCAAGACGGAAGTGACGGGACAGAGCGGCCCGATCGAGGTCGACACCAGCGTCCATCGCAACGAGCGCATCAAGACATCTCAATCCGGGCTTGGCCAGTTCCTGTTTCGTGACGGCACGAAGCTCGCGGTCGGCTGGGGTTCGTCGGTCGTCATCGACAAATATGTCTTCGATGATTCCCAATCGGTCAAGAAACTCACCATCAGGGCGGCAAAGGGTACATTCCGCTGGGTCAGCGGCAGTTCCAATTCTTCGGCCTACCAGATCCTGACACCGGCCGGCACGATCGGCGTACGCGGCACCGCTTTCGATTTCTACGTCGGCCCGGATGGCACGACCGCCGTCGTGCTGCTGAACGGCGCAGCCCGCTTCTGCGGTCCGGGCGGCTGCCGGCAGTTGCAGCAGCGCTGCGATTGCGTGGTGGCCAAGCCGAACGGCGATATGTCGGCAGCACGCCGGGTCGATCCCAGCATCCTCGAGACGCTCGGAAATCAGCGCGCCCTCCCCTTCCTCTCCGGCAATCAGCGGCTTGCCGGCGGCATCGGCATGCTCGGCGGCTGCAATATGGCCTCCGTCGCGCCGGAAAGAAAAGACAGAAACCGCCCCCCGCCTCCTCGCGATCCGGCGCCGGCACCCAGTCCGCAGAGGCAAGATCCGCCGCAGCGGCAGGCCGAGCCGCAGAAGGAGCGGCCGGCCACGCCTGACAAGCCTGACAAGCCGCATCACGACAAACCGGATAAACCCGACAAGCATGATGGCCGTGGCCGGCATGAACATCACGATCAGCACGATGATCACGACTATCACGATAAAGGGCATCATCGAGATCGTGACCGTGACCGCGATCACGACAAGGATCGCGATCGTGATGGGGACCGGAACCACGATAGGGGCCGGAATTTCAATCGCAACCGCTGATGCCGTCAATCGGCGACGCTCTTCTCGAAGCCATCCGACACCTCGCGGAAGTGATCGCTTCTGCCGGATATCCGCTGGTAGAATTCTGCCAGCCCGCCGATCACCTGCGCCGCCCTGAGCTTTGCCGTGCCGATAAGCTTGCGCGTGTTTTTCGAATGCGAATGCAGCGCCTGCGTCAGCTGCTCGTGAACGACCGTAAGCGCGGCGAACTCCGCGGAGGCTGCGACGCGCTCGTCGCCGACAACGGCGAGAATCTGCGTTCGGCTACTCTTTCCCTTGAGCGGGATGGCGCCGGCCTCGATCAGCGCCATTCCCTGCACCGATCTCGCCGTGCTGTCTGATATGAGGATATCGAAGCCCACCTCCTTGCAGCACGACTCCAGGCGCGCCGCGACATTGACGGCATCGCCGACCGCCGAATAGTTGAAGCGGGTCTTGGCGCCCATGTTACCGACACAGGCGAGACCGGTATGGATGCCGATGCCGATGCCGACTTGCTGTCCAGGCCCGAAGCCGAAGGCGTCGCCGGCGTTCAGTTCGGCCAGCGTTTCACGCATGGCAAGCGCTGCGCGAACGGCCTTGATTTCATGATCCGCCACATCGACGGGTGCATTCCAGAACGCCATGATCGAATCGCCGATGAACTTGTCGAGCGTGCCTTCATTGGCCACCACATGGCGGCTCAGCGCATCGAGCAAGGTATTCAGGAACGCGACCACGGCAGTCGGCGCCAGCCGCTCGCTGATTTCGGTAAAGCTTCTGACATCGACGAACATGACCGTCAGCTCGCGATCGTCTCCGCCGAGGCGCAACGCGTCGCGGGAATGCTCGATGCGATGGAGCAGCGACGGGGAAAGATAATGCCCGAAGGCGCGCCGCACCTCGCGCCGCTCCCGGTCGATCACCAGGATCCGGAACGAGGTCGAGGCGAAATGGGTGATCGATCCGCTGATGATCGGAGCCAGGGGATCGAGGAGAAGCCCCGCATAAAGAAACGAGAGCCAGGACGCCACCAGCGCCATGGCTGTGATCAGCAGGCCGCAGGCCAGCGCGACGGCCGGACTGACGAAGGTCGTCACCCCGACGAGCAGGCATCCGAGCACGGCGATCATCAGGATTTCCAGCCCGTCCGCCCAGTCGGGCCGCGAGAGAAAGCGGCCCGCAAGGATCTGCTCGACGGCCTGCGCATGCAGCGAAACGCCGGGAACGTTCTCGCCGAGCGCGGTGACGCGGATGTCCTGCAGGCCGGCCGCCGATGTCCCGACGAAGACGATGCTGCCGGCGACGGCGGCGGCGACATCTGGAGAGGCCCCTTCGGCCGCAAGCACCTGCCGGGCGGATATATAACGCTCCGCCCGGTCGGGGGTGACATAGAGCCAAAGCTCACCCGCCGCCGTCAGCGGCACGACGAAATCCCCGATCTTTACCGATGTCATGATGCCGGCGCGATCGGGTGCGCCTGATAGCACGTAGGTCGATGCCCCCTGTGCGACACGCAGCGCTTCGATCGCGAGATTCGGATAGAGCTGCTCGCCGTCGGTCAGGAACAGTGGGACCGCCCGTACCACCGGCGAGGGATTGCCGGGATTGAGGCTGATATGACCGAGCCCCGCCGCATTGGCTTCCAACTGCGGCCGCAACGGCGTCGAAGCACCGAGATAGGGGGGGGCTGAGACGGGGCTTTCGCCGGTGAAGGCGAAACCCGCCTTGACCGGCGGCCGGTAATTGCCCTCGTTGGAAAGTCCGAAGCCGAGCACGACGGGCTTTTCGGCAATTGCACGGGCGAATATCTCGTCGTTATCAGGCAGTTTCTCGGCAAGGGAAGGATCGACCCCGGCGACCTCGCGAACGACATTGCGCGGCGACAGCCGGTCCGGCTCGGCGAAGAGAATATCGAAGGCGATGGCCGAGGCGCCCATTTCCGAAAGCCGGTCCACCAGCAGCGCCATCCGGTCCCGCGGCCATGGCCATTGGCCGAATTCGTGCAGCGAAGTCTCGTCGATGTCGATCACGCGGACCGGCATCGGCTCGAAGGTCCTGGGAACCAGCCGCTGATACTCGTCGAAGGTCACGCCGCGGATCAACTTGAAGATCCCGGGATCACTTGCTCGAAGGATCGTAAGCGCAGTCACGATCGCCAGACCGAGAACGACACCGATTTGCTGCGCGCGCGTCATGATCTCACCGGGTGTCCCCTCCCACGGCCGGCAGGGCGACCCGCACCTGCCGGCGGACAGGCTACGCCGCTTTCCATCCAAATGCCATTCGCACCTGCGTTCCGGGGCACTCTCCTTTCGGTCACCTCCGCCGGGCGGCGGAGAAGCGCCATGAATACGGCTACGCCTCCAGTTTTCACCCGGCTTTTGCCTGGACGACGAGGCTTCGACCTTGCCCGGTGCGCGGCGAAATGTTCTTGTAACGATCGAAAATCGGATGCTTTTTCGAGAGAAGAATGAAGGTCGCCGTGATTTCCGAAACCGCCGCGCGTCGCAGCGGCTATTGGCTGATTGTCGTCGTGCTGGCAATGCTCGCAGGCCTGCCGCTCGCCGTCTGGCTTGATATCAGCGATCTCTCGGGAAATACCCTGCGCCGCCAGGCCCGCGATATGAGCTCGCTGATATCGAGCATCCGCTCCTATTATTCCACGAATGTCGTGGGGCGCGTTCTGGCCGCTCACGCCAACGGCACGACTGAGGGCACGGTCGTCTCTCACAATTATGCGAATATTCCAGGCGCCATCCCGCTGCCGGCCACGCTTTCCCTGGAGCTCGGCGACGTCATCAAGGAGCAGCAGGCCAATATCACCTACCGTTTCGTCTCCGACCTGCCGTTCAAAAGCCGCGCATCCCACGAGCTCGACGACTTCGAAAAGAATGCGCTCGCTGCCTTGCGCGCCAATCCGCAGCAGACGCTGAACGACCTCACCCGTGTCGGATTGACCGATACCTTGCGGCTCATCACCCCTGTCGTCATGGGCCAGGCCTGCGTTGCCTGCCACAATGGCCATCCCGAAAGCCCGAAGACCGATTGGAAGGTGGGCGATGTGCGCGGCATTCAGGAAGTCATCATCCGGCAGCCCTATGCGAGCAACGTCTTCGCCTTCAAATACCTGCTCTGCTATTTCCTTTTCGTCGCCTTCATCGGCATCAGCTTCATTGTGCTCCAGCGGCAGCAGACGCGCACCATCCACAGCGCCAACCGGGATCTGGAAGCGGCGAACGAATTCCTCGCCAGCGTTTCCCTGAAGATCTCGCGCTATCTCTCACCGCAGATCTACAAGAGCATCTTCTCCGGGCAGAAGGACGTGGTCGTCCATACCGAGCGCAAGCGTCTGACGATCTTCTTCTCCGACATCAAGGATTTCACGGCGACCACCGAGCGTCTGCAGCCGGAAGCCCTGACGGAGATGCTCAACGAATATCTGACCGAGATGTCGAACATTGCCCTGGAGCATGGCGGCACGGTGGACAAGTTCATCGGCGACGCGATGCTGGTCTTCTTCGGCGATCCCGAAACCAAGGGGCCGGAGGAGGACGCGAAAGCGTGTTTGCGCATGGCCGTCGACATGCAGCGCCGTCTCGGCGAACTCAAGGACAGATGGCGCAGAAATGGCACAGAAGAGCCTTTCGTCGTCCGCATGGGAATCAACAGCGGTTATTGCAACGTCGGCAATTTCGGCAGCAGCGACCGCATGGACTATACGATCATCGGGGCGGAGGCCAATCTCGCAGCCCGGCTGCAATCGATCGCCCAGGGAGGAGAGATTGTCATCAGCTATGAAACCTTTGCGCTGGTGAACGAAATCGTCGACGCCCATCCGCTGCCGCCGATCACGATGAAGGGCATACAGCGCGAGATCGTGCCCTATGCAGTGGATGGGCTGACCCTCGGTGCGGACCACAAGAGCCGTGTTCTCAGCGAGCATCTCTCGGGCCTTGACCTGCATCTGGATATGAGCCGGCTGGAGCCTGCCGACCGCCTCCGGGTCAGAACCGCTCTCAAGGAGGCAATTGCCGCGCTGGATGAAGCTGCGCCCGAACCGGCCCGATCATGACCGGATATCAGGCGAAGCGTGATTTTTCCGCCGCCGCCCATATCCCGTCTAGACTTCCCGTACCCAATCTGCTATTTCGCATCACCAATCGCAAGGCCCCGGCCGCGCGAACGTTATTGTTTTGCCTCTGGCCGCTGCGCCGCCTCCGGCATCAACCAACCAAAGGAACGTGATTCTCGTGCAGGTACTTGTCCGCGATAACAATGTTGATCAGGCTCTCCGCGCTCTCAAGAAGAAGATGCAGCGCGAAGGCATTTTCCGCGAAATGAAGATGCGCGACTACTACGAGAAGCCGTCGCAGAAGCGTGCTCGCGAGAAGGCCGAAGCCGTTCGTCGCGTTCGCAAGCTGGCCCGTAAGCGCGCCCAGCGCGAAGGTCTGGTTGCACGCTGAGCGTTTCCGTCGTTTTTTCGACGTTTTCAGATGCATTGTGGCGGGGGCGATGGGTTCGCCGCCGCTTTTTTAGTTTGCCGCTGAAGATCGCATATCCGCGCACCGGATATGCCGCATGGGGAAAGCGAGCCCGAATGGCTGTCAACACCTTCAATCCGTCCCGCGCTTTGCGCTTGCAGAAAACGGCATTCCTGCCCGCTTTGGCGCTGGCGGCAATGTTCGGCCTCGCCGGCTGCGAGACGACCAATACCTCGGATGCCGTGATCCGCATCGATAAGGCGCAGGGTTCGGAAGAGAATATCGCTTCCCTGACGGCGGTTATCAACGCCAATCCGAGGGATCCGGAAGGTTACAACGTCCGTGGTTCCGCCTATGGCCGCGCCGGCCAGTTCCGCCCGGCGCTGAACGATTTCAACACGGCGCTGCAGATCAATCCGCGGTTTTTCCAGGCTTATGCCAACCGCGCTCTCGTCTATCGCAATATGGGCCAGCAGGCCCAGGCGATTGGCGACTACAATGCCGCCCTGCAGATCAATCCGAGCTACGATGTCGCCTATATCGGTCGCGGCAATGTCTACCGGATGGCCGGCCAGGACGATCAGGCTTTCAATGACTTCGACAAGGCGATCCAGCTCGGCACCACCGATGGCCGCGCCTATCATAATCGTGGCCTGATCTATCAGAAGCGTAATCAGCAGGATAAGGCAATCGACGATTTCTCGAAAGCGATCTCGCTCGCGCCGAATTCACCTGAGCCCTATAATGGCCGCGGCATTTCCTATATTGCGCTGAACGACGACGACAACGCCTTTGCCGATTTCAATCATGCGATCGAGCTCAACGGCAACATCGCCGAATCCTGGGCCAACCAGGCGCTCGTCTACGAACGCCGCGGCGACAAGGCAAAGGCCGCCCGGTCCTATCGCCACGCGATCGGCCTCGACCCCAAATACCAGCCGGCTCGCGACGGCCTTGCCCGCGTCGGCGTCGCCCCAGCCGGCTAAAGATATAATTGGGCGGCCCTGAGCATCGGGCGGCCCGCAACCGCCACCTGCCGGTCGCACCACCCATCGGACGCCGGCAAAGGCCCTGATGATTCAATCGAATCTTCCGGCTCTGGATATCATCGAGGTGATATCGTGCCACGCCAGGCAGTGGAAGCGACGTGGCGCAAAGGCGGCGCACCGACATTAAGACGAGACGCCGAAAAAGCGTCCGTCGTCGTCGATGCCTGTCATAGTATGTTGCAACCTGCTCTTGCTCCCCCTAACATGGACCTGCTTCGATAGCCCGCTATCGAGCGGTCGAACACGTGTTGGGGGCGATTTGCGAGAGATGCGGATCTTTGCTGTCCTGGCCGCAAGCGAAAACCGTTGCGGGCCACGCGCATTACAGCGCCGCGAGTCTTTTCAGAGGCGCAAAGGGCGCTGTAACATTTTGAATTGCGACAGATGAAGATCGTCGCGCTGTTCTTTCCGAAAGCCTCGATCGGAACCTACCTCGTCGCCATGGCGGTGGCGATCGCACTGCCGATCTTCGCCTTCGTGGCGCTGCTTCTGCTACAGCTGGAGGACAACCAGCGTTCGACGCTGAAGCGCGAGACGGCCCAGGATGCGCTTGCCCTTTCACGCATCATCGACCGCCAGCTTCAGGACATGGCGACGACCCTGCGGCTGCTTTCGAGTTCGCCCGAGCTTGAAAACGGCAATCTCGCCTCCTTCCACGAGCGCACGGAAACGGCCCTCAGAGACAACACGCTTTTCGTCATTGCCGTCGACCGCACCGGCCAGCAGCTGTTGAACACGCGTCGGGCGTTCGGCACGCCGCTTGGCAAGACGGCGAACATGACAGCCCTCGAAGCGGTCATGGCTTCTGGTCGCATCGAGGCATCAGACGTCTTTCGCGGCCGGACCAGCGGCGAATGGGTCTATAACGTCACCCTGCCACGGAAGAATGATCCGGTCGCGGCCCTTATCATCACGCAGGACGCCAAGGATCTGGGCAAGCTCGTGACCACCGAGGGCCTTGCGCCCGGCTGGTCGGCCGCCGTCATAGATGAGAGCGGCCACGTCGTCGCGGCCACCGGCCCTGCCAACCTCGAACCCGGCACGCCCTTCGACCCGCGCATTCTGCCGGCGCTCACCGTGTCCCGCGGCGTCTTCCAAGACGAGACAATCCTGCCGCACATGCTCCTCGGTTATGCCCAAATTCCCGGTTGGTCGTGGAAGACGGTGATCTGGGGACCGATCGCCCAGGCATCGATCCTCAGCACCTGGCGTTTCCTCATCATCGGCGGCGTGGCACTGGTGCTCGTCGCCGTGCTAGGCGCTTATGCCGTCGCAAGACAGGTGCGCACCACCATCCGCGATATCGCCGACATGGCGAACCGCATGGGCGAAGGCCATATCGTCTCGCCAGTCGAGACCAGCGTCATCGAGGCGAACCAGGTGGCGATTGCCCTTTCGAATGCCTCTTTCGATCGTAGCCAGACCGAGGACCGGCTGCGTTTCGTCATGCACGAGCTCGTCCACCGCACCAAGAATCTTCTGACGCTTGCCCAGGCAATGATGCGCCAGCTCGCCAAGCAGTCCGACAGCGTCGAGTCCTTCCGCGCCGCCGTCGCCGACCGGCTCGAGGGTTTGGTGCGTTCGATCGAGCTCCTGACCAGCGAACAATGGGGAGGCGTGTCGCTGCGGCGGGTCGTCGACATCCATCTGCAGGCCTTCCCGCAATCGCGCGAGCAGATCGACATCAGCGGCAAAGACTTCGTGCTGAAGCCGGATGCCGTGCAGAATCTCGGCCTCGCCTTGCATGAACTCGCCACCAATTCGGTAAAATACGGCGCGCTCTCCGTAGCGCAAGGCCGGGTCCGCTTCGCATGGCGCGACCTCAAGGAGGAAGACAAGCCGGATGCCCTGCTCCGCTTCACCTGGGAAGAGCAAGGCGGCCCGCCGGTCACGGAGCAGCCATCGCGCTCGGGCTTCGGCACGACCGTTATCAAAGCCCATGCCGCCTCCGCCTTTCGCGGCACGGTTGAGATCGATTTCCGGCCCGAAGGCCTGTTATGGGTACTGACGGCGCAGCGCGCCACGCTGGAGCGGGAATAGAGCGCCGCGCGTCTCTTCAGACGCGTTAAGTTTGAATCCGCGCCCGGAACATTCGCTACCTCCACCCGTTTCGGACAGGTCGTTCCAAAGGAGAAAGACCATGTTCAAGCAAACGATGATCGCAGCCGCGGCACTGACGGCCGCTGCCTGGGGGAGCCCGGCGGGCGCGGAAAACTATGTCACGCTTGGCCGTCTTGTCTGCGGATCGGATGGCGGCCAAGGTCTGATCGTCACCTCGCAGAAGAACCTCATCTGCACCTATACGCCGGCGGCCGGCGGCGCCAAGGCGGTCTATGCCGGCAAAATCGAGAAATTCGGCCTCGATATCGGTCAGACCGGCAAGAGCGTCATGATCTGGCAGGTGCTGGCAAAGACCGGGACGGATATTCCGCAATTCGCCCTTGCCGGCGAATATTACGGGATCGGTGCCGATGCGAGCATCGGTGCAGGGGCCGGCGCCAAGGTCATCGCCGGCGGCAATAACAAGGCCTTCATGCTGCAGCCATTGAACGTCCAGGCTCAGGAAGGCCTGAACCTGGCGATCGGCGTCGAAAAGATGACGCTCGTGCCGGGGGAGACCTGACGAAAGCGGCCGGCCCGGCCAAGGCAGACTGCCGTGGCCTGCCGCATGAATCAAACAGCCGCCCGAAGGGCGGCTGTATCTGCGTCGATCAGTGCGCGATCGCCTTGTTGATATCCTCGGTCATCTTCTTCGCGTCACCGAGCAGCATCATCGTACCGTCCTTGTAGAACAGCGTATTGTCGATGCCGGCATAACCCGAGCCGAGCGAGCGCTTGACGAAGAGGCAGGTCTTTGCCCGGTCGACGTCGAGGATCGGCATGCCGTAGATCGGCGAGGTCTTGTCGTCGCGCGCCGCCGGATTGGTGACGTCGTTGGCACCGATGACATAGGCGACGTCGGCCTGGGCGAATTCCGAGTTGATGTCCTCGAGCTCGAAAACCTCGTCATAGGGAACATTCGCTTCGGCGAGCAACACGTTCATGTGGCCGGGCATACGGCCCGCCACGGGGTGGATCGCATATTTCACCTCGACGCCGTTCTTCTTGAGATTGTCGGCGAGCTCGCGCAGCGCATGCTGGGCCTGGGCGACCGCCATGCCATATCCCGGCACGATGATGACCTTCGATGCGTTTGCCATCAGATAAGCCGCATCCTCGGCCGAGCCGAGCTTGACCGTCCTGTCTGATGTGTCAGGTCCGCCAGACGCCGTCTCGCCGCCGAAACCGCCGAGGATGACGGAGACGAAGGAACGGTTCATACCCTTGCACATGATGTAGGAGAGGATCGCGCCGGAAGAACCGACGAGCGCGCCCGTGATGATCAGCGCCAGATTGCCGAGCGTGAAGCCGATGCCGGCCGCGGCCCAGCCCGAATAGGAATTCAGCATCGAGACGACGACCGGCATATCGGCCCCGCCGATCGGCACGATCAGCAGAACGCCGAGCGCCAGCGACAGCGCCACGACGGCCCAGAAGTCGAAATGGCTTTCAGTGACGGCAAGCCCGATGATGAAGAGCACGATCAGCACCAGCAGGCTGGCATTGATCACATGCCGATAGGGCAGCAGGATCGGCTTGCCGGACATGCGTCCGTCAAGCTTCAGGAAGGCGATGATCGAGCCGGTGAAGGTCAGCGCTCCGATTGCCACGCCGAGCGCCATCTCGATGCGCGCCTCGGTGTGGATGTGGCCGATCTCGCCGATGCCGAAGGAAGCAGGCGTGTAGAGCGCGGAGGCCGCGACCAGCACGGCGGCAAGGCCGACCAGCGAATGGAAACCCGCGACGAGCTGCGGCATCGAGGTCATGGGGATGGTGCGGGCGACATAGGCGCCGACGCTGCCGCCGATGGCAAGGCCAAGGATGATCAGCACGAAGCCGCCGAAATTCGGGGTCGCCAGCACCAGCGTCGTCAGGATCGCGATCCCCATGCCGATCATGCCGTAGAGATTGCCCTTGCGGCTGGTGGCCGGATGCGACAGGCCGCGCAGCGCCAGGATGAAGAGCACGCCGGAGACGAGGTAGAGGAAGGCTGCGATATTGGTCATCAGTCCTCACCGGTCCTTCTTGCGGTACATGGAAAGCATCCGCTGCGTGACGAGGAAGCCGCCGAAGATGTTCACCGAGACGAGCACGAGAGCCACGAAGCCGAAACCGGTCGCAAGCCCGCTGGTCGAGATGCCGACCGCCAGGAGCGCGCCGACGACGATGACGGAGGAGATCGCATTGGTGACGGCCATCAGCGGCGTATGCAGCGCCGGCGTCACCGACCACACGACGTAATAGCCGACGAAGATCGACAATACGAAGATGGCGAGCTGGAAGACGAAGGGATCGATCGCCCCGCCGGTCGCAGCACTTGCCGCTTCCGGTGCCTGGGCCGCCGCCGTGATGACGGCGGTCACCGCCTGGTCGAGCTGCTCCAGCGCTCTGTCCATTGCTTCACTGGCCATCAGATGTCTCCCTTCTTCGCGCCGCCGAAGGCGGGATGAACCACGTCGCCGGCATAGGTCAGCATCGTCGCCTTGACCAGCTCGTCGTCGAGATTGACGACGACGCTCCGGGTTTCCTTGTTGACCATCGTCTCGAGGAAGGTGACGAGGTTCTTGGCGTAGAGCGCCGAGGCGCTGGCCGCAACCCGGCCCGGCATGTTGGCGAAACCGATCACCCTGACGCCTTCGATATCGGCGATCTCGCCGGGGACGACACCCTCGATATTGCCGCCGCGCTCGACCGCAAGGTCGACGGCGACCGCACCTGATTTCATCGAGGCGAGCATGGTGTGCGAAACGAGCCGCGGCGCCGCACGACCGGGGATCAGCGCGGTGGTGATGACGATATCCTGCTTGGCGATGTGTTCGGCGACCAGAGCCGCCTGCTTCGCCTGATAGTCGGCGGACATTTCCTTGGCATAGCCGCCGGCCGTTTCCGCCGCCTTGAACTCCTCGTCCTCGACGGCGATGAACTTGGCGCCCAGCGAGGCGACCTGCTCCTTGGCGGCGGGCCGAACGTCAGTGGCCGAGACCGCCGCGCCGAGGCGGCGCGCGGTCGCGATCGCCTGAAGACCCGCGACGCCGGCGCCCATGACGAAGACCTTGGCGGCCGGCACGGTGCCGGCCGCCGTCATCATCATCGGCATGGCGCGGTCATAAACCGCCGCCGCCTCGATGACGGCCTGGTAACCGGCGAGATTGGCCTGGGACGAAAGCACATCCATAGACTGGGCGCGGGTAATGCGCGGCATCAGTTCCATCGCGAAAGCCGAAAGCCCCGCGCTTGCCAAAGCCGCGATCGCTTCGTCATTGCCGTAGGGATCCATGATGGCGATGACGACCGCGCCGCTTTTATAGCCGGAGATTTCCGATCCGCTGGGCCGGCGCACCTTCAAGACCACGTCGGCGGAGGCTGCATCCGCAAAAATGCCGATCCTGGCACCCGCGGCCTCGAATTCTCCGTCCGGAATGCGTGAAGCTGCACCAGCAGCGGCTTCGACGATGACGTCGAAGCCGAAACTCTTCATCTTCTTCACGGTCTCGGGGGAGGCGGCGACACGTGTCTCCTCGCCCGTGATTTCCCTTGCAACGAAAACGATATTGCCCAACTGCCCCCTCCTCCGGGTCAGCCAGACCGCCGCAGGCTCCCCTGCGCGGGCCAAGCATCTAATTCACAAAGCTTCAGAGAAGCTCTCCTCCCCTCAGAGCGCCGTGCGTCCTTTCGGACGCACAAAGGACGCTCTGACCCTCTGAATCCACGCGGTCAGCGGAACAGGAAGATGCCGGCGGCGAGAAGAATGATGAAGACGAAGAGGCCGCCGAGAAGGCCGGCGCCGCCGAAGAAACCGGCGGTCATCGCAAGCAGGAGGACGATGAGAAGCATCGAGCCGTATTTCGCGCCGGCGATGAACATGTCGTAGGTCTTTTCATGTTCTTTGTAATCCATCGGCGCGCCGGTCTCGACCGGTCCGGTATGATGTTCGGCCATAAATATCGTCTCCCTGAAATGCCTCTGCGCTGCCTAATTTCCCTCTAGGCGAGGGAAATCCCTACGTGCAGGGATTACACAATGACAGGCAAAAGCGCAATGCATGAGAATGCCGCAGGCGCGTGTGGCAACCGCCATGTCAGAGGCCCGGAATATGACCTGAGGACGGCCGATATCGCCTGCGTCCGCCGTCCACGTCATTTTGCCTCGGCGAAGATCTCTCGCCGTCGGGGACGAGGGCAAATTACAGCGGCAGGTCGGTGCCGAGTTCGCCTTGCGGCACGAAACGCGCCGTCGGAATGATGGTGAGCGGCGGCAAGGTGTCGTTGGGATTGCGCGAAAACATCATGCGCTGCTCGCTGGCGCTGGAGATGAAGAAGGGATAGCGCGTCAGCAGCTTTCGTCCGACCTCGATCACATTCGTCGCCATCAGCGTCATGTCGATCCCGTAATTTTTCGCCAGCCGGCCGGGCACGACCGTATCGGCATAAAAGACCCGCTTGTAGAAGGCCGCATGCGGCGGCCGAACGAATTGAAGAACGCGGTCGGCACGGAAATACGCCGCCGCCACGATGGTGGGCCTCAGCGTCAGATAGGGAACCCACGGCAGATCGGCGGTGAGCTCGGGGTCGGCTGCGAAACGCGCCGGATCGATCAAGGTCAGCCCCGCATCCAGAAGTTCATCCATCGCCTCGGGAAAGGCGCCACCGGACTGACTGAGACGATGTTCCGGTGTCACATAATGAACCCGGATCGTACTGACCAGTTCCCCATAATAATACAGACCGAAGATATAGGCGTGGCTATCGAAATCGCTGTCGTCCAGCAGCCCTTTCGGGGCGAGCGCCAGCACGTCATGGGCCTTATAGGCCTTGTAGCGCAACCGTTCTACCTGCTCCATGTCTTCGCTGCTTTCGACGCGGCGATACTCGACATGATCCAAAACTTCCAAAATTTTTGTGCTGAAATCACTACGCTTGAACAGTGTCTCTGACATTTCTCGATCCGCTCGTTAACGGATCATTAATCATACGCCAGCAACATTTAGGCAAGGAAATCCGATAATTTCGGCCGTTTTTAAATCGTTAAGGTTAACGCGGAACGCGCTCTTCAGGGGGAAAACTGTCCGTTGAGACCGCTCAGGCGACCTTGCTGCGGCGGCGTTGCACGACGCGGCGGCCGATGCCGTGTTGCAACAGCGGGATATTCTGGGAAGGCACCGGCGGCGAGAAAACGTAGCCCTGAACAAGATCGGCGCTGCGGTGCTTGTTGAGCAGTGCGAGCTGTTCCTCGGTTTCGACGCCTTCGATGACGATCTTCAGGCCCAGTTCGCGAGCGAGATGGACCGTGCCGCGCAGCAGCTTCAGGCGGCGGTTATCCTCGACGATGTTGCGCACGAAGGAGCGATCGATCTTGACGATATCGAGCGGCAGCGTGTCGAGATAGCTGAGGCTGGAGAAGCCGGTACCGAAATCGTCGATAGCGATGGTGATGCCGCGGGCCCTGAGCTCCGCCAGGATGGCGCGCACGGCCGCCGGCTCGTCGATCAGGCAGCTTTCGGTGACTTCGAGATGCAGCCGCGCTGCGTCGAGGCCGGAATGGGCAAGTGCTTCGGCGACCACCGAAAGAATATCGGCATCGCGCAGATCCCGCGCCGAGAGATTGACCGAGACGGCGATATGTTCCGGCCAGTTCATGCATTCGCTGCACGCCTTGAACAGGACGAAGCGGGTGATGTCGGAGATGATGCCCATATCCTCGGCGAGCCGGATGAAGACGTCGGGCGGAATCGAGCCCTTCTCCGGATGAACCCAGCGCGCCAGCGCCTCGGCGCATTCGATCCGCGAGCCGTCGGACCGGAACATCGGCTGGAAGGCGAGATGCAGCGCCTGCGCCGAGACCGCATCGCGCAGATCCGCCTTCAGCTTCTGCTGCTCGATATAGCGGCCATCCATCTCCCGCTCGAAGCCTGATATGCCGCCCTTGAAGCGCGACTTGCTTTCAAACAGCGCCAGATCCGCCTTGACGCTCCATTCATCCATCGCAAACGCGGCACTTTCGAGAATCGCGTAGCCGGCGCTGAGCGAAACCAGGAAGGTCAGCTCGTCGACCGCGAAATTGCCCTGGATTGCGGCGTGCACGCGGCGGATCTCGACGTCGAGCGAAGCCGGTTCCTTGGCATGCGGGAAGAACAGGATGAACTGGTCTCCCATCAACCGGCCGAGGATGGCGTTCCCGGAGGCCTGCTTGATGCGGGCGGCGATGGCGCAGAGCAGGTGGTCGCCCGTAACGTGGCCGCGCATGTCGTTGACATGTTTGAATTCGTCGATATCGAGGACCATGAAGCCGAGCGGCCCGGACTTCCTTTGATGTTTGGCGAGATACTCCTGCACCAGCTGGCCGAAATATTCGCGGTTCGGCAGGCCCGTCAGCGCATCAAAGCGAACCATGTGCATGATCTTCTGCTCGGCCTTCACCCGGCTGGACACGTCCTCGAAGATCAGCACGGCGCCGCCGTCGGCCCTTCGGCTCGCGGAGAATTCGAGCGACAGGCCCTCGGGGAAATGAATGAGCGTCCGCGATAGGTTACCTTCGGCCACCTGGGTGAGCTGGCGCAGAATGAGCTCCGGCTGCGAGGCGTCCATGAAGCTGTAGCGCGCACCGTAGCGCAGCACGGCGCCAAGTTCGCGATCCTTCAACCGCTCCGGCGCACCGATCTTCAGAAGCTCGCAGGCCTTCCGATTGACGACCTGAATACGGTTTTCGGCATCGACCATGACCAGGCCATGCGGCATGTTGTTGAGCGCCGTGTCGAAGCGGTCGGCGATGATGGTGATTTCCCGGCGCGCGATGACATTCTCATAGAGGAACTCGCGCACGCCGTTCGCCATGGCCCGCGTCGTCAGCCAGAACGGAATGAGGAAGATCGACAGCAGGCCACGATAGAAATCCAGCGCCAACAGGCTGCAGACGATCATCGGCAGACAGCAGGAGAAGGTCTGGAGGTCGACCGCCAGGCGCGAACCGTAATTGCGGCCGACAACGGAAACCATGGTCGCCATGGTGACGGCAATGCAGGCAAGTTCCGCAAAGGAATCGTGGACCACGAAGATGGCGTATCCGCTGGCGATGCCAAGCAGCGCGGTGGTGCAGGCCGCACCGGCAACCAGGATCCTTTCCCAACGCTCGATCCCGACGTGCGACAGGCTCTCCTTGTCGACGCGATCGAACTGCCGGAAGACGACCATGCGAACGCAGAAGACCAGGAGGAAGGCGACCGACAGCAGGATGTAGACGAAGGACTGCGTCTTGGCAGCAACGGCAAGGCAGGTCGCAACATGCACGATCACGCCAGCAAGCAGCGTCATGCGGTTCCCGGAAAGGGAACTCACAAACGACAGATACACATCTAAAGGGACCCTGTTCGGGTTATCTGGCTTCATCCACACTTTCCCTGTGCGCGGGAATTCTAAGCCCAACCCTTTAAAAATTGATTTCAATGGAATCAAACATTTGGTCAAATTTTCTAAAACCATAGGATGAACCGCACAGCTTACGCGCGTCAATACAGCCTACTGGCGAGATTATTGAAATAATTTATCCACGCCTGGGTTGTCGAAATATTTGATGGCCATACCGCGGGGCCGGTGCATCTAAGACTATACTCCAACGCGAGGCATTTATCCTTCCAATTTCAAAGGCCGTGGTCTACATCGATTGCAAGAGGGAAAAGCTGCCGGAAAACCGGCAGGACAAGAACAAGGGGAGGCGAATGTCGGTACTTCTGGCAGCAAGCCGGCTGATCGATTCGATCAGTCAGTTCATGGGCAAAATTTCCGAATATATGGTGCTGTTCTGCTGTCTGATCAGCGCCGGAAACGCCATCGTCCGCTATGCCTTCAACTACAGTTCGAACGGCTGGCTTGAGATCCAGTGGTATCTCTTCGCCTTCGTCGTCATGCTCGGCGCCTCGCATGCGTTGCGCAACAACGAGCATGTCCGCGTCGACCTGATCTATGGTTCGGTTTCCGACAGGGCGAAGATCTGGATCGACATCGTCGGCCTCATCCTCTTCCTCCTTCCCGCATGCGTCTTCCTCACCTGGATCTGCTGGCCGTTCTTCGCACTGTCCTACCAGCAGGGAGAAATATCGGGCAACGCCGGCGGGCTCATCCGATGGCCCGTCAAGCTGATCCTCGTCGCCGGCTTCGCGCTGCTTTCCCTTCAGGGGGTTTCCGAACTGATCAAGCGGATCGCAGCCGTTACCGGCCATATCAGCATCGATACAAAATACGAAAAACCGCTGCAGTAGCGCGGGCTGGGAGAAACGGACTTGTTTGATTTCGGCATCATCCCGCCGGCCATGTTCCTGGGCATGGTCATCTTCATGCTCTACGGCTTTCCGGTCGCCTTTTCGCTCGCCGCCGTCGGCCTGTTTTTCGGCATCGTCGGCATCGTCACCGGCCATTTCGGCGAAGTCTTCCTGCAGGCTCTGCCGCTGCGCTTCTTCGGCATCCTTTCCAACGACCTCCTGCTCGCCATCCCCTTCTTCACCTTCATGGGCGCGATACTGGAGCGCTGCGGGCTTGCCGAGGATCTGCTCGAAGGCACCGGCAAACTCTTCGGCGGCGTTCCCGGCGGCCTCGCCTATGCCGTCATCCTCGTCGGCGCCGTGCTGGGCGCGATCACCGGAACGGTTGCCGCCTCCGTCATCACCATGGGGGTGATCTCGCTGCCGATCATGCTGCGCTATGGCTACAATCCGCGCCTTGCCACCGGCGTCATCGCCGCCTCGGGCACGATCACCCAGGTGATCCCGCCCTCGCTGGTGCTCGTCGTTCTTGCCGATCAGCTCGGCAGGTCGGTCGGTGACATGTATCTCGGCGCGATCGGCCCCTCGATCCTGCAGGTGACGATCTTCGTGCTCTTCATCCTGGTGTTGTCGATCATCAGGCCGAAATCGATGCCGCCGCTGCCGAAGGAGGTGCGCGGCGACTTCAACTGGGCGCTGCTCGTGAAAGTGCTGATGGGCATGGTGCCCTCGATCGTCCTGATCTTCCTGGTGCTCGGCACGATCTTCATGGGCCTTGCGACGCCGACAGAGGCAGGCGCGCTCGGTGTCGTCGGCGCGATGCTGCTTGCCGCCATGAACCGGCGCCTCACCTGGCCGCTGATCCGCGAGGCCATGGCATCGACCACGCACATCACCTCCATGGTGGTGATGATCCTGATCGGCTCCACCTGTTTCAGCCTGGTTTTCCAGGGCATGGACGGCTCGCGCTGGATCGAGCACATGCTGTCGGGCATTCCCGGCGGCCCGGTCGGCTTCCTGATCTTCGTCAACATCTTCATCTTCGTGCTCGCCTTCTTCCTCGATTTCTTCGAGATCGCCTTCATCGTCATCCCGATGCTCGCACCGGTCGCCTCCAGTCTCGGCATCGACCTGATCTGGTTCGGCGTCCTGATCTGCGTCAACATGCAGACGAGCTTCATGCACCCGCCCTTCGGCTTCGCGCTCTTCTACCTGCGCTCCATCGCCAGCAAGGACGTCAAGACCTCGGATATTTACATGGGTGCTCTCCCCTGGGTCGGCATGCAGCTGATCCTGGTGGCGATCGTGATCTTCTGGCCGCAATCGGTAACCTATTGGCTGGATCACGGTCCGAAGGTCGACCCGAACTCGATCAAGATCGAAGTCCCGGGCTTCGGCGGCCAGCTCGGCCTGCCGCCGATGGGCGGCGGCGGCAATGGCTCACCGCAGATCCCCGGCCTGACCCTGCCGCCACTGAACGGCCTGCCGGGAGCACCGCCGCCACCGGCAAAATAGTCCAGCAAAAACAAAACCCCGGACGGAAATCCGGGGTTCTGGCATCGCATTCGTCTGAAGCGCCGAGCCTGCCGGCGGAAAGCCTTAAAGCTTCCCGGCCCGCTGCTGGATCATCATGAACGTGTCAAAGGTGTATTCCGACAGCTGCATCCAGAGATAGGCATCCCGCTTGAAGGCGGTCTGGTCGTCGTAGATCTTCTTGAAATACTGGTTCGTGCCCGAGATTTCGCTGTAGATGCCCGTCGCCGCCTGGAAGCAGGCTTCCATGATCTCTTGACTGAACGGGCGCAGCGTCGCGCCTTCCGCCACCAGCTGCTTCAGCGCGGTCGGGTTCTTCGTGTCGTACTTCGCCAGCATGTTGGTGTTGGCGAAAGCGCAGGCGTCAGTCAGCGCTGCCTGATAATGCTTGGGCAGGCTGCTCCATTTTTCGAGATTGAAGAACCCATGCACCGTCGGGCCACCTTCCCACCAGCCGGGATAATAGTAGTACTTCGCCACCTTGTGGAAGCCGAGCTTCAGGTCGTCGTAAGGGCCGACGAATTCCGCCGCATCGATCGTGCCTTTTTCCAGCGCCGGATAGATGTCGCCGCCGGCGATCTGCTGCGGGATGACGCCGACCTTCTCCATGACGCGGCCGGCGAGACCGGCAATACGCATCTTGACACCCTTGAGGTCATCGAGCGTGTTGATTTCCTTGCGGAACCAGCCGCCCATCTGCGCACCGGTATTGCCTGCCGGCAGCGCATACATGCCCTGTGTGGCATAAAATTCGTTCATCAGCTTATTGCCGTTGCCTTCATAGTACCAGGCATTGGTCAGGCGGCTGTTCAGCCCGAACGGAATGGCCGTTCCGATGGCATAGGTCGGGTCCTTGCCGACAAAATAATAGGAAGTGGTGTGGGCTGCCTCAACCGTACCGGCGGCAACGGCATCGACGGCCTGCAGGCCGGGCACGATTTCACCGGCCGCGAAGGGCTGGATCGTGAAATTGCCGTCCGTCGCGGCGGCAACA
Source organism: Rhizobium sp. 62_C5_N11_2 (assembly GCF_051811185.1). Classification (NCBI taxonomy): domain Bacteria; kingdom Pseudomonadati; phylum Pseudomonadota; class Alphaproteobacteria; order Hyphomicrobiales; family Rhizobiaceae; genus Rhizobium; species Rhizobium sp. 62_C5_N11_2. The sequence continues at coordinate 3,738,721 of NZ_JBPWPW010000001.1, forward strand.
TGCTTGGCGATATCCTCGGCTCCGCCATAGATCGTATCCAAGCTCTTCGGAAACGACGACGTCATGCGCCACGCGATCTTCGGATTCTCCTGCGCGATCGCAGGCGCTGCCAATGCCGTTGCGGCAACCGCACCGGCGCTGGCGGTTCCCGCCTTCTTGAAAAACGAACGACGATCCATCAAAAACCTCCCATATAGATGACACTGCGCGGCCAATCTCACCCCTACCCGCAGCAAGGGCAAAGCTAAGCATGGCGCAAGCCGCGATTCAAGCTTTAGTCTATTAGCCTTTGGCATCAAGACGGCAATAAGGCAACGCGCACGTATCCATCAGAATCAGCGGCTTAGCGGTAAACCGGAAAGGCAGAGCGCCGCTTCCGTCGCAATTTGGCCGCCTGATACAGCCAAGCGTTGACTTGACGGCCGTTCAGGCGGAAGAAACGACGAGAATAAAGATTTTGACCGGGGCTGATATGACGAAACCGATCGTTGCCATTCCTGCCGATATCCGCAGCTTCGACGGCGCGACCTGGCATGCCGTGCAGCATCAATATCTGCGCGCCGCATTGAACGCATCCGGTGTCATGGCCTTCATCATCCCCGCTTTCGAGGAGGGCTACGATACCGACGCGATCCTCGACCGCGTCGACGGCCTGCTGGTCTCGGGTTCGGCCAGCAATGTTCATCCCTCCCTCTACGGTGCCGAGGCGAATGACAAGGACGGCCCCTTCGACCCCGCCCGCGACGCCACCAGCCTGCCGCTCATCCGCCGCGCCATCGACCGCGCCATCCCGCTGCTCGCCATCTGCCGCGGCATCCAGGAGCTGAATGTCGCCCTCGGCGGCTCGCTGGCAAGCGAGATCCAGGAGCAGCCCGGAATCTGGGACCATCGCCGGCCGGAAGGCGTCGACCGGGACGGCATGTACGCCATTCGCCAGACCGTCCACGTCAAGGAAGGTTCCTGCATCGCAGGCATTCTCGGTCCGGGCGAGATCCGCGTGAATTCCCTGCATCGCCAGGCAATCGCCAGAACCGCCCCACGCCTGCAGGTGGAAGCGATCGCCGAGGACGGCACGGTGGAGGCCGTTTCCGTTATCGACGCCAAGGCTTTCGCCGTCGGCGTGCAATGGCATCCGGAATATTGGGCTGAAACCGACAAGTCCTCGAACCAGCTGTTCGCCGCTTTCGGCGACGCCGTCCGCGCCTATGCCGCTGCCAAGCTGCCGGTCATCTCCGCGCAGGCGATCGCCTGATTCCAGGCGCCCGCGAAGCGCTATGTCTGTTGCTTGGCAGCAAGCATCGTCCGCCGAACCAACCCGCGCCTAAGCCTTCTGCGGCGTCTCCGGCACCGGCGTCAAAGCCGCACCCTTCTCGAACCAGGCAATGAGATTGTCGGCGACGAGATCGGCCATCGCATTGCGCGTCGGCACGGATGCGGAGGCGACATGCGGCAGCAGCACGGCGTTGGTCGGTTCCAACAGGTCGGCCGGCACGGTCGGCTCTTCATAGAAGACGTCGAGGCCGGCAGCCCCGAGCGCGCCGGAGGCAAGGGCGGCACTCAGCGCCGCCTCGTCCACCGTCCAGCCACGGCCGACATTGACGAGAATGCCGTCAGGGCCGAGTGCTGCCAGAATATCCGCATCGATCGTCTTGTGCGTCTGCGGCGTCTTCGGAACGATGGCGATCAGCGTATCCACCGCTTCCGCCAGCCCCTTTAACGTCGGGTGATAATCGTAGGACACGTCGGCATGGCGCGAACGTGCGTGATAACTGATCTTCACCTTGAACGGCTCCAGCCGCTTGGCGATTTCGAGCCCGATGCGGCCAAGGCCATAAAGCCCGACATGGCGGCCCTTGAGCGAGAAGCGCGACAGCGGATAGGCCGTGCCCGGCTTCCAGTTGCCCGCACGCAGCCAGGCTTCGGCCCGCGGCAGTTCGCGAACCGTGTTCAGTAGCAGGCCGATCGCCGTATCGGCGACCTCGTCGTTCAGCACATCAGGCGTATTGGTGACGATGATGCCCCTTTCGGCAGCATGTTTCACGTCGACGCCGTCATAACCGACACCGAAATTGGCGATCACTTCAGCATGCGGCAGCTGCTCCATCCAGGCGCCCGGGAAGGAGCCGGAAACGGCGACGCCGCGGATACGGCCGGCGGTCTCGCTGTCCAGCGCAAGCTTCTCCTCGCGTGCGACGGCAATAATCTCAAAACGATCCTTCAGCCTTTCGAGAACACGCTCATGTATCTTCCCAGGAACGAGAATGGCGATGCGGGACATGGCTTTTCCTCTTGGATGGCGGTCGTGGTTCAGGCGCGGGGCCGATGGGGACTGGTGGACTGGCGAATGCGCATTTCCGGCTTGATCAGATGCATGCCATCAGGCTCATGGCTGCCGGCAAGGCGATCGAGCAGCGCCCGGGCTGCCAGGCGCCCGACCTCGGCCTGACCGTTCCAGACGGTCGTCAGCGCCGGGGTGGCGATCGAGGCCTCCTCGAGATCATCATAACCGGTGACGGAAATATCGCGTCCCGGCACCAGGCCCGCGCGTGCAATGCCGTTCATCAGGCCGATCGCCACGAGATCGTTCCAGCAGACCGCTGCGGTCGGCTTCTGCGGCAGCGAAAGGAAATGCACTGCAGCCTCGAAACCGCCCTGCTTCGAGCGCGGACCTGGAATGCGCAGGTTCGGATCGACCTCGATGCCGGCCTTGCGCAGCGAATTGACATAACCCTGGTAGCGATCACGGCCGGTGGATGTCTGGTCCGTGCCGCCGATCATGGCGATCGAGCGATGACCCAGGCCGATCAGGTGGTTGGTGGCAAGCGAGATGCCATAGCTGTCGTCGCCGCGATAGGTCGGCAGGTCCTGTCCTTCCATCGAGCGGGCGACGAGGATCGCCGGCATGCCGTTGTCTTCCGCCAGCTGCACGTCCTCAGGCGGCGTACCGATCGCCGGCGACATGATGACGCCGTCGCCGCCGAGCTGCAGGAGCGTCTCGATGAAGGTGCGCTGCTTCTCGACATTGTCGTAATGGTTGGAAAGGATAAAGGTGTGGCGGCTGCGGTCGAGCTCGCTTTCGATCGCCTTCAGGATCTCCCCATAGAAGGGGTTCATGATGTCGTGCACGACGACGCCGATGATGCCGGAGCGCGAGGTGCGAAGACTGGCGGCACGGCGATTGTAGATATAGCCGAGCGCGCGCGCCTGCTCCTTGATCTTCTCCCGGGTATTGCCGGCGACGAGCGGACTGTCGCGTAAGGCTAGCGATACGGTCGCCGTTGAAATGCCGAGCGTTTCGGCAATAGTCGAAAGCTTGATCTTCTGGACCACGTGTCCTCCTCCAGGCAGCACGTAAGCAGCAAGACCCCGCCGTCAAACCGGCGCGGCCCTTAAAATGTTTAATTAAAAGATTTAATCGGTGGAAGCAATTCGTCTTTCGGGGAAATTTCAGTCTTCGTCCGGTTCTTCGATATGAATGGCTTCGGCTTGCAGATTGGCATCGATCGCCTTCAGCAATCGGACAAGATTGCGAATTTCCTTCTCGGAGAACTCCTGCGTCGCCAGCATGTCGCAGGCCGAAGCCGCCATCTCGATCCCCTGCACGCTGCCACGGCCGAGGTCGGTGAGGTAGACCTTGGTCAGGCGTGCATCCTCGGCATCGGGCTTGCGCTCTAGAAAGCCCTGCGCCTCCATGCGGCCGATCGTGCGCGTCATCGTCGGCGCCTTGACGCCGAGCTTCTGGGCAAGGCCGCCGGCCGTCATACCATCGCTCTCGGCAAGCAACAGAATGACACCATCCTGGCCGGCATAAAGGCCGCTTTCCAGCAGGTTGCGCGACAGCACCGTCCGCATGGAACGCGCCGCCTGGGTCAGAGCCGGGGAGAGATCGACGAGCGTATACTCGGTCTGGTCCTTCTTCTTGGACTTGTTCTTTTTGCCGTCCTTGCGCTTCTTTCCCATAGCCATCCCTTTGATCTTTAAGCCCCGACGCCGCTGCGATATGACATTGCGCAGGATCTCGTCATAAACAAGAGGTAACGACCGGATGATGACACCTTCGCCGCGCTTCGAGGACGGCAACCCGGCCTTTGCCCCTGATGGGCGCAACCTGATCGCCGTGCTGCCGCTTGGCGCCCATGAACAGCACGGCCCTCACCTGCCCTTCGAAACCGACACGCTGATTGCCGAAGGCATTGCCGGGCGATTGAAGATAGCCTTGCCCGCCGGCCTGCCGGTCACCTTCCTGCCCGCCGAAGCCATCGGCTATTCCATTGAGCATATGGACGTTGAAGGAACGAAGACGCTTGCCTTCGACGAAGCGGTAAACCGCTGGCTCGGCATCGCCGAAGGCCTGGCGAAGCAGGGCATCCGTAAATTCGTGATGCTGAATGCCCATGGCGGCAATTCATCCGTCATATCAGTCGTCGCGACCGAGGCGCGGGTCCGCTTTGCCATGCTGGCGGTGGCAACGAGCTGGACCCGTTTCGGCGTGCCGGATGGCGTGATCACGTCGGAGGAAAAGGCGATCGGCATCCATGGCGGCGATATCGAGACCTCGGTGATGCTGGCGCTTCATCCCGACAAGGTTGATATGGCGAAGGCGGCGGACTTTCCCTCGCGACAGACGGAATTCGCCGGGCGCTTCAAGCATCTGCGCGCCTACGGGCCGCACGCCTTCGGCTGGAAGATGTCGGATCTCAACACGGAAGGCGTGGCGGGCAACGCCGCGGCTTCGACGGCGCAAAAGGGTGAGGCGCTGATTGCGCATTCGGTCAAAGGATTGGTGGAACTGCTGGAGGATGTCGATGCATTCGACATCACTCAACTGCGGTAAATATGGGTCGTCAGCGCCGTGCAAACGATGTGATCTTATAACATTATAAAACCCTTTGAACTGCCACGCTCAAGCCATTATATGAGACCAACCGTTCAAGCAGCCGATCCCAAGCCGCTCGGCCGCACGCCTAATCCTAGAGGTTCTCATGACCGACGCGATCTCCACCCTGAAGCCTATTCCCGTTACCGTGCTCACCGGTTATCTCGGCGCCGGCAAGACAACGTTGCTCAACCGCATTCTCTCCGAAAATCACGGCAAGAAATATGCGGTCATCGTCAATGAATTCGGCGAAATCGGCATCGACAACGACCTGATCGTCGAGTCGGACGAGGAAATCTATGAGATGAACAATGGCTGCGTCTGCTGCACGGTGCGCGGCGACCTGATCCGCGTCGTCGAAGGCCTGATGCGCCGTCCCGGCCGCTTCGATGGCATCATCGTCGAAACGACGGGCCTTGCCGATCCGGTGCCGGTGGCCCAGACCTTCTTCATGGATGACGATGTACGCGCCAAGACCGAACTCGATGCCGTCGTCGCCCTCGTCGATGCCAAGCACCTGCCGCTGCGCCTGAAGGACAGCCGCGAGGCCGAAGACCAGATCGCCTTCGCCGACGTCGTCATCATCAACAAGAGTGACCTGGTGACCCCGGAAGAACTTGATGTGATCGAGGATATCGTCCGCGCCATCAACCCGGCTGCCCGCGTCTACAAGACCAGCCGCTCCGGCGTCGATCTCGCCCGCGTGCTCGATCAGGGCGCCTTCAACCTGGAACGCGCGCTCGAAAACGATCCGCATTTCCTCGAGCAGGGCCATGACGACCATGTCTGCGGCCCCGATTGCGATCATGACCACCACCATCATGACCATGATCATCACGGTCATCAGCATGATGACCACGGTCACGACCATCATCACCATGGCGCCCATCAACATGGCGCGATGTCAGCGATTCACGATGTGACGGTGCAGTCGGTGTCGCTGCGCGGCGGCGAGATGAACCCGGAGCGCTTCTTCCCCTGGATCCAGAAGATCACCCAGACGCAGGGGCCGAATATTCTGCGTCTCAAGGGCATCATCGCCTTCAAGGACGATCCCGAGCGTTACGTCGTTCAGGGCGTGCACATGATCATCGAGGGTGATCACCAGCGTCCGTGGAAGGAAGGCGAAAAGCACGAGAGCCGTCTCGTCTTCATCGGCCGCGAACTCGACCGCGAGAAGCTCGAAGCCTCCTTCAAGGCCTGCGGGGCAGCCGCCTGATGCCGACAGTTGCACCGCTTGATCTCGACGGCCACGTTCTGGCCGTCGAATTTTTAGGTGATGTTCCCTTCTTCGCAAGCGCAAACGGTACTTTCCACCGGCTGGATGGCGGCGACAGGGTTTCCGAAGCCCATCAGGGCATGCTCACCGCCATTCGTGATCCCTACAGCGAGAGCCTGATCTCGGGCGGCGAGGACGGTAAGGTGCTGCGCGTTGCCGCCGACGGCAGCGTCAGCGAAATCGCGACCGCGCCTCGCAAGTGGATTTCGCAGGTCGCAGCCGGCCCGCAGGGTGCCGTTGCCTATTCCTACGGCAAGAGTTCGCTTGTCCGCCTTGCCGACGGCACGACCAAGGAATTCCCCGAGGAGCGCACGGTTGAAGGCCTTGCCTTTGCGCCGAAAGGTCTGCGCATCGCGGCGGCGCGCTACAACGGCGTGTCGCTGCACTGGATCGGCATGAACGCCAAGCCGGTCGATCTTGAATGGAAGGGTGCGCATACCGGCGTCACCTTCTCGCCTGATGGCAATTTCCTCGTCACCTCGATGCAGGAAAACGCACTGCACGGCTGGAAGCTTGACATCAAGCCCGGCACCGAAGCCCGCCACATGCGCATGACCGGCTACCCCTCCAAGGTGAAATCGCTCTCCTGGTCGGTCAAGGGCAAGTGGCTCGCGTCTTCAGGTGCGCCTGCGGCAATCGTCTGGCCCTTCCAGGGCAAGGACGGTCCGATGGGCAAGGCGCCGCTGGAGCTCGGCACTCGCGCCAATATCATGGCGACAGCGGTGAAGTTCCATCCGCTTGAGGATATCCTCGCCATCGGCTTCATCGACGGCATGATCTTGGCCGTGCGCATCGCCGACAGCAAGGAAGCGCTGCTGCGCCGACCTGGCAAGGGCGCGATCACGGCGATGAGCTGGAGCAAAAACGGCAAGCTGCTCGCCTTCGGCTCCGAAGCCGGCGACTGCGGCGTCATCGATATTTCGGCCTGAGCCCCGCTGCCGGTAATGGACGACGCCCTGACGGAACCCGAAATCGTGGCGCTGACGGCCGACCACATGCAAGCCGCAGCTGAAATCAGACGTGTCGCCCTATGCCAGCGGCTGCCCTGGCTGCCGGATGTGCATACACCCGAGGAAGAGGAGCAGTACTGGCGCATGCATCTGCTGCCGAATTGCTCGATCCTCGGCGCTGCCATGGGCAACCGGCTCGTCGGTGTCATCGCTTATGGCGACAACTGGATAGAGCAGCTTTACGTTCTTCCCGACTTTCAGGGCATGGGCATTGGCTCCTTGCTTCTTGGCTGCGCCAAGGAAGAGATGGACGAGATCAGGCTCTGGACGTTCCAGCGCAATGCGGGCGCTCGTGCGTTCTACCAACGGCACGGCTTTACCGCCGAAGAGGAGACCGATGGCGCCGACAACGAAGAACGGGAGCCGGATGTGCTCTATCACTGGCGCAGGCTTCCGGAGCGGACACCTGACCTGCGACCGTCGGACGGCTAGACTATAATCGGGGCTTGCCAAACGCCTGGCCCAGGCGAAACATGAACCACACCGGAAGCGCTTTGCGCGCCACCCTGGCTGACAGAGGAAACGGGAATGTCGAAATCGACCGGCCTCGGTTTGACCGAACAACAGCCGCAGCCTTTGGGCGATGCATCTGTCTGGACCGTGATCCGCGCCGAGGCGGCCGAGCTTGCCGCACGCGAGCCGATATTGCAGCAGCTGCTTGCCGCTCAGGTAACGGACACCGCTGGCAACGATGAGATCATCGCCCGCGTGCTGGCCGCGCGGCTCTCCGTGGCGCAGGTGGAAACCGGTGATCTGTTCGATCTCATCCTGTCCACACTTGATGGCGATATCATGCGGAAGGTCGAGGCCGATCTCATCGCCGTGCGCGAGCGCGATCCGGCCTGCACGACATTTCTGCACGCGCTTCTCAATCTTAAGGGCTTTCATGCGCTGCAGACGCATCGTATCGCTCATGCGCTCTGGGTCTCCGGCCGTCCGGAGATCGCCAGTTGGCTCGCCAATCTCGTTTCGCTGGTCTTCGGCCCGGATATCCATCCGGCGGCACGGATCGGCGCGTCCATCATGCTCGACCACGGTTCGGGCATCGTCATCGGCGAAACGGCTGTCATCGAGGATGAAGTGTCCATCCTGCAGAACGTCACGCTCGGCGGCACCGGCAAGGAGACCGGCGACCGCCACCCGAAGATCCGCCACGGCGTGATGATCGGCGCGGGCGCGAAGATCCTCGGCAATATCGAAATCGGCGCCTTCAGCAAAGTCGCCGCCGGCAGTGTCGTGCTGAAGCCGGTCCCCGAGCATTGCACCGTCGCCGGCGTGCCGGCAACGCTCGTGCGCGTCCACCGCGCGGACGAGATCCCGGCCGAAACGATGGACCAGAATATCTAGAGCAATTCCAGCAAAAGTGCGCAGCGGTTTTGCATCCGGAATTGCGCAAAGGCAAAAAGATAGGGCCGCTCCGAGATAGGAACATTCGCCCCGTTCCTACGCGGCCTGCTGATTTTCCCCGAAGACTTCGACCCGGTTGCGGCCTTCGCGCTTCGAACGATAGAGCGCCTCATCGGCCTTCTGCACCAGCCGTTCAAAATCTCCGCCGCTTTCCGAACGCGCGGCAACGCCGATGCTCAGCGTCGGAAAGACTACCAGATCCGGCCGCTGCATGACGGCGGCGGCGAAGGCGAGACGAATGCGCTCGGCAATCGCCACTGCATCCTCCCGGGAAACATTTTTCAGCACCGCCAGGAACTCATCCCCACCTTGACGGGCAAGCAGGTCGTCGGAGCGCATGATGCCCCTCGAAACACTGGCGAAAAGCCGCAGGATGTCGTCGCCGGCGGCATGGCCATGCCTGTCGTTCAGTTGCTTGAAATGGTCGATATCGATGATCAGCAACGATACCGGCTGGGAACCGAGAGCCGGCAGATGTTGGGCAAGGCCACCGCGATTGAGGGCGCCGGTCAGCGGATCATGGTGAGCGAGTTCCGTCAGCTGATTTCGGCTGCGCTCGGCAGCCATCAGCACCATCGCCATGCTGCGAAGCATGATGAACGCGACCGCCGATACCGCCATCCAGCTGTGAATTGTACTACCGCCGAAAGGATCCGGCCCACCGATCTCACCGGTCGCCGCGAGAATGCTGCGAACCGCAAAGATCGCCGCAGTGCAAATATAGAGGCCGACAAGCAGGGCTGCCGAATACAGCTTTTCGCGCCGGACAATGCTGATTGCCTCCCTTGCGACGGCAAGATCGCAGAGGCAGCAGATGACGGAGACGTAGAGGAGCCTCGCCGAGACTGCCGATGGATCGCTGACGATGAGGACGACAGGAACGCTGACGAGCAAGATGGCAAGCCAGAAAGTGCGTTGGTCGAGCGCCCGCCCCGAAAACACCCGCACGGCAAAGAACATCAGCATGTAGCCGGCGATGGTGACGATATTGCCGCCGTCGATCGAGACGGAGTAGGGAACGAGATTGCGCAACGCGACGAGGAAGGACCCGACGCCGACAAGAAGGTTGCTCAAACCCCACCAAAGCGGCCACCTCTCGAAGCGGCCGGTCGCGTAGGCAGCAAGCTGGAGGATGCCCAGCACGAAACAACTCACGGCAACAATGAAATAGATTGTCCTGAGATCCAGCAGCATGGCGCTTTCCCGAAATTCTTGCAGAATTTACAGGAAGCGTTTTGCGGTTTGATTGGGCGCTTCGCTAAGAATTTAACGATCGCGAGGTTTTCCTGCGGCATAATGCAGCAATTCAAGCGTTACAGCGTCCTTTGCGCGTCTGCAGAGACGCGCGGCACCGTCGTCAGGCAGCCCGCACCGCGCCGATAATGTCCGCCAACAGATCGTGCAGCAAGTCCCTGTAGCCGTTTCGGGCAGATGGACCGCTCTCTTCCGAGGTCATGACGACGGTGAGATCGAGCGACGGCACGATATAGAGCATCTGCCCGCCATAACCCCAGGCGAAATGCACCTGCTCGCCGCCGATCTGCCGCGTGAACCAGCCATAGCCATATTCATCGCCCGAGAAGCGCGAGTTTGTGCGCTGCTGCCACGATTGCGAGATCCAGTCGGCAGGGACGATCTGGCGGCCGTCGGCGGTCTTGCCGCCGTTGCGGTAGAGTTCGCCGAAGGCAAGCAGCGACCGGGCGCTCATCGCCATCTGGTTGCCGCCGAGATAGATGCCCTGCGGATCGCGTTCCCATGCGCCAATGCGGAAGCCTTCGACAGGACCCAGCCATTCGTGCGCCAGCGCCAGCGTCGACTGCCCCCCGACCTTGGTGAGAATGGCCGACAGCAGATGGGTGGATGCGGTGGAATAGAGCATCTCGCCACCGGGTTGATCGATGAAAGGCTGCGAGAGCGCAAAGCGCACCCAGTTGCGCGAAGAGACCCAGCGGCCATAGTTCGGCCCCGACATGCGATCGAGCCCAGCCTGCATGGAGAGGAGATTGCCGATGGTGATGTCGTTGATGCGCGGGTCTGGCGTTACCGGGAGATCGGCCTTCAGGATCGGCGCGATCTTCTGATCCGGCCCCTTCAGCAGGCCTTTATCGATGGCGATACCGACCAACGCCGAGATGATCGATTTCGAAGCGGATTTGATATTGGTCGATTCCGAGGGCGAATGACCATGGAACCCGCGTTCGCCGAGCACTCGTCCGTCGCGAGCGACGATCACCGTCTTGAGAGGCCTCATCGCGGGGTCGCTCGCCGCGTGGTCGAGACGCGGACCAAGCCCGCTGACGCCGGAAGCAGTGCTCTGGGCAGCCGCCGGCCTCGTTGCGGCAAGCGGCAGGCAGAAAAGAAGCAGAAGGGAGAGAAGGCGGATCATGCGGAGCAAGATAGGATATCGCAGCGATTTGTTCGCGTGCCGGCGCCACTTTTCACGCGATTGTGTTTTCGCGTGCGACGCTTACCCAGCTGACCACAGCCGCGCACCCGTCAAAAGACAATCCGCGCCGCACCCACGACAGGCCCGCCTGCCTCCATGGTCAAGCGGCGCGGACATTGCCGGCCAGGAGGGAAAGATTCCCAACCCCGACCGGCCGATCGGCACAGCTCAAGCTGCGCGGCGAACCGGCGCGCTGGCTAGCATGCGTCCCGAAGGGACGATCATGCCGGCCGCGCCGTCAAGCCAGCCTTCCGTGAGTTCGAGCGCAAGAAAGCGCGAACGTTCGAACGGACCCGGCATGACAAGATGGCGAGCCCTCTCGGCAAAGAAGCCGAAACGCTCGTAATAGGCAGCATCGCCGACGAGCAGGACGGCGCCATGCCCGCGCTTCTTCGCTTCGAGGATCGCTGCGCGCATCAGCGCCGAGCCGATGCCCTTGCCGCCGTGATGGGGCGCAACGGCGAGCGGTCCAAGCAGCAGCGCATTGATCGGCGTGCCTTCGTCATTGACGCCGGCCTCGATGTTCCAGAGGCGCACCGAGCCAATGACATGGCCGTCGCGATCGCGCGCCACCAGCGCAAGGCCCTCGGCCGGAACGCGGTTGCGGCGGATCTTCTCCGACGACTTTTTGCGGCGATCCGGGCCCATGACGCGGTCGAGCAGGTTTTCGCGAGCAACGACATCCGAGGGATTTTCGGCGTCGATGGCGAAAGTGGTAGGCGCAAAGAATGCGCGGACAGAATCAAGAACAGCGGCCATCTTGGCCTCCCGTACCCAATACCGTTATCAGCGGCGATGAAAGAAAATTGTGAAGTTGCCGCCCCGATTGGTTACGGGGCCGACGGAAACGACCTTAGATGATGTAGGCCTTCAGCGGGTCGAAACCGTTGAAAGCGACCGCCGAATAGGTCGTCGTATAGGCGCCGGTGCCTTCGATCAGGACCTCGTCGCCGATCGAAAGGGAGATCGGCAGCGGATAGAGGTTCTTCTCGTAGAGCACGTCGGCCGAATCGCAGGTCGGGCCGGCGATGACGCAGGGCTCCATCTCGTCGCCGTCGTGATCCGTGCGGATCGGATAGCGGATGGCTTCGTCCATCGTCTCGGCGAGACCGCCGAATTTGCCGATGTCGAGGAATACCCAACGGGCATCGTCATTGTCCGACTTCTTCGAAATCAGCACGACTTCCGCCTTGATCACACCGGCATTGCCGACCATGCCGCGGCCCGGCTCGATGATCGTCTGCGGGATCTGGTTGCCGAAATGCGTGCGCAGCGCCTGGTAGATCGACTTGCCGTAAGCTTCTGCGGACGGAACGTCACGCAGGTACTTGGTCGGGAAGCCGCCGCCCATGTTGACCATCTGCAGGTGGATGCCCTGCTTGGCAAGCGATACAAAGACGCGCTTGGCATCGGCGAGTGCCGAATCCCAGGCATCGACCTTGGTCATCTGCGAACCGACATGGAACGAGACGCCATAGGACTGCAGGCCAAGCTGATGGGCGTAGACGAGAACGTCGACAGCCATCTGCGGGACGCAGCCGAACTTGCGCGACAGCGGCCATTCAGCGCCTTCACCATCGGTGAGCACGCGGCAGAAGACACGGGCGCCGGGAGCGGCGCGCGAGATCTTCTCGACTTCCTCGTGGCTGTCGACCGCAAAGAGGCTGACGCCGAGCGCATGCGCGCGGGCAACGTCACGTTCCTTCTTGATCGTGTTGCCGTAGGAGATACGGGCGGCGGTCGCACCGGCTTCAAGCGCCATTTCGATTTCGGCAACGGATGCGCAATCGAAATTGGAGCCGAGGCCTGCGAGCAGCTTCAGCACTTCCGGAGCCGGGTTGGCCTTGACGGCGTAATAGATGGCGCTGTCCGGCATAGCGTGACGGAAGGCGTGGAAATTGTCGCGAACGACGTCGAGGTCAACCACGAGGCAGGGACCATCGGGACGTCGGGTTGCGAGAAAGTCGCGGATGCGCTGGGTGGTCATATCGATTCCCTCTTCCAATTCCAGAGCTCCGGCATGAACCGGAGGACAAAGGGCATACGATAGCTCGCATTGGAACCAGCCGGTGGAGACCCCGGAACCATAGCAAGCGCTCGATGCGCGGATGGTGAACCAACGCCGCGGTGCGGTGTAAGTTCGGCTTTGTCTGCCATGGATTGGAGGGAGAGTCCCAACCGCACTTCCGGCAATGATGGTGTGCCTCTTCAGTAACCCCCGCTGATGGAAAGCAGGGAGAGAACAAAAAGGCCCGCACCGTCGTTGCTTCAGGCGTCCTCGCATTTTCCGGTTGGCCGGAATAGCGACTGGAGGGGTTAATTCCAGGTACCTTACCGATTTCCTCACCAATTCGAGGGTTCGGCGGACACCCATGGGCACGTGCGACTTTGGGCTGAGTGGGAAATAAGAATATTCGCCTTCATAATCAAGCGATTTTTTGATCTCGGGCTAAAAAAATAATTGAACAAGACGAGCCAATTTGTTCAACATTCCGAAACAGCCTGAGGGGTGCCATGGATACCTTGACCCGCATACGTGCCTTCATCGATGTCGTCGAGGCCGAAGGCTTCTCCGCCGCGGCAAGACGCACCGGCCGCTCAAAGGCGCTGCTCTCCAAATATGTGCGCGAACTGGAAGATGAGCTCGGCGCCCTGCTGCTCAACCGCACCACCCGGCAATTCTCCATGACCGAAGCCGGCCATACCTATTACCGCACCGCCTCCGATATCTTAAAGGAGATCGACAACCTCGCCGATCTCGTGCGTGAGAACAATGCACAGCTCAAAGGACGGCTACGCATTTCCGTGCCGCGCACCTTCGTTGATGCCGATGTCGGCCAGTCGCTGATCGATTTCGCCAAGGAGAACCCGGATCTTTCACTGGAGATCGCCGCCGATGACCGGTTCGTCGATCTGATCGAGGAAAGCTTCGACGTGGCGATCCGCATCACCAAGCTCGAAGATTCCGGCATGATCGCCCGCAAGATCTCGGATTTCCGCATCCATATCTGCGCCACCCCCGAGTTTCTCGAGCGTCATCCCAACCTCGAGCATCCGACGGACCTTTCCAACGTCCCCTTCATCGTCGACACCAACGCGCGCACCCAGGCGAGCATCCGCTTCCACAATCCCGACAACACCTCATTCGCCGTCGCCGTATCCGGACCGATAGAGGTCAACAGTCCGCATGCAACATTACGCGCAGCACTCGCCGGCATCGGCATAGCCTTCATCCCGGATTTCATCGCCCGCAAGCCGATCGAGAGCGGCGAACTGGTCACGCTGTTCAACGATTACATCCCGACCGACCGCGGCATTTATGCCGTCTATCCACACCGGCGCTACCTGCCGGCCAAGGTAAGGATCTTCGTCGACTACCTGCACAACTGGTTCAAGAAGCATCCGTAGAGCATGTCGCGCAAAAGTGTGCAGCGGTTTTGCGCTAAAGGCATGCGAAGAACCAACGATGCAAAGCGTGGCAAGCGAATCTGAAAGATCGCGACATGCTTTAGCGCAGTGCCCTTGCGAAGCGATGCGACATTCCGCCCTGCATCAACATCCGGCCCCGCGAAACCGATGCCGAGCCCGGTCCCAATTCCGTCCCAATTTCTGGCAAGAAGTCAGGGGCAGCGAACAGGGCAGCGAGATAGATGAGACATTCGAAGATACTGATCGCCGCGCTTCTTTCGCTGGCGCCGACCGCCGCCTTTTCTCATCCGCACATCTTCGTGGAGGCGCGTCTCGAAGTCGTGGCCGGCAAGGACGGCAGTGTCGAGGAACTGCGCAACGTCTGGCGCTTCGACGAGGTCTTTTCGTCCTCCGTGGTCATGGATTTCGACAAGAACACCGACCTGAAGCTGGAGCCGAACGAGCTGACCGACGTCGGCAACACGGTCAAGAAGTCGCTTGCTGATTACGACTACTACATGAACCTGACGATCAACGGGAAAAACATCACCGTCCAGAAGCCCGACATCATCCATGTCGACTACAAGGATGGCCAACTGCTGATGTTCTTCGCGGTAAAGCCGGTGGAAAAGATGCCGCTGAAGGGCAGGCTCACTTTCGGCGTCTACGATCCGACGCTCTACACCTCGATCGATTTTCCGACAGACAACGAGCTTGCGATCGTCGGAGACGGCTTCAAGGCCTGCAAACATCAGGTGGTGCGGCCGGATGCCGACGAGGTGATCTCGCAAAACAAACAGTCGCTGACGGACGCCTTCTTCAACGATCCCACCGGCACCAACATGTCCAAACTCTTCGCCACCCGGCTGGAGGTCACATGCTGACGAAACGCCTGCCCCTCATCCTTTCCGCTGCGACCCTTGCGCTGGTAACGGCTGCAAGCCTCGCTCATGCGCAATCGCCGCTTGGCATCGGCACGGCGGAGCCGAGTTTCCAGCCGACTGGCGGGCCGTTTGCGCCACTATTTCTCTACGTCAATTACGAGCAGCAAGCCTTCTACCGGGCGCTGACCGGTGCCTTGAAGGCGATGCGCCAAGACCCCTGGCAGCTGGCATCGCTGATCGGCCTCTCTTTCGCCTATGGCGTCTTCCATGCCGCCGGCCCGGGCCACGGCAAGGCGGTCATCTCCTCCTACATGATCGCCAACGAGGTGGAGCTGAAGCGCGGCGTGGTGATTTCCTTCATTTCGGCCTTCGTCCAGGGCGTGATGGCGGTGGCGCTGGTCGGAGGCGCCTGGCTGGTGCTGCGCGGCACCGGCATTACGTTGACGGCGGCGACCCACGCGATGGAGATCTCAAGCTTCGTCATGGTCATCCTCTTCGGCGGCTGGCTGCTGTTCCGCAAACTGCGGTCGCTGGTGGGCAACATGCCGCGCCGCCGGCTGATGGCGACGCCGGCCGGTCCGGTCAGCATGATGCTCGACTGGAAGGACAATGCCGCCGAACGCCAGGCCTATGCCTTCAACGGCAAGGCGCAGGCTGTGGAAGCCGGCCACACCTTCGTTCCCGGCATGGTCTGTGAGACCTGCGGCAATGCCCATGTGCCTGATCCGTCCCTGCTCGCCGGCGACAGGTTCAGCGCCCGCGAGGCCTGGTCGGCGATCGTGGCCGTCGGTCTGCGCCCCTGCTCCGGCGCATTGCTGGTCATGACCTTCTCGCTGCTCAACGGGCTCTATCTCGGCGGCGTGCTTTCGGTCGCCGCCATGTCGCTCGGCACGGCGATCACCGTTTCCCTGCTTGCCACACTTGCCGTCACCGCCAAGAGTGCGGCCGTCCGCCTCTCCGGACGCGGCTCGACCGCCTCGATCTGGATCGGCAACGCCATCGAAATCCTCGGCGCCGTGCTCGTCATGCTGATGGGCGCCCTGCTGCTCGGGGCCTCGCTGCAGGGCTAGAGCAATTCCAGCAAAACTGCGCAGCGGTTTTGCGTCCGGAATTGCGCAATGCTGTAGACTTATTTCCCCCGGCTGCGCTGGTAGCGCGCCCGCAGCCAGAAAACTGCGAAAAACGCCATGATCAGGCAGATGCCGACGACGATCGCCAGCGTCGGCGAGAAATTGCCGATCCACAGCACGATGGTCGGCAGGAAATAGATGACGAGGGCGGCGCCAAGCAGGATGATGCCAGCGGCGGTCGCCTGCGAGCGGCTTTCCGGGCTCATACCAGCCTTTCCTTTTCAAGATCGGCGCGGATGTCCTGCAGGCGGCGGATCTGGTTGCCCTCGGCATCGAAATTCTCAGGCGAAAGCCAGGCTTCGAAGGCATCGTTGATCAGCGGCCATTCACTGTCGATCATCGAGAACCATGCGGTGTCGCGGTTGCGATGCTTGGAGATCATGTGCTGGCGGAAGACGCCTTCGAAGCTGAAGCCGTAACGGGCGGCCGTCGTCTTGCTCGCCTCATTCTTATTGTCGCATTTCCATTCGTAGCGGCGGTAGCCGAGATCCTCGAAGACATGCTTGGCCATCAGATAATGCGCCTCGGTCGAAAGCGGCGACCGCTTCATCTCAGGCCCATGTGCCACCCCGCCGATCTCGACGACGCCGTTTGCCGGGTCGGCGCGCATGTAATTCGCCATGCCCACAATCTTGCCGGTGGCATTGTCGCGGAAGATATGGGTGATCCAGCCGGACTTGGTGTTGACGGTTTCCAGCCAGCTGGCGAAATCGTCGATACCGGAGAAGTCGTCCTGCGCGAAATAGAGAAGCAGCGGATTGATGCCCATGCCGCCAAGCCCATCCCACAGCGCCTCAAGATGTTCGGCGCGCCGATAAGGCTCGACGGTGACGAAATGGCCCTTCAGCGTGACCGGCTTCGGCGCCGGGCAGCCCTTGAAATTTGCAAGATCGCGCATGTCCACTCCCCTTTTCGGAAGAGTGGATAGGCCAGCCGCCCGACAAAGGCAACCGGCCTAAAGCGCGTTGCGCTTTAGGCCCTTATTTCAACGCATGTCGTTGTCGCAAAACCGCTGCACACTTTTGCGCGACATGCTTTAGATGTCACTGTGACAAGGTCACCTTGGCGGAGGACACCGTTGCCTCGATATGGTCGACCAGCTGGTCAGCAAGTCCGAGGCGGCCGGCAAGCAGATCGAGATAACCGCGCTCGGCGCGCGAATCCGGGTCGATGGTGAGCCGCGAGGCGGTGTAAAGCTCGACACGCTGTTCTTCCGTCGTCGCGGCAGCAACGAGCGCATCGATATCCGTCGGCGAAGCGAGTTCCTGCTCGATGAAGGCCGCAGCCTCGCCGCTGACGTCCGCGGCCTTGACCTTGTCCATGATGAGGGCGCGTTCGGCATCGTCGATATGGCCGTCGGCCTTGGCGGCGGCGATCATCGCCCGGATCAGCACCAGCACGAATTCGTTGCTGCCGGCAGGCGACGCCGGCCCGAAACCGGACTCGGCAGGCGGCGGCAGGAGAACCGGGTTGTTTGCCGACGGCGCATCCGAGGGGGCTGCCGGCGCCTGCCCCGCCTGGTAATTCTTGTAGGCCTGGTAGCCGAGACCGGCAATGGCGGCAAGACCGCCGATCGCCAGTGCATTGCCGGCAATACCGCGGCCGGTCTTGGTGCCGAGAAGTACGGCGGCAATGGCGCCAGTCGCCAGCGGATTGTTCTTTGCCGTCTGCACGGCGTCGCCGGCCCTGTCGCGGACGGAACCGCCAAGACCCGGCATCTGTGAACCCAAGAACTGGTCCAGAAGCTTCTTTGCGTCGAACATTCCTCGTCGTCTCCCTGTTTGAAACTGGAGGAGAACATAGGTTTGCGACGGCTGAAATACAAATAGGGGGAGCGGGATTGAGCCGTGAGGTTCGCCCGCCCCCTGCCAAAACTCAGGCCTTCAGCGCTGCCGCCTCTGCCGCGAGCTTGGTAATGCCAGCCCAGTCGCCAGCTGCAACCAGTTCCTTCGGCGCCACCCAGGAGCCGCCGACGCAGATGACGTTCGGCAGCGAGAGATAATCATGGGCGTTCTTCAGCGAAATGCCGCCGGTCGGGCAGAACAACGTGCCTGCAAGCGGCGAGGACAGCGCCTGGAGATAAGCGGCGCCACCGGCCTGCTCCGCCGGGAAGAACTTCAATACCTGGTAGCCTTCTTCCCGCAGCGCCATGACTTCGCTGGCGGTCGCGGCCCCCGGAAGCAGCGGCACGTCGGAATCGGCGGCGGCATCGAGCAGCTCTTGCGTCGTGCCGGGGCTGACGATGAACTTCGAACCGGCGGCGACGGCGGCTTCCCAATGGGCGACATTCAGGATCGTCCCGGCGCCGACTTCGGCGCCCTCGACCTCGGCAGCGACGGCGCGCACGGCTTCGAGTGCCGCCGGCGTGCGCATGGTGATCTCGATCGCCTTCAGCCCGCCCGCGACGAGCGCGCGGGCGAGCGGCACCGCTGACTTCGCATCGTCGACGATCAATACCGGAACGACCGGCTGGAGTTTCAGGATGGAAAGGAGCTTCTCTGTTTTCTCGCCCATGGTCGTGCGACTTCCTTGAAACGATTGAATTTGCATCCCGAATAACGCCCCCGCGGAACCTTGTCGAGATAAAACCGGACCGCATCACAAGAAGGGTATGAAATGCCTGGAAAGTGGGCTACCGTGCCGCAATCGTCACAAAAGGTTCACCGGCATGGCGAAAGAAATCGAGCGGAAGTTTCTTGTACGCAGCGATGGATGGCGTTCCGCCGTCGAGACGAAGTCTGTCCTCAGGCAGGGTTACATCGCCTCGATGGACGACCGTTCCGTGCGGGTGCGCATCCTCGACGGCAGGAAGGCGAGATTGACGATCAAGATCGGCCGCAGCACCATCACTCGTGACGAATTCGAATACGATATCCCAATCGCCGATGCCGAAGAGTTGCTGCTGAACGCGATCGGCGTCGTCATCGAGAAGACGCGCTACCGCGTTCCGCATGAGGGTTTCGTCTGGGAAGTCGACGTCTTTACCGGCGAGCATCGCGGACTGGTGATCGCCGAGGTGGAGATGACGGCGGAAACCGACGATCCGGCCCTGCCCGCTTGGCTCGGCCGCGAAGTAACCGGGGACTTCCGCTATTCCAACCAGGCCCTTGCCACAGAATACGGGCACGACAGGCATGGCCTATCGCATTCGGCCTGACGCCGATTTCACCGAAGCGTTCCGTAGCGTCGCCACCAAGCAGCTGGAACACGCCATCACTGTCCTCAGGAAGCGCCCGGACGGCGCGCATGAGGCGATCCATTCCTTCCGCAAGAACCTGAAGCGACTACGCTCGCTCTACCGCCTCGTGGCCCGCGAAATTCCGGATTTCCAAGCCCAAGAAAATGCGAGGCTGCGCGATGCCGCACACTCGCTTTCGGCGATCCGCGACGCTACCGCCCTCATCGGCACCGCCCAATATCTGCAGCATGCAGCCCGCGGGAACGAGGAGAGCGAGGCGCTCGGCCGCATCGTCACCATCCTCGAAGGCCGCCGTGATTGGATGGCGGAAGCCGAAAGCGGCCTGGAACAGCGGCTCGCGGAAACCTCCGACGTTCTGAAGGAGGCGATCGCCGCCTTAGACGCCGTCTCCTTTGATGGCGGCCACCGCAAAAATGCACGCATGCTGGCGAAGAGCTGGCGCCGCATCGCGCGGAAGGCCAAGACCGCGCTTACAGCCTGTCACGGCGAGGCATCGGCCGACGATTTCCACGATCTGCGCAAACGCACCTACGACTATCGGCTCTACCATGCTCTTTTGCGCGACATCTGGCCGGGCGCGATGAAGGCTAAGCGCGATGCGGCCAGCGAACTCGTCGAGGATCTCGGCCACATCCATGATCTCACCGTACTCTCCGAACTGGTAGAGGCAGAACCGCAGCTCTTCACTCGCAATGACGACCTGACGCATCTGCTCGACATCATCATCTTCCGCCAGCAGGAAGACCGGCGGCAAGCGCTGATCAAAGCCGAAGCCGTCTTCGCCGATGATGCCGACGAGGAAGCCCAGCGCATCGAGCTTCTCTGGCTGTTGGCCGGGAGTTGAGAGACAGCGAAACCGGAAGTGCCTGCGCGTTGCTCTGCATTTCCTGCAATATCACAAAGAACCCTGTTGACCTCAACCAATCTTGAGGTCCTAGCTTGCGGTGGTCAAACAAGCAGAGACCTGATCCGCGAGGAAAAAATGACCGCCGAAAATGCCGCGATGCCGAAGGTACTCGGGCTCTACGAAACACATCTGACCGTTGCCGATCTCAAGACCTCCACGGAATTCTACCGCGATGTCGTCGGGCTCGAACTCGCAGCGTCGTTCGAGGAGCGCAAAGTCACTTTCCTCTGGGTGGACGACAGGAAGACCGGTATGCTCGGCCTTTGGGAAACCGGAACCGGGCCGCTGAAGATGCGGCTGCACATCGCCTTCCGCATGACCGCCGATGGCGTGCTGCAGGCGCCTGACATTCTCAGGGCAAAGGGCGTGGAACCTCTCGGCTTTACCGGTGAACCGGTAACGGAGCCGGTGGTTCTCGGCTGGATGCCGGCGCTGTCGATCTATTTCAAGGATCCGGACGGGCACTCAATCGAGTTCATCAGCGTTCTCGACGCCCACCCCGACCGGAGCTTCGGCGTGCAGCCGTTTTCCGAATGGCAGGCGCAGGGATAATCGATTACCTGTCAAGGCCGCCACCGGCGAAGGCAATTGCGCCGCCCGCTGATTTTCTGTATTTCCGGGCCCATGACCGACAGCCTGACACACACCAGCCCGTTCCTCGTGGCCGCACTTTACCATTTCGTTTCCGTGCCGCGCTTTGCCAGCCTGCAGGCACCGCTGCAGACGCTTTGCGAGGAGAATGGCGTCAGGGGAACGCTGCTTCTGGCGCATGAAGGCATTAACGGCACGATCGCAGGCCCGGATGCCGGCATTCAAGCCGCGCTCGCCTTCCTGCGCGCCCAGCCGGAATTTTCGGGCCTAGAGCACAAGGAAAGCCGCGCCTCGAAAATGCCCTTCCTGCGCATGAAGGTGAAGCTGAAGAAGGAAATCGTCACCATGGGCGTCGAGGACATCGACCCCAACAAAGTGGTCGGAACCTATGTGGCGGCCAAGGACTGGAATGCGCTGATCTCCGATCCCGATACGATCGTCATCGACACCCGCAACGACTACGAGACGGCAATCGGCACTTTTCGCGGCGCGCTCGACCCGAAGACCAAGACCTTCCGTGAATTTCCCGATTGGGTGCGCAACAATCCCGGCCTGCACAACAAGCCGAAGGTCGCCATGTACTGCACCGGCGGCATACGTTGCGAGAAGGCCACCGCTTTCATGAAGGCTGAGGGCTTCGACGAGGTCTATCATCTGAAGGGCGGCATCCTGAAATATCTGGAGGAAGTGCCGCAAGAGGAAAGCCTCTGGGATGGCGCTTGCTTCGTCTTCGACGAGCGCGTCTCCGTCGAGCACGGTCTGAAGGAAGGCGAACACAGGCTGTGCCACGCCTGCCGCAACCCGATCACCGCCGAGGAAATCACCTCGCCGCTCTACGAGGAAGGCGTTTCCTGCAGCCACTGCTATCATAAGCGCACGGAGGAAGACCGGCTGCGTTACCGTCAGCGGCAGCACCAGATCGCCCTCGCGAAAAAGCGCGGCCAGCGACATTTCGGCAGCTAAGCCGGGATTCCGGTTGGAACAGCCTTGCTGTCTGAGGATCAGGCCACCGGTCAGACAGCGCCGATGCGGCGCCGAGCTTCCGGCTCCGCTGCACGCCGCTCGTTCAGCATCTCGGTGATAAGGTCTGATGTCACAGGCTTTCCGAACCAATAGCCCTGCAGGCAGTCGCAGCCGAACAGGCGCATGGCTATCGCCTGCTCCTCGGTCTCGATGCCTTCGGCCGTCACCGGAATGTCGAGCGAGCGGGCAAGCGCTACCGTCGCCTGCAACATCTCGCGCTGGCGTTTGTCCTCGTTGACACCCATGACCAGCGAGCGGTCGATCTTGATGCGGTCGAAGCCGAACTGCCTGAGATAACCGATCGAGGAGAAGCCGGAGCCAAAATCGTCGAGCGCCACCTTAACCCCCAGCCCCTTCAACCGTTCGATCGACTGGCGGGTGCGCTGCGGATTCTGGATCATGTAGCCTTCGGTGATCTCGAGCGTGATACGACCGGCCTCGATCTCCGTCTGCTTCAGCACGTAGCGCACATAGTCGGTAAAGGCGGGATTGCGGAACTGGCCGGGCGAGACGTTGACCGAGACGTTGAGGTCCGGCCATTGCTTGGCTGTCTCACAGGCTTTGCGCAGCACGAACAGACCAAGTGATTCGATGAGGCCGCTGGTCTCGGCGATCGGGATGAACAGCTCGGGCGAAACAGGGCCATGGCCCGGACGGTTCCAGCGCACCAGCGCCTCGACGCCGGTCATGGCATGCGTCGCCGCATCGATCAGCGGCTGGTAGGCAAGCGTCAGGTCGCCGCTTTCGATGGCGATCCGGAGATCGAGCTCCAGCGCATTGCGCTGCTCTCGATCGGCGTCCATCGACGGGTCGTAGAGCGTCATGCGCGCGCGGCCGGCCTCCTTCGCCTTGTACATGGCAAGGTCGGAACGGCGCACCAGCTCCTCACGCCCGATCGCCCCGAAAGGCGACATGGCGATACCAATGCTTGCCCCAACCACGACGACACGGCGACCGATCTCCAATGGCTCGACGAGAAAATCGAGGATCTGCTCGGCAAGCTGCAGGGCAGCGGCATTCTCGCTGTCGGAGAGAAAGGCGATCGCAAATTCATCGCCGCCAATACGGGCAAGAACCGCACCTTGCGGAATGAGCACGTCGAGCCCGGCCGCGACCGCGCGGATCAACTGGTCACCGGTGCCGTGGCCATAGCTGTCATTGACTTCCTTGAAGCCATCGAGGTCGAGATAGAGGAGCAGCACGTTGCGCTTGGTCTGGCGCGCCTCGACGACAAAACGATCGACGGCGAGACCGAGGCCGTCGCGATTGGAAAGGCCGCTCAGCCTGTCGCGCAGCGCCTCCTCGCGGGCGCTGCCTTCCTCCGCCTTCAGGCGGCGGCCGGCAAGCCAGCCGATGACCAGCAGCACTGCGAAAAACAATCCGACGAGGCCGAGCGCCTGGATGACCATCGGTCGCACCTGTGCATAGGCGATATCGCCGGGTGAACGCGAGGCCCAGACGAGCTTGCCGAGCGTTGCCCCCGTCGGATCGACGATCGGTACGCGATAGTCGGCCGCAAAGCTCGGCGGCGCCAGCCTCAGCCCGCCGATGACATAGGTCTGGCCGAGAGCAGTCACCCTGTCGTCATCGAGATGGCGGGCGAAAACGAGGTAGCGGTGCTGGCCGGCGGGCACATCAAGCGCACCGGACTTTTTCCGAACCAATGCCACGCCGACAGCGGCAATGCCCCGTTTGGTGGTGACGAAACCGACCGCTTGAGGACGATCGGCCGGACCGGCCGCCTTCACCGTGTCGAGCAGGCTCCAGAGCGACGGCGCGAAGAAATCCGTGAGCGGCTCCTCCATCGGCTTGCCGTCGCGATAGGCCATGATCGCCTGCTTCTCACCATCGATGACAATCGCCATGTCGAACAGTGAGCTGTTGACCGACATCTCGCCGTAATTGCTCACCGTCCAGGCCATACCGTCAGGCGCGTAGACGTTGACGGCGGCGTCGTCCCAGGCGGCGTAATCGTCAAGCGTCGCGCCGAGCTGATCCTCGAAGGTCTTTAACGCGCCGATAGTCGTTTCGCGCGAGCGCTCGTCATCGAGGAGATTGGCATTTTCAGCCACGCGTTCGAGCGCCGTCAGCACCATGATGGTGACGACTGCGACGATGACCGCGAAGGAGAAAAGCACGCCGGTGACGGTGATGTGACGGCTTACTCCCGATCCTTTGCTCTGCGACTTTCCGGCTGTCTGCATTACGACTCCCTGACCGTCGGACTTTGCCAGCCAAGGGTTCAAAAACGTTTAAGCAACCGGCTGTTGCAGGTTTCTGACGAGCTATTTTTGTGCCCCGCCTGAGGACGCACCCCTAACCCGGCTTATGATTGCCCTTCGGGAACTTGGCCGCGAGTTCGCGATACCATTTGCCGCTCTTTTTTACCGTACGCACCTGGGTCTCATAATCGACATGGACTAAACCGAAGCGCATGCGGTAGCCTTCCGCCCATTCGAAATTGTCCATCAGGCTCCAGGCGAAATAGCCGCGTAGGGGATAGCCGTCCTTGATGAGGCCGGCAACGATTTCGAGGTGATCGCTGACATAGTCGAGGCGCATCGTGTCGTCGACCTCGCCGTCGATGACATCGGTGTTGTCGCAGGCGCCGTTCTCGGTGATGTAGCATTCCGGCAGTTCGTAGCGACGGTAGAGGTCCTCGACCGAGAGCTTCAGGCCCGGCGCATAGATTTCCCAGCCGATATCGGTCTTGACGTCGCTTGCCGGCGGCGCTTCCACCGTCCAGGGGAAATCGCCTTTGCGTTCGGCATCATCAGTGACCCGCTCGGGCTTGTAGTAGTTCAGGCCCCACCAGTCGAGTTTCTGGCTGATAAGCTTCAAGTCGCCATCTTCGATGACAGGCATGCGGTCGCCGAGCGCCTCGACGAATTCCTTCGGATACTCGCCCTTGAAGACGGGATCGAAGAAGGCGCCGTTGTGGAACTGATGCGCACGCTCGCCGGCGGCAAGATCGGCCGGGCTGTCGGAGCCGGGAATGATCGAGGCGGCGTTGAGCACAAGCCCGACGGGCACATTTGGGGCTTCCGAGCGGATCACCTCGACGCCGAGGCCGTGGGCAAGGTTCATGTAGTGCATGGCGTGAAGGGCGGCCTGCATGTTGCGCTCGCCCGGAGCATGGATGCCGTAGAGATGGCTGAGCCAGACGATGCACCAGGGTTCGTTGAAGGTCGCGACCCGGTCGAGGCGATCGCCAAGGCGGTTCATCACCGTCTTGGCATAGCGCTGAAACGCATAGGCGGTCGAGCGCGCCGTCCAACCGCCCTCGCCGGCGAGCAACAGAGGCAGATCCCAGTGGTAGAGCGTCGCGAAGGTCTTGATGCCGCGCGCCTTGCAGCCGTCGACCAGCCGATCGTAGAAATCGAGGCCGGCCTCGTTCACCGGACCCGTGCCTTCGGGGATAATGCGCGGCCAGGCAATCGAGAACCGATAGGCTTCGACACCCATTTCCTTGATGAGATCGAGGTCCTGTTCCAGCCTGTTATAGTGATCGCAGGCAACGTCGCCGTTATCGCGATTATGGACGCGGCCGGGCATATTGCAGAAAGCATCCCAGATGGATGGCTTGCGGCCATCGGCTTTGCTGGCGCCTTCGATCTGGAAGGCAGCGGTGGCAACGCCGAAAGTGAAGTCGCCGGGAAAGCGCTCCGCGAGTTTCTTCGGATCGATCATCTGTAAATCCTATCTCTCAGGTTGAGCCGTTTGCGCCGGATTTAGCCAAGCCTGAAGGCAAAGTACAGGCTGGCCGGAAGAAAAACTGCAACGTTGCAGGAGGAAAAACAGAACAGCTGCAACGGCGTTGCAGCCGCCCCTCCCCCACCACGGAGCTGCCCTCATAACGGCAATGTCAGCAGTCGTGATTTGGCCGTTGAGACCGCGATCCTTACACGGGGAAATGGCATCACAAATATGAAAGGAATCCAATGCTCTCTTCGGTCCATTCGCTGCAGCCTCATCTGCTGAGCCTGTTGCGCATTGTCTCGTCACTTGTACTTTTCAGCTACGGAACACAGAAGATCCTGCATTTTCCGGCTGCGGCAAGTGTGCCGCCCGCGGGCTCGCTCTCCTGGATTGCCGGGCTGCTCGAACTCACCCTCGGCTTCCTGGTCCTGGTGGGATTCCAGACCCGTATCGCAGCCTTCGTGCTCTCCGGCCTGATGGCCTTCGCCTATTTCATCGGGCATGCCTCGAAGGGCATATACCCCGCCCAGAACGGCGGCGTTGCGGCGATCCTGTTCTGCTTCGTGTTTCTTTATCTGGTGGCGGCAGGCGCCGGACCCTTGAGCGTCGATAACCTACTGAAGCGTGGCCGCACCGCTGCTGCCTGACCGAAAATAAAATAAAACGCCGAGGCGACTTGAGATCGCCTCGGCGTTTTTCATTGGGCCACGCGGATCGGTACATTCAGACCTTGATCCAGGCGCCGTTCTTCTTCGAAGACGCGACACAGGCTTCGACGAAGGCCACACCCTTCACGCCGTCATCGACTGTGGGATAGACCACCGCCTTGTCGACGGCCTTGCCCTTCTTGCGGGCGTTGATCGCATGCGCGGCTTCCGTATAGATCGTCGCAAAGGCTTCGAGATAACCTTCCGGATGCCCTGATGGCACGCGCGTGACACGGCCGGCAGCAGCGCCTGAACCCGCGCCGCCCCGAGTGATCAGCCGCTTCGGCTCGCCGAAAGGCGTGTACCACAAGTAATTCGGGTCCTTCTGGGTCCATTCCAGCCCGCCCTTGGTGCCGTAGACACGCACCATCAGGCCGTTTTCATGGCCGGGCGCCACCTGGCTGCACCAGAGCATGCCCTTTGCCGGCTTCTCCGAGCCCTTCGCCTTGAAGCGCAGCATGACATGCGCATTATCGTCCAGCCGGCGGCCCGGAACGAAACTGTCGAGATCGGCGGCAAGGCTGTCGAGCTCCAGGCCAGTGATGAAAGCGGCGAGATTGTAGGCATGCGTGCCGATATCGCCGGTCGAGCCGCCGACGCCGGACTGCGCCGGATCGGTGCGCCAGGCGGCCTGTTTCTGGCCGGTTTGCTCGACTGCTTCCGTCAGCCAGTCCTGCGGATATTCGGCCTGGACGACGCGGATGTCGCCGAGTTCGCCATTCGCAATCATCTCCCGCGCCTGGCGGACCATCGGATAGCCGGTGTAATTATGTGTCAGCACGAAGAGCGCGCCGCTCTCGTCGGCGATCTTCTTCAGCTTCTTCGCATCGGCAAGGTTGGATGTCAGCGGCTTGTCGCAGATGACATGAATGCCGCGCTTCAGAAATTCCTTGGCCGCATCGTAATGAACATGGTTCGGCGTGACGATAGCCACCGCCTCGATGCCATTCTTCAGCTTCGCCTCGCGGATCGCCATCTCGCGATAGCTGGAATAGGTCCGCGACGGATCGAGGCCGAGGTCGCGGCCGGATGCGATCGCCTTTTCGGGCGAAGCCGACAGCGCGCCGGCGATGAGATCGTACTGATCGTCGATACGTGCCGCGATACGGTGCACCGCGCCGATAAACGCGCCCGCGCCGCCGCCCACCATGCCGAGCCGGATGCGCGGCTCGCGTGTCTGTTCGGATGATGCTTCGATTGCCATTGATTCCTCCTGAATTTTTCTTCCCTTCTCCCCTGGGGGGTTCGAAGGACGGGTTGAGCCCCGTGGCTCAACCCCGGTCGGTGGCCCGGAGGGCCGGATGAGGGCGCCTGGCGACAGATATGCCTTTCGCTTGTCGCTCAAGGCATTCGTGGCTATCGCTCCTCATCCCCCTCATCTGCCCTTACGAGCATCTTCTCCCCACTCGGGAGAAGGGAATAGAAGCTTAGAGCCCCAGCATCCGCCGGTTCGCCGCCTGATCCGTGCCGCTGCCGGCGAAATCGTCGAAGGCTTTTTCGGTGACGCGGATGATATGGGCGGCAACGAATTCGGCGCCTTCGCGGGCACCGTCCTCCGGATGCTTCAGCGCGCATTCCCATTCGACCACGGCCCAGCCGTCGAAATTATTCGCCGTCATCTTCGAGAACACCGCGCCGAAATCGACCTGGCCGTCGCCGAGCGAACGGAACCGGCCGGCGCGTTCGACCCAGCCCTGATAGCCACCGTAGACGCCCTGGCGCCCGGTCGGATTGAACTCAGCATCCTTGACGTGGAACATCTTGATGCGGTCTTTGTAGATGTCGATGTTGTCGAGATAATCGAGGCACTGCAGGACGTAGTGCGAGGGATCGTAGAGCATGTTGGCGCGCGGATGGTTCTTCACCCGCTCCAGGAACATCTCGAAGGTGATGCCGTCATGGAGGTCTTCGCCCGGGTGGATCTCGTAGCAGACGTCAATACCGTTCTCGTCCGCATGGTTGAGGATCGGCGTCCAGCGGCGGGCGAGTTCGTCGAAGGCGGTCTCGACCAGACCGGCAGGACGCTGCGGCCAGGGATAGATGAAGGGCCAGGCAAGCGCGCCGGAGAAGGTCGCATGCGCCTTGAGCCCGAGGTTTTTGGATGCCGTCAGCGCCATCTTGACCTGCTCGACAGCCCATTCCTGACGCGCCTTCGGATTGCCGCGCACCTCCGGTGCGGCAAACCCGTCGAAGGCTTCGTCATAGGCCGGGTGAACGGCGACGAGCTGTCCTTGCAGATGCGTGGAGAGTTCGGTGATCTCGATGCCGTTTTCGCGCGCCTTGCCGGCGAATTCGTCGCAATAGTCCTTGGACGTGGCGGCCTTCTTCAGATCGATCAGCTGGCTGGCCCAGGTCGGCACCTGGACGCCCTTGTAACCGATGTCGGCCGCCCATTTGGTGATCGCGTCCCACGAGTTGAAAGGAGCAGTATCGCCCGCGAACTGGCCAAGGAAAAGGCCGGGGCCCTTGATCGTCTTCATGTCAGATTCCTCCCTGAATATCGACCGTAAACGTTTCTGAAGTGTTGTAGCACGCAATTTGACGGGAGCAAGGCGCCTCCTCGCCCTTGGCTCGTGATTTGGCGCGAAGCCAGATGCGATATGGCGGCGAGCTAATCATGATGGGCTTTGGCGGGCAAGAGGTACGTGCAGCATTTTCGGCCACCCGCTCTATTGAAGCATAAAAAATGCGCCCATCCTTTCGAATGGGCGCACATCTCCAATGAATGGATCAGAACGGAGAATCCGGGAAGTAGAAGTCCTTGGCATTGTCCTTGGTGACGAGCGTCGCGTCGAGGATGTAGCTGCCGTGAACCGGGACCTGGTCGTAAAGTGCCGCCGCCGTCAGCTCCATCGCTGTGCCGACCATTGCCGGCGGATAGAGAACGTCGACCGGGATCAGCTTGTCGCCATCCATGACCTTCTTGACCATGTCCTTTGAGCCGGCGCCGGCGACGACATACTTGATGTCAGTGCGCTTGGCCTGCTCGATCGCCTGCAGAACGCCGACGGCCATGTCGTCGTCCTGGCACCATACGACGTCGATCTTCTGGTACTTGGTCAGGTAGTCCTGCATGACCTTGAAGGCATCGTCGCGGTTCCAGTTGCCGTACTGGCGGTCAAGAACCTTGACGTTCGAGCCGGCAATGCCCTTGTCAAAGCCATCCTGGCGCTGCTGGTCGATCGGGATCGGCAGACCGCGGATGATGACCACTTCGGCATCCGGCGTGGTGTCCTTGATGTACTTGCCGGCGACTTCGCCGAGAGCTGGGTTGTTGCCGGCGACATAGAGATCGCGCACGGAATTGTCGTTGTTGCTCGGCGCACGGTCGACGAGGGCGACGAACTTGCCCTTGCCCTTGACTTCCTTGATGGCGTTGACGAGCGGATCCGGATCCGACGGCAGGATGACGAGGGCGTCGATGCCCTGCGTATCGAGATCCTGCACGGCGTTGGCCTGGCTTGCGGCGTCCGGCGAGGTCTTGACGATGACGTTGAGACCGGGATGTTCGGCCATCAGCAGCTTGGCAACGCGTTCGGCATGGAACACCACGCCCGACGTCCAGCCGTGGTCGGCGGCCGGAATGGACACGCCGATCGTGAATTTCTTGTCCTGGGCGTGAGCGGCGCCGGCGAAGGTCACCGCCGCAACCGCCAGGCCCAACATCAATTTACGCATGCTATTTCCTCCCAATAATTCAGGGACTTTTCCATATCGGGACCGGACGCCCTGTAAGCCCGATCAATTGCAAGCCCGGTCAATTCATGATTTGCGCACCAGCGAGCGCTGGACGAACATGGCGATGATGATGATCGCACCCTGGATGGCGCCGATCAGATATTCGCTGATGAAATTCGAAAGCAGCATGATGTTGCCGACCAGTTCGAGAATGAAGGCGCCGCAGATCGTGCCCCAGACCCTGCCCGCGCCGCCCTTGAGCGCCGTGCCGCCGACGACGACGGCCGTGATCGCCTGCAACTCCCACAGGATGCCCGTCGTCGCCGACGTCGAGCCGAGACGGGGAACATAGAGCAGCACAGCGATGGCGACGCACAGTCCCTGGATGACGAAGGCGATCGTCCTGACGCGATTGACCGCGATACCTGAATAGCGGGCGACATCGCTGTTTGATCCCACAGCGACGACGTGGCGCCCGTAGCGGGTGCGATAGAGGATGAAGGCCGCAACCGCCGTCACTGCCAGGATCACCACGATCGGCACGGGTATGCCGGCGACATTGCCGAAATAAGCAGGGCGATAGAGCGTCTGGATATCGGCGGAGCGAAGCGTGATCGCGCCGCCCTGCGACAGCCATGTCGTCAGGCCGCGATAGATACCCATCGTGCCGAGCGTCGCGATGAAGGGCTCGATCCTGCCCACCGTCGTGATCAGGCCGTTTGCCAGACCGCAGAGCGCGCCGGCGACGATCGTGAAGACGACCGCGACCGTCAGCATCAAAGCCGGGTTTGCGATGGCGCCCGAATTCATCAGCAGGATCATCAGGCTGGCGACGAAGGCCACCATCGAGCCGACAGACAAGTCGAGATCCCCTGCTGATATCACGAAGGTCGCACCGACCGCGATGATGGCGATGAAAGCGCTGCGCGTCGCGACATTGGCAAGGTTGGTAATGCCGATGAAATTCGGATTGACCAGGGCTCCGACGATCAGCAGCAGCGCAAGGGCGACGAAGGGTGCGACCGCACGCAGGTCGACATCCCGCCAGGATCGGCGCCGGATTTCCCTGGTCTCCTCGTTGACACTCATTTCCAAAACCAACCTCCCGTCCCATATTTTCTGGGCATCTTATGTGTCCTCCTGATCGGCAAAGCCCTGCTTCAGCCTTCAGGCGGCCGCCTTCTTCTTGAGCCCGGCGGCGTAACGCATGATCTCCTGCTCGGAAATCTCGTCTCCTTCGAGCACGCCGACGATACGCCCTTCGCGCATCACCGCCACTCTCGTGCAGAGGCCGATGACCTCCGGCATCTCCGAGGACACGACGATGATCGACCGGCCGTCCCGGGCGAGCGCCGAGATGAAATGATAGATCTGCTGTTTGGTGCCGACATCGATGCCGCGCGTCGGCTCGTCGATGATGATGATCTGAGGCTCGGTCTCCATGACCTTGGCCAGCAGCAGCTTCTGCTGGTTCCCCCCCGACATCCGGCCGGCGACGATATTACCGTCGCGAACCCTGATATCGAAGCGGCGCTTGGCCTTTGCCATCGCGGCCGCTTCGCTGCCCGGGCTCAGATAGCCGTGACGAGCGTGCCTTCCGAGCGATTGCAGTGTCAGATTGGTCACCATGCCGGAGCGCAGCAGCAGGCCTTTCGACTTGCGGTCCTTGGTCATGTAGGCGAGCCCGCAGCGATTGGCGGCATGCACGTCGCCGGAGGGAACAGTTTCCCCCTTGATGACCACCTCGCCCTCGAGACGGGTCCGCAATCCGGCGATCGCTTCCATCAGTTCGGTGCGGCCCGAGCCGATCATGCCGGAAAAACCGATGATCTCGCCCTTGCGCACCTCGAAGCTCGCATCCTTTACATACCCCGTCGACACCGAGGCGACGCTGAGGACGATCTCCTCGTCGACATCAGGCTCGACCTTGGCGGGATAGAGGCTGGAAAGTTCGCGGCCAACCATCAGCTGTGCGATCGATTCCCCGTCCAGAATGGACGTCGCCGAAGTCTTGATCCACTGGCCGTCGCGCAGCACCGTGACGCGGTCGGTCAATTCCATCACCTCGTCGAGCTTGTGGGACACGAAGACGAAGCTGGTACCCTGGTCGCGAAGCTTGCGAACCTGCTTGAACAGCATATTGGTCTCTTCCCGCGACAGCACCGCGGTCGGCTCGTCCATGAACACCACCCGCGCATCGCGGCTGATCGCCTTGGCGATTTCGACCATCTGCTTGTCGGCGATGGAAAGCGTGCTGATCAGCGCATTCTCATCGACATGCGAACCGAGCACGTCGAGAACCTTGCGTGTCTCCGACCGCATATATTTGCGGTCGAGCATGCCGAAACGCGTGACTTCGCGCCCGAGAAAGAGGCTCTCCGTCACGGTCAGATGTTCGGCAAGGTTAAATTCCTGGTGAATGATGACGATGCCGAGCGCCTCGGCGGCGCCGTTGGGCGGCAGGACGACGGGCTTGCCGTCGAGCAGGATTTCACCGGAACTCGGCTGTTCGAAACCGGACAAAACCTTGACAAGCGTGGATTTGCCGGCGCCATTTTCACCCATGAGCGCATGGATTTCGCCAGCGCGGAGATCGAAGTTCACGCTGAAGAGGACCTGCACTCCACTGAAGGATTTGCATATGCGCCTGGCGGACAGCACCACGGGTGC
Source organism: Rhizobium sp. 62_C5_N11_2 (assembly GCF_051811185.1). Classification (NCBI taxonomy): domain Bacteria; kingdom Pseudomonadati; phylum Pseudomonadota; class Alphaproteobacteria; order Hyphomicrobiales; family Rhizobiaceae; genus Rhizobium; species Rhizobium sp. 62_C5_N11_2. The sequence goes on from NZ_JBPWPW010000001.1 coordinate 3,771,635, forward strand.
GGTGTCGGCGATCTCCACGGTCATCTGATCCTCCCCAAAGCGGCTCCCCGTCCGCTCTGAAGCCTTATGTAAACCTTTACATACATCGTGTAAAGGTTTACATCGTTGATTTACACAGATCAGTTGAAGCCTGCCTTTGACCTCTCGACAAGTCTGTGTAGTGTCGCGGCGAAGACAGCCCAAGGCAGAGCTCAGTGTCGAATTCCACGCCCGCAACCATCGAAGACGTCGCCCGGATCGCCGAGGTCTCTATCGCGACGGTTTCCCGGGCAATCCACATGCCGGAGAAGGTCGCCAACTCCACGCGCCTCAAGGTCAACCAGGCGATCGCCATCACCGGCTATACCACCAATGCCATGGCGCGCAGCCTGAGGCTCGGCCGCTCCAACATGATCCTTGTCGTGGCGCCCGATATCGGCGATCCCAATTTCTCCAACATTCTCGTCGGGCTGGAGAACGAAGCGCGCGCGCACGGCTACGGCATCCTGATCGGCCACACGCAGAACGATGCCCAGCGCGGTCTGGAATATCTGAAATTCTTCAATTCCAACCAGGCGGCCGGATTGATCCTCTTCACCGGTATCCTGCCCTTCGGGCATCAGACGATGACCGCACGGCTGCCGCCGAGCGTCGGTGTTTTCGAGCCCGTCTTCAACGGCGGCATTCCCTATGTGGGCGTCGACGATACCGAGGGCGCTCGGAAAGCGGTGGACCTGCTGCTGGCCGAAGGGCATCGCAAGATCGCCTTCATCGGCGATTCGCGCACCCGGCTTGCCTATACCAGGCGCCGGATGGGTTACGATGCCGGTCTCGACGCCGCCGGCATCCCGCCCGACACCAGGATCGTGCTCGAAGGTGACGGCACGATCGAAAGCGGGCGGCATGCGGTCGAACAGCTTTTCATGCGCGACACGCTTCCGACGGCCTTCATGTGCGTCAACGACCAGACGGCGATCGGCGTTATGGTCGGGCTCGGCGCGCGAGGCTACGATATTCCGCGGGATTTCTCGGTGACCGGTTTCGACGACGTGCCGCAGGCGGTCTTCATATCGCCGCCGCTGACCACGATCCGCCAGCCGAGAACGGCAATCGGCAAGCAGGCGATGGCTCTGCTGCTGGAACTCCTGTCCGATGGCCGGCCGACCGAAACGGAAATCCTGCTGCGGCCGGATCTGGTGGTTCGAAACTCCGTCTCAGCCCCATCCCGCAACTGGTCGAAACGGTAAACCAATAGAGGCTGAAGGCTTTGCGCCCTCGCCGGGCCGAAGAGGCTTGCGCCGGCGGTCGATGACCGCCGGCGCGCTTCATCAAACGTAACGGTTGACGACGTTCTCCAGCAGTTCCTGCTTGCCGGATCTCGGCTGCGGGTTCACGTCGTGGCTTTCGACATAGTGGGTGATCTCATCCAGCGAATACTCGCCGCGGAAGAGCTTCTGCGCCTCGGCGGATTCCCAGCCGGCATAACGATCGGCGAGCGGCTGCGACAGAGCCTTGTCCTCGATCATCTTGGCAGCGGCCTTCAGGCCGCGGGCGCAGCAATCCATGCCGCCGATATGGCCGATCAGCAGATCCGCCGGGTCGAGAGACTGACGGCGAAGCTTCGAGTCGAAGTTGGTGCCGCCGGTCTTGAATCCGCCACCTGCCAGAACATGGTAATAGGCGAGCGCCATTTCCGGAACATTGTTCGGGAACTGGTCGGTATCCCAGCCGGACTGGTAGTCGTTGCGGTTCATGTCGATCGAGCCGAAGATGCCGAGTGCATTGGCAAGCGCCAGCTCGTGCTCGAAGGAGTGGCCGGCAAGGATCGCGTGGCCCTGCTCGATATTGAGCTTCACCTCGTTTTCAAGGCCGTGCTTCTTGAGGAAGCCATAGACGGTCGCGACGTCGTAATCATACTGGTGCTTGGTCGGCTCCTGCGGCTTCGGCTCGATCAGGATCGTGCCCTTGTAGCCGATCTTGTGCTTGTATTCGACCACGAGGTTGAGGAAGCGGCCGAGCTGGTCGAGCTCGCGGCCGATATCGGTGTTGAGCAGCGTCTCGTAACCTTCGCGACCACCCCAGAGCACGTAGTTTTCGCCGCCGAGCTTCTGCGTGGCATCGATGCAGGTCTTTACCGTCGCAGCTGCGAAAGCGAAGACATCGGGATCCGGATTGGTCGCAGCGCCCGACATATAGCGGCGGTGGGAGAAGAGGTTCGCCGTGCCCCAGAGCAGCTTGGTGCCGGTTGCGGCCTGCTTCTCGGCGAAATAATCGACGATCTCGTTGAGGTTCTTGGTGTTTTCGGCGAAACTCTTGCCCTCAGGACGCACGTCGGCGTCATGGAAGCAGTAGTAGGGCGAGCCGAGCAGCGAGAAGAATTCGAAGGCGACGTCGGCCTTGAGCTTGGCGGCCTTCATCGTGTCCTCGAACCACGGACGCAGGAAGGTCTGGCCACCGAACGGGTCGCCGCCCGGCCAGGTGAAGGTGTGCCAATAGGCCACCGCAAAGCGCAGATGGTCTTCCATGCGCTTGCCCATGACGATCTCGTCCGGCTGGTAGTAGCGGAAGGCCAGCGGATTGGTGCTGTCCGGGCCTTCGTATTTTACTTTCTGGATATCGCCGAAAAATCCGGTGCTCATGTTGGTTCTCCTTGGGTTCACTCTTGTCTGTTGTTCCGTGTGGCCCCCTCACCCTACCCTCTCCCCGCTGGCGAGAGGGAAAGAGGCGCCGCTGCTGGTCTCTCCTCCCCTTGGGGAGAGGGTGCAGGCAGGCGGATCGGCGGCTGCCCAAATATCAATGCGCCAGCGACTTGATCGCCGGGTAGAGCGCGCGGTAGCGCTTGTAAGCATCCTCATAAGCGCCGCTCAGTGCCGACACCGGCTCGATCGTTCCGGCTGTTACCGGCGGCGTGCAGACGGCAATGGGATCTGCCCCCGTTGCTGCGATCAGGCCGAGGCGGGCTGCGCCAAAGGCCGCGCCGAAATCGCCGTCGGCCGGCAGGTCGACCGGAACGCCGAGCGCGGTCGCGATCGACGCCAGCCAATAACGCGAGCGCGAACCACCGCCGATCGCCGTGACCCGGGATATACCGGTGCCGGCCGAGCGCAGCGCTTCGAGATTGTCGCGAATGGCGAAGGCGACACCTTCGAGCACTGCCTGGGTGAGAACGACACGGCTGCTTTCGTGTTCGAGGCCGATGAAGGCGCCGCGGATGACGGCATCATTGTGCGGTGTGCGCTCGCCGGAGAGATAAGGCAGGAAGGTGACACCGGTGGGCGCCTTCAGCGTGTCGCCGACCTCGCCGGTAAGATCGGCGGCCGATCTGCCGGTCACACCGGAATGCCAGTTCAGTGCATCGGTCGCCGACAGGATGACGCCCATCTGGTGCCAGGTGTTCGGCAGCGCGTGGCAGAAGGCATGCACGGCGCTTTCCGGCTTCGGCAGATACGAGCCGTTGGCGGCAAAAAGTACGCCTGATGTGCCGAGCGAGACAAAGGCGGCGCCATCGCTGACCGTGCCCATGCCGCAGGCCGAAGCCGCATTGTCGCCGGCACCACCGGCGACGACGACATCACCTGATATACCCCATTGCGCCGCCAGTTCGGACCGCAGCTTGCCGGCCTGCTCGGTGCCTTCGACAAGCGCCGGCATCTGCTCCTCGGAAAGCTTGGTGGCGGCGAGCAGTTCGGAGGACCAGGCGCGTTTGCCGGTGTCGAGCCAGGAAGTGCCGGCAGAATCCGACATTTCCGAGATATATTCGCCAGTCAGCCAAAGACGCAGGTAGTCCTTCGGCAAGAGCACCTTGGCGATCTTGGCGAAGACATCGGGCTCATGTTTTGCGACCCAGGCGAGCTTCGGCGCCGTGAAGCCGGGGAAAACGATGTTGCCGGTGAGCGCGCGAAAGCGCGGATCGGCATCGAGTGCCGCGGCCTCGACGTAGCTCCGGGTGTCGTTCCAGAGGATGCAGGGGCGCAGGACCTTGTCGGAGGCATCGATGAGCGTTGCGCCGTGCATCTGGCCGGAAAGGCCGATGCCCTTGACCGCAGCTAACTCCTTCGGATGTTTTGCCTTGAGGCCGGCGACAGCCTCCTCCGTGGCGCGCACCCAGTGGGCCGGCTCTTGCTCCGACCAGCCGGAATGCGGACGCGAGACGTCGAGCGAACCATTGGCCGAGCCGACGATCTTCTGATCACCGTCGATCAGCATCGCCTTGACGCCGGAGGTTCCGAGATCGAGACCCAGATACATGTGGTATTTCTCCCTTTGCCGTTACGGCAGATTGTCTTTCAGGAATATGTCGAGGCGGATGCGCTCCTGCGCTTCGATGACGGCAAGCCCGTCCGCCTTGGCTTTCAGCACGCGGATTGCGCTGCGCACCTCATGGCCGGCATCCTGGTTGAGGATCGCATCGATCGTGTTGTCGATGAGTGCCGCCCGCGTATGGGCGGTCAGCTCGTGGGCAATCACGGTCAGTATGCGGTCGACGGCCTTCTCCTTCAGCGCCCGGATCAGGCCGCGATTGCCGGCGCCGAGGCTGTAGACGCCGATGATCCCGGCATTCCTCGAAAGCGCGTCAGCGACGAGCATGTGGGCGACCTCGGGGTCGTCGCGGCCTTCGAGAACCGGCAGGATCGCCAGATCAGGAAATTCCTCGGCCATGACTGCGCTAAAGCCCTCCAGCCGCTCGCGATGATCGCGCACGAGCATGGAGCCGGCGAGCACAGCGATCTCGCCCTTTCGCCGCCCAAGAAATCGACCGAGCAGTCGGGCGGCTGTACGGCCGGCCGCGATATTGTCGACGCCGGCATAGTGATGGCGCAGCGAGCCCGTGAGATCGGAAACCAGGGTAACGATGGGAAAGCGCTCGCGCACCAGCCGGTCGACGGCGGCGCGCACCTCAGGCGCATCGGTCGCGACCAGTGCGATGCCACAAGGTTTTTCCTGGGAAAGCCCTTCGAGCACGGAGACGAGGGCGGCCGGATCGAAGGCCGGCACCTCGATGGTGCGGATATCGGTACGCTCGGCCGGCGAGCGGAGAGCGGCCTGCCGGATTTCGGCATTGAGCCCGTACATGAAGGAATTGTCGCTGGCCGGAAGGATGAAGACCAGCGGATAGGTGCGCCCCTTGGCAAGATTGGCGGCGGCGACGTCTCTGACATAACCGAGCTCGCGGATCGCGGTCTCGACCTTTTCCCGCGTGACGTGGCGCACACCGGGGCGCTGATTGAGAACCCGGTCGACAGTCGCGAGACTGACACCGGCGGCAGCGGCGATATCGTGAACTGTTGGCCTCATCATTCCTCCTGACGAGACCATTAGCGCCATTTTTGATGTACGTAAATCAAAAAATCGAATAGGCCAATTTCCGCTTTGTTTTCCGGTATTGCCGTCCGCTTCGCACCGATCCGGCCAGCGCTTATCTGGCTGATGGCACGGAGGCCAGAAAACGGCAAACAAAAAGGCCCTCCGAAGAGGGCCTTTTCAAGGGGCGGCAGGCCGGAGGTCAGTGGCCGCCACCGCCTCCCCCGCCTTGCGGCGCGGGTTTCTTGATCATCGCGACACCGAGGATCATCGCAAGGAAGAGTGCGGTCAGGATCAGGAACACGTCGCTGAAGGAGAGGATGATCGCCTGCTTGGTGGCAAGCCCGACCATCTGCTTGATCGCGACCGAGGCGCCATCCATGCCATAGGTATTGAAATTCGCGGCCATGTTGTTCATCTGGTCGATCGCCGCCGGATTGCCCCAATCCATATTCTCCCGCAGCCGCTCGTAATGCACGTCCTGCCGATTGGTGAGCACGGTGTTGATGACGGCAAGGCCGACGGCGCCGCCGAGGTTTCTGGTCAGATTGAACAGGCCGGACGCGCCGCGCATGCGCGAGGGCGGCATCGTGCCGAGCGCGATGTTGTTGATCGGCACCATGCACATCATCAGCCCGAAGCCACGCAGGATCTGCGGGATGAACAGTTCGTAGAAATCCCAATCCGCCGTCAGATGCATCATGATGAAAGTGCCGGCAGCGAAACTGACGAAGCCGATCACCATCATCAGGCGCAGGTCCATCTTGGTCGACAGCCGGCCGGCGATCGGCGCGGTGAAGAACATCGCAAGTCCGGAGACGAACATCGTCTCGCCGATCATCAATGAGTCATATCCACGGATGCGCCCGAGATAGACCGGATAGATATAGGTGAGGCCATAGAGGCCGATGCCCATGACGAAAGAAAACACCGAGCCGAAGGAAAAATTCCGGTTCGCGAAAGCCTTCAGGTCGACGACGGGGAAATCCACCGTGAAGGCGCGATAGAAGAAGACGATGGCTGCAACGCCGGAGGCAACCGCTGCGATGGTGATGGAACTGTCGCTGAACCAATCGTTCGAATTGCCCTCTTCGAGCACATATTCCAGCGCGCCGAGGAACACACCCATCGAGATCAGCCCCCACCAGTCGAACTTCTTGAAGAGCGACAGTTCCGGCTTGTCGAAATCGATGAAGTTCCAGGTGACGATCGTGACGATGATGCCGGGAACGATATTGACGAGGAACAGCCAATGCCAGGAGAAGGCGTGGCTGAGATAACCGCCGACCGTCGGGCCGATAGTCGGCGCCAGCGTCGCGATCAGGCCGATGATCGGCGAGACGATGCTACGCTTCGACGGCGGGAAGATGGTGAAGGCGGCCGCGAAGACCGACGGGATCATGCCGCCGCCGATGAAGCCCTGGATGACCCGATAGACGATCATCTGGTCGATATTCGTCGCCGTCGCCGCCAGCGCGCTCGCCATGGTGAAGCCGGCGGCCGAGATCGCGAAGAGATAACGCGTCGAGATGATGCGCGCCAACGTGCCAGACAACGGGATCATGATCACTTCCGCGATCAGATAGGACGTCTGCACCCAGCCGATCTCGTCGCTGCCGGCCGAAAGGCCAGCCTGGATCTCCGCAAGCGAGGCCGAAACGATCTGGATGTCGAGGATCGACATGAACATGCCGAGCACCATCGCGAAGAAGGCGATGAGCTTCTTCGGGTCCATGCGCTCGTCGGCATGAGCAGGCGCTGCCGGAATCGTCCCCGCTGTTGCTGTCGCGCTCCCGGCCATCAGACCACCTCCGCCTTTCCAGACCAATTCCGTTTTTCTTCGAATTACGGAATTGCTCTATCTCTTCGTTTTCACGCAATTCCGGGTGCAAAACCGCCTGCACACTTTTGCAGGTCTTGCTCTAAAGGCTTACTTGCTCGGCGCCGTACGGGTGTCGACGTCGACGACGACGCTCAGGCCCGCGCGCAGACGCCCGCTGTCGAGCGCATCCTGCGGCAGCGCGATGCGCACTGGCACCCGCTGGATCACCTTGGTGAAATTGCCCGTGGCGTTTTCAGGCGGCAGCATCGAAAACACCGAGCCGGAGGCCGGAGAGATCGATTCGACGGTGCCGACAACAGGATGATCGCTATAGGCATCGACCTGGACGTTGACCTTCGAACCCGGCACCAGATGCTGGATCTGCGTTTCCTTGAAATTGGCGTCGATGTAGAGCTGGCGCACCGGAACGAGTGCCATCAGGCGCTGGCCGGGAGAGACGAGGTCGCCTTCCTGGACGGAGCGGTTGCCGACAATGCCGTCATAAGGCGCCTTGAGCACGGTGAAGGAAAGGTCACGGACGGCCTTGTCGCGCGAGATTTCCAGCGAACGGACCGAGCCTTCCGCTTCCTTGCGCTGGGCCTGGAGGATGGTGATGTTGGCCTGTGCAGCGGTGATGTTGGCGTCGCCGCCGGCAAGATTGGCCTTGGCCTGGTCGAGGGCGATATTGGCGTTGTCGAGATCGGCGGCGGTGCCGACCGACTTCGCCTGAAGGTCGCTCTGGCGCTTCTGAGTGATCTCGGCACCGCGAACGGCCGCTTCGAGTGCCACCTTCTGCGCCTGCGCCTGCACGAGGCTCGCATTCGCGCCTTCGATCTGCGCGTCGATACGCTGCAGCGAAAGCTGTTCGGTGACGATCTGGGCCTGGGCCAAGTCGAGGGCGTTCTGATAGTCGCCGTTATCAAGCGTGGCAAGCACGTCGCCCGCTTTGACTTCCTGGTTGGCGACAACGTTCACCTTCGCGACGTAGCCCGTGACCTTCGGCGAAATCGTTGCGATATCGCCTTCGATATAGGCGTCGTCGGTCGACACCATGAAGCGGCCGTTCGTCCACCATTCGTAACCATACCAGCCGCCGCCTGCGAGAAGGGCGAGCACGACGATCGGCAGCACCGGGCTGCGGCGCTTCTTTGCTGCCGCAGGTGCGGCGGCGACCGAAGCCGGCGCCGACTGCGCGGGAGCGGAAGGTACTTCGCGGGCTTCCGCCGTCGGAGCTTCTGCAACGGCCGCAACCTCGGCCTTTACCTCTTCGGTCCCGGCGTTTTCGCTGACGATACGCGCGACGTTGCTCTTCTGGTTGCTCGACATAACCACTTTACCGATCTTGGAGTAAATAATCGAACTGAACGGTTCGGTTCAGTTGACTTAAACCTGTTTTATCGTCATATCAAGATGTATAGAACCAATCGGTTCGATTTCTTTAAAGAAAATGCGAAACCGTAAACACGGTTAAGAGGACATGACGCTGAAACTCGACCACGCCGCTGTATTCAGCCCTCCCGCTGCCGGAGGCCGATTTGCCGCAGGCGAAGATCCGGCCAAGCGCCAACAGATTCTCGCCGGCGCCAAGCGCGTCTTCATGAAGATGGGTTTCGACGCCGCCAGCATGAATGACGTGACGCGCGAGGCCGGAGTCTCCAAGGGAACGCTCTACGTTTATTTCACCAACAAGGAAGAGCTGTTTTCGGCGATGATCGAGACCGAGCGCGCCGCCTTCGTGGCGGCCGTGCGCACGGCACTTGCCGAACATGACGATCCCGAAGCCGGCCTGTACGAATTCGGGATAAGCTTCGTCACCCACATGACCGATGAGAAGGTCATCAACGCGATGCGCACCGTTCTCGGCGTTCGCGACCGCATGCCGGTGCTCTGTCAACGCTTCTTCAAGGGCCCGGTAAACCTGCGCACCATCATGCGCGACTTCCTGGAACGGCACATCGCCGAAGGCAGGCTGGAGATCGACGACATCGATCTCGCCGCCGGCCAGTTTCTCGATCTCGCCAGCGGTAGTTTCTTCAAACTCCGCCTGTTTGGAAGCATGGAAGAGCCGCCGCCGCGTGACGAAATCGAGCGCGTCATCCGCGGCGCCATCCGGGTCTTCATGGCCGCCTATGGCGTGCGCCGGCACGAGACCGCCTGACCACACCCTAGACCGCCGCACTCATCGGCCAAAATCCCGCAATAGCGATCAAATCCGGCTGCCGGCTTTTCTTTAAGGAAGAAGCTGCAACACTGCATAATTCCTTAAATCGGAATCGATTTAAGGATAAAATTATGCAGCACTTCAAAGTGTTACAGCGTCCTTTGCGCCTCTCAAAAAGACGCGCGGCGCTGTAGGAGAGTGAGGATGAGCGCCGTCGGACGGGCGATCTGGTTCATCGAGAGCCATTTCGAAAGCGATATATCGCTGGAAGAGATATCGGAAGCAGCCGGATTGTCGCGCTACCATCTGTCGCGCGTCTTCGGGCTCGTCACCGGTCACTCGATCAGCGGCTATATAAGAGGGCGGCGCCTCAGCCGCGCCGTGCCCACACTGGTCGGCGGTTCATCCACCATTCTCGAGGTTGCGCTTTGCGCGGGCTACGGCTCGCACGAGGCCTTCACCCGTGCCTTCCGCGACCAGTTCGGCATGACGCCGGATGCGGTGCGCAGACAGGGGCACGCCCGTAACCTTGTCTTGCTGGAGCCGATCAGAATGGACCCTGCCCACCTCAACGACCTCGAACCGCCCCGCTTCGAAACCCTCCAACCGATGCTGTTTGCCGGCTTGCAGGAGATTTACCCCTATGGCGGCAACGCCGCCATTCCCTCTCTCTGGCAGAAGTTCAATGCCCATTTCGGTCATATCTCCGGTCAGAAAGGCAATGTCGCCTACGGCATCTGCACGCATATCGACGGCGAAGCGGAGAAATTCCGCTATATGGCCGCGGTCGAAATCTCCGATGCCGACGATCTGCCGGGAGATTTTGCAACGCTCAAGCTTCCAGGTCAGCGCTACGCCGTCTTTGCCCATCGCGGCCACGTCTCCGGCATTCCGGCGACGATGAACCGGATTTTTGGCGCATGGTGGCCGACCTCGGGCCTGGAGCACGGCGAGACACCCGACATGTTCGAACGCTATGACGAGCGCTTCGACCCCTATACGGGCATGGGCGTCACCGAAATCTGGTTGCCGATCAGAGCATGATGCCGAAAAGTGCGAGCGGTTTTCGGACGACGTCATGCTCCAACTCTTTAATTTAGAACAGGATTCAAATTTAAGGCCGACCCGGCCTTAAATTCTGTTCTAGGGAATAAAAGTCACATCGGTTTCGTATACCCCTTGCTGCGCTTGCTTGGCAGGCCGGCAACATTACATTGCGAGCGTCATTCACGCATGTGACGCGAAAGGGATATACGCTGATGCAGGAAATCATGACGCTCATTCAGGATCCGGCCGCCTGGGTGGCGCTCATCACGCTGGTGGTGATGGAAGTCGTTCTCGGGATCGACAACCTGATCTTCATTTCCATTCTCACCAACAAACTGCCGCCTGAGCACCGGGAGAAGGCCCGCAAGATCGGCATCGGTCTTGCGCTCGTCATGCGTCTCGTCCTGCTCGGCACCATCGCCTGGATCGTGCAGCTGACCGAACCGCTGTTTGAAGCCTTCGGCCACGGCTTCTCCTGGAAGGATCTCATCCTGATTGCCGGCGGTCTGTTCCTCGTCTGGAAGGCCACCAAGGAAATTCACCACAGCGTCGACCCCGTGGACCATGAAGAGGATTTCATCGCCAAGTCGGCCACGACAGGCTTTGCATCGGCCATCGGCCAGATCCTGTTGCTCGACCTCGTCTTCTCCGTCGACAGCATCATCACCGCCGTCGGCATGACGCCGCATCTGCCGATCATGGTGGTCGCCGTCGTCGCCGCTGTCACCGTCATGCTTGTTGCCGCGACCCCGCTTGCCAACTTCATCGAGAGGAACCCGACGATCGTCATGCTGGCGCTCGCCTTCCTGCTGATGATCGGCACGACGCTGATCGCCGAAGGCATGGGCTTCCATGTGCCGAAGGGCTACGTCTATGCCGCCATGGCCTTCTCGGCGCTGGTCGAGGTACTGAACATGATCGCACGCAACGCCCGCAAGCGAAAACGCGACGCCGCGCATTGAGGCTTGGGCACGAGGGCGCGGCGGAACCGACGCGCCCTCACGCACCACCATCAGGCCTTTGCAGGCGTGGTTTTTCTTGACGCGCCCGGTTGAATATGGCCTAAGGCCAGCCGAACGGACGATCGGTGGATAGTGCGGGCGCATGCCCTTTTCCGGCCGGTTTGCCGATGAAGATATCTGCATCCTTCCGGCCGAACGTCGCTTTCTCCATGAAAGCCGTCCGGCATTATTGACGGGCACACACAATGACAGTTTCCGGGACAGCTACCGGCGTCCGCGTTCGCATCGCTCCCTCGCCGACCGGCGAGCCGCATGTCGGCACCGCTTACATCGCTCTCTTCAATTACCTTTTCGCCAAGAAGCACGGCGGCGAGTTCATCCTGCGTATCGAGGATACCGATGCGACGCGCTCGACCCCGGAATTCGAGACGAAGGTGTTGGACGCGCTGAAATGGTGCGGGCTGGAATGGAAGGAAGGCCCCGATATCGGCGGCCCCTACGGCCCCTATCGCCAGTCCGACCGCAAGGAAATGTACCAGCCTTACGGGCAGGAATTGCTGGACAAGGGCCATGCCTTCCGCTGCTTCTGCACACCCGCGCGGCTGGAGCAGATGCGCGAAACCCAGCGCGCCGCCGGCAAGCCGCCGAAGTACGATGGTCTCTGCCTCAACCTCACGGCCGAGGAAGTCACCTCGCGCATGGCCGCCGGCGAGACGACCGTCATCCGCATGAAGATTCCGGCCGAAGGCTCGTGCGACTTCACGGACGGCGTCTACGGCGATGTCTCCATTCCGTGGGATTCGGTCGACATGCAGGTGCTCATCAAGGCCGACGGCATGCCGACCTATCATATGGCCAACGTCATCGACGACCATCTGATGAAGATCACTCACGTCGCACGCGGCGAAGAATGGCTGGCCTCCGTGCCGAAGCACATCCTGCTCTATCGCTATTTCGACTGGGACCAGCCGGTCTTCATGCACTTGTCGCTGATGCGCAATGCCGACAAGTCGAAGCTGTCGAAGCGCAAGAACCCGACCTCGATCTCCTATTATTCCGCGCTTGGCTACATTCCCGAAGCGTTGATGAACTTCCTCGGTCTGTTCTTCGTCCAGATCGCCGAGGGCGAAGAGCTCCTGACGATGGACGAGCTCTCCGAGAAGTTTGACCCGGAAAACCTCTCCAAGGCCGGTGCGATCTTTGACATTCAAAAGCTCGATTGGCTCAATGGCCGCTGGATCCGCGAGAAGCTGTCCGAAGAGGAGTTCCAGGCGCGTGTGCTGACCTGGGCGATGGAAAACGACCGTCTGAAGGAAGGTCTGCGCCTGTCGCAGACGCGCATTTCCAAGCTCGGCGAACTGCCCGATCTCGCCGGCTTCCTGCTGAAGTCCGATCTCGGCCTGCAGCCTTCCGACTTCGCCAAGATCAAGTCACCGCCGGAGGAGATCCTGGAGATCCTCAACACCGTTCAGCCGGATCTCGAAAAGATCCTGGAATGGAACGTCGAGACGATCGAGGCGGAGCTGCGCGCGATCGCCGACCGCATGGGCAAGAAGCTGAAGGTCGTGGTCTCGCCGCTCTTCGTCGCCGTATCCGGCTCATCGCGTTCCCTGCCGCTTTTCGATTCCATGGCGATCCTCGGGCGGTCCGTCGTGCGTCAGCGTCTGAAGCTCGCCTCGCAGGCGGTCGCCGCCCTCGTCGGCTCGAAGTAAGAACAGTCAGAGGATTTCGACAATGGCTGACAACAAGACCGAAAACACCCTTTCCTCCGACGCGACGGAAGTGCGCGCCCAGAAGCTGAAGCTGCTGCGCGAGCAGGTCGGCGAGGTCTATCCGGCGCATTTTCACCGCACGATGGGCAATGCCGAGCTTACCGCGAAATACGAGAGCCTGGAGCCGGACACCGAGACGCAGGATGTCGTCACCGTCGCCGGCCGCGTCTATTCCTCGCGCAACTCGGGCATGTTCATGGATCTCCATGACGCCTCCGGCAAGATCCAGATCTTCTCGCACAAGGATGTCACCGGCGAGGAAGCCCGCGCCCTGCTGCCGATGATCGACATCGGCGACATCATCGGCGTCACCGGCATCGTGCGCCGCACCAAGCGTGGCGAGCTGACGATCAACGCGCAGACGATCACCATGCTGACGAAGTCGCTGCTGCCGATGCCCGAGAAGTGGCACGGTCTCTCTGACATCGAGCTGCGTTATCGCAAGCGCCATCTCGACATCATGACCAACGAGGATTCGAAGCTCCGCTTCCAGCAGCGCTCGAAGATCCTCTCTGGCATCCGCCGCTTCATGGAAAATGACGGCTTCATGGAAGTCGAGACGCCGATGCTGCATTCGGTCTATGGCGGCGCCACCGCCGAGCCGTTCAAGACCCATCACAACACGCTGAAACTCGACATGTACCTGCGCATCGCGCCGGAACTGTTCCTCAAGCGCACGCTGGTGTCGGGGCTGACCGACAAGGTCTTCGAGATCAACCGGAACTTCCGCAACGAAGGCGTCTCCACCCGGCACAATCCCGAATTCACCATGATGGAGTGTTACTGGGCCTATGCCGATTACGAGGACATCATGGACCTCGTCGAGCGGTTGTTCGAAAACCTGGCGCTCTCCATCCACGGCGCGACGGAATTCCCCTTCGGCGACAAGACCATGTCCTTCAAGGGTCCGTTCAAGCGCGTGCCGATGCCCGATGCCGTCAAGGAAGCGACCGGCATCGACTTCCTCGCCATCAAGACCGATGAAGAGGCGCGCGCTGCCGCCAAGGCTGCCGGTTTTGCGGTCGAGAAAGATTGGACCTGGGGCGAATGCCTCGCCTTCATCTTCGAGGAAAAGGTCGAATCCACCCTGATCCAGCCGTCGCATGTCACGCATTTCCCGAAGGACATTTCGCCCTTCGCCAAGGAAGTGCCAGGCGAGCCGCGCCTGGTCGAGCGCTTCGAGACCTATTGCAACGCCTGGGAACTGGGCAACGCCTTCTCGGAGCTCAACGATCCCGAAGAGCAGCGCCGCCGCATGGTCGAGCAGCTCGAACAGGCGCATGCCCGCGGCGAAAAGGAAAAGCAGCTGGACGAGGAGTTCCTCGACGCCATCGACCAGGGCATGCCACCGGCAGGTGGCCTCGGCATCGGCGTCGACCGTCTCATCATGCTTCTGACCAACGCGCCGTCGATCCGCGACGTCATCCTCTTCCCGGCCCGCCGCAGCAAAGCCGACTGACCGGAAGAAAAGCAAAAAATCGAAGCGGGGTGCAACTGCATAATTCCTTAAATCGGGATCGATTTAAGGACAAATTATGCAGCAACTCAAAGTGCTACAGCGTCCTTTGCGCGTCCGAAAAGACGCGCGGCGCTGTAGCCGGCGCTCCGCTTTTTTCATGCTGTTCGTTCAATGGGCCTGAGATGGTGCAGTTTCCGCCGGCGGCTCTTCGGCCGGCGCTTCCGCCACCACATCGGCACCCGCGTTCTCGGCAGGCGCCGCTTCGCTTTCGGCTGCCGGTGCTGCGCCATGTGCGCCGCCTGCCGGCTTCTTTTCCTTGCCCTTTTCCCCGTTCTTCGTCGAGCCAACCGCGACCGGGTCGACGCAATCCTCGGGGTCCTTGAAACCAGCGCTGATCATGGCGATCTCGTCGAGTGGCATCTCAATCCGCTCGCCGAAGAACAGCCCGTTTTCACTGGCCTTGCCGTCGTAGTAGCGCGCCGTATAGGACTTGTCGTCGAGGCCGGGAACGGTCTTGTCGGGATGCGGGATATAGACGACATCGGCGCCGATCGCCCGGCCGCGAATATCCGCACGCAAGGTCGGGCCGTTCTCGTCGAGCACCACCACCTGGACCAGATCCGGCTTCTGCGCGGCATAAACGGCCTGGGCGACACGAAGCGCGGTCTTGACGCGCGTCATCCCGTCGGTCGGTTCGGTTTTGATGTATTTGCGCACCCAGACGTGGTCCTGCTTCCGGATCGTCACCAGGTTGACGTCGCTGCATTCGAGCCCGTAGCCACCACCAGTTGCACCGATCAGCCTGTCCTTGCCGACATAGACCGCCGCACCGCCGGAAACGCCCGCCAGAAGAGCGACTCCACCGATGATGATTGCCAATTTCCGGGAAGGCCGGAAGATGCGCAGTAAGGCCTTCACGCCAACTGCTCCGCCATCTGAAACTCCAACGCAGGACAAGTGTTGAGAACGCTAAAGAAATGACGTTTCCGAAAGTTTAAGTGGGCGTGTGAAGCCTGCGCCATTTTGAGAAAACACCAAAAAAGGTCCGCTTTTTTGGGTCGCTTGCCACGGCCTATTCCGCCATGCTCTAAACGCCCATGGCCTTCACGCTTCGCCAGGTTCAATATTTCGTCGCCGTCGCCGAACAGGGTTCGGTGACGCGAGCCGCACAGAACCTTTCGATCTCGCAATCCTCGGTGACGGAAGCACTAAAGGAGCTCGAAACCGACCTCGGCGTCGAACTCTTCGAGCGCCATCCGCGCGGCCTGACGATCACCCATAACGGCCACCAGTTCCTGCGTCATGCGACGAAGATCCTGGCCTCCGTCTCCGATGCAAGGACCAGCTTTTCCGGCCAGCAAAGCGCCCTCTCCGGCACGCTGAACATCGGCGTCACTTCGCTCGTCGCCGGCTACGTCCTCTCCGACCTGCTGGCGCGATATCGGCGCGCCTGTCCGGGCATCGAGGTCAGCGCCATCGAGGACAATGGTGGTTACCTCGAACATCTCCTGGTCGGCGGCGAACTTGATGTCGCCGTCATGGTGATATCAAACCTGCGCGACCGCATGGCGCTGCAGGCGGAGATCTTGGAAACCTCGCCCTATCGACTATGGCTGCCGATGGGCCATCCCTTGGTATCGGCTGACATCATCTCGGTCGCCGACATCGCCCGCGAACCGCTGATCATGCTGACGGTCGACGAAATCGAGGAGAATACCGGCAAGCTGCTCTCAGCACTCGGCGCCCGTCCGCATGTCGCCTTCCGCACCCGTTCGGTGGAGGCGGTGCGCAGCCTGGTTGCAACAGGCGCTGGCGTGGCCCTGCTTCCCGATCTCGTGTACCGTCCATGGTCGCTGGAAGGCGACCGCATCGAGAGCCGCGACGTCTCCGGTTCGCTGCCGGTCGTCCAGGTCGGCATGGTCTGGCGCAAGGGCTCCAGCCTGCCGCAGGCGGCGCGCGACTTCGTCGGTATCGCCGAAACCTTAAGATCCGGCCGCATCCGCTGATATCGGAATTTCCGATACCGTCTTTCTGATAAATGAATTTGCGAAAGCGGCTTTTTCGCGTCACCTTTTCATCCGGGAACAAACCGCCACAGAAAGTGGCAAACCGGGAGACGGATGATGACGAATCTGTTGAAATCCTGCACGGCGGCGCTCACCTGCCTGAGCTTCGCGACGCAGGTGATCGCCGCCGAACCGCTGAAGGCCTTGGGCAAGGGCGAAGGCGCGGTCAGCATTGTCGCCTGGGCCGGCTATATCGAACGCGGCGAAACCGACAAGAACTACGACTGGGTCACCGATTTCGAAAAGGAGACCGGCTGCAAGGTTTCCGTCAAGACCGCCGCCACTTCGGATGAAATGGTGTCGCTGATGAACGAAGGGGGCTTCGATCTTGTCACGGCATCGGGCGACGCCTCGCTCCGTCTCATCGCCGGCAAGCGTGTCCAGCCGATCAACACCGATCTGATCCCGAGCTTCAAGACCGTCGACGAGCGCCTGCAGAACGGACCGTGGTATACGGTCGGTGGCGTGCATTACGGCGTGCCCTATCTCTGGGGACCGAATGTCCTGATGTACAATACCGATGCCTTCAAGGACAAGGCGCCGACCAGCTGGAACGTCGTCTTCGAGGAGCAGACACTGCCCGACGGCAAGTCCAACAAGGGCCGCGTCCAGGCCTATGACGGCGCGATCTACATCGCCGATGCCGCCATCTACCTGATGGCCCACAAGCCGGATCTCGGCATCAAGGACCCATACGAGCTGAACGAGGACCAGTACAAGGCCGCCCTCGACCTGTTGCGCGGCCAACGCAAGCTCGTCTCCCGCTACTGGCACGACGCGATGATCCAGATCGACGACTTCAAGAACGAAGGCGTCGTCGCCTCCGGCTCCTGGCCTTTCCAGGTGAACCTGCTGCAGGCCGACAAGCAGAAGATCGCCTCCGCTTTTCCGGATGAAGGCGTCACCGGCTGGGCCGACACCACCATGCTGCATGCCGACAGCGAACATCCAAACTGCGCCTATATGTGGATGGAACATTCGCTGAAGGCCAAGGTCCAGGGCGACGCCGCCGCTTGGTTCGGCGCCGTGCCCTCCGTTCCTGCGGCCTGCAAGGGCAATGAACTGATGGGGGATACCGGCTGCGCCACCAACGGCTTCGATCACTTCGACAAGATCAAGTTCTGGAAAACCCCTGTCGCCAAATGCACGACGCAGGGCGAATGCGTGCCCTATCATCGCTGGGTGTCGGATTATATCGGCGTGATCGGCGGACGGTGACTTGCGTTCTCACTGAGGGGACTGTTGTAGCGTAGGACCCCTTCCCAACCCCTCCCCACAAGGGGGAGGGGCTTCAGCGGCGCCGCCTCGTCCCTGCTGTATGCAGCAGTAAGGTTGTATCCGGAGGGTGCTGAAGGTTAAGTCCCTCCCCCTTCTGGGGAGGGGTTGGGGAGGAGTTTTTGCGTCTGCAAGAATCTCACCCGTTCAGTGCATCTCAAGACCCGGAGCCCTCATGACATCCGCCGTCCGTTTCCAACAGGTATCACGCCATTTCGGCCAGGTTCGCGCCGTCGACGGCGTCGATCTCGAGATCGCGCCGGGCGAATTCTTTGCCATGCTCGGGCCATCCGGCTCCGGCAAGACGACGTGCCTGAGATTGATCGCCGGCTTCGAGCAGCCGACCGCGGGCCATATCCAGATCTTCGGCGAGACGGCAGACGGCGTTCCGCCCTATCGCCGCAACGTCAACACCGTGTTCCAGGACTATGCGCTCTTTCCGCATCTCAACATCCTCGACAATGTTGCCTATGGGCTGATGGTCAAGGGCGTCGGCAAGGCGGAGCGGATGAAGGCGGCAGGCGATGCCCTCGAACTCGTCAAGCTGCCGGGCTACGGCGCCCGCCGCCCCGGTCAGTTGTCCGGCGGCCAGCGGCAGCGCGTGGCGCTCGCCCGCGCGCTCGTCAACAAGCCGAAGGTGCTGCTGCTCGACGAGCCGCTCGGCGCGCTCGACCTGAAGCTGCGCGAGCAGATGCAGGAAGAATTGAAGAGCCTGCAGCGCGCGCTCGGCATCACCTTCGTCTTCGTCACCCACGATCAGGGCGAGGCTCTGTCCATGGCCGACCGCGTCGCCGTCTTCAACAATGGCAACATCGTCCAGCAAGGCACGCCGCAGGATATCTACCGCTGCCCGAAGACCCGCTTCGTCGCCGATTTCGTCGGCTCGTCGAACGTCATCGCGCCTGATCTGATGGCCTTGCTCGGCGGCGAGAAACGCTGGGCGAGCCTCCGCCCCGAGGCGATCCGGCTGGCAAGCGATGGCGTCGAGGCGAAAGTCGAAAATGCAAGCTTCCTCGGCGCGGCGACGCGTCTCAGCGTCGACCTCAAGGGCAGCCGGCTGCATGTCATGCTGCCGGCCGGCGCGCCAGTGCCGGATCTCGGCGCCGGTATCCGCCTCGCCTGGCAACCGGCCGATATCCACTACATGGATGATGCGGCATGACGGCGCTCACCATCACAGGCGGCAAGACTTCGATCCTTCCGGGGCGTGGCGGTTTCTTCGGCCAACTGTCGGATGCCTTCTGGCGGCACCCGAAGCTCTTGCTCTTCCTGATGCTGACGCCGCCGCTGCTCTGGCTCGGCATCATCTATATCGGCTCATTGATCGCCCTGCTTCTGCAGAGCTTCTTCTCGATCGACGATTTCTCCGGGCTGGTGAATACTGAATTCACCCTCTCGACCTATGCGCAACTGCTGAATCCTGCGAATTTCGACATCATCATCCGCACCCTGGTGATGTCGGCGCTGGTCACCGCCGCCGCCGCCCTGATCGGCTTCCCGATCGCCTATTATGCGGCGCGTTATGCGCAAGGCAAATGGAAGGCGCTCTTCTATCTCGGCGTCATGCTGCCGCTCTGGTCGAGCTATCTCGTCAAGATCTACGCCTGGAAACTAATCCTCGCCAAGGAGGGCATCCTCACCTGGATCTTCGAAAAGCTCCATCTCTCCTGGCTGCTTGATGCCATCCTGAACCTGCCCGTCATCGGCGGAAACTCACTGTCGGTCAGCTACCTCGGCACCTTCATCGTCTTCGTCTATATCTGGCTCCCCTATATGATCCTGCCGACGCAGGCGGCCCTCGAGCGGGTGCCCGGCAACCTGATCGAGGCCTCGGCGGATCTCGGCGCCACGCCGCGCCAGACCTTCCGCACCGTGCTCCTGCCGTTAGCGCTCCCCGGCATCGTCGCCGGTTCGATCTTCACCTTCTCGCTGACATTGGGCGATTACATCATCCCGCAGATCATCGGCTCGTCCAGGCTCTTCATCGGCCAGGCGGTCTATGCCCAGCAGGGAACGGCCGGCAATGTGCCGCTCGCCGCCGCCTTCTCCGTCGTGCCGATCGTCATCATGGCGCTTTATCTGTCGCTCGCCAGGAAAATGGGGGCTTTCGATGCGCTCTGACCACAGGACATCGCCACTGACCTTGAAGATCGCCGCAGCCGTCGGATTGCTCTTTCTGCACCTGCCGATCCTGCTGATCTTCGTCTATGCCTTCACGACCGAAGAGAAGAGCTATCAGTGGCCGCCGCCCGGGCTGACGCTGCAGTGGTTTGCCGTCGCCTGGAACCGGCCGGATGTCTGGTCGGCGCTCAGCCTTTCCGTACAGGTCGCCGTCATCGCCACGGCGATCGCGCTGGTCCTCGGCACGCTCTGTGCTGCGGCCGTCAGCCAGACGAAGTTCTTCGGACGCGAGGCGATCTCGCTGCTGGTCATCCTGCCGATCGCCCTTCCCGGCATCATCACCGGCATTGCCCTGCGCTCCGCCTTCAGCCTGTTCGACATCCCGTTTTCGGTCTGGACCATCGTGCTCGGCCACGCCACCTTCTGCGTGGTCGTCGTCTACAACAATGCGGTCGCTCGTTTCCGCCGCACCTCCGGCTCGCTGATCGAGGCCTCGATGGATCTCGGCGCCGACGGCTTCCAGACCTTCCGTCATGTCATCCTGCCGAATATCGGCACCGCTCTTCTTGCCGGCGGCATGCTTGCCTTCGCCCTGTCTTTCGACGAGGTCATCGTCACCACCTTCACCGGCGGCCAGCAATCGACCTTGCCGATCTGGATGCTCGAAGAACTCATCCGCCCGCGCCAGCGCCCTGTCACCAATGTGGTCGCCATGGTCGTGGTGCTCGTCACCTTCCTGCCAATCCTGGCAGCCTATTACCTCACCCGCGATGGCGACCAGATCGCCGGCGCTGGCAAATAACAGGGAGAACATCATGGATATCCAAATGCTGATCGGTTCCCGCTTCGAAAGAGGCACGGAGACGGAAGAGCACATCCTGAACCCGAAGACGGGCGAGACAGTGATCGACCTTCCGGAAGCCTCGCTCTCCCAGGTCGACGCCGCCGTCGATGCCGCCGAAAAAGCCTTCACAAGCTGGTCGCAGACGACGCCTGGCGAGCGTTCCGGCTACCTGCTGAAGATCGCCGACGCGATCGAGAAGGATGCCGTCGGCTTCGCCACACTGGAGGCTTTGAACTGCGGCAAGCCGATCAATGCCGTGCTGAACGACGAAATCCCGGCGATCGTCGATTGTTATCGCTTCTTCGCCGGCGCCGTGCGCAACCTGCACGCACCGGCGGCCGGCGAATATCTGCCCGGCCACACCTCGATGATCCGCCGTGACCCGATCGGCATCGTCGGCTCGATCGCGCCGTGGAACTATCCGCTGATGATGATGGCCTGGAAGCTGGCGCCGGCCATCGCCGGCGGCAATACCGTCGTCTTCAAGCCTTCGGAGCAGACGCCGCTGACGGCGCTGAAGATGGCCAAGCTGCTCTCCGAGATCCTTCCCGAAGGCGTCGTCAACGTCATTCTCGGCCGTGGCGAAAGTGTCGGCAACGCCTTGATCAACCATGCCAAGATCGGCATGATCTCAATCACCGGCGATATCGCAACCGGCAAGAAGGTGCTGCAGGCCGCTGCCAAGACCGTCAAACGCACCCATCTGGAACTCGGCGGCAAGGCCCCGGTCATCGTCTTCGACGATGCCGATATCGATGCCGTTGTCGCAGGCATCCGCACCTTCGGCTATTACAATGCTGGCCAGGATTGCACGGCCGCCTGCCGCATCTATGCCGATGCCAAGGTCTACGACAATTTCGTCGCCGACCTCTCCTCAGCCGTCTCGAGCATCCGCTTCAACCAGGCCGACGATACCGAAAACGAGATCGGCCCGCTGATCTCCAGGCGCCAGCGCGACCGCGTCGAGAGCTTCGTCGCCCGTGCTTCCGAGCACAAGCACATGGAGATCACTGCCGGCGGCAAGGTCTCCGGCGACAAGGGCTTCTTCTTCACGCCGACCGTCATTGCAGGCGCCCTGCAGGACGACGAAATCGTCCGCCGCGAGGTCTTCGGCCCGGTCGTCTCGGTCACCCGCTTCTCCGATGCCGATGATGCCGTTGCCTGGGCAAACGACAGCGATTACGGCCTGGCCTCCTCCATCTGGACCAAGGATATCGGCCGCGGCATGAAGACCGCCGCCCGCCTGCAATATGGCTGCACCTGGATCAACACGCATTTCATGCTGGTGAACGAGATGCCGCATGGCGGCCTCAAACAGTCGGGCTACGGCAAGGACATGTCGGTCTACGCACTGGAGGACTACACCGCCGTACGCCACGTGATGATCAATCACGGCTGAACCGGCGGGAAAAGCAAGGGTACGAAATTCGACGCAATGCCCATCAGTAGCACCGGGAGGTGCTTCACAGAGATCGCCAATCCATTCAAGCGATCTGGAACATTTTCCCGGTTGCTGCGTCTTTCCCAGGCAAACGCAAAGGATGATGTCATGCTGAAATGGGCTCTGATATTTTTCGTGATTTCGATCATCGCCGGCTTCTTCGGTTTCTCGGGCGTCTCCGCAGCTACCGCGACGATCGCACGCGTTCTTTTCGGCATCGCGCTGGTGATCTTCCTGATCTTCCTTGTCCTTGCGCTGATGGCCGGTCAGGCGATCCTCTGATCGGTTGCGGAGCCGTTTGAAGACATCGGGGCCGCACCACTTCCGCATGCGGCCCTTCCTCTCTGTTGTCGAACGTCTCGGCTAGTTCGGCCGTGCATGGAACACGGCTAGGTCTTTTGCTCCTATCCCCTATTTCAACTCGGCAAGCAGAGCATCGGCACCTTTGCGGACGCCCACCATGGAGGCGTCCATCGCCGTGAAGCTTGCGCCGATATTCATTGCATTGGGATATTGCTTGGTGACATAGGAAGACAGGAGACGATTGCTCGCAGCATCATAGACCTCTACGGCATAATTCACCGAACCGGTCATCGAACCTTCTCGGCCGCGAGCGGCCTGAACGGTGTTGTACAATCCGCCTGCAACATCGATGCGCGTGACCGTTCCGAGTACCGCGGTCGTCGCCTTCGCCCCCGTCAGTGTCAGATGCAATCTGAGCGTTGC
The DNA here is from genome assembly GCF_051811185.1 of Rhizobium sp. 62_C5_N11_2. Lineage (NCBI taxonomy): Bacteria > Pseudomonadati > Pseudomonadota > Alphaproteobacteria > Hyphomicrobiales > Rhizobiaceae > Rhizobium > Rhizobium sp. 62_C5_N11_2. The sequence goes on from NZ_JBPWPW010000001.1 coordinate 3,794,611, forward strand.
CGGAGCGGGTGTGCTGACAATCGCAAAGCGCGTCTTCAATTTTTCGGTGAATTGAGCCTGCATGTAATTGGCCAGGAAGATCCTGTCTTTTTCCGCAAGCTTGCCAAACTGACTGTCAGGACCGCTATAGACGGTAACGGGATCGACGATGATCCGGTTGTATTGGCTCCAGTTGACTTTCGTCCGATAGCGATACGGCACGCGGCCGGTTTTATCCTCAGTGTTCGGCTGGAGCTGTGATGCCGAAGCAAGTCCGGAATAAATCGTGGGGTCAGGGGTCGTGCATGCGGCAACGCTCGAACAGGCGAGCATCACTGCAACGCCGATTTTCAGATTTTTTATCAATGACTTGGCTCCAGCTTTGGAAATGCCGAATGGCATGGGATCTGCTGGCACCGGTTTTATGGAATTCGAATGTTGCTGTGTTTGCTATGATATGCGGAAATGTTCGCGAGCCATCTTTTGCTGCGAAGGCAGCGCGACGCGTGACGACGCCACGACGGGCAGTAAGTCAATGTGATGAAGGGATCGACGGCGAGCCTCCGGGCTGGATCCCCTGAGGGGCGGGAAGATCGATCACGACGACCAAGCCGGTTGGCTTCCTGTCCAACAACGTCAATTGTCCATTGTGCGCTTTGGTGACGATCCCTTTGGCGATCGGAAGGCCGAGCCCAAGCCCAGAACCGCCTTTGGCACTGATCTGGCGGGATTTATCCACTTTGAAGAACGGCTCCAGAACTTTCGCCTTGGCCTCATCGGTCAAACCAGGGCCGTTGTCGCCCACCGATATTTTGATCCCGCCATCGTCGCTCTCTCGCAGATCGATTTCGACTTGCTTTGCATAACGAGACGCATTGTCGACCAGATTGGTAATTGCCCGAGTAAGGGCCTGAGGTTTGCAGATAAACGCCAGTCGCCGCGGACCGGTGAAGCTCACATCGATGCCCATGTCGGAGAAGTCTGTCGCAATCGTCTGCAGCAGGCTTGAGATATCGACCTTTCGATCAGCCTCCGCAGTGGATGCGTCTTTGAAATAGGCCAAGCACTCGTCGATCATGAAACTCAAGGTGGCGATATCGGTCAGCATCAGGCTGCGAAGCTCGGGCTCGCCGGAACGCTCGGCACGCATCCGCAATCTTGTCAGCGGTGTCCTGAGATCATGACCCACGCCACTCAGCATTCTTGTTCGATCCTCTGCCATGCTCTGGATTCGATCGCTCATAACGTTCAGCGATTCCGCCAGACTTCGAATCTCGGATGCGCCGTCCGGCTCGAAAGGCTTTTCCCAGCTGCCCTCCATGCTCGCTCGTTTTGCAGCGGCGGCAAAGTGCCTCAGAGGTTCGGTGATGAGCCGGCTGCTGAAATATGCGAGCAGCACCAATGGGATGACGATTTTTAAAAATCCGCTCGCCGCGGCTGGAACAAACCACACATAGCTGGGAAAAACTGGCAGTTGAAAGACAAGGGCGCGCTTATCATCAATTCCGACAGTCAGGACATCAGGGTGTGATTGACCGATGGCGAAGCGATGAAATGCCGCGAAAATATTGTCGGCGAGCATTGTGTTGATACGCGCCACCAGCTCGCCTGGAGATCCCATCTGCTGTTTGCCGGCGAGCGGCCGGTCTAGCGACAATTTTTCGACCCCAACGCCGAGCGCTGCTGCTCTCGTGAGAACGGCGACTTCATCTTGCGCTGAATTTGCCTGGGCAAATTGCTCCGCGACCATCGCCGCTCTGGCAGCAAACAGGCCGTTTTGAAAGCCGCGATCATGACGGCCGTAGATATAGGGCTCCATGGCGGTCGCCACCACGGAAACGAGCACGACAAGGAAGGTCGCCAATATGAGGATCTGGCTTTGGATCGAAGCCCGCCGGAAATTTCTCAAGAGAGACGCTCTACCTTGGATGCGAAAAGATAACCGCCCAGCCGCACCGTCTTTATGAACGACGGATCTTTCAGATTTGGCTCTATCTTTTGCCTGACCCGGCTGATGTGGGCGTCGATGCTGCGCTCGACCGGCCCCGCTGATCCGGCATGTGTCATCGACAAGAGCTGTTCGCGAGTCAAAACCTTGTTGGGATTGCAGCAGAAGGCCAAGAGGATATCGAACTCCGCGGTTGTCATGGAAACCTGCGCTCCATCGGCGTCGTGGAGTTGACGGCTTTTTGGATCGATGCGCCATCCCGAGAACATCATCGGTCCAAGTGCTTCCTCCTGATGATGAGCATATGACGCTCTGCGGAGAATACTCTTGATCCGGGCCAGCAGCTCGCGGGAGTTGAATGGTTTCGTGACATAGTCATCGGCTCCGAGCTCCAGGCCGAGAATGCGGTCGATATCCTCCTGGAGTGCCGTCAGCATCAGGATTGGCACCGAGCACGACGCACGAAGCCGCCTGCAGATGCTGAAGCCGTCCTCGCCCGGCAACATCGCATCGAGGACGATGAGATCGAATTGCTGTCGCGCCATCATTCGATCCATAGCCGCGCCGCTCTCCACCGACGAGGCCTCGAAGCCGCTGGTTCGAACTAGGTCCACCAGCATATCTGCGATTTCGGGATCGTCTTCGACGATGAGGATATGAGCCTGATTGGGAACTGCCATTTCATATGCCATCGTCATTCGTTCTCTTGCCGGGAGATGTCTCTCGGCGCGAAATTACCACGTTTCACCGTGTCTACATCAGGCGGCCTCGGCCACTGTCAACCGCAGTGGTTAATCTCCCGGACATCAGACACCACGCGATCTGTCGCCGCACCGACACGGCTTCGCCTTTAGGATATCAAGTATCGTGCAATGCTATATTCGATAATGTTGAGATATGTTGCGTGATTTCCGACCCGGAGTCCGCCGTCAAAACTGCCTTTCGGGGTCGCCACTGACTTCCACATGGTCACCTCGGATTGCGCTATCGATGATGACGGTGGCGATGAAACACATCCGAACGACCAGCAGGCAAAAGAACACCAGAGAGACGATCGCCGTCGTGTAATGCTTCAACGCTGAGCGCTTCGGAAGCCGTGCGGTGAGCTTATGGAGAACGTTTCTGGCGAGACGACCGATCGCCACGAGCACGAACAGTGCCGTGATGATATATCCGCTCGCTGACGCTGCCCCGAGCAACTGAAACATGAGAAGACACCCGCACCAAGTCAGAAGTTCTGGTTTCGGAATGACGCTTTCAAGCCGACGAAACCCGGTAGAAAGATGCCCATAGGATCCGTCGGCAACGTGGCCCAGCGTGGCCGGCCAGAGCGCGCGCGCCGGGTCATCGGGATCTGAATCGAGCGAAGACCGGTCTGTCGGCGATGAGAATGCGCCCACGTCTAATCGGCTCGTTCTGCGCTGGGCGCGGCGCGGCGACTTAACAGAAGAGATGTGGCGGCCCGCCACCGGGATGCCTTCGCCGTGCTTGCAATCACTGTCTCGTTTGCGGCCGGATCTCTTCGGACTGCACTAACCCTGCCTGTCCTTGACTCCGTGAGGGCCGCGATCCTTCTTAGAAATGCGTCGCTGTCGAACTCCTTCGAGGAGTGAACGGACTTTGTCGTCGACTGGATAGTATGGAAAAACACCTCCAGATTGATGACCGGTATCGGCTTGATGTTGCGGACCATATCGATATCCGATCGCATCGTTACAGCCAGGAAATATCGGTCCGAACGCAAGGCGTCGAACAGTTCCGGCACCGAGGACACAGCCGCCGCGACATATCCGTTCTCATTCAATTTCGAGACGATGTCGCAGGCAGCGTCTTTTGCGAGAAAGACGAGAATTGGCTTTTGCTGATTGTTTTGCGCGGAAGACATCACTGGCACACTCCTGACTTGTCGCCAAAAGTGTAGCCCGCATCGACGCTTCTGTTTGTTCGGTTTTATTCGGTTTTATTGCGCCACTGAGGGCTCGTGAAATTCATCAGGCCTTCGGATTTCGGTGCGCATTCACGACAACACCGTCCTGAGCCAAGGAGGCATTCTGTTTGTCTGCGTTCTCAGCAGCTTGTCGATCGATATCGATCCCGCACCCGAAACTACCAGGACGAACATACCGCCGGCAATCGCCAGGTCCTTCTCGAAATGCAGCAGCTCGTTCTGGCTCTCAAAATTCGTGTGAAAGAGCAAGGCGGTAGCCAGGCAGAAGAGCGCCAGCGCCAGTGCGCCAAGCCGGCTGAGGAGCCCTGTCGCAACGGAAAGGCCGGCGCCGATCTGAAGGGCAATGGTAGCAAGCGCGACCGGTGCCGACAGCCCCAGTTTCGCGAAAGTGTCGATGGTCGCGGTGACATCTGCCGCGAGTGACCAACCTTCGTGCAGGAAGATCAGTGACAGCAGAAGCCTGCCCAGGAGAAGAATAAGATCAGCCAGTCGGGGCCGGCTTGACGCGTTTTCCATCATACCCTCCAGTTAGAAGAGCAGGCGGCTCTCCCGCCTGTTCTTGCGTTCATATGCGGGTCAATTGCCGCCCTTGGCCGCGATGACCTCTTGCAGGTCTTCGAGTTCCTCGCAGCCGCTCGGACAAAGTTGCTTCAGCGATGACACCTGCTCCTCCGCCTTCGCCATCTCGCCCGTCTCGACATAGAGTTCGCCGAGATATTCACGCGCTGCCCTGTGATCTGGCTGCAGCTCTAGCGCCTTGGTGTAGTAGGTCAGCGACGTTCTGTAGTCGCCCGTCTTGCGCAGCGTATATCCCATCAGATTATAGACATCCGCCTGCTGGTTGTCTTCTGCAAGGCCGCGAAGCTCTGCCAACGCACCAGCATAGTCCTTGGTATCGATCTTGGCCCGCACCGAGGTCAGGTCGGGAGCGTCTGTCGATTGCATGTTGTCGACGGCAAAGGCGGGAAGCGCCGTCACCGCGGAGAAGCCTGCGGATATAGCGCAAAGCCAGATGTATCCGAGAATTGCATATTTCGTCATGGTGATCTCCTTTCGGCCTTTCAGGCCTGGATTGTCGGCGTGAAGCCATAGGCGCTTCCGTCCTTGACAAAGGTGCCGGAGCCAGGGAATGGGAAATGTGAGCCGCAAATCGCGATATTGTCGGCAATGATGCGGTCGATAAGACGGCGGCGCGTGTCGATGGCCGTCGGCCCATCCTGGTCGTAGCTGCCCTGCCATTCAGGATGGGGTGCGAGCAGCGCCGGCACATACATGATATCGGCCGAGACGAGCAGTTGCTTGCTGCCGGAGGCGACAAGATAGGTCGAATGGCCGGGCGTGTGACCGGGCGCGGCGACAAGCTGCACGCCGGGTGCGACTTCGGCGCCATCGGCGACGAGCTTCCAGTTCTTCCATTTCGGAAAGACCTCGGCGATGCGCTTGCCTGCCGGCTTGCGGCCTTCGGCGAGCTTTGAGACGCGGCCGGGCGCGGTCCACCAATTGTATTCGTCGGCATTGACGATGAGTTCGGCATTCGGGAAGACGGGATTGTTGGTGCCCCTTTCCATCAGTCCCCAGACATGGTCGGGATGGAAATGCGAGATCATGATCGTATCGATCTTCTTGTAGTCAATCCCCGCCGCGGCCATGTTCGCCGGCAGATAGGTGGCATTTTCCTGCCACTGACCGACGCCCGAGCCGGCATCCATCATGATCAGGCGGTTACCGAGCTTCAGGACCACGACAGTCAGCGGGATCGGCATGAACTCGGTGGTAAGCCCGGCTTTCGATAGCGCCTCCTTGGTATCCTCGATCGAGGCATTCTTGATGAAGGCCGGGTCATGCGGCTTTCTCCAGATGCCGTCGTAGATTGCCGTGATCTCGATATCGCCGACCTTGTATTTATAGAAGCCGACCGTCGGCTCCAGCGGTGTTGCAGCAAATGCCGGCATGACGAATTCAAGCTTCGACGACAGCCCGAATGCAGCAGCCGCAGCAGCCGACCCCAGGACGGCGCGACGTGACATGGTCAACATGAATATGCCTCCTCTTGTTGATGGCATTTCTGGTGGCGAAGACGACTATTGCTCATATGTCCTCGCTGACGAACTAGATCGCCGGCAAGGAACGCTTATTCCCGATCTCCAGCGTTATTTCTTCAAGTGATTGAAAAACAAGCGTAATTTATATCGCGTGCGACCGGTATCCCGCTGCGTGCAGAAAAATCGGCGCCGGCGTGGAATAAAACCCCGTGCCGATCGGTCTAGACGGCAAGGGACCGCATTGCATGCCTGCCGGTCTCACGCCTAAATTCGGCTGCTGTTGAGGCAGGGAGGATGATGACAAACGCTCAGATCACCTGTCCCGTCGGATCGACCGATTGGACGCTGCTGTTGGCCCGGCACGCGTCAAGAACCCGCATTCGGCCATCACCGCTAGCGGAGTTTCTCGGCGGCGTGGGCCGACTATTGCACCTCATGGTCTCGGAAAAATCGAGCAGCGATCCGATCGCTTCGACGGCGGATGCGACCATGCAGCACGAGTTCATGCAGCGCTTTCAGGACATGATCGTTCCGCATCTTGACGCGGCCTATAATTTTGCCCGCTTCCTCAGCCGCGACGCAGATGCCGCACAGGATATTGTGCAGGAAGCGTTCTTGCGCGCCTACCGCAATTTCGAAACCTATCGTGGCGGCGATCCGCGCGCGTGGCTCTTTGCCATCGTGAGGAACTGCTGCCATGTCTGGCGCCAGCAGGATCGCCGCAAGGCGCGGTTCGAGCAGCCTATGGGCAATGATGGCTACGCTGACCCTGATGAGGGTGGTGAGTACCAGATCGCCTCGGAGGAGGATTCGCCGGAGACAGAAACGATCCGGCGAAGCGAGCAGCAGCGCGTGCGCGCTGTTATCAGCCGGTTGCCCGAGGCGATGCGGGAAATTCTTGTCTTGCGCGAGCTTGAGGATCTCTCCTACCGGCAGATCGCCGAGATCATCGATGCGCCGATTGGCACTGTCATGTCGCGGCTTGCCAGGGCGCGGCGTGACTTTGGCGAAGCCTGGGATGCATGCAACAAGAGCGAGACCGCAGGATGAGTGAAGCCCAACGGAAAAGCTGCCCGGAATGGCGCGTCATGCTGCACGGCTTTGTCGATGGCCAGCTGGATTCCGCCCATGCAGCGCAATTCGAGGATCATCTTGCCACCTGCGCGCATTGCAGGGCGGAGATGGAAAGGGTCCGTGCCGTGAGAGAGATCATCGATCAGGATGGCGTCAAGTGGCGACCGCCGGAGGCACTGCGTTCGCAGGTCCTGTCGATGTTGTCATTCGAACAGGCAGCGGCGGCGTCCAGCCTGTCCCCGCCGCGCCAGGCGCCTGTCTGGCGCCGTGCCTTGGATTTCATTCGGCAATGGAGCTTCGTGCCTTCGCTCGCCGTCCTGGCGGCAGGCGCCATCCTATTTGTCAACGCGCCGTCGCAGACCGTGCTTTTGCAGGACCAGATCATGGCAAGCCATGTCAGGTCGATGATGGCCGATCATCTGACCGACGTGCTGACCTCGGATCAGCATACAGTAAAACCTTGGTTCAACGGCAAGATCGATTTCTCGCCGCCGGTCAGCGATCTCGCCAAGGATGGCTTTCCGCTGGTCGGCGGACGTGTCGACTATATCGGTGATCGCGCCGTTGCGGCCCTCGTCTACCGGCGCCATGGCCATGTCATCAACCTGTTCATCTGGCCGGCGGCATCGGCCGCGCAGACGACGACGGTGCATGACGGCTACAACATGACGCAATGGTCGGATGGCGGGCTCGTGTTCTGGGCGATTTCGGATGTCGCCGCCGGCGACCTGGCCGAGTTCGAGTCCTTCTTCAGGGCGGCGGCGAGAGCATGATGCCTAAAAGTGTGAGCGGTTTTCGGATGGCATCGTGTTCTGCTTTTTGATGTCTAAAGCAGGCTCGCCCCGACATTGATCGCCAGTGCCAGGATCGTCGTATTGAACAGAAACGATAGCACGGCATGCAACAGCGTCAGCTTGCGCATGCTGGTCGAACTGACCGCGACATCCGCCGTCTGCGCGGCAACGCCGATGGTGAAGGAGAAATAGAGGAAATCCCAGTAACCGGGCTCTTCGATCCCGTCAGGAAACTTGAGCCCGCCCTCCTCGTCCGCCCCGCCATAGAAATAATGGGCATAGTGGATGGTGAAGAGCGTATGCAGGAAGATCCAGGAGATCAGGATCGTCAGAACCGCGGCACCTGCCCGTGCCAGCGCGACGTCAGGTGCCGCCTCCTTGATCGAGTGGAGCTCAAGGCCGATGCCGGCGATGCTGGCAAGTGCCGCACCGATCGAAAGAGCCAAGAGGACGGTGTCGGAGAAGTCGAGATCCGCGGAGCGTTTCCGGATGCTTTCGACCGTCGCCCGCAGCATCTTGCGCCAGCTGAGAGCCACAAAAACGCCGGCGCTGACATTCCAGCCGAACAGGATGTTGCCGGCGCTGACGTCGCGCGACGTCAGAAGCAGGAAGACCACCAGTCCGGCAAGGGCGGCGATGATGAAGCTCGCATGCTTGTAGGCAAATGCCGCCAGCGAATTTGCTCGTTCCTCATCCGCCATATCGGTCTCCGACAGCATATGCCCTTGATAACACCACGAAAAAGGCGCGCCTGCCAGCCGGCAGCCGCGCCTCCGATTGCATGCCGTGCCTTATCAGGCGGCGGCGAGCTGCAGTTCCTTCTGCACCATGGTGCGCAACGTTCCCAGATCCTTGGCGAAGGCGCGGATGCCTTCGGCGAGTTTTTCCGTCGCCATCGCATCTTCGTTCATCATCCAGCGGAAGGTCTTCTCGTCGACCGAGACCTTCGGATCCGGCTTGCGGCTGTCCGGCAAGAGCTTGCGCTCCAGCTTGCCTTCATCCTTGGCCAGTTCGTCGAGCAGGTTCGGGCTGATGGTCAGGCGGTCGCAGCCGGCAAGGGCTTCGATTTCGCCGGCGCTGCGGAAGGAGGCGCCCATGACGATCGTCTTAATGTCGTTCGCCTTGTAGTAGTTGTAGATTTCACGGACGGAGATGACGCCCGGATCTTCCTCGGCAGTGTAGTCCTTGCCGGTCGACTTCTTGTACCAGTCGAGTATGCGGCCGACGAAGGGCGAGATCAGGAACACTTTGGCGTCGGCGCAAGCGATCGCCTGGGCCTTGCTGAAAAGAAGCGTCAGGTTGCAGTCGATGCCCTCCTTCTGCAGGACTTCCGCAGCGCGGATGCCTTCCCAGGTGGAAGCGAGCTTGATGAGGATGCGGTCCTGGCCGATGCCGCGATCCTTGTAGGCGGCGATGATTGCGCGCGCCTTGGCAAGCGAAGCCTCGGTATCGAAGGAAAGATCGGCATCGACTTCGGTCGAGACGCGGCCTGGGACGAGCTTCACCAGGGCTGCGCCGACGGAGATGGCGAGACGATCGGCGACGGCTGATGAAACGGCTTCGGGATTGCCGCCCTGTTTCTTGCCCCAGGCGACGGCTTCCTTGATGGCGTCAGCAAACATCGGCGTGCCGAGAGCCTTGAGCACGATGCTCGGGTTCGTCGTGCAATCTACAGGCTTCAGGCGTGCGACGGCCTCGATGTCGCCGGTATCGGCGACCACGGTGGTAATCTCGCGGAGTTGGTCAAGCTTGGATGTCATGGTCAATAATCCTTGTTGAACTTGGGCTGCGACCGGCGCGAGTTCCGCCGGGCAAAGGTGATCTACCGACAGGTTGTTTGCATGCTGCAGGCGAAAATGCGCGCATCCGTCACGGATGATTCATAAACGTGAAGGACAGTAGCCATGTTCCCGGACGCAAGCGATGCCGCTTGCGGCTGGAAGGCCGGCCGTGACTTTCGGCATGCCCGCACTATGTCCTCCTCGGACGGACAAGAACGACGTGTGTCACCCGGACTATCGCCATTCGCCTAACGAAAAGTCAAGGACATTTGTGCAATTCAATTGACATAAGTTTCACACCCGTCATTATCCCCGGCAACAAAAGCGTCGCTAAGGCCTTTCATCCCATGAGGGATCTAGGGCAGGAAATCGTGCGGAGGAGATGTGGTCAAGCTCAAACGCGGCACGCACACGGCCTATTCGGAGGCATCCTCGCTGCGGCTAAGGGCGGCATGGCTCTATTACAACGAGGGCCTGACCCAGAAGGACGTCGCCGAACAGCTCGGCATCAGCCGCACGACGGTGATCCGCCTGCTCGACGAGGCGATGAAGCGCAGCGAAGTCCAGATCTGGATCAACGATTCGATCGGGGACTGCGTTGAACTTTCGGTGAAGCTGGAGCGTGCCTATGGCCTCGACGAGGCGATTGTCGTCCCTGCGCCGGTCAATGGTGACGTCAATTCGCTGGCTAAAAATGTCGGCCTGGCGCTTGGCCAGTTCCTCTCCGAAGCCATCCCCGACGACTATACCATCGGCGTCGGCTGGGGCCGCACCATGACCGCCTCGCTGTCGAGCTTCCGGCCGCCGCGCCGCGCCAATTGCAAGGTCGTCTCGCTGCTCGGCGGCATCGTCGCCGTGCACCAGACGAACCCGATCGATTACACATGGCGGCTGGCAAACCAGCTCGGCGCCGAATGCTACATGTTCCTGGCGCCGCTTCTCGTCGATTCCATCGAGACCAAGCGGAATCTGATCGAGAAATGCGGGCTGGACACGATCTATCGCCTCGCCGAGAACCTCGATCTGGCGATCGTCAGCTGCGGCGATATCGGCCCGCATTCGACCTCGCTGTCGGAGGGCTGGATATCAAAGGCCGAGTTGCAACAATTGATCGATGCCGGCTGCGTCTGCGACACGATGTTCAACTTCCTCGACAAGGACGGCAATTCGGTTGACCATTCGATCAATCGGCGCGTCATGTCCGTCGATCTCGACACGCTGAAGGAGGCCAAGCACATCGTGCTCTCCTCCGGCGGCGCCCATCGGGCCGTGGCAATCCGTGCGACGATCAAGCGCATCGGCTGCAACACGCTGATCACCGACGAAAGTGCTGCCCGGGCATTGCTGGAACTGGCCGAGACATCACCGTCTGCCACTTCTCCCCAGCAGGGAGAACTGCCGGAGCGATAAGCGGCGAACGACCCGCCTCCGCCCAGGAAACCCGCTCAGGCGTGCGCCGATTCCCAGCCGAGCATCGCCCGTTTGCGGGTGAGGCCCCAATGGTAGCCCGTCAGCGCGCCATTCTTGCCAAGCGCCCGATGGCAGGGCACCACGAAGGAGATCGGGTTTGCCCCGACCGCCGCACCAACGGCGCGTTGCGCCGTCGGCCGGCCGATATCGTTGGCGATATCGGAATAGGTGACCGCCTTGCCGAACGGGATTTTCAACAGGCTCTGCCAGACGCGCACCTGGAAGTCCGTGCCGATCAACACGACACGCAGCGGCTGGTCCGAGGACCATTTGCCGGGCTCGAAGATGCGGGCGGCATAGGGAACCGTCGCCTGCAGGTCTTCGACATATTCGGCATTCGGCCAGCGGCAAGTCATATCCTCGAGGCAGGCCCGCTCGTCGCCGGAATCGCTGAAGGCAAGGCCGGCAAGGCCGCGGTCGGTCACCATGATCAACGCCACGCCGAAGGGGCAGATGTGGAAGCCGTAGCGGATGGTGAGACCACCGCCCTTCGCCTTCCATTCTCCGGGCGACATCGCCTCATGCGTGACGAAGAGGTCGTGCAGGCGGCTCGGCCCGGAGAGACCGACCTCAATCGAGGTCTCGAGCAACGGCATGTCTTCCCCACGCAGCAATCGCTTGGCGTGGTCGAGCGTCACCGCCTGCAGGAAGCCCTTGGGCGACAGGCCGGCCCACCGGGTGAAGGTCTTCTGCAGCTGGGTCGGCGACTGGTTGAGCCGCGCCGCGATCGCCTCCAGCGAAGGCTGGTCGCGGTAATCCTCGGTGATGAGTTCGATTACCCGACGGACAATGTCATAATCAGGGCCGTCAGGCGTGATGTCTGTCTGCAGGTTGGCAATCATATTCATCGTCTTTCTCCTTGTCACAAGGAGATAGTCAATAGGGGGTGAGCAAACCACCCGATTCTTGCGTAGCCGCTGGATAGAGCAATTCCAGGAAAAGTGCGAAGCGGTTTTCCGTCCGGAATTGCGTAAAAGCAAAAGCTAGAGCGGTTCTGCGCTTCCGTGAAAAGCTGAACCGCTCTAGCTCAGATCCGCTGCTTGACCGTCGCCAGTGCTCCCTTGAAGGCCTTGGCGAAGCTTTCGCGATCGTCGGGATTGAGGAAGGAGCCGATATCCGTGCGCCGGCCCTCACCGAAGATATGCATGGAAAGAATGCCGATCTCCTGGTGCCGGCGAACGAGGAAGCGTGCCCAGAACGGATTGAAATGATGCTCTACCATCCGTCCCGATGGCGTAAACTTGCGCACCGACACGTCCACACGCGACACCGTCACCTGTTCGCGCGCTTTTCCGGAGCGGTAATTCAGCCAGAAGGCGCCGTAGAGAAGCACGAAATCCAGTCCGAAGAAGAAGCCTATCGGCCAGGCGCCTGTCGCGATGAAGAACATGCCGTAGAGGAAGCAGACCGCACCGGACAGGGCAAGCAGCACCTTGAAGCCCCGGCGGCCAAGTGACCGGTGGGGAAAGAGTTCGGCAGCGAAAACAGGCTGCTCGTTGGAGCTGTCGGCGTTGCTTTCCATCATGGCTGCTGAGTATAGAGTTTCCATGGCAAATCCGAAACTCAAATCCGTTACCAAGACGCCTCAGGATACGAAAGTGATCGTCAGCCGCAAATCGGCGGCAGCGGTGCGCACCGCCTATTCACTGGCCGAGCGAGAGGAAATCTTCCGTCGCTTCTCGGTGCAGCGGCCGGAACCGAGGGGCGAGCTCGAGCACACCAACCCCTTCACGCTCGTCGTCGCCGTCGCGCTTTCGGCGCAAGCGACCGATGTCGGCGTCAACAAGGCGACGCGCGCGCTCTTCAAGGTTGCCGATACGCCGGAAAAGATGCTCGATCTCGGCGAGGAGCGGCTGCGCGATTACATCAGGACGATCGGCCTCTACCGCAACAAGGCGAAAAACGTTATCGCGCTCTCACAGATGCTGGTCGACCAATTCGGCGGCAAGGTGCCGGAGACGCGCGACGAACTGGTGAGATTGCCGGGCGTCGGCCGCAAGACCGCCAATGTCGTGCTGTCCATGGCCTTCGGCCAGGCGACGATGGCCGTCGATACGCACATCTTCCGCATCGCCAATCGCATCAGGCTTGCCCCCGGTAAGACGCCAGACGAGGTCGAGGCGCGGCTGATGAAGGTGATCCCGAAGCATTACCTCTATCACGCCCATCACTGGCTGATCTTGCATGGTCGCTACACCTGCAAGGCGCGCCGGCCCGAATGCGAGCGTTGCGTCATTGCCGATCTCTGCAAATCGCCGGAGAAGAGTTGGGATGTGCCGGCGCCGCTCGTCGAGCTACCGCCACAGATGATCGGCGAGGCCGTCGAGTAGAACAGCGATCGCCTGTTCGTAATGCCGCCTCTCAGCGCCCGCCTCGATCGCGATCGCCGCGCGATCGAAGGCCGCCGATAGCAGCGACGTCAGCGGTTCGAGCATAGCGCCGGCCTTCGGAAGCATGGCTGCAAGCCCTGCCCGCAGCGTCGCTTCCGCATTCTCTGCATCGATCGCCGCGGTCGCCGACAAGCCGAGAACGGCAGGTGCCTCGATCAGCAGCAGCCGCGTGCGCCCTTCCGCCCTCATCGCATCGAAATAGGCCGAGGCACCGGCGATCAGCGTGGCACGCGGCGCGTCGTAAGACGCCGAGCGCGCCTCGATGGCCTCGCCCACCGCTTTCGCCTCGCATTCGATAACCGCGCGAAAAAGCGCCTTCTTGTCTTCAAAATGATGATAGAGCGCGCCACGCGTCACTCCCGCCGCCGCCACGATCTCCGGCGTCGCGGTTTCGGCATAACCTTTCTCGACGAAGAGGCGCCGACCGGCGTCGATCAGCGCCTGTCTCGTCTGTTCCGTTCTCTCGCGATTGCTGCGGCTCATACGCTCTCTTTACATACAAACTGAATGTATGTTAATAGGCAAAAACATACAGATTGTATGTAAATGCAAAGGAGGAAAAGAGATGAAATCGACGAGCTATTATCCTGTCATCATGACCGACGACGTTGCCGGCACCGGCAGCTTCTATTGTACGCATTTCGGCTTCAAAGCTCTGTTCGAGAGCGACTGGTACGTTCACCTGCAATCGGCAGAGAATGAGCACATCGCGCTTGCCATCCTTGACAACAGCCACGAGACCATCCCGACTATAGCCCGCGGCAAGGTGTCTGGCCTGCTCCTCAATTTCGAGGTCGCCGATGTCGATGCAATCTATGCAGCCTGCCGGAGCGCCGGCCTGCCAATTCTGAGAGAAATCCGCGACGAGGATTTCGGCCAGCGGCATTTCATCACTGCCGATCCGAACGGTGTGCTGATCGACATCATCAAGCCGATCCCGCCGAGCGCTGAATTTGCGGCGATGTACGACTTCTCCGCCCTGCCTGGTTGAGCCTTAGAGCCTTTCCGGGTTAGATTGAAGCATTCTGCCGGAGCAGGTTTTCGTCAGGGCAAAGGCGATTGGCGAAGGGCATACCTCTTGGTACGTTCGAGCCGATCGCCTCTGATCCTGACGGAAAGATGCCCGGCCCTTCGGGTTGGCTGAAACGGGCCGGCTGATCGACCGGCCGACTCCGTTTGAGCCAACAGAATGCTTCAATCTAACCCGAAAAGGCTCTAGGTCCGCAAACCGGTATCCCGTGCGGAAACCAGTTTGTGCAGATGCACCATCATGCCGGCGGCAAAAAGCGGTGTCAGCAGATTGACGATCGGGATCGCCAGAAAGAGGGCGATCACCAGCCCGCCGAGAAAGACGGTGGAGGCATGCTTGGCGCGGAAGAGCCGTGCCTCATCAGGCGAACGGGAGCGCATAGCGGCGAATTCGAAGAACTCCCGTCCGAGCAGATAGCCATTCACCAGAAAGAACGCGACCAGATTGACGCCGGGGATAAACAGCAACAACAATGCCACGATATTGCCGAGGATCACCACGCCGAGGAACTTGATCGAGCTTGCCATCGCCGGACCGAGCGGCATGGCGGTGCCCGGCGCGTCCTTGGGATAGTCGCGCTTTTCGATGACATCGGCGACATCGTCGAGAAACAGGCCGGCGATCAGCGCCGTCACCGGCGACAGCAGCAGCGCCAGCATCAGCGCAAGGCCGATACCGGCAAGGATCGCGAAGAGGAAAGCGAGCCACCCCGCCCAATCCGGCATATCGGGAAAGAAGCCCGTGAGCCAGGGAAAGAGGAAGGCCATGAAGGCCCCGCGCAAAGCGAACCAGAGGCCGACGAGCACGAGAATCGTCAGGCCGAGCACCTTCCAGAAGACAGAACGTGTTTCCGATGCGAACAAATTGGCGAGCGAAAGTCGAGCGGCGTCAAGAATCATGTCTCAGGCGTCTCCGGTTGCGCCGAAGATGTAGGAAAGGTGGAGGCCATCGACAAGAGAGAATAAAATTGCATTCTGTAATAGAAAACTTGTCGAAAACTGAATGCTAATATAATATTGTAAGGCATCTAAAATACGCATGGGCCTGAGAAGCAGCTTCCGAGAATAGTTGCAAAGACAAGGGCGCGCAACAGCGCACCCCCGGAACGCCTCTGAGGGAAGACGGGGGAGGCTGATGTGGAAGACTTTGTGCACAAACTCAGGCAATACGCAAAAACCGGCACGCCGGCCGAACGCCGTATCGCGAAATATTTCACCGAGCACCTGAACGACCTGCCGTTCGAGACGGCTGCGTCCGTCGCCGACAGACTGGATCTTTCGCCGATGACCGTCGGGCGCTTCCTGCGCGCGCTCGGCTATCAGGGACTGGACAGCGTCAAGGTGGAGATTCGCGAGACCGTGACGACATCGCCGGCGCAATTGCAGAGCGCTATGAGCGAGCTGCATGCGGACGCCGCGGAGGGTAAACCGCTCGCCGTGCTGGTTGCCGAACAGATCCAGGCCCTCCATCACATCTATCATCTGACGGCGCAGGCGCACTGGTCGGAGGCCGTCGGCTTGATCAGCACTGCCCGCGAAGTGTCGATCGCCACGCATGCGCGGCTCTCAAGCCTGGCCAATCATTTCTGTCAGCGGCTGACGCAAGCCCGCGACGGCGTGCGCACCCTCGACGCCGCCGACAACCGTTTTGCGGAACTCTTCGCCCGGTTGGCGGTCGACGACGCGCTGCTTGTCATCATCGATTGCCGCCGCTTCGCCAAGGCACGGCTGCTTGCCAGAACGGCGCGGCGCTACGGTTATAAGGTGGTGCTCATTTCGCCGCAGCAAGCGGACTGGATGGCAGACCAGTCGAACGTCATGCTGCCTTTGCCGCCCGCTCGCGCCCCCGATCTCGATAATCTTCCGCCGCTGATCGCGCTGCTCGATTGCTTGTCGGAATCCGTCATCCTCCAAGTCGGAGAAGAGGCTGCGCTTCGCCGCCGCCGCATGATGGAATTCGCGACAGTCCTCGGCGAGACGGCAAACCACTAATTTAAAAGGCCAGCGCATAGGCGGCGTCTATTGCATCGTTTCCAGTTCGGCGCGGTGCCGGTGCATGGCGAGAAGACGGCGGTAGTCGCGGTCGTAAAGCGCCTGCTTGGCCTTGTCGGGAAGCCGTTCGTCGCCGCCCGGATACATCGCCTCGCCGGCCGCCGCCAGATCCTTGTACAAGCCGCAGGCGACGGATGCTGCGATCGCGGTGCCGAGCAGCACCGCCTCGTTCATCCTCGGCACCACGACCTTGCAACCGGTCGCATCACTATAAAGCTCCATCAGCACCGGGTTCTTCACATGCCCTCCGGCAATATGCAGCGTATCGGGCATGTAGCCGTATTCCTTCATCATTTCCAGGATATGGCGGATGCCGAGCGCAATCCCCACCGCAGACCGCCAATAGAGCGCGCAGAGCCCGTCGAAGGACGTATCAAGTGTCAGCCCGCTGACGACGCCGACGGCATGCGGATCGGCGAGCGGCGAACGGTTGCCATGGAAATCCGGCAGCACGAAGATCCGCGCACCGAAGTCATCGCCCTCCTCAGCCCGCAATTCCGCGATGCGCGCGACGATCTTCTGATGCAGCGCTGCCGTCGGCTCGCCACCGGCCGCATGCATGCGCACGATGTGGTCGAGCAACGCGCCGGTCGCCGATTGCCCGGCCTCCACCAGCCAGGACTGCGGGAAGACAGCCTCGTAATAGGGACCCCACATGCCATGGCTCGGCTTACGTTCCCGCGAGAAGGTAACGATGCAGCTCGACGTGCCGGCAATCAGCGCCAGCTGGTGCTCGCGTTTGACAAGATCGGCAGCGTAGCCGCCGAGCGCGCCGAGTGCGCCGGCATAGGCGTCGATCATCCCGGCAGCGACATGGCAGTCCGTCGTCAGCCCCAGCGCTTCCGCCGCTTCCTGCGTCAGCCGGCCGACGCTGTCTCCGACCGGCGTGGTCTCATCCGGCAGGTGGCCGCGCGCCTGAAGGTCCTCAAGGCCGATCCGTTCCAGGAAATCCTGCTGCCAGCCCTTTTCGAGATGGGCGAGATAGTTCCATTTCGCCGTCAGCGTGCAGCGCGAGCGGGCGGGCGATCCGGTCGATTTCCATGTCATGAAATCGGCGAGATCGAAGAAGTAGCCGGCCTTTTCCCATGTGGCGGGCAGCTTCTTCTTCAGCCACATCAGCTTCGGCATCTCCATTTCCGGCGACATCACGTGGCCGGAATGTTCGAGCACCCTATGCTGCGTCGCCGTGCAGAAATCGGCTTCCTTCAGCGCCCGATGGTCGAGCCAGACGATCGTGTCGAAACGCCTCTCCCCGCCTGTGGAAACGCTGAGCTGCCGGCCCTCGACGTCACGGACGACGAGCGAACAGGTGGCGTCGAAGCCGATCGCTCCGACCGAGGCGGCGGCGATGCCGGATTGCTCCATCGCCCTGCGCACTGCCATGCAGGCGGCCGACCAGATATCTTCGGAATCGTGCTCGGCATGGTTTTCGCGCGGCCGGTTCATCACGATCGGATGCTCCGCCTTGGCGAGCAGTCGGCCACGTGCATCGAAGACGCCGGCGCGCGCACTGCCCGTGCCGATATCTACCGCAACCACATGATCACGCATCAAGTCTTGGTCCCGTCCAGCTTATGGTTGCGGACAAGGTGTATCAAATCCGGCATGGCGTCAAACACCACTTCCGGCGAAAGGCGGTCGAGTTCGGCACGGTATCCGGCGAAGTTGGCGTGTGATCCGCCGGTGAAGGCGAAGACCGTCATGCCTGCCGCCTTGGCGGCGGCAACGCCGGCCGGGCTGTCTTCAACGACAAGGCAATGAGCAGGCTCGACCTGCATTTCACGCGCCGCATGCAGGAAGAGATCAGGCGCCGGTTTGCCGCGCTTGACCATCGTCGCGCTGAAGATGTCGGGCAGTTTGTCGAGAAGTCCGGTCACCGACAGCGACAGCCGGATTCGCTCCATCTGGCTCGACGAGGCAACGCAACAGGGAAGGCCAAGCCCGTCGATCGTCGCGGCGATACCCTCGATCGGCTTCAGTTCCGTGCGAAAACGGGCGTAGAGATCGGTGCGGATACGCTCGAGGAATTCCTCGCCGGCATGAACGTTGAATTCGGTTTCCAGCGTATCGATGAGAGTAGACAGGCTGCGGCCGAGAAAACGCTCATAAGCCTGGTCCTCGGTGATCGAGACGCCGAGATCGTTCATCGCCCCGACGAGCACGCTGATCGAGATCGGCTCGCTGTCAACGAGTACGCCATCGCAATCGAAGATGACCAGCCGTATTTCAGCATCAGCCATGGAAGACCCAACCTGAGTTCAATTCGGACGCGTTACCGTCCCGCGTCACTCGCAAGGCCGGACGAATGGCGGCAGCAGATACCGCCATCCGGATTCCTTACACTGCGAGCTTGCCGTCGAGATAGAGCTGCAGCGTCTCCCGCGTGCCCTTTTCCCACAGGGTTTTGAGAGCATAAGCGAAACGCTTGCGGAAAAGTTCGGATTTCGCCACTTCGCCGAATATATCGTCGAAGACGAGGAAGGCCGACGGGTCGTCCTTGGCTTTCAGCGCCGCCGCATGCAGGCGCTCTGCGCTCGCATCGTTGAAGACGATATCCTTGCCGCTGTCGGACTTGCCGGCGAAATAGCGGCACCAGAGAGCTGAAACCAGCGCCAGGCCGACGACGTCCCTGCCCTGACGCAGATTGTCGAGCGTCGACGGCAGGATGAATTTCGGCTGGCGGTTGGAGCCGTCCTGCGCCAGCCGCGGAATGGTATCCGCAATCTTCGGATTGAGCAGGCGATGTTCGATCAGGGCGAAATAATCCGTCAGCGACGTGGTCGGCACCGGCGGCACGATCGGGATGATCTCGTCTTTCTCGAGCTTGGCAAGGAAGGCGCGGATCAGCGGGTCTTCCATGGAATCATGAACGAAATGAATGTCCATCAACGCCGCCGGATAGGCGATCGCGGCATGCCCGCCGTTGAGGATGCGGATCTTCATGTGCTCGTAGGGCGTGACATCGGGGACGAAGGTGACGCCGACCTTTTCCAGCGCCGGCCGGCCGGCCGTGAACTTATCCTCGAGCACCCATTGCTTGAATTCCTCGCAATAGACCGGCCAACTGTCCTCGATCTGGAAATTGTCCCGGAGGAAATCGACCTCGCGCTGGCTGGTCGCCGGGGTGATGCGGTCGACCATGCCGTTCGGGAAGGCGACATTCGCCCGGATCCAGTCGGCAAAGGCAGGGTCCGAAAGTGCGGCCGTGCCGACGACGGCGTTGGCGGTGACGACTCCATTATGGGGAATGTTATCGCAGGACATGACGGTGAAGGGACCGATGCCCTTGTCCTTGCGCGCTTTCAGGCCGGCGACGATCAGGCCGAACACTGTTTTCGGCGCGTTGGGATTTTGCCCGTCGGCGGCGATCGCCGGATGGGTCGGATTGAATGTGCCAGATGCGTCGATGAAATAGCCGCCCTCGGTGATCGTCATCGAGACGATGCGGATCTCCGGATCAGCAAGCTTGGCAATGATCGCAGTGGCATCTCCGACCGGCAGGATGTCGATCATCGGTGCCGTGACGCGCGCCGCCGTCTTGTTGTTGTCTTGTTCGACCACCGTCGTCAGGAAATCCTGCGCCGCAAGCTTTTCGCGCATGGCGGCATCCGACGGCAGCACACCGGCGCCGACGATCGCCCAGTCGTGATCCGTGCCGGCGTTGAAGAGATCGTCGAGATAGATCGCCTGGTGGGCACGGTGGAAATTGCCGACGCCGAAGTGCACGATGCCGGCTTTCAGCGATGCCCTGTCATATCCAGGGATGGCGGCAGTGCGCGCCACATCCGAAAGCGTTGCCAGCGATAATTTGCACGTCATGTTTCAGTCCTCTTGAAGGTCTTCCGGAAGCGGCCGGGCGCCATTGTCCGGCTCGCATGCCTGCCCCCAGCCCGGCCGCCTGCCTCAGATGGCAAGACCGCCCTCGTTGAATTTGTGAATACGCGAACGGTCCGGCGTCAGGAAGACCGTGTCTCCCGCTTTGGCCGGGAAGTCGCCGCTACCGCGCGCCGTCACCATGCCGATGCCATCGGCATCAATATGCAGGAAGGTGTCGGAGCCGAGATGTTCGGCGACCACGACCCTGCCCTTCCAATCGCCGCTCTCCATCGACAACAGCACATGTTCGGGCCGGACGCCGATGGTATGCGCATTGAGCGCGGCGGCGTGTTGGCTTGTGATGAAGTTCATCTTGGGCGATCCGATGAAGCCGGCGACGAAGAGGTTGCGGGGGCGGCTATAGAGTTCGAGCGGCGAGCCGACCTGCTCGATATTGCCCCTGTTCAAGACGACGATCTTGTCGGCCATGGTCATCGCCTCGACCTGGTCGTGGGTGACGTAGACCATCGTCGTCTTCAGCTGCTGGTGCAACTCGCTGATTTCGAGGCGCATGTTGACGCGTAGCGCCGCATCGAGGTTCGACAGCGGTTCGTCGAACAGGAAGGCCGACGGCTGGCGCACGATGGCGCGACCGATCGCCACGCGCTGGCGCTGGCCGCCGGACAGTTGACGCGGCTTGCGTTCGAGATAATCGGTGAGGTTCAGCACCCGGGCGGCATCGCTCACCTTGCGGTCGATCTCCGCCTTGTCGACGCCGGCCATCTTCAGCGGGAAGGCGATGTTGTTGCGCACGCTCATATGCGGATAAAGCGCATAGGACTGGAACACCATGGCCAGGCCGCGCTCAGACGGCGCCTTTTCGGTGGCGTCCCTGCCGTCGATGACGATCTTGCCGCCGGAGACATCCTCGAGCCCGGCGATCAGCCGGAGCAGCGTGGACTTGCCGCAGCCCGACGGGCCGACGAAGACGACGAACTCGCCGTCCTTGATGTCGAGATCGATCGAAGGGATGACCTTGGCTTCGCCGAAGACCTTGGAAACCTTCTGAAGGGTAATGCTGCCCATGTTTCTCTCCCTTTTATGTTATTTCACAGCGCCGAAGGTCAGGCCGCGGACGAGTTGTTTCTGGCTGAACCAGCCAAGGATCAGGATCGGCGCGATCGCCATCGTCGATGCCGCCGACAGCTTGGCGTAAAACAGGCCCTCGGGGCTGGAATAGGAGGCGATGAAGGCCGTCAGCGGCGCCGCCTTCGAGGCGGTGAGGTTGAGCGTCCAGAACGCCTCGTTCCAGGCAAGGATGATGTTCAAAAGCAGCGTCGAGGCAATGCCGGGCACCGCCATCGGCGTCAGCACGTAGACGATCTCCTTCATCAGCGACGCCCCATCCATGCGCGCCGCCTCGAGGATCTCGCCGGGGATTTCCTTGAAGTAGGTATAGAGCATCCAGACGATGATCGGCAGGTTGATCAGCGTCAGCACGATGACGAGGCCGGTGCGCGTGTCGAGCAGGCCCGAATTGCGAAACAGCAGGTAGATCGGGATCAGCGCGCCCACAGGTGGCATCATCTTGGTCGACAGCATCCACATCAGCACGTCCTTGGTCCGCTTGGTCGGCGAAAACGCCATCGCCCAGGCGGCGGGAATAGCGATGATCAGGCCGATCAGCGTCGAGCCGAAGGAGATGATCACCGAGTTCATGAAGTGGCTGAGATAGTTCGACCGGCTCTGAACCTCGGCGTAGTTTTCCGTCGTCCAGTGGAAGAACAGGAACTGCGGCGGCGAGGCGATGGCGTCGGCTTCCGATTTGAAGCTGGTCAGAAACGTCCAGAGGATCGGGAAGAAGATCAGGATGCCGAGCGTCCAGGCGATCGCGGTGACGATGAGCTTGCGCTGCGTTGTGACTTTTCTGGCCATCTCAAGCCTCCAGATTCTTGCCGACGAGGCGCACGAGGAAGATCGCGACGATATTGGCGAGGATAACAGCCACGATACCGCCGGCCGATGCCCCGCCGATATCGAACTGCAGCAGCGCCTGGGCATAGACGAGATAGGTGAGGTTGGTGCTGTCGGTGCCCGGCCCGCCATTGGTGGTGACGAGGATTTCGGCAAAGACCGAAAGCAGGAAGATCGTCTGGATCAGGATCACCACGGTGATGGCACGCGCCATATGCGGCAGGATGATGTAGATGAACTTCGAGATCGGCCCGGCGCCGTCCATTTCGGAGGCTTCCTTCTGCTCCTCGTCGAGCGACTGCAGCGCGGTCAGCATGATGAGGGTAGCAAAGGGCAGCCACTGCCAGGCGACGATCAGAATGACGGAAAACAGCGGCGCATTCGCCAGCCAGTCGATCGGCTGCAGGCCGAGCGCCTTGGCAAGATGCGCAAACAGGCCGTTGACCGGGTTCATAAACATGTTCTTCCAGACCAGTGCTGCCACCGTCGGCATGACGAAGAACGGCGCGATCACCAGAATGCGCACGATGCCCTGGCCATACATCGGCTGGTCGAGCAGCAGCGCAAAGGCGATGCCGCCGATGACGGTGATCAGCAACACGCCGGCGACGAGCAGCAGCGTATTGATCAGCGCCGCAAAGAAGGCCGGATCCGTCAGGAAGTATTCGTAGTTCAGAAAGCCGACGAAGCTCTCCATGCCGGGGCTGAGCAGATTGTAGTTCAGCAGCGAGAAATAGATCGTCATCACAAGCGGGACGATCATCCACGCAAACAGCAGCAGCACGGAGGGCGCAATCATCAGGCGCGCGGCGGAGCGGGTATGTAACGTTGCCATGGCAATCACCGATCTGGACGGAAGCGGGGAGCGGCCGCAAGGCAGCTTTGGTTGAAAAAAGAGGCCGCCGATGCAGTTCGGGCAATCGGCGACCCAGAGGGGCGGATTGTCAAGGATCCGCCCCTTGCTCAGGAGGTTTTATTTAATGTAGCCGGCTTTGGTCATCTCGCGGGTGGTCAGCTGCTGGGCGCTCTGCAGGGCCTGGTCGACCGAAAGCTGGCCGGCAAGAGCTGCGGAGAACTGCTGGCCCACTGCCGTGCCGATGCCCTGGAATTCCGGGATCGCCACGAACTGGACGCCGACATAGGGGACCGGCTTGACGGTCGGCTTGCTCGGATCGGCCGCGTTGATCGAGTCGAGCGTCATCTTCGCGAACGAAGCCGCCTTCTGGTAGTCCGCATTCGCATAGAGCGATTTGCGGGTGCCCGGAGGTGCGTTCAGCCAACCTTCCTTCTCGGCGACGAGGTTGCTGTATTCCTTGCTGGTTGCCCAGGCGACGAACTTCTCAGCAGCTTCTGCCTTCTGGGTACCTGCCGGGATGGCCAGGCTCCAGGCCCAGAGCCAGTTGCCGCGCTTGCCGAGACCCTTGTCCGGGGCGAGCGCGAAGCCGACCTTGTCGGCGACCTGCGATTGCTTCGGATCGGCGACGAAGGAAGCGGCAACCGTTGCGTCGATCCACATGCCGCACTTGCCGGTCTGGAACAGCGCCAGGTTCTCGTTGAAGCCGTTGGAGGAGGCGCCCGGAGGGCCGGCATCCTTCATCAGCTTGACGTAGAAGTCGAGCGTGTCCTTCCATTCCGGCTGATCGAACTGCGGCTTCCACTTCTCGTCAAACCAGCGTGCGCCGAAGGAATTGGACATGGCCGTCAGGAAGGCCATGTTCTCGCCCCAGCCGGCCTTGCCGCGCAGGCAGATGCCGTAGATTTCCTTGTCCTTGTTGGTGATCTTGCGGGCAGCGTCGGCGACGAAGTCCCAGGTCGGCGCGTCGGGCATCTTCAGGCCGGCAGCGTCGAACAGGTCCTTGCGGTACATGACCATCGAGCTTTCACCATAGAACGGCGCAGCATAGAGCTTGCCGTCTACAGTCAGGCCGCTGCGGATTGCCGGCAGCAGGTCGTCGACGTCGTAGTTGGCGCCGAGATTGTCGAGCGGCAGCAACCAGTCCTGTTTTGCCCAGATCGGAACTTCATAGGTGCCGATCGTCAGAACGTCGTACTGGCCGCCCTTGGTCGCGATGTCGGTCGTGACCTTCTGGCGCAGCACGTTTTCTTCGAGGGTTACCCATTCAAGATCGATGCCGGGATTCTTCGCCTTGAAGTCATCCGTCAGCTTCTGCATCCGGATCATGTCGCCGTTGTTCACGGTCGCGATCGTCAGCGTTTCGGCCGAAGCCATGCCGGCAAACGCCAGTGCTGAGCAGGCGCCCAGCAGAAAAGTTCTCAATGTCATAATCTTCCTCCCAGAAGATGGGGTGTGAGCATTCGCTTCGCTCATGGGCAATTACTCAACAAACAGCAAAGAATGTCAATCGGCAATCGTTGCTGCAGTGCCGAAGGCAATAGTCATCCCATTGATTTAAATATAATATTTTTTGCTCAGTTCTTGAGCAAAAACTCAGCAGTCTCTTCGTCGGTGATCAGAGCGTTGATTTGATGGCCGACAACGGCGGCCCTGATCGCCTTGAACTTGCGCTTGCCCTTGGCCAGCCCAATGACCATCGATGCATCGCGGGATGGGATCGGCGCGGACGCGACGCGCTCGTTGATCGGGTTGTCGATCAACCTGCCATCGACATCAAAGATCCAACCGCAGATTTCGCCGACAGCGCCCCCCCGCATCAGCTCCATCATCTCGTCCTTCTCGAGAAAACCGTCGACGCAGAGCGGCCCATCGATGCCGAGCTCGCCGATGCCGACGAAGGTGACATCGGCCTGGGCGCTCATATTAAGCGTCGAGCGCACCAGCTGTTGGCCATGCAGCAACTCGCGCTCCTCCGCCGAGGTGACGAGCACCGGCAGCGGCATCGGATAGTGTCGTGCCTTCACCGCATCGGCCATGCTGAAGATGACGTTGTAATAGGCCGCCGATCCGTCCGGTGCGATATTGCCGGTCAGCGAAACGATGCGGTGATTGGGACATTCGATCGCCGGAAGCTGGTCGACCGCCGCCTTCAAGGTGCGGCCGGTACCGATGGCGAGTACGATGGGCTCCGGCCGTTTCAGCCACCGCTCGATCTCGGCCGCCGCTGCCTCGGCGATACCGACCGTCGTCGACGACGACGCGGGATCGCTCGGCACCACCTCCACATGTTTCAGCCCGAATTTACGGCGCAGCTGACTTCCGAGCTCCAGGCAGGCTGCGATCGGATGATCGAGCCGCACCTTGATCAGGCGCTCGGCGACCGCCAGCGACACCAGCCGCTGCGCCGATTGCCGCGAGATGCCCATCGCAGCGGCGATTTCGTCCTGCGTGCGCCCGGCGACGTAGTAGAGCCAGCCGGCACGCGCCGCATCGTCGAGCCGTGCAGGGGTCTCGGATCTTTTTACCATCTAATGCCTACCGCGCAAAGTGAGCCGGCGCGCCGTCGCCGAACATGATTTGAGTCTGTATCGCGCCAGATCAAAACAAAATTCCGGCAAATGTCGAGCCTGTTGCAGGGAGCCCAGCCAAATAACCGCCTTCACTCGGGCAAACCCCCGCTTAGGCAAGCCATCGCAGGACGAGATAGATCGCTGCCTTCACGAGACCGTAAATCACCCCGCCGGCAATAACGAGCGACACTGCCGTCATCACGAAGCCGATGAGCGCGAAAAGACCGTCACGGCCCAATATGCCGAAAGCGAAGACCGAGATCGTGATCGCCGGCAGAATATTGCCGAGCGGGACCGGCAGCAACAGCACGATCGACAGCAGCAGGCATGCCGCCCCGGCCAGATATTCCGCCGGCGGTTCGGCGAAGATCGCCAGCCGCGGTTTCAGCATGCGTTCGGCCCAGGCGAGCCAGCGGTGGATGCGGCCGACAATGGTCTCGAAATCCTCCCGGCGCATCGAACGGTTGGCAATCACCTTCGGTAGCCAGGGTTTCAGCCCGAAGGTCAGTTGCGCTGCCAGGAAGATCAATGGCGCCCCGAGCACGGCCGAGGTGCCCGGCGGAGTAGGAAAGGCGTTCGGAAGCGCGAAGATCAGCATCAACGCGCTGATCGCCCTGTCACCCATCGTGTCGAATAGATCGCCGATCGAGATCCGTTCGCGGCTGTGGTCGGCGGCCATCTGCCGCAAAATGGATGAGAGGCGGCGGCCTTTGGGACGTGGTCTTCGGATGGTACTGTTTTCTCTCGTATCGATTGTCGTGGGTCCGACAGTTTATGAAAGTGTAGGGCCGGATTCTGGCGATGCAATATGCCAATTGAATGACTTGCGGGGTTAGAAATTACCGTTGCGATCGGAGCCGATGGGCTGGGGATCACCAGATTTCTCCAACGTCTTGCCATGACGGAATGGAAGACGGAGTACCGTCCGCCTATTCGACCTGCGGGAGAGATGTCCTGCAGAACAGAGGGGATGGCACACGGCACGCCCTAAAGCCGGCGACACCCCGCCGAATGAGCGCTTGAAATTCCCCGCCAACAATGCAAGCAGACGCTGGGAGACCAGAGAAACGGCAGAGTGGCAATGATCATTTCATTCGACATCGGTGGCACCGCCATCAAGGGTGGCATCGCTCGTTCCGAGACAGACATCGTTCCCCTCGGCCGCCGCCCGACACCCAGGGATGATTTTGCCGCTTTCGTCGAGACCCTGCGCGACATCATCGCCGAAACCGGCGAACAGCCGAACGGCATCGCCCTCTCCATCGCCGGCGTTGTCGATCCCGATACGCAGCGCCTGATCTGCGCCAACATTCCCTGTATCCACGACCGCACGCTCGCGGCCGATCTCGAAGCCGAACTCGGCCTGCCTGTGCTGATCGCCAACGATGCCGACTGTTTCGCTATTGCCGAAGCCGGTCTCGGCGCCGGCCGCGGCCACCGCATCGTCTTCGGCGCCATCCTCGGCACCGGCGTCGGTGGCGGCCTGGTTGCCGACGGGCGCCTCGTCAACGAGGCCGGCGGCTTTGCCGGCGAATGGGGCCACGGGCCGATCATCGCATCCGCGGCCGGCAATCCGCCTGTGGCCATTCCCGCCTATGCCTGCGGCTGCGGCCAGCAGGGCTGCGTCGACACTGTCGGCGGCGCCCGCGGCCTGGAGCGACTGCACAAGACGCTGCACGATCTCGACCTTGCCAGCGAGGAGATCATCGCTCAGTGGCGCCGTGGAGAGGAGAGGGCGACACGGACGATCGACGTCTATGTCGATCTCGTCGCCTCGCCCTTGGCGCTGACGATCAACATCACCGGCGCGACCATCGTACCGGTCGGCGGCGGGCTTTCCAATGTCGAGCCGCTGCTTGCCGAACTCGACCACGCCGTGCGCGCCCGCATCCTGCGCAAGTTCGATCGCCCACTGGTGGTGCGCAGCGAATGCCGCATCGAACCCGGCCTGATCGGCGCAGCGCTTTTGGGGCTGAAGGCCGAGACGGCCTGAAGCAATTCCACGAAAAGTGCGAAGCGATTTTCCATCCGGAATTGCGATTCCTTAAAGCACCGGCCACATCCGCACGATCGCGGCGAAGCGATCCCAGTCCTTACGCACAGAAGGCGTCCAGGCAGCCTCGGCGACCGCCGGGAGACGCGGAAAAACCAGCCGGTTGAAATAGGCGCGCGAGATGAAGTTCTCGGTCCAGATGCAGGCCTGGATGCCGCGCATCTTATCCTGCAGCGCCTCCGGCAACTCGCCCTCGGCCTCGTAAGCATAGGTGTGTTCCGGCGGCGCGTAGCCCGCCCAGGCGGCGCCGGGCTCGGCCCAGGCCTCAGCCTGCGCCATGTCGAGATAATAGGCCTGCCCTGGCGTCATCACCACGTCGTAGCCTTCCTGTGCCAGCTCGATGCCGACGGCGGGCTTTTCCCAGGCCATCAGCAGCGTGCCGTCGCGGTCGACGCCGCCGCCATGCGAGACCTCGTTCCAGCCGGCAAGTTTCCTGCCGCGTTCCGACAGCATGGCTTTGATACGTTTCAGGAAATAGGATTGCAGCTCGGCGGTGCCGGCAAGTTTCTCCCGCTCCATCAGTGCCTTGCAGAGCGGCGAGGACAGCCAGGAGCCATGCGCCACCTCGTCGCCGCCGATATGAAGATATTCGCCGGGGAACAGCGCCACCATCTCGTCGAACACCTTGCCGAGAAATTTATAGGTGAATTGCACCGCCGGATTGAGCGCGTTGTTCGGATAACCCTGCACCGAGCGGTAACTGTCCGGCGCCTCCTGCCCGTCGACGAGTTCGGGCAGCGAGAACAGCGTCGCCATGCTGTGGCCCGGAATATCGATTTCCGGCACTACCTCGATATGCAGCGAGGCTGCATGCGCAACGATCCGTCTGGCGTCCTCCTGCGTGTAGTGGCCGGAGCGCGTTTGCGCCCCGTCGCCGAGCTGCGGCACGAGCACTTCATCCGGCCCGCGCCGGGCGCCGATCTCCGTCAGCGCGGGATAGGCCTTGATCTCCAGCCGCCACGCTTCGTCATCCGTCAGGTGCCAATGGAAGATGTTGAGCTTGTTCCAGGCGAGAATATCCATCAGCCGCATGACGTCCGCCACCGGATAGAACTGCCTGGACACATCGAGATGGCAGCCGCGCCAGTCATAACGCGGCTGGTCGGCGATCGTGCCGAAATTGGGGAATTTGAAGCGCTCGGGATCGGCGCGGGCGCCGTGCAGCAGTTGCACCAGGCTGATCAGCCCGTAATGCCGCCCGGCGACATCCGCACTCGAAAGCACGATCTCATGTGCCGTAAAACGCAATTCGTAGGCAAAGGCGGCGATCGACGATTCGGTGACGAAACGAATGGCCCGCCCGCCTTCGACGGCACTGAGGGAAAACGGCACATTGTCGGCCGGATAGAGCCGCTGGTAGAGCGCGAGAACCAGCGAGAGCGCCTTGACCGCATCGGGCCGCATCCGCTCGGCCGGATAAAGGATAACCGGCAGCTCTCCCGCCTTCAGCCCGAGCGCCAGCGGCCAGGGCAGCAGCGAGTAAGGTTCCTCGGCCCGGCCCGGCGGCAGAAGCGGCAAGGCCACGCCGCCATCTCGGCCTTCGAGCATGAGATCGCCGAAACCGACAGGAACGTGGCGCCCGTCACCGAGTGTCAGATAGGCCGATTTGACGCCGGCCGTCCTATGTTTCGGCTCCCTGGTCAGCCCCTCGACGGTGAACCGCCAGCGCCCGCCGGGCGGCACGCTCAGGTCTTCGGGCGGCAGGAATTCATGGAAATGCGCGATCCGCCGCTTGAGGCTGCCGCCATCGCAGACATGTTTGTCGGCAACCCGCGTCTCTGATGTATAGGCGAGCAAGAATGTCGACAGTGGCTCGGCCGAAAGATTGAACAGCGTGAAGGTCAGGCGCCCAAAGCTGCCTTCGATCGGGCTCCAGCTTGCTTCCAAATGGTAATCGGCCATGATCGTACCTTGCCCTGTCGATGAGTGACCGGGATCGCGACTGGGCTCCCGGCATGATTCCAAGCTTAGCTTTTTCGGGGCGGCAATGGAATCGGCGCGCAGGCTCAGGGCGGGCGAGCAGCGATGAGAACCGTTCAAAGGCTGCCTGATGGGCCCCGCGGGTTCAGCAGCGGCCTGTTTTGATGGGAATCGACGGCCGAAGAGGAAAACGGCGCGGCCTTCGCCGCGCCGTCCTCACTCAGCTGCCAACGCCGGCGGATGTCTGTC
The DNA here is from genome assembly GCF_051811185.1 of Rhizobium sp. 62_C5_N11_2. Lineage (NCBI taxonomy): Bacteria > Pseudomonadati > Pseudomonadota > Alphaproteobacteria > Hyphomicrobiales > Rhizobiaceae > Rhizobium > Rhizobium sp. 62_C5_N11_2. The sequence continues at coordinate 3,824,556 of NZ_JBPWPW010000001.1, forward strand.
ATCCGCCTCTTCCTGGATGGCGTCGGCATGCCGGCCTGGCTCGTCCTTTGCCTTCGGCTCTCGGCCGAAGAAAAGGGCGTAACCGGCGGGCAGAACCAGAATGGTAAGCACGGTCGCAACCAGAATGCCGCCCATCATCGCGTAGGCGAGCGGACCCCAGAAGACACCGCGCGAGATCGGGATCAGCGCCAGCACGGCGGTCAGGGCCGTCAGCATGATCGGCCGGAAACGGCGCACGGCCGCGCCGACGATCGCCTCCTGCCGGTGCATGCCGGCCTTGATATCCTGGTCGATCTGGTCGACCAGGATGATCGAATTGCGCATGATGATACCGAGCAGCGCGATGACGCCGAGGATCGCCACGAAGCCGAAGGGCGCGCCGCTGATCAGCAATGCGGCCGCCGCACCGATGATTCCAAGCGGTCCGGTGGCGAGCACCAGCATCGCCTTGCCGAAATGCTGCAGCTGCACCATCAGCAGCACGATGATGACGGCGAGCATGATCGGCGCCTTGGCGGCGATCGACATCTGGCTTTCCGCTGCATCCTCGGCGCCGCCCTGGATCTCGACCTTGTAGCCGGCTGGCAGGCTGTCGCGCAGGTCCTTCATGTCGGCATACATCTTCATCACCACGTCGTTCGGCTGCACATCGTCAGGCAACGTGGCGCGCACGGTGATCGTCGGCAGCCTGTCGCGCCGCCATTCGATGCCCTGCTCCATGACGGGCACGACCTTGGCAACCTGCGAGACCGGCACGAAGCCGCCGAAATCCGTCGGGACATAGACCGAGTTGACCGCCGACAGCAGCGAACGGCTGGCATCCGGCTCGCGGGCGACGATCGAAACCGTCTCCTCGCCGTCGCGGAAATCGTCGAGCGCAGCCCCTGACATGGCGGTCTGCAGCATCTGACGGACACGCTGCGAGGAGACGCCAAGTGCCCGGGCGCGATCCTGGTCGATCACCAGCTTCATCGCCGGCACCTCTTCCAGCCAGTCGTCATGGATGGCGCCGAGCATTGGATTGGCCTGGAAGCGCGCCTTTACCTGGTTGGCGATCTCCCTGACTTCCTGGCGGTCAGGCCCCATGACGCGCATCTGCACCGGCCAGCCGGTCGGCGGACCGAGGAAGAGGCGGTCGACCTTGCCGCGAATATCGGGGAAGTCTTCCGCAAGGATCGTCCGCAGCTTGACGATCAGCCGCTCGCGCGCCGGTTCGTCATTGGCCATGACGAGCAGCTGGGCGAAGTTCGGATTGCGCAGCTGCTGGTCGAGCGGCAGGAAGAAGCGCGGCGCGCCTTCGCCGATATAGGTAGCGATGAACCGCTTGTCGGGATCATCCATCATCTTGGCTTCGAGCGCCTTTGCCTGCACCTCGACTTCCTTGATGCTGGTGCCCTCGGGCAGCCAGAGATCGACGAGGATTTCCGGCCGCGAGGATTGCGGGAAGAAATTCTGCGGAATGAACTGGAAGGCCCAGAGGCTGGTGACGAAGGTGCCGAGCGTCAGCAGCAGCACGATGACGCGGTGGCGCACCGCCCAGCTGACCGTGCCGCGCAGCCTGCGATAGAAGCCGGTGTCGAAGGCGTCGCGATGCTCGCCGGCGTGATGGCGCTGCTTGAGGATCATATAGCCGAGCCACGGCGTGAAGTAGACCGCGACGAACCACGAGGTGACAAGCGCGATGCCGACGACGTAGAACAGCGAGCGCACATATTCGCCGGCCGTCGAGGCGGCGAAGCCGACCGGGATGAAGCCGGCCGTGGTGATCAGCGTGCCGGTCAGCATTGGGAAGGCGGTTGAGGAATAAGCGAAGCTTGCCGCGTCGATCTTGACGAGCCCCTCCTCCAGCTTTCGCTCCATCATCTCGACGACGATCATTGCATCGTCGACAAGCAGGCCGAGCGCGATGATCAGTGCGCCGAGCGAGATGCGCTGCAGGTCGATGCCGAGTTCGTACATTAGCGCGAAGGTGGCGGCCAGCACCAGCGGAATGGCAATTGCGATGACGAGGCCCGATCGCCAGCCGATCGACACGAACGAGACGACCAGCACGATGATGAGAGCTTCGCCGAGTGCATGCATGAATTCGCTAACCGCATCGGTCACCACGTCCGGCTGGTTGGCGATCTGATCGACGGCGACGCCGTAGGGCAGCGCCTCTTCGAAACGCTGATAGGTCGCCTCAACACCCTTGCCGACATCGGTTACATTAAAGCCCTTGGCCATCACGACGCCGACCTGAACGCTGTCGTGGCCGTTGAAACGGTACTTGCGCTGGTAGGGATCTTCGAGCCCGGAACTGACGGTGGCGATATCGCCGAGGCGCGTCACCTGGCCGCCGGCGCGAAGGCGCAGCTCGCGGATATCGGCCGCCTTCTTCACGTCGCCTTCGACCGATATGCGCACCGAGCGCAGGCCGGTATCGACCGAGCCGGCCGGATCGACATTATTCTGGCCCTTGATGGCGTTCTGTAGATCGAGGATCGTCAGGCCGCGCTCGGCGAGCGCCTTCGACGAGACGTCGATATAGATCTTCTCAGGCTGGTCGCCGATGATGACGGCCTTTTCGACGCCCGGCGTCGTCAGCAGCATGTCGCGCGCCTGGATCGCGAATTTCTTCAGTTCCGGATAGGAATAGCCGTCGCCGCTGATCGAATGCAGCGTGATGAACGTATCGCCGAACTCGTCGTTGAAATACGGGCCGAGCAGGCCCTGCGGCAGCTCGCTGGAGATGTCGCCGACCTTCTTGCGCACCTGGTAGAAGGCATCCGCCACTTCTTGCGAATTCGTGTCGCCCTTGACCTGCAATGTGATGATCGCACTGCCTGCCCGCGTATAGGACTTGACCCAGTCGATATGCGGCGTTTCCTGCAGCTTGCGCTCGATCTTGTTGACGACCTGATCTTCCATTTCCTGGATGGAAGCACCCGGCCAGATCGCCTGAACGACCATGACGCGGAAGGTGAATTCCGGATCCTCGCGCTGGCCCATGCGCATCAGCCCGAGCACGCCGGTGATGATGATCAGCCCGAAGAGGAAGCGGGCGATGCTTGGATGTCCGATCGCCCAGCGCGACAGATTGAAGGGCCGCTTTTCGGTGGTGGTGGCGTCCATGGTCCTGTTCTCTCTTTATGGCGCGTTCAGCGAACGGTCTGGTCGGTGGCAGCCAGGGCCGACTGCTGATCCGGCACCTTCACCTTCAGGTTTTCGCTCATGAACTGCGTGCCGGCCGAAACGACGAGATCGCCGGTATCGAGACCCTCGGTCACATGCACGCCGTCGCCGGTGAAATCGGCGACCTTGATGTCGCGGCCATGCACGGTCGCCGTGTCGCGGTCGACGGTCCAGACCATCTGCTTGCCGTCCTTTTCAGCCAGGGCACTGAGCGGGATCGAGACATAGCTGTTGCTGTTGCTGACATCGGCCTCGATCGTCGCCGTCATGCCGAGCAAAACGCGCGGATCGTTCGGCAGGCTCACCCGGACCGCAAAGGTGCGCGACTGCTGGTCGGCGCTTCCGGAAACCTCCCGCACCTTGCCGTCGAGCACCAGCCTGTCGTCGGCCCAGAAGCTTGCCTTGACCGTTTTGCCCGGCTTGAATTCCGCAATGTCATTTTCCGGAACGGCGATCTGCACTTCCTTTTCGCCGTCGACGGCAACGGCGACGACGGGAGTGCCCGACGCAACGACTTGGCCGACATCGGCATTGATCGTCGTGACAATCCCGTTGTGGTCGGCCTTCAGCTCCGCATAACTCACCTGGTTCTTCGCCTGATCGAGTGCCGAGACGGCGGCATCGCGGCTTGAAACGGCCTGATCGTAACTGAGCGAGGCTTGCTCGAGTTGGGATTTCGGCGAAACATTCTTGTCGAAGAGCTGCTGATTGCGCTTGTTCACGAGATCGGCGGTTTCGACGCCCTTTTCAGCGGCTGCGAGATTGGCTTCCGCCGTCTTGACCGCCAGCTGGTAATCGGTGGAGTCCATCCGAGCGAGCACGTCGCCCGGTTTCACCTTGTCGCCGATATCGACGAGGCGTTCGGTGATCTTGCCAGCAACGCGAAAGCCGAGGTTCATCTCCGTACGCGCCTTGACCGAGCCGGAATAGTCGAGCTTGCGGGTGTCGCCGGCCTTGGCGATCTCGACGACCTTCACCGGCCGGATGACTTCCTTGACCTCAGCCTTCTCTTCCGAGCAGGCGGAAACGCCGATGCCGATGGCGCCGACGAGCACGAGACTGGCGACGGACGGCATGCGATGGCTGAGGGTCTTGAGCGAAAACATCTTCCGCACTCCTGGATCGTTTCGGGGTTCCGACGGCGGCTGCCGTCCATTATTTCTTCAGCGCCCTGATCACGTAGTCGATCAGTTCGTCGACGCTTGCGCGGTTCGTTTTGGCAAGACATTGCGCCACCATCTGCGGATGGCAGAGATTGATCGTCGCCGCACCGAAGCAGCGCGAGGCAACGACCGGGTCCTGCTCGGCGAATTCCCCGGCTGCAATGCCTTCGGCGATGATTTCGGCAATGAGATCATGAACACGGTCGATATGCTTTTCGATGACATGCCAGTCGCGCTCGATCGCGACGATGATCATCTCGTGCACCTTCATCTCGTCGAGCATCAGATCGAGCGTCAACTGATGCTGGGTCTCGACATAGCGGCGCAGCCGCTCGCTGGCGCTGATAGGCTGATGGCGGATGTCGTAGGCGATTTGATAAGCGGTGGCGAGCATGCGCCCGCAGAGCGCCTGGTGGATTTCCACCTTGGAGGCGAAGAAACGATATATATTGGCGGGCGACATGCCGAGATCGCGGGCAATGTCGGCCACCGTCGTCTTGCTGTAGCCATAGTGCCGAAACAGCCGTTCGGCCGCGTCGAGAATGCGTGTGACATTCTCCTGCCGGGTGACGTCGAGCGTGTTTTCCGCGATCTCGTCCATGACTTTCGATGCCTCGAATTACGACTGACGAATTTTGAATTTCGTCAGTCGTAAAATATCAGGCGTCACTTGTCAACATCCCGGAGCGCAGTATAGGTTCGGGTCGGCTGTGCTCGTTCGAGCGGCTAGCGCCGGTCGGCGCACCACGAATTCATTGGATGTGAGGATTTGGAGCGGCTGAATGATGGACATCGAACGCAATTGAAAAGTGCCGCGACGCGAACGCGCGCGGCACCTCATCGCCGGCAGCAGGGAAATCAGACGATCTTGACGTCGAGTGTGATCGGAACCGAGGCAAGCGCCTTGGAAACCGGGCAGCCGGCCTTTGCCTTGTTGGCGAGTTCGTTGAAGGTCGCCTCATCGGCACCGGGAATACGGCCGGAGAGCGAAAGATGGATGGCGGTGATGGCAAAGCCGCCCTCGACGCTTTCGAGCGTTACCTTGGCAGAGGTTTCCATATGCTCGGCGGTAAAGCCGGCTTCACCGAGGATCAACGACAGCGCCATGGTGAAGCAGCCGGCATGGGCGGCACCGATCAGTTCTTCCGGGTTGGTGCCGGCGACGCCTTCGAAGCGGCTCGCAAAGCCGTAGGGATAATCCTTCAGGGCGCCGCTCTGCGTCGAGATCAGGCCTTTTCCGTCCTTGAGGCCACCGGTCCAATGAGCCGAAGCCGTACGATTGATCTGCATGCCGTCCTCCTGTTTTCGATTGTGCTTTCAGAAAGCGGCAGGGGCCGCTCCATGCCTGCGGGAGATCAGATAGCCTTCCCGATGGGCAATATAATGCTCTATCCCGAGAAGACGACAGGCTTGTAAAAATAGCGGGATCGAAGCCCTTCAAGCGGGATGCTGCAGCACGCTGAGGCCGCCGTCGATCGTCAGGCAGGTGGCATTGATGAACGGGCACTCGTCTGAGATCATGAACACGGCCGCCATGGCAATCTCCTCCGGCGTCGCGATGCGCCCGCCGGGATGCAGTTTCATCGTCTCGGCCCTCGCCGCCTCCGGATCGGGAAAGCTGTTCCAGTAACCGATCACCTTCTGCGTCGAGACATAGCCCGGCGCCAGCGCGTTCACCCGGATATTGCGGGCCGCATATTCGAGCCCCAGGGATTTTGTCATCCCGAGCAGCGCGTGTTTTGCCAGCGGATAGGGAAATGTGTGCGGGATGATCGTGAAGGCATGCGTTGAGGCGATGTTGAGGATGACGCCGCCACCCTGTTCGATGAGGCCCGGCAGCACCGCCTTGCAGCAGTTCCATGCGCCCTTCAGATTGATGTCGAAGCAGCGGTTCCATTCCTCGTCCGTCGTCGCGAGCGGTTCGGCAAAGACATTGACCCCGGCATTGTTGACGAGCGCGTTCAGCTGTCCGATCTCTTCATTCGCCTGAGCCACCAACGTCGTGATCGTTCCGGCATCGGTAATATCGGCCGGCAGATAACCGAGCCGGCCGCCGCTGCGCTGGAGCTCTTTCGCCGCCTGCGCCAGCAGCGCCCCATCGCGATCGACGAGAAAGACGGCGGCATCCTCCCGCATGAAAGCCTTCGCCATCGCAAGGCCGATACCCTGCGCAGCACCGGTTATCAGGATGTTCTTGCCCTGCAGACGGCTGCTCATCTATCACCCCTTCGGTTGAACCGGCAGCGTCGACATCAGGATCGTCACTGTGCCGGCAAGCGCCTCACCTGGCGCAAGCGGCGTGAGCCCACCGAAATCAGGAAGGTGATGCCCGTTCGGCAGATGGCTCATCGGCTCGAGGCAGAAGAAATCGCTCCGGTTGACCGGCATATACAGCATGAAGCGATCGAGCGCACCGTCGGCTTCCAACGCCGCCCGGATTCCAAGTTCCGGCCAGGTGATAACAGCCCGCCCATTCCAACCCTCGAAGGCATTGTTCATCCATCTCTGCGGTAAAAGCGTCTCAGATCTGAAATCGAAATAACCAGGCACAGGGCCGGGCATCTCTGGCAGATGGTCCGGCCGCTCGCTCCAATAGCGATCGGCAGCAATCGCCAGTCGTGTCTTTGGCGTGCGCGCGAAGAAGGGATGTTGACCGAGCCCGAAGGGAAGAGCCGTATCGCCGCGGTTTTCCACGGAAAGCCTCAGCACCAGTGCATCGCCGGCGAGACGGATCTCTTGCCGCGTAAGATAGGCATAAGGTGAAACCCTGTCGGCGCTGCGGGAAAAGCAGAACTGCGCATGCTCCGCGCTGGCGTCTTCAAGCTGCCAGAGGCTGAGCCAGCCGTCACCGTGGAGATAGAGCGGATCGGAAGCATTCGGTTGGAAGCCATAGTCGCGTCCGGCAAAGGACATGGTGTTGCCTTCCACGCGATTGCCGAACGGCACCATCGCGAAATTCGCCATCGCTCCCTCCGGCCCGCCGGCCGCCACGAGAAAGGGCATGCCGCGATAAGTCGCGGCGGTGACGGCGGCACCCCGACGGCTGACCCGGACGGAGAGATCGCCGTGCCCCAGCTCGATGTCGTCTCCGGCTCGTCCTTGGTTCATCCACGTCGCCCCGCAGCCGAAGACCTCAAATTATCGAGCAGCACTGCGATCAGCAGGATCAGCCCGCGCACGACATACTGATAGAACGCCTGGATATTCAAGAGGTTCATGACGTTTTCGGCAATGCCCATGATCAGCACGCCGACGATGACACCGCTCATCGCCGCTCGGCCGCCGGCCAGCGAAACACCGCCGAGAACGCAGGCCGAAATCACCGAAAGCTCAAGCCCTGTCGCCGCATTCGGCTGGCCGGAAGTGATGCGCGAGGCAAGCAGGATGCCGGCAATGCCGCAGACGAGCCCCTGCAGCGCAAAGATCCAGATGCGCATGTTGACGACGTTGACGCCGGCAAGCCGCGAGGCTTCCGGATTGCCACCGATCGCCAGCGTGTTCTTGCCGAAGACGGTGCGGTTGAGCACGAACCCGAAGAGGATGAAAAGGATCAGCATGATCCAGATCGGCGTCGGCACGGTCAGGAAGCGCGACAGAGCAAGCTGGTAGAAATCGGGATCGTTGATGCCGACGGCGCGGCCATCGGACGCGATCAGCGCCAGCCCGCGCACGATCTGCATGGTCGCAAGCGTGGTGATCAGTGCATTGACCCGAAAACGCGCAATGACGATACCATTGACGAGGCCGACGACGGCGCCGCACAGCAGGGCGGCGAGCAGCCCGACGGGAATGGAGCCTGTCGCATTCGAGACCATCACCGCGATCATGCCGGAGAAGGCGACGATCGATCCGACCGAAAGGTCGAAATCGCGCGATGCCAGGCAGAACATCATCGTGCAGGCGACGATGCCGATCGTGACGACCGATTGCAGCAGCCCCAGCATGTTTCGCTCGGTCAGGAAGTTCGGAACGAAGAGCGAGACGATCACGAAGGCGGCAGCGAAGATCACCACCAGCCCCTGTTCGCCGAGAAGGATTTTTTTCAACGAATTCATCGTCCGTATATTCCTGGTCCTAGAGCAATTTCAGGAAAAGTGCGAAGCGGTTTTCCGTCCGGAATTGCGTAAAAACAAAAAGTTAGAGCGGTTCTGCGTTTCCATGAAAAGCTGAACCGCTCTAAATGGTGCCTGCGGCATTCTTGTCGGGAAGCGCTGCCGTCAGGATGTTGCGCTCGTCGAAATCCTGGCGGGTGACATTGGCCGCCACCCTGCCCTGGCACATCACCATGATGCGATCGGAAATGCCCATGACTTCGGGCAACTCGCTTGATATGACCACGATCGCCATGCCGCCGGCCGCAAGCTCGTAGAGGATTTCGTAGATTTCCGATTTCGCCCCGACATCGATGCCGCGTGTCGGCTCGTCGATGACCAGGACCTTGATGCCCTGCTCGGACAACCAGCGGCCGAGAATGACCTTCTGCTGGTTGCCGCCCGAGAGGTTGATGATGTCCTGCTTGCGCGAGGGCGTCCGCACCCGAAGCTTGGCGATGAACCGATCCGCCAGCGCCGCCTCTTGTCTCGGGCTCAGAATGCCGAAAGGCGAAAAATGCCGGCGCGACGAGATCGCGATATTCTCCTCGATCGATCGCCCTTGGACGATGCCGTCGAACTTGCGGTCCTCGGGGCAAAGCACCATGCCGGCATTGATCGCCGCTTTCGGATTGTTAGGCGCAACGGCTACGCCGTCGATCGTGACCTGGCCCTGATGTCTGGTGTCGGCGCCGTAAAGCAGCCGCGCCATCTCGCTGCGGCCGGCGCCGATCAGGCCGAAGAAACCGAGAATTTCGCCCTGGCGGACGGAAAAGCTGATCGGATGACGCAGCCTCGGCCCCGACAGGCCCTTGGCCTCCAACCGTACGTCGCCGAGCGCGCGTTCGCGCCATCCCCAGACATTGCTGATCTCGCGTCCGACCATTTCCGAGATGATCTGCTCGCGCGTGGTTTCGGCGATCTGAGGATGGTGGGCGGCAAGTTTGCCGTCGCGCAGCACCGTCAGGCTGTCGCAAAGGCGGAAGATCTCGTCGAGGCGATGGGAGACGTAGAGAATGACCGTTCCCTTCGCCTTCAGCCTGTCGATGAGCGAAAACAGGATTTCGCTTTCGCGGGAGGAAAGCGAGGAGGTCGGCTCGTCGAGCGCAATCACCCGCGCATCGAGCATGACGGCCTTGGCGATCTCGACCATCTGCCGCGCACCGATCGAAAGCGAGGCGACCTTGGCCGACGGATCGACATCGATGCCGATCTCCTCGAGCTTCGACCGCACCGTCTCGATCAGCGCCTTCGAATGGATGACACCGCCCTTGGCCGGAAAGCGTCCGAGCCAGAGATTTTCGGCGACCGTCAACTCTGGAACGAGTTGCAGTTCCTGATGGATGACGATGACGCCGGCATGGAAGGCGTCGCGGACGGAGCCGTATTTCTGCTCCTCGCCGTCGATGAGGATGTTGCCGCGATCGGCGGCCTGATCGCCCGACAGTACCCGGATCAGCGTCGATTTACCGGCACCGTTTTCGCCCATCAGGCCGTGGACGGCGCCCTTCTCGACCGTGAAGGAAACATTCGCCAGCGCCTGCACGCCGGGATAACCCTTGGAGATATTGCTGAATTCGAGGAAAGCCATCTTCGCTCCGTCGAGAAAGACCGGCGGCACGCTACGCGGCCGCCGGACGATATCATCTTGGAAGGACGATCACTCGATGCCAAGATCCTTGCGGACCTTTTCGTAATCGTCGCGCAGCGCCAGGGAACCCGAGGTCAGCGTCAGCTTTGCCGGCTCCTTGTCGTTGGCGATCCAGTCGTACATGTTGAGCGCCGTCTCGTAGCCGTGACGCTTCGGCGAGATGATGACGGTGCCGAAGAAGCCCGTTGCCGCCGGCTTCTTGAATTCATTGATCGCCGATTCCGCACCGCCGATGCCGACACCGATGACGTTCGTCGCCGGAATGCCGACCGATTCGGATGCACGGACGGCGCCGAGGACGGCTTCATCGTTGAGGCCGAAGGCGACCCAGTATTTCACGTCGGCATGCTTGTTGAGAACGGTGGTCGCCGCGTTGAGCGCTGCTTCCGTATCCGTCTTCGCCTGTGGCGCATCATAGATGTTTTCGGCCGGGAAACCGGCGGACTTCAGCACAGAGATCGCACCTTCGACGCGGTCGACAGCGGTCGGCAGCTGGTCATAGGAGACCCGCACGGCGCCGACATTCTTCATGTCCCAGCCGCGCTTCTTGATTTCGTCGACGATCGCCTGGCCGACGGTCTCGCCGATCTTGGTGGCTGAAATGCCCATATGCGGCACGTCTTCCAGCGGCTTGCCGTCGGCGCTGACGAGGCGGTCGTCGACCGTCATCAGCTTCAGCTGGTTGGCTTCGGCCTTGGCGACGATGCCGGGGCCGAGCTTGACGTCCGGCGTGCAGATGATGAAGCCCTGCGCACCCTGAGCGCCGAGATTGTCGATCGCCGATTGGACCTTCTCGCCGTCTTCGGCGCCGATCTTGACGACGGTGAAGCCTTTGTCCTTTGCGGCCTGATCGGCGAATTTCCATTCGTCCTGGAACCACGGCTCCTCAGGCTGCTTGACGATGAACCCTATCTTGACGTCCGCGGAAAATGCCGAGCCGGCTGCCAGAATGGCGAAAGTGCCAGCCAGAATGGCTGCTTTGAACAAGCGCATGTCTCTCTCCCTAAACTCTCAAAAACCGAGCAGCTGCCTCCCAGGCAACGTCCAATGAATTATGACAAATCATCATACCAGTCAATTGCCAATGTATGATGATTGGAATAATAGGATTATTGACGAGATGCCGGGAGGAAGCGTCGCAAAGCGGATCGAATTCGGATAATCAGGTTCGATTGCCTAGCACGCGAGACAGAGCGGAGAGGTGAGTTGGAAACAATCGAGCGACAGAGCGGGGCCGAAAGCCGCCGCATCGAGCGCCGCCCGCGCGTACGCCGCAACGTCACGGCGGCGATCGCTCAGGATATCTGTGCGGACCGCTATCCCGCGGGCTCGCCGCTGCCCCGCGAGAACGATCTCTGCGAGCTCTACGGCGTCAGCCGCACCGTCATTCGCGAATCGCTGAAAGTGCTGGAATCCAAAGGCCTTGTCCGTGGCAAGCCACGCATCGGAACCACCGTCTGCGATAAGGACGACTGGAATATCCTCGACGCTGACGTGCTTGAATGGATGGGTCCGTATATCAAGGATTTCGACCTGCTCGGCTGCATTCTCGAAGCCCGCCGCACCATCGAGCCGGCAGCCGCCGAATATGCCGCCGAGCGCGCCAGCGCCCAGGAGATCGCCGATCTCGACAATGCCTGGCGGCAGATGCGCGACAGCGCCCGCGACCCGGAAAGCTTCACCGATGCCGACGTCATGTTCCACACGGTGCTGCTCACCGCCAGCCACAATCAGGTCTTCCGCCGCCTGTCGAGCGCCATTCACGCGGCGCTGAAATATGCGCTGCATGCCTCCAATATCGGCGTCGAGAATCGCGAGGATGCGGTGCTCGTTCACGGTCAGTTGGTCGAGGCCCTGCGCATGCGCGACAAGGCGGGAGCCCGTGAATGCGCCAACCGCATGCTCGATCTTGCGGTGCGCGATCTAGCCGCCGCCGAAAAAGCGATCGGCAGAACGAAATGACGGATCACCACAAATCTGCGAACGCGCCGTCGATCGCAAACCCGGGAAGAGACTGAAAGAACAGCGATGAAGATCACCAAACTCACCACCTATATCGTTCCCCCGCGCTGGTTGTTTTTGAAGGTCGAGACCGACGAGGGCATCATTGGCTGGGGCGAACCGGTCGTCGAAGGCCGTGCGCTCACCGTTCAGGCCGCCGTCCATGAGCTGGAAGACTACCTGATCGGCAAGGATCCTTTCCTCATCGAAGACCACTGGACCGTGATGTATCGCGGCGGCTTCTATCGCGGCGGCGCCGTCCACATGAGCGCGATCTCGGGCATCGACCAGGCGCTGTGGGACATCAAGGGCAAAGCGCTCGGCCAGCCGATCCACTCCCTGCTCGGTGGCCAGCTCCGCGACCGTATCAAGGTCTATTCCTGGATTGGCGGCGACCGTCCTTCGGATGTCGCCAACAATGCCAAGGAGGTGGTTGCCCGTGGCTTCAAGGCGATCAAGCTCAATGGCTGCGAGGAAATGCAGATCGTCGACACCAACGAAAAGGTGGAGAAGGCGGTCGAGACCATCGCCGCCATCCGCGAGGCGATCGGCCCGCATATCGGCATCGGCGTCGATTTCCACGGCCGCGTGCACAAGCCGATGGCGAAGGTTCTCGCGAGGGAGCTCGACCCTTACAAGCTGATGTTCATCGAAGAGCCGGTGCTTTCCGAAAACAAGGAAGCGCTGCGCGATATCGTCAACCATACCTCGACGCCGATCGCGCTCGGTGAACGGCTCTTTTCGCGCTGGGACTTCAAGCAGGTTCTGTCCGACGGCTACGTCGACATCATCCAGCCGGATCTCTCCCATGCCGGCGGCATCACCGAATGCCGCAAGATCGCGGCGATGGCCGAAGCCTATGACGTGGCGCTGGCGCCGCATTGCCCGCTGGGCCCGATCGCGCTCGCCGCCTGCCTGCAGGTCGATGCCGTCAGCTATAACGCCTTCATCCAGGAACAGAGCCTCGGAATCCACTACAACAAGGGCAACGACATCCTCGACTACATCTCCAACAAGGAGGTGTTCCACTATGCCGATGGTTTCGTCTCGATCCCGCAGGGTCCGGGTCTTGGCATCGAGGTCGACGAAGCCTATGTCATGGAGCGCGCCAAGGAAGGTCACCGCTGGCGCAACCCGATCTGGCGGCATGCCGACGGCAGCTTTGCCGAATGGTGAGAGCGCATAGCCCCGAAAATCGGAACCGACTTTCGGAAAGGATTATGCGCAATTCAAAGTGACAGGGTCGCGCAAGCGGCCCTTTTTCATTCCCCGTGTAGGATATCACGTGTCCTGTCCGTCATAGTGGAAGCTCAAAGAGGAGATTTCAGAATGGCCAGAGCAATTGCAATCATCGTCGCCCGCATCATCTTCAGTTTCATCTTTTTCATGGCGGCCGGTTTCAAGTTCGCCGATATCGGCGCGACGGCAGGCTATATCACCGCCGCCGGCTTTCCGATGGCGACGTTCCTTACCTGGATCGCCGCCTTCTTCGAGATCGCACTGGCGCTCGCCTTTATATCAGGAGCCTTCTTCACCGAGGCCAGCCTGCTCGCAGGCATCTATGTGATCTTCCTCGCTTTCGCCTTCCACGGCCCATCCCATTGGCAGCAGAACCAGGCCGAGTTCGGTTTCTTCATCGATCACTTTACCTTCCTCGCCGGACTGCTCTTTGCGGCGGTCCACGGGCCGGAGAAATGGGCGTTGAAGCAAACGCTTCTAAGATAACTGCGACGACCCGCCTCCTTCCGGAACCAACTGCCGCGCCGAACAGTTGGCATGTCGGCAAAACGGCAAGGAGAGCCCGCCCATGGAGCTGAAGGGAAAAATCGCATTGGTGACAGGCGCCGGTTCGGGCATCGGCAAGGCGGCCGCCTTACGGCTCGCCGCCGAGGGAGCAAGGGTCGCAGCGTTGAGCCGCACCGCCGAAGAGGTCGAAAAGACCTGCGCCGAGATCAAGGCCGCCGGCGGCCAGTCGATCGCGTTGACGGCAGATACCAGCGACGAAGCTCAAATGCGGGGCGCCGTGGAGCAACTGACCAACACCTTCGACGGCCTCGACATCGTTGTCGCCAATGCGGGGATCAACGGTGTCTGGGCGCCGATCGACGATCTGAAACCGGAAGAATGGGACAAGACGATCGCCGTCAATCTGCGCGGCACCTATCTGACCCTGCATCTGACGGTTCCGCATCTGAAGCGCCACGGCGGCTCGATCATCGTCGTCTCCTCGATCAATGGCACCCGCACCTTCACCACCCCGGGCGCCACCGCCTACACCGCAACCAAGGCGGGCCAGGTCGCCATCGTCCAGCAGCTCGCCCTCGAACTCGGCCGACACGGCATCCGCGTCAATGCCGTCTGCCCGGGCGAGATCGAGACTAATATCAGCGCCAATACTGACAGCCGCCATCGCGAGGAGACGGAGGTTCCGGTCATCTGGCCGCAGGGGGATATTCCGATTGCCGGCGGCAAGGCAGGCAAGAGCGAGGACGTCGCCGAAACAATCCTCTTCCTTGCATCCGACCGCGCTCGACACATCACCGGTACGCCGATCTGGATCGACGGCGGCCAGGGCCTGTTGCGATAGCCTTGCAGTCAGGAACTCAGCTGTTCAGCCGGGCGCTGTCGAGAGTATACAGTTCCTGCGCGCGCTGCACGCCGCGCAACGCATAGCGTCCGACGCAGGCGAGTGCGGTACGCTGCTGCTCCGGTATCGCCGCGGCGAAATCGGAGGAGATCAACAGGTTGAGATCGACGGAACGACACATCGAGGCGATCCGGCTGACCTCGTTGACGGCAGGTCCGATGACGGTGAAGTCCAACCGGTCCTGGCTGCCGATATTGCCGTAGAAGACATCGCCGATATGCAGGCCGATATAGACGTCGGTCGTCGCCCGGCCGTCGGCCGCACGCGCGGCATTCAGCGTGGTGAGCTTTTCCCGCAGCAACGATTCGGCGCTCAGCGCCGCACGACACGTCTCCGCCGGCACCTCGCCCTTAAAGATGGCAAGCACACCGTCGCCGATCAGCTTCAGCACGTTGCCGCCGGACTCGTGGACCGCTGTGATCACCGCCTCGCTATAGTCGTTGAGCAGCGGGATGATCTCCTCCGGCGGCACGCTGTCGGAGATCTTGGTGTAGTTCAGCAGATCGGAAAACCAGAGTGCCGCGGAAATCCGCTCCGATTTGCCGCGGCTGATCTTGCCTTCCATCACCTGGCGCGCGGCGTCCTCGCCGAGATACACCTCGGCGATGGTGCGGGCGATACGTCCAAGCGCGATGCATTTGATCGCCAGCCCCAACACCGGCACCAGCTTGCGCAGGATGGCGAGGTCGTGATCGGAAAAGCCCTCAGGATGTTTCGTCGCGAAATGCGAGAAGAAGCAATCCATCTCGCCGATCGTGCCGGCCTCGGAGAAACGATGCATCATCGCCACGAAATCCGTGTGACCGGCTTCAGCAATCGTATCGAGCATAGAGAAATCGATCGGATCGCCGAAACCGAGACGCCGGCGGATCTCCCGCTCGTTGCGAGACCAAAGATGATAGAAGGCCGAACGCTGCCAGTTCGACGCCGCCTCCCCCGAGATCGTCGGACCATATTCGAACTCGGTCTGGATCTCCTCGACGCTGTCCCATCGGAAGGCTCGGCCCTCATGCACCGGATGCAGCGTATCCATCAGCGCCAGACCGCGGTCGAGCGGCAGGCCGGCATCCCGGCAAGCCGAGCAGAAGCCGGTCATCAGCTCGGCTTCCGAAGCGCCCTTCAGTCCCTGCTCCGTGATCCAGGCTGCAATCGTGCTGACGTCGCTGTAATCCATGTTCCACCTTCACCCGTGCCAAATCTGTAGCCCGAATTCGGCATGGAAGGAAAGCGAATTGGCTCAGTCGGCCGCGGGCATATTGTAGGGCGTGACGATTTCGACTGATGAAAGCGAGGGCGGAACCGTTCGCGGCAATGCAGTCGCGCGGCTCATGATCGCCCTGAAGGCCGAGCGCGCATCAGTCCTGAGATCGTGGTGCAGCACGAAGCCGATCCGGCGCGCCGCAAGCAAGGCGCGGTTGTCCGCATCGAGATCATGGGCGACGAAAACGCGGACGGGACGTTTGGCCGCGTCGAAGGCCGCAAACACCGCCCGGTTGCCGCCGCCGATCGAATAGACGGCGTTGATGGCGGGGTCGGCCGCAAGCGCTGCCGCGGCAAGCGTTCCCGTCGCGGCATCGGTGCCGTGCCCCTCGCTGATTTCGGTGATGCCGATGGCGGGATAACGAGCGCGGATGACCCGGCGGAAGCCGATTTCGCGCTCCTCCTCGCCGCGGAACCGTCCGCTCGACAGCGTTGCCAGCACCTTGCCGCCATCAGTCCCGAGAAATTCACCGATCAGATAGGCGGCCGTCTCTCCTGCCGCCCGGTTGTCGGCGCCGGCATAGGCGATACGGGCCGAATTCGGCAAGTCGGTCACCAGCGTCACCACGGGAATGCCGGCGGCATCCGCCCGCGCCACGGCGGCAGCCACCTCGGCGACGTCAGGCGCCTTCAGCACGATGCCGTGCGTGCCGCGCAGCCGGATGCGGTCGAGAAGCTGCACCAGTTCGGCCGGCTTCATCACCTCGGCGAAATGGAACCTGCAGCGGAAGACGCCGGGCAGGAAGGTCGCCATCTCCGCCTCGAAGGCGGCGCGCACCGCATCGCTGAAACGCTGCGGCGTCTCCATGACGATATCGATCGCCAGCACGCGGCCGCTGCCGATCGCCCCGGCCTGCTGTTTCTCCAGCTCCGCGATCGCCGCCTTCACCCGCATTTCGGTCTGCCGGCGCACACCCGGTCTGCCGTTCAGCACCCGGTCGACGGTGGCGGTGCTGAGTCCGGCCTGGAAGGCGATGTCCTTGACGAGAAAGAGATGTGTCACGCGATTGGCCTGATGGTTTTTTGATGGATTTCTGATCTATATCACCGCGCACTGCGGCGTATAGTGCCCCCATCGGAAAGAGGGAGGAGCCCGCTATGAAAACCGACAACCAGCAGAAACTGCGCGCCGACCGCGTCTGGCTGAGCGAAGAGGCCTGCGATCTCGATGATTTCCGCAGCCTTGCGGAAAAGGCGACTGTGCTTGCCGATTACCCCTCGGCGTCTGCGGTCGAAAAAAACGTGCTGATCTATGACAGCCGCAAGGTGATGGCAGCGGCCGCAACGGCAGAAGGCCGACGCGCCGTGTTGGCCGAAATCTGCGAGGCTTTCGGCGAGGGTCCTGGTGTCGTCGTGTTCAAGCGCGCTTACGAAGACACCGGGATCATCGATCGGGCCAGCACGATCTTCGACGCGATCATCGAGGAACAACACCGCACCGCGACCGGCGGCGGCGATCACTTTGCTAAACCCGGCGCCAACGACCGTATCTGGAATTCGCTGGAGAAACATTGTCTCGCCGATCCGGCAAATTTCGCCGAATATTACGGCAACACCATAATCGCGCTGGCCAGCGAAGCCTGGCTCGGTCCGAGCTACCAGATGACGGCGCAGGTCAACCGAGTCAATCCGGGTGGTGCGGCGCAGTCGGCGCACCGCGACTACCATCTCGGCTTTCAGTCCTCAACGGTGATCGAACAGTTCCCGGCGCATGTACACCGGCTCTCGCCGGTGCTGACGCTGCAGGGTGCGGTCGCCCATTGCGACATGCCGCTCGAAAGCGGTCCGACACTCTTCCTGCCGTACAGCCAGACCTATGTGCCGGGCTATCTCGCGCTAAAGCGGCAGGAGTTCCGGGATTATTTCGAGAGGAACCATGTCCAGCTGCCACTCGAAAAAGGCGACGTCGTCTTCTTCAATCCCGCCCTCTTCCATGCCGCCGGCACCAACCGCTCGGCCGACATCAAGCGTGTCGCCAACCTTCTGCAGGTCTCTTCCGCCTTCGGCCGGGCAATGGAAACCGTCAATCGCGAGCGGATGAGCGCCAGGCTGTTTCCCGCGTTGAAGACCTTGCAGGGAAAACTCTCGCCTGACGAAATCGCCAACGCCGTCGCCGCCTGCGCCGAGGGCTACTCCTTCCCGACCAATCTCGACCGCGACCCGCCGCTTGGCGGACTGGCGCCGAAGACACAGGCGCAGCTGATGCATGAGGCGCTGAAGGAAGGCTGGAGCGATGAAGTCTTTGCGGCAGCACTTGCCGAGCAGGCGCACAGGAAGTTGAGCTGATTTGGAGCTCGGGCCTCTTGCATCCGCACTGAGATAAAAGCCTCCCGCACCCGCGGGAGGCTATCCGCGCATCATCACACTGGAGGAACCACATGAGCACCGACCACGGCCGCCTTGACGGCAAGATCGCCATCGTCACCGGCGGCACGCAAGGATTGGGCGCGACCATCGCCCGTCTCTTCGCCGAACGCGGCGCGGAAGGCATCGTCATCTGCGGCCGCAACGAAGCCAAGGGCAAGGCAAAGGCGGCGGAGATTTCGGCCGCGACCGGCGCCCGGATCGTCTACGTCAAAGCCGACCTCGGCAAGGTCGAGGATGCACAGCATGTCGTGCGCGCCTGTGACGAGATCTTCGGCCGTGTTGATGCGCTGGTCAATGCCGCCGCCATCACCGATCGCGGCACCATCCTCGATACCAGCCCCGAGCTCTTCGACGCCATGTTCGCCGTCAATGTGCGCGCGCCGTTTTTCCTGATGCAGGAAGCGGTGAAGGTCATGCGCCGTGAAAAGATCGAGGGCACGATCGTCAATATCGGTTCGATGTCAGCCAAAGCAGGCCAGCCCTTCATCGCCGCCTATTGCGCCTCCAAGGGCGCGCTGGAAACGCTGACGAAGAACACTGCCTACGCGCTCCTGCGCAACCGCATCCGCGTCAACGGTCTGAACATCGGCTGGATGGCCTCCGAAGGCGAAGACCGGATCCAGCGCGAATATCACGGCGCACCTGCCGACTGGCTGGAGAAGGCGGCGGCAAGCCAGCCCTTCGGCCGCCTCGTCGATCCGCACGAGGTGGCGCGCGCCTGCGCTTACCTGTCGTCTTCCGAATCCGGCCTGATGACCGGCTCGGTCATCTGCTTCGACCAGTCGATCTGGGGCGCTTATGACGGCTCGCCGCATCCGGTCGCGGCTCTCTAGAGCCTTTCCTGGTCAGATTGCAGCATTCTGCCGGAGCAGGTTTTCGTCAGGGCAAAGGCGATTGGCGACGGGCATACCCCTAGGTACGTCCGAGCCGATCGCCTTTGCCCTGGCGGAAAGATGCCCGGCCCTTCGGGTTGGCTGAAACGGGCCGGCTGATCGACCGGCCGGCTTGGCCGTAGAGCTTGGCTACGACGCGCGCCGGCCGGTCGACCATCCGACTCCGTTTGAGCCAACAGAATGCTTCAAGCTGACCAGGAACGGCTCTAGGAAAACCGGAGCCCGGCAATTCCGTCGCCGGGCTCTGGCACCTCCAGCTTTTTGCCGCTAGGAAAAGAACGGCAGCATTCAGGGAGGAACTGGCATGGGCGACAATCCGATTTATGAGATCCGCGACGAACGCTTCGGTGCAATGGTCATCGGCAGCGCCGGCCTCGAGGAGCTTTATTCCGGCTGCCGCTGGACGGAAGGCCCGGTCTGGTTTTCCGACCTGAACTGCCTTCTCTGGAGCGATATCCCGAATGAACGCATGATGCGCTGGACACCGGACGGTACGGTCTCCGTCTTCCGCTCGCCCTCCAACTACGTCAACGGCAATACCCGCGACCGGCAGGGCCGGCTGGTCTCCTGCGAACATGGCGGCCGCCGCGTCACCCGCACCGAGACGGACGGCACCATCACCGTTCTCGCCGACAGCTACCAGGGCAAACGGCTGAACTCGCCGAACGACGTCGTCGTACACTCCGACGGCGGGGTCTGGTTCACCGATCCGACCTACGGCATCCTGTCGGATTACGAGGGCCACAAGGCCGAGCCCGAGCAGCCCACGCGCAACGTCTACCGGATCGATCCGGCAAGCGGGGCGATCGACGCCGTCGTCGAGGATTTCATCCAGCCGAACGGCCTTGCCTTCTCGCCCGATGAGACGAAGCTTTATATTGCCGATTCCGGCTCCGCAAAACATGACGTGCCGCGCCATATCCGCGTTTTCGACGTCATCGACGGCAGGACGCTTGCCAACAGCCGCTATTTCTGCAGCCTCGATGTTGGCCATCCCGACGGTTTCCGTTTCGATGTCGCCGGCAATCTCTGGACGAGTGCCTCCGACGGCGTGCACTGCTTTTCGCCCGACGGAACGCTGCTCGGCAAGATCAGGGTGCCGCAGACGGTGTCCAACCTCACCTTCGGCGGCCCCAAGAAAAACCGGCTTTTCATCACCGCAACGCGTTCGGTCTATTCGATTTATATCAAGACGACCGGCGCGCAATATCCATAGATCAGGCCTTCGGTCTATCGGGGCGGCCGTGCAGCGGCTCGGCCCGATGCCAGTTTTCCAGGATGCGGCCATCAGTGTGTTTCTGCCGCGCCCAGCGGACGCCGTTCGAGATCACCTTATGCACGGTCTTGTCGTGATAGATCGGGTAGGTCTCGTGGCCGGGGCTGAAGAAGAAGATGCGCCCGCGCCCGCGCTGGAAGGTGCAGCCGCTGCGGAACACCTCGCCGCCGGAATACCAGGAGATGAAGACAAGCTCGTCCGGCTGCGGAATGTCGAAGGGCTCGCCGTACATTTCCGAGGCATTGACCTCGAAATAGGGCGGCAGCCCCTCGGCGATCGGATGCGAAGGATTGACCACCCAGACGCGCTCCAGATCGCCATCCGGCGTCTCGCGCCAGGAGAGGTTGGCATTGGTGCCCATCAGCCGACGGAAGAGCTTGGAGTGGTGGCCGGAATGCAGCACCAGCAGGCCCATGCCCTTCAGCACGCGCTGCTGCACACGGTCGATCAGCCCGTCGCTGACCTCGTCATGGGCCATATGCCCCCACCAGAGCAGCACGTCGGTATCGTTGAGCACGCTGTCCGGTAGACCTTCATCAGGATCATCCAGCGTGCCGCGACGAATTTCGAAATCCGGATGGGCAATGCCGGCAGCGATCGCTCCGTCGATACGATCAGGATAGATCTCCTGAACCTCCTTGTGGAGTTGCTCGTGGCGTCCCTCGTTCCAGATGGTGACCTTGATTGTCATGGCATTCCTCGATGTCTAGGCTGTGATGTTTCAGGCGAAATTGTCAGGCGGTTGCCGGACGGATCACCCGGCCGGCGGAATCGAACAGATGGCAGGCGGCGGGATCGGCCGTCAGCGACACGCGGTCACCCGGCCGCACGGCGATATCGCCCTCAGCGCGCACCACGATCGGCTGCTCTTGCGAGCCGACGGTCATGTAGGTCTCGACGCCGAGGCGCTCGACGATGACGACTTCGGCTGTAAAGTGGTCCTGGCCCTCGGCGGCGATCTTCAGATGCTCCGGCCGGATGCCGAGCTTGGCATCGCCCTGCGGCAGCGCGCCGTTGGCATCGGCGAGATCGAGCGAAAGCCCGATCGGGCTGTTGAGATGCACCTTGCCGGCCGCCGGCCGCGTTATAGTGACAGGAATGACGTTCATCTTCGGCGAGCCGATGAAGGTCGCGACGAATTCGTTGTCCGGCTCATGATAGAGCGACATCGGCGCACCCGCCTGCGCTACCACGCCCTTGTTCAGCACGACGATGCGGTCGGCCATCGTCATCGCTTCCACCTGGTCGTGAGTGACGTAGACGACCGTCGCCTTCAGTTCGCGGTGCAGGCGTTGCAGCTCGGCGCGCATCTGCACGCGCAGCGCCGAATCGAGGTTCGACAGCGGCTCGTCGAACAGGATCAGCGCCGGCTTCTTGATGATAGCGCGGCCGATCGCGACGCGCTGGCGCTGGCCGCCGGAAAGCGCGGCCGGGCGGCGGTCGAGATAGTCGGTGAGCTGCAGGATCTCGGCAACACCCTCCACTTGCCGGCGGATCTCTGCCTCCGGCACCTTCTTCAGGCTGAGCGAGAAGCCGATGTTTTCGGCAACGCTCATATGCGGATAGAGCGCATAGGACTGGAACACCATGGCGATGCCACGTTTGTCGGGCGGCACGTCGTTGATGCGCTTACCGTTGAGGATGAGGTCGCCATCGTCGATGCCTTCGAGGCCGGCGATCATGCGCAGCAGCGTCGACTTGCCGCAGCCGGACGGACCGACGAACACCGCGAATTCGCCGTCTTCCACGGTGATGTCGACGCCCTTGATGACCTCGAGCGCGCCGTAGAACTTGCGAACGTTTCTGAGATTGATCATTTGTTTCTCTTTCTTGATCTCAGCCCTTCACGCCGCCCGAAAATGTCTGGACGAGGAAGCGCCGCGCAAAACCGAAGGCGACGACGGCAGGCAGCAGGTAGATGAATGCCAGCGCCGTCAGCAGGCCGTAATCGATCTCGTTGATGCGCAGAAAGGCGCGGAAGAGACCGAGCGGCAGCGTCTGCAACTCCGGCGACGACAGGAGGATCAGCGGCAGCAGGAAATCACCCCAGGCCGACATGAAGGCGAAAAGCCCGGCCGCAGCCAGCCCCGGCAGCGCCAGCGGGATCAGCACCCGGCGGATGCGCTGGATAAGTGTTGCCCCATCCATCAGCGCCGCCTCCTCGTAGTCCCTCGGTAGCCCGTCGAAGAAGGTCTTCATGATCCAGAGCGCCAGCGGCAACTGCATCGTCGCAAGCACCAGGATCAGCCCGAGATAACCGTCGATGAAACCGGTCCAGCGCATGATATCGCGGGCATAGCTGCCGAAGATCGGCCTAAGCACCGCCGCTTCCGCGTTGTTCAGCGTCAGCAGGAATTTGTAGAGCGGCACGACGAGCGCCGTCGGCGGCAGCACCCGGATGAGCAGGATCGCGTAGAGGAAGGGCAGCTTCCACCAGGCCCGGGTGCGCGATAGCGCATAGCCGCCAAGTCCGGAAAGCACCATGACGAGCAGCGTCGCGCCGCCGACCACGAACAGCGAGTTGAACAGCCACTTCGCCCCGTCCTCTTTGGTGAAGACCCTGACATAGTTGGCGAAGGTCCATTGCTCCGGCCAATGCAGGAAGAGCTGCGCATTGCCGTCGAACGAGGCGATCAGCACCCAGAAGAAGGGTACCGCGCAGAAGATCGAGATCAGCGACAGCGTCGCATAGGCAATGAGGTCGGACCGACCCCTATTTGCAATTTCGCTCGGGGAAACGACGGCCATGTCAGACCTCCACCTTCATGGCCCGGACATAGGCGATGCCAAGGATCAGCGAGATGACGAGCGCGACGACGGCGACCGCAGCACCGTAGCCCAGCTGGAACGCCGTGAAGGACTGGTTGTAGATATAGATGCTGACCACCTCGGTCGCCCCGCCCGGCCCGCCGCGCGTCAGCGCATAGACGAGGCCGAAGACGGCAATGGTGGAGACGGCCGAGATCAGCATGTAGAGCAGGATCGTCGGCATCATCAGCGGCAGGGTGATGCGGCGGAACATCTGCGAGGGTGTGGCGCCGTCCATGCGGGCGGCCTCATAGATCTCCGTCGGAATGGTACTGAGGCCGGCCGTTAACAGGATCATCGCCGTGGCGATGCCACGCCAGGTATTGACGACGATGATCATCGACAGCGGGAAGACCTGCAGCCAGTCGGCCGGCGTGATGCCGACGAAGCTGATGATGCGGCTGAGTGTGGCATTGTCGCCGCCCGCCAGCATCGAGATCCACATGAAACCGGCGACGACTTCGGGGGCTGCGTTCGGCAACAGGATGATCGACGAAAACACCCGCCGAAAGCGGATCGGGCGGCGCAGCGCAATCGCCGAGATCAGCCCGAGCACGAACTGGCCGATCACCGCCGAACCGATGACGAAGACGAAGGTGACGAACAGCGAATTCCAGAACTTCGCGTCGTTGAAGAGCCGCGTATAGTTCCTGAAGCCGACGAAGCGGGGCCGAAGGGCCGCGGCCCCGGTCAGCGCCTCGTTGGTGAAGCTCAGATAGATCGAATAGAGGGCCGGATAGATGACGAAGGCCAGAAGCAGCACCAGCGAGGGCAGCAGGATCAGCAACCATTGCCGCTCGGCACGCTTTTCATGAGAGTTTCTGGCCATGGAAGCTCACAACCTTATCGAATGAAGCCGGCGATCGAATGAAAGCGGGAAGACGCGGCGATGGCGCCGCGTCCCCGTCCTGGCGGAAGAGAGGGTGCCGGAGCTTACTTGACCATGTCGTCGCCGAGCGTTTCCTTGACGTAGTCGACAAGGATCTTCTGGGCGCCGGCGGCATCGGTCTCCTTGCGCAGTAGCGCTTCGGTGGCCCGCGCCACGCCTTCCGAAACCGTGCCGAAACCGGAGGCCTGTTTCAGGAACACGCCGTTTCCGGCCGCCGCATGGATCGGAACTAGTTCCGTCAGCTTCTGGAACTCGGCATTGTCAGCCGCATCCTTGCTGGCCGGGATGTTGCCGATGCGGGCGGCGTAGGAAACCTGCGTCTCGATCGAGCCGATCTCCATCAGCGCCTTGATCGCCAGCTCGGTATTGGCCGACTTGGAATTGACGGCCCACGGCGCGGCGAGATTGGCAAGCACATATTGGCCGCTGCTCTGGCCGGGAACGGTCCAGGTGCCGACCACCTTCGTCACGTCAGGGATCGGATTCTTGCTTTCGCGACCCCAGTCGAAAATATAGCACCAGGAGCCGCAGGTGGTGGCGACGAGCTTGCCGGCCGGGAACATCTGGTACTTCGGCACGACCCAGGGCTCAGGCCCGAGCAGCGGCTGCGTCGGCATCAGATCCTTGTCGATCAGTTCCTTGTAAACGTTGAAGACATCCTTGATGCCTTCGCCATTCAGATCGAGCTTGCCGTCGGCATCGACGAGCTGCGGCGTCTTGGAACCGACGAGCAGATGCTGGAAGCCTTCGTCGAAGGCGCCGCTTCCCCACGAGACGCCGGCCGGGAAGAGCAGGCCGTAGGCGCCGGTCTTCTGCTTGATTTCGGCCGCGCGGTCGAGAAGCTCCCGCCAGGTCTTCGGCTGTTCGGTCGAGATGCCGGCCTTTTCGAGAACGTCCTTGCGATAATAGATTTCCTGGATGCCGAGCATGAACGGCATCACATAGGTTTCGCCATCCGGGCTGACGGCAAGCTCCTTGGCGACGTCATAGAGCTTGGCGTAGCCATCCCAAGCCTTGAACTCCTTGGTAACAGGCGCGAGGTAGCCGGCTTCCACCATGTCGGCGACCGCAGCCGTGGTCGGGATGGAAAAGAGGTCGGGCGCGTTGCCGGCGCCGAGCTCCGTCAGAAGTTTGGTCAGGTAGTCCTTGTCGGGCGCCGGATATTCGATGACCTCGACGGTGACGCCATATTTCTTTTCGATCCGCTCGACCGTCGACTTCATCGCGTCGATGCCGGCCTGACCGTGATTTGCAATGCGGATTGTTTCAGCCTGCGCCAGCGTCGAAACCGCGCTCAGCAGAACGGCGCATAGGCCGCCAAGAACCATCTTCTTCAATTGAAGTCCTCCCTTTTTTAGAGACACGGCGCCCTCCAGCACCGGTTGCGAAAATGTACACGCATTCCCAATACTGACAAGATGGTTTTTGAAAAGATTCGAACGCGAGTTTTAATATACTGATATTGCTTATATATATAGATATTGCCATCGCTATACCGTTTGTGTAATCGTGTGCACAGTGCATTCAGGGAGGAATTTTCATGACTAGGAAATTGCGCCTCGGTGTCATTGGCGCTGGCTTGAAGGCGGCGGAATATGCCGAGAGCTGGGTCAAGATGCCGGAGGTCGAATTTGCTGCACTCGCCGACACCACGGCGGCTTCACGCCAGCGCCTGATCGACGTCTGCCTCGCCGCCGGCGCACCACAACCGAAGAGCTTCGAGGATTATCGCCGGATGCTCGCGGAATGCCGGGGCGAACTCGACATCGTCTACGTCTCTACCCCGCATGCCTTCCATGCCGAGCAGGCAACCGCCGTTGCCGAGGCCGGCCTCGACCTCTTCCTGGAAAAACCGATGGTGACGACGGTCGCCGAGGCCGAGAGGCTGATCGCCGCGCAGAAAAAGAGCGGCGTCACCATCGTCACCGCCTTCCAGGGCGGCCTCTCGCCGTTGGTGCTCGACACGCGCCGGCGGGCTCTCGCCGGCGAATTCGGCGAGCTGATCGCCATATCCGGCATGATCTGGGAAAGCTGGTCGTCCAACTATGACGGCCACTGGAAGCAGCAGCCTGATATCTCCGGCGGCGGCTTCATGTTCGATACCGGCGCCCATATGATGAACACCGTCTGCCTGCTCGCCAATTCGGATTTCGACAGTGTGTCGGCCTACATGAACAACCACGGCAGACAGGTCGATATCGCCACCGCCGTCTCCGCCCGGCTGAAAAGCGGCGCGCTGGCGACATTGACGGCCGCCGGCGAAGGCCCTCCGGGCTGCGCCTCCTACATCACCTTCTTCTATTCAAAGGCGATCGTGCGCATCGACGCCTGGGGCGGCTGGCGCGAGATCAGTGTCGGCCGCACCGCCGAGCCGCGCGAGGAGGCCGAGATTCTCGGCAACCCGATGAAGAATTTCCTCGCCATTCGCGAGGGAAAGATGGAAAACTCCGGCTCCGTTGAAATGGGCCTCAGATTCGCTAGGCTATGGGATGCAATCAAGGAATCGGCAGCGGCCGACGGCGCTTCCGTCAGGATCGTCGCCCAATAGGCGCTGAAGATGAGCGGTATGAGCAGACGGCGGATCACATCGAAGGAACTGGCGAAACTCGCCGGCGTCTCCTCCGCCACCATTTCCCGCGCCTTCTCGCCGGATTCACGCATCGGCAGCGCGACGCGCGACCGCATCCTCGCCGTCGCCCGTGAACATGGCTACCAGCCGAACGCTATCGCCCGCTCGCTGAACAACCAGCGCTCGCGCCTCGTCGCCCTGGTCGTCAATGCGATCGGCAACCCTTGCGAGGCCGAGGAGCAGCAGCTTCTCGTCCACCGCCTGCAGGCCAGACAATTGCTGCCGATCATCCTCTGCTGCGCCGATCATTCCGACCGGCTGCAGTTGATGCGCCTTGCCTCCACCTATCAGGTCGATCACGTCGTCGTCTTCTCCGACATGGTATCGATGCAGGATGCCGTCGATATCTTCCACACGACGAAGCCGATCATCGTCTCCTTCGAGCCGCTCGACAACGAAAACGTCTCCAGCATCCGCATCGACGGCTCTGAGGCCGCCGACGAGATCATCGACAAGATCGTCCACGACGGTAAGAAGCGTTTCGCCTACCTCTCCGGCACCAATTCCAGCTGGATCGACAAGCTCAGGCGCAAATGGTTCGCTGATGCGCTGACCAAGCGCGGCCTCGCCTTCGAGACGCAGGCCTTCGGCGATTATTCCTATGATTCCGGCTTCAAAGAAGCCGTGCTCCTGCTGCACCGGGACAAGGTTGACGCCATCATCTGTGGCAATGATGTCATGGCGATCGGCGCACGCGATGCGGCCCGCCGGGTGCTCGGCAAGAACACCCCTGATGATATCGCCATCGTCGGCCAGGATGGCATTGCCATGGCCGCCTGGGATTGCAATGACCTCACCACGCTGAGCCTCGACCACGTCGCCTTCATCGATGCCGTCGTCGAATTGATCGAACGCCATGACGCTGAGATCGAAGGCCCGCACAGCATCACGCTCACCTGCACCGCCCGCTGGGGCTCGACCGCCTGATGCATGTCGCCTGGAAGTGTACAGCGGTTCCGGGATGACGACATGCATGAAAAAAGCTAAAGCCCGTCGCATGAATCAAGTTCGCTGTGACGTGCTTAAGCGGCTCGCCCATCCATTGCATCGAGGAGGAATACCGATGACCCGATTTTCACGCGCCGAGAGGCGCCGCAATGTCCCTGATGCCGCAATCTGGAGAGCCTGAAATGCGTTCCGTCGTTTCCTTCAATGAAGGCTGGAGTTTCCACGAGGGCTTCGGCCAGCGCCTGCTCGAAACTTTCGATGCCGCCAAGTCGGTCAGCCTGCCGCATACCGCCGTCGAACTGCCCTTCAGCTATTTCGACGAGACCAGCTATCAGCGCGCCTTCACCTATCAGAAGGTGCTGCGCTGGCTGCCGGAATTCGAGGGCCGCGAAGTCTCGCTCGTCTTCGACGCCGCCATGGCCGACAGCGTCGTCTATCTGAACGGCGAGGAAATCATTGCCCATAAGGACGGCTACACCCCCTTCGAGGCCCGCCTCACCGGCAAGCTCGCCAAGGGCGAGAACCTCGTCACCGTCAAGATCGACGGCAGCGAAAATCCTGACATTCCGCCTTTCGGCGGCCGCATCGATTATCTGACCTATGCCGGCATCTACCGCGATGTCTGGCTGAAGGTCACCGACCCGGTCTCGATCCGCAATCTCAAGATCGAAACCACAGACGTTCTCGACCCGGAGAAATCGGCGACCATACGCGTCGACATCGCCAATCCCGAGGGCCGCAGCTTCTCGGCGACGGTCACCGCCACGCTGAAACAGGCCGACGGCACGGTGGTCGCCACTGCCGCAACCGAAACGATCGGCGACAGCACTAGGCTTTCCTTCGGCGGCCTCACCGGCATCGCCCTCTGGGACATCACCGATCCCACGCTCTATGACGTCACCGTCGAGCTCAGGACCGAACATGGCTCCGACCGTCTCTCCACACGGTTCGGCTTCCGCACCGCCGAATTCACGCCGGAAGGTTTCCTCCTCAACGGCAAGCCACTGAAGCTGCGCGGCCTCAACCGCCACCAGGCCTTCCCCTATGTCGGTTATGCCGCCGGCCGTTCCGCCCAGGAGCGCGACGCCGACATCATGAAGACGGTGCTGAAGTGCAATATCGTCCGCACCTCGCATTATCCGCAGTCGAAATGGTTCCTCGACCGATGCGACACGATCGGTCTGCTGGTTTTCGAGGAGATCCCCGGCTGGCAGCATATCGGCGATGCCGACTGGCAGCAGGAATCGATCGAAAACGTCCGCCGCATGATTGAGCGCGACTGGAACCACCCCTCGATCATCATCTGGGGCGTGCGCATCAACGAATCGCAGGATAGTCACGATTTCTACGCCGAGACCAACCGTCTCGCTCGCGAACTCGACAGCACCCGCCAGACCGGCGGCGTGCGTTATCTCACCGAGAGCGAACTGCTCGAAGACGTCTATACGATGAACGACTTCATCCTCGGCAACGAGGAACTGCCGGGCGCCAACCGCCCGCGCACCGCGCTGCGCGGCCAGCAGGAAAATACCGGACTGTCGCACAAGGTACCGTACCTCATTACCGAGTTCAACGGCCACATGCACCCGACGAAGATTTATGACCAGGAGCAGCGTCAGGCCGAGCATGTGCGCCGTCACCTGGAGGTGCTGAATGCCGCCTATGGCGATCCTGATATCTCCGGCGCTATCGGCTGGTGCATGTTCGATTACAACACCCACAAGGATTTCGGCTCCGGCGACCGCATCTGCTATCACGGCGTCATGGACATGTTCCGCGAGCCGAAATTCGCGGCCTATGCCTATATCAGCCAGTGCGACCCTTCCGAGGAGATCGTCATGAAGCCGGCGACCTTCTGGGCGCGCGGCGAACGCAATATCGGCGGCGTGCTGCCGCTGATCATCCTGACCAACTGCGACGAGGTGGAGCTGCGATATGGCGCGCTCAGCAAGCGCATCGGTCCAGATCGCGAGAATTATCCGCATCTGCCGCATCCGCCCGTCGTGCTCGACCATCGTCATTTCACTGCCGACGAGCTCGGCACCTGGGGTCTCGAATGGATCGACGGCACCTTCACCGGCTATATCGGCGGCGAGCCGGTGGCCAGCCTGACGCTGGCGGCCGATCCATTGCCGACGACGCTGGAGGTCGTTGCCGATAGCAACACGCTGAAAGCCCGTGAACGCGACAGCACACGCGTCATCATCCGCGCCCTCGACCAGCGCGGCCAGCGCCTGCCCTTCATGAACGACAGCATTTCGCTGAAGGTGCACGGCCCGGCAAGGATCGTCGGTCCGACCAACGTGCCGCTCCAGGGCGGCACCGCCGGCTTCTGGCTGGAGGCGACGGGGTTCACGGGCGAGATCACCGTCGAAGCGGTTTCGACGCGTTTCGCGCCGGTGTCGCTCAGCGTGACGGCTGCCTAGCGCATAACCCCGAAAATCGAAATCGATTTTCGGAAAGGATTATGTGCAAACTCAAAGTGTTAGAACGTCCTTAGCGCGTCTTATAGACGCGCGGCGCTCTAATGACTGTTACGAAATCTTGAGCTGGCTCTCGGGATCGAAGAACACGGCCTTGTCGAGATTGAATGCGAGGCGGGTGTTTTGTCCTGGAGCGATGCCGGTATCGGCGCGCAGGCGGGCGACGACGGATTTGCCGCCGAGCTTGGTGACGGCGAACGTATCGGAGCCGGCCGGTTCGACCACCTCGATCAGGCAATCGCCCTCGGTCAGCGAGCGCGCCTTGCGGTCGGCGCCATCGGGATCGGTCAAGGCCTCCGGCCGGATGCCGAAGATCACCTGTCTGCCGGTATAAGCGGTCAGGCCGTCATTGCCTGCGATGACCGGCAGCCTCAGCGGGGCGGCATTCGGCCGCTCCAGCGAGACTTCGAGCCCGCCGGCGCCGTTCTCGACGGTGGCGGTGAGCAGGTTCATTGCCGGCGATCCCATGAAGTCGGCGACGAAGATGTTGGAGGGGCTGTTATAGATCTCGGCCGGCGTGCCGAACTGCTGCAGCACGCCATCCTTCAGCACGGCGATCTTGGTCGCCAGCGTCATCGCCTCGATCTGGTCGTGGGTGACATAGACGAAGGTGGTGCCCATGCGCTGATGCAGCCGCTTGATCTCGGTGCGCATGTCGACGCGCAGCTTGGCATCGAGATTGGAGAGCGGCTCGTCGAACAGGAAGACCTGTGGATTGCGCACCAGCGCTCTCCCCATGGCGACACGCTGGCGCTGGCCGCCGGAGAGCTGGCTCGGCTTGCGGTCGAGCAGATGACCGATCTGCAGCATGTCGGAGACTTGCCCGATCGCCTTGACACGCTCCTCCTTCGGCACGCCGCGGATCTCCATGCCGAAGGCGATATTGCCGGCCACCGTCATGTTCGGATAGAGCGCATAGGACTGGAACACCATGGCGATGTCGCGCTTGGAGGGATGCAGGCCGCTGATGTCGCGCCCGTCGATCTTGATATCGCCGGAGGTGATCGTCTCCAGCCCGGCAATGGTGTTGAGCAGCGTCGACTTGCCGCAGCCGGACGGGCCGACCAGCACGAGAAAGCCGCCCTTTTCGAGTTCGAGGTCGATCCCCTTGAGAATGTCGACGGCACCGAAGCGTTTTCTGAGACCGGAGATTTCGAGGAAGGCCATGGATTACCCTTTGACAGCGCCCGCCATCAGACCGCGCACGAAGTAGCGGCCGGCGAGGATATAGACGATGAGCGTCGGCACGGCTGCGATCATCGCAGCCGCCATGTTGACATTGTATTCGACCACCCCGGTCGAGGTGTTGACGACATTGTTCAGCGCCACCGTCATCGGCATGGATTCACCGGTGCCGGCATAGGCAGACGCAAACAGGAAGTCGTTCCAGATATTGGTGAACTGGTAGATCACGGTGACGACGATGATCGGCAGCGAGTTCGGCAGCATGATGCGGCGGAAGATCTGGAAGAAGCTGGCGCCATCGACCTGGGCGGCCCGGACCAGCTCGGTCGGAAAGGCCTCGTAGAAATTGCGGAAGAACAGCGTCGTGAAGCCGAGGCCATAGACGACATGCACGAAGACCAGATTGACCGTCGGATTGCCGAAGCCGAAGCTCAAACCCGTGGCATTCTGCAGCGTCATGCCGAAGCGGCCGAGGCTGCCGAGGATCGTTGCCATCGGCAACAGCACCGACTGGAACGGGATGAAGCAGGCAAACAGCATCAGCCCGAACACCAGTGTGTGGCCGGGGAAGCGCCATTTGGTCAGGACATAGCCGTTCAGCGCCCCCATGATGGTGGAGATCGCGACAGCCGGCACGACCATCTTGATCGAGTTCCAGAAGTAGCCCTTGATGCCGGCGCAGGTCAGGCCGACGCAGGTCTCGCCCCAGGCCTTGACCCAGGGGTCGAAGGTCGGCGATTGCGGCAGCGCCAGCATGTTGCCGTTCTGGATCTCGTCCATGGTCTTGAACGAGGTGGTCAGCATGACGAAGAGCGGCATCAGATAGAGGACGGCAAAGATCAGCAGCAGGCCGTAGATGACAGTGCGGCCGATCCAGCGGGTGTTGTTGCTGTTCTTGCTGTCGTTCCTGTGATCGCTGCCATGCGGCAGCGGTGCGGTCGAGGTTGCTATCGGAGAGGTCACGCTGCTCATCGCGCCTTCTCCTTCAGTTCGGAATAGAGATAGGGAACGATGATTGCCGAGATGGTCATCAGCATGATGATGGCGCTGGCCGAACCGACGGCCATCTCGTTGCGCTTGAAGGTGTATTCATACATGAAGTTCGACGGCAGCCAGGCCGAGCCGCCGGGGCCGCCCGAAGTCAGCGCCACCACCAGGTCGTAGGACTTGATCGCCATATGGGCGAGCACGATGAAGGCGGACAGGAAGATCGGCCGCAGCAGCGGAATGACGATGCGCCGATAGAGCTGGAAGGCGGAAGCGCCATCGATCTGCGCTGCCTTCATGATCTCGCCGTCGATGCCGCGCAGACCCGCCAGGAACATCGCCATGACGAAGCCCGACGCCTGCCAGACGCCGGCGATGACGACGGTGTAGATGACGAAGTCCTTGTTCTTGATCCAGTCGAAGTGGAAGCTCGTCCAGCCAAAATGGTGCAGCGTCTGTTCCAGCCCGAGGCCGGGATCGAGGAACCATTTCCAGGCAACGCCTGTGACAATGAAGGACAGCGCCATCGGATAGAGGAAGATCGGCCGGAGCAGCCCCTCGCCACGGATCTTCTGGTCGAGCAGGATGGCGAGGAACAGGCCGAGCGCCAGGCAGATGCCGATATAGAGGAAGCCGAAGATCGCCATGTTGGTGATCGAGGTGTACCAGGAGGACGGCGGATCGCTCTCGAAGGTCCAGCGCCACAGCCGCTGATAGGCGCGCGCGCCGGTCAGCGCATAGGAGGGAAAGGTCTTGGAATTGGTGAACGACAGATAGGCCGTCCAGACGATGAAGCCGTAGACGAAGATGATGGTGATGACGAAGCTCGGCGCCAGCACGATCTTCGGCAGCGCATCCTGCAGCCGGCCCCTCAACGAGATCCCCGTCGATTGCCTCGGCGTCAGAACCGGATCGGTGGTCGCAACGGTGCTCATGGAATGTCATCTCCTTCCCGCAATCGGCCCTGCATGATCATCCCTGCATGATCGGCGCGGAGCCTGAAGCTTCCCCGCGAGCAGGCGGGGAAGCATTTGTCATCACACGTGGCCTCAGCGGGCGTCGTCGATCGCCTGGACGAGCTGCTTGACGGCTTCGTCGGAGGTCTTGATCTGGCCGTGGACGAACTTCGAGACGACATCCTTATAGGCATTGGCGATGGCCGGAGGAGCGCCGTACCCTTGCGCCAGCGAGCCGAACAGCGTGCCGCCTTCGTTGGCTGCCTTCAGGTCGGCGATGCCCTTCTTGCCGCAAGCGTCGAAGTCGGTGTCGGGAACGTCGGTACGGGCCGGCACCGAACCCTTGACGACGTTGAAGGCCGACTGGAAGCTCTTCGACAGCGTTGCCGTTGCCAGCGCCACCTGGGCAGCCTTGCGGTCGTCGGGGACGTTGAACATGCCGAACATGTCGGAGTTGTAGACCACGCTGCCGTCGGTGCCGGGGAAGCGGTAGCAGAGGAAGTCGGTATCCGGCGTCTTCTTGGCGGCGACGAATTCGCCCTTGGCCCAGTCGCCCATCACCTGCACCAGCGCATCACCCTTGATGACCATGGCGGTCGCCAGGTTCCAGTCGCGGCCCGAGAAGTTCGGGTCGACATATTTGATGATCGTCGCCAGATTGTCGAAGGACTTCTTCATCGTGTCGGACTTCAGCGATTCCTCGTCGAGATCGTTGAAGGCCTTCTTGTAGAATTCCGGCCCACCGGTCGACAGCACGATGGAATCGAACATCGTCGCTTCCTGCCAGTTCTGGCCGCCAAGAGCGAGCGGAATGACACCGGCGGCCTTGGCCTTGTCGAGCAGTGCAATCAGCTCGTCGAAGGTCTTCGGCTGGGTGCCGCCGATCTTGTCCATCACAGCCTTGTTGATCCACAGCCAGTTGACCGAGTGGACGTTGACCGGGGCTGCAACCCACTTGCCGTCATAGACCGAGAACTTCTGCAGCGCTGCCGGAACCGACTTGTCCCAGCCTTCCTTCTTCGCCGTCTCCGTCAGATCGCCCATGACGCCGGCCTGGGCATAATCGAGCACGGTATAACCGAGCATCTGCGAGGCTGTCGGATAGGTGCCGGCCGCGACCATTGCCTTCAGCGCCGTCATCGCCGCATCGCCGCCACCGCCGGCAACCGGCACGTCCTTCCAGGCAAAACCTTCCTTCGAAAGATCCTGCTTCAATACGTTCAGCGCCGCTGCCTCGCCGCCAGACGTCCACCAGTGCAGCATCTGCACTTCCTTCACGTCGGCGGCATGGGCAGCACTGAGGCCAGCCATCATCACGACAGCAATAGCTGCCGAGCTCAAAAACTTGCGCATGAATTTCCTCCCATTTGCAAATCGGCGGCGGGACCCTCCCTGCCGCCCGATGCTTCCCGCCATTGCAGCGGTCAGCATACGGCCGCACTCCTCCGCGCGGTTGACAATTTAAAACGTTATAAGCCTCCTGTCGTCAAGCCCTTTCTCGACTCTCGAGAAAAATATGGCTATTTCCGTAAGTTACTGAATATAATTAATATTTAATCCGTGGCTAACAGAAAGTTAAAAATTAAAACGTTTTCATTCGTCGATTGCACGCCGGATTCATCGTGTTATGGTATCGGCAATTCCAGCATGGAAAGCCAAGGGTGACCGAACCGTCCCGACCGCAGCGCGGCGAAAATCTCGATATCACGCATAAGCGCGGCAAGCCGACCTTGCGAACGATCGCCACGATCGCCGGCCTTGCCGTGACGACGGTGTCACGGGCGCTTTCCGATGCGCCGCAGATTTCGCTCGAGACCCGTCAACGCGTGCACCGCATCGCCCGCGAGATCGGCTATCTCCCTGACCGGGCCGCGCAGCGCCTGAAGACCGGCCGCACCAATGTCATCGCTATCCTGCTCGATTCGCACGAGGAAGTGGTCGGCTTCAGCACCTCGATCATGTACGGCATCGCCAAGGCGCTGAAAGAGACCTCCTACCATCTTGTCGTCGCCCCGAACTTCCTGTCGACGACCGATATCGAGGCCGCCGAATATATCATCCGCAATCACCTCGCCGACGGGCTGATCTTCACGCGCACCGAACCGCTCGATGCCCGCGTCCGCCTGCTGCTCGAGACCGGCTTTCCCTTCATCTGTCATGGCCGCACCGAATATTCGACGCCTCACCCCTATGTCGACTACGACAATTTCACCTTTGCCTATGAGGCGACGCGCCGGTTGATCACCAAGGGCCGCAAAAAGGTGGCGGTGATCCTGCCGCCGAAACGGCTTACCTTCTGCCAGCATATCCTGCATGGCTTCATGACGGCGGTGCGGGAGGCGGGCATCGCCTATGAGATCCCCGAGGCAGTCGATCTCGATACGCCAGCAGGCGTGCTGCGCGACTTCATCAGCAGCCGCGCTGATGCTCCGGATGCTCCGGATGGTTTCATTTGCCCCGGCGAAGTTTCGGCGCTTGCCGTCATCAGCGGCATGAGCGATGCCGGCCGCATACTGGCCGCCGATTATGATATCGTCGCCAAGGAGACGTCCCGCCTTCTCAGCCAGTTGCAGCCGAAGGTCGACACGATCCACGAGGATCTGACGGCGGCCGGCGAGGATCTGGGACGCATGCTGCTGCAGCGCATCAACAATCCGGACGCCCAGGATCTGCAGCTTCTTCTGCCGCCGCAGATCAACTTTCCGATCGGTTAGGCTACCCGGCTGCGAGGAGCGTTGGCATCAGACCCAAAAGCCATGAAAACCCCAGTGAAATCAACGACATCTCATTCCGCAATGACGCTCACGCTTCAAAACTGTTTCCATGACGCGTGATTTGTCCTAGAAGCACCGCGTAATCCGGTCGCAGCCCACCCGGTCAAAACAAGGGATCCAAAATATGAAAACCATCGTCGTCTGCTCAGGCGGACTGGACTCCGTTTCGCTTGCCCACAAGGTCGCGACGGAAAAGCAACTTATCGGCCTGGTCTCATTCGACTACGGCCAACGGCATCGCAAGGAACTCGACTTCGCCGCCAGCTGTGCCTCACGGCTCTCCGTTCCCCATCATATTATCGACATCGCCAGCATCGGCGGTCATCTCAGCGGATCGGCCCTGACGGACAATGTCGAGGTTCCCGATGGCCACTACGCCGAGGAGACCATGAAAGCCACCGTCGTGCCGAACCGCAATGCCATCATGCTGGCAATTGCGTTCGGTCTGGCTGCGGCGCAAAAGGCAGATGCCGTTGCCGTCGCCGTGCATGGCGGCGACCACTTCATCTACCCGGACTGCCGACCGGGCTTCATCGATGCTTTCCAGCGCATGCAGAATGAAGCGCTGGAAGGTTATGCCAGCGTGAAACTGCTTGCCCCCTATGTCGATGTTTCCAAAGCGGCGATCGTTGTTGACGGCGCGAAACACGGCACGCCGTTTTCGGAGACCTGGTCCTGCTACAAAGGCGGCGAGCTTCACTGTGGACGCTGCGGAACCTGCGTGGAACGCCGTGAAGCTTTCCATCTTGCCGGTGTTCCCGATCCCACGGAGTACGAAGACCGCGATTTCTGGAGAGCGGCCGTGTCGCGATACTCGGCCACGGAGGTGCGTTGATGTACCGCATCACCAAGGAGTTTCATCTCTCCGCCTCCCATCAATTGGATCACCTGCCTGCCGACCATCAATGCGCTCGGCTTCACGGTCACAACTACATCGTCATCGTCGAACTAGCTGCGGAAAGCCTGAATGATGATGGCTTCGTTCGTGATTATCACGACCTCTCGCCACTCAAGCGCTATATCGACGAAACATTCGATCATCGTCACCTGAACGACGTCTTCGGCCATTCGAAAGTCACCTCGGAATTTCTGGCAAGGCACTTTTACGACTGGTGCAAGCAGCGCTTTCCAGAGACCTCATCCGTTCGCGTCAGCGAGACCCCCAAAACCTGGGCGGAGTACAGGCCGTGAGCGTGGGGAGCATTCGCGTCAGCGAAATCTTTGGCCCGACCATACAGGGTGAAGGTGCCTTGATCGGGCTGCCGACGGTGTTCGTGAGGACAGGCGGCTGTGACTTCAGGTGTTCCTGGTGCGACAGTCTTCACGCGGTCGACAGCGCGTTCCGGGATCAATGGATTCCCATGTCCACTGAGGCGGTCTGGCATAAGGTTACGGAACTCTCGGGGGGCAAGCCACTGACGGTTTCTCTCTCCGGAGGCAATCCGGCGATACAGCCCTTAAGGCCATTGATCGAACTCGGCCATTCCCAAGGATACCGCTTTGCACTGGAAACACAGGGAAGTGTGGCCCAGGCTTGGTTTCGCGATCTCGATATCCTGGTCATCAGCCCCAAACCGCCATCAAGCGGAATGCTGACGGACTGGGACCAGGTGGATCACTGCCTTCAACTGGCCGCCGGTGGACCGGAGGTCGCATTGAAGATTGTCGTCTTCGACGATGCCGACTACGAATTCGCCCAGCGCGCGGGTCGGCGCTATCCCCAAATTCCCTTGTTCCTTCAGCCCGGCAATCATACGCCGCCGCCGCCCGATGACGATGACGCGCGCATTGATATCGACGGCGTGATGGATCGGATGCACTGGCTTGTCGAAAGGGTGACGGCCGACCAATGGTTTGCGGTACGCGTACTACCCCAATTGCACGTGCTGCTCTGGGGTAACAAGCGAGGAGTATAAGTTTCTAGCGCTCCGGAAAGGCGAAGACATCGACCGGCTCGCCGAGCCCGCGCAGCGGGAAGGTGCCGAGGCTGTCCATGTCTTTCGCGCAGTCCGCCATTTCGACAAAGGCCCGCGACAAGAGTACCGGACGCTTGACCTCCTTGGTCAGGGTTTCCAGCCGTGAGGCGACATTGACCGCCGGGCCGATGACGGTGAAATCGAGCCGCCGGCGCGAGCCGATATTGCCGTACATGACGTCGCCGACATGCACGCCGACGCCGTAGCGCAGCGGTTCGCGTCCGTTGCCCGCATACTGCTGGTTCAATTGCGCCATCAACGCCTGCCCTTCGCGGATCGCCTGCAGCAGATCGTGACAGGCCGTGTCCTTGCTCAGCGGGAAGATCGCCAGCAATCCGTCGCCCATGAACTTCAGGATTTCTCCGCCATACCGTTCGATCGGGTCGGACATGGCGTCGAAGTAATCGTTGAGCAGATGGATGACATCGTCACGCGGCCAGAGATCGGAAATCTCAGTAAAGTCGCGCAGGTCGCAGATCATGATTGCCGCACCGACGGTCGCGCCGCTGCCGCGCGTCGTGACGCCCGACAGGATCTGTTCGCTCGCATGCGGTCCGACATAGGTCTGCAGCAGCGTGCGCGCCATGATGTTCTTCAGCCGGATTTCGCTGACGAGGGTCAGTGCCGGCAGCAGATCGCGCAGGAAATCGACATGCTCGTTCGTAAAACCGCCCGGCCGGCTGGTGGAAAATGTCGCGACGTGCCGTTTGCCGAAAGTGTGCTCGACTGGCCAGGCGATATACTCCGTGAGACCGTCGTCGCGCAGTTCCTGATAGAATGAATCCTCGTCGTCGGCTGTATCTTCCAGCTGTTTGCGCACCTCCTCCGCCCCCTGATGGATCGCGTTGACGGGACTCTTCAGGAACTCCGGCGTATTTTCGATACCATAGGCAAATGTGTTGATCTTCGCCTCGGCCAGGCCTTCCTTCCAGAGGATGCGGGCGCCAATCCATTGCGGATGGTTCATCCTGAAATGCAATGTCGCCCGCGCCACCGGCACTCCTGATGCCAAAAGCTTCTCGCACATCTCCACCAGGATATTGTCGATGAACCGCTCGCCGCGCGTCTCGTTCACCAGCCAGTCGAGAATCCGTCTTCTGCGGACCGGCCAGACGCCTTCGCCCGCCTCGACGGCAGTCCCGGCCTTGTTCAAAAAAGACGACATCAAAAACTCCCGCTACGCCACGTCACAGGCGAGGACCAAATTTAGTTTCCGCTGAATGTGGGCGATGAGAGAGCAAATGATAAGAGGGAGACTGCGATCAAGCCTCAGAAATCCCAGTCCTCGTCCTCGGTCGCGACAGCCTTGCCGATCACATAGGAGGAACCGGAGCCGGAGAAGAAGTCGTGGTTCTCGTCGGCATTCGGCGAAAGCGCCGACAGGATTGCCGGATTGACCTTGCACGCCTCAGCCGGGAACAGCGCCTCATAGCCCAGATTCATCAGCGCCTTGTTGGCATTGTAGTGCAGGAATTTCTTGACGTCCTCGGTCAGCCCGACGCCGTCATAGAGCGCTTCGGTATATCTAGCCTCGTTGTCATAGAGCTCGAGCAGCAGCTCGAAGGCGAAATCCTTGATCTCCTGCCTTCTCTCCTCACCGAGCCGCTCCAGCCCGCGCTGGAACTTGTAGCCGATATAATAGCCGTGCACCGCCTCGTCGCGGATGATCAGTCGGATCATGTCGGCCGTGTTGGTGAGCTTGGCGCGGCTCGACCAGTACATCGGCAGGTAGAATCCGGAATAGAACAGGAAGCTTTCAAGGAAGACGCTCGCGACCTTCTTCTTCAGCGGATCGCCGGAGCCGTACTGCTCCATGATCAGCGCCGATTTCCGCTGCAGGAATTCATTCTCCTCCGACCAGCGGTAGGCATCGTCGACGTCAGGCGTCGAGCACAGCGTCGAGAAGATCGAGGAATAGGAGCGCGCATGCACCGCCTCCATGAAGGAGATGTTGGAAAGTACCGCCTCCTCATGCTGCGTCACCGCATCCTCCATCAGCCGGATGGAACCGACGCCGTTCTGGATCGTGTCGAGCAGCGTCAAACCGGTAAAGACGCGGATGGTCAGCTGCTGCTCGACCGGCGTCAGCGTCGCCCAGGAAGGAATGTCGTTCGAAAGCGGCACCTTCTCCGGCAGCCAGAAATTGCCGGTGAGCCGGTTCCAGACTTCGAGATCCTTATCGTCCTCGATGCGGTTCCAATTGATGGCGCGCACGCGGGACGCAGGTTTGATTTGCATGTTCATCGGGTGGTCCTTTTCGGGCGTCAGCGTCTGCATGGCGAAGGGAACTGCGGAACCCTCCCGCTTCTTGCAGCGTCAGCCGCAATCAAATCATAAGGTGCAGGATACGCAGCCCTGCACCTCGGTGCCGGACAGCGCCATCTGGCGAAGGCGTATGTAGTAGATCGTCTTGATGCCCTTCTTCCAGGCATGGATCTGCGCCTTGTTGATGTCGCGCGTCGTTGCCGTGTCGCGGAAGAACAAGGTCAGCGACAGGCCTTGGTCGACATGCTGGGTCGCCGCCGCATAGGTGTCGATGATCTTCTCCGGCCCGATCTCGTAGGCATCCTGATAATAGTCGAGATTGTCGTTGGTCATGAACGGCGCCGGATAATAGACGCGGCCGATCTTACCTTCCTTGCGGATTTCGATCTTCGAGACGATCGGATGGATCGAGGAGGTCGAGTGGTTGATATAGGAGATCGACCCCGTCGGCGGAACCGCCTGCAGGTTCTGGTTATAGAGGCCGGAGGCCATCACCGCCTTCTTCAACGTGGCCCAATCTTCCTGCGTCGGAATGTGAATGCCTGACGTCTCGAACAGCGCCCTGACCGTCTCCGTCGCCGGCTCCCAGAGCTGCTCTGTATATTTGTCGAAATAGTCGCCGGAGGCATATTTCGAATTCTCGAAGCCCTTGAAGCTCGTACCGCGTTCGACCGCCAAAAGGTTCGAGGCGCGGATTGCGTGATAGGTCACCGTATAGAAATAGATATTGGTGAAATCGACGCCTTCCTCGGAGCCGTAGAAGATACGCTCGCGGGCGAGATAACCGTGCATGTTCATCTGGCCGAGGCCGATCGCATGGCTCTCGTCATTGCCCTTCTCGATCGAGGGAACCGAGGAAATGTGACTCATGTCGGAAACGGCTGTCAGCGCCCGGATCGAGGTCTCGATCGTCTTGCCGAAATCTGCCGAATCCATTGCCGCCGCGATATTCAGCGAGCCGAGATTGCAGGAAATATCCTTGCCGAGATGTTTGTAGGAAAGGTCGTCATGATATTCGCTCGCCTCGCTGACCTGCAGGATTTCCGAGCATAGATTGCTCATCGAAATACGTCCGGCGATCGGGTTCGCCCGGTTCACCGTGTCCTCGAACATGATGTAGGGGTAGCCGCTCTCGAACTGGATTTCGGCAAGCACCTGGAAGAATTCGCGCGCCTTGATCTTCTTCTTCGAAATGCGGGCATCCGCCACCATCTCGCGATATTTTTCCGTCACCGAAATCTCGGTGAAAGGCACGCCATAGACGCGTTCCACGTCATAGGGCGAGAACAGATACATATCCTCATTGTTCTTGGCGAGTTCGAAGGTGATATCGGGCACGACGACGCCGAGTGACAGCGTCTTGATGCGGATTTTTTCGTCGGCATTTTCGCGCTTGGTGTCGAGGAAGCGCATGATATCGGGATGATGGGCATTGAGATAGACCGCACCCGCGCCCTGCCGCGCCCCGAGCTGGTTGGCATAGGAGAAACTGTCTTCGAGCAGCTTCATCACCGGGATGATACCCGAGGACTGGTTCTCGATATGCTTGATCGGCGCGCCTGCCTCGCGGATATTCGTCAGCGACAGCGCCACGCCGCCGCCGCGCTTCGACAATTGCAGCGCCGAATTGATCGACCGGCCGATCGATTCCATATTGTCCTCGACGCGCAGCAGGAAGCAGGAAACCAGTTCGCCGCGCTGCTTCTTGCCGGCATTGAGGAAGGTCGGCGTCGCCGGCTGGAAACGGCCGGAAATGATCTCGTCGACCATGTCGCGGGCAAGGGCCTCGTCGCCACGCGCCAAGGCCAGAGCCACCATGCAGATGCGGTCCTCATAGCGCTCGAGATAGCGCTTGCCGTCGAAGGTCTTCAGCGTATAGCTGGTGTAATATTTGAAGGCGCCGAGGAAGGTCGGGAAACGGAATTTCTTGGCATAGGCCTGGTCGAACAGATCCCGCACGAAATTGAAGGAATACTGGTCGAGAACCTCCTGCTCGTAATATCCCTCGGTCACGAGGTAATCGAGCTTTTCCCTCAGATTGTGGAAGAACACCGTGTTCTGGTTCACATGCTGGAGGAAATATTGCTTGGCCGCCAAACGATCCTTGTCGAGCTGAATCCGCCCCTCATCGTCATAGAGGTTCAGCATCGCGTTCAGCGCGTGATAGTCGAGGGTTTCGGCTGCTTTCGGCGGCCTCTCCCCGGCGGGCTGAGCAAAAATTTGATGCGGTTTTGCGCCCGCATCCCGCGTCAGGGTTGTTCCCGTGTCCAAAATCGTTCCATTCCGTGTTTGACCTTGGCGACGTCGTCGTCGGTGCCCATGAGCTCGAACCGGTAAAGGTACGGCACCTGGCATTTCTGCGAGACCACGTCGCCGGCGAGCCCGTATGTCTCGCCGAAATTGCTGTTGCCCGCGGCGATCACGCCGCGGATGTGTCCTCGGTTTTCCGCATCGTTGAGGAAACGGATCACCTGCTTGGGAACGGCACCCTTGCCGCCGTCGCCGCTATAGGTCGGCACGATCAGCACGAAGGGTTCGCGGATATGGAACGCGTCTGCGC
The DNA here is from genome assembly GCF_051811185.1 of Rhizobium sp. 62_C5_N11_2. Classification (NCBI taxonomy): domain Bacteria; kingdom Pseudomonadati; phylum Pseudomonadota; class Alphaproteobacteria; order Hyphomicrobiales; family Rhizobiaceae; genus Rhizobium; species Rhizobium sp. 62_C5_N11_2. The sequence goes on from NZ_JBPWPW010000001.1 coordinate 3,867,539, forward strand.
CACCTGGCGGAATGCGCGCCGCGCGCAGACCGAGCTTGGCGACGAACCGATGGGTGTTCTCGGATCGGCTGGAATAATAGACGATCAGGCCCATCGCTTGTCCTCAGGTCAGGAGAGCGCGCTGATCATGTCGGGACGGAAGCCCGCCCAATGCTGCTCGCCGGCGATGACGACAGGCGCCTGCATGTAGCCGAGGCTGCGGACGCGATCGAGCGCTTCGGCATCCTGCGAGATATCGACGATGTCATAATCGACGCCCAGACGGTCGAGGGCGCGGTAGGTGGCAGTGCACTGGACGCAGGCAGGCTTGCTGTAGACGGTAATGGTCATGATATTCCTCGTGACGATGCGATTGGGCGCAGGACATCGATCGGAAATCTGTCGATATCCGTCGAAAAATTCTCTGATGATTTTGAGCTGTGCGGCTGTTTAGCCGCTGGGCGTACTCCGCCCTCTACCTCTAGCGGGTGGCGGCCTGAACTGAAATTCTGACATGACTTCACCCCGAAGTGGCTCATGAGGAGGTTCGGGCCTGCGAAACGCGATGCGGAGATTCCCCGCAGCCATGCAACGCGACCTTCCGGACACCCCGCCCGTGGACGTTTCGTTCGAGGCAGGTCTCCTGGCTCACGGGTCAAAGCGCCTGCCCAGCCTTCCCGGAGCATCATGCTCCAGTGACCTGAAATCGGACAGTTGCTCGCCGCTTACAGTTGCGGGGGCAGCCCCGGCATTGCCGCGCCATGATGGCGAAGCGCACCGAATTCCCGTCTTAGTCACCGATCCTCACGAATCGACGGAACCTCGAACACTAGATATGGTACGCGAATCGATCATGACGTCAACAAGTTGTTGTGGCGGCGCAACAATGGCGGCAACGAATCGCCGCGCCTGTGTATGATGTGGATAACGAAGCGTTAACGGAAAAGCGCTGTGGAGAACGCATCATAAAGAGAGCCGGCAGAAGCCGGCTCCTCAAACGACATTCATATTTTTATCCGAAGCAACCGCAGTGCATTGATCGTCACCAGCACGGTGGCGCCGGTATCGGCAAGAATCGCTGGCCAGAGCCCGGTGATCCCTATGATCGTCGTCACCAGAAACAGCGCCTTCAGCCCGAGTGCGATGGTGATATTCTGCAGGATGTTGCGCATCGTGCGTTTGGAAAGTTCGATCATCCGCGCCACGTCGCCAACGCGTCCGTGCAGCACGGCAGCATCCGCCGTCTCCAGCGCCACATCGGTGCCGCCGCCCATGGCGATGCCGATGTCGGCAGCGGCCAGCGCCGGAGCATCGTTGATGCCGTCGCCGACCTTGGCCACGATGAAGCCCTGGCGCTTCAATTCGCCAACGACCCGCTGCTTATCCTCTGGCATCATCTCGCCGCGCCAGTCGATGCCGAGCATGCCGGCAACGGCTGCTGCCGTCCGCTTGTTGTCGCCCGTCAACATCATCGCCTTGACGCCTGCTGATTTGAGGGCAGCGAGCCCGGCCTCGGCATCCTCACGCGGCTCGTCACGCATGGCGATCAGGCCGGCCGCAACACCGTTGACGAGCAGCACCGACACGCTCTTGCCCTCGTCGTTCAGCGCCGTGATGCGTGCATCCTGTTCCGCGCTGAGCGTCCCGCGCTCGCGGGCGGCAGGTGGCGACAGCAGATCCAGCGCCTCACCGCCGACTTTGCCGCTGACACCCTTGCCCGGCAGCGCTTCAAGCTCGAAGGCCGGCGGCACGGGAACGCCGTCCGTCTTGGCGCGGTTGAGGATCGCCAGCGCCAGCGGATGGCTGGAACCCTGCTCCAGCACCGCCGCGCGCGACAGCACCTGCGCCTCGCTCAGGCCAAAGGAAATGATGTCGGTCACCTGAGGCTTGCCTTCTGTCAGCGTGCCTGTCTTGTCGAAGGCGACCATCGTCACCTTGCCGAGCGTTTCCAACACCGCGCCGCCCTTCATCAGCAGCCCGCGCCGCGCACCGGATGAAAGCGAGGCGGCGATCGCCGCCGGCGTCGAGATGACGAGCGCGCAGGGGCAGCCGATCAAAAGGATCGCAAGGCCCTTATAGACCCATTCGCCCCACGGCCCAGCGAACAGCAACGGTGGAACGACCGCGACAAGCGCTGCGACCACGACGACGCCGGGCGTGTAATAGCGCGAGAACCGATCGATGAAGCGTTCGGTCGGCGCCTTCGATTCCTGAGCTTCCTCCACCAGCTTGACGACGCGGGCGATGGTATTGTCGGCGGCAGCCGCCGTGACGCGAACCCTGAGCACCGCATCGCCATTCACCGTGCCGGCAAAAACGACGGCATCGACGCCCTTGCGAACCGGCGTACTCTCGCCCGTCACCGGCGCCTCGTCGATCGCGCTCTCGCCTGAGATGATGATGCCGTCCGCCGAGATCCGGTCGCCAGGACGAACCATGATGATGGCGCCGACCGAAAGGCTTTCCGCCGGCACCTCCCGTGTCTGCCCATTGTCTTCGAGTAGCGCACTCTTCGGCACCAGGGCCGTCAGCGACTGGATGCTTTCGCGCGCCTTGCCCGCTGCCACCCCTTCCAGCAGCTCGCCAACGAGGAACAGGAACACGACAGTTGCCGCCTCTTCGCCGGCATTGATGATGACGGCGCCGACAGCGGCGATCGTCATCAGCATCTCGATCGAAAACGGTGTTCCTGAGAGGGCAGCCATGACAGCGCGCCGAGCGATCGGCACCAGCCCGATCAGCATGGCGACGATGAAGACATAGGACGCAATCGCCGGCACGAGATGGCCGACGGCATAGGCGGCAACGAGTGCCGCACCCGAAAGGATGGTCAGCCGGCCTTTCCTGCTCTGCCACCAGGGACCGGCCATCGGCGCATGGTCGTGCCCGTGCAGCCCCTCGATTTCCTTCTCGCCATGTTCGTGAGAATGGTCGTGGTCATGACTTGCATGATCGTGCCCTTCATGGTCGTGGTCATGGCCCGCGTGATCACCGTGATCATGTCCATGGTCATGACGGTGCTGCGAGCCGTGTTCATGCGCAAGCGCAGCGTTTCCGGCAAGCGGCGCGACGGAATAGCCGAGCCCGGTCACCTTCTTCTCAATCGTCTTGAGATCGCTGCTGCCATCATGCCGGACGGTCATCGTGCCCGCCATCACCGAGACGGAAACATCGGCGACACCCGCCACGCGCCTGACCGCCGTATCGATCTTGGTTGCGCAGGCGGCGCAATCCATGCCGCCAACCCGGTATCGTGTTTCGCTCTCAGCCATGAACCGCTTCCTTGTCAAGTAGAAGCATCCCTCCTACATCCTCTAGCGACTAGAGGTGCAAGAGGAAAATTATGAAAAGGATCACGATCGGTGAAGCCGCCCGCCAGAGTGGCGTCAAGGTACCGACAGTGCGTTATTACGAGAGCATCGGGCTGCTCGCGGCGCCGAGCCGCAGCGAGGGCAACCAGCGCTCCTTCGAACCCACCGATATCAGCCGCCTCGCCTTCATCCGCCACGCCCGCGAACTCGGATTCGAGATCGAGGCGATCCGCACGCTGCTCACCCTGCAGGATGATCCGCACCAATCCTGTGCCTCGGCCGACGCCATCGCCAAGGCCCGCCTCATCGAGGTCGAGCAGCGCATCCGCAGCCTGATGGCGCTGAAAGCCGAGCTGGAAACCATGGTGGAAGGCTGCGGCCACGGCCGCGTCGATCAATGCCGCGTCATCGAGGTTCTCGCCGACCACGGCCAGTGCACGCATCCCCACCACTGATCTCCGCCCTTGCAGGCGATCCGCGACCGCGCCAAAACTGAACGAGACAGAATCGGGCGAAGACATCAATGAACCAGAAGCGGATTGCAATCATCGGCGGCGGCCCGGCGGGTCTAGCGGCTGCCGAACTGCTTTCCCGTTCCGGTCATGCGGTGACCGTCTATGACGCCATGCCGACCTTTGCCCGCAAGTTTCTGCTGGCCGGCAAGTCCGGTCTCAACATCACCCATTCCGAGGATTATGCCCGTTTCACCACGCGCTTCGGAGCGGCCTCCGCCCGTCTGCGCCCCGCTCTTGATGCCTTTACCCCTGATGATATCAGGAATTGGGCAAGCGAGCTCGGGACGGAAACCTTCATCGGCTCGTCCGGCCGGGTTTTTCCGAAGGTGATGAAGGCCTCGCCTTTGCTGCGCGCCTGGCTCAGGCGGCTGGAGGCACAGGGCGCCACGCTGCGCACCCGCCACCGCTGGACCGGTTTTGCCGAAGACGGCTATGTTTTCGAAACGCCCGAAGGGCGCGGCATCGTCCATTGCGACGCAGCCCTGCTGGCGCTCGGCGGCGCAAGCTGGCCGCGCCTCGGCTCGGATGCTACCTGGGTACCTTGGCTGGCCGGCAGGGGTGTGGAAATTGACACTTTTCAACCCGCCAATTGCGGCTTCGTCGTCGGATGGAGCGGGAACTTCAGCGAGCGTTTCGCCGGCGAGCCGGTAAAATCAGTCACCGCCACGTCCGAGGCCGGCACTTTTCCCGGCGAATTCGTCATCACCGGCAGCGGCATCGAAGGCAGCCTCGTCTATACCCATACGGCCGCGTTGCGCGACCGGCTGCTGAACCATGGCAGCGCTTCCCTGACCCTCGACCTTGCACCCGGCCGCACCATCGACAGGTTGAGCCGCGACCTTGCGCGGCAGGACGCTAAATCGAGCTTTTCAAACCGCCTGCGCAAGGGCGCCGGCCTCAACGGCGTCAAGGCGGCGCTGCTGCGCGAACTCGCTGCCGAGCGCGACCGAGCCGATCCGGAGCGTCTCGCCCGCATGATCAAGGCTCTGCCGGTGCCGGTGATCGAAACCCGCCCGATCGCCGAAGCGATCTCCTCAGCCGGCGGCATCCGCTGGACCGGCGTCGACGAAAGCTACATGTTGAAGGCACTGCCGGGCACCTTCGTCGCCGGCGAAATGCTCGACTGGGAGGCGCCGACTGGTGGCTATCTCCTCACCGCCTGCCTAGCGACCGGCCGGGCGGCAGCCCGTGGCATCGAGGCCTGGTTGCAGCGCTAGAGCGCTGGAAGCTGTCAGCCTTGAGGCAAAACAACAAGATCATCCTCAATCAGACCGAGGCCGGATGGAAGGTCATAGCGAGACCATTCATGCAGTAGCGAAGCCCGGTTGGCTTCGGGCCGTCATCGAAGACATGGCCGAGGTGACCGCCGCAACGGCTGCAGTGCACGGCGGTACGTGCCATGCTGAAGGTCGTGTCGCCGGTCGTGCCGACGGCATTTTCAAGCGGCGCCCAGAAGCTCGGCCAGCCAGTGCCGCTGTCGAATTTGGTGGTCGAGGAAAAGAGGTCCTGGTCGCAGCCGGCGCAGGCGAAATTGCCCTTTCGCTCCTCATGCAGCAAGGCACTGGTGAAGGGATGTTCCGTCCCCGCCTGGCGCAGGATGACATATTGATCCGGCGTCAGCAGCTTGCGCCATTCCTCCTCGGTGTGGGTCACCGCAAACCTCTCGCCGGCGATTGCCTTGCCGGCCGGGCCTGAGCGAACCGCAAGCGCCCCAAAAGCAGCGCCCATCAGCAACAATCGTCTGTTCAGCATGGTCGGATCTCCTCATCTGGCAAACCTTGCTTCTGTACAGAACTACGAGGGAGAGGGGTCATTTGTTACGCCATGGCTGCCCAAACACCGAAACGTGATTTCAGCCACTTTCGTCAGGAGGCGCCGCACGCTGACGAGCGCCAGCGCCGGCCGATTGCAAACCAGCCGCTTTTCCATCAGAGTGTGCTGAAATTCGGTGGGAGGAGCCGATGCACGAACACTCAGCGCACGCCGAGTACGTCTACACGTCTGCCCAGCGCGACTCTGCGGCAGCCAGTTCTCCTGTTGTCGCCTCATGGCGGCGGTGCATGACCATGCACCAGCTCGCCCCCGAGGACCAGCGGGCTCCACTGCGCCTCACCGACCTGGAATTCCGCCGTGCGCGCGAGCAGTCCGATCAGCTGATCGCCAGCGCGACGGAAGAGCTCGATCGCCTCTTTACCACCGTTGGCAGGGCCGGCTGTTGCCTGCTTCTGACCGACAAGAACGGCATCGCGCTGGAGCGCCGGGGCGCTGCCGGCGACGACAAGGAATTCCGCGAACTCGGCCTCTGGACCGGCTCGGTCTGGACAGAGGCCAGCATCGGCACCAACGGTATCGGCACTGCACTTGCCGACGAGCGTGCCGTCGCCATCTTCCGCGATCAGCATTTTTTCAGCTCGAATACCAGCCTCAGCTGCACGACGGCGCCGATTCGCGATCATCGTGGCCGGGTGGCCGCAGCCCTCGACATCTCCGCATGTCGCGAAGACGTCAACGAGATGACGCTGGCGATCCTGACGCAGACCGTGCGCGATGCAGCGATGCGCATCGAGCTCAACCTCTTCCGCTCGGCCTTTGCCGGCGCCCGTTTCCTGATGGTCCCGGCCGGCACCAATTCCGCCGCCGCTTTGCTGGCCGTCGACAGGCACGATTTGGTGCTCGGCGCGACGCGCGCCGCCCGCGTCGCGTTGCAGCTGGACGACAAACGCATCGCCGCCGGCATTCCGGCAGCCGATGCCCTGCGCGAGGCTGGCGTTTCCCAGCAGGACGAGATGGTCGAGGCGGAGAAGGCGGCACTGCTGCGGGCGCTGTCGCGCGCCGGCGGCAATGTTTCGCAGGCGGCGATCGCGCTCGGCATCAGCCGCGCCACACTACACAGGAAGATGAAGAAGCTCGATCTCCACTGATCGGAGCAAAGGTCCCGCTCCTGGAGCAATCGTGACCCGATGCTGTCGCAGGTCTGCGACACTGTGCACTGCGGTATGGAAGACCCGCCCTGTTCCTTCCCCCAAAACATGCTCATTTTCCTCTCACTGGTTCGCTTGGGAACCTGGATCATCAAGGGAGGATGACATGCTTCATCAGAAAATCGTCGAGTCGCCGTTCAAGCTGAAATACGGCAACTATATCGGCGGCGAGTGGCGCGAGCCGGTCGAAGGCAAATACTTCGAAAACCTCACGCCCGTCACCGGCGGCAAGCTCTGCGACATTCCCCGCTCCAATGAAAAGGATATCAATCTCGCGCTCGACGCCGCCCATGCGGCAAAGGAAAAATGGGGCCGCACCTCCGCTGCCGAGCGCTCCAATATCCTCATGAAGATTGCCCAGCGCATGGAAGACAAGCTGGAATTGCTCGCCCAGGCCGAGACCTGGGACAATGGCAAGCCGATCCGCGAAACCATGGCGGCCGACATTCCGCTGGCGATCGACCACTTCCGCTACTTCGCCTCCTGCATTCGCGCCCAGGAGGGTTCGATCGGCGAGATCGACCACGATACCGTCGCCTATCACTTCCATGAGCCACTCGGCGTCGTCGGTCAGATCATCCCGTGGAACTTCCCGATCCTGATGGCCACCTGGAAGCTGGCACCTGCACTTGCCGCCGGCAACTGCGTCGTGCTGAAGCCCGCCGAGCAGACACCGGCCTCGATCCTGCTCTGGGCCGAGATCGTCGGCGATCTGCTGCCGCCCGGCGTGCTCAACATCGTCAACGGCTTCGGCATAGAAGCCGGCAAGCCGCTGGCGACCAGCCCGCGCGTCGCCAAGATCGCCTTCACCGGCGAGACGACGACCGGCCGGCTGATCATGCAGTATGCCAGCCAGAACCTCATTCCGGTGACATTGGAGCTCGGCGGCAAGTCGCCGAACATCTTCTTCGCCGATGTGATGGCCGAGGACGACGACTTCCTCGACAAGGCGCTCGAAGGCTTTGCGATGTTTGCCCTCAACCAGGGCGAAGTCTGCACTTGCCCGAGCCGCGCCCTCGTCCAGGAATCGATCTACGACCGCTTCATGGAAAAGGCCGTGAAACGCGTTGAGGCGATCAAGCAGGGCAACCCGCTCGACACCGCGACGATGATCGGCGCCCAGGCTTCGACGGAGCAGCTGGAAAAGATCCTCGCCTATCTCGACATCGGCAAGCAGGAAGGCGCCGAGGTACTGACCGGCGGCTCGCGCAACGATCTCGGCGGCGAGTTGGCGAACGGCTATTATGTCAAGCCGACGATCTTCAAGGGTCACAACAAGATGCGTGTGTTCCAGGAGGAGATCTTCGGACCGGTGGTTTCGGTCACAACCTTCAAGAACGAGAAGGAGGCGCTCGAAATCGCCAACGACACGCTCTACGGCCTCGGCGCCGGTGTCTGGAGCCGCGACGCCAATCGCTGCTATCGTTTCGGCCGCGAGATCCAGGCCGGCCGAGTCTGGACCAACTGCTACCACGCCTACCCGGCCCATGCCGCCTTCGGCGGCTACAAGCAGTCGGGCATCGGTCGTGAAACCCACAAGATGATGCTCGACCACTACCAGCAGACCAAGAACATGCTGGTGAGCTACAGCCCGAAAGCACTCGGCTTCTTCTGAGAGCAGCCGATGATGTTATGATGAAAAGCCTTCTCCCCCGACACGGGGAGAAGGCCTTGTCTTTAGAGCGGCACGCATCCCGTAGGACGCTCTAACGCTTTGAATTTGCGTATAACCTTTCCGAAAATCGATCCGATTTTCGGGGTTATCCGCCGGAGGAGGCAGCCATGGAAACCACCGTCAACGGCGAAGCGCGTGTTCTCGCAACCGACACAGCTCTCGATTTGGTCGCAGAAATCAAGCGGGATCATCCCGATATCCTCTTCCACCAGTCCGGCGGCTGCTGCGACGGCTCCTCGCCGATGTGTTATCCGACTAATGAATTCATGATCGGCGACAACGACGTCAAGCTCGGCGAGATCGGCGGCGTACCGGTCTACATCAGCGCCAGCCAGTTCGAGGCATGGAAGCATACGCAGCTGATCATCGACGTCGTACCGGGCCGCGGCGGCATGTTCTCGCTCGACAATGGCCGGGAGAAACGCTTCCTGACCCGCTCCCGCCTCTTTGGCGGCGGCGAGGCTTGCACAGTGCCTGATGTGAAGGTCAGGGCGGTTTAATGCCGTCGCCTTATCGGGTACGAATTTTGCCTGTAGTATTCCCATAGTACCTGCACTCTGTCGCTGTTTGCTACTCTCCGCCAGTTGGTTTCAAAGGGAGGAAACGATGCCAGCCTCAAAGATCCTGATGATCACCGGTGATTTCACCGAAGATTACGAAACGATGGTGCCGTTCCAGACGCTGCTCGCCTGCGGCTACACAGTCGACGCCGTCTGCCCCGGCAAGAAGGCCGGCGAGACCATCGCCACTGCCATTCACGATTTCGAAGGCGACCAGACCTATTCCGAAAAACGCGGCCATAATTTCGCTCTGAATGCCACCTTCGACAGCGTGCGCGCCGAAGATTACGATGCGCTCGTCATCCCCGGCGGGCGGGCGCCCGAATATCTGCGCCTCAATGCCGAGGTCATCAAATCCGTGCGACACTTCTTCGACGCCGGAAAACCCGTCGCCGCCATCTGCCACGGCGCACAGCTGCTTGCCGCTGCCGGGGTTTTGAAGGGCCGCACCTGCTCGGCCTATCCCGCCTGCCGGCCGGAAGTCGAACTTGCCGGCGGCATCTATGCCGACATCGCTATCAGCGATGCAGTCTCGGACGGCAATCTGGTCACGGCACCCGCCTGGCCCGCCCATCCCTCGTGGCTGCGTCAGTTCATGGCCGTGCTCGATGCCGCAGCACTGCTGGAAACCAACGCCGCCTAAGAAGGGCGGCACCGGGAGGACGACATGTGTGAATTGTTCATCAAGGCGGATGCGCGGCTCTGGGAAAGCGCCACCCGGTCACTGCGCATCGACGGCATGGTCACCAGCGTCAGGCTGGAGAATTTCTTCTGGTCGAAGCTCGAGGAGATCGCCCGCCGCGACGGCATGAACGTCGTCCAGCTGATCACCCGGCTGCATCATGAATCGATCGATGCCGGCCATGATCTTGGAAACTTCACATCCTTCCTGCGGGTCTGCTGCGCCCGCTATCTCGACCTGCAGCTCGCAGGTGACATCCCGGCCGACGTCACCCGCCCAATCTCCGGTCTCGACGCCCCTGGAATTCTCGGCCGAGAACGGGCGAAGTATCACTGAAAGCCGGTCCGACCGGACCATCGGACAATGACGGACGGAACTGCCCGCGGATAACTCCTCGGGCAGTTCCGCAAGATGTCTGACCTGGTCTTCCCCAGCGGGCTTGCACTGCCGGCCAGCCTGGATCAACAATGCGCGGCATCATCCAGCACCGGCACCGTCAGGAGATCGATTGCCATGAACGACCAGAAAGCCGTGATCGTCACCGGAGCCGGCGGCAACCTCGGCAGCGCCGTTGTCCGCGAGCTTGCCAACGCCGGCGCAAAACTCGTCTGCATGAACCGTTCGAGCAGTGAGCTGGAAGCCTTGGCCGGTGATCTTCCTGCCTCCACCGAGTTTCTGTCGATCGCCGGAACGGATCTCACCGATTATGCTTCCTGCGCCGCCGCCGTCGCCCGGGCCGTAAAGCGCTTCGGCGGTGTCAGCGCATTGGTCAATACCGTCGGCGGTTTCCAGATGGGGCCGGTCGGGCCGGAGGCCCCCGCGCAGTGGGAGACGATGATGACCGCAAACGCCCGCACCGCGCTGACGATCAGCGCCGCGGTTCTCCCGACCATGAAGGCCGCGGGCTACGGCCGCATCGTTCATATCGCCGCCGCGCCCGGCCTGAAGGCCGGCGCCAAGCAGGCCGCTTACGCCGCCTCGAAAGCCGCTGTCATCCGTCTGACCGAGGCGATCGCTGCCGAATGCCGCGACGACCGCATCACCGCCAACTGCATCCTGCCCGGGACAATCGACACGCCTGAGAATCGCGCGGCCATGCCCGATGCGAAGACCGATGGCTGGGTGTCGCCGCAATCGATCGCCCGCCTCATCGCCTTCCTGATTTCGCCGGCCGCAGCCGTCGTCACTGGCGCAGCAATCCCCGCGACCGGCCGCGAATAGTGGAAGACGCGGCGTGAGCCGCCGTCGAAACGCGCTTCAACCGCCGCGCCGAGCTTTGGCCGGCCTCGCCTTGCCTTCCGTTTCGGCGGCAGTCCGTTTGTCGTGAGCAATGGGTGATGAGACTACAGAGACCTGCGAGTTTTAATCAGTGACACACGATCTGGCTTGAGGTTCGGTTCGCCTTAAGGCAGCCTCGTCTCCGCCCGCTCATGCGACGGGCACAAGACAGCGGGCGGACACAATGGTCGTGAGGATCGCATTGCGGCGGCATTTGCCAGAAGGCGGGTGGTTTCGATGACAGACGGTCCGGCATTGCGCGCTGTCGGCGCAAACAGCCTGCTACGCGAGGAATGGTTCCTGGGCGTCAGCGTCGCAACGAGCTTGGCGTTTCTTGTTTTCCAGGAGCAGCTCTTCGGGCAGCTTTCCGATCCGCTTTGGTTCACTGTCGTTTTCGCGTGGCTGTTCGCTGCCGTCCTCGGCTCCGCTCTGTCGGTTGTCCGGCACGCGGATCATTTGGCTGAGCGGCTGAAGGAACCCTACGGCACGCTCATTCTGACGCTTGCCATCACCTCGATCGAGGTGATGGCAATATCAGCCGTCATGCTTCACGGCGAGAACAATCCCACGCTTGCGCGCGACACCCTGTTCGCCGTCGTCATGATCATCCTGAACGGCATGGTCGGTCTGTCCTTGCTGCTGGGCGCATGGCGGCGACCGGAACAGCAACATAATCTGCAGGGCGCCAACGCCTATCTCGGGGTCATCGTACCGCTGGCGACCCTGAGCCTGGTGATGCCGACATTTCTTGCAGGCCCGGACGGACAGCATCCATCCGCACCGAGACAACTGATACTGGGTATAATATCGGTCGGCCTTTACGCTACGTTTCTGTTTCTTCAGGCCGGCCGCCATCGGGACTATTTCACTGACGACAGCAACCGGCACGAGCCCATCAGCGAACGTGTCCCTCGCCACGGACCGGTCTGGCCTCATGCCATTCTGCTTTTCGCCTATATGGCTCCCGTCGTCTTTCTCGTCGAACAGCTTGCCCTGCCGATCGATTACATTATCGAAACCCTGCATGCTCCAACCGCATTTGGCGGTGTTGTCATGGCCATCCTGGTCGCTACGCCTGAGGCAATCAGCGCCGTGCGTGCGTCCATCGCCAATAATCTTCAGCGTTCCGTCAATATCTTCCTTGGTTCGGTGCTGTCGACGATCGGGCTGACGGTGCCGGCGATGCTTGTTGTCAGTCAGCTTTATGGACACCCCGTGACACTCGGCCTGGAGCATGGAGATCTGGTGATGCTCCTGCTCACTCTTGCCGTCAGCATCATCACCTTTGCCAGCGGCCGCACGCATCTCATGCAAGGCGCTGTCCATCTGGTGCTTTTCCTGGCTTACGTGCTGCTCATTTTCCAGCAATGAAACCGCCCGATGGCGACCGCGCGAGGGCAAGCAAGTAAAGATTCCCGCGCTTGGTCTGTCTTCCGCTATGATGACGGGAGCTATGGCACAGCTTGCAAGATGGCTGCACGACTTACGTGGCGATACGGAGACCGGACTTGGGCTCACTAGTGGTTGGCGGGCTTGTATTTCTATGTCTGTCGATGGCGACGTCGATAGGATTGATCGTGCGTGCCCGCTTGCCCGATCACCATCTCAATGCGGAATCCAAGGACGCCATCAGGCTGGCAACCGCAGTGGTGGGAACGCTGTCGGCCCTGGCGCTCGGCCTTCTGATCGCATCCGCCAAGTCGACCTACGACAACGCCGAAGTGGAGATGAGAACGGCGGCTGCACGGGTACTGCTGCTTGACCGCGTCATGGCGCAATACGGGCCGGAAACCGACAAGGCGCGGCAATTGCTGCGTGAACTCATCGAGAAACGACTGAGCCGCGGCTGGACTGCCGAAACCACCGACGAGCCATCCGCCAAAGCGCTGGGAGAATATCAGGATATAGAGTCGGTTCAGGCCGACCTTCGATCACTGGCGCCGAAGGATGCGGCGCAGCGCTCTCTCCAGGCGCGTGCTCTGGAGGTGAGCGGCATGGTAGCCGAAACCCACTGGCTGCTGGTCGAATCCGGTAAGGAGGGTTTGCCCTGGGCCTTCCTTACCGTTCTCGTCTGTTGGCTCGCGCTGCTTTTCGCGACCTTCGGGCTGCAGGCGCCGACCAATCCGACGGTGCTGTCAATTCTGCTTGTTTGCGCCCTGTCCGTTGCGGGCGCGATTTTCCTGATTTCGGATATGGCCAATCCCTATGTCGGGCTGGTCCATGTTTCGGATGCACCTTTGCAGTCTGCCATCGAACGCCTCGGGAAACCCTAGAGCCACGTCATGGCGTCCGTCGAGAGTGAGCTTCGACACAGTTTAATTGTGCGCCAGCCGCTATTGCAATTTGCAGCAATGCCGCGACATAATATCGCATGCCCGGAACTTTTCGGAGAGGGGTCGTCTCCGCCGAGGCACGCATGAAGACTGGGGCTCGTAAACATCGGGGCGGCGGCAATGCGTGTGAGATTGTATCAGGGTCTGCACCTGTCCGTGGTGCTTGCCGGCATGGCAATTCTCGCTGGCTGTGAGGAAAGTGGCAATACTTACGTTGCTCCTCCTCCACCTCCAGTACGCGTCGCCCAACCGGTGCAACAGCCGGTGACGATCTATTTCGAACTCACCGGCAATACCGCGCCGCTCAATGCTGTCGATATCGAGGCGCGCGTCCAGGGCTATATCCAATCGATCGACTACCAGGACGGCATGACGGTAATGAAGGGCACCAAGCTCTTCGGCATCGAGCGCGACACCTATCAGGCGCAACTGGATCAGGCGAAGGCGTCACTCGCCTCGCAGCAGGCTTCCCAAGTCGGCGCCAAGCAGGAGTATGACCGCCAGCTTAATCTGTCGAAGCAACAGGTCACCACGCAGACCGCAGTCGACAGCGCCAAGGCAACGCTCGACGAAGCGAATGCATCCATCCTCAACGCTCAGGCCAATCTCGATCTCGCGACGATCAACCTCGGATATACCGAGGTGCTTGCCCCCTTCGACGGCACCGTCACGGATCACCTCGTTGATATCGGTGCGCTTGTCGGCGTATCCGGCCCCACCAAACTCGCCAGCATCGTGCAGACGGATCCGCTTTATGCCTATTTCAACGTCAGCGAAACTCAGGTGCTGATTATCAAGGAAAGCCTGGCGAAGCAGGGTCATACCTTCAAGCAGACGGACCTTCCCAGCATTCCTGCGGAAATCGGCCTGCAGACGGAACAAGGTTATCCGCACAAGGGCCATCTCGACTACGTCTCGCCGCAGCTCGATGCCTCCACAGGCACGCTTCAAGTGCGCGCGCTGTTCGACAACAAGGACCGCGCCATGCTGCCCGGTCTCTTCGTGCGGGTTCGGGTGCCGGTCGGCCATAACGACAAGGCTCTGCTGGTGCGCGACGACGCCATCGGAACGAACCAGTTGGGCAGCTACCTGCTTGTCCTCGGCAAGGACGACGTCATCGAGCAGAAGCAGGTCAAGACCGGCCAGCGTGAAGGTGCGCTCCGCGTCATCGACTCCGGTCTCGATCCGGCCGACTGGGTCGTGACCCAAGGTATCCAGCAGGCCATCCCCGGCAGCAAGGTCACGCCCGAGAAAATAGAAATGAACCCGCCGGCAGCTGCCGCCGGCGATGCCAAAGCCAAGACCACCACGCAATGAATTCGCCACCATGGTTCATCTGAACGTCTAAGGACAACAGCATGATCTCGCGCTTCTTCATCGAGCGACCGATACTCGCCAACGTTCTGGCGTTGGTTTTCGTGCTCATCGGCGCGGTGGCCCTTTTCCAACTGCCTGTGGCGCAATATCCGAATGTCGTCCCGCCGACGGTACAGGTGACGACACGCTTTCCGGGCGCCAACGCCCAAACCCTCGTTGACACCGTCGCGCTGCCGATCGAGCAACAGGTCAACGGCGTGCAGGACATGCTCTACATGCAGTCGACGAGCGCCAGCGACGGCACTTATTCGCTGACCGTGACCTTTGCCATCGGAACGGATCCGGACCAGGCCCAGGTTCTCGTACAAAACCGCGTTGCCATAGCGATGTCATCGCTTCCCGAAGCGGTGCAGCTTCAGGGCGTGACGACGCAAAAGAAATCGACGGCGATCCTCGGCTTCGTCACCCTGACCTCGCCCGATAGCCGCTATGACAGCCTGTTCCTGTCGAACTATGCCGTCATCAACCTGCAGAATGAACTTGCCCGCCTGCCGGGTGTCGGCAACGTTACCGTGTTCGGCGCCGGCCAGTATGCCATGCGAATCTGGATGGATCCGAACCTGCTGCAGGCGCGCGGCCTGACACCGCAGGATGTCGTCAGCGTCGTGCAGCAGCAAAGCCAGGAGGTCGCTGCCGGCCAGATCGGCATTCCGCCGGTGCCGAAAGGGCAGGTCTTCCAATACACGCTGAACGTCAATGGCCGGCTGAACGAGGCGGCAGACTACGAAAACATCATCGTCAAGGTCGAGAGCGGACAGGGCGGCCGCGTTACCCGCATCCGCGATATCGGCCGCGTCGAACTCGGCGCCCAAACCTACAGCCAGTCCTTCATGCAGAACGGTCGACCGGCGGCCGGTATCGGCATTTTTCAGCTGCCGGAGGCGAATGCCATCGCGGTGGCCCAGGCGGTGAACACGAAAATGCAGGAGCTCTCGAAGAGCTTCCCGCAGGGCCTCGAATATCACGTGCCGTTCGACACGACGAAATTCGTCGAGGCCTCTATCAACGAGGTTTACGTCACCTTGATCGAGGCGGGTGTTCTCGTTCTCATCGTCATTCTCGTCTTCCTGCAGGATTGGCGGGCGATGCTCGTGCCGGCAACCACCGTTCCGGTTACCATCATCGGCGCCTTCGCGGCCATGGCGGCATTGGGCTTCACCGTCAACCTGTCGACGCTGTTTGCCATCGTTCTCGCCATCGGCATCGTCGTCGATGATGCCATCGTCATCGTCGAAGGGGTTGCCCGGCACATCGAGGCGGGCATGTCCGGCCGACAGGCGGCCGAGAAGGCGATGGAGGAACTGCTCGGCCCGGTCATCGGCATTACGCTGGTGCTGATGGCCGTTTTCATTCCGGCCGCCTTCCTGCCCGGCCTGACCGGGCAGCTCTATCGGCAGTTCGCCCTCGTCATCGCAGCCACGGCGCTGATCAGCGCGATCAATGCCGTCACCCTGAAACCGACGCAATGCGCGCTTTGGCTGCGCCCGCCTGTCCCACCAGAGAGACGCAACGTCTTCTATCGCGGCTTCAACAGGGTCTACGACAGGGGTGAACGCAGCTATGCCGGACTGATCGGATCGATGACCCGCCACAGCGGTATCATGGTCATAGCAGCATTTGCGCTGATCGGGGTCGCCGTCTGGGGGCTCGCCCGCCTACCGACTGCGTTTCTGCCCATCGAGGATCAAGGCTATGTGCTGATCAGCGCGCAGTTGCCCGACGGCGCCTCGAAAGAGCGCACCGACGCGGTGATGGAAGAGGTCGGCAAGATCGCCGAAGCCACACCCGGCGTCGATCAGGTGCTGACCATCAGCGGCATTTCCGTTCTCGATAACAATGCCAGCCTGCAGAATGCCGGCGTTGCCTATGTCGTGCTGAAAGATTGGGACGAGCGCGGCAAGCAGAAGGGGGAGGATCTGCTGTCCATCTACCAGCATCTGAATAGCGCGCTGCAAAGTGTGCTGGCCGCCAAGACGCTGGTGATCGTCCCGCCTCCGATCCAGGGCGTCGGCAATGCCAGCGGCTTTACCATGCAGGTCGAAATCAGGAACGGCATTTCCGACTACCCGCTGCTGCAATCGCTTGCCGATACGATCGTCAAGAACGGCAGTGCCCAATCGTCGCTGCAAAGGCTGAGCACGCCTTTTCGCTCGAACGTGCCGCAACTCGCCGTTTCCGTCGATCGCATCAAGGCGGAGACGCTGGGAATTACGGTGGGGCAGGTCTTCTCCGCTCTCTCCGGCTATGTCGGATCGAGCTATGTGACCCAGTTCAACAAATTTGGCCGCACCTTCCAGGTCTATGCGCAAGCCGCTTCCGATTTCCGGGTCAGCGCCGAAGACATCCGCAATCTGAAGGTCAAAGCCGGTGACGGGACGATGGTGCCACTCGGCACGGTCGTCGATGTCTCGACGACGCAAGGCCCGTCTCTGATCAGCCTCTACAATCTCTACCCCACAGCAACCATCGTTGGTGGGTCTGCCGCCGGCTTCAGTTCCGGCCAGTCGCTCGACGTCATGGAGCAGATTGCCGATCGCACACTGCCGCCGGGCACAGGTTTCGAGTGGACGGCGCTGTCCTATCAGGAGAAGGCCGTGGGAGGGCAGATCTATTTCATCTTCGCGCTCGCCATGCTCCTCGTCTATTTCGTGCTCGCGGGCCAGTATGAAAGCTGGATCTTGCCTTTCGCCGTCATTCTCGCCGTGCCGCTCGCCCTCCTCGGCACGGTGGCAGCACTCACGGCAGCCGGCGTTGCCAACAATCTCTATACGCAGATCGGCCTTATTCTGCTGATCGCGCTTGCATCGAAGAATGCCATCCTGATCGTCGAATATGCGCGGGAAAAGCGGGCGGAAGGCATGGAAATCCTGGACGCGGCCGTCGAGGCCGCCCGCCTGCGCTTCCGGCCAATTCTGATGACCTCCTTCGCCTTTATCCTCGGCGTCCTGCCGCTGGTGCTGGCGACCGGCGCCGGCGCATCGGCCCGCAAGTCAATCGGCATATCGGTCTTCAGCGGCATGATCGCCTCGACCTGCCTGGCTGTGCTCTTCGTACCGTCCTTTTACGTCGTGTTGCAGCGCCTCGAGGAATATTGGAAAGGCCGCGCAAAGGCCGCAGGCGTCGCAGAGGCAGAGATGCCGAAGGTTCAGTAAGGCTGTTGCAACAACCTGTTGCGCGATCACCTGCGGTTTCGCGCCGGGGCAGGTTGTTGGCGGCACTTCACAGTGCGAGTTTCGAACAAGCGCTATAATCCCGAGGTCAGTACCCTGTGGCAGGCAGGCGACACACGTTGCAGATTGTCCCGCAGGCAAGCGATACCCCGCCCTCCACCCAAAGGCACCATGCGGCATAGGGCCTGGAAATCCGATCCGCAGGTTTCGCGCAGGATCATCAGTTCCTCGCGTGGCGAGAAGGCCGGCATCATGGCCCGAGGAGCAGGCGTGGTCGCAACCGTCGCAGCAGCACCGCCGGTGGCTGGGCTTGATCCGGCTGATCCTCCCCCAGTTGATCCTCCTAAAGCCGCAACGGCTTGTTGGCACGGCGCCGATAGAGCGGCATTGTGCTGTTGCAAGCAGCTGAGTGCCTCCGTGCCGCCCGGTGTGACGCCCGAGCATTGCGTCATGAAATCGCGTTGGCAGGCCGATTTGACGGCGTTGCGCTGCGCCTGCGTCGGCTGATGTGCCGGTGCGCCCGTCGCCGGCGCTGGGGTGGTCGACCCAGTGGTCGCGGGCGCAGCCGGAGCCGGCTCCGCGGATGTCGACTTGGGTTTGCTCACCGCCGACACCGCCTTCCGGCAGCCAGCCGACAGTGTGGCATTATGCTGTTGTAGACAAGTGAGCGCCTCGATGCCGCCCGGCGTCACCCCTGAACATTGCGCTATGAAATCGGATCGGCATTCCGCCCTGATCGCATTGCGCTGCTCTTCAGTCGGCGCCTGTGCGGACGCGACTCCAGCTGAGAACGCCGCTACACAGAGCGCTGGCAATCCCAAGACAGCAAACCAAAGACGACGCCTTCCATGCGGAGCCGTCAGTAAAGAAGATGCCCATTGCCGCATTTATTCCTCCCCCTATAAATCCATGATCTACTTCATGAAATCGAACGCCCTGCTGAATAGGATAATAAACGCCCGCCATTCGGTGGGACGTTGCTTGCCGTTGCGAAAATATTAAAACGCCGGCTCCACGTATATTAGAATATTGCTATTTTAGCAACGATCGTGCGCCTGAAAACTGATCAAGGGAAACGTATCACTCATCAGCTTTCTGATCGGAAACCATGCATATCAAAGCAAGTTAACAGGCTCTGCGAATACGTGCTGCCGTCATGCCGCAGCCTCGTATCCTCTTGAAGCCGGGCTCTCGCGGGCCTTCAAGCCGAAAGCGTGCAATCATGTCGGTAAGTGCAAGCGCCTCGGACGATAGCTGTTGGGTGGCAGCATTCGTCTCTTCCACCATCGCCGCATTTTGCTGCGTCATACGATCAATATCGTTCACCGACGCGTTGATCGAATGAAGTGTCGTTGCCTGTTCGCGGCTTGACGAGGCGATGAGTTCAATATGGCCGACGATGTGGACGATCTCGCTGGAAATCTCCGTCAGCGCATCGCCCGTGCGGCCGACGAATTCGGAGCCGGACGCAACCTCTCGAACGGAATTATTGATGAGCTCGCCGATTTCCTTGGCTGCGCGAGCCGATCGCTGCGCCAGCTCCCGCACCTCCTGCGCCACGACAGCAAAGCCCTTGCCGGCCTCACCGGCTCTCGCCGCTTCGACTCCCGCGTTCAGGGCCAAGAGATTGGTCTGGAAAGCGATGGAGTCGATGGCGCTGACAATCTGAACGATCTTGCCCGACGCGTCCTCAATCCGTCCCATGGCCGAAACCGCGTCTTGGACCACTGAAGCCGAGGCGTCGGCGCCCTGTTTGGCGCGTTGGACAAGCGCAAGCGCTGCTGCTGCCCGTCCTGAAGAGGTGTTGACGGCGGAAGAAATCTCCTCCACTGCCGCTGCGGTTTCTTCAAGTGCAGCCGCCTGCTTTTCCGTTCGACTGGCCAGGTCATCAACGGCTTCCGCCATCTGTCGGCCATTGTCGCTAATGAGGGAAGACGTCTCGCGGATATCGCAGAGCGTCTCCCTGAGACCCGCCACCGACATGTTGAAATCGATACGGATCCGGTCGAGTTCGGCGGCAAAGGGCGTATCGATCGAAAAATTCAACTCCCCGCGCGACAGCCGTGTGAGTCCGTCTGCAAGCGCCTCAATTGCGGCGTCAACCTGGGCCTTGGCGCTACGTCGCTGGAGT
This sequence comes from Rhizobium sp. 62_C5_N11_2, assembly GCF_051811185.1. Taxonomy (NCBI): domain Bacteria; kingdom Pseudomonadati; phylum Pseudomonadota; class Alphaproteobacteria; order Hyphomicrobiales; family Rhizobiaceae; genus Rhizobium; species Rhizobium sp. 62_C5_N11_2. The sequence goes on from NZ_JBPWPW010000001.1 coordinate 3,887,531, forward strand.
TCGTTGTGGGCGCGCTCAGATTCCGCATCACTACGTGCGATCTCGGCCTGTTGTTCCATTTCGACATTCGACAGCGCATTTTGTTTGAAGACGGAAAGCGCACGGGCCATTTCCCCGATTTCGTCGCCCCGTGCCTCGCCGGTGATTGTGGTATCGAGCCTTCCCTCTGCGATCTTGCGCATCGCTGCGGTAATCTGGGTGATCGGTCCCTTCAGGGTGACGACCAGCGCGGCACCTGCGGTCATAGCAATCAGGATGCCAATGACAATCGCGCCGCCGGATATCCTATTGGCCTGTTGACGATCCTGCCCAGCATTTTGCCTCTGCGTCTCGGCGAATTGAGCAAGCAGGTTCCAGGTGTTGTCGATCTGCCCCGCAGCGCTGTCGAACTCAGCCAGCTTGCGCACCGCACCTTCGGAGAGCGCTGCCGCGTCCGCCGCAAGCAGATCGAGGACGGGTTGAGCCTTCTTCGGAATTTCGGCAAAGACCGGATCGTCGTTCACCACGCCGGCGAGACGGTCGAGCTCGGTCTGATACATGTAGATCGACTGCTGGACTTTCTTCACTCGCGCGTCGTCTGGATTGCCAGCGAGTTCGGCGAAGCCGACGCGGATCTCGTTATTGCTGTTAACGATGGCGCGCAGTTCGTTGCCGACATTCGTCGCCTGAGAGATATCCTTGTCCGACGCGGCAAGCGCAAGCACGGAGGTCCGCATCAGATCGTCGCCAATCGTCTTGAGACTGTCGCCAGTTGCAGCAAGATTGGCGACGGCGGTATCCGTTGCTGGGACATCCAAAATGTCAGGCGACACCTTCGAAGCGTTGGCGATGGCATCCACAGCAGCGGCATACTGCGCGGCGAGGGCTTCGGTCGCTACAGCAGGCGAAAGCTGCTCCTTTGCCTTTTGCAAATCGGGCGCATATTTGGCTAGCAGGCTTACTTTGTCAGCCGGCGTCGTCGCGTTCGTATAGTCATTGCGAAGTTTTGTCGCGACACTGGCGGCGGCGCTGATGGAGACGGAATTGCTCAGGCCGCTCTTGTTGGCATTTTCCATCTTTTTCGCACTGGCCATCAGCATGAACGAGCGCTTGCCAACCTGCCCTTGCAGGTCAAGTAGTGCAGCGGAAGCAGCGTCCACATCACTGAGAATTTTCTGCTGTCCCGTTTCGATTTGCCAGATCGCTTCGATCTTTTGCGGGATGATTTGCGACTGATCAAGCGCCCGGTCAAGAAGCCCCACATCGGTCGTCGGCCTTAGCCTCTCGATCGTCTGCTTCAGGTTTGCCAGTTGCTCTCGGGCGTCCGCAAGCGCGGTATCACGAGCTTCCTGCGACGGTTTCATCAGAAAGCCGGTCATGCTGGAAGAAACATGTTTGAACCCGTTCAGGGACTGCAAGACATGGTTGGAGATCTCCATCCGTCCCTCGAGCAGGCTGGACGCGTAGTACCCCGTCAGTCCCACTGCGCATAGACTAATGACGAATGGTGCCAAAAGTACGAGCACCTTCGTCTGAATGCGAACCCGCGACATCAAGCCATTTACCACGAATGCACCCTCACCACCGATTGCAGCTAAGCTGTCATTCTTTGCTTAAGAACCGATAAATGAGTTGATCCGAGGACCATGCACGCTTCGCCTATCGGGGAGAAGGGCGTGGTTCAGACACTCGAACAAGCATGTAAGCAGATCGGGTATTAATCATAAGCGGCCCGTGCTGAGGAACTTCTGGAAACGCAAAAAGCCCTCCTTGTCGTCTGCGCTGAACAGGCAATGCACCCGCTCTACGAGGACGTAGTTGGTATCGATTATCTCTTATCAAGAGCCAAGGGGCTTATTCGCCCATCTATGGCTGGCTGCACGCTCCGCGTATGTCTGTTGATGCGCGATCTCGCCGTGGAGGCGATCCTCATTGCCGATTCATCGCCGACGACGTCACAGGAAGTGTGAGCAGGCCGCCGGTTGAGGGAGTATATTGGTCAGATTATCCCGCAGATCTTCACTTTACGGCCTTCTCATAGACGTTCGGTTTTGGGGCTGCCAACGACTAAGAGGCCATTCCTACTCGTAACTCGAGCTCGCCAAAAGGGATGCCATGGACACGCGACAAATTCCCTTCAAGGTGACCGCCGTTCGCTTCGTACGAGCGGTCAGGGTCTTCATGACATCGGAGGTCGGCAGCAAAGCTGGCTTGATGTTTGCCGGGCTCGTGGCGCTCTTGTTCGCGCTCAGCAGCCTGAACGTCGTCAACAGTTACGTTGGCCGTAACTTCATGACCGCGATCGCCAATCGCGAAACGCCCGAATTCATCCGGCAGGCAATATTCTATATCGGGGTCTTTGCGGCATTCACCATCGTCGCGGTCGTCTCCCGGTTCATTGAGGAACGCCTTGCGCTGCTCTGGCGGGAATTCCTCACCCGGCGGGCCATCAATCTCTATCTCGCCGACAGGGCTTATTATCAGCTGGATGTGTCGGGACAGCTTAGCCACCCCGACCAGCGGATCACTGAGGACATGCGTGTATTCACGGTCACTACGCTGTCCTTCGTCCTGATGGTACTCAACAGCAGCCTCACAATCATAGCCTTTTCCGGTGTGCTGTGGTCGATAAGTCCCCTGCTGTTTGTGGTGGCCGTTCTGTATGCCGCTTGCGGGTCGTACCTGACGATCGCGCTTGGGCGACCGCTCATCAAACTGAACTACGATCAGCTCGACAAGGAGGCCAGCTTCCGCTCCGGCCTAATTCAAGTTCGAGAAAACGCCGAATCCATTGTGCTGGCGCATTGCGAAGAACAGCAGAGCTTTCGTCTACTGCAGCGACTCGAGGACGCGGTCACCAATTTTCGCAAAGTCACCGCGATCAATCGCAACGTGGGATTCTTCACCACGGGTTACAACTGGCTGATCCAAATCATTCCCGCCTTAATCATTGCTCCTGCCTACATGAGAGGGGACATCGACTTCGGCGTGATCACCCAGTCCGGCGCAGCTTTCGCAATGCTGGTGGGAGCTTTTTCGCTGATCATAACCCAGTTCCAGTCCATCTCGACGTTCGCTGCGGTCGTGGCGCGGCTTAGCTCGCTGATGGAGGCTATAGAACAGGTACGAGCACCCGTAGGATCAGGTATCGCGATTGTCGAAGAAAAAGGGCGTCTGGCCTATGAGACGTTGACTCTGCTGTCATCGGCGAGCGAAGTTCCTTTCGTCAAAGACTTGTCGGTTTCGATCCCCATCGGGATGCGTGTCTTGATCACGGGGCCGGCTCAAGCTGCACGCGTCGCGCTGTTTAGAGCGACAGCCGGCATTTCCTTCAAGGGCTCCGGGCGCATCATTCGCCCAGGTCCCGACGATATACTCTTTCTCCCTCAGCGGCCTTATCTGCCGACAAGCACGCTGCACCAGATTCTCGTACGCAACGTACGCTCGAGCAAAATCCCGGACGACCGCATCATCCAGCTCCTGCACGAGCTCAATCTCGAACGGGTGCTAGCACAAGCGGGCGGGTTACATGCCGAGAAGGATTGGGAAAAGTTGCTTTCGCTGCAGGAGCAGCAGCTCCTCGCGCTCGTCAATATTCTTCTCGCGGCCCCGCAGTTCGTCTTCCTGGATCGAATCGACACGACGCTCGGTCTCGAACAATTTCCCAGGATCCTGCAGATACTTTCTGATAATTCGATCACCTGCATCAACAACGCGGAAACTGACGTCCTGCGCGATTGCCACGATGCGGTGTTGGAATGCGGTGAGGATGGCAGCTGGACATGGACGGTGAACCGCGCCTGAGACAGGGCGCGGCAACGCCGTTAATTTGGTTGTCGTACACCCGCAACAGGTTTAATTTAGCAAATCCTCGTTGCCCTCTTTGGGGGAAGGTCGTGCGGAGATGCTAGTCAAAGATGTGATGACCACGAAGCTTGTCGGTGTATCACCGGATAACAGCGTTCGGCGAGCCGCCGAAATCATGCTCGCAAATCAGGTTAGTGGCGTCCCGGTCATCGACGATGCGGGTCGCCTGATCGGGATCCTCAGTGAAGGTGATCTGCTGCGGAGAACGGAGTTAGGAGGGGCAGCCGCCGCCGAACTCGGAACGTTTGCCCTTACCGCCGAAGAGAAAGCCACGGCTTACGTCAAGAGCAACGCGTGGAAAGTTGCCGACGTCATGAGCCGCGACCCGGTCGTCGTAGGCGAGGACACGTCTCTGGGCCAGGTCTCAGCCTTGATGCAGAAACACCGGATAAAACGTATTCCCGTGATGAGAGATGGCGTGCCGATTGGCATCATCAGTCGTGCAGATCTGCTGAAGGCGATCGTTGCTGCCGATCGTGATGAAACCGCACCAGGTGACGAGGCCATCCGTCGCAGCATTGCGATACGCCTCAGCGAAAATTCAAGTCTTCTAGGAAAAGACATGGCCGTAACGGTTACTGACGGTGTGGCCCACCTGTGGGGAAGCATCGACACGGAGGAATGCAAGAGGGCAGCGCGCGTCGCTGCCGAAAGTGTCAGGGGCGTGACGCGAGTGGTTGAACACTTCTCCGGCGATCGTCCGTGAGAGTCAGCGGGCTCTTTGCCATCGGCTTCGGATTAAACCTCAGACACCTTCGAATTTGACTGTGCTTCAGACGCGTTTCGTGAGAGTATTAGCTCTTACGCATAGACAGCCTGGCACGAAGCCGTTTTCGACGGCAGGGCGATACATAGGAGCTGGAGGCATTGGTGATGGACCGCCGCAACGGCGTGCCAGCGCCTTAGGCTGATTGAAACGGGCACCATATCGCATATTCGGTCGATAACGATCGCGGGGCAGATTATGCCTCGCGCTTAGCATTCCTTCCGCCAAGCATCGCACCGCCCTCTTCAATCGCTGGCACTTAAAAACTCCTGGCATTTAAAAACTCGACGATTTCTCGCCTTGGAAGATCTTACCGTAGCAATCTGGGCTCAGAGGAGGAGATACCATGGTTTCGCTCAAGACGACTGGAGACGCAAAGGTCGCCATACACAAGAAGATAGCAACGGGCGGCCCCCTTTCGAAAAAAGAATTACAGTCGATGGACGCCTATTGGCGGGCATCGAACTATCTGTCGGTGGGTCAGATCTATCTTCTCGACAATCCGCTGCTGAAAAAACCATTGAAACGCGAGCATATAAAGCCACGGCTGCTTGGCCATTGGGGCACGTCGCCGGGCTTGAACATGCTTTACGTGCACCTCAACCGCGTGATCAAACGCGATGATCTTGAAATGATCTACGTCATCGGACCCGGACATGGCGGACCGTCGCTGGTTGCACACGCCTATCTCGAAGGCACCTACAGCGAAGTCTATCCCAATATCGGCCAAGACGACGAAGGCATGAAGAAGCTGTTCAAGCAGTTCAGCTTCCCCGGCGGCATCCCCAGCCATGTTGCGCCGGAAACCCCCGGCAGCATCCACGAGGGCGGCGAGCTGGGCTATGCCCTTAGCCACGCCTACGGGGCGGCGTTCGACAACCCGGATCTGATTGTCGCTTGCGTTGTCGGCGACGGGGAAGCCGAAACGGGGCCGCTTGCGACGGGATGGCACGGCAACAAGTTCCTCAATCCGGCTCGCGACGGCTGCGTGCTGCCGATCCTGCATCTGAACGGCTACAAGATCGCCAACCCGTGCTTCCTGGCCCGCATTCCCCGTGAAGAGCTAAGGAAATTCTTCGAAGGCATGGGTTACACGCCATATTTCGTCGAAGGCAGTGACCCAGAAAGCGTGCACCAGCAATTGGCCGGCGTGCTCGACACAGCAGTGACGGATATCCAGGAAATATGGGCAGCAGCCCGCACCAAGGGCAACGTGAAACGTCCGATGTGGCCGATGATCGTTTTCCGCACGCCGAAAGGCTGGACCTGCCCCCCCGAGATCGACGGTAAGAAGTGCGAGGACTACTGGCGGGCGCACCAGGTGCCGATGGGCGACATGGACAAGTTGGAGCACATCCAAATCCTGCAGGAATGGATGAAGAGCTACCGCCCAGAGGAACTGTTTGACGACAATGGCCGCTTCAAGCCAGAGCTGGCGGCGCTGGCCCCCGTGGGGCATCGTCGGATGAGCGACAATCCGCATGCCAATGGTGGATTGCTGTTGCGGGACCTGAAGATGCCCGACTTCCGCGACTACGCAGTCTCCGTTCCAAGGCCCGGGCAAACCCACACCGAGGCGGCGCGGGTGATGGGTAAGTTTCTCCGTGATATCATGAAGATGAACATGGACAGCAAGAACTTCCGACTGTTCAGCCCCGATGAGAACAACTCCAATCGCTGGCAGGATGTATTGGAGGTCACCGACCGCTGCTACATGGCGGAGATCTATCCGGAAGATGATCATCTGTCGCCCGATGGCAGAGTGATGGAGGTGCTCAGCGAGCATCAATGCCAAGGTTGGCTGGAAGGTTACCTGCTGACCGGCCGGCATGGCTTCTTTTCCTGTTATGAAGCTTTCATCCATATCATCGACTCGATGTTCAACCAGCACGCCAAATGGCTGAAGGTGTGCAACGACATTCCATGGCGGCGATCGGTCGCCTCGCTTAACTACTTCCTGAGTTCCCACGTCTGGCGGCAAGACCACAATGGCTTTAGCCATCAGGACCCGGGGTTCATCGATCACGTGGTCAACAAGAAGGCGGAGGTTGTCCGGGTCTATCTGCCGCCGGACGCCAATACATTGCTCTCGGTGACGGATCACTGCTTGCGCAGCCGCAACTACGTCAACGTCGTTGTCGCAGGCAAGCAGCCCGCCCCGCAGTGGCTCACGATGGATCAGGCCATCAAGCATTGCAGCGAGGGTCTCGGCATTTGGGAATGGGCAAGCAACGACAAGGGAAGTGAGCCAGACGTCGTGATGGCATGTTGTGGCGATGTTCCAACAGTTGAGACGCTGGCGGCAGTCGAGCTGATCCGGGAGCACCTGCCGGAACTGAAAGTCCGCGTCATCAACGTGGTGAACCTGATGAAACTTCAACCGCCATCCGAGCATCCACACGGGCTGCCGGATCGCGATTTCGATGCACTGTTCACCAAGAACAAGCCGATCATCTTCGCCTTCCACGGCTATCCGTGGCTCATTCACCGGCTCACCTACCGCCGTACCAATCACGGCAATCTACACGTCCGCGGCTACAAGGAAGAAGGAACGACGACGACGCCGTTCGACATGGTGGTCCTGAATGAAATGGACCGTTTCCATCTGGTCGAGGACGTCATCGACCGGCTGCCGCAACTCGGTGCGCGCGCTGCCTATTTCAAACAGGCAATTCGCGAGAAGCTGATCGAACACAGGCAATACATCGAGAAATACGGCGACGACATGCCAGCAATCAGCGGCTGGAAATGGGGCTCGAAAGGCCAGCCGGGAAGGTCCCAAAGAACCTCGACCGAAGGGGATAATGCTTGAGCGGCGGCGTCCAATCGAACGGAGGTTCCAGTGGCAACGAGCACGTCCGACGCAGCACGACATGACAATATCGCGGAGCCGGCGAATCCCGGCTCCGCGGTCGCCTTGCTTTCCAACGATCGGTATAGTGTGCTGGTCACGGCCGCCGGGGCCGGTTACGGAATGTGGCAAGGCCTGGACATTACCCGGTGGCGCGAGGACAGCACCCGCGATTGCTGGGGCCAATTTTGTTATATCAGGGATCTGACGGACAACGATCTCTGGTCCATCGGAAAGCAGCCAATATTTCGCCGTTTAAATGTCTACAAGCACGCCTTTCACGGAGACAGGGCCGAATTTTTCTGTCACGCCGGTGACATTGAAATCGTCTCGAAGATCTGTGTCGCGTCCGATGTGGACGCGGAGGTGCGTGTGCTCATGATCATGAATCATGGTACACGGGAACGAACCCTCGAACTGACAAGCTATGCCGAGGTCTGCCTGATCAATCGTCGCGCGGATATGGCGCATCCGGGTTTTGCCAAGCTATTTATAGAAACCCGGTTTGACGAGGCGACAGGCGCTCTGTTTGCCCGCCGCAGGCCACGTGCTGCCGGGGAGAAAGCCACTTGGGCAGTTCACGTTTCCTCATCGAACGTGCCGTCTGCCGAAGCGGCCGAATATGAAACCGATCGGCTGAGATTTCTTGGCCGAGGCCGGACGATAACCAACCCCTCGGTATTCGACGTGGGCGCATCGCTCTCCGGAACAACCGGCCCTGTCCTCGACCCGATTTTCTGTCTGCGGCGAACGGTTCGTCTGGCGCCAGGCGCCGACGCGCGCGTCGCCTTTGTCACAGGAGCGGCAGACGATCAGTCGGCCGTGCAGCGCATCGCCGAGAGATACGCCAAGTTCGACGCGGTCGAACGAGCTTTCTCCGATGCGTCAAGGAAATACGAAAGCGAGCTCCGGACACTGAACCTGAAGCCCGACGATATCTCGCTGTTCAATCGGCTGGCCGGGAGCGTCGCATTTGCGAACCAGGCCATGAGGCAGGCGCCCGTTATCCCGAGAGATCGATGGGATCAAGCGGCTCTCTGGGTTCAAGGTATCTCCGGCGACCTCCCGATCGTGCTGGTCCGCGCGGATGGCGATGGGGATCATGCGCTCGTTCGCCAGGTGACGATGGGCCATGATTTCGCTCGACGGAGGGGCTTGAGATTTGACCTGATCCTGCTTGACGGGGGTGGTGCAGAAAGCGCCAAGCGGCTGGCCGAAAAGCTGCAATCAGGCCCGCAAGCGGACATGATCGGCAAACCCGGCGGAATCTTTATCCTTTCCGAGCCCGGTACCGAAAGCGACCACCTGGCGACCATCGCCGCGGCGGCGCGCATCGTTCTGCTGGGAACCGGCGGTGAACTCAGCGATCAACTCAACCGGCCCTTCCCGGCCACGTCACCTCTTTCGCCCACCATCACCACTGGGCTGAGCGAGCAACCCACAGCCCCTCCGCCTAAACCAGCCGAGGATTTGCAATACTGGAATGGGTTCGGCGGCTTCACAGCCGATGGACAGGAGTATGTGGTGCACGTGAGCGCGCTGAAACCCCAAGCCGCCGCCCTGCCGCCTGCGCCTTGGAGCAACGTGATCGCAAACCCGCATTTTGGCTGTCTGACGACTGAAGCCGGTCTCGGCTACACATGGTCGGAGAATAGCCAGATGAACCGGCTAACACCGTGGTCGAACGACCCGGTTACGGATGCGCCGGGCGAAGTCCTCTATTTGCGGGATGAGGAAACCGGAGATATCTGGACGCCGACACCCCTGCCCATCGGTCCTGGTGCGGCGGTGACCGTTCGACACGGCCAAGGCTACAGCCGTTATATCGGTCACTGCCGTCACCTCGATCAAGAGCTGACGGTCTCCGTTTCACTCAACGATCCGGTCAAGATCATTCGTCTCAGGCTTACTAACAATGATGTTCGGGCTCGGCACGTCACCGCAACCTATTTCGCTGAGTGGGTACTTGGGACCCACCGCGAAGACGCGGCGACGCGGATTGTCTGCACGCGGGATACGCGGTCGGGCGCCATCGTCGCCAGAAACCCCTGGGGCGGAGCCTTTGCCGGGAAGCTGGCTTTCGCAGCCGCCAGTCAGCCGGCGCGCTCGGCGACATCTGACCGCGCGGAGTTTCTTGGCAACTATGGTTCCGTATTTCAGCCAGCGGCTATGCTGCGAGCCAATCTTGCAGAACGGTTCGGTCCATTGCTGGATCCCTGCGCTGCGCTGATGGTGGATATCTCCTTGTCACCCGGCGAAAGCAGAGAAATCGTCTTTGTCTTGGGAGAGACTACCGACCTCGATGAAGTCCGCAGGCTGGTCCACGAGCATGCCGACTCCGAGCGTGCGGTCAGTAGCCTGTCGGCTGTTGTCCGCCAGTGGGACGATATTCTAAACTCGATCCAGGTGACCACGCCCGATGTCGGGATGAACTTGATGATGAACCGCTGGTTGCTGTACCAGGTTCTGGCGTGCCGTGTCTGGGCGCGTACATCCAATTATCAGTCCGGAGGCGCTTACGGCTTCAGGGATCAGCTCCAGGACGTGATGGCTCTGGTCTACAGCGCTCCGAGCGAGGCCCGCTCCCAGATCCTGCGATCGGCAGCACGGCAATTTGAGGAGGGGGACGTCCAGCACTGGTGGCATCCTCCATCCGGTATCGGCGTGCGTACCCGGATCACCGATGACCTCTATTTCTTGCCTCTGGTCGTTCACCACTACGTGTCCACGACGGGCGACGTTCAACTGCTTGATGAGATGGTTCCCTTCATCACGTCGCCGGTGTTGAAAGAAGACCAGGAGGAAGACTTCAGCCAGCCGGCGACCAGCGAACAGTCCGGCTCCATCTACGAGCATTGCATCCGTGCGCTGGAGCATGGCTATCGATTGGGCAGCCACGACCTTCCTCTCATGGGAACCGGTGACTGGAACGACGGCATGAACAAGGTCGGCGCCGAAGGCAAGGGAGAGAGCGTCTGGAACGGCTGGTTCTTCCTCACGGTCCTGAAATCATTTGCCGAGATTTCAGTGTCGCGTGGAGATCAAAGCAGAGCCGCCTGGTGCCGCGAGCGAGTCGAGGCGCTGCGCACAGCCCTTGAGGCCAACGCCTGGGACGGTGGTTGGTATCGCCGGGCCTATTTTGACGATGGCACGCCGCTCGGGTCGGACCTGAACGACGAATGCCAGATCGACGCCATCCCGCAGGCCTGGGCTGTCATTTCGGGCGAAGCCGATGCTGGACGAGCTTCAAACGCGATGCGTGCGGTCCACGACCGGCTGGTACGCCAAGAGGACAAGCTGATCAAACTCTTCGACCCGCCTTTTGACGAAGGCTTGCTACAGCCCGGCTACATCAAGGGCTATGTCCCGGGCATCCGTGAAAATGGCGGCCAATACACGCATGCGGCAACCTGGGTTGTCTGGGCGACCGCTTTGCAAGGCGACGGCGATCTCACCTTAAAGCTTTGGAACCTGATCAATCCGATTTGTCATGGCGCCACGCGAGATCAAGTCGAACGCTACAAGGTGGAACCATATGCGGTCAGCGCCGATATCTATGGCGCGCCGCCACACACTGGGCGCGGTGGATGGACCTGGTACACCGGATCGGCCAGCTGGTTCTACCGCGTAGCGCTCGAGGCAATCCTCGGCTTTCGCCAGCAAGGGCCGTTTCTGCGGTTCGAGCCGTGCGTTCCGGCAGGCTGGCCGGCCTATGAGATCGCATACCGATATCGATCAGCGACCTACCGCATCCGTTTCGACAACGCGAAGGGCATCGGCCGAGGCGTGCACTCCGTCACTCTGGACGGTGAACCAGTCGCGAACGAAGCCGTCTCGCTTGTGGATGACGGACGCATGCATAACGTCCACATCATAGTTGGTTAGCGGCCATGCCCGAAATGCTCTCAACCGACGCTGATCTCGACCGCATGCCAACGGACCAGGACCTCGCTCGGCTGCAATTCACCACTCTTTTGTACTATCTCCAATGCACAAACCCGGACAACGGCCTGGTGCGCGACAAGACAGAACCGAACGCCCCGGCAAGCATCGCGGCGATTGGCATGGCGTTGGCGACCATCCCCGTGGTTGTAGAACGCGGCGTCCTCATCCGCGAATTTGCGGCAAAGATCACCCGCAATCGCTTGAGATACCTGATGGCATGCCCGCAGGGGCCGGAGCCGGATTCATCCGGCTACAAAGGGTTTTTTTATCACTTTCTAGACATCGAAACGGGGCGCCGGGTTTGGCAATGCGAGTTGTCGACAATCGACTCGGCTTTCCTGTTCGCAGGTGCCTTGACCGTTGCCACCTACTTTGATGGCGACACGGCCGCTGAGGCTGAAATCCGCCAGCTCGCGATGGCGCTTTACGAGCGTGCCGACTGGAATTGGGCCTGCGATGGCGGTGCAACTTTAACGCATGGCTGGCGTCCGGAGAGCGGTTTCATTCCCTATCGATGGCGTGGCTATGATGAAGGCCTGCTGCTCTACATCATTGGTCTGGGATCCCCAACTCACCCTTTGCCGCCCGAGTGCTATGCCGCCTACACCGAAACCTACGAATGGCGGAATATCTACGGCCGCGAGTTGTTGTATTCAGGACCGCTTTTTACCCATCAACTGTCGCACATGTGGATAGACTTTCGAGGCATCCGCGATGCGTTCATGCGCCACCATGACACCGACTATTTCGAAAACAGTCGGCATGCGACATATATCCAGCAACAATACGCAATCCGCAACCCGATGAACTTTGTAGGGTATGGCGAACATTGTTGGGGGTTCACCGCATGCGACGGCCCGGGTTGGGGTAAGCGGACGATAGATGGGGTCGATCGGGAGTTCTTCGACTACGTAGCCCGCGGGGCTCCTTTCGGACCTGACGATGGGACTATCGCGCCATGGGTCGTTGTCGCCTCGCTGCCGTTCGCGCCGGAGATTGTCGTGCCAACTGTCCGCAACTTTGCGCGGATGAAGCTCGGTATGACGCGGCTTTACGGCTTCAAACCGTCGTTTAACCAGACATATGCGGTGGAAAACAGTCAAGCCGGATGGTGGGTAAGCCCTTATCACTTCGGCATCGACCAAGGACCGGTGGTGCTGATGATCGAAAACTATCGGACCGGCTTGCTCTGGAACATCATGCGCCAATGCAAGCCCATCGTGACCGGGTTGAGACGTGCGGGATTTTCAGGGGGCTGGCTTTAGATTGGATGCCGCTTGGATTCTATCGCCTCACGCCCGCGGATGCCAACTCTCGCCTTCGTTGTCAATTGGTATCTTCCGGGCATGCGAAGGCGAGCTGGATTACTTCAACTTGGCGGGATCAAGGGGTCGGCGGCTGTTTTGTTCGCCGCATGCTCAGTCGACAATATGATAGCCGCCGTCCACATAGAGCTCCTACCCAGTGATTGGGCGCGCGGCGCTTCTCGGGCCGAAAGGGTTGATCATGCGCATTACATCGGTTTCAGGGTGCTGTTATGAGTGCAAGCGTGTGGCGGGCGATCATCAGTTCCTCATCCGTCGGCAGGACGTAGAGCGCGACGCGGCTCGCAGAAGTGGAAATGAGCACCGCGCCCGCTTCGTTGGCCGCGGGATCGAGTTCGGCTCCCAGCCAGGCAAGCCGTTCGGCGATGCGAGCGCGGATTGGCGGCGAATTCTCCCCGACGCCAGCCGTAAAGACGAAAGCGTCAAGACCTCCAAGCGCGGCGGCAAGCATGCCGGCACTGAGCGCACAGCGATGGACGAAGTGATTGATGGCGAGGGCCGCACGCGGGTCATCGCTGGCAAGAAGATCGCGCATGTCGGCCGAAATGCCTGACAGCCCCTTCAGACCGGACGCCCTGTAGAGAAGGTCAGTAACCTCCCCCATGGTCATTCCTCTGTGATCGAGCAGGTATAGCACGATGCCGGGATCCATCTGGCCCGGGCGGGTGCTCATCGGCAAGCCATCGAGTGCCGTGAAGCCCATCGTAGTCTCAAGGCTGCGTCCGTCCATCAGCGCGCACATGGACGCACCGCTGCCGAGGTGGGCAACTATGATGCGTCCACCGGCGATTCCGGGCGCGACTTCGGCCAACCGCTCGGCAATGTATTCGTAGGACAGGCCATGAAAGCCGTATCGTCGTACTCCGTGCTCGTAGTAGTCCCAGGGTAAGGCGTAGCAATCAGTATGCGGGGCGTGGCCGCGATGGAAAGCGGTGTCGAAACAGGCGACCTGCGGCACATCCGGATTGATTTCCATCGCGAGGCGGATCGGCGCGAGGTTGTTCGGCTGGTGCAGCGGAGCAAGCTCCTGGAAAGTCGCAAGCTTGTCGAGTGTGTCGCGGTCTATGAGGATCGGTTTCGCATAGTCCGGGCCGCCATGAACGACGCGATGACCAGTGGCACGGAGCGTGAAACCCTTAAGGGTCAGCAACCACGCACGGATTTCAGCGATTGCCGCCGGCAGGTGGTCGACTACCTCCGGCGCATATCGACGATCAACCAGGACCGTTCCGTCGGCGGCGCTCGCCGCTAGACGGGGCCGTACTCCGATGCCATCGATCTGGCCGCGAATGCGGCAATTGGGGCCGGTGTCGGCGATCTCAAAGATCTGGAACTTTAGGCTTGACGAGCCGGCGTTGACGACAAGGATCGCGTCCATGGTTCAGGCCGCCACTTGTGTCACACGCCGCCGGGCGGCGGAATGGATCACCACACGGGGCTGACCGAGCCCGACCGTCGTCCAGAGGTCGATTGCATTCTGCACGATGTCGCGTTTAACATCGAGGTCGGGAGAGATGTTGATCGCCGCGTCGGTGATGAAGAGCGTGTCGGCGTGGTCAGGCACATCCATCACGAAGATATGGCTGACGCGGCGTTCGGTGCGCAGGCCGGTGGCGGGGGCCGTGATGTCGCGCATCAGTTCGTCCGTATGGAGGCTGCCCTTCATGAGGAACTCGCCCTTTCCCTCTCGTACCAGGACGACTGCCTTCGCCGCAGCGGCGTGGCTATTTGGAACGTCGACGATTTCGTGCTCTTTCAGATCAAGCCCATTCTCCGCGGCCACCGTCTGAATTCTTGCGGCGGGCTCCACCAGGACTGGTACGATCAGTCTGTTCTCGGCGTCAAGCGCGCCCTGCAATGACGTCTCGTCGCAGGGATGCGCCACGATCGTGACGGCAGGCGCAACCTCCCGTGCAGCGGCAATCAGTCGGTCGTATTTTGATTGTTCAGGTTTGGTCGTGGAAAGGTCGGTCATTGGGAAGCTCCCTCTGCTTCGATCAGGATGCGTTGCGAACGCGAGCGCTCTTGCTTGCCGGTCCGCGGACTGGGTTGCTGCCGAATTCCTCCTTGCCGAGGCTGAACAGCTCGGCCACACGATCGAGGCAATCGGCTCCCGCCGGCTTCCAACGCCCGACGACACCAGCAGCTCGCGCAGGGCCTCGATGGCCTTTCGGCGCTCGTCCATGTCCGCCGGCAGGAGTGCCGGAATTGTCCCAAGGACCCGGGCTCGTCGATCAAGAGGACGAAATACTGTTCTCGCATCATCGTCTTGAACCCAGCCAGCGTCAATCGACCTGCGCTGGCACGACTTTCGTAGCCGAGGCGCAAGGGGTGGGGATGCCGCATCGGCCACCGGCGGCGTAATGGCCGCCCGGACGGCTGGCTAGGCAAAGACGCGGTAGTTCGCGAGATTGATCTCCGAAAGTCGGGCCGCAGCGGCGGAGCGATGTTCGTCCTCGATCTCATTGCCGGCGGCCCTACGGGCATGCGTGTTTGCCAGCGGCTTCCAATAAGCAATCGATCCAGTGACTCGATTGCCCGCCGAGCGGGCTGCTCCACGAGGAGCGTTTTGATTTTTGGAGGGAAAGATTTGGTTGCGGGGGCCCGAAGCCACTGAGACTTGTAACTTCGGCGGAACAGCCGGTGTTATTTGGAAGAAATTTCCCACTACGCCGTAACAAAACGTCGGTACCGACCGGCTCAAGCCATTTGCCTATGGAACAATAAAATCGGTACGGCGCTATCGAAAGCGCGCGCTTCGCAAGCGACCTCCGCCACATCCGGACCGACCCGGTCTTGCTCCGCCAATGACAATAATCTTGTGAAAAATCCGATTTTAGGGCACAATTTTTGAACGCATCGGAAGTTGCGGCGCAATCTCAAATCCGGCCGTCTCGCGCCGGGTAGCAGTTCGCGTCGGAGGGTCGGCGTCGATGGATCAGGGGTTCTTTCTTCTGTTCGCTACGGTGTCCGTGATCACCGCCTTGACGCTGGTCTTGGCCCGGAATCCGGTTCACAGCGCATTGGCATTGATGGCGTGCTTCCTGCAGATATCGGCAATCTTCGTCTTGCTCGAGGCGCCGCTGCTCGCGGTCATCCAGATCTTTGTCTATGTCGGCGCGATTATGGTCCTGTTCGTCTTCGTGATCATGATGATCGATGTGCGCGAAGCGGTCTTGCAACGGTTCTTGCCGGGCGGCAACATGGCGGCTCTGGTGTTGCTCGTCCTGCTTGGGATCGAGATGGTTGCGCTGGTGCTCTGGAGCGGCCGCTTTTCGCTCACGCAGCCCGTCACCGTGCGCGGTGGCGATCAGGTCAGGCAGCTCAGCACAACGCTGTTCGCCGACTATCTCCTGCCGTTTGAAGTTGCGTCCGTCATCCTGCTGGCCGCCCTGATCGGGGCCATCGTGCTGGCGCAGAAGGAGCAGCGGTGATGGTTCCGCTCTGGTGGTATATTTTGCTCGGAGTGGCGCTGTTCGTGATCGGAGCGGCGGGCGTGCTGCTCAGGCGCAACATTCTGGTCGTGCTGATGTCGCTGGAGCTGTTGCTCAACTCGGTCAACATCAATTTCATCGCTTTCGGGCGTTACTACGCCGATTTCCGCGGTCAGATTTTCGCGATCTTCGTCATCGCAATCACCGCGGCGGAGGTTGCCGTCGCCCTCGGAATCCTGGTCGCCCTCGTGAGGAACAAATCTACCCTCAAGGTCGACGACGTGACCATGATGAAAGGATAGAGGCTTGGACCCGGTGGTATCGATCCGGCCGCTACTTGCCGTCGCCGTCGCGGGCCTGGCGGCCCTTGCAGTTCTTCTCCTGAACAACCGCGAGAAACTCCGCGATATCGTCTCGCCATTGGCGGCAATCGCCATGTTCGCAATTGTCGTCTCGATGGCGCCCACGGTGCTGGCGGGCGGGACGGTCGAATTGCGCCTATTTGAGGTTCTGCCGGGGATTGACTTGGCTTTCCGGGTCGATGCGCTCGGCATGGTGTTTGCCACCGTCTCGTCGCTGCTGTGGATTGTCGCGGCGATCTATTCCATCGGCTACATGCGGCACTTGAACGAGCATGCGCAGACCCGGTTCTTCGCCTGCTTTGCCGCCAGTCTCGCGGCAGCGGTCGGAGGCGCCTTCGCCGCCAATCTGTTCACGCTGGTAATCTTCTACGAGATGCTCACCCTCGTTACCTATCCGCTCGTTTACCACCACGAAGACGAAGAGGGATGGACGGGCAGCCGCAAGTACCTGGTCTATTTGATGGGAGCGTCAAAGAGCGTGCTTCTCGCCGCGCTGGCGCTGACCTACCACATTGCGGGATCGCTCGACTTTGTCACGGGGGGCCTGCTGGCAGGGAGCGATGCTTCGGCGGCGCTGCTGACAGTCGTCTATTTCTGCTACCTCTTCGGCTTCGCCAAGGCTGCGGTGATGCCGATGCACGCATGGCTGCCTGCCGCGATGGTGGCGCCGACACCGGTCAGTGCGCTCCTGCATGCCGTGGCCGTGGTCAAGATGGGCGTGTTTTGCGTGCTGCGGTTGGTGTTCCATGTGTTCGGCACGGGGCTGGTGGACGGGCTAGGACTGGGCATCGCCACGGCCTATCTGGTCTCGTTCACGATTCTGATGGCGTCGGTCTACGCCCTGACGCGGGACGACCTGAAGGCGCGGCTCGCCTATTCGACGGTCAGCCAGCTCTCCTACATCGTGCTGGGCGCGGTTCTGCTCTCGCCGGTCGCGATGGTCGGCGGGATCATCCACATCGCGGCGCATGCATTCTCAAAGATCACACTGTTTTTCTGCGCCGGGTCGATCTATTGCGCGTCTGGCAAGCGCAACATCAGCGACATGGCTGGTATCGGCCGCCGGTTGCCCTGGACGATGGGGGCGTTCTTCGTCGGCTCACTCAGCATGATCGGCGTGCCACCGACTGCGGGGTTCGTGAGCAAGTGGTATCTGGCTCGAGGCGCGGTGGAGGCGGGGGAAATCGCGTTCCTGATCGTGCTCCTAGCGAGTTCGGTCCTCAACGCCGCTTATTTCCTGCCGGTCAGCTATGTCGCCTTTTTCGGGACGGAGGCGCAAGGGAGCCCGGCAACGGTCCGTGAAATTCCGATGGTGACGATCCCGCTAGTTGCGACCGCCATCCTGTCGGTGGCGATGGGCATCTTCCCCGACTATTTCGTCGCCTTGGCGGAAGGAGTTGTCAGGTGATAAAGCGCTTGGTCGATTTCTTTGGCGACGGAAAGTATGCGACCGAACGGCGTCGGCTTTTCTATCTGGTGCTCGTCCTGATCGTCATCGCCGACTTCCTGGTGCCGCGCGAACACGCCGAATACCCGTGGGACCGTCTGCCGGGCTGGTCGGCCGTCTACGGCTTCTTATCCTGCGTGCTGCTGATTTTCGTTTCCAAGTTCCTCGGCCATCGGGCTGGGCTCATGCGGCGCGAGGACTATTATGACTGACTTCGTCCATCCCGCCCTGCTGTTCATTCTCGGTGCCCTGCCGATCCCCTTTCTGAACGGGTCAATCCGCAAGGCCTATCTGCTGCTGATCCCGATACTTGCGATCCTCACCGTGCTCACCATGCAGTCAGGCAGCTACGGGGCGGCATCGTTCATCGGGCAGGAAATCCTCATCGCGAAGGTCGACAAGCTGAGCATCGTCTTCGCAACGGTCTTCACCATTATGGCGCTGATCGGAACGGTCTATGCTCTGCACCTGACGCGCCCCGGCCAGCATGTCGCTGCGTTCGTCTATGTCGGCAGCGCGCTTGGCGTGGTTTTCGCCGGCGACTACCTGACCTTGTACCTGTTCTGGGAAGGCATGGCGTTTGCCTCTGCCTATCTGGTTTTCGCCCAGGGCGGCCGACAGGCGATCGCCGCCGGGTTCCGGTATCTCATGGTCCATATCACTGGCGGCGTCGTCCTACTTGGCGGCGTCATTCTCTACGGGCTCTCGACTGGCTCGCTGCTCTTCGGCCCGATCGCAGGCGAGATGGGCGTCGGCGCTTACCTGATCCTTGCCGGGTTCATGCTCAACGCCGCTGTGCCGCCGCTCAACGCCTGGCTGACCGACGCTTACCCGGAGGCGACTGTCACCGGCGCGGTGTTCATGAGCGCCTTCACCACCAAGACCGCCGTCTATGTGCTGGCGCGAGCGTTTCCGGGAACTGAACTTCTCGTTTGGCTCGGCACCGCGATGGCGCTCTACGGCGTCGTCTACGCGGTGCTGGAGAACGACTGCCGGCGGCTACTGGCCTATCACATCGTTAGCCAGGTGGGCTACATGGTGGCGGGCGTCGGCATCGGCACCGAGATGGCGGTGAACGGGGCCACCAGTCATGCCTTCGCACATATCCTCTACAAGGCGCTCTTGTTCATGGGTGCTGGGGCGGTGATTTACGTCACCGGCCGGCGCAAGCTCACCGAGCTTGGTGGGCTCTACAAGACCATGCCGGTGACCGTGGCGCTCTACATGGTTGGCGCTTTCGCGATTTCGGCATTTCCATTCTTCTCGGGCTTCGTCACCAAGTCGATGGTGGTGGCCGCCGCCGGACAGGATCACCGCGCTGTGATGGTGCTCGCGCTGACGATGGCGTCGGCGGGGACGTTCCTGCACACCGGACTGAAGCTGCCGTACTACATGTTCTTTGGCACCGACCGTGGGCTGGAGGCGCGGGAGCCGCCCCGCAACATGCTGGTTGCGATGGGCATGGCGGCGGTGCTCTGCATCGCGATCGGGGTGTTCCCTCAGCCGCTTTACGATCTTCTGCCCTATCCGGTGGACTACGAACCTTACACCGGCGTCCATGTCACCGAGAGCCTTGGCGTGCTGATGTTCACCGCCTTGGGTTTTGTCATATTCCTCAGGGCGCTCGACCCCGAGAACACGATCAGCATCGACACCGATTGGTTCTACCGCAAGGGCGCACGGGTCTTCATGTGGATCGCCGGAAAACCGCTGGCGCGCTACGAGAAGGCGGTGAGCGACGTGTCCGAGACTGCTGTGTTGCCTTTCCTGCATGGGGCGGCGCGAATGGGACTGCGGATCGATGTCACCGGCGTTGACGCCGTCGTGAACGGCGTCGCCCGCTCGATCCTGCGCGGCGGCGGGCGGCTCCGGCGGCTCCAGACCGGCGTCGTGACCCATTACGCGCTGGCGATGATCGCTGGTGTGATCGCAGCCGCCGTGGTCTTCGCCGTGGTATGGCGGTAGGGGGCGCGATGGGATTGCCGCTTCTGAGCTTCATTATTTTCACGCCCGTCGCCGGGGCAGCGGTTCTGATGTTTCTCCGCGGCGACGATGCGGTGCGCTGGACAGCGCTGGGTGTCACAATCCTTGACCTCGCCCTCTGCATCGCCATGCTGGCCGGATTCGACACCACGACCCACGAGATGCAGTTCACAGAGAAGCGCCCTTGGGTGCCCGCGCTCGGGATCACTTATGCGCTTGGTATCGACGGGATAAGCGCGCTCTTCGTGTTCCTGACCGCGTTGCTGGGTTCGATCTGTGTGCTCGCCTCGTGGGTTGCGATCGACCGCAAGGTCAAGGCGTTCATGGTCAGTCTGCTCTCCATGCAGGCGCTGATGCTGGGGGTGTTCTGCGCGCTCGACCTGTTCTTGTTCTACGTTTTCTGGGAAGCGATGCTGATCCCGATGTACCTGATCATCGGCGTCTGGGGTGGCGAAGGCCGGATCTATGCGGCGTTCAAGTTCTTCCTCTACACGCTGGCGGGCAGCCTCCTGTTCCTCATCGGTGTCATCGTGCTCTATTTCAACGGCGGCGAGACCTTCGACATCCTCGCGCTGACAGCGCAGGATTTGCCGTTCCCGGTCCAGTCCTGGCTGTTCTTCGCCTTCCTGATCGCCTTCGCCGTCAAAGTGCCGATGGTGCCGGTCCATACCTGGCTGCCGGACGCCCATGTGCAGGCGCCGACGGCAGGCAGCATCATCCTTGCAGGGGTGCTCCTGAAGATGGGCGCCTATGGGTTCCTGCGGTTCTCGCTGCCGATGCTGCCGGAGGCGTCGGTATATTATTCGACACTGATGCTTTCGCTTTCGGCGCTTGCGATCGTCTATGGCGGGTTGCTCGCGCTGGCACAGGACGATCTGAAGAAACTGGTGGCCTATTCCAGCATCAGCCACATGGGCTTCGTGACCATGGGGATTTTTGCGCTGAACCTCCGCGGACTCCAAGGAGGTATCCTGCAAATGTTCAATCATGGCGTGACGACGGGCGCCTTGTTCCTGTTCGTCGGCTTGATTTACGAGCGGACCCATACCCGCAGCATCGCTGATTATGGCGGGCTGATGAAGGCCGCACCCGTCTATACCGCGTTTCTTGCGCTGTTCACTCTGTCGTCGATGGCGCTGCCGGGAACAAATTCGTTCGTCGGCGAATTGCTGGTCCTGTCGGGCGGGTTTGCGGCCAACCTGGCCATCGGCGCGGCCGCCGTTTTGGGCGCGTTGCTTGGCGCGGCCTATCTGCTTGGCATGTATAGGAAAGTCGCGCTTGGTCCGGCCAGCGTCGGCGTCCGGTTCAAGATACGCGACGTGAACGCCCGCGAGCTGGCAGCGACCCTGCCGCTGGCCGTGTTAGTGCTGTGGGTCGGGCTCTATCCGAAACCCTTTCTCGGCATCATCGACGTCTCGGTGAAGCATCTGCTGGCTCAGGTGCACGATAAGGGGAGCGGCCCATGACCGCCGCAGCACTTTTCCAGTCGGCTCTCGCAAGCCTGCCCGAGATCGTGGTGATCACTGGAGCCTGCATCCTGCTGATCCTGGGACAGCTTGTGCGCAGGGGGCAGGAATATTTCCTGGTCTGGGCTTCCGTCGCGATCGTGCTGATTGCCGCCTTGGCGACACTCATTCTTTCGAGCGAGGTGCGGCCGGCCTATACGGGCATGTTCGTCGCCGACCGCTTCGCGGTCTTCTTCAAGTTCGTGTTCTACCTGGCCACCATCCTGACATTCCTCCTTTCGCGAAAATATGCGGATATCGAGGGGATCGGGAGCAGCGAATACTATGTCCTGCTGCTCTTTGCGCTTTCGGGAATGATGATCATGGCCTCGGCGACCGATCTCCTCTCGATCTATGTGGGCCTCGAACTGATGGTGCTCTGCACCTATGTGCTGACCGGATTCCTGCGGCGAGAGCGGCGGTCAAACGAAGCGGCGCTGAAATACGTGATCCTTGGCGCGGTCTCGACCGGGATTTTCCTTTACGGCGTTTCGCTGGTCTACGGGCTCACCGGTACGACGCAGCTGGACGGGATGGCTGCGGCGGTCACCGGCGATCCGCTCGATCCCGGATTGCTGCTGGCGGTGGTCTTCATCGTCGCGGGGCTGGTCTTCAAGGTCGGCGCGGTGCCGTTCCATATGTGGTTGCCGGACGTCTATGAAGGCGCGCCGACGACGATCACCGCCTTCATGTCAGTCGGCCCCAAGGCGGCGGGGTTCGCAGTGATCCTGCGGGTGTTCCTCAACCCGCTGGTAGCAGCCTCGGACGTTTGGATCATCGTCGCGGTCATTGCCGTGGTCACGATGGCGCTCGGCAGTTTCGTGGCGCTGGTGCAGGATAATTTCAAGCGGCTCCTCGCTTATTCCAGCATCGCCCATGCCGGGTTCGCCCTTTTCGGCGTGGTGGCCGGCGGTGCCGACGGGATCGCCAGCGTGATGCTCTACCTGCTGATATACTCTTTGATGAATCTCGGCATTTTCGCTACTGTCATCATGATGCGGAACGGCAATTTCTCGGGCGAGGTTATCGAAGACTACTCGGGTTTCGCCAAGTCCCGTCCCGGGCTCGCGCTTCTGATGCTGCTCTATCTGTTCTCGCTCGCCGGCATTCCGCCAACGGCCGGGTTCTTCGCCAAGTTCTACGTGCTGGTCGCGCTCGTCGAGCGAGGGTTCGTCATGCTGGCGGTGATCGCAGTGCTGCTGAGTGCTGTTGCCGCCTACTTTTATATCCGCATCGTCATGGTGATCTACATGCGCGAGCCGGAAAGGACGTTCGACCCGGCGCTGACGCCCTTGGTGCGCGCGACGCTCGCCTTCACTGCTGCGGGCACCATCGGCATCGGCCTGTTCCCCGCCTGGTTTTTAAGACTTGCCCAGCATTCCGTGTTGGCGGCTGACCGATTGAATTTGCAATGATCTGTCCGACGGAATAAACTCAAAGCTCAAGAAAGGATTGCCCAAGTTGCTTCCCGGGGCGACTGCATTACGGTCCTGAACAGGACGGTCGCGGCCTGAGGAAAGCAGTCAGTGGGTAACCGGTGCAGTGCGATATGGCTGCGATGGAATTCTTGCCGGTTCTTTTTATGATCGTCGGAGTCGTTCTGGTGACGGGCGCGACGCTTTTTGTCTCTTCGCTGCTGCGTCCGTCCAATCCCTATCCCGAAAAGAACATGCCTTATGAGTGCGGCATGGACGCCGCGGGTGAGGCCGCCGCGGGGCGCTTCAGAGTGCCGTTCTTTATCCTTGCGATCCTGCTGGTCGTCTTCGATGTCGAGACGATGTTCCTCTTTCCCTGGGCCGCCGTCCTGAAAGACATCGGGCTGGTCGGCTTTGTCGAGATGTTCGTCTTCATAGTGCTGCTTCTTGTGGGCTTCGCCTATGCCTGGCTGAAGGGAGCACTCGAATGGGAGGCGTAAACAACGCGATCCGCGACAGCGTGCTGTTCACCACGGCCGAGAGCGTTATCAACTGGAGCCGGAGCTCGGCGCTGTGGCCCGAGACCTTCGGAATTGCCTGCTGCGCCATCGAGATGATCTCGGCGGGGTGCGCCCGCTATGATCTCGACCGGTTCGGCGTGGTGTTCCGGCCTTCGCCGCGCCAGTCCGATGTGATGATCATCGCCGGCACAGTAACGCGGAAGTTCGCGCCCGTGGTGCGCCGCCTCTATGACCAGATGCCGGAGCCCCGCTGGGTCATCGCCATGGGCACCTGCGCCATCTCGGGCGGGGTCTACAACACCTACGCGGTGGTGCAGGGAGCGGAAACCTTCGTGCCGGTGGACGTGCATGTGCCCGGCTGCCCGCCGCGGCCCGAGGCGCTGATGCATGGATTCCTGCTACTTCAGGAGAAGATCAAAAAATCCCGAGCACTGGCCGGGACTCCTCTGGGTCGGGTTGCAGCGTCATGAGTGTGGAGACGCCCCTCATCCGCACTACGATCACGGAGCGTTTCGGCGAGGCAATCGACGATCTTGGCTTCGCGCATGGTGTATATGCCTTCGCCGCTCCGCCTGACATGATCGTCGAGCTTTGCCGGTTTCTGAAGGAACACCCGGCGTTGCGGTTCAACTTCCTGTCGGACATCTGCGGGGTCGATCATTATCCTGAGATGCCACGCTACGAGACGGTGTACCACCTCTATTCGCTACCGAACAAATTGCGCGTTCGCATCAAATGCCGCCTCGCCGATCCGCCGCGGGTCCCGTCGGTGACGGGGATCTGGCGAACCGCCAATTGGCATGAGCGAGAAGCCTGGGATATGTACGGGATCAGGTTCGAGGGCCACCCCGATTTGCGCCGGATCTACATGTGGGAAGGGTTCGAGGGCTTCCCACAGCGCAAGGATTTTCCGCTCCGTGGCTACAAGGACAAGCTGAACCCGTTTGGCGCCGAAGGCACGCCACCGACGCAGCCCGACCTCGCCACCAAGAACATTCCATAAGGGAGGCCGCTCCACGCCGGGAACTTAAAATGACCGAAGTCACCGAACTGATCAGGCCGCAAGGCGAAGCGTTCGACACCAAGGAGGTGCTTCTCAATCTCGGCCCCCAGCACCCCAGCACGCATGGGGTTCTTCGGCTCGTCCTGGAATTGGACGGCGAGTACGTCAAGCGCGTGGACCCACACATCGGCTACCTCCATCGCGGCACCGAAAAACTGGCGGAGAGCTTCACCTACACCCAGATTTTTCCGCTCACCGACCGGCTCGACTACCTCTGTCCACCGTCGAACAACCTCGCCTTCGCGCTGGCGGTGGAGAAACTCCTCGGCATAGAAGCACCGATCCGCGCACAATATATCCGCGTGATGATGGCCGAGCTGGCGCGGATCTCCGGCCATGTCTTGATCACCGGCGCGCTGCCGATGGACCTCGGCGCCATGACCGCCTTGCTTTACGCCATGCGGGAGCGCGAAATGATCATGGACCTCCTGGAAATGATCAGCGGTGCACGCATGCACACGTCCTTCTGCAGGGTTGGCGGAGTGCGCGAGGACCTGCCTGACGGTTTCCTTCCCAAGATCAGGGAGTTCTGCGACATCTTCCCGAACCGGATCCGCGACTATGAGCGGTTGCTCGAAAACAACCGGGTGTTCCTGAAGCGCACGCAGGGGATCGGCGTGATCTCCGCCGAGGACGCCATCGATCTTGGCCTGAGCGGTCCGAACCTGCGCGCTTCGGGCGTCGACTGGGACATCCGTCGCGACGAGCCCTATGAGATCTATGACCGGCTCGACTTCAACGTCATCACGCGCGACGAGGGCGACTGCTATGCGCGCTGGCAATGTCGGGTCGAGGAAATGCGCGAGAGCGTCCGGATCATCGAGCAATGCCTCGACCAGATGCCCGAGGGGCCGTTCCAGATCGACATGCCAACAATCGCCTTCCCGGTGGACAAGGACAAGGTGCATTGCTCGATGGAAGCACTGATCCAGCATTTCGACCTGTCGGCCTATGGCTTCAAGGTGCCGAAGGGCGAGGTCTATTCGGCGATCGAGGCGCCAAAGGGCGAGCTTGGCTTCTATATCATCAGCGACGGGTCGCCAAAACCATTCCGCATGAAGGTGCGGGCACCCTCGTTCGTCAACCTTCAGGGACTGTTCGGGGTGACCAACGCCCGCTATCTGGCGGACATGATCGCCGTGCTCGGCAGTCTCGACCCAGTGATGGCGGAGGTGGACAAGTAGCAGGGATTTGAATGCAATGACCATGCGCGAAAAGATAAAAGAGGCAGCGGCGCGGTATCCCGACCAGCGCTCGGCGATCATGCCCGCGCTTCTGATCGCGCAGAGGGAGCATGGCCATCTGCCTGGTCAGGTGCTGGAAGAAGTCGCCGACATTCTCGGAGTCGAACGGATCTGGGTCTACGAGCTGGCGACCTTTTATACGCTCTTCCATACCGAGCCGGTGGGCATGTTCCACCTGCAACTCTGTGACAATGTTTCCTGCATGCTGTGCGGAGCCGAGGACCTGCTGAAGCATCTGGAAACGGCGCTGGCGATCAGGAAGGGCGACACCACGCCGGACGGGCTGTTCACGCTTTCCTCCGTCGAGTGCCTCGGTGCCTGCGAGATGGCTCCGGTGATGCAGGTCGGCGACGATTACCATGGTGCCCTTGATGTCGCGCGGATAGATGCACTTTTGGGCAACCTGCGGGCTACGACGGAACGGGTCGCGAGCATCGAGCCCTCTGCGCGACCGCAGGGAGAGTAGCGCGATGTTCGAGCCGGTTCTCCTCAAGAATGTCGCCGTGCCGGACAGTCACCAGCTGTCGACCTACGAGGCTGGCGGCGGCTACCAGGCACTGGCCAAGGCGCTGCGCGAATACACGCCTGACGAGGTTGTTAACCTCGTCAAACAGTCCAACCTGCGCGGTCGCGGCGGTGCCGGATTCCCGACGGGCATGAAATGGAGTTTCGTGCCGAAGCAGGTCGACAAGCCGAAATATCTTTGCTGCAACGCCGATGAGGGCGAGCCAGGCACCTTCAAGGACCGGATCATCATGGAGCGCGATCCGCATCAACTCATCGAGGGGCTGGCGGTAAGCGCCTATGCGATTGGGGCCAAAACTGCCTATGTCTACATCCGCGGAGAATATGTGACGGCGATCCGTCGCCTGGAGCAGGCGATCGCCGAGGCACACGAAAAGGGTTATCTGGGAACGGGCATTCTGGGCTCGAATTTCGATTTCGCCGTCCACATCCACTGCGGCGCAGGCGCCTATATCTGCGGCGAGGAGACTGCGATGCTCGAGTCGCTCGAGGGCAAGCGGGCGCAGCCGCGATTGAAGCCGCCGTTTCCGGCCGTGGCCGGGCTCTACGCCAGCCCGACTGTGATCAACAATGTCGAGACGCTGGCCTGCGTGCCGCATATCGTGGCGCGGGGCGCGGACTGGTTCCGCGGCATCGGCCCGGACAAGAGCCCCGGCCCGAAGCTCTACTGCCTCAGCGGGCAGGTGCGCAAACCCGGCCTCTACGAGTTGCCGATGGGCACACCGCTGCGCGAGCTGGTCGAGGAACATGCCGGCGGGGCGTTGCCGGGACGCAAGATCAAGGCGGTGATCCCGGGCGGAGTCTCAGCGCCGGTCATCCCTGAGCACGGGCTGGACGTGAGGATGGATTTTGACTCGCTGGCTGCCGCCGGCTCGATGCTCGGTTCGGCTGGCGTTATCGTGATCGACGATAGCACCTGCATGGTCAAGGTCGCCACCAGGATCATCGAGTTCTTCCACCATGAGTCCTGCGGCAAGTGCACGCCCTGCCGGGAAGGATTGAACTGGGTCGTGAAGGTCCTGCGCCGGGTTGAAGGCGGGCATGGCGTACCCGGCGATCTGGAGCAGTTGGAGATGCTCTGCAAGGGCATTTTCGGCAATACGTTTTGTGCCTTGGGTGACGGTGCAGCGATGGGATTGCGTGCAGCACTCGCGCATTTCCGAGATGAATTCGTCGCCCATGTCGAGGAGCGGAGGTGCCCGTTTCACTGAAGAAGTGTGCTGGATCAGGGTTGTGAGGAAACCATGCTTAAAGTCACGATCGACGAACAAACGCTGGAAGTTGAGGCTGGCTCGACAGTACTGCAGGCCGCCCAGCGTTTGGGCATCGACGTCCCGACCTTCTGCTATCTGAAGCGGCTGCCGCCGCTGGCTTCGTGCCGCATGTGCCTGGTGGAGATCGAGGGCGTGCGGCGGTTGCAGCCGTCCTGCGCCACTGCGGCCACCGATGGCATGGTCGTGCGGACGAACACGCCTCTGATCGAGGAAACGCGCTCTTCCATGCTCGACATGCTGCTCGCCAACCACCCCCTCGACTGCCCGATCTGCGACAAGGGCGGCGAATGCGAGCTTCAGGACATGGTAATGGCCTACGGGCCCCGCGAAAGCCAATTCCGCGATGAAAAACGTGTGTTCCACTCCGAGGACATTCGTCTGAGCCCGGTCATCATCATGAACGTCAACCGCTGCATCCAGTGCCAGCGCTGCGTCCGGATGTGTGAGGAGGTCGTCGGTGCGGTGGCGCTAGGCACCGTCGAAAAAGGCATGGATACCGCCGTCACCGGCTTCGAGGGCAGTCTGGCGAGTTGCGACCAGTGCGGCAATTGCGTCGAGGTCTGCCCGGTCGGCGCGCTGATGAGCTTCCCCTACCGCTACAAGGCGCGCCCCTGGGATCTCGTAGAGACCGACACGGTCTGCCCGCATTGTGGCACCGGTTGCCAGCTGACGGTGGGCACGCGCAAGGGCGAGTTCATGCGGGTGCGCTCGAAGTGGGACGAAGGTGTCAACCACGAAACTCTCTGCGTGCGAGGACGCTTCGGCCTCGATTTCGTTGCAAGTCGGGACCGGATCAAGCAGCCAATGATCCGTCAGGATGGCGCCCTGGTTCCGGTTTCCTGGGACGAAGCGGGGGACTATCTGCGTCGGCGACTGTTGGCCGTCGAGAGCAAGGATGCCGGCGGGCTGGCCTCCCCTCGCCTGCCCAACGAGGTGCTTTATCAGTTCCAGAAGCTGATGCGAACGGTATTCCGGACCAACAACATTGATTGTTCGTCACGCTGGGCCGCGCCCTTCGATACGCTCGGCCCGCTACTGGGAACTTTCTACAGCCGCACGCCGCTGGACGACGTAATCGGCAACGACTGCGTGCTCGTCGTCGGAGGCAATATAACCGAGGAGAACCCGGTCACCGAATACCTGCTGCGGGACGGGGCGCGGCGGCGGCAGACCGGATTGCTCATGCTATCGGCGCGGCCATCGCGTCTGGACGCCGATGCCAGGGTGGTGGTTCGTGTGCCTCCGGGCGGAGAAGCGGCAAGCCTTGCGGCGGTGGTGGCCGGTCTTGTGGCGGCAGCTGGTCAGGCCTTGCCGGGCGGCTCTTTTGCGGACATCGACAGGCCGGCGGCGGGCGCCGGCAGTGACGGGCCGGATCGCCTGGCCGCCGCGCTCAAGGAAGGCCGCAGCGTCACCGTGCTTGTCAGCGTCGACCTCCTGAGATCACCCGAAGCGCGCGCGACGCTGCAGCAGCTCAACAACCTGCTGCACGTTCTCCGCCTGCTCGGCAAAGGCCCGGCGATGCAGTTTCTCTTCGACCGTGCCAACCAGATGGGCGCCTGGGACATGGGGGTCCTGCCGGCGGCTCTGCCGGGGCTGCGGGCGGTCGCCGATGACGCGGCGCGCGCAACTCTTGCGCGAAACTGGGGCGCCGAAATCCCGTCTGAACCCGGCGCGGATCTCGACGCCATGCTGGACCTCTGTGTCGGTGGGCGGATGGGCGCGCTCTACATCGTCGGAACCGACCCCCTGGTCGCCTATCCCGACCGGAACTTTGTGACGCGGGCGCTTGGCGCCGCCGATCTCCTGATCGTGCAGGACGCGTTCCTCACGGATACGGCGGGCATGGCCGAGGTCGTCTTGCCCGCGGCGGGCTACGGCGAGGAATCCGGAACGTTCACCAACAACGAGGGTCGGATCCAGAATGTTCGCAAATTCCGTGAGCCCGTTTTCGAGGCGCGAGGCAATCTGGCGATTGTCGACTTCGTCGCGGCGCTACGCAACCAGGCGCTGCGGCCATCGACGCAACCCGAAATTTTCGACGAGATTGCCCGGCTGGTTCCGGCCTATCAGGGGTTGACGCAGGACGGGCTTGGCGCCGACGGCGCTTTCACCAAGGCGGTGCCAACACTATCGGCTGGCATGCTCCCTGCGCCGCCGCCCGTCCCGACAGCAGCCGACCGGCTCATGCTGATCACCGGCGACTGCCTGTTCCACAACGGATATCTTTCCGAACGGTCGGACATCCTGAACACGGTCGCCAACGATCCCTATGTCGCGATGAGCGCGCAGGATACCGCGGAGCTTGGCCTTTCGGATGGCGATCAGGTAATCGTGCGTTCCGGCCAGGGCGAACTGACGGCGCAGCTCAAGGTCGACAGGCAGTTTCCCAAGGGCCTCGTCTTCGTTCCGGAAAACTATAGAGCCTTGCGTCTCAACAGCCTGCTGCGGCGGGGCGAATATCCATGCGCGGTGGAAGTTCAGAAGGCGCACGCCACTCTTGAGGTCGACCGCCCAGGCCGGATCTGGCGTGGGGTCTGAAGATTTGGGGTCGGGGCACCGCAAGGCTCTGCGGCAAGCTGCCCGCCCCGGCGTCTTCAGTGATACCTGGTCCCGCATATGTAATCCTGCAGATCCTGCTCTGTACGCTGCGCTTCGTCGAGCCTGTGTTTAACCACGTCGCCGATGCTGACCACGCCGACAACGTCGCCTCCATCCGTGACCAGCACATGGCGTGTACGCCGCTGGGTCATGATCCCCATCGCGACGGGCAGCAAATCCTGTGTCGAACACGTCGCCACATTGCGGTTCATGATGTCCGCGACCCGCTTTGCCGCCGCCTCGGCCCCGTATTCCGCCACCGCATTGCAGCAGTCCCGCTCCGACAGCGTACCGAGGTATTTGCCGTTCGATCGCCTGACGACGACGAAGCCGATATTGTTGTCTCGAAACAGCCGCAGTACCTCCACCATCGTCTGATCGGGGGCAACTGCGATGACCCCGACACCCTTGTTTTTCATGATTTCACCGACAAACATCTGAGCCTCTCTTTCCGAGCGCTTCGGTTTGACAGCTGGCGCGCGTTCATGTTCGCCGGATATTCCGCCACCAGTTGTAGCCCTGCGTCTCTTTCGTCTCGACAAGTACGTCCTTCTTCGTATTCAGGCGCGCGGCAACTACGCCGCCGCCGGTCGCCGCCTTACCCGGCTTGGCGAGCAGATCATCGCGCCCGATCACCAGGTCAGCTGAGGAAAAACTCGAGAATTCGTATTGTTGGCCAAGCGCGATCGCGTCCGCCGGGCAGGCGTCCTCGCACAGCCCGCAGAACAGGCAGCGGGCCGTGTCGATCTCGAATTTGGCCGGGTGCCGCTTGCCCTTCTCGTCCTCGTAGGGGACGACTTCGATACAGTCGCAGGGACAGATCCGCGCGCAGAGTTCGCAGGCCACGCACTTGATCTCGCCCTCTTCATCACGCGTCAGGAAGTGATGCCCGCGATAGCGGGAGTAGGGCAGCCACTTTTCCTTGTCCGGATACTGCATGGTCACGGATCTGGAGAACATGTAGCCGAAGGTCAGGGCCAAGGCGCTCGCCAGATCGGCAAAGAACGCCCAACCAATCCATGTTCCAACTCTGTCCTGCGCGCGCGACATCGCCGCCTCGCTACGGAGCCGCTACGACCCCTAAAAGTACACCGGTTATAATTATGTTCGCCATTGAAAGAGGA
Organism: Rhizobium sp. 62_C5_N11_2; assembly: GCF_051811185.1. NCBI lineage: Bacteria > Pseudomonadati > Pseudomonadota > Alphaproteobacteria > Hyphomicrobiales > Rhizobiaceae > Rhizobium > Rhizobium sp. 62_C5_N11_2. Next base: position 3,918,759 of record NZ_JBPWPW010000001.1, read on the forward strand.
AGCAAGACTTTCCATCCGATCGCCATCAGTTGGTCGTAGCGGTAGCGGGGGAAAGTGAAGCGGAACCAGATAAACACATAGACGAAGAACGCGATCTTCAGCACAAACCACAGGAGCGGTGGCAAGGGAATCAGAACTCCGTTCCAACCGCCGAAGAACAGGATCACCACCAGGACCGACACAAGCAATACGATGGCATATTCGCTGACCATGAAGAAGGCAAAGCGGATACCGCTGTATTCGGTATGGAACCCGGCCCCCAGATCACCCTCCGCCTCCGCCAGGTCGAAGGGAATGCGCTGCGCTTCGGCGAGCCCGGCGACGAAGAACACGAAGAATCCGACCGGTTGGTAGACGATGTTCCAGACATCGGCCTGCGCCCGCACGATCTCGAGCAGGCTCATGGATTGCGCCAGCATGACCACACCGATGACCGCGAACCCCATCGGGATCTCGTAGCTGATCATCTGCGCGCAGGTCCTGAGGCTGCCCAGAACAGCGTACTTGCTGTTGGAGGCCCAGCCGCCGAAGATGACGCCATAGACCTCGATCCCGATCACCGAGAAAACAAAAAGGAGCGCCACATTCATGTTGGAGACGTAGAGCGTGATCTCGTGGCCGAGCACCGAGACAGTTTCGCCGAAGGGGATCGCGACGAACACCACAAAGGGCGGGGCGAGCGCCAGGATTGGCGCCAGTTTGAACAGGAACCGGTCGGCCTCGGCCGGGATGTGATCCTCTTTGGTCAGGAGCTTGATTCCGTCCGCCACCGGCTGCAACAGCCCGTGCCATCCCACGCGCATCGGCCCCATCCGCTGCTGCATGTGCCCGGCGATCTTGCGTTCCAGCCAGGTTAGCGGCAAGGGTAGCAACAGCAGGATCGCAATCAGCAACGCGACCTTCAAGACGATCAGGCCAAGGGCGACGATAAGTTCCATGATCCCGGCTACTTATTCATCGGGTTGAAGCGCACGACCAGACTTTGGCTCCGGCTATACAATGAGCACTGCGCGCACTTGTCAGACTACATGGTACAACGGCGACGCACCTCATACAATGCCGTCGCAGTTATGTCGTCGCTGGCTATGATGTGTCCGGGCTCAGGACGTTTTGAGACGAGTGGTTTCGCTGTGCAAGATGAAAGCTTCGCGTTTCCGCCGGTTGCAAGCTGGCGTCCGGGGAGCTGGACACCCAGCAGAAACGCAAAAAGCTCCTCGAGGGTTATGTCGAGGAAGCGACTTGCATGGGCAAATTTGCAAGTATCGTTGGTTGCGGGGCAGGATTTGTAGTTTTCTGTCCCGCTGCGTCGGCTTGGCCTTCTTGCCGGCCCCTGAAGAGGCGTTAACGTCGCCTCGTTACCAAACGCAAAAAGCCCGCACGAGGCGGGCTTTTGAATATTGTCTTATGTATTTTGGTTGCGGGGGAGGATTTGAACCGTCCTTCGGACCCTTCAGGTTATGAGCCTGCCGAGGCGAGGCGGATAAGCAATCGATCCAGTGAATCGATTGCCCGCCGAGCGGGCTGCTCCACGAGGAGCGTTTTGATTTTTGGAATGAAGGATTGGTTGCGGGGGCAGGATTTGAAGTTTCTGTCCCGCTGCGTCGGCTTCGCCTTCTTGGCGGGCCCCTGAGGAGGCGTTAAATCCTCGACCCGTTACCAGATACACAAAAGCCCGCACGAGGCGGGCCTTTGTGTATCTGGTTGCGGGGGCAGGATTTGAACCTGCGGCCTTCAGGTTATGAGCCTGACGAGCTACCGGGCTGCTCCACCCCGCGTTAATGTATTCCGAGCTGTTTGAGCCCGGGAGCGCTGTCAGGCGTAGCCTGACGAGGTGAGGCCGTGAAGGAATCGATCCAGTGGATCGATTTCAGGCCGAACGGGCTGCTCCACCCCGCGCCATGCGCAAATCGCTGGGATTTGCTGGTGTATTATAACACGAAAGGCCGCTTTGTGAGCGGCCCTTTTGTTTCGGCTTTGGGCCGTTTGTTTAGTGATGAGAAGATTGATTAGTTGCGCTTTGCAGACCTGGCAGCGACCTACTCTCCCGCGTCTTAAGACGAAGTACCATGGGCGCAGGGGCGTTTCACGGCCGTGTTCGGAAAGGGAACGGGTGCAGCCACCCCGCCATAACCACCAGGTCGGCAAAGCGCAACTATATGTTTTGAGAAGCTGGCAGGCATTAGCCTGTTTTCTTTTTTTGAACACGTCTTTGGAACCTCTTCTGACTGCGGATGCTTGTGGCACCCATACAGGCCAGAGGCCGTCGCGCTTGGTAGCGCGGGCCGTCCGCAGCGCCATTGGCGCGTCAGGACAAAGGTCTTGCATCATCGATCCGGACGACCGCTTTGCGGTCGCCTTGAGATGAGCATAGTCAATGAGAACGATCAAGCCGATCGAGCTATTAGTACCGGTAAGCTTCATGCGTTGCCGCACTTCCACACCCGGCCTATCAACGTGGTCGTCTTCCACGGCTCTGATAGGGAATACTCGTTTTCAGGTGGGTTTCCCGCTTAGATGCCTTCAGCGGTTATCCCGTCCATATATAGCTACCCTGCTATGCCCTTGGCAGGACAACAGGTCCACCAGAGATATGTCCATCCCGGTCCTCTCGTACTAGGGACAGATCCTGTCAATATTCCTACACCCACGGCAGATAGGGACCGAACTGTCTCACGACGTTCTGAACCCAGCTCACGTACCGCTTTAATTGGCGAACAGCCAAACCCTTGGGACCTGCTCCAGCCCCAGGATGCGATGAGCCGACATCGAGGTGCCAAACAACCCCGTCGATATGGACTCTTGGGGGTCATCAGCCTGTTATCCCCGGCGTACCTTTTATCCGTTGAGCGATGGCCCTTCCACGCGGGACCACCGGATCACTATGACCGACTTTCGTCTCTGCTCGACTTGTCAGTCTCGCAGTCAGGCGGGCTTATGCCATTGCACTCGACGACCGATTTCCGACCGGTCTGAGCCCACCATCGCGCGCCTCCGTTACTCTTTCGGAGGCGACCGCCCCAGTCAAACTACCCACCATACACTGTCCCGGACCCGGATAACGGGCCGCGGTTAGACATCCATGACGATAAGGGTGGTATTTCAAGGATGGCTCCACGGAAACTGGCGTCCCCGCTTCAAAGCCTACCACCTATCCTACACATGCCGACACGAATGCCAGTGTAAAGCTATAGTAAAGGTGCACGGGGTCTTTCCGTCTGACCGCAGGAACCCCGCATCTTCACGGGGAATTCAATTTCACTGAGTCTATGTTGGAGACAGCGGGGAAGTCGTTACGCCATTCGTGCAGGTCGGAACTTACCCGACAAGGAATTTCGCTACCTTAGGACCGTTATAGTTACGGCCGCCGTTTACTGGGGCTTCGATTCAAAGCTTGCACCTCTCCTCTTAACCTTCCAGCACCGGGCAGGCGTCAGACCCTATACGTCGTCTTGCGACTTCGCAGAGCCCTGTGTTTTTGATAAACAGTCGCTACCCCCTGGTCTGTGCCACCCCATAATAGTTGCCTAGCATGGGGTCACGCTTCTTCCGAAGTTACGCGTGCAATTTGCCGAGTTCCTTCAACATAGTTCTCTCAAGCGCCTTGGTATACTCTACCTGACCACCTGTGTCGGTTTCGGGTACGGTCTATACGGTGGAGCTATTTCCTGGAACCGCTCCGCTGCCCATCCAATCCAATTAGAATGAACAACTTGTGCAATCCGTCACTACCACCAGGCCCACG
>NZ_JBPWPW010000001.1:3927500-4495000 GCF_051811185.1 Rhizobium sp. 62_C5_N11_2
GAGCGTTGCGGCTGACGCGCATGAGGATACGACCGTGGTCCGTGGCGGCCGGCTGGTCGCGCCCGCCATTGCCGCAAAACCGTCTGACCGTGCCATCATGGAAGTTTCAACCGTCATCCACGACGGCGAAAAGGAAGTGGTGCGCCGCCAGCCCTTCGCGCATGTGAAGATGACGCTGGCCGCCAATCATGTGGCGACGGAGGACTATCCCGACTTCGATCCCCTGGCGATCTTTTCCGCCGACGAGCCGCAGCCCGCGCCGCAAAGCCGCACCGGCGCGCTTTACGGCTCCGACGTCGAATCCGAAGTCAGCCTGAAGACCATTCCGTTCCCGACCGGCAAGACCGGCATGCAGATGGCATCCGGCCTGTCGCTCGAGGAGGTCGAAGAGAATGTGCGCTCCAACGGCTCGGTGCTGACCGACGGCAATACTCAGCTCGCAGCCCTTTATTACGTCGATCCGCGTCGTTTCTCCAACGAGGATGCCGATGTCGATCTGACCGCCGGTCTGTCCGCCCGCGTACTCGAACAGAACATGACGGTCTCCGCATCGGAATCGATCACGCCGCAGACCGAAGAATTCGCCGACGACATCCTTCCCGTGCGCGTCGACACGCCGATCGCCAAGGCGCTGACGGATTCAGGCTATCCGCAGCAATATGCCGATGGCATTGCCGGCTACATCGCGCAGCAACTGGGTTCCAGTGATCTCGACAAGGGCGACGTGCTGCGCATCGGCATCATCCAGAAGGGCGAACAGGCAAAGATCATCCGAGCCAGCGTCTATCGCGGCACGCGCCATCTCGTCACCGTGGCCGTCGACGACAAGGGCAGATATGTGCCCGGCAGCGAGCCGCCGATGCTGGATGCCATCGCCACCGCCTTCGATGACAATTCCTTCGCACCGCCCCCCGGCCAGAACCTGCCGCGCGTCTATGACGGCATCTATCGTGCTGCCCTTTCCTACGGCATGACCAAGGATATGACGGCGCTGATTATCAAGCTGCTCGCCAGCAATGTCGATTTCCAGGCGCAGTTGAGGCCGACCGACAGTCTCGAGGCTTTCTTCTCCGTCGCCGACAGCGCCGGTCAGGCGACCGAGGATTCCGAACTGCTTTATGTCAACGCCCGTTTCGGCGACACGCAGACACGCTTCTACCGCTTCCAGGACCCCGACGACGGCACGGTCGATTATTTCGACGAGAACGGCAAGAGCATCCGCCAGTTCCTGCTGCGCAACCCGGTGCCGAACGGCATCTTCAAATCGGGCTTCGGCATGCGCCGCCACCCCATCCTCGGTTTTGCCCGCATGCACACCGGCGTCGATTGGGCTGCACCCCGCGGCACGGCGATCATCGCCGCCGGCAACGGCACGGTCGAAAAAGCCGGCTGGGATTCCGGCGGTTACGGCAACCAGACGATCGTCCGCCATGCCAATGGCTATGAATCCTCCTACAACCACCAGAGCGCCATCGCCAAGGGCGTCGTCCCCGGCGCCAAGATCCGCCAGGGCCAGGTGATCGGCTGGGTCGGCACGACGGGCGAATCCACCGGCCCACACCTGCATTACGAGCTGATCGTCAACGGCACCAAGGTCGATCCACTGCGCATCCGCCTGCCGGGCGGCAAATCGCTGCAGGGCGAGGCGCTGGCGAAATTCGAGGACGAGCGCAAGCGCATCGATACGCTGCTGAACAACCAGACGCCAGACCAGGTGGCGAGCAAGTAGCGTCTATCTACGCTGGTTCCCCTCCAGGAGACGCCTCGGCCACCAAACGAAAAATGGCGGCCCGAAGCCGCCATTTCCCATCCATCCGGCAAACCGGTTTACGCCGCTTCGCTCACCGTCTGCATCGTCCTGAACTGTAGCCGGTCCGAACCGCTCGTCACCTTTACCGTCGATCCGTCCGGCACCTGGCCAGAAAGGATCTGCTCGGCCAACGGATCCTGCACGAACTTCTGGATCACCCGCTTCAGCGGCCTTGCGCCGTAGACCGGGTCGTAACCCTTGTTCGCCAGCCAGTGGCGGGCTTCCTCGTCGAGATCGATGACGATCTTGCGCTCGGACAGCAGGGCCACCAGCCGCTTCAGCTGGATATCGACGATTGCGCCCATCTCCTCGCGCTTCAGGCGATGGAAGAGGATGATCTCGTCGATGCGGTTCAGGAATTCCGGCCGGAAATGCCCGCGCACGACTTCCATCACCTGCTCGCGAACCGTGTCGCTGTCGTCGCCGTCCTTCAGCTGCGTCAGATATTCGGCGCCGAGGTTCGAGGTCATGATGATCATCGTGTTGCGGAAATCGACCGTCCGGCCCTGGCCGTCCGTCAGACGTCCGTCGTCCAGCACCTGCAGCAGGATATTGAAGACGTCGGGATGCGCCTTTTCGATCTCGTCGAACAGCACGACCTGATAGGGCCTGCGGCGCACGGCTTCCGTCAGCGCTCCGCCTTCGTCATAACCGACATAGCCGGGAGGCGCACCGATCAGCCGGGCAACGGAGTGCTTCTCCATATATTCCGACATGTCCATACGCACCATCGCCGTTTCGTCGTCGAAGAGGAAGCGGGCAAGCGCCTTGGTGAGCTCCGTCTTGCCGACGCCAGTCGGGCCGAGGAAGATGAACGAGCCGATCGGCCGGTTCGGATCCTGCAGGCCGGCCCGCGCGCGGCGGACGGCGCGCGACACGGCCTGAACCGCATCACCCTGGCCGATCACCGATTTCGCCAGTTCGTCTTCCATCCGAAGCAGCTTGTCGCGTTCGCCTTCCAGCATCTTGTCGACCGGAATACCGGTCCAGCGGGAAACGACATGGGCAATATTGTCGGGAATGACGACCTCCTGCACCATCGCGCCGCGTTCGCCATCCTGCTTTTCGGCGTCGACGAGCTGCTTTTCCAAATCCGGAATGACACCGTAGGTCAGCTCGCCGGCACGTTGGAATTCGCCTTTGCGCTGGGCGATCGCCAGTTCATTGCGGGCATCGTCGAGCTGCTTCTTCAGATCGGCGGCAAGGCCGAGCTTCTGCTTTTCCGCCTGCCAGCGAGCCGTCAGTGCATCGGCTTCCTCTTCGAGGCCGGTCAGTTCGGTCTCCAGCCGCTTCAGCCGGTCAGCAGAGGCAATGTCGGTTTCCTTCTTCAGCGCCTCGCGCTCGATCTTCAGCTGGATGATCCGGCGATCGAGCTCGTCGAGCTCTTCCGGCTTGGAATCCACCTGCATCCGCAGGCGCGCTGCCGCCTCGTCCATCAGGTCGATCGCCTTGTCGGGCAGGAAACGGTCGGTGATATAGCGGTTGGAAAGTGTCGCCGCGGCCACCAGCGCCGCATCGGCGATGCGCACCTTGTGATGCTGCTCGTATTTTTCCTTCAGCCCACGCAAGATCGAGATCGTGTCTTCGACCGTCGGTTCGTCGACGACGACGGGCTGGAAGCGGCGGGCAAGGGCCGGATCCTTCTCGACATGTTTGCGATATTCATCAAGCGTGGTCGCGCCGACGCAGTGCAGCTCACCGCGGGCAAGGGCGGGCTTCAAGAGGTTGGAGGCGTCCATCGCCCCATCCGCCTTGCCGGCGCCTACCAGCGTGTGCATCTCATCGATGAACAGGATGATCTCGCCGTTCTCAGCCTGGACTTCATTGAGCACGGCCTTCAGCCGCTCCTCGAATTCGCCGCGGTATTTCGCACCGGCAATCAGCGCGCCCATGTCGAGCGCCATCAGCTTCTTGTCCTTGAGCGATTCCGGCACGTCGCCGTTGACGATGCGCAGCGCCAGGCCCTCGACGATCGCCGTCTTGCCGACCCCGGGTTCGCCGATCAGCACAGGATTGTTTTTGGTGCGGCGCGAAAGCACCTGGATGGTGCGACGGATTTCGTCGTCGCGACCGATCACCGGGTCGAGCTTGCCCTCGCGCGCTTCGGCGGTGAGATCGCGTGCGAACTTCTTCAGCGAATCGAAACCCTGCTCGGCATTGGAGGAATCCGCCGTCCGGCCCTTGCGGATGTCATTGATGACCTGGTTGAGGCCCTGGGCCGTCACGCCTGAATTCTTCAGCGTCGAAAAGGTCGAGGCCGAGGATTCGATCGCCAGCGCCTGCAGCAGGCGCTCGACCGTGACAAAGCTGTCGCCGGCCTTCTTCGCCGCTTCTTCAGCGGTCGAAAGGACCTTGGCGAGAGGCTGCGCCAGATAAATGTTGCCGTTGCCGCCGGAGATCTTCGGCAACTTGGCGAGAGCTGCGTCATTGGCAAGGCGGGCGGCCTTGGCATCGCCGCCGGCGCGCTCGATCAGCGATGCCGCCATGCCCTGATCGTCATCGAGCAGGACTTTCAGCACATGTTCGGGCGTAAATTGCTGGTGACCCTGCGCCAGCGCATAGGTCTGGGCGGACTGGATGAAACCGCGCACCCGCTCCGAATATTTCTCGATATTCATATGGTACCTCCATGGATCGCCCTGCCCTGACGAGGCGCAGACCGATGATTGAGATCGACCCCCTGAAAAGGCAGGTCGCGCTTTGCCCGTCTGGGATTCGGGCGAAGCAGTTCGAAGAGAATATGGTAGCCTGTTCTGCGAGTTTAAAGAGCCCGTAAAATGAAAATCCCCGGCACAAGGCCGGGGATTTTCAAGCTAATTCGAGCAGATGGCATGAACTTCACGCTCGCCCTTGAAGGGGAAGCGAAATCCTCATTCCGATGCGACGTCAGCCAGCACTGGCGCCTCGGCAGAGGCGCCCTCGCCTTCAGCGGCGGCTTCTTCGCCCTCAGCACCGCGACGCGGGCGACGGGGACGGCTGCCGGTGCTGCGGCGGCGGGGCTGGCGTTCGCGCGGCTGGCCGCCGGCACCTTCCTCGTCCATGGCGACTTCGGCCGGAATACCTTCGATCTCCGGCTGTGGGCCGGTTCCATCGATGAGTTCGGACTGGGGTGCCGGTGCCGGCGCCTGAGCGGGTACCGGCTTCGGCTGCTGCTGTGCCTGCGGCTGCGGCTGGTGCTGCCTGCTCTGCGGCTGATGCTGCCTGTTCTGCGGCGGCTGGACGATAACGACGTCGTCGCCGTCATTGTCATTGTCATTCTCATTGTTATCCATATCGTCGCCGTCGCGGTCCGCACCTTCGCGATCATTGTACTCGCCGCGGTCGTCGCGCTGGAAGCGTTCCTGCATCTGCGCCTGGGCGCTGGCGATGATACGATTGTAATGTTCGGCGTGCTGGAGATAGTTCTCGGCAATCACGCGATCGCCGGAGCTTTGGGCGTCGCGGGCGAGCTGCGCGTATTTTTCGGCGATATGCTGCGCAGTACCGCGAATCTTCACATCGGGGCCGGAGCTGTCATAGGTCCGGGTCAGCGGATTGCCGCCCTTGCGGTTGAAATTGTTGTTATTGTTATTTCCACCGCCGCCGCCACCGCCGCCGTTGTTATTGTTACCACGCCCTCGACCGCGCTTGTTCTGCTGTCCTGGCCTCATAGATCGTTCACCTGAATTCTCTGTTTGTGATGGATACATGGCACCAACCGCCATGACCGGAAACCGGGTCAGGACCTTTGTGCCGCGAGCATACTGCGCCTTTGCGCCGACCTGCCGCTTGGTTCTCAAGTCAGTTTGACTGATTCACGCATTGGGTCGTGTTCAACCGTTGAAACTCTCGTTTAAAAGAGCGGACCCCCGAGGCAAACCAAGTACCGAACGAATCTCGTTCATTCCTATCTGCCCAACACGTGACCGCAACCTATATTGCTTCACCGGGAAATCCAAGCCTTTTCTTCGCAATAACAATAATGTCCTGTTCAATGCCGGATTGTCGTCTCTCACGTGAGCGCGAACACGAGCACCCTGTCGTTCTGACCATAATCTTTCACGGATTTGAGGCACCTGAAGCCTTTCGCTTCAAAGATCGCCGTCACGTCGTTTCGCTGATCGTAGCCGATCTCCAGTCCGACGACCCCATCGGGCCTGATGAACCTTGCCGCATCCTTGGCTATGGCTTTGTAAGCGTCAAGCCCATCCGGGCCGCCATCCAGAGCCGCAGCCGGATCAAATTTCGTCACTTCGGGAGCGAGATCGTGAATGACATTGGAAGCAATATAGGGCGGATTTGAGACAATCGCGTGAAACGATCCCTGGATGTTCTCGAACCAACTCGACTGGACGACCTGAAAACGATCCTGCAACCCGTTTCTTTCTGCATTCGATCTTGCCGTCAGAAGTGCATCCGCCGATATGTCGCTGCCGACACCTGACGCATCAGGACACTCGCTCAAAAGCGCAAGGCATATCGCCCCGGTCCCGGTTCCCATGTCAAGGATATGGAGACGGCTTTGCGCCTTTGCAAGGTCTTTGAGATAGACGAGAACCGTATCGACCAGGATTTCCGTATCCGGCCGCGGTTCCAGCGTTTCCGCCGAGAGCCGCAGCGGCAGGCCATAGAATTCCCGCTCGCCGAGAATGCGATGCACCGGCTCATGGCCGAGCCGCCGCTCCAGCGCCTTGAAAATCACTTCGGCCTGTTCAGGAGAAAGCCTCTCGGCCGATCGCGTCAACAGCTCGGTCGGCGACAATTTCAGAAGGCCCGCGACAAGCAGCCGCGCATCGGTCGCCGGGTCGACGATACCGGCTTCGGTGAAGCGACGGCGCGCTTCGGCAAGCATATCGGCGACCGTCGAGCTCATTGTTGCTCGCCGAGCTGCGCCAGCTGGCTGGCCTGGTAATCGGCCATCAGCGCGTCGACGACCTCCTCGATCTCGCCTTCCATCATTCGATCAAGCTTATAGAGCGTCAGATTGATGCGATGGTCCGTCACACGCCCCTGCGGGAAATTATAGGTGCGGATACGTTCCGAGCGGTCGCCGGAGCCGACCTGGCTTTTGCGATCGGCCGAGCGCTCGCTGTCGGCCCGCTGCCGCTCCGCGTCGTAGAGCCTGGAGCGCAGCACCTGCATCGCCTTGGCGCGATTTTGGTGTTGCGATTTTTCCGAGCTGGTGACGACGATGCCGCTCGGCAGGTGGGTGATACGCACCGCCGAGTCCGTCGTATTAACGTGCTGGCCGCCAGCACCCGAAGAGCGCATCGTGTCGATGCGGATGTCTTCAGCCCGGATCTCGATGTCGATCTCCTCGGCCTCGGGCAGCACCGCCACCGTTGCCGCCGACGTATGGATGCGGCCCCCCGCCTCAGTTTCCGGCACGCGCTGCACGCGATGCACGCCGGATTCGAATTTCAGCTTGGCAAAGACGCCCCTACCGGTAATCGTCGCGATGATTTCCTTGTAGCCGCCGGCTTCGCCCTCGCTCGCCGAGAGCACCTCCACCTTCCAGCCCTTTTCCGCCGCAAAGCGCTCGTACATGCGAAACAGATCGCCGGCGAAAAGAGCGGCTTCCGAGCCGCCCGTGCCGGCGCGGATTTCGAGGATCGCGCTCTTTTCGTCCGCTGCGTCCTTCGGCAGAAGCAGGATCTGCATCTCCTGTTCCAGCACCTCGATCTGCTCTTTCACCTCGGGCAGCTCCAGCTCGGCGAGGTCGCGCATCTCGCGGTCGACCGACCTATCCTCGAGCAGCGTTTCGAGATCGGCAAGCTCGGCGACCGCTTTCTCATAGACGCGGATCTTCGTCACGACAGGCTGCAGCTCGGAATATTCGGATGCGAGCTTCACATAGACATCGGCAGCCGGGCCAGCCGACATGCGCGCCTCGATCTCGCCGAAACGACGTTCCAGCTCGCGCATCTTTTCAACGGGAAGCTTCGCCACCCTTCACTCCGATTCTTCTTAATCTCTGTCTAAAGGGGAATATTGTGGCTCTCGGCGAAGCGGGCAAGCACCTCGCGCATCGGCGTCAAGGCGTGGTGATCGTCCAGCACCTCGTCCATCGCCTTCGTCAGCGCCCCGACATCGAGCCCTAGCAGCATCGCCTTCACCGGTCCGATCGAGGCCGGTGACATCGAGATCGAGCGGAAGCCGATACCGAGCAGCGCCATCGCCGAGATGGGTTTGCTGGCGAGCTCGCCGCAGAGCGTCACCGGCGTCTTGTTCCGCTCTGCCCCGCGCACAATATCGCGCAGGATGCGCAAGAACGGCTTGCCCAGCGGATCGAAGCGGTCCGAAACCCGTGCATTGCCGCGATCGACCGCCATCGAGAACTGGAAGAGGTCGTTCGAACCGACCGAGACGAAATCGACCGCCTCCATCAGTTCGTCGAGCTGCCAAAGCAGGGCCGGCACCTCCAGCATCGCCCCGAATTGCAGCTTGCGCGGCAAGCCGTGGCCGAAGCGTGAGAGATGCTGCACTTCCTTCTGCAAAAGCTCGCGCACCATCTTCAACTCGGAAACCTCGGTCACCATCGGCACCATCAGCTTCAGCTCGGTGTCGGCCGATGCCTTTAGCAGGGCGCGCAACTGGGTGCGCAACAGTCCCGGCCGGTCGAGCGACAGCCGGATGGCGCGCCAGCCGAGTGCCGGATTTTCTTCCTCATGGCCGCGGAAATAGGGCACGACCTTATCGCCGCCGATATCGAGCGTACGGAAGGTGACGGTGCGGCCCGCCGCCTGTTTGATCACATTGCGATAGAACTGCTCCTGCTCATCCGCCTTCGGCATGGTGGAGGCGATCATGAATTGCAGTTCGGTGCGGAAGAGGCCGATGCCCTCGGCACCCGATTCCGAAAGCTGCGGCAGGTCGACCAACAGCCCCGCATTCATCATCAGCGAGATCCGCTGCCCATCTTTGGTCACCGGCTCGACGGCGCGCAGTGCCCGGAACTGTTCCTGCCGCCTGGCGCGGAAGCGGACCTTTTCCTCATAGGAACGCCGGTGATCGGCCATCGGCCGCAGATGCACATGCCCCTCGTCGGCGTCGATGATCACGGCATCACCATTCTCGGCGAGCGCCACCACACCCGCCGCCTGGCCGATGACCGGAATGCCCATGGCGCGTGCGACGATCACCACGTGGCTCGTCACCGCCCCTTCTTCCAACACCAGCCCACGCACATTGGAACGCGGATAATCGAGCAGCTCGGCTGCCCCCATGGCGCGCGCCAGGATGATTGCGTCGCTGGGGAAACCTTCGGCGGTCGTCCGGCCGGTATAACCCGTCAACTGTCTGAGCAGCCGGTTCGCCAGATCCTCGAAATCATGCATGCGTTCGCGCAGATAAGGGTCGGTCAACCGCATCATCCGCGCCTTGGTGTCGCTCTGCACCTTCTCGACTGCTGCTTCCGCCGTCAGGCCGTTGCGGATCGCCTCCTCGAGCTTGCGCACCCAGCCCTGGTCATGCGCGAACATGCGATAGGTTTCGAGCACCTCACGATGTTCGCCCTCCATCGACACGTCGCGACGCGACAGCATGTCGTCGATTGAAATCCGAAGCGAGCCCATGGCTTCGGCCAGCCGCCGGATTTCCTTCTCGGCATCTTCGTTCAGCAGGTTGGTAACGACGATGCGCGGCTCGTGCAGCACGACGTAACCGAGGCCGATGCCGTCATTATAAGTGTCGCCATCGACGGTCACCGAACGCGTCAGGTCGAGTTCGAGGCCCGGCTTGGTGATCTTCTTGAGCTCGCCGGTGGCGATCATTTCGGCAAGCACCATCGCGGTCGTCTCGAGCGCTTCCAGCTCTTCCTCGCGATAGTTGCGGCTTGCCTTGTTCTGCACGACGAGAACGCCGAGTGAGCGCCCGGTCCTGAGGATCGGCACACCGAGGAAGGAATGGTAGATTTCTTCGCCCGTTTCCGGCAGGTAGCGGAAAGCAGGGTGCGACTGCGCGTCGGAAAGGTTCAGCGGCTGGGCCGAGGCCGCGATCGTGCCGACCAGGCCCTGCCCCATCTTCAGTTGCGCCAGATGCACGGCCTCGCGGTTGAGGCCTTCGGTCGCGTAGAGTTCGAGTACGCCGTCGGCACGCAGCACATAGACGGAGCAAACCTCCGCCACCATATTGCCGGCAATCTGGCGGACGATCCGGTCAAGACGCTCCTGCGGCTCCAGCGGCTCCGCCATCAACTCGCGCAGCCGCCTGAGCAGCACGCGCGGACCGCCGGAAAGGTCTCTCATGGCGTCTCAAGCTCCCGAAACAACGCACTCAGTCCCGGCAGGCCGGCCCTCGCCTCCTCAACCTGAAGGGGCAGGCCGCCCACTGGGAATCAATTCTTATCCAGACCGTAGCAGGAATGCAAAGTCCTGACAGCGAGTTCTGCATAGGGACCGTCGATCAGGATGGAAATCTTGATCTCGGAGGTCGTGATCGCCTTGATGTTGATGCCTTTTTCGGCAAGTGCACGAAATGCGGTCGCGGCAACGCCCGCGTGGCTGCGCATGCCGATGCCGATGACCGATACTTTCACCAGCCCCGATTCGTTTTGCACGACGTCGTAGCCGATCTTCTCCTTATGGTCGCCGAGCACCTTGATCGCCTTCTCGACGTCGCCTGATGGCACGGTGAAGGTCATGTCGGTCTTCGACCCGTCCTCGGAAATATTCTGGACGATCATGTCGACATTGATATGGGATTCGGCGAGCGGTCCGAAGATCGCCGCGGACACGCCCGGCCGGTCGGCAAGACGGCGAAGCGAGATCTGAGCCTCATCCTTGGCATAGGCGATGCCGGTGACTACTTCCTGTTCCACGATTTCATCCTCGTCACAAATCAGCGTTCCGGGCGGGTTCAGCAGATCGCCCATGCCCGGAGCATCGGGGTCTTCGAATGATGAGCGCACGAAGGTGCGCACCTTGTGCACCATGGCAAGCTCGACCGAGCGCACCTGCAGTACCTTGGCGCCGAGCGAGGCCATTTCCAGCATTTCCTCGAAGGCGATCTTCTTCAGCCTGCGCGCCTTCGGCACGATGCGCGGGTCGGTCGTGTAGACGCCGTCGACGTCAGTATAGATATCACAGCGGTCTGCCTTGACAGCTGCCGCGATTGCGACGGCCGAAGTGTCCGATCCGCCGCGCCCGAGCGTCGCGATACGGTTGTCGGGTCCCAACCCCTGGAAGCCGGAGATGACGGCGACCTGCCCCTCGCCCATGCGTTTGACGATGTCAGAGCCGTCAATCTCCATGATCCGCGCCGCGCCATGCGCGTTATCGGTGCGGATCGGGATCTGCCATCCCTGCCAGGAACGGGCATTGATATCCATCGCCTGCAATGCGATCGCCAGCAGCCCGGATGTCACCTGCTCGCCGGATGCGACCACCGCATCATATTCCCGCGCATCGTAAAATGGAGAATTGGCGCCGATCACTTTCGGCGTGCCCTGGACCCAGCCGACCAGTTCATTGGTCTTGCCGGACATGGCCGACACCACTACCGCGACCTCGTGCCCGGCATCGACTTCGCGTTTTACGTGGCGGGCAACATTCTTGATGCGGTCCAGGTCAGCGACGGACGTGCCGCCGAATTTCATTACGATGCGTGCCATATGCCTCTACCACGACTGGCGCCGGGAAAGCGGAAAACCGGACCCGGCATCACGAAAGCTCTGGGGCAGACCGCTTGGCCAGAGAGCCGGATTCCCAACTTCCGGAACCGCTCTAAGGCCCAGGTCCCCAAAGGCCCCAAGTTGCGGCGTCTCTTAGCGAGTTTGGCGGGGGGAGGCAAGCGCGGGCGATAAAAGCTATTGGCGAGCGGTTCCGCCCTCGTCAGTCCTCTGGTCTGCACCCTTGACTTATGCCCCCGATCGTCCGACTTCACATCTCACGAATGAAGGAGTGGACGATGACGGAAGGCGCCAGAAGCACGATCGACCAAGGTGAAGTGGACCGCTTCTCGGCGATGGCGGCGGAATGGTGGAGCCCGACCGGCAAATTCAAGCCGCTGCACAAGTTCAATCCCGTCCGGCTCGCCTATATAAGAGACAAAGCCTGCGAGAATTTCGGCCGTGATCCGAAAAGCGCGCGCCCGCTCGAGGGCCTGCGCGTGCTCGATATCGGCTGCGGCGGCGGTCTGTTATCCGAACCTGTCGCCCGCATGGGCGCGTCCGTCGTCGGCGCCGATCCGTCCGAGAAGAATATTGGCATCGCCTCCACCCATGCGAAGGCCTCCGGCGTTTCGGTCGACTATCGCGCCGTCACCGCCGAGGAGCTCGCCGAGGCTGGCGAGACCTTCGATATCGTCTTGAACATGGAGGTGGTGGAACACGTCGCCGATGTCGAATTCTTCATGACGACCTGCGCGAAAATGGTCCGCCCCGGCGGCCTGATCTTCGTTGCCACCATCAACCGCACGCTGAAGGCGGCAGCGCTTGCCATCTTCGCCGCCGAGAACATTCTGCGCTGGCTGCCGCGCGGCACGCATCAGTATGAAAAGCTGGTACGCCCGGAAGAGCTGGAAAAGCCGCTGGCCGCAAACGGCCTCGAGATCACCGACCGCGCCGGCGTCTTCTTCAATCCGCTGTCGAACCAATGGAACCTGTCCAAGGATATGGACGTGAATTATATGCTGATGGCAAAGCGGCCGGCTTAGTCCCGCCGTCAATAAGCCGGCTACACTTTCAGCGCGATACGCAGGCCGAAATCATAGAAGGCGAGCGGCGTGGACTACACGTCAGTTTACGTCTTCCGGCAAAACAGGAATGGCTGAGATCTCGATGCCCTCTTCGAGGAGGGCCTGCGCCTCGTCGAACGTCGCCTGGCCGATGATGCCGCGGGCATCCGCCTCGCCGTAGTGGATCTTGCGGGCTTCCTCGGGAAATTGCGTGCCGACGTCCTCGGAATTGGCCTTGACCGCCGCAACGGCCTCCTTGAGCTTTTGCAGGGCCTCGCGGCGCATGGCATCCATCGCCAGCGTCTGCCTCTCGTCCTTCTTCCGCGCCGTCGACACCGAAGGCGCCATCAACAGCTTGGAAATGGCGGCGGAATGACAGACCGGGCAGGTCAGAAAACCGGTTTCGACCTGACGATCGAAATCGGCGCTTTCCGAAAACCAGCCTTCGAATTCATGGGCATTGTCACAGGTGAGGGAATAGCGGATCAAGCGGCGACGCCTCCGGCGACTGCTCCCGCAATCTTCTCGACCGAGAATTCCCGGCCATTCCTCAGGTTCGGGATCTTGTCATGCGCGGCCTTGACCGCGGCGGGATCGATCTCGGCGACGATAACCGCCGCACCGGTGGCGCCGGCCGACGCCAGCACCGTGCCCCAGGGATCGATGATCATCGAATGGCCGAAAGTCTCGCGCCCGTCCTCGTGCCGGCCGGCCTGCGCGGCGGCGATGACGAAGACACCGTTCTCGATCGCCCGTGCCCTGAGGAGGATCTCCCAATGCGCCTCGCCGGTCTGCTTGGTGAAGGCGGCGGGCACCGTCATCACTTCAGCGCCGGCCATGGCCTGGGCGCGGAAGAGCGCGGGAAACCGCACGTCGTAACAGATCGCAAAGCCCATTTCGGCAAAGGGTAGCGACAGGACACGGGCCTCCGAGCCGGCTGTATAGGCGGCACTTTCACGCCAGCTCTCGCCATTGTCGAGATCGACGTCGAACATATGGATCTTGTCGTAGCGATTGAGAATCCTGCCGTCGGGACCGAACAGGAAACCGCGATTGGCGATCTTGCCGTCGGCAAGGGCAATCGCTGTCGAACCGACATGCATGTGAATACCGAGCTCCACGGCAAGCTCTGAGCCTGTCTTGACGATGATGTCATGCGCCTCGTCGGCAAGCACGGCGCGTGCCGCCGCACGGTCTCGCTGCAGCATGCCGGTCATCTCGGGCGTCTGCACATAGGTCGCGCCCTGGGCAGCGGCCTCGCGCACCAGCCGCGCCATGGCGGCGGCATTCTTCGCCGGATCGACCCCGGAGCACATCTGGACAGCTGCGGCCTTGAAGCTCATCGGTTCTTCCTCAAGCCGCCAGCATCGGATCGAGCTTGCCGGCCCGATCGAGCGCAAAGAGATCGTCGCAACCGCCGACATGATCGGCGCCGATGAATATCTGCGGAAAAGTGGTCCGTCCGTTCGACTTGCCGATCATCTCCTGGCGAAGATCCGGCGAAAAGGTCGCGTCGTGCTCGACATATTCGACGCCCTTTTCTTCGAGAAGGGACTTGGCGCGGGTGCAATAGCCGCAAAACTGCCGTGTGTAGATGGTGACGGGTACCATAATCTCTCCAGACTGATGCCGGGTATTCCTGTCATATAGGCTCGGAGAGAGCCCTTGCAAAGGTCAAAACCGTTATGTCGGCCGCACCCGCCTTGCGCAGTGTCCGGCTTGCCGCAGCGACCGTCGCCCCTGTTGTATAGACGTCGTCGACGAGGACGATGCGCTTGCCGAAAATGTCGTTTTCGCAACCCTTGGCAATCACGAAAGCACCCCTGACATTGTCCTCACGCGCCTTGGCACCGAGGCCGACCTGCTGGCTGGTGCGCTTGACGCGAATAAGCGTGGCGGCAAGCAGCGGCTTGCCTGAGAGCCTTGCCATATGGCGGGCAAGCTCGGCTGCCTGGTTGAACTTGCGCGCCAGCATGCGGGTGCGGTGAAGCGGCACCGGGATCAGCGCATCGCAGCTCTCGACCGTCCCGTCGGAAGCGCGCAGCATCCAGGCAGCCATCATCGGCGCCAGATCTGTGCGATCGCGATATTTGAGCCCATGAACGAGATCGCGGACCGCATGGTCATGGGTCGCAGCCGACCGCAGCCGGTCGAAGGGCGGCGGGTTGGCGATCGCCTCGGCGCTGAGGATGCCGACGCCGAGATCATGCGAGAAGGGAATGCCAAGCACCTCGCAATAGGGCCGTTCGATGAAGCGGATGCCGGACCAGCATTTTGCGCAGAGCCCGCGATGGCCGCCTGTGGAAATACCGCAGACGGAGCAGGCGGGCGGATAAAAGAAATCGGCAAGCGCCGAAAACGGCCGCAAGAGATGCGCCCGCAAGAACTCTGACGGTTTTTCAACGTTGATCAGTCCCATGCCGCCGAGACTAGCCTGTTCTTCGCGAAAGGAAAATCGTCTTGCCGCACAGGCGGCGCGGGACTAAGGACATCGCCATGGAAACGATCTTCGACAGAGCCCTGATCGCCGCACATCGCCATCGCGCGCTTGTAAACAACGACCCGAAAGCCGCCTTCCTGCTCGACATTGCCGCTGAGGAAATGGCCGAGCGGCTTACTGTGGTCGAACGGACTTTCGAGACCGCCGTCGAACTGCATGGCGCAACCGGTGCTGCCGCCCGTGCCGCGCTGGCGACGGGCAAAATCGGCACGATGATACGCATCGAAAGCGAGAAGGCCTATGCCGGGCCGAGCGAAACATTGATCGAGGCGCCGCTCGAGGACGTGCCGCTCGAACAACAATCGGCCAATCTTATCCTTGCGCCGCTCAGCCTGCATCTGACCAACGATACGCCAGGTGTCTTCATCCAGATCCGCCGCGCCCTGAAGCCGGACGGCCTGTTCATGGCGGCGATCCCCGGCGCCGGCACATTGCAGGAACTGCGCGATGTGCTGCTGGCCACCGAGGTCGAGATGACGGGTGGCGCAAGCCCGCGTGTCATCCCCTTCGCCGATGTGCGCGATGTCGGCAGCCTCATGCAGCGCGCCGGCTTCACCTTGCCGGTAATCGATGCGGAGAACTATACGGTGCGCTATGATTCGCTCTTTCCGCTGATGCGGGATCTGCGAGCGATGGGCATGAGCAATCCGCTTGCGGCCCGAGCCCGGATGCCGCTGACACGCGCCTTCTTCCTGCGCGCGGCGGAGATCTACGCCGAACGTTATTCCGATCCCGATGGACGCATCCGCGCCACCTTCTCGATCATCTATGTCTCGGGATGGGCTGCCCATGAGAGCCAGCAAAAGCCGCTCAGGCCGGGTTCGGCCAAGGCGCGCCTTGCCGATGCATTGAAGGTGGACGAGCACAAGCTCAAGCAGTAACGGCCGGCTGCTTCTTCAATTCACCGTCATATTGTTGTTGATCACGTTGAAGACGTCCTGCAGGGCGCCGGTGAAGACCCCGAGACCGGAGATGAGCGCGCCACAAATGAGGGCGGCGATCAAGCCATACTCAATTGCCGTCGCACCTCTGTTATCTGCAAGAAATGCTTTCAAAATACGCATTATTTCGCGACCCTTTGAGCGAAACCGACGGCAAACGACCAATTCCACGACCATCGGGCGACGGCCGGCATTTTTCAGCAACCGGCGCCGACGCCATAGCCCTGGACGACGCAGACCGAACCGGGCGTATCTTGGAGGACGCTGCGGCGGATCGTATAACGCTTGCCGCTGTCACTCTTCGGGATCGATCCTGTCGTGATCGTATCGAAATCCGCCGGCGCGCTGGCAAAGACGCTTTTCTTCGAGGAATCCGCAAGCATTGGCGTCAGAATGAGCGTCAGCGCGACCACTGCCGTGCCGAACAGAAGGGCGATATTCAGCGCACCCGTCCTGCGCGAGGCAGACGAGGCCCGTTCCTTTTCCCGGACAGCTTTCCAGAAATCATCGTCCATGACGTCAAGCCTTTTAATACACGCACGCCAGATGCTTGATTGAGGCCGATCTTTGGCAGAAGGTGTTAAACGATCCATTAATATCCACAGCCGAAAACGATGTGGCACAATAATAATCAGATAACGCTAAAGTAAATCCTGCAACATCGGGATGAGCGGCTCGTCAGCCGGCGGCATCGGATAGTCGCGTAGCGCCTGCGGACGCACCCATTTTAGCGCCTGCCCCTCCCGGCCCTGGGGAATGCCCTCATAGCGCCGGCAGATATAAAGCGGCATCAAAAGGTGGAAGGTCTCGTAGGAGTGGCTGGCAAAGGTAAGCGGCGCAAGGCAGGCGATCTTGGTGTTGATGCCGAGCTCTTCCTCAAGCTCGCGCACCAGCGTTTCCTCCGGCGTCTCACCGGGCTCGACCTTGCCGCCGGGAAACTCCCACAACCCGGCAAGCGACTTTCCCTCGGGACGTTGTGCCAACAGGATGCGCCCATCGGCATCGATCAGCGCACAGGCGGCGACCAGCAATATCTTCCGGCCTGCCTCGCTCATCGCGGCTCCTGCTGCCAATAGCAATAATGATAGGCGTCGCGAAAACCCAGGCGCTCATAGAGTGCGATGGCCGGGCGGTTGGACAGCTTCACCTGCAGCCAGGCCGAACGGGCGCTGCGCATGCGCGCCCAGCGCAGCGCCGAGGTGAGGATTTCCGTGCCGAGCCCCTCGCGCCGCCGCGCCTCGGAGACCGAAAGCGACATAATCCCGGCAAGGTCATTGTCCTGGACGCAGAGCACGGTCGCAAGCGGGCCGTCCGCCGCATTCTCGATCATGAATAGGCCGGATGGCGGCTTGATCGCCGAAATGATTTCGGCAAGCGCCGGCTTCAGCCTCAGTGGCGCCCGGTCGACGGCGAGGTTGGCGTCGACGAAACGGCCGACATCGTGAGTCGGCAGGTGATCGAGCGTATCCGGCAGCTCCGCCTCGGCAAGGTCGCAGGTCATCACCACTGTATCGTCGAAGCGCGTCCAGTTCTGCGCGCGCAGAAGTTCGATCAGCACCGGCGAGGCAAGCGGCGTCTGGCGGACCACAGCGGCGCGGCCATAGGCCTCGAACTTTCGGCGCGCCTTTTCCAGGCGGATTTCGACATCGCGATGATCCGAGGGATCGAGCGGCACGATCGAATTCAGCCGGTTGGACGGGTGACCGGCCGTCAGCCGCACCTGCCAGCTTCCGTCATATTGCACGGATGCCGCCGGCCAGGCGCGAAAGCCGACGGCCTCCAGCCTGCGCACCAGCGGCAGATTGTGTGAGAAAATGGATACCTGCGCCAATGAACGATCAGCTCCGATAGTCGCCATTGATCGCAACATATTCCTTGGTGAGGTCGCAGGTCCAGACGGTTGCTGTGCCGCCGCCGAGGCCGATATCGACTTTGACGGGGATATCCTGCGCCTTCATGACGTTCGAGGCGGCCTCCTCGGAATAATCGGGATCACGCTCGCCATTGACGGCGACCCTGATGTCGCCGAACCAGATGGCGAGCCGGTCGCGGTCGGCCATCTCGCCGGACTTGCCGACAGCCATGACGATACGGCCCCAATTGGCGTCTTCGCCGGCGGCCGCCGTCTTGACCAGCGGCGAATTTGCGATCGATAGCGCGATACGCTTGGCGGCGGCATCGCTCTCGGCACCCGTCACGGTGATTTCAAGCATCTTGGTGGCACCTTCGCCGTCGCGCACCACCTGCAGCGACAGGTCCTTCAGCACTTCGTTGAGTGCGGCCCGGAAGGCGGCAAGGCGCGGATCGTCGGCACGTTCGATGCGGGCCTGGCCGTCCTCGGCCGCGGCACCCGTCGCAAACAGCATCAACGTATCGGAGGTGGAGGTGTCGCTGTCGACGGTCATGGAGTTGAAGGTCGGGCCAACGCCGTCAGACAGAAGCGCCTGCAGCGCGGCAGGCGCAATGTCGGCATCGGTGACAACGAAGGAGAGCATCGTCGCCATATCAGGCGCGATCATGCCGGCGCCCTTGGCGATGCCGTTGATCGTCACGGCCACGCCGCCGATTGCGGCGCTGCGGGTCGAAACCTTCGGATAGGTGTCGGTCGTCATGATCGCCTTGGCGGCCTCGAACCAGAAATCGCCGGTCGCTTCGACCTGCATTCGGTCCAGAACGCCTGAGAATTTGGTGGCATCCAGCGGCTCGCCGATGACGCCGGTCGAGGCCAGATAGACCTCGTTTTCGGCGCAGCCGACGGCAGCGGCAGCCGACTTCGCCGTCAGCGCGGTCGCCTGCCGGCCCTTCAGGCCGGTGAAAGCATTAGCATTACCGGAATTGACGACGACGGCGCGGGCGCTGCCATGGGGGAGATTGGCCCGGCAGAAATCCACCGGCGCCGACGGGCACTTCGAGCGGGTAAAAACGCCCGCAACAGTCGCCGGCCTGTCAAAGACCATCATCAGCACATCTGTGCGGTTCTTGTACTTGATGCCGGCGGAAGCCGTCGCCATCCGCACGCCGCGCAGCGGTGGCATCGAGACGAAGGATTTCGGGGCGAGCGGAGAGACGGAACCGGACATGATGAGACCTGCCAATGAGCACTTCCAGGCGAAATGGAAACCGGTTCGCCGTCCGGAAATGCGACAACAAACGATGCCAGAGCATGATGCCGAAAAGTGTCAGCGGCTTTCGGACAACACCATGCTCACCTTCTTTGATTTAGATCCGGATGATTTTAGGCCGATCAGGCCCAAAATCATCCGGATCTAATGAAGGGCCCGGAAGAACCGGGCCCCGATGCGAATATTACTGCTGCGGCGCTGGCGCGACGGGATCACTGCCCGGCTCCGGCTGCTTGTTGGCCTGGTCGTAACCCTTGCGCAGCGTCTCGTCCGTGATCTCGATCTTGGCGGAGGCCTTCGCCTTGTTCAGAAGCTCAAGATACTTGTCGCGCATGACGAGCTGACGAACCTGATCCTGCACCTGCTCGAAGGGCGGCGGCGGAGCGTCGCGCTTATCCTCAACCTTGATGACGTGGAAGCCGAAATCGGTCTTAACCGGCGTCTTGGAATAGGTGCCCTTCTCAAGCGCGAAGGCTGCGTCCTCGAATTCCTTGACCATGCGGCCGCGCGTGAAATAGCCGAGGTCGCCGCCTTCCGACTTGTTCGGATCGGTGGACTTTTCCTTGGCGAGTTCGGCGAAATCCTTGCCGGCATCGAGCTGCTTGATGATGTCCTTGGCTTCGTCCTCGGTCTTGACGAGGATGTGACGGGCGTGGACTTCCTCCTGCTTCGGCAGGGCAGCGACTTCCTTGTCGTAGCGGGCCTTGACTTCCTCAGGCGTCACGATGTCGACGACATGCTTCTTGAAATAGGCATTGTGCAGCTCGCGGTCAGTGAGATACTGCATGCGCTTCTTGAATTCGTCGGTTTGATCAAGCTTCTCAGCCGCAGCGTCGGCGGCGAGCAGCTTCACGTCGATGGCGGCGGAAAGGGCTGCGACCTTCTTCTGGTCATCTGGAAGCTGCGCCAGCTGCGGGTCGAGATTGGCGACCGCGAGGTCGAGTTCCGACTGGTGGATCTCCAGAGTGCCGACCTTGGCGATGACGGCGTCATCGGCATGGGCCGGGCCCTGGAGCGCAACAAAAGTTGCAAACGCCAGAACGGCAAGTTTGTTGGTGCTCAACATGAAATACCCTTCACAGTTACATTGCCGGTTTCAGCATCCCCTGAATCCAGCCCAAAATAGCCATCAACACCGGATTGTGGCCTTTCTGTATCCGCCAAATCCGTTGACATCATTCGACCCCCCTCTTATCTGTCACGCAACCTCGCGTCCAGAACAGTTTCCGGGCGTTTTAAGGCGCGCGCCTGATTTTCGGCTGGGCCGCGGACAAGAAACGCCGGGGATGAATATTGAGAAAGGGCCAGTCATATGGTCAGCTTTGGCGGTATAGCCCGCAAGTTATTTGGGTCTTCCAACGACCGCCGCGTGCGGTCCTACCAGCCGAACGTCACTGCCATCAACTCTATCGAAGAGAAGACGAAGGCCCTGACGGACGAGCAGCTCGCGGCAAAGACCGTGGAGTTTCGCGCCCTGCTCGCCGAGGGCAAGACGCTCGACGACATTTTGATCCCGGCCTTTGCCGTCGTGCGCGAAGCCTCGCGCCGCGTTCTCGGCCTGCGACCTTTTGACGTACAGCTGGTCGGCGGCATGATCCTGCATTCGAATGCGATTGCCGAGATGAAGACCGGCGAAGGCAAGACCCTCGTCGCCACCCTGCCGGTCTATCTGAACGCGCTTTCCGGCAAGGGCGTACACGTCGTCACCGTCAACGATTACCTCGCCCAGCGCGATGCCGCGACCATGGGCCGCGTCTACGGCTTCCTCGGCATGACCACCGGCGTCATTGTCCACGGCCTTTCCGACGAGGAACGCCACGCCGCCTATGCGTGCGACATCACTTACGCCACCAACAACGAACTCGGCTTCGATTATCTGCGCGATAACATGAAGTACGAGAAGAACCAGATGGTCCAGCGCGGCCACAACTTCGCAATCGTCGACGAAGTGGACTCGATCCTCGTCGACGAGGCGCGCACGCCTCTGATCATCTCCGGTCCGCTCGACGACCGCTCCGAACTCTATAATACGATCGACGCCTTCATTCCGCTGCTGGCGCCGAGCGATTACGAGATCGATGAGAAGCAGCGCTCCGCCAACTTCTCCGAAGAGGGCACCGAGAAGCTGGAAAACCTGCTCCGCCAGGCCGGCCTCTTGAAGGGCAACGCGCTCTACGACATTGAGAACGTCGCGATCGTCCATCACGTCAACAATGCGCTGAAGGCCCACAAGCTCTTCCAGCGCGACAAGGACTATATCGTCCGCAATGACGAAGTCGTCATCATCGACGAGTTCACCGGTCGCATGATGCCGGGCCGCCGCTATTCGGAAGGTCAGCACCAGGCGCTCGAAGCCAAGGAAAAGGTGCAGATCCAGCCGGAAAACCAGACGCTGGCCTCGATCACCTTCCAGAACTACTTCCGTATGTACGACAAGCTCGCCGGCATGACCGGCACGGCGCAGACGGAAGCGGAAGAATTCGCCAACATTTACAATCTCGATGTCATCGAGGTCCCGACCAACCTCCCGATCAAGCGCCTCGACGAGGACGACGAGGTCTACCGGACCTTCGACGAGAAGTTCAAGGCGATCATCGAGGAGATCCTCGACGCCCACAAGCGCGGCCAGCCGGTGCTGGTCGGCACCACCTCGATCGAGAAATCGGAATTGCTTGCCGAGCGCCTGCGTAAGCAGGGCTTCGACGACTTCAAGGTCCTGAACGCCCGCTACCACGAGCAGGAAGCCTATATCGTCGCCCAGGCCGGCGTGCCGGGTGCCATCACCATCGCCACCAACATGGCCGGCCGCGGCACCGACATCCAGCTCGGCGGCAACCTCGACATGCGCATTGAGCGCGAACTCGGCGAAGTCGAAGCCGGTCCGGAGCGCGACGCCCGGATCCAGGCGATCATCGAGGAGATCAAGGCACTCAAGCAGAAGGCGCTCGAAGCCGGCGGCCTCTACGTCATTGCCACCGAGCGCCATGAAAGCCGCCGCATCGACAACCAGTTGCGCGGCCGCTCCGGCCGTCAGGGCGACCCCGGCCGCTCGAAGTTCTACCTCTCGCTTCAGGACGACCTGATGCGCATCTTCGGCTCCGACCGCATGGACAGCATGCTGACCAAGCTCGGCCTCAAGGAGGGCGAGGCGATCGTCCATCCCTGGATCAACAAGGCCCTGGAGCGCGCCCAGAAGAAGGTCGAAGCCCGTAACTTCGACATCCGCAAGAACCTCTTGAAGTATGACGACGTTCTCAACGATCAGCGCAAGGTGATCTTCGAGCAGCGCCTCGAACTGATGGAATCGACCAATATTTCCGAGACCGTTTCCGACATGCGCCGTGAGGTGATCGAGGACATGGTCGAAAAGCATATCCCCGAGCGCGCCTATGCCGAACAATGGGATGCCGCCGGCCTGAAGACCGGCGCTTTGAACATCCTCAATCTCGACCTGCCGGTCGAGGACTGGGTGAAGGAAGAAGGCATCGGCGAGGACGATATCCGTGAGCGCCTGACGGAAGCCACCAATGCCGCCTTCACGGAAAAGGCCGAGCGTTTCGGCGACGACATCATGCATTATGTCGAACGTTCGATCGTCATGCAGACGCTCGATCATCTCTGGCGCGAACACATCGTCAACCTCGACCATCTGCGCTCCGTCATCGGCTTCCGTGGCTATGCCCAACGCGATCCGCTGCAGGAATACAAGTCGGAAGCCTTCGAGCTCTTCACGGCGCTGCTCAACAATCTGCGCGAAGCCGTCACCGCCCAGCTGATGCGCGTCGAACTGGTGCAGCAGGCGCCCGCCGAGCCTGAACCGCCGCTGATGCAGGCCCATCACCTGGATCCTACGACCGGCGAGGACGATTTCGCCCCGGCGATCTACCAGGCATCGGAAGTCATCGTTTCTCCTGAAAACCGCAACCCGGATGATCCATCCACCTGGGGCAAGATCGGCCGCAACGAGACCTGCCCCTGCGGCTCCGGCAAGAAATACAAGCATTGCCACGGCGCCTTCGAGCAGGTCTGAGGCAAGCCGCAAAGATCCGCGAAAATGCCGCCTCCGGGCGGCATTTTCTTTTCTGCGGCAACGCCGGAAAACCGGAATTTCAGCGTCGGACGGCAAACCAAACCAGAACCGTTTCTTAACCCTGTTCTGTCAAGACTTCCGGGGCGATTTGCCTGACCTTTAGAGTTTTGCGTGTTCATCATGGCGGTCATAGAAACAGCGGAGAAGATGCTGCCGGCGGGCCTGCGCCCGATCGGCGGCCGCACGCTGCGCATGCTTGCTGCCGTGCTCACCGAACGCGGTGAAAAGGCGGCCGCCCAGCGCATGGCGCTGACGGCCTTTTCGATTCGTATCCTCAGCGCCGCACTCGCCTTCGTCTCCCAGATCGTGCTCGCCCGGCTGATGGGCGAGTATGAATATGGCATCTTCGTTTTCGTCTGGGTGCTGGTCGTCGTCTTCGGTGATCTCTCATGCCTCGGTTTCCACACCGCGATCATCCGCTTCCTGCCGCAATACAGGGCAGCGGGCGCTTTCGAGGAAATCCGCGGCCTGACCGGCACGGCGCGCATCTTTGCGCTGCTTTCCGGCACGGCGGTGCTCGCCGCTGGCATGCTCGGCCTGCATTTCTTCGGCGATAAGATCCAGGTCTATTATCTCGTCCCGATCTTCATCGGCCTGCTCGCCATGCCGATGATCGCGCTCGGCGACATTCTGGAAGGCACGTCGCGGGCGAACCACTGGCCGGTGATGGCGCTGAGCCCGGTCTATATCGTCCGCCCGATCCTCATCATCCTTTTCATGCTGATCGCGATTGGCATCGGCGCCGAGCACACGGCCGTCACCGCGATGCAGGCAGCACTCGTCGCCACCTTCGTCACCGCCCTCGGTCAGTATGCCGCAACGCTCTACCGCCTGCGCCGGCATTATGACGAAGGCCCGCGCAAGGTCGATTTCCTCGCCTGGTTCAGCGTCGCCTTTCCGATT
This sequence comes from Rhizobium sp. 62_C5_N11_2, assembly GCF_051811185.1. NCBI lineage: Bacteria > Pseudomonadati > Pseudomonadota > Alphaproteobacteria > Hyphomicrobiales > Rhizobiaceae > Rhizobium > Rhizobium sp. 62_C5_N11_2. The sequence goes on from NZ_JBPWPW010000001.1 coordinate 3,951,520, forward strand.
TTCCTGATCGAGGGCGTGAGCTTCCTGCTGACCAATTCCGACGTGGTCGTCGTCGGCATCTTCCTCGAGCCGCACGACGTCGCCATCTACTTCGCCGCCGCCAAGACGATGGCGCTGGTGCATTTCATCAATTTCTCGGTCAAGGCAGCCTCCGGCCCGCGCTTTTCCTCGATCATCGCCGAAGGCGACCATGCTCAGCTCGCGAGCGCTGCCATCGACGCCGCCCGCTGGACCTTCTGGCCGGCGCTCGGGGTCGGCCTTGTCGTGCTTGCGGCCGGTCATCTGCTACTATCGCTCTTCGGCGGCGCTTTTACGTCAGGTTATCTGGTGATGGCGATCCTGCTCGCCGGCATCCTCGCCAAGTCGCTGGTCGGCCCGGCCGAAACGCTGCTGATGATGGCAGGCAAGCAGAACCTCTGCGTCGCGCTCTATGCCGGCGCACTGACGGCCAATGTCAGCCTCAACCTCGCTTTGATCCCGCATTACGGCATCGAGGGCACGGCGATCGCCACGGCCTCGGCCATGGCCGTCGAGGCGATCCTGCTGCATGTCGCCGTGCGCCGCACGCTCGGCATCGTCCTTTTCGCTTTCGCCGGCCCCTCCGCCGCAACGCCAGAAATGAGAGTTCGATAGATGGTGCGTGTTCCCCCCGTTACCGAAAGCACCGACAGCACCGCGAACCGCATGTTGCATGATCTCGCCTCGCTGAATTTCGAAGCGCCGCAGGCCGAGGCTCGCGCCGAGATCGGCCGACCGGGCCGCGAGCTCTGCCTCTACCCCGGCAAGCTCGGCTATGAGCTCCAGGATGAGCTCGATTTCCTCTCCAACCGGGCGATGGAACCGAACGTCTTTTTCTCCGGCCGCTTCCTCGCCCCCGCCATGCCGCGGCTCGAAGATCGGCAGGTGAACTTCGCCCTGATCCGCGATCACAATGCCGGCCGCAGCCGCATGCGGTTCCTCTTGCCGTTTTCGGTCGACAAGCCGGGCTTCGCCGTCGGCCCGTCGATCATCCGCGGCTGGTCGAACAGCTTCGGTCCGCTCGGCACGCCGCTTGTCGATGGCGAGGATGCAGCCGAGACCCTCGACAATCTTTTCGAGGGGCTGACCGCTCGCGATCTCAATCTGCCCGGCATATTGGTTCTGCCGGATCTGCGGCTGAACGGTATCTTCGTGCGCATGGTCAAGGCCGTGGCGCTCGGCCGCAATCTTCCAGTCACCGTCACCAATCCTTACGAGCGCCCGATGCTGCAGAGCGAGGATGAGGCGCCCGTCTATCTCGGCAAAACCATCTCCTCCTCGCATATGCGCGAGATGCGCCGCCAGTGGCGCCTGCTGGAGGAGTTGGGAACAGCGGTCTATGCCGTCGCCCGCCAGCCGCGCGAAATCCATATCCGCTTCGAGGAATTCCTGGCAATGGAAGCCGGCGGCTGGAAGGGCAAGCGGCGAAGCGCTCTCGTCACCGATCGTTATCATACGGCCTTCGCCCGTGAGGCGGTGTCGAACCTTGCCGCCGTCGATGCCGTGCGTATTCACACGATCGATCTCAACGGCAAGGCGATTGCCGCCATCGTCGTGCTGATGATGGGCGGCGAGGCCTATACCTGGAAGACCGCCTACGATGAAAACTATGCCCGCTATTCGCCGGGCAAGCTGCTGATGAACGAACTCACCGAATGGCATCTCGACGATGCCAACATCGTCCGCTCCGATTCCTGCGCCGTCTCGGATCATCCGATCATGAGCCGCTTCTGGCAGGAGCGCGAGGAGATGGGAACGCTGGTGATCGGCCTGACGCAGAACAGTGACCGCGACATGCGCCAGGTCTCAGCCCAGCTCCACATGTACCGCAGCACCCGCAACATGGCGAAGATGCTGCGCGAAAAAATCATGTCGCTCGCCGGGCGGGGCTAAAGCCTTTCCAACAGAAGTGCCTAAAGCATGTCGCGCAAAAGTGTGCGCGGTTTTGCGATAACGACATGCGTAAAAACAAAGACCTAAAGCGCGAGTGGCAAATCTGAAAGATTGCGACGCGCTTTAGCGGTTTTGCGTCCGGAAATGCTCTATCGCTCGCTGGCCGCCCTCTCCCGCAGCAGCCGGCGGATCACCTTGCCGGTGGTCGTCAGCGGCAAGGCATCGATGAATTCCACCTCGCGGGGATATTCGTGCATCGAAAGCCGCGTCTTCACCCACTCCCTTATGTCGGCGGCCAGCGCCTCGCTTGGGTGATGGCCTGGTGAAAGCACGATATAGGCCTTGACGATTTCGGTGCGCACGGTATCGGGCTTGCCGACGGCGGCGGCAAGCTGCACGGCGGGATGGCCGATCAGACAGTCCTCGATCTCGGCCGGGCCGATGCGATATCCCGATGAGGTGATGACGTCGTCGTCGCGGCCTTCGAAGGTCACATAGCCTTCGGCGTCCTGCCGGCCGATATCTCCGGTGAGCAGCCAGCCCTTGGCGAATTTTCGTTTCGTCGCCGCCGCATCGTCCCAGTAGCCGAGGAACATCACCGGATCGGGACTGGCGATGGCGATCTGGCCCGGTTCGCCGACGGGAAGCTCGTCGCCCGTCTCGCTGACGATCGCGACGCGATGTCCGGGCACCGCCCGTCCGATGGCGCCCGCCTTGGTGACGCCATAGGCAGCGCTCGACGCGAGCACGAAATTGCACTCCGTCTGGCCGTAGAATTCGTTGACGGTGATGCCGAGCGTACCCCGCGCCCACTCATAAGTCTCGCGGCCGAGCGCCTCCCCGGCCGAGCCGATGGTGCGCAGCACCAGATCGTATTTCGAGCGCGGATCGGAAACGGATCTCATCAACCTCAGCGCCGTCGGCGGAATGAAGGCATTGCGCACATCCATCTCGGCCATGATGCGATAGGCCATGTCGGCATCGAATTTCTGCGCTGGCGACGAGACGACGGGAACGCCGAGCAGAAGGCTCGGCAGCAGCGCATTGAGCAACCCGCCGGCCCAGGCCCAGTCGGACGGCGTCCAGACTTTGTCGCCCACTTTCGGAAAGCCCTCATGGGCAAACTGCATACCGGGAATATGGCCGGGCAGAACGCGATGACCATGCAGCGCGCCCTTGGGCGGCCCCGTCGTTCCCGAGGTGAAAATCATCAGAGCCGGATCGTCGGGAGACGTCTTTTCTCCCTTGAAGAAGGGCTCGTATGACACGATCAGATCGGCAAAGGAGAGAGCATCGTGGGCATTATCGAGGCTGATCACATGCCGAAGCTCCGGCAGCCGATCGCGAATTTGCCGGATGCGATCGAGGCCGAAATCATTGGTGACGATTGCCGCTGCACCTGAGGTCCTCAGCCTGTATTCGAGCGCCTCGACGCCGAAGAGCAGCGCCAGCGGCAAGGCGATTGCGCCCATCTTGTAGATCGCAACATGAACGACCACGGTCTCGAAGGACTGGGGCATCAGAAGGGCGACGCGGTCGCCTCGCTTAATGCCGAGCGAAGCCAGCGCATTGGCGAACATGGAAGAGGCACCGGCAAGCTCACCATAAGTCAGCGAAAGATGATCGCCGTCGGGGCTGAAATGCTCAAGGCAGACGCGCTCGGGATCTCTCGCGGCCCAGTCGTCGCTGACGGCGCGGCCGATATTGAAATCCTCCGGAATCCGCCAGGAGAAATCGCGATAAAGATCGTCGTAGCGATCGTGGGACGGCAGTTGCATGGTCGGATTCCAGTAAAATGCTGCATCAGCTAACACCTTGCCGCTGGGATGTGCAAGCCGAAGCCAGAAGCGGCAGTGATGAGCGCGGCTTCAAAAGCCGATCACGGATCATTGTGCGCACGCAGCATAAATTCTTCATTTGCCGCCCCTGCGACTTTAGCCATCTCGCGCTAAATCATGGAAGCCAGCCTGGGGTCATCGAATTCATCACGGAGTCGTTTCATGGAATACGCAAAATTTGGGAAGACCGGTCTCGAAGTGTCGAAAATCTGCTTGGGCTGCATGACATTCGGCGATCCCGGCCGCGGCAATCATGCATGGAGCCTGCGGGAAGAAGAAAGCCGGACGATGATCAAGCAGGCGATCGACCTCGGCATCAATTTCCTCGACACCGCCAATACCTATTCCAACGGTTCTTCGGAGGAGATCGTCGGTCGCGCCATAAAAGACTTCGCCAAGCGCGAGGACATCGTGCTGGCGACCAAGGTGTTCAACCGCATGCGGCCGGGCCCGAACGGCGCCGGCCTGTCGCGCAAGGCGATCTTCGACGAGATCGACAACAGCCTGCGTCGTCTCGGCACCGACTATGTCGATCTCTACCAGATCCACCGCTTCGACTACACGACGCCGATCGAGGAAACGCTGGAAGCGCTGCACGACGTCGTCAAATCTGGCAAGGCGCGCTATATCGGCGCCTCCTCGATGTATGCTTGGCAATTCGCCAAGGCGCTTTACGTCTCCAGGCTGAACGGCTGGACCGAATTCGTCAGCATGCAGGACCACCTGAACCTGCTTTACCGTGAGGAAGAGCGCGAAATGCTGCCGCTTTGCGAGGATCAGAAAATCGCCGTCATCCCCTGGAGCCCACTTGCCCGCGGCCGCCTGACCCGCGACTGGGACGAGACGACGGCACGCAGCGAAACCGACGAATTCGGCAAGACGCTCTACACGCAGTCCATCGATGCCGACCGCAAGATCGTCGGGGCCGTGGCCGAAATCGCCAAGGCCCGCAACATCTCCCGCGCCCAGGTCGCAACCGCCTGGATCCTGCAGAAGAGTGCGGTGACCGCCCCGATCATCGGCGCGTCCAAACCGAACCACCTCAGAGACGCGGTTGCCTCACTCTCGGTCAAACTCACCGCCGAGGAAATCGCGGCCCTGGAAGCACCCTACATCCCGCACGCCATCGCCGGCTTCAAATAGTCGCTGGCTTCTTGGTCCTCAGGCATATGCAAGGCGGATTCTCTCCCTCTCCGCCTAGAGGGGGAGAGCGAAACCACGGCTTCCGCGACTGAGATTATGTCCGACTGGCCGGATCGAGCTGCCGGCGCATCGTCACCAAAAACTGCTCGGCAAGCGCCCTGTCCTCGACCGCGCGGGCAAGAATGACAGCACCCATCATCGACGAGAGCGTCGTCGTGGCATTGGCGCGGCGCTCCTCTTCCGTTTCGCCGGGAACGATATCAACGAGCGTATCGACCAGCACGGACAGGCCATCGCTGAAGACCGCACGGACCGCGCCGCGGCTGCGGCTCACCTCCTGGATCAGCGTTGCGAAGACGCAGCTGCCGCCCGGATCGTCAACCGTGCGCCAGTGGATGTAATGGTCGAGAAGCGCTGCCAGCGGTCGGTCCGGCGATTCGGCGATATGTTCCTTCCAGCGCTCTTCCACCCTGTCGATCAGCTTGCGGCTGACCTCCAGCGCCAGGTCGTCCTTCGAATCGAAATGACCATAGAAGCCGCCATGCGTCAGACCCGCCGCTTTCATGATGTCGGCAACGCCGACCCCGTCGAAACCGTTTTCGCGGAAAAGCACGCCGGCAACGCTCAGGATCTTTTCGCGGTTTTCGGCAAATTTTTCGCGGCTGACCCGCATTGTCATCTCCAGAAATAGTCGCTTGACAAAATATATGACGTCCATCATCAATACGCAAGAAATATGATGGCCATCATGTAAATCGATCCAGTATCTTCTCGAACCTGAATTCAAACGGAATCTTGCCCATGGTTTCCACAGCCCTCGCCTCCACCCTTGCCCGGCGCAACATCCATTACGGCTGGGTCGTCGTTGCCGCGACCTTTCTCACCATGCTGGTCACCGCCGGCGCCATGGGCGCACCCGGCGTTCTCATCAAGCCGCTGCAGGACGAGTTCGGCTGGGAGACCTCGCAGATTTCCTCGGCCCTTGCGATCCGCCTGATCCTTTTCGGTTTCATGGGTCCGTTCGCCGCCGCCTTCATGAATTATTTCGGCGTGCGCAAGGTCATCGTCTTCGCACTGGCGCTGATCGGCGCGGGCTTCGTCGGTTCGCTGTTCATGACGACGCTGTGGCAGTTGCTATTGCTCTGGGGCATTGTCGTCGGCTTCGGCACGGGTCTGACGGCCATGGTGCTCGCCGCAACAGTCTCCAGCCGCTGGTTCACCAAGCATCGCGGCCTCGTCGTCGGCATGCTCTCGGCAAGCTCGGCCACCGGCCAGCTCGTCTTTCTGCCACTAATGGCGGAGCTGACGGAACGCTACGGCTGGCGCTCGACGGTGTTTTTCGTCTGCGCCATGATCATGGTCGCAGCCCTTGCCGTGCTTGCCTTCATGCGCGACCGCCCCGCCGACCTCAACCTGCCCTCCTTCGGTGAGACGCAGGTGACACCGCCACCGGCAAGCACCTCCCTCGGCGCAGCGCTGATGACGCCGATCACTGTCCTCAAGGAAATCTCGAAGACCTCGACCTTCTGGATCCTCTTTGCCACCTTCTTCATTTGCGGTCTCAGCACCAACGGCCTGATCCAGACCCATTTCGTCACCCTCTGCGGCGATTTCGGCATCGTACCGGTGGCTGCCGCCAGTGTGCTGGCCGTCATGGGCATCTTCGATTTCTTCGGCACCATCGGTTCCGGCTGGCTGTCCGACCGATTCGACAATCGTTGGCTGCTCTTCTGGTATTACGGCCTGCGCGGCCTGTCGCTGCTCTACCTGCCCTTCAGCGATTTCAGCTTTTACGGCCTCTCCATCTTCGCCGTCTTTTACGGCCTCGACTGGATTGCCACCGTGCCGCCGACCGTCAAGATCGCCGCCGACCGCTTCGGCCGCGAAAAGACCGGCCTCGTCTTCGGCTGGGTCTTTGCCGGACATCAGCTGGGAGCCGCCACCGCCGCCTATGGCGCCGGCCTCTCGCGCACCGAGCTTTCGAGCTACCTGCCGGCTTTCTTCGTCGCGGGCGCCTTTTGCCTGCTGGCCTCGATCCTGGCGATCACGCTGAAGAAGTCCGGTCTGAGCAACCCGGCACCGGCCGCCGCCCATTGATATCAGACAGGATCCGGCCTCGAAGCGAGGCCGGATCTCTCTACCGGATCAGTCCGATAACTTCGCTTGCCCGTCTTGCGCGTCCGGGCGCTCGCATGTTAGACAGCCGCCCGTTCGTATCCGTTGCCCCATTGGCGGAATTGGTAGACGCGCTCGACTCAAAATCGAGTTTCGAAAGAAGTGCTGGTTCGACTCCGGCATGGGGCACCACCAAAATCTTCAAGATCTTTGTCGGATAGTTCAAGCAACGCAAGCGAACTGCGTCGTCTCGCGTGGACGATCTGGGAAACCCCCGCCCGCAATGTGAGAGAGCGGCGAGGACAATATCGTGGTCACAGTACTTCAAAGACTTCGTATTCCACACCGCCCGGACACCTGCCGCCCTTTGCCACCGCGACAATGCTGTTAAGCCAAGCGTGAGCAGGCGCGGCGGTCTCGAAATACGGTGTCGTGCGCAGATAATATTCCGAAGCGTCGACCGTCTCGCCGCGCGCCAAACGCTCGTCGACGGCCTGTGACGCACGCCTTATGCCGCGATAAGTCATGAGGACGAGCCCCCCGTCGTCGGCGACGAGGAGGAGCCGGACATCTTGATGAAATGTGCCGTCGGCACGAGCGAGCAGGAGATCCGATCCGATCAGCGGCGATACTTCTCCTTTCAGGCGCTCCCCTTGGAAATATCCGCCCGAGACAGGAAAAATGCGCCGGCCGCCGGCTGGCGTCTGCCCAAGCTCCAGCGTCGGATGAAGCGCGATGAAGAGTGTAAACAGGTGCTGAGATTGCAGGGACACAGTAGATCTCCTATTCTTGGCTACCTCCAAATTGCACCAGAGCGTTCCGCCTTCAAAACGCGCTTTGCTTGTCGTCACCGCAAGATAAATTGATCGTGAAGGGAAGCTGATCATGCGACCGTCCTTAGAGTCTCTGCGCGTATTGGAAGCCTGTGTCTCAGCCGGCAGCTTCGCGCGCGCAGCCGATCGCTTGTTTCTGACACCGGCGGCGGTCAGCCTTCGTATTCGCACTCTGGAGGCTGAGCTCGGTCAGCCGCTATTTACGCGCGCCGGTCGGCGAGTGGTCCCGACGGCCGCCGCCTCCGTTCTGGCAAATCGGGTCCGGGAGGCATTAACCGGGATCGGTGACGCGCTCGCAGAATTTCAGGCGGCGACGCCGCCACTCAGGCTCACGGCGCCGCCGACCTTTGCGTCACGCTGGCTTGCACCGCGTCTGGCGCGCTATCCTGCGCCAGAAGCTTCCGTCATCGAGGTCGACGTCTCGGCGGAAATACGTGATCCGGGCGCATTCGACGTCGCCATAAGGACGGGTCGCGGCGGATGGGCCGGGCTGGAAGAATATCGGCTCGCTCCCGTAGAGGTGACGCCGATGCTGTCGCCTTCCCTGCTTGGAACGCGGAAACTTGCCGCGCCGGAGGCGCTGGCTGACTTCGCGCTTTTGCCGCACCCTGATTGGCAGCAATGGTTTAAGGAGGCTCAATGCGCGACCCCGCAGGGTTTGCGCTTTTTGGCGGTCGATTACCCCACGCACGAGTTGGATGCCAATGCGGCGCTGGCAGGCGTGGGTGTGGCGCTGTTGTCGCCGTCGCTGTTTCGGCCGCTTGTGACCGAGGGCCGGTTGATCGCGCCGTTCCCCTACGTGCTGAGCGGGCCAGCCTGGCATTTTGCGCTCATCCGCTCCAATGACGCGCGCCAGGCGACGCGGCAGCTCTGCGCATGGCTTTGCGAGCAGGCGCGTGAAGTCGCATAATTCCGAACCAAAGACGCTGTGAAGGCTTGGGCGAGATGATGGCCGCGGCCGCGCGCTAGCGAAAGACGACACTGCATCACCGCCTCGACCTCCGCCCGTACCCGATAGAATTTTTATTTGCCAGGTCGCTTTGGCGGCGATCTCAAGTCTCTCCCGAAAAGTCGGATATGAGGCCGTCATATCCCGTTAGGCTGGGAGGCTTGTGAAAATACTCAGCGCCTAAGCGGAGCTTACTTGTTTTTCAGCAGCCACATCTTGCCGGCCATCGTGATGCCGTAGACGTCTTTTGTTGCGTCGTCATCCAGATGCCGCCGCTCCAGAAAACCCGGCTCCTTCAACTCGCCCAGCGTCTTGGCAGTGACCGATTTTATTTTCTGAGGTCGCTCTTTCCACCGGTCAGTTTTTGCATAAGTCACCGTCGCGTTCTCGTGCGTCCATTTATTGGCTGGCTGAGGATAAAGGTCTCCATCCCTGGCGAGTTTAAGTGCGGCGATCTGGGACGGCGTAAGCTCAATCATACTAAAAGATCCTGTGCGGGCGGTGTTTGCGCTGGGAACGCGCTGTTACCAAAGGCGTGCTCATAACACCGACAGACGACTTTCACCACTGCATTGAAATATTCGTGCCACAAAAGGCGAAATCCCGGCTCGTCGGAACCGGGCTTCGTCCTTATCGCACATTTTTTCGTTAATTGCAGCGCCGGACCGTCTTGGTGACCTCGCCCTCGTCGGTCTGTCGGGTGACGCTCCTGGTTTCGCAGCCATTATCGCGATAGCGGCGATGCTCACGTTCGCGCACGGCACCAAAAGTGACGCCACGCTCGCTGATGGTGATACCGGGTCGTACCCGCTCGTGACGATAGCCGTCGTCATAGGAACGCTCCCTGACATAGACGCTGTCGGCAAGAACAGGCGCAGCAAACGAGCAGACGGCAAGGGCCGCCACAGTACAGTTCAAGATCATCTTTCGCATGTCGTTCTCCTTTCTTGATGAAAGGGCAACGAGGCAAGACACAAGTGGTTCCAACATCGGTGACGGCCCGACCGTGCCGCGCACGAGGGCCGTGCCTACAACGCAACGCATCTTTTTAGACCTGAGAAGGACGCTTTAACATTTGGAATTGCAGCATTATTCTATCCTACCCGCCAAAATGAGAGCGAAGGGCCCCGAACAGTAGCCGGTCATCCAAATCAACTGTTTAATTTTGCTTGCGCTTCGTCCAAAGTGGCCGCCGCTATCACCAGAGAGGGCGGACGTGCATCAGGAAGTAGGACTTATCGCGACGGTCGCCGTCAGTTTCGTTTTCGCGGCGGTCCTGGGCTATGCCGCCGACCGGCTTCGGCTGCCGCCACTGGTCGGTTACCTGATGGCGGGCATCCTGATGGGGCCGTTCACGCCGGGCTTTGTCGCCGATACCGCCCTTGCCAGCCAGCTCGCCGAGATGGGCGTCATTCTTCTGATGTTTGGCGTCGGCCTGCATTTTTCCGCCTCCGACCTGCTTGCCGTGCGCGGCATCGCCGTGCCTGGCGCAATCGGGCGGATTATCCTCGCCACCCTGTTGGGCATCGGCCTTTGCAAACTCTGGGGCTGGAGCCTCGGCGCCGGCATCGTCCTCGGCCTCAGCCTCTCGGTGGCGAGTACCGTCGTGCTCCTGAAGGCGCTGGAGGAGCGCAATCTCGTCAACGCGGCAAGCGGACGCGTCGCCGTCGGCTGGCTGATCGTCGAGGATCTGGTAATGGTGCTGGCGCTGGTGCTGCTGCCGGCGCTGGCAGAGCTTCTGGGTGGTAACGCCGCCGATACGACCAATCACGGCCTCGGCGACCTGCCACTGATGCTGACGATCGGGCTGACGCTGCTGAAGGTGGCGGCTTTCGCCGCCATGGCGATCTTCCTCGGCCCTCGCATCGTGCCCTGGCTGCTGACGATGATCGCCCGCACCGGCTCGCGCGAACTCTTTACGCTGACGGTGCTGGCGATCGCACTCGGCATCGCCTTCGGTTCGGCGGCGATCTTCGGCGTCTCCTTTGCGCTCGGCGCATTTTTCGCCGGTGTTGTCATGAGCGAATCCCAGCTCAGCCACAGGGCGGCGGCCGACTCGCTGCCGTTGCAGAATGCCTTCTCCGTGCTGTTCTTCGTCTCCGTCGGCATGCTTTTCGATCCCTCGATCCTGGTGCGCCAGCCGCTGGCCGTGATCGGCGCACTGGCGCTCGTGATCCTGGGCAAGGGCATCATCACCTTCCTCATTGTCATCCTGCTCAGATATCCGATCAGCATGGGGCTGACATTGGCAGGCGGCCTTGCCCAGATCGGCGAGTTTTCCTTCATCCTCGCCGGTCTCGGCGTCTCACTCGGGCTCCTGCCGCATGAGGGCCAGGATCTGATCCTGGCTGCCGCGATCCTGTCGATCACGCTCAACCCAATCGTGATCTTCGCGACCGACGGCCTGAAGAAATACATCCATTCGAAATGGCCCTCCCTCTGGGAAAGCTACGGCAGGAGCAGGCAGAAGGCGCTCGGCAAAGAACTGGAAAAGATCAGGGCGCTCGGCGAAGAGCGCGAGCGCCAGCATCAACTGAAGATGCAGCAGCTCATCGAGACGTTCCCGCTGTTCTCCGAGGTCGACGAGGACGCGCAGGAGGAGCTGCTGCTGCTCTTCAAGGCGAAATCCGCACCGCCCGGCGAACGCGTCATCCGCCGCGGCGACCGGGGCGATAGCATGTATTTCATCTCCTCCGGCGCGGTGGAAGTGCGGCTCGCCAGTGGCGCGATCCGCCTGGAGCCGGGAGCCTTTTTCGGGGAAATGGCGCTACTGACCGGCGGACGGCGCACAGCCGACGTCATCGCCGTCGACTTCTGCCAGTTCGAGGTGCTCGAACGGCGCGACTTCAATATGTTCATGTCGCACCATCCACATCTGCGCGCCGCGGTTAGCGAAATGGCCCAGAAGCGAACGGAAATGAACGTCCTGCGTCAGCAATGGGAAAAGTCGATGGACCTGTCCTGACACAACATCACTCCTTTCAGCGGCAATCACGCTACCGTGATTGCTTCAGCCCGCCGGCCAATAGCCATCGGAGCGGAAATCCTCCGGGATCGGATCGAGCCGCGACAATGTCTCGGCTGCGAAATCGATCTGCAGCGACAAGTATTTAAGAGGTGCCAGCATCGGCACGCCGGTCGCGAATTCCCGGATGCGGGACATGTTATAACCGCTCTCGCTGATCCGCCGCGCAGCCTCCCGGCGCACGTCGTCTTTGCTTGGTCCGCGCCGCTCTTCGGACCAGTCATCCATTTGCGCCGCCTGCCCAAGGCCGCCTTCAATCACTTTGAACATTCTCTTGCCACCCTGCACGTCGACCCCAATTAGCTTGCCGCAGAATGGCCGATTCGCAATCCCGTGAAATCTTGGGAGAGGCGCCGATACCCCGCATCACGAAAATTTTTGGACGGCGGTGGCAGGAAGGACACGGGCGAGCATTTACAGCGCCGCGCACGGCCCCTAAAGCTCTTTTGCACTGCAACAGGAAGGAAACGGAATGCTCCGCAGACTTTACGACTGGACCATGTCTTTGGCCTCGCGCAAATCGGCCGAAGTCTGGCTCGCCGTCATCGCCTTCGTCGAAAGCTCCGTCTTTCTCGTCCCCGCCGATGTACTCTTTCTGCCGATGGCGCTTGCCAGGCCGGAACGCTCCTATCGCTATGCGTTGATTGCAACCGTCGCCTCCGTGCTCGGCGGCATCGCCGGCTGGGCGCTCGGCTATTACGCCTATGAGACGGTGGCGCGGCCGATCCTGGAATTCTACGGCAAGTTCGAAGCCTTCGAGCAGATGAAGGCCTATGTCACCTACGAGTGGATCCTGCTGCTGCTCGTCACCTCGGGTCTTGCGCATCTGCCGCCGATCAAGATCGTCACCATCCTATCCGGCGTCATCCACGTCAATCTGGGGCTTTTCATCGTCTCAGCGATCGTCGCGCGCGGCGCGCGTTTCCTCTTCCTCGCCTGGCTGTTGCGCCGCTACGGCGAGCCGATCCGTGATTTCATCGAAAAGCGGCTCGGCCAGATCGTCGGTATCGGTGCCGCCGCCGTGATCGTGTTATATCCCGCCTACCGCTATCTCGCGCACTAGGCGAGAATGATTTTTAGCCGAATAGGCCTGAAATCTGCTTTCGCATCTCATGCTCTACCAACGTCGCGGAGTTCCGCCATGACTGCCACTTCCTCGCCGCTCGCCCGCCCCGGCTTTATCTATTCCCTGTTGCTCGCCATCGGCATGGCGGCGGCGGTCGGCACCGCGCTCGGCTTCCAGTATATCGGCGGCTATATTCCCTGCGCGCTCTGCCTGTTGCAGCGCCAGCCCTATTATTACGCCATCCCGATCGCGATCCTGGCCGCGATATCCGAGCTCGTCGGCCTGCCGAACTGGATCACCCGGGCGCTCATTCTCGCGGCCGGCATGCTGATGCTGGTGACGGCAGGCATGGGTGTTTATCACGCCGGCGTCGAATGGCACTTCTGGCCGGGCCCGGCCACCTGCTCGACGACGGCAAGCAGCATGACGACCAATGCCGGCGATCTGCTTGGTGAGCTCAACACCATCAAGGGCCCGTCCTGCACCGATGCGGCGCTGCGGGTGCTCGGCCTGTCTTTTGCGGGCTGGAATGTGATTGCCGGAATCCTGCTCGCCGCCTTCGCCTTTGTCGGCGTTCGCAAGGCGGCCTCGTAAAATTGTCCAGCAATCCAAGCACTGCAGCGTCCGTTGCGCGTCTGAAAGGACGCGCAACGCGTAGGCCGTTCGATCAGGGCTGCAGTTCGGTATCCCAGTAGAGATAGTCGAGCCAGCTTTCATGCAGATAGTTCGGCGGGAACAGCCGGCCGTTATTGTGCAGATCCTGCACCGTCGGCTGATAGGGCTTCTGCGCCGGGAACATGCCTGCCTGCTTCGGAAGCTTGCTGCCCTTGCGCAGATTGCAGGGCGAGCAGGCTGCCACGACATTTTCCCAGGTGGTCTCGCCGCCATGGGCGCGCGGGGTGACGTGGTCGAAGGTCAGGTCGTCATGGGCGCCGCAATACTGGCACTCGAACCGGTCGCGCAGGAACACGTTGAACCGGGTGAAAGCGGGATTGCGGGACGGCTGAACGTAAGTCTTCAGGCACACGACACTCGGAAGACGCATCGAAAAGCTCGGCGAAGAAACCGAATGTTCATACTCTGCTATGATGTTCACACGGTCGAGAAATACCGCCTTGATCGCGTCCTGCCAGGACCACAACGACAAGGGGTAATAACTCAGCGGCCGGTAGTCAGCGTTCAGGACGAGCGCCGGCAGGGCCTGTGGGGAGACTGCAATCGTCAAGGGACTCTCCTGATCGATTCGGCATCTGCACCTGTATATTAGGCCGGTTGTTACAGGATTGTGAAGTCCAATAAATTCAGAGGATAAAGGCAATTTGAAGAGTGTTGCCGATCAGCCGATCGGCACCATGTCACGGCGCATCTTCGTGGCGTAGTAGGCCCAGAAAAGCCGTGCCGCCACCGAGCGCCACGGCGACCAGACTTCCGAAAGCTCAGCAAGCGCCTTCGCCTGCGGCCGTGCCGCAAGACCGAATGCCGCCCCGACGGCATTCTGCAGCGCGACATCGCCGGCCGGGAAAACATCGGCATGGCCGCCGCAAAACATCAGATAGACCTCTGCTGTCCATGGCCCGACGCCCTTCAACGCCGTCAGTTCGCCAAGCGCTTCGCCCGGCAGCTTCAGGCAGAGCCCGGAGAGATCGAGGCGGCCGGAGGTGACCGCTTCGGCGATCCGCGACAGCGTCTCGGCCTTGGCGCGTGACAGGCCGAATTCGCGCCATGCCTCGGCGTGAAGCAGTGCGTAACCTTCGGCCGTCAGCGAACCGTCCGCCGGCAGCATGCGCCGCCAGATCGCGTCGGCGCTGGCGCGCGACACCATCTGCGAGACGATGATATGGGCAAGGCCGGCAAAGCCGGGCTCGCGCAATCGCAGCGGAATGGGCCCGGCCTCCGCGACGATCGGCGCAAGGCGCGGATCGAGGCGAAGCAACGCTTCGAGCCCCTGCCTGACATCGTCTTCGTTGCGGATGATCTGCACTTTGCCTCGCAGTGGTTCAAAAACCGAATCCATGGCAGAAGAAAGCATGACCACGAGTGAGCGTCAAAAACCCGTCTTTCGTTTTGCGCCGAGCCCCAACGGACCGCTGCATCTCGGACATGCCCTCTCGGCCCTGCTGAACCGCGACATGGCGGAGGCCGAACAAGGCCGCCTGCTGCTGCGCATCGAGGATATCGACCAGGCGCGCTGCACACCTGAGTTCGAGGCCGGCATTCATAGGGATCTCGAATGGCTTGATATCAGCTGGGAGAGCCCGGTGCGGCGCCAGTCGGAACATTTCCCCGAATATCAGGCGGCGTTGCACACGCTGATCGAGCGCGGGCTGGTCTATCCGGCCTTTCTGACGCGCGGCGAGGTGAAGGCGCGCATCGTTGCCTACGAGGCAGCGGGTGAACCCTGGCCGCGCGATCCCGACGGCACTCCGCATTATCCCGCAATTGATCGCGAGCGTCCGGCAGACGAATGGCGAGACATGCTGACCTCGGGGAAGAAACATGCCTGGCGACTCGATATGCGCAAAGCGCTCGACCTGATCGGCGAGCTGCTGTTCTGGACGGAAACCGGCGACGGCAGGACAGGTGAGATCGCCGCCGAGCCCGACGTCTGGGGCGACGTCATCCTGTCGCGCTCGGATGCGCCATCCAGCTATCATCTGTCGGTGGTCATCGACGATGCGCTGCAGGGCGTCACCCACGTCGTGCGTGGGCTCGACCTCTTCCACGCGACATCGGTGCACCGGCTGTTGCAGGTGCTGCTCGGCCTGCCGCAGCCGGTCTATCACCATCATCGTCTCGTTCTCGACGCCGACGGCCGCAAGCTTTCGAAAAGCCAAGGCGACAGCGGGCTTGGCGAATTGCGTGCCCGGGGCATGTCAGGGGCGGATGTTCGCCGCCTTGTCGGGCTCTGATTGCCTTTCGACACGCTCTCTGCCGACGATCGAAAGCGTGTGGGAGAACATCCGGAAGACGCGGAACTTGATCAGCGCCGCATTGATCTCCGCGCCGATGATGAAGATGACGCCGACCATGTAGAGGAAGATCAGCACGATCATGACAGAGGCGAGACCGGCATAGGTTGCCGTATAGTTGGCGAAGGTCGCGAGATAATAGGCAAAGATCAGCGCGCCGGCGAGCCAGAGAAGCAGCGTCAGCAAGACGCCGGGAATGACGTCGAAGACCCGCCGCTTGCCGGCCGGCAGCCAGAGATGCATGACCAGCAGTCCGACCGTCAGAACCACCAGCGTGCCATAGATGCGCCAGCTGAAGACGATATCGAGCGTATCGGCAAACAGCGGAAACCACTTCCTGGAATAATCGAGCGCCAGCGGCAGGGCGACGAGCAGAATGCTGATCGCCGTGAAGATGATAACTGCGATCAGCACGTAGCCCAGGCTGGCGAGACGGGTGAAATACCAGGGCCGCGTTTCCTGCACCCGGTAGGCGCGATTGAGCGAGATGCGCAGCGCCTCGACGCCGTTCGAGGCGAAATAGGCGGCCGCCAGCACCGAGATCGTCAGCAGCCCGCCGCGCGGAATGGTCAGCACCTGCAGCACCTGGTCGGCAAGCGGCTTGGCGATCGCCTCGGGCCAGGTGTCGAAGATCAGGTGGATGGCGGTCGAGGAAAACTGATCGGCGCCGAGGAAGCTTGCAAGCGCCGTGCCGAAGATCAGGAAGGGAAAAACCGCAAGCAGGCTCGACAGCGCCACGTGACTTGCCATGGCGAAGCCGTCGTCCTCGACCATGTGACAGATCGCGTCATAGATCACGTCGTAGATCGTGCGCAGCACCTTCAGCATTCCGTCTCCGGCTTTCCAGATTGTATCCTCTGGCCGAATATGGGAAACGAGTCCCATTTTGTACAGGAATCATTCCATGGCGGAGCAGCGCACCATCGTCGTGACCGGATGTTCGTCCGGTATCGGCGCTCATTGCGCACGGGCGCTGAAAGCCGATGGTTGGCGTGTCTTCGCGACGGTGCGCAAGCCGGACGATCTCAAGGGGTTGGAAGCGGAAGGCATCGAAGCCTTCCTGATGGACTATGCCAGGACCGAGACGATTTCCGACCTGGTCGGCGCAGTTCTGGAACGCAGCGGCGGTCGTATCGACGCGCTCTTCAATAACGGCGCCTACGGCCAGCCGGGCGCCGTCGAGGATCTATCGACGGCAACGCTGCGCGCGCAGTTCGAGGCGAATTTCTTCGGCTGGCACGAGCTGACGCGGCAGATCATTCCGCTGATGCGCAAACGCGGAGAGGGGAGGATCGTGCAATGTTCGTCGATCCTCGGCATCGTCCCCTATCGCTTTCGCGGCGCCTACACCGCTTCCAAATTCGCGCTGGAAGGTCTCAGCATCACCCTGCGCATGGAGCTGCAGGGCAGTGGCATCCATGTCAGCCTGATCGAGCCGGGACCGATCGCCACGCGGTTCACCGCCAATGCGCTCGCCAAGATCAAGGAGCATATCGATCTCGAGAATTCGCCGCACGCGGTCGATTACACCAGACAACTGGCGAGACTCGACGGATCGGGGCCGGTCAACCGCCATAAGCTCGGCCCGGAAGCGGTCTATTCCGTGTTGAAACACGCATTGAACTCGAAAAATCCGAGGCCACATTATCCTGTAACGACTCCGGCTAAGCAGGGCATGTTCCTGAAGCGGCTGCTTCCGGCAGACCTCTTCTATCGCCTGATGCGCTGGACGGACTGACTGAGAAAGCAGAACGCTATGTCCACGGTCACCTATATCCTCGCAATCATCGTCATGGGCGTCGTCGCCCTCGTCCTGATCCGCGGTCTCTTCAACATGATGAAGGGCGGCGATGCCAACCGTTCCAACAAACTGATGCAGCTTCGTGTGCTGTTGCAGGCGATCGCCGTCGTCCTGATCATGCTGACGCTCTGGCTGACCGGCGGCGGCCGCCCGACCTGACCGGACTTCAAGGGGGAAACCATGGTCAAGCTCAACAAGATCTACACGAAAACAGGCGATGACGGCACGACCGGGCTGGTTTCCGGCCCGCGCCGGCGAAAAGACGATCTGCGCGTCGAGGCCTACGGCACGATCGATGAGGCCAATTCCGCGATCGGCCTGGCGCGGCTGCACACGGCCGGCTTGCCCGAACTCGATGCCATGCTGATGTCGATCCAGAACGATCTCTTCGATCTCGGCGCCGATCTCGCCACCCCTGACACCGGTGAGCCACCGACCTACGAGCCGCTACGGATCGCCGAGACGCAGGTCGACCGTGTCGAGCACGATATCGACCGGCTGAACGCCGGGCTGGAGCCGCTGAAATCCTTCATCCTGCCAGGCGGCAGCCCGGCTGCCGCCCATCTGCATCTTGCCCGCACGATTGCGCGGCGCGCCGAGCGTTTGATGGTCGCGCTTGCCCGCACCGACGGCGAAATCGTCGGCGAGCCGGCGATGAAATACGTCAATCGCCTCTCCGATTTCCTCTTCGTCGCCGCGCGTCATGCAAATGACCAGGGCCATGCAGATGTACTTTGGGTTCCGGGAAAAAACAGATAGGCTTGCCTCGATCACGATCGCCGGGGGGCCTTTATGTTCATACCACTTCACGATGCCAATACGCTGAAATATATCAAGGTTCAGTGGGTGACGCTCACACTGATCGCGCTGAATATCGCGGTCTGGCTTTTGACCAGCCTGGAGAGCGAACAGGCAGCCCAGGCGACGACCGTCGGGCTCGGCTACATCCCGGCGATTGCCTTCGGCCATGCGATGCTGGCGCAGGGACTCGAAATCGTGCCGGAACCGCTGACCTACCTCACCTATGCCTTCGTCCACACCGGCTTCTGGCATCTGGCCGGCAACATGATCTTCCTCTGGGTCTTCGGCGACAACGTCGAGGATGCGATGGGACATCTGCGCTTCCTGATTTTCTATCTCGTTTGCGCCGCCGCCGGCGCGCTTTGCCACGGCCTGCTGACCATGACCTCGGAAGCGCCGCTGGTCGGCGCATCGGGGGCGGTCTCCGGCGTCGTTGCCGCCTATGTCTTGCTGCATCCACGCGTCAGGGTCTGGGTGCTGGTGTTTTTCCGTGTGCCGTTGCCCCTGCCGGCCTTCGTGCCGCTGCTTTTGTGGATAGGACAGCAATTCTTCATGCTGGCGATCGCACCTGACGGCGACGTTTCCTGGGGCGCGCATGTCGGCGGCATCCTTGCCGGGGCTTTCCTGATCCTCGTGTTGCGCCGGCCGGGTGTGCCGCTCTTCGACCGGCAGATCGTCACGCCCCGCGCCGTCAGAAACGACCCAGGCGCCGGCCCGGCCATCGCAGCCGGCACGGACGGGCGGACGGCACAGCGATTTCCCTGGGGCCGTCGCTGACGACAATATTGACGTGAACGTAAACGTCCATATATTGCCGAGGCAAATTGCCTGTCGGCGTCATGGAAGCGTTGAAATTGGAGGAAAAACGCGTATCCATGTCGCCATTCGACAATCGGAGCGGCGCCCAAGCGCGCATTTTCTAAAAAGCCTCTGAAGCCAGTTTCTCCTGAAGGAAGGACCCCATGAAGATACTCGTCCCAGTCAAACGGGTTGTCGACTACAACGTGAAGATCCGGGTGAAGCCGGATGGCACGGGTGTCGAGCTTGCCAATGTGAAGATGTCGATGAACCCGTTCGACGAGATC
The DNA here is from genome assembly GCF_051811185.1 of Rhizobium sp. 62_C5_N11_2. Classification (NCBI taxonomy): domain Bacteria; kingdom Pseudomonadati; phylum Pseudomonadota; class Alphaproteobacteria; order Hyphomicrobiales; family Rhizobiaceae; genus Rhizobium; species Rhizobium sp. 62_C5_N11_2. The sequence continues at coordinate 3,971,056 of NZ_JBPWPW010000001.1, forward strand.
TCGGTGGAAGAGGCGCTGCGGCTGAAGGAAGCCGGCAAGGCTGAGGAAGTGGTGGTCGTTTCGATCGGTCCTGCCAAGGCCGAGGAGACGCTGCGCACCGCACTTGCCATGGGTGCCGACCGGGCGATCCTGGTCGAGACCGACGATCAAATCGAGCCGCTCACCGTCGCCAAGATCCTCAAGGCTGTGGCCGATGCCGAACAGCCCGGGCTGATCATCGTCGGCAAGCAGGCGATCGATGACGACAGCAACCAGACCGGCCAGATGCTGGCGGCGCTGCTGGGCATGCCCCAGGCGACCTTCGCCTCGAAGATCGAGATCGGCGATGGCAAGGCTCAGGTGACCCGCGAGGTCGATGGCGGCCTGCAGACGATCGAGATCAAGCTGCCGGCGGTGGTCACCACGGATCTGCGCTTGAACGAACCGCGTTATGCCTCGCTGCCGAATATCATGAAGGCGAAGAAGAAGCCTCTCGACAAGAAGAGCCCTGATGATTTCGGCATCTCGACCACGCCGCGCCTCAAGGTCCTGAAGACCGAGGAGCCGTCGGGCCGCAAGGCCGGCGTCAAGGTCAAGTCGGTCGCCGAACTCATCGACAAGCTCAAAAACGAAGCCGGCGTGCTGTAATCAGGTTGGAACAGGAACCATCATCATGACCATTCTTCTTCTGGCTGACCACGACAATGCAAGCCTGTCCGACCAGACCGCCAAGACGTTGACGGCCGCAACCAAGATCGGCGGCGACGTGCATGTGCTGGTCGCCGGCAAGGCTGCCAAACCCGCTGCCGATGCCGCCGCCAAGCTTGCCGGCGTCTCCAAGGTGCTGCTCGCCGAAAGCGACGAACTCGCCAATAATCTCGCCGAGCCGCTGGCCGATCTGATCGTCTCGCTGGCGGGAAGCTACGACACGATCATCTCGGCCGCCACCTCGGTCGGCAAGAACGTGCTGCCGCGGGTGGCAGCCCTGCTCGATGTCGCCCAGGTCTCGGAGATCATCGAGGTGATCTCTGCTGACACCTTCAAACGGCCGATCTATGCCGGCAATGCCATCCAGACGGTGCAGGCGACCGATGCCAAAAAGGTAATCACCGTGCGCACCGCATCCTTTGCCTCTGCACCGGAAGGTGGCTCGGCCACCGTCGAGGCGATCCCGGCGGTTTCCGATCCGGGGCTGTCGACCTTCGTCAGGGACGCGCTGTCGGCCTCCGACCGTCCGGAACTGACGTCTGCGAAGATCATCATCTCCGGCGGCCGGGCACTCGGCTCTGCCGAGAAGTTCAGGGAGGTCATCCTGCCGCTCGCCGATAAGCTCGGTGCTGCCGTCGGTGCATCGCGTGCCGCTGTCGATGCCGGTTATGCGCCGAACGACTGGCAGGTCGGCCAGACCGGCAAGGTGGTGGCGCCGCAGCTCTATATTGCCTGCGGCATTTCAGGCGCCATCCAACATCTGGCCGGCATGAAGGATTCGAAGGTGATCGTCGCCATCAACAAGGACGAGGAGGCGCCGATCTTCCAGGTCGCCGACTACGGATTGGTCGCCGATCTCTTCGACGCCCTGCCGGAATTGCAAAAGGCGCTCTGACCGCGCCAAATGCTTTTCTTTCGCACTTGCGAATGACTGGAAAATTATCTTTTATCGGGCTACTACTGCTGCCGGGCGATCCTTCGTCCGGCAGTATTGCTAGAAAAATGCGGCGGCGCGGGGGCGAATGCCGTGCGGGGGTTTGGAGATGAATGCGGTGTTGAAGAATATTGGTATTATCGGTGCCGGTCAGATGGGCTGCGGCATCGCGCATGTTTCGGCCGCCGCAGGTTACAGGGTTCACATCTACGATCTCTCGCAGGACCGCATCGAATCTGGCCTTGCCACCATCAACGGCAACCTGGCCCGCCTGGTGACGAACGGCAAGATGACCGAAGAGGAGCGCAAGTCGACCTTGTCGCTCATCACAGGCTCGTCCGATGTCAATGATCTCGCCCCCTCCGATCTCGTCATCGAGGCCGCCACCGAGGATGAAACGGTCAAGCGCAAGATCTATACGCAGGTCTGTCCGGTCCTGAAGCCGGAAGCACTGCTTGCCACCAACACCTCTTCCCTGTCTATCACCCGGCTTGCTGCCGCCACCGACCGCCCCGAGCGCTTCATGGGCATACATTTCATGAACCCGGTGCCGGTGATGAAGCTGGTCGAACTGGTGCGCGGCATCGCGACCGACGAGAAGACCTTTTCCGCCGCCAAGGAATTCGTCGGAACTCTGGAAAAGACCATCACCGTCGCCGAGGATTTCCCTGCCTTCATCGTCAACCGCATCCTGCTGCCGATGATCAACGAAGCGATCTACACGCTCTATGAAGGCGTCGGCACGGTCGACGCCATCGATACGGCGATGAAGCTCGGCGCCAACCACCCGATGGGACCGCTGCAGCTTGCCGATTTCATCGGCCTCGACACCTGCCTCTCGATCATGCAGGTGCTGCATGACGGCCTGGCGGATTCGAAATATCGTCCCTGCCCGCTGCTGGTAAAATATGTCGAAGCCGGCTGGCTCGGACGCAAGTCCGGCCGCGGCTTCTATGACTATCGTGGCGAAGTGCCGGTCCCGACGCGGTAAGCGGCCATCACCTGAAAGGGCGAATAGACCGAGCGCCCGCTAAATGCTTTCTTTGCCGGGAACGGGAGGAAACGCCATGTCGACCGAAACACCCATGTTCCTGCTGCAATGCTGCGTCCTTATCGGAATCGCCGGCGTCTTTCTCATGAGAGGAGATGGGGACTCCTGATCAACGTCGTTACGACCCGATCGCACCCTTGATTAGCGCCTTCGCGTCTTCGCTATCCCACGCGGCCGGGCCGTTCATGGCGGAGATCAGGCAGCCCTTGTCGTTGAGCAGCAGCGTCACCGGAAGGCCGAAGGCAAGGCCTTCCTTCTTCAGGCTGTTGAACACGCCGATCGTATTGTCGCGGTAGAGCTGCAGCGCATCGACGCCGGTTTCAGTCAGGAACGTCTTCGGCTTCTCATCGTCGCCGGTGTCGATATTGACCGGCACGACCTGGAACCTGTCGCTACCCATCTCCTTTTCGAGTGCGTTCAGCGCCGGCATTTCCTCGCGGCAGGGCACGCACCAGGTGGCCCAGAGATTGAGAAGCACGGTCTTGCCGGCGAAATGATCGAGCGTCAGCGGCTTGCCATCCGGCCCGTTGAAGGAAACCGCCGTCAGCTTGCGCGGCTCGGTGGCGGCAACCATGGCGGCCACCTGCCCCTTCATGAGCGGTGCCAGATTGGCAGCACGCTCCTTCGCCAGCGAGCATTCGGCCGAAGCGCTGCTGCCGATCCCATTGCCAATTCCCTTCTCCTTCACGTATACCGCTGCCGCACCTGCAACGACACCTGCGACGGCGGCGATTGCGATCAATTTTCCGGACGGCAGGCCGAAGGGTTTTTTCGTCGTCATTTCATTCTCCAGGACGGGCATCTTCCATGGCCGAGAACAACACGGACACCAAATCCTCCAACCAGATGTGGGGTGGGCGCTTCGCCTCCGGCCCGGACGCGATCATGGAGGAGATAAATGCCTCGATCGGTTTCGACAAGAAGCTATTCGCCCAGGACATCCGCGGTTCGATCGCCCACGCGACCATGCTTGCCCATCAGGCGATCATTTCATCAGACGATAAGGACAAGATCGTTCACGGGCTAAACACGATCCTGTCAGAAATCGAAAGCGGCAATTTCGAATTCTCGCGTCAGCTCGAAGACATCCACATGAATGTCGAGGCACGCCTGGCGACGCTGATCGGACCGGCGGCCGGCCGCCTGCACACCGCCCGCTCGCGCAATGATCAGGTGGCGCTCGACTTCCGCCTCTGGGTGAAGGAAGAGCTGCAGAAGACCGAGCAGATGCTGACCGGCCTGATCGCGGCCTTCCTCGACCGCGCCGAAGAACATGCCGAAAGCGTCATGCCGGGCTTCACCCATCTGCAGACCGCCCAGCCCGTTACCTTCGGCCATCACTGCATGGCCTATGTCGAAATGTTCGGCCGCGATCGCTCGCGCGTGCGCCACGCCATCGAGCATCTGGATGAAAGCCCCATCGGCGCCGCAGCCCTTGCCGGCACCGGCTATCCGATCGACCGCCACATGACAGCCAAGGCGCTCGGTTTCCGCGAGCCGACCCGCAACTCCATCGATACGGTCTCCGACCGCGATTTCGCCATCGAATTCCTGTCGATCGCGGCGATTGCGGGCATGCACCTGTCGCGTCTGGCAGAAGAGATCGTCATTTGGTCGACCCCGCAATTCGGATTCGTGCGTCTCTCCGACGCCTTCTCGACCGGCTCGTCGATCATGCCGCAGAAGAAGAATCCGGATGCCGCTGAACTGGTGCGCGCCAAGACCGGCCGCATCAACGGCTCGCTGGTGGCGCTGTTGACGATCATGAAGGGTCTGCCGCTCGCCTATTCCAAGGACATGCAGGAAGACAAGGAACAGGTCTTCGACGCAGCCGAGAGCCTGGAACTGGCAATCGCTGCCATGACCGGCATGGTGCGCGACATGACCGTCAACACCGCGCGCATGAAGGCGGCGGCCGGCTCCGGCTATTCGACGGCGACCGATCTTGCCGACTGGCTGGTGCGCGAAGCCGGCCTCCCCTTCCGCGATGCCCATCACGTGACCGGCCGCGCCGTAGCACTCGCCGAAAGCAAGGGCTGCGACCTTGCCGAACTTCCGCTTTCCGATCTGCAGGTGATCCACCCCGACATCACCGACAAGGTCTACGACGTGCTGACCGTCGAGGCCTCGGTCGCCAGCCGCAAGAGCTTCGGCGGCACGGCACCGTCCGAAGTGCGCAGGCAGATCGCCTTCTGGCGCGCCCGCAACTAAGAGATATCAGGCGTGGCGAAGAGCCGCCACACCCTTCCTGCAGGTGGAAAGACCGTCCAACAATCAGGGTGCACAAGGCGGATAAACTTCGCTATGAAGATGTCCATCATTCGATATGAATGATGCCAGCACATGCCGCAGAAGAGGATATCCATGAAGAGCTTGCCGCATCTCATCCGCCTGACGGCGGTTCTCGCCGTCATCGGCCTTGCCGTTGCCGGATGCGGGCGCAAGGGCGACCTCGATCCGCCGAGTGCTGCGGCAACCAAGGAAGGCGACGTTTCCAAGCCGACGAAACAGCCGGGAACTGTCGACAAGCCCTTCCTTCTCGATCCCCTTCTTTAAGGCATAAGCCCGTGAACCATTTCGAGTACCGTGACGGCGTCCTCCATGCCGAGAACGTTCCCGTTCCCGAGATCGCCAAGGCGGTCGGCACACCTTTCTACGTCTATTCCACCGCGACGCTGGAACGCCACTACCGCGTCTTTTCGGAAGCGTTCGCCGACATGGACTCCATGGTCTGTTATGCGATGAAGGCGAATTCGAACCAGGCGGTGCTGAAGACGCTGGGCCGCCTCGGCGCCGGCATCGATGTCGTCTCGGAAGGCGAGCTGCGCCGCGCGCTTGCCGCCGATATTCCGGCGAGCCGCATCATGTTCTCAGGTGTCGGCAAGACGCCGTCCGAGATGGATTTTGCGCTTGAGGCCGGCATCTACTGCTTCAACGTCGAATCCGAGCCCGAGCTCGAGATCCTCAATCAGCGCGCCGTCAGCGCGGGCAAGAAAGCGCCGGTCTCCTTCCGCATCAACCCGGATGTCGATGCGAAGACGCATTCCAAGATCTCGACCGGCAAGAAGGAAAACAAGTTCGGCATCTCCTGGGAGCGCGCCCGCGCCATCTATGCCCATGCCGCCAAGCTGCCGGGCATCGAGGTTACCGGCATCGACATGCATATTGGCAGTCAGATCACGGAACTGCAGCCCTTCGACGACGCCTTCAAGTTGTTGCACGACCTTGTCGCGACGCTCCGCGCCGACGGCCACACCATCCACCACGTCGATATCGGCGGCGGCCTCGGCATCCCCTACAAGGACGACAACAATCCGCCGCCGCTGCCGGATGCCTATGCGGCAATCGTCAAGAACCAGCTGCGCGGCTTGGACTGCAAGATCATCACCGAGCCCGGCCGCCTGATCGTTGGCAATGCCGGTATCCTCGTGACCGAAGTCCTCTATGTGAAGGATGGCGGCGAAAAGACCTTCGTCATCGTCGACGGCGCGATGAACGACCTCATCCGCCCGACGCTCTACGAGGCCTATCACGAGATCCGGCCGGTAACAATTTCAGCGGCCAACGCCCCCCGCATCCGCGCCGACGTGGTCGGCCCCGTTTGCGAGACCGGCGATTATCTGGCGCTCGACCGCGAGATGGCGATGCCGAAGCCCGGCGACCTGATGGCCGTCAGCACTGCCGGCGCCTACGGTGCGGTCCAGGCCGGCACTTATAACAGCCGCCTGCTGGTGCCCGAAGTTCTGGTCAGGGGCAGCGATTTCCATACGATTCGACCGCGCAGAACCTATGCCGAACTGATCAGCCTCGATTCCGTTCCGGCCTGGCTCGACTAGCGCATCGGCCCGAAAATCGGACGATTTTCGGAAAGCACGATGCGAGCATTGAAAGAGTTAGAGCGTCCTTTGTGCGTCCGAAAGGACGCACGGCGCTTCTAAGCATGTCGCGCAAAAGTGCGCGGCGGTTTTCCGATAACGACATGGGTAAAACAAAGACCTAAAGCGCGCGAAGCAATCCGAAAGATCGCGACGCGCTTTAAGTCGCATCACTTTTTGGCGAATAACCGTGAAAAGCCAGTATTACTGGCCGCTCGCCCTCGCCTTCGCCACAAAGAGTGTTATCCTTTCGTTCATGAGCGTATTGCCCTGCAATCGCCGGAAGCGCCCTCTGTTCCAGAACGCCAGATCGCGGAGACCGGACCGATGACAAGCCCCTCGAGGCAGAAGAAAGGTGCATTTGCGTTCCGGCCCTCGCTTGCCCGGCTGGTGACGACGAAACGCCTGCTGGCGCGCATCGTGCTCTTTTTCGAGCAGCTGCTGCCGCCTCTGATGCCGGTACTATCCGTCATTGCCTTTTATCTCTCCGCCTCGTGGTTCGGTCTCTTCCGCAGCGTGCCGGACTGGCTACGCATCCTGCTGCTCATCGCCTTTGCCGGTGCTTTTCTCGTCTCGCTCCTCCCCTTCCGCACCCTGCGCTGGCCGAGGATCGCAGAAGCCGACCGCATGCTGGAGGAGCGCAACGGCCTGCCGCACCAGCCGGTCACCGTCCAGGAAGACGAGCCGGCCTTCGATACGCCCTTCGCCCGAGCGCTCTGGCGCGAGCACCAGACGCGCATGGCCGAAAAGATCGCAGCACTCGATGCCGGACTGCCGCGGCCTGATATCGCCGCGCATGACCGTTTCGCGCTACGCGCCGTCCCGGCGCTGCTGCTCGTCACGGCCTTCGGTTATTCGCTGTCGATCAACGGCGGCTCGATCCGCGACGCATTGCAGGCAGCACCCGAGCAAGTGGTCAGCGATCCGGCGGTGCGCATCGACGCCTGGGTGACGCCGCCTTCCTATACCGGCCGCGCCCCGATCTATCTGACGGCTGACGGCAGCGAGCAGGCGCCGATCGGCATTCCGCAGTTTTCGGGCCTTACCGTACGGGTCAGCGGCGGAAAGACGGCTGAAAAAGTCGTGTTCCGCAAGGCGAACGGCGAGGCGCAGGATATATCAGTACAGGCGGATACCAAACCGCAGCAGACGGCGGCATCCGGAAGCGAGCAGCCGACGGCGGCACCTGCCAGCCAGGCTCTCGTCGCGCAGACGCATATGATGAAGCTCCAGGAGAACGGTGCACTTGAGGTCAACGGCCGGCGCTGGAGCTTCGAGGTGCTCCCCGACAAGGCGCCAGAAATTGCCTTCGACGGCCTGCCGAAGCGCAGCGTCAACGGCGCGCTTGAAATCGCCTTCACGGTCAAGGACGATTACGGGGTCCAGGAGGCGCATGCGGAGATCGTTCCCGTCGAAACCGATCCGACGGCAACGCCGCTCTATCCGCTGCCGGAATACCGGCTGGATATTCCCCGCCGGAACGCCCGCGACGCCAAGGGTGTGACCAGCCGGAACCTGACCGAACATCCGCTTGCCGGCAAGCGCGTGCGCATCACGCTCGTCGCCAAGGATGCCGCCGGCCAGACCGGCCGCAGCCCGCCGTATGAGATGGCGCTGCCGTCGCGGCCGTTCAACGAGCCGCTTGCCGCGGCCGTCGCCGAAGAGCGGCAGGTTTTCGCGCTCGATACGCGCAAGATGCCGCAGGCGATCGCGCTGAACGAGGCGTTGACCATCCGCCCCGAGGAGACGATCCCCAAGCTCACCAACTACCTGCTCTTGGAATCCGCCCTGGCGCGCATGAAGCTCGCAAGGGGCGAAGATGCGCTGAAGGATACGGCCCAGTATCTGTGGGAGATCGCCCTCGGCATGGAGGACGGCGATCTTTCGCTTGCCGAGCGCAAGCTGCGCGAAGCCCAGCAGAACCTCGCCGACGCGTTGGATCGCAACGCCCCGGACGCGGAGATCAAGAAGCTGATGGACGAACTGCGCAAGGCGATGCAGGACTATATGACCGAGCTCGCCCGACGCATGCAGAACGCGCCGATGCAGCCGAACCAGAACGCGCAGAATATCCTGCGTCAGCAGGATCTGGAACGGATGATGGACCAGATCGAGAATCTCGCCCGCTCCGGCAATCGTGACGCCGCCCAGCAGATGCTGTCGGAATTGCAGCGGATGATGAACAACCTGCAGGCGGGCCGTCCGCAGCGCGGCCAGCAGAGTCAGGAAAACAGCGAGGCCCGCAAGCAGATCGACAAGCTCGGCGAGATCCTGCGCGACCAACAGAAGCTGATGGAACAGACCTTCCGGCTCGACCAACAGCTCAGGGACCGCATGCAGCGCGGTGAGTCTGATATGGGCGAGAACGATCCGCTGCTCGACGAGATGAACCCCGGAGAGAACGGCGAGCCTCAGGATCAGCAGCAGGGCCAGCAAGGCAAGGAAGGCCAGCAGCCCTCCGACCAGATGACGGCCGAGCAGCTGCGTGAGGCGCTGAAACAGCTGCGCGCCCAGCAGGATGCGCTCGGCAAGCAGCTCGGCGAATTGCAGAAGAGTCTCGGCGAGATGGGCATGAAGCCTGGCCCGGGCTTTGGCCAGGCGCAGCGTGAAATGGAGGGCGCCGGCCGTGAACTCGGCCAGGGCCGCGGCCAACCGGCCGTCGAGGGCCAGGGCCGCGCGCTGGAAGCACTTCGCCAGGGCGCCCGCGACATGATGAACCAAATAATGCAGGCGCAGCAGGGCCAACAGGGTCAAGGTCCGAACGGCCAGGTTGGCCAGGGCGACCAGAACGGCCGCGACCCACTCGGCCGGCCACGCCGGCCCCAAGGGCCGGATTTCGGCGACAACAGCGTGAAGGTGCCCGACGAAATCGACGTTCAGCGGGCGCGAGAAATCCTTGACGCGATCCGGGAAAAGCTCGGCAACAATCCGCCGCAGGAAATGGAACGGCGCTATCTCGAGCGGCTGCTGGACATCCAGTAGCACCGCAACGCGATGGACAGCAGGCGCGTTAGAACAAGATCATTCCAGGCCGAACCGGCCTAAAGCATGTCGCGCAAAAGTGTGCAGCGGTTTTGCGATAACGACTTGCGTAAAAACAAAGACCTAAAGCGCAAGGCGCGAATCTGAAAGATGGCGACGCGCTTTAGAATCTGAAACGTGATCTCAATCAAAGAAATGGAGCATGATTTCGCCCGAAATCACGCTTTCAGCATCCTGGCTCTAAGCGACAAGCGCTCGGGCGACTGCCTTGCGGATATCGGGAAGCGCGAATGGCTTGGCGACGACGTCGATGATCTTTTCGGCAAGATCGTCGGCCCGTTCGCGCTGTTCGGCATAGCCGGTCATCAGCAGGATTTTCAAGCCAGGAAAAGCGTCTTTTGCCTGATGGGCGAGTTCAATGCCGTCCATCACGGGCATGCGGATATCTGAAAGCAGTAGATCGTAGACCCCGTCTTTGAGCTTCTCCAAGCCCTCGGCCCCATCGGCCGCCTCATCGGTCTCGTGGCCATCAAGCCTAAGGGCCCGGGCTACGAAGGACCGCAGGGAGTCCTCGTCTTCCGTAATCAGAATTCTTGCCATATGTGCATCGCTCCGTATCAGCCCCGCGACGGAAATCACCAGACTTTCCTTTTCGATCGGTAAAGATGACGAAGCGATGGACGAGATGGTTAACAACCCGTCTTGAAGGCAACAGTTCAGGCGTCCCCGGTAACCACGCCGACGAAGGGCAGTTCGCGAAAGGCATAGGCGACATCCATGCCGTAGCCCACGACAAAATAGTCGGGGCATTCGAAGCCGACATAGTCAGCCTCCAGCTTTTCCTTGCGCTTGACGCGCTTGTCGAGCAGCACGGCGATCGTGACGTTGCGCGCGCCACGCTCGAAGAGCAGTTCCTTGGCAAAGAGCAGCGTTCGGCCGGATTCGAGGATATCGTCGATCAGCAGAACGTCGCGGCCATGGACGTCGCTGTCGATATCCTTGACGATGCGCACGCCCTGCGAAACCGTGCCGATGCCGTAACTCGACAAGGTGATGAACTCGACCTCCGGGGCAAGCCCGCTATCATGCAGGGCGCGGATCAGGTCGGCGGCGAAGATGAAGGAGCCCTTCAGCACGGCGATGACGAGCAGGTCCTTGGTCGGGCCATTGGCGATCTCCCGCGCCATCGAATGATTGCGCTCGGCGATCTGCTCGGCGGTGAAGAGCGGCTCGATGTTTTTTCCGCGCACGACAGGCATAAGGGCTTGCTCCATGAAAAGAAGGGTAAGCCGTTAGCACATATGCGAGCCTGAAACAGCCTCGTCGGCTATGAAATTAACGCGATTGGCGCGACCTGTGGCGGGAAAGTCGGCCATTCCATGTCCTGTTACATCTATGGCAGGAAGGAAAGCCGGACCTCCGGCATTTTTCCGCCGGCATGCTGGACGCGAGCCGAGAAGCCCCGGCTCTGACCGCTATAGATCACATCCGCCGGCGGGTTGATGACGATGCTTGCGGTCAGCCGCTCGTCGGTCACGAGATCGGCACGGATCGGATGCACCGTCTGCGTCGTGCCACTCTCATTTTCGATGATGCCGTTGATGACGAGAACGCGCATGCCGTTCGCATCACGCGGCGTCACCGTGACATGGGTGAAATGCAGCGGCGCTCCGGAATAGGCTCGCTCGCCGGAAAGGCCGGAAAAACCACCGGCAAGCCCGAAGACGAGCACGACGAGCGCCAACACCAGCGCTGCGAAGCTCCGCATCGACGCGCGCTGCAGCCAGGATTCCACTGTCCTCAGAACGGAAGCAGCCATCGCCGGCATGAGCGCCGGCTGTGCGGCCTGTGCGGCAGCCATGCGCTTGCGGTTGTCGTTATAACTCCTTGCACTGAATTCCCTGGGCCGCACTTTGCCGAGGGTAACGAATTCGGCGTCGGAGATATCGGCAGGTCGCGCCGAGCGGTACTGGCGGTTGGCGGGTTCCGGCGGCAGGAAATCATAGGCCTGGCCCGGCGTCCGGCGACTGAAGGAGGATGCTTCCATGGTGGCTGCCTCGCAGATGTCCACATGGTTTCGTTGCCAGGAGAAATCTGGCATTGAAACGAATCCTGCTCAGTCGTAAATTTTAATGGTTAATGCTTCGCAAAGATCGCCATCAAACGGGCGTCTTTCCAGCAAAATTTACCGGCTGTTAACGGTGTTGGTTAACAAGTCGTGCGGTGAAACCCACAACAGACTGAGCTGCCCGTTGATCCACTTCGAGAATGTCGGTTTGCGTTATGGCATGGGCCCGGAAATCCTCCGGGACCTGACCTTCGACATTCCGAAGAAATCCTTTCAGTTCCTGACCGGCCCATCGGGCGCCGGCAAAACGTCGCTGCTGCGGATGCTTTTCATGTCGCTGCAGCCGACACGCGGCCTGATCCGCATGTTCGGGCGCGATATTTCCGAAATCCCCCGCCCCGAACTGCCGCTTCTGCGCCGCCGCGTCGGCATCGTCTTCCAGGATTTCCGCCTCCTCGACCATCTCACAACCTATGAGAATGTCGCTTTGCCCTTACGGGTACGTGGCAAGGATGAGAGCTCCTACAAGACCGATGTCCTGGAACTGTTGAAATGGGTCGGCCTTGGCGAACGCATCAATGTGTTGCCGCCCGTGCTCTCCGGCGGCGAGAAGCAGCGCGCCGCAATCGCCCGGGCGCTGATGGACCGGCCGGAAGTGCTGCTGGCCGACGAACCCACAGGCAATGTCGATCCGCCGATGGCCAAGCGCCTGCTCAATCTTTTCCTCGAGCTGAACCGCCTCGGCACGGCGGTCGTGATCGCCACCCATGACCTGGCGCTGATGGAACAGGTGGAAGCCCGCCGCATGATCCTCTCAGAGGGGCATCTCGATATCTATGACTGAGCCCCCGTCCAGAAACCCCGAGAAGGCGTCGGCCAAGATCCAGCAGAAGCGGCCGGAACTGCGCGTGCGTCCGACGGCGCCGATCCTGCCGCCTTCCAACATCCAGGGCAGTGCGTTGATGGTGGTGATATCAATCATGGCCTTTCTCGCCTGCCTGACGCTCGGCGGCGTCAGCATGGTGCGCTCGACGGCGGCAAGTTGGGAGAGCCAGATCTCCCGCGAGATCACCATTCAGATCAAGCCGGACGACAATCTCGACATGGAGAAGGCGCTGACCCAGGCGCGCGACCTGGCGCTGACCTTCGTCGGCACCAAGAGCGGCCAGATCGTCGACGAGGCGGCGACCGCTCGCCTGCTCGAACCCTGGCTCGGCCCCGGTCTCGATCTCAAGGATCTGCCCGTTCCCCGTCTCGTCATCATTACCATCGACGAGAGCAATCCGCCGGATTTCGATTCGATGCGAGCGCTGCTCAAGGACAGTATCCCGCAGGCCAGCCTCGACGATCACCGCACCTGGGTCGACCGGCTGGTGTCCATGGCGCACACGACTGTGATGATCGGCACCGGCATCCTGCTCCTGGTTTTCACGGCGATGGTGCTTACCGTCGTCTTCGCTACGCGCGGCGCGTTGTCGGGCAATCGTCACGTCGTTGAAGTGCTGCATTTCGTCGGCGCCGAAAGCTCCTTCGTCGCCACCGAATTCCAGAAGCATTTTCTGAAGATCAGCCTGAAGGGCTCGGCGATCGGCAGCGCGCTTGCCGCTCTCTTCTTCGCCACCGCCGGTTTCTGGCAGAGCCGCACCCTCGCCACCCCGGAAACGGACCAGGCGACCGCGCTTTTCGGCACCTTCTCCGTCGGCGTGCTCGGTTATGCCGGCATCTTCGCAACGATGATTGTCATCGCGCTCCTCACCACCTTCACCGCGCGGCTGACCGTCATGCGGACGATCTACGAGATCGATACACTACGCTCGGACCCGACACGCACCGACGGCATCGGAAGTTGATCGTGACCGGGCCGTTTTGCCATGAAAGCGTCTGTTCTGCGCCGCAATCAGCGTATAATCACGATTCATGACCATGGGACATACGACACCCAACCCGATTCATCAGGGCCCGGAGCTTGATCGCCCGGTGGGTCTGCCGCCGCGGCGCGGGCCGATCCGCCGCCTGCTGCGCTGGGGCGGCTTTGCCTGCCTGCTGGCAATCGCCCTGGTGTTCGGCGGTTTTCTGCGTTTTGCTGATTCGGTGACGACGCTCCGGCCGCCGGCCGAGCCGAAGGCGGATGCGATTGTGGTACTGACGGGTGGCTACCAGCGCATCGACCAGGCGGTGGAGCTGTTGCAGAAGGGTGCCGGCAAACGCTTGCTCATTTCCGGCGTCCACCCGACGACGACACCGGCACAGATCCGCAAGATGACGCAAGGCTCGGCCGATCTCTTCTCCTGCTGTGTCGATATCGGCTACGATGCGATCGACACGATCGGCAATGCCGAGGAAGCTTCGAACTGGATCCACGCCAAGGGATACCGGAGCGTTCTGATCGTCACCAACAATTACCACATGCCGCGAAGCCTCGCCGAACTCTCCTATGTCGATCCCGACATCGAGTTCATCGCTTATCCCGTGGTCAATTCGGATTTGAAGAGCAGCAACTGGTTCACCGACCCGAATGCGATGCGCGTCATGCTTGCCGAATATGCGAAAGTGCTGCTGGCGGGCGCCCGCAACATCACCGGCTTCGGCCGCCACACCGGGCTGCGCTCGGCAAATGCGTCCGGTCAGCAATAGAGCCGCGCGTCGGATAGGACGCTCCATCGATTTAAAAGTTGCGCATAATCCTTTCGGAAAATCGATTCCGATTTTCGGGGTCATGCGCAATCTTTTGCGTTTGCGCAATTCCGGACGTAAAACCGCTGCGCACTTTTGCTGGAATTGCTCTAGGCTTTTACATCAGGGCGTCATCAAATGCTTTTTATGACCGGCAATATCGTGTAGGCCGGTCGCGTGAGCATGCCTCGGGAAAGTTTCATGATCGCCCTGCGTTCCGTTCTCTTCAACACGATCTTCTATGCCAACCTCATCATCCGGATGATCGTGCTCTCACCCTACTATTTCGTGGTGCCGCGCAAGATCGCCTATGCGATCCCGAAGAACTGGGCGCGCTCCAACCACTGGCTGATGCGAGTGATCGTCGGCACCACCTTCGAGATCGAGGGCCTGGAGAACCTGCCGGATGGCAGTTACATCCTGGCGCCGAAGCACCAGTCTTTCTGGGATACCTACGCGCTGCTGCCCTGGTTGAAGGATCCGGTCTATATCCTGAAGCGCGAACTGATGTGGATTCCCCTCTTCGGCTGGTATGCGAAGAAGCAGCGCATGATCCCGGTCGATCGCGGCGCTCGCGGCAAGGTGATGGTGGAAGTGCTGAAACGCACGAAGGAAGAGCTTTCGACCGGCCGCCAGCTCATCATCTATCCCGAGGGGACCCGCCGCGCGCCGGGCGCGGAGCCGGTCTATAAATACGGCATCGCCCGCATGTACCGCGACCTTAACCTCCCCGTCGTGCCGGTTGCCATGCATCCCGGTCTCTTCTGGCCGAGGCGGAGCATTCGTCGTTATCCCGGTCATTTCAAAGTGAGAATCCTGCCGCCGATCATGCCGGGAATGGATCCGGACGCCTTCTTCGCCCATTTGATCGAGGTATCGGAACGGGCAAGCGACGAGCTTCTGCTCGAAACCGTCGAGCGAAATCCGCATCTGCCGCTCCCGCCGACGGCGATAGAAAGGCTGGCGGAGCTGCGAAAATTGAACGCTGCGACGGCCTGAGATTGCAGCGCCACGCGTCTCTTCGAGAGCCGCAAAGGATCCTGCAGCACTTTGAATGGCTGCATAACTCCTTAAATCGATACCGATTTAAGGAGTTATGCAGACGGCGCGCAGCCGCTCCACTTCGTTGACGACCTGCTCCAGCCAATGGTCGCGAATGCCCATCTCTTTCAGATGCGTCAGCGTATTGAAGACATAGGCATCATTCGGACCTGACTGGCCTTCTGCTTCGTTCACCACCCGTGCCGCCGCAACCGCATCCAGCGCGCCGGCATATTGCTCATGATCACGATCGATGATGTAGGCGACCGCTTCCACTCGGCGCCGGCCGGCAAGCTGCAGCCGCACCCGGCGTTCCAGGTAGACATTGGTGACCAGCTCGCGGGCGCGAAGATAATCGATCACCTCATCCCATTTTTCAGGCGAAATGCGGAAAGCCATGCCGCGGCAGGCGCCCCCCCTGTCGAGGCCTAGAACCAGGCCCGGATTGTCGCGGGTGCCGCGATGGACAAAGGAGCGGACGCAAAGCGAACGCCTGTAGCCGTAGACCAGGGCCTCTGCCCGCTCCATGAACTCGAAGCCCGGATTCCACATCAGCGAACCGTAGCCAAATACCCAAAATTCGTCCATATCGCACGCCAGACCGGAATCACATTTGCGATTCACCATTGGAGAACATCATGGCAGCGTCAAGCCAATCCGGCAGCAGCCAATCCGGCAGCGGTAAGAAATTCTGGTTGCTGGGTGGAGGCGTCCTCCTGGTGATCGCACTTTACACCGGTGGCTGGTTCTATGCGGCGTCAGCATTGAAGACCACGGTGCTGAAAGCGATTGCACCGCGCGATCAGGCAGGCGTCAGCGGCGAATGCTCCGATATCGAATTCCGCGGCTATCCCTTCCGCATCGGCCTGTTCTGCTCCAAGATCGACGTCGACGACAATGTCAACGGCGTCTCCGCCACCTTCGGCGCGCTGCGCTCGGCAGCACAGATCTACGCGCCCGGCAATATCGTCTGGGAGCTCGATTCACCGGCCGAGATCCGCACCACCAACGGCCTTTCGATCTCGGCTCAATGGACGAACCTGCAGGCGAGTCTTGCAACCAGGCTGCAGGGCGTCGACCGCAGCTCGACCGTCATCGAGGGTCTGAAGGCGATGGCCGTCTCCTCCTACACCGGTCAGACCATCAGCTTCGATGCCGCCCGCACCGAAATCCATCTGCGCCAGAACGGCGCCGATCTCGATGGCGCGATCTCCGTGCAGGATGCCAACACGGCGATCAAGGACTGGCCGCAGATCTTTCCGAAAATGTCTGCCAGCATCGATCTGACCGTCGCCGGCAAGGCCGGCCTGATCGACGGCAGCGACCGAAGCGGCCTCAATGGCGCCACCGGTGAACTGCGCCGCATCGTCGCCGACATCGGCGATGGCAAGGTGATGACGCTCACCGGCCCCTTCTCCTTCGACGAACAGGGCTTCCTCTCGGGAAAATTCAAACTGGAGATCGAACAGCTCGGCCCCTGGGGCGACAGCCTGAAACAGGCCTTTCCGGATATCACCTCGACCGTCAACACGGCAACGAAGCTCTTGAAGGCGCTCGCCGGCGGCGGCGACAAGGTCTCTGTCGATCTCGTCGTCGATCGTGGCAATGCCACCGTCAGTGGTTTTATCCCGCTCGGCCGGATTCCGCCGATCTGATGCATCTCGCCCAAAAGTGTCCAGCGGTTTTGGGATAACGGGGATGCATAGGAAATAGGAAAAAGCCTGAAGCGCGTCGCATGATTCCGGTTCGACGCGATGCGCTTCAGGCTATTCGCTTGATGAAGAAGACTTCCGGCACCGATTGCACGCCGGGCAGCTCGATCGCGCCGGTTTCGCAAAATCCGTTGCGGCAATGCCAGTCTTGAGGTCGGCTTTCGTCGCATTCGCTCGACGTCATCAGCAGGCGGGCGCCGTCGCCGCGCATGGCTTCTTCCCAGGCGAGAAAAAGCGCCGTTCCAACGCCCGACCGGCGATGCTCGGGCAGGACGCGGATCATTTCCATATAGGGAACCCTGCCCCAGAAGCGGGAGAAGCGCAGGAAGCCGACGATCTCGCCGGCCTGCCAGGCAAGGAGATATTCGCCGAGCGCGACGCAGCGCGATACCCATGCCTCACCGGAGCTGGCGTCCTCGCGAACCAGCCAGTCAATATCCGCCCGGCCGGCACGTGCCACCTCCACCATCGCGGCGGCTACTTCTTGTCCAGCGCATGACGACCGAAATCAGGCGCGTCGACATCCTGGCCGGCCTGGACGATCGAACGGCGGATGGCGCGCGTGCGGGTGAAGAGTTCGAAGATCTTGTCGCCCTCGCCCCAGCGGATGGCGCGCTGCAGATAGGCGAGATCCTCCGAGAAGCGCGCCAGCATTTCGAGGATCGCATCGCGGTTGTGCAGGCAGACGTCGCGCCACATGGTCGGGTCGGAGGCAGCGAGGCGAGTGAAATCACGAAAGCCAGAGGCGGAATATTTGATGACCTCAGACTCCGTCACCGTCTCCAGATCGTCGGCTGTGCCGACGATATTGTAGGCGATGATATGCGGCAGGTGCGAGACGATGGCGAGCACCTTGTCGTGATGCTCCGCATCCATCTCGTCGACCTTCGAGCCCAGCGCTTCCCAGAAGCTGCGCAGCCGCTTCAGCGCCGTCTCGTCGGTGCCGGCGACCGGCGTGAAGATGCACCAGCGGCCTTCGAAGAGGCCGGGAAAGCCGGCATCCGGGCCGGATTTTTCGGTGCCGGCCAGCGGATGGCCGGGGATGAAATGCACATTATCAGGCATATGCGGCAGCATCTGCGCAATGACAGAAGCCTTGGTGGAGCCAACATCGGTGACAACAGCCCCGGGCTTCAGGCTTCCCGAGATCTCCTTCGCCACACTTTCCGAGGCGCCGACCGGCACCGAGACGATCACCAGATCAGCATCCTTGACGGCATCCTGCGAAGACGTCGTGTAGCGGTCGCCGAGGCCGAGTTCTTCCGCGCGCTTCAGCGTATCGGGGCTGCGTGTGGCGACGACGATCTCCCTTGCAAGACCAAGCCGTCTGATGTCGTAGGCAAGCGAAGAGCCGATCAGGCCGATGCCGATCAGCGCAATCCGATCGAACTGCACGCTCATGCCTGATGTCCCATGAATTCGGTGAGCGCGGCAATCACGCCGCGGTTGGCCTCCTCAGGACCGATGCTCATGCGCAGCGCATTGGCGAAGCCATAGCCGCGCACGGCGCGCAGGATGTAGCCGCGGCTCGTCAGCAAATCGTCGGCATCCGCGGCCCGCTTGCCGTCGATCTCGGGGAAATGGATGAGGACGAAATTGGCGACGGATGGCGTCACCTTCAGCCCGATCGCTTCGAGCGCCTGGGTCAGCGTCTCCACCCACATCTGGTTGAAGGAGACGGTCTGCTGGACGAAGGCCTGGTCGCGGATGGCAGCGGCAGCGGCGGCGATTGCCGGCGCGTTCAAGTTGAACGGCGCACGCACACGGTTCAACGCGTCGACGATCTCAACGGGCGCATACATCCAGCCGACGCGCAGCGCCGCGAGACCATAGGCCTTCGAGAAGGTGCGGGTCATCACCACGTTGGCATTGGAGGATACGACCTCTATGCCGGCTTCATAATCGTTGCGGCGCACATATTCGGCATAGGCAGCATCGAGCACGAGGACGACATGTTTCGGCAGTCCAGCCTGCAGGCGGCGGATCTCGCTGACGGAAACATAGGTGCCTGTGGGATTGCCGGGATTGGCGATGAAGACGATTTTCGTCTTCTCCGTCACCGCGGCAAGGATCGCATCGACATCGACGGTATAGTCCTTCTCCTTGACAACGACAGGCGTGGCGCCCGCGCCCAGGATCTGGATCTTGTAGACGAGGAAACCGTGCTCGGTGATGATGCCCTCGTCGCCGGCGCCGAGATAGACATGGCAGAGCAGGCCGAGCAGCTCATCGGAACCGTTGCCGCAGAGGATGTTTGCCGGATTGAGACCGTGCACGGCGGCGATTGCCTCGCGCAGTTCGATCGCCTGCCCGTCAGGATAACGCCCCAGATTGTCGGCAACCGTCTTGAAGGCCTCGATTGCCTTGGGGCTGGCGCCGAGCGGCGTTTCGTTGGACGAAAGCTTGTAGACACGGGCAACACCCGGCGCATGTTCCTTGCCCGGCACATAGGCTGCGATATCGAGAATACCGGGACGCGGAACGGGCTTGCTCATCTCAACGCTCATGGGTTCGACCTTGGAATTGCCGGAAATCCGGGCTGAAAAACACCAAGTGGCATTAAAGCGGAATGCGATTGTTGTCGAGAGGTATGGGCGTGACACAAGCAGTTGGAGACCGCCGATAGCGACGTCATCTACTGCATAATTCCTTAAAATCGGAATCGATTTAAGGATAAAATTATGCAGCAATTCAAAGTGCTACAGCGTCCTTTGCGCGTCTCAAAAGACGCGCGGCGCTGTAGTGCGTGTGGTCGGCACGCCATGCGGGGCGAGAACCGGCACGAAGACGCGGCGGGAGGCCCGCGCCGCCACCGGCAATCCCTGATAGAGCCGCTTCTGCGCTTCGACGATGATGACGCCCGAGAAGGCCGGCCACAATGTTCGGCCGATCCGCTCGAAGGCGCGGCGAAGCCGCAGGATGGTCCTGAGCTTCGAGGGCGGGAAGAACAGCGCTTCAGCCGTTGCGCCCGGTGTGAAGTTCGTCTCGCGCAGCAGATTTGTTAACTGACCGCGGGAATAGGGCCGACCCGAACCGAAGGGCGTATGCTCCATGCGCGCCCAGACGCCGCGCCGGTTCGGCACGACGATGACCAGCCGTCCGCCCGGCGCCAGCACCCGCCAGAGCTCCTTCAGCGTCTCGCGCGGGCTTTCGGCGAATTCCAGCGAATGCACCATCAGCACCCGGTCGATCGAGGAATCCGGCAGCGGCAGTTCCTCGTCGAAAATCAGCGCCGTCGTCGAGAGCGAGCCCATCGGCCAGTTCACCGCGCCCTGCCCGGCCGGCATGAAAGCGAAGGTGCGCTCGGTATCGGCCTGGAAACGGTCGAGGAAGGGCACGGCATAACCGAGCCCGACCAGACGCTCCTGCGGCAGCCGCACCCAGAGCGATGACAGCGCCATGGCGATCGACTGCTCGGCAAGACGTCCAAGCTCGGAGTGATAGAATTGGCGTAGGTCGACGATATCGGCGTGCATTGCGACAAATGTTATCAGCGGGCGGTTGGACTTCAAGGCCGGAACCTCTACATTTCCGCGAGACTCCTGGGATAAGGGATTATTGGACGATGAAACCTTTGGAATTAGACGTTTTTCTCTGCCGCACCGACAATTTCGGCGTTCTCGTGCACGATCCGGAGACAGGTTTTACCGCGGCGATCGATGCGCCGGAGGAGGCGCCGATCCTGGAAGCGGCGACACGTCGCGGCTGGAAAATCACCCATATCTTCACCACACATCATCACACCGATCATGTCACCGCCAATCTGGCGCTGAAGGAGCAATTCGGCTGCGAGATCATCGGCCCGATCAACGAGGCCATCGCCATTCCCGGCCTCGATCGGACGATGGCCGATGGCGACAGCTTCCATTTCGGCGATCACACGGTCAACGTCATCGAGACGCCCGGCCACACCGCCGGCCACATCTGCTATCATTTTGTCGACGATAAGCTGCTGTTTGCCGCCGACACGCTGTTTGCGCTGGGCTGCGGCCGGCTGTTCGAACGCCCGGCTGCCGACATGTGGCATTCCCTGCAGAAGCTCGCCGTTCTGCCCGATGAGACCGCCGTCTATTTCGGCCATGAATACACATTGTCCAATGCCCGTTTCGCGCTGACCGTCGATCCCGACAATGAGCGCCTCAAGAGCCGCGCCGCCGAGATCGAAGCCTTGCGCGCCGACGGCAAATTCACCATCCCGACGACATTGGGGCTGGAAAAGGAAACCAACCCGTTCTTGCGCGCCGCCGACCCGGCGATCCGCCGCAATCTGCTGATGGAAGGCAAGACGAACGAGGAAGTCTTTGCCGAGATCCGCAAGCGCAAGGACAATTTCTGATGTCGCCCGAGGACATCATCCGCGAACTCGGCATGCAGCCGCATCCCGAAGGTGGCTGGTACGTGCAGACATTCCGCGATACGGCGGGCGGAGAACGCGGCCACTCGACGGCGATCTATTATATGCTGACCAGGGGACAGCGTTCGCACTGGCATCGCGTCCACGATGCGGCCGAGGTCTGGCATTATTACGCCGGCGCGCCGCTCTCGCTGCACCGCTCGGAAGACGGGACGGCAAGCGAGACCCTGACGCTCGGAGCGAATCTTCCTGCCGGCGAGCGGCCGCAGGCGATCATTCCCGCCAATTGGTGGCAATCGGCCGAAACTCTCGGCGATTTCACCCTGGTCGGCTGCACCGTCTCGCCCGGCTTCGAATTTTCAAGCTTCGAGATGGCGCCGCCCGATTGGAAGCCCGGCAGCTGAAGCCTATTCCGCGGCCGCGGACTGCGCCGGAATTTTACGGCGAAACATCTCCTGGGCAGCCAGCACCGCCCCGCCGGTCACCAGCAGGCAAGCCAAGGCAATGCGCCAGCTCGGCTCGGCAAATCCGAACAGCACCAGGATAAGCGTCGAAAGCAGCGGTGCTGCGTAACTTGCCGCGCCGAGGATCTGGATGTCGCCGTTCTTGACGCCATAATCCCAGACGTAGAAGGCCGACCCGACCGGAAAGAGGCCGAGCCCGATGACGGCGACCCATTCGAAGCCGGTTTCCGGCCAGACGGTCGTCTCCAGGCCGAGATGGCAGAAGAGCGACAGCATGGAGGTCGCAAGGCAGAAGCCGGTGACGACATCCGTGGAGACGGCGTCGAAACGGCGCGTCAGCAGCGAATAGCCGGACCACGTGAAAGCGCTGAGAAAGGCCGCCCCGTAACCGACGGCATAGGCGCCGTCGAAATCGATGCCGTTGCGGCCGACGATCAGGAAGGTGCCGCAAAGCCCGGCAAGCGCACCCGCCACATGATACCAGCGCAGCCGTTCGCCCGGCAGCAGCGCCGAACCGACGACGATCAACAGCGGCCAGAGATAGGCGACCAGCCCCGCCTCCACCGCCGGAGCGTTCCGGAGCGCAGTGAAGTAGAGGAAATGATACCCGAAAAGCCCTGAAATACCTGTCACCCAGACCTTGGCCGGCTGCTTCAGCAGCGCCAGCCGCGCGGGGTTGAGGATAAGCACGACGAGGCCGGGAATGCTGCCGATCGCAAAGCAGATGGTTGAAAGTTGGAACGGCGGCATCTTGCCGGAGGCAGCCGTCAACAGCGCGAGGAACGACCACATCAGGATGGCCGTAAAACCGATCAACGTCGCGCGAAGCTTCACCTGTCCCCCTTCACGGAGACAGAAGCCCCGTCAGCTGTTGCTGCCGTATTTGACGGCAGTGATCGTCACCATTCCATATTCGGTTGGAATGCGCACATAGACAGGAGCGTATACATTTGCCGCGTCCGACTTGGCAAACCAGATTTCCATGCGGTCGCTCTTGCTGAGATAGTCGATGTCCTTGCGGCCCTTCTTGTAGCCCGAGCGCGGCACGAAGCGCACGCCGCAGACAACAGCCTTGCCCTTGAAGCCATTGGTGGAAAAATCCTCGTCGCCCTTTGGCGACAGCACCAGATCCATGCGTGTCTCGCCGTCGAAGATCGGCAGCGTCTGCGAGCAGACCTTGGTATCGCCGGTGAAGACCAGGCCGGAGATCGGATCGAGCACCGAGCGCATGTCGCGTGGCGTGACGTCGATCCAGTTCTTCGGACGCTTCGGCATCGGTGTCGTCGTCGCCGAGATGATGTTGCCGTTGCGGTAACTGACCTCGTAGACGCGGGCCTTCCTCTTGCCACTCTTGTAGTAGAGTGAGTACTTCAGCGCCTGCAGCCTGTCATTGCGCACGACCCCGGTGACGCTGGTCTTCGCCGAAATCGTCGTGATGAGATCGGCAAGACCGGAGGAATTGATGTCGCCGGCGATCTTGTAGCTGTGATCGTCCTCGATCTGCGTCAGGAACGCCGCGCGCGCGATCGGCAAGCCGGCGAGCGCCACACGGTATTCCGTCCGATGCTGGATTTCGGCCGCAGATGCCGGTATGGCAAGAAGTGCGGCGATGGCCGAAATGAAAATCCGTCTGCCCGAATGAGCCATGGAAAAAAGCCTTGTCTTGCTGCGCGCTGGCAGGCCCTTGCTGAGCGCTCTATACTCCTGCCGTGAAGGGAAGAAAACAGCAGCTTTTTGACAGAATTGCGGGAAAGGCCAAGGTTTGGCTTGACGCGCGCGGCCTGTCTGACTATAGAACCGCAACTTTCCAATCATGCCCGTTGGATTGCGCGCCTGGCTTTGCCGGGAATGGCAATTCGACGGCCCGAGAAAAACAAGAATAGGTGTTCCATGTCCCGCGTGTGCGAATTGACCGGCAAGGCCGTCCTGACTGGTAACAATGTCAGCCATGCCAACAACAAGACCAAGCGCCGGTTCCTGCCGAACCTGTGCCAGGTAACGCTGATTTCCGACGCTCTCAACCAGCGTTATCGTCTTCGCGTTTCGGCTGCCGCTCTTCGCTCCGTCGAGCATCGTGGCGGCCTCGATGCCTTCCTGCTGAAGGCTAGCGAGAACGAATTGTCGATGCGCGCGCGCCTGCTGCGCCGTCAGATCGCCAAGAAGACCGCCGAAGCCGCTGCTGCGTAAGCTTCTGCCCTTCTTTCATACGGCTTCAAAAGGCTTGAACGGATAATACCGGACAAGCCTTTTGCTTTGCCGGTTTACTCCTCCAACTGGTGGCATCACCCAGGATAAAAAAATGCTGAAGACCCGCTATACCATCGCCTATGTCGCGCTGATGACGCTCGTCGTCGTCGCCTCCAACTTCCTCGTCCAGTTTCCGCTGAACGCCGAAGTCGCCGGCATCAACCTTGCCGACATCCTGACCTGGGGCGCCTTCTCCTATCCTATCGCCTTCCTGATCACCGATCTGACCAACCGCCAGTTCGGCCCGCAGGCAGCCCGCAAGGTCGTGTTTGCCGGCTTCGTCGTCGGCGTAACGCTCTCCTTCTTTACTTCGGTGCCGCGCATCGCCATCGCTTCCGGCTCGGCCTATCTCGCCGGCCAGCTGCTCGATATCGCCGTGTTCAACCGTCTTCGCCGTCAGGCCTGGTGGCGCGCCCCGCTGGTCGGTTCGCTGATCGGCTCGGCGCTCGATACGGTGATGTTCTTCTCGCTGTCCTTCGCCGCGTTTTTCGTCCTCCTCGGCCCGAACGATCCCTTTGCGCTGGAAGCAGCTCCGATCCTGGCCGTCTTCGCCACGGAGGCACCACGCTGGATTTCCTGGGCGATCGGCGATTTCGCCGTAAAGATGATCGTCGGCCTGGTCATGCTGCTGCCCTATGGTGCGCTGATGAACGTGCTGCGGCCGATGCAGGCCGCTCGCGCCAGCTGATTTAGATTACGGACGCCGCCGGACTGCACCGGCGGCGATGGCAGGATGCAGCAGCACCTCCGCCGCCAGATCGTCGATACCAAGCGATGAATCGAGCCGCAGCACCGGCGCTGTCTGTGTTTCCAGCCATTGTTCATGTGCCGCAAGGCTGCGGCGCTCGGTACCGGCCGTGTCATAGCTGGCCGCCCATTCCAGGAATTCCCCGCTTTTTGCGGCCATGTCGCCGCCGGGCCCGATTCTGCTGCCGTAGCGGGCAAGCTCCCGCGCAAGAATGCGCGCCATTCTAAGCTCGGGGTCTATCCTGAGGAACACGATCAGATCGTAGAGCGGCTCAATCGGCCTTCCCCATTTCAGCGCCGATCCGGAGAGGACCCAGCCGTCGTGCCGCGCCGCTTCCTCGAGCAGCAGCCGGATGCGCTCGTCGGCATTCCTCGGCGTCGTGAACGGCGGATCGGTCGGCATCCAGAAGAAATCGTCGGTGTCGAGATGGGCGATATCGAGCCTTTCGGCAAGCGCGCGGCCAAGCGATGTCGTGCCGGAACCGGACGCGCCCAGGACGTGGATATGCACCATGAATCTCCCTCCAAAGACTGCTTCCCGATACGGCAGCCGGCCGATTGCGGCGGGATAGCCGAGGCATAGGACATCGGTCTGACGTGAATCTAGGCATCGTGCTTTCCGAAAATCGATTCCGATTTTCGGGCCGATGGCTTGGATCAATTCCGCTTCTGGGAACTCGGCGCTGCCCACGCGGCCTCTTCCGAAAGCCGGAATTCCAGCATCAGATTGCGCTGCAGGATCGAATGATTGTCGTCCGAGACCAGAATGATATGAGTCGTGCCGTCCGCAGCCTGGAAAGCATCGAGCCCTTCCATATTGTCGATCTGCGAGTTGAAATTGCCTTCCAGCAGCAATTCGCCCTCAACGACGGCGCCAGGCCTGATAGCGGCGCCCCGGATGCGCCGAAGACGCATGCCGATGCCTTCGGCCATGTTGAAGCGACGCTCCAGCAGCAGCAGGTCGCCGTTCGGCAGGAAGGCGCCGTCAGTGATGTCGAAGCTGCCGTCCCGCTTAACCGCGAAACGCCCTTTCAGCGGCCCGCTGAGAATGGCCGCCAACCGGTTGCCGTCTTTGTCGAGACCACGTTCGGAGACGATGACCACGCCACCCCTAAGCGGGCTCGATGCCGGCGCCACGGTGATGGTCTCGATGCCGCGATTGTCGCTCAGCATCTTCCGCGGGATGAGGATCGGCAAAGTGGCGATCGCGCCCGAATCGGCAAAGCCGGGATCGGGATAGACATCGACGCGATGATCCTGCTCGAAGGAAACCAGGATCCGGTCGCCGTCGAGCGCCAGGCCCTCGGCATCCATATGCCCCTTGCCCTCGAAGCTGCGCCCGGCGCTGTTCTTCATCGGCGTGATCTCGACATCCGAAAGACCGGAAAGCCTGCCCTTGACGTCACGTTCGATGCTGCCGGTCAGCCACTGGCCGGTATCGAGCACGACGACGAAATGTTTTTGGTCCTGCCGGAAACGAATGGAGGAGAGCGAGCCGAACAACGCTCTGCTGGAGACCATCTCCAGACCGCCGACAAATTCCAGCGATCCGAATTTCGTCTCCGAAGAGCCGATCCTGAAATCGGAGATTTGCCGGCTAATGACCGGCACGTCGTCGCCGGCCCACGACGGGAAAGCGCCTGACGCGATACAAAGAACAATCGACGCCGTATGGCAGAGGCGCTTGAGCGTCATGCCAGGCATTTCCTTTGAGCGGCGTCAGCCGGCACGGCGTAGCCGGCCGCCGCGCGGCTGGACGGATTGGTCTTCGAACAGCGAAGCAAGCTGCTCGGTCATCGCACCGGCAAGCTCATCCGCATCGACGATCGTCACGGCGCGGCGATAATAGCGCGTCACGTCGTGACCGATGCCGATCGCCAGCAACTCGACAGGCGAGCGCGTCTCGATCTGTTCGATGACGGCACGCAGGTGCCGCTCCAGATAATTGCCCGGATTGACCGACAGCGTCGAATCGTCGACCGGCGCCCCGTCCGAGATCATCATCAGGATGCGGCGCTGCTCACGGCGCGCGAGCAGGCGATTATGCGCCCAGATCAGCGCCTCGCCGTCGATATTTTCCTTGAGTAGGCCCTCGCGCATCATCAGCCCGAGATTGGCGCGCGCGCGCCGCCACGGCGCGTCGGCCGACTTGTAGATGATGTGGCGCAGGTCGTTGAGGCGGCCCGGCGTCTGCGGCTTGCCG
Source organism: Rhizobium sp. 62_C5_N11_2 (assembly GCF_051811185.1). NCBI lineage: Bacteria > Pseudomonadati > Pseudomonadota > Alphaproteobacteria > Hyphomicrobiales > Rhizobiaceae > Rhizobium > Rhizobium sp. 62_C5_N11_2. The sequence goes on from NZ_JBPWPW010000001.1 coordinate 3,998,094, forward strand.
CCGGCAAGCCAGTTTTCACGCGCCTGCCCGCCCTTCCAGGCTTTGGTCGTAAAGCCCAGGATCTCGACCTTGACGCCGCAGCGCTCCAACGTACGGGCGAGAATGTCGGCGCAGGTGGCGGCAACCGTGATCGGCCGGCCACGCATCGAGCCGGAATTGTCGATGAGCAGGGTGACGACGGTATCGCGGAACTGGGTGTCGCGCTCCATCTTGAAGGAAAGCGCCTGCATCGGATCGATGATGATGCGCTGCAGCCGGGCCGGATCGAGATAACCCTCTTCCAGGTCGAAATCCCAGGAGCGGTTCTGCTGCGCCATCAGGCGGCGCTGCAGCCGGTTGGCGAGACGGCCGACCGCGCCCTGGAGATGCGCCAGCTGCTTGTCGAGAAAGGCGCGCAGGCGCTCCAGCTCGGCGGCGTCGCAGAGTTCCTCGGCGGTGATGATCTCGTCGAACTCTTCGGTAAAGACGTGATAGTCGACCTTTTCGTTGAAATCGGCGAAAGGCGTGTTTGGACGGCGGGTCTCGCCCGGCGTTTCCGAATCGTCCTCGCCTTCTTCCATCATGTCGTCGTCGGAGATTTCGGCGCCTTCGGTCTCGCCGTCCTCCATCTGCTCGTCGGCGACCTCGCTGTCCTCGACAGGGGCGGCATCCGTGCCGGCATCCTCGTCGACCTCGTCCTGGTCCTGCTCGTCGCCGCTCGACTGGTCTTCCTGCTCCGACTGATCGTCATTGTCGGCATCGCTGTCGTCGTCGCCGTATTCCTCGGCCATTTCCATGGCCGACAGCATGTTGCGGATGACCTTGGCAAAGGCTTGCTGGTCGTTGATCGCGCTCGACAGGTTGTCGAGTTCAGGCCCTGCCTTGTCCTCGATAAAGTCACGCCAGAGGTCCAGCACCTTGCCGGCGGAGCCGGGCGGGCGCTGGCCGGTCAGCTTCTCGCGCACCATCATCGCGACGGCTTCGCCGACCGGTGCGTCTTCCTGGCGCTCGATGCCGGTGAAATTCGCCTTGGAGTATTTCTCTTCCGTCATGGAGCGCAGGTTCGACGCCATGCCCTCCATGCGCAGCGCGCCGATCGATTCGACGCGCGCCTGCTCGACCACATCGAAGATCGCCCGGGCGTCCGAGCCCTGCGGCGCCATCGTCGCATGCACCTTCTCGTCATGGCAGGCAAGGCGCAGCGCCATCGAATCGCCGAGCCCGCGGGTGACCGCCAGCTCATGCGCCGTCGGCCGCTTGGAAAGTTCCGGCAGCCGAATGCGCTCGCCGGTCATCCCCGGCCGTTCATTGGCGAAGGTCACCTCGACATCGCCGTCGCCGGCGATCGAGCGCACGCAGCCGGTTATCGCCCGGCGCAATGGCTCGACGTCGACAGGCGCGCCGGGTTTTGCTTTCGAATTGTCACCGCGAGCTGCCATGATCGGTCGGTCTCAAGCCCCGAGAACGATGTTGGCGGCACTTTCCTTCAGCTCGACGCCGAAGGCGCGCTGATAGTGCTCGGCGACCAACGGGCGTTCCAGCTCGTCGCACTTGTTGAGGAAGGTGACGCGGAAGGCGAAGGCAAGATCGCCGAAGATCTCGGCGTTTTCGGCCCAGGTGATGACCGTGCGCGGGCTCATGACTGTGGACAGATCACCGTTCATGAAGGCCGCGCGCGTCAAGTCGGCGACGCGCACCATCTTCGAAACCGTCTCGCGGCCGTTCTTGTCACTGCCGAAGCTCTTCACCTTGGCGGCGACGATATTCACTTCGTGATCATGCGGCAGGTAGTTCAGCGTGGTGACGATCGACCAGCGGTCCATCTGCGCCTGGTTGATCTGCTGCGTGCCGTGATAGAGGCCGGTCGTGTCGCCGAGGCCGATCGTGTTCGCAGTCGCAAACAGACGGAAGGCCGGGTGCGGCCGAATGACGCGGCTCTGGTCGAGCAGCGTCAGGCGTCCGGAGGATTCGAGCACGCGCTGGATGACGAACATCACATCGGGGCGGCCGGCATCATATTCGTCGAAAACGAGCGCCACATTGTGCTGGTAGGCCCAGGGCAGGATGCCATCCTTGAACTCGGTGATCTGCAGCCCGTCCTTGACGACGATTGCATCCTTGCCGACGAGATCGATACGGCTGACATGGCTGTCGAGGTTGATGCGCACGCAAGGCCAGTTGAGCCGCGCCGCCACCTGCTCGATATGCGAGGACTTGCCCGTGCCGTGATAGCCGGAGATCATCACGCGGCGGTTATGGGCGAAGCCGGCGAGAATGGCGAGCGTCGTGTCGCGGTCGAACAGGTAGTCGGTATCGAGGTCCGGCACATAGGCGTCGCCCTTGCTGTAGGCAGGAACGCGGATATCGGAATCGATGCCGAAGGTCTCGCGGACCGAAACGGTGGTATCGGGCAGTTCGGATATATCAAGGTCGATCTTGCTCATCATGTCTCCAAGGCGGGTGATGCCACCCGGCCATACTGTCTCAGGCCATGTCGCAACCGTGACGCCGCGTTTTTTATTCCGCGCCCGTCCAGGTCGGAACGTCGGCGATGCTTCTCCGGGACTGAAACGAAACCTCGGCGGGATAATGACCGCGTGCGAGCATTCTTGAAAGAGTCCCGGACAAGAAACGCCGCGTCCGGAAGGTCGGCGGAGGCGATGTCGGGAAAACGCACAAATATGAGCCGCGTTTGCCTGCGGCCTCAGCCGATTTGGACCATACCCGATTGAAGCCCAAGAGCAAGGACGGGAATTAACAAAAACCGTTCTGCTTCAACAATTGATAGGCCTGGATGACGGCGCGGAAACGCTCCTCCGAGCCGCGGTCGCCGCCATTGGCATCCGGATGGTGTTTCTTCACCAGCTCCTTGTAGCGGCTCTTGATCTCCGCCGATGTCGCATTGGCGTCGAGCCCCATCGTTTCGAAGGCCTTGGTTTCCAGCGATTTCAGCTTGCGCGCCTGGGGGAAACGCGGCCCGCTGCCCTTGCCGCCTTCCTTGACGAAGCCGAAGGGATCGCGAACACGCGTATAGGCACCGGAGCGCACCTCCGAATGCAGCGGACTGTCCTTCGCCGCCTTGTTGACGCCGACCGTCCATGTCGGCCGGTGGCCGGTGATCGCCTCTTTCTGGTATCGCGCGATCTCGCCGTCCGAAAGACCGGAGAAATAATTGTAGCCCTTGTTGTATTCCTTGACGTGCTCGAAGCAGAACAAAAAGAACTGGCCTTCCGCATTGCGGCCGACGGGAGCGCGATGCGCCCCCTTCTTGTCGCAGCCGTCCCACTGACAGGTAGGCGGCGCCTGCTCTGTCTCCTGCTCGCGTTTGCGGCGTGTTCGGATGCGATCGAAATATTTGGAATCAAGTCTCATGACGGCGCTAATTATGGGGCTGTCGCGAAGCGACAACAAGAATTGACAAACGGGAATGTTGCTGGCTTGGTAGGTACCCTTTTCGCGAACCAGCAAGACCGGATGATGACCCTGCGAACCCGCATCGAAGAAAAACTTGTCGAAGCCTTCGCGCCCGAGCGCGTAAGCGTCATCGACGAAAGCCATCTGCATGCCGGCCACCAGCCTGATATCACCGGCACCGGCGAAACCCATATGCGGGTGAGGATCGTTTCCGGAAAATTCGCCGGCATGTCGCGGCTGGCGCGCCACCGGGCAATCACCGACCTGTTGAAACCGGAGCTCGATGCCGGCCTGCATGCGCTGGCCGTCGAACCGGCAGCACCCGGCGAACCGACCCGCTGGTAGCGGCACCAAAGCCTATATAGGCATTGGCGGCCCGCAATCCTACAGCGCCGCGCGTCTTTTCAGACGCGCAAAACACGCTGTAACAATTTGAATTGTTGGGGTCAGGATGGCTTTGCGCCGTCTTCCCCGGCAGGACGGATGCGCAGCTTGGTGATGCGGTTCTTCTCCCGTTTCATGACGATAAAACGCTTGCCGTAGAAGGTGAAGGCTTGGCGCTCTTCGGGGATGGTCATCGATTCATGGATGACGAGGCCCGCAATCGTCGTCGCCTCCTCGTCGGGCAGGCTCCAGTCGAGCGCGCGGTTCAGATCGCGGATCGGCACGCCGCCGTCGACGACGACGGAACCATCGGCCTCCTGACGTACGCCCTGTATCTCGATATCGTGCTCGTCGGAAATGTCACCGACGATTTCCTCGAGAATATCCTCCAGCGTGACGATGCCCTGCACTTCGCCATATTCATCGACGACGACGGCGAAATGCTGCTTGCGGCGCAGGAAGGCGTTGAGCTGGTCCTCGAGGTTGGTGCTGTCGGGCACGAACCACGGCTTCTGCGCGATCTTCACGATATCGAGGTTCTGCGGCTCCATGTTCGGCTCGGCAAGTGCCCGCAGCAGATCCTTGGCATGAACGACACCGATGATGTTGTCGATCGTGCCACGCCACAACGGCATGCGCGTATAGGGACTTTCGAGGATGACGCGCACCACCGCTTCCGGCGGATCATCGGCGTTGATCGCCCGCATCGCGGTGCGGTGGACCATGATGTCGGACAGTTCGAGTTCGCTGAGATCGAGCACGCCGCCGAGGCGGTCGCGGTCAGCCTTCACCACCGATCCCTCGCGGTGCAGCAGGTCGACGGCGCCGCGCAGTTCCTCATGCGCCGTCAGCATCGATGTCTCTCGTGACAGATTGATGCCGAACAGCGAAAGAATCTGCCGCACAATCGCATTGACGAAGGAGGAAATCGGCCCGACGACGGTGACGAAGAGCTTGGCAGGCAGCGCGATGGCGAGTGCGAAGCGCTCAGGCGCCGAAATCGCCCAGCTCTTCGGCAGCACTTCCGCGAAGATAACCAGGATGACGGTCATCGCGAGTGTCGCCAGCGCCACGCCGGAACTGCCGAACAGCCCCAGAAAGAGGCTGGTGGCGATCGAGGAGGACAGGATGTTGGCGAGATTGTTGCCGATGAGCAGCGCGCCGATCAGCCGGTCGCGCCGCTCGATCAACTGCCGGACGAGGCCGGCGCGTTCGTCGCCGTTGACTTCGAGTGTATGGATACGGCTGCGCGAAACGGCGGTCAGCGCGGTCTCGGAGCCGGAAAAGAAGGCGGACATGAGCACGAGCGCCGTGATCGAAAGGATCTCCGGCCAGTATGTCTCGAGAAATGCCAGAGCGCCTTCGATCGACATCAGGCGTGTTTTTCCCGGAGAAAGGTGATCACTTCGGACGCCGGAACATCGTCGGCGACGAAGGACTGACCGATGCCGCGTGTCAGGATGAAGGTGAGCTTGCCGCTCTTGACCTTCTTGTCCTGGGCGATCGCGTCCATCAGCGTTTCGGCCGGCGGCAAGTCGCCTGGAATATCGGACATGCGGGTCGGAAGGCCGACCTCCTTCAGATGCCGCTCGACGCGCCGGGCATCGTCGGGGCTTGCAAGGTTCATCCGTGCGGAGAATTCATGCGCCAGCACCATGCCGATCGAAACGCCCTCGCCATGCACGAGGCGGGAGCTGTCATAGGCGGTCGCCGCTTCCAGCGCATGCCCGAAAGTATGGCCGAGATTGAGCAGCGCCCGCTGACCGTTCTCGCGCTCGTCGGCAACGACGACATCGGCCTTCGCCTGGCAGCTCGCGGCAATCGCCTCGATGCGCGCGGAGCCGCCGGTAAAAACCGCCTTCCAGTTCGCTTCCAGCCAGGCAAAGAAATCCGGCTTGTCGATCAGCCCGTATTTCGCGACCTCGGCGTAACCTGCGCGGAATTCGCGCGCGCTCAGCGAATTCAGCACATCTGTATCGGCCAGAACCAGGTCCGGCTGATGGAAGACACCGATCAGATTCTTGCCATGGCGGGAATTGATGCCGGTCTTGCCGCCGACGGAGGAGTCGACCTGCGACAACAGCGAAGTCGGCACCTGGACGAAGCGCACGCCGCGGCGGACGATGCCGGCCGCAAATCCCGAAAGATCGCCGATGACGCCGCCGCCGAGCGCGATGACGTAATCGTTACGCTCGACGCGGGCTTCGAGCACCTTGTCGCAGGCTGTGATCAGATGTTCGAAGCTCTTGGTCTTCTCACCGGCCGGCAGGACGACCTCTGCCGAGGCGATACCCGCTTCACCCAGACTTGCGACGAGGGCCTTGAGATAGAGCGGCGCGACATTTTCGTCGGTGACAACAGCCGCCTTGCGGCCCTTGAGCCGGGTGGCGATCTCGGCGCCGGCTCGCGCAATCAACCCCGGCCCGATCAGGATGTCGTAGGCGCGCTCGCCGAGCGGCACATGCACCGTTCGGATGGCGGAGGCGGAGGTTATCGCATTCATGACGCTGCACTTTCCTTCTGAGCTTCGATCACGGCCTTTAAGACCTCGTCGGCCATGATTTCCTTGCGCACGTCGCGCGAAAGCACGGTGATATCGGCCTGCGCATAGATCGGATAGCGCGCATTCATCAGGCCCTCGAGCGTCTGCTTCGGATTTTCGGTCTTCAGCAGCGGCCGCGTGTCGCGTTTGTTGACTCGCTCCCACAACACGTCGAGATCGGCCTTCAGCCAGACGGAAAGGCCGCCCTTCTTGATATGCTTGCGCGTCCGGTCGTTGATGAAGGCGCCGCCGCCGGTGGAGACGACACGCGGCCCGCTCTTTAGCAGCCGCTTCACCACCCGCGCTTCCAACGCCCGGAACTCTTGCTCGCCATAGGCGGCGAAAAGCTCGGCGATCGTCATGCGCGACACCCGCTCGATCTCCAGATCGCTGTCGATGAAGGGAATGGCGAGCTGGTTGGCGACGATGCGGCCGACGGAGGATTTGCCGGCGCCCATCAGGCCGACAAGGATCAGATTGCGTGAACCGAGCGCGGCGCGAGCTCTGTCTTTCAAGCTGTCAGCAACGGTCAGCAGTTGTTCACTCATCGGTCCATTCACACTTTGTTTGCAAACGGTATCGACAAATGCAGGTGGAGCGTCAAGTCGCGGACAAGGGAATCATGGCTTGAATACCGCTTCTTGCACTTGCAGATAGGCTTCTTATAACAGAAGCAGAGCATGAAGGAGTTGCTGAATGCCGACCCTGTTCCGTTTCCTGTTCGTCTGCGCGATCCTCGCCGGGACGGTCTACGGAGCGATGCTGGCGCTTGTGACCTTCGTGGAGCCGCAGCAGCGCGACGTGACGATCCGCATTCCGTCCGAGCGGGTCAATCCGCCCGCCACGGGTGCGATCGACACGACCAGGAAGTGACCGGCATGGTGGATCTCGGTCGCGTCCATGTGGAATCCTTCCTGGAGATGATGAGCGCCGAGCGGGGTGCTGCCGCCAACACGCTGCAATCCTATGAACGCGATCTCGACGATGTCAGATCCTTCCTGAAGGAGCGCAGCATACGGCTTACCGAAGCCGCCTCCGCGGATCTTGCCGCCTATCTCTCCTCACTCGCCGGAAAGGGCTTCAAACCCTCCTCGCAGGCGCGCCGGCTTGCGGCCATGCGGCAGTTCTACAAGTTCCTCTATGCCGAGGGCCTAAGGACCGACGACCCTACAGGCATTCTCGATGCGCCGAAGAAGGGCCGTCCGCTGCCGAAGACGATGGGTGTCGAGGAGGTCGGCAGGTTACTTTCGCAGGCAGAGGCCGAGGCGGAGGATGCGGCTCCGGGCCAGTTGCACCGCCTGCGCATGCTGGCATTGCTGGAACTGCTCTATGCCACCGGAATGCGTGTCAGCGAACTCGTTTCGCTTCCTGCCCGCGTGCTCGATCAGGAAGGCCGCTTCCTGATGATCCGCGGCAAGGGCAACAAGGAACGGCTGGTGCCGCTGTCGCAATCGGCGATATCAGCCCTCAAATCCTACGGGCGCCTGCTGGCGACCGAAAATGCAGCAATGAAGGAACCGCCGGAAAGCGCCTGGCTGTTTCCCTCCGCCTCGAAGGAGGGATATCTGCCGCGCCAGGTTTTTGCCCGCGACCTCAAGAACCTGGCGATCCGCGCCGGCCTGACGCCGTCGCTGATCTCGCCGCATGTCATGCGCCACGCCTTTGCCAGCCACCTGCTGGCCAACGGCGCCGATCTGCGCGTCGTACAAGAACTCCTCGGCCATTCGGACATTTCGACCACGCAGATCTACACACATGTCCTCGAAGAGAGGCTGCAGCAGCTTGTCCAGACGCATCACCCCCTTGCCAAACAGGCGAAAAAGCACGAATAGGACCGGCGACATGGGGCGGAGCCAGGAAAACGCCCCGGGCACAAGGAACGGAAACGCACCTCATGCACAATTATCTCGACTTCGAAAAGCCGATCTCCGACCTCGAAGGCAAGATCATCGAGCTGAAGAAGCTCGCAACGGAAGACGAGAGCATCGACACCACCGATGAGATCGGCCGGCTGGAGGTTCGCGTCCGTGAGGCGATCGTCGAAATTTACTCCAAGCTCAATCCCTGGCAGAAGACGCAGGTCGCCCGCCATCCGCAGCGCCCGCATTTCGTCGATTACGCCAAGACGCTGTTCCAGGAATTCACGCCGCTCGCCGGTGACCGCAAGTTTTCCGAGGATGCAGCGATCCAGGCAGGCCTTGCCCGCTTTCGCGGCCAGCCGGTCGCCGTCATTGGCCAGGAAAAGGGCAACGACACCAAGAGCCGCATCAAGCACAATTTCGGCAGCCCCCGTCCGGAAGGCTACCGAAAGGCGATCCGCATCCTTGAGATGGCCGATCGTTTCGGCCTGCCGGTGATTTCGCTGGTGGATACGGCAGGCGCCTATCCCGGCGTCGGCGCCGAAGAGCGCGGCCAGGCCGAGGCGATTGCCCGCTCGACGGAAATGTGTCTCGGCGTCAAGGTTCCTCTCGTCTCCGTCGTCATCGGCGAAGGCGGCTCGGGCGGCGCCATCGCCATCGCCACCGGCAACAAGGTCTATATGCTCGAGCATTCGATCTACAGCGTCATCTCGCCCGAAGGGGCAGCCTCCATCCTCTGGCGCGATTCCACCCGCGCCCGGGAAGCGGCGACCAACATGAAGATCACCGCTGAAGACCTGAAATCGCTCGGCATCATCGACGGCATCATTTCCGAGCCGCTCGGCGGCGCGCATCGTGATCCGGACAGCGTCATTGCCGCGACCGGCGATACGATCGCCAATGCGCTGGCCGAAATGGCGTCCCGTTCCGGCGAGCAGTTGCGCAACGACCGCCGGCAAAAATTCCTCGCAATGGGCCGCAATCTCTAACAGACATCCGGCTCTTCGCCGATTGGGGCCAAATCTTGGCCACATTGATGTTATCTGTAACACTCGCGCTTGCGGGGACGTTCGTGGCAAAGTCATAGGCTGGTAAGGGTTTATAAAGTATAAGCCGCCTATGATTCCTTCTGATGCCCGGACTCCATAGGCGGACCGGGTGGCACTATCTTTATGGGCTAGTTTGGATGCGCATACGTCATTTTGCCTATATTTCCCTCATGGCGCTGGCTCTGTCCGGCTGCAATGACGCGTTGGAAACCGCGCAGGTCGATCTTTCCAAGGTCAAGAACAAGGTCGAGCAGCCGCTTCCCGGCCACATCCTCGCTCAGATGTCCGCCAAGGGCATGGACCGCAATTCGCCGATCATGATCCGCATCTTCAAGGAAGAAGGTGCCATGGAGATCTGGAAGGCGAAGACCGACAACCGTTTTGACAAGATCGCCGATTACAAGATCTGCGCCTGGTCCGGCCGTCTCGGCCCGAAGGTAAAGACCGGCGACCGGCAGGCGCCGGAAGGTTTCTACGAGCTGACGCGCGCCAACCTGAACCCCAATTCCAAATATTATCTGGCGATCAACACCGGCTTCCCGAACCGCTACGACGCGGCGAACGGCCGCACCGGTTCCGATCTGATGATCCACGGCGCCTGCTCCTCCTCCGGCTGCTATTCGATGACCGACCAGCAGGTGCTGGAGATCTACGCCTTCGCCCGCGACGCTTTCAAGGGCGGCCAGGCGACGGTGCAGCTGCAGGCCTTCCCCTTCCGCATGACCGCGGAAAACATGGTCAAGCATCGCCTCGACAGCAGCTACGACTTCTGGAAGATGCTGAAGGTCGGCTACGACAATTTCGAAGTGACGAAGCGCCCGCCCGAGGTGAATGTCTGCGAGAAGAAATACGTCTTCAATCAGCAGGCAACCGACGGCGGCGCCTTCAACGCCGCCGGCAAGTGCCCGGCTATGTCGACGCCGCCGGCGCTGACCGCAGCTCTCGCCTCCTACGGCAAGACCTACGATGCCGATTATGCCAAGGCGATGAGCAAATTTGACGGCATGGCCTGGTACGATCCCACCGAAGCCGAGCGCAAGGCCGTGGTCGCCAAGACGCGCAAGGGCCGCGAACTTGCTTACGCCCCGACCGGCACCTCGCTGGAAGCCGGCCGCATGGTCAAGGTCGCCGAACTCGAAGACCTGATGGCCAAACGCACCGCGCAGGGCCTCGCCGCCAAAAGCGCGCCTGGCGCCACGCCTGCAGCACCTGCCCAGCCGCAGCCAATGGCCGTCGCTGCCGCGACACCTGCGGTCGTGCCGGTGCCGATGCAGAACCCGATGCAGAATCCCCTCGCCTACACGGCTCCCGAACCGCAGGAAACGGCGGAAGCCGCGGCAAAGAAGCCGTTCTGGAAATTCTGGGCGCGGAACTGAACGGCTTGCCCCCCGTTCTCTACGATCTTCGCGGCCTGAAATGCCCCTTCCCCGTGATCAAGACACGCAAGAAGCTCGCCGCCATGGCGAGCGGCACGCTCATTCGCGTCGACACCACCGATCCGCTTGCTGTGATCGACATGCCGCATTTCTGCAATGAGGACGGCCACGAACTGGTCGAGACGGAAAAGACCGAAAGCGGCCATCGCTTCCTGATCCGCAAGCGCTAAAGCGCGTCGCGATCTTTCAGATTCGCTTCCCGCGCTTTAGCTCTTTGTTTTACGCATGTCGTCATCGCAAAACCGCTGCACACTTTTGCGCGACATGCTCTAAATTCTGAGGCCGGGAATGGCGAGCGGATTGTCGGAGAGCGCCGCACGATCCGGCATATCGATGCGCGGCTTGCCGAGGAAGGCGTCGAAGAGATCCTTCACGAAGGCTTCCGGCAGATCCCTGGTGATCAGCACCATGCGTGTGCGCCGGTCTTCCCCCGGCCAGGCGGGAAGCCGCACCGGCGGATGGAAGATGCTCTGCACCCCATGCAGCACCAGCGGCCGATCCGGCCGGTCGGAGACCGACACGATCGCCTTCATCCTCAACAGCTTCTCGCCATGGGCCGAACGCAGGAGATCGATGAACATCTCGAGCGCCATCGGATCGATCGGCTTCTCCTCAATGATCGAGAAAGAACGGATCGAGGCATCGTGACGATTGACGTCATGCGGATCCTGATCCGCATGAGCGTGATGATGGTGGTGGTGACCAGCATGATCATGGCCATGATCGCCATCACGATTATCATCGTGATTGTGATGTCCATCACGACCGTGGTCGTGATTGTGATGCGCCTCGTGTGCATCCTCGTCCTGCAGCCAGCGGCCGACATCGGCAATCTTCGACGCCGGATCGTAGAGCCCGTTGACCAATACTGCGGCACTGCCCGCATCAGTGCTGTCGGCATCCATCATCACGGCACGCGGATTGAGCGCCCGCAGGCGCTTTTCCAGCCCGTCCGTTGCCTCGGCCATCGACTTTTTCGAGACGATCAACCGGTCGGCGACCGCTGTCTGCTTGCGCGCTTCCTCGTGATTATCGAGCGTCTGCAGCCCATTCACCGCGTCCACGACGGTAACGACGCCGTCGAGCTCGAAATTTGTGGCGATGACGGGATTGCCCATGATCGCCTGCATAACCGGCGAAGGATCGGCAAGGCCTGTCGTCTCGATGACGACGCGCTTGACCGGCTTGACGCGGCCCGTCTGCACGGCGTCCATCAGGTTCGCCAGCGTATCCACAAGTTCGCCACGCACGGTGCAGCAAAGGCAGCCGTCGGACAGCTCGATGATCGAATCGCCGGAACTTTCGACCAGGAGGTGGTCGATGCCGACATCGCCGAATTCGTTGATGATAACGGCCGCATCCTTCATCACGGGGTCTTTGAGGATGCGGTTGAGCAGCGTCGATTTGCCGGCGCCGAGAAAGCCGGTCAGGATGGTGACCGGAATCCTGTCGTTGAGCGCGCTCATGTCATCTACCTTAAAAGCTTAAAAGGATGTCGGGCGCGGCATCGGCACCGGCACGTTGGTGAGGGTTCCCGCGGTATCGCCCCGTGCCATTTTTTCCGGCTGCGCAGCCGGCTGCGGATCCTGGCCTGGGATCAGGCCGGCAAAGACGAATTGCGGATCGTGGTCCATCGGCTGGATATAGGGTGACTGCACCCTCATGCGGCCGACCTCGTCGCGCGTTTCGCTGCGCACCTTTGCGCCCTTGGCGCTGCAGATATCGGCGCTGATGTCGGTCACCTGGTCCTGTCCCGACCCGTAGGGTCTCAGCGAACCCAATGTGTCGTTGCTGGCAGGCTGGGTGGTGAAGCCCTTCTGCAAAAGGTTCGCCGTCGCATCGGCGCGCGCTGCAAGGCTGTCGGTGCCAAGCACGACGGAGACCAGCGTGCGGCCATTGCGCGTCGCCGAACCGATCTGGTTGAAGCCCGAGGCGCAAATGAAGCCGGTCTTCATGCCATCGGCGCCGGCGAAGCGGCCGATCAGCATGTTGAGGCTCGGCACGTTCTGCTGGCCGTTGGTGAAGCCCTCCAGCGCGAAATAACCGGCATATTGCGGAAAGTCGCGGCGCAGCGCCACCGTCAGCACCGCAAGGTCACGCGCCGTTGTATACTGACCCTTGCCGGGCAGGCCGTTCGGATTGACGAAATGCGAATCCGTCATGCCGAGCTTCAGCGCCTCGCCGTTCATCCGCGTCACGAAGCCTTCCTGCGTGCCGCCGATGGCTTCGGCGACCGCGACCGCGATGTCGTTAGCCGATTTCACCATCAGGATCTTCAGCGCGCTGTCGAGCGTCAGCTTCTGGCCCGGCTTGAAATACATCTTGGCGGCCGGCTGCGCGGCGGCGCGCTTGCTCATGACGATCGGCGTATCGAGGCTGATCTGCCCGGCGCGGATCGCATCGAACACGGTATAGACGGTCATCAGCTTGGTCAGCGAGGCCGGATACCATTTGCGGAAGGCTTCTTCATGCTCGAGCACGCGGCCGGTCTGCACATCGACGAGAATATGCGGATTGGCCTGGGCAAGCGAAACGGAGCCCAGAAAAACGGCAGTCGCCGCTGATACGAAAGAAAGCGGCCGCAAGGCAGCAAACAAACGGAAGTGGCGCGTCGACACGGTTCGTCCTTCAGATATCAGGAAAATCTCGAAATCTTCCCCTATTTAGCCTATATGGCTATGACATGGCAAAGGTCATTGACTAAGTAATTTCCACAGCCTCACACCCTTGTGATGCGATGAAAGATTGTCGAGATTTCATAACAGGAACGCCGATATGCCGATTTTGAACAGAGCCGCGGAGTTGCAGGACGAGGTCGCCGAATGGCGCCGCCATATTCATGCCCGGCCCGAGCTCCTCTTCGCGGTGGAAAATACGGCCGCCTTCGTCACCGAAAAACTCAAGGAATTCGGCGTCGACGAGATCGCCACCGGCATCGGCCGCACCGGTGTCGTCGGCCTGATCAAGGGCAAGGGCGAAGGCTCCCGCACGGTCGGCCTGCGCGCCGACATGGACGCCCTGCCGCTCACGGAGATCACTGGCAAGCCCTGGGCTTCGAAGACACCGGGCAAGATGCATGCCTGCGGCCATGACGGCCACACCGCCATGCTGCTCGGCGCCGCGAAATACCTGGCCGAAACCCGCAACTTCAACGGCAATGTCGCCGTCATCTTCCAACCCGCCGAAGAAGGCGGCGGCGGCGGCAATCTGATGGTCAAGGACGGCATGATGGAGCGCTTCGCTATCGAAGAGGTCTACGGCATGCACAACCTGCCGGGCCTGCCCGTCGGCCAGTTCGCCACCCGCAAGGGCGCGATCATGGCGGCGACCGACGAATTCACCGTCACCATCAAGGGCCGCGGCGGCCACGCCGCCCAGCCGCACCGGACGATCGACCCGATCGCCATCGGCGCCCAGATCGTCGCCAACCTGCAGATGATCGCCTCGCGCAGTGCCGATCCGCTGCGCTCGGTCGTCGTCTCGGTGACCAAGTTCAATGCCGGTTTCGCCCATAACGTCATTCCGAACGATGCGACCTTCGCCGGAACGGTCCGTACCCTCGACCCCGAGGTGCGCACGCTCGCCGAGACGCGGTTCCGGCAGATCGTCGAGGGATTGCTTGCTGCCCACGGCGCCGAGGCCGAAATCAGCTTCCACCGCAACTATCCCGTCACCGTCAACCACCCCGATGAGACCGAGCATGCGGTCGCCACAGCCAGCGCCATCGCCGGCGAGGCGAACGTCAACGCCGAGATCGATCCGATGATGGGCGGCGAGGATTTCTCCTACATGCTGAACGCCCGCCCCGGCGCCTTCATCTTCATCGGCAACGGCGACAGCGCCGGCCTCCACAACCCGGCCTACGACTTCAACGACGAAGCCATCGCCCACGGCATTTCCTATTGGGTCCGCCTCGCCGAACAGCGCCTCGGCCTCTAGCAACAATTAAGGCTTGGCTTCACGCCAAGCCTTTTGTATGCATGGCACTCAAGTGGTCCCGTAGCTCAGCAGGATAGAGCACCAGATTCCTAATCTGGGGGTCGCGCGTTCGAATCGCGCCGGGATCACCACATCATCTCAAATACTTACCGCTTTTGCTGGGGACAAAATTTAACGATCAATTGCCGGTCGGGTCACAAAAGCGCCCGTCGCTGCGCATTGGCAGCCTTATACTGCTGACTGCTAATCCACATCGATTTCGTATATTCTCGAGCAACGCGTACGCGCGCTTCGGCGAGGCGGAGGTTCTTGAAGTGCGCAACAGCGGGGTTTCGTTCGAAGAAACTGTCAACCTGATCTTGCGCCATGTTGGCGTGCGCCTTTAACAGCCAGTCGTAGAGATCGAAGGGATCATCACTACGAAGGCCGCGAGACGCGTTGTCTTTGCCGAAGACCGCATCGGTATAGCGGCGTGCGGCTTCGGCTTCGCCTGCCGTCAGGGGCATTTGCACGAACCAGTGGTGACCTTTCGCTCCGACTGCAACCATGACCTTATCGTCCAACGAGCTGACTTCTTCCACGGTAGCTTCGACGGTCTTGCCATGCATGTCCGGCACCTCGATGACGTCGCCGATCTTGATCGTGCGCTGCGGCTTGCCGTCACTGTCGAGCAGTTCAGGGGGCGAGCCGTCGAACGTGGTCGGCACGGTACTAGCCGTCTTCCACGCTTCCATAAGCCAGAAAATATCGCGGTGCTTGTCATAACCTTCAAGAGCAGCTTCGATTTCCACGGGCCGCCCGAAGGGGTAGTCATCGATCTTTATGGTTTGCAGGAAGCCGAAGCACGGGCGGCCCGTCACGCCTTCGTCGGCAAGGAACGTGTGGTTGGTGATGACAACATAGGCGGGCGCGATCGGCTGGCCCTCCACGGTCATGTTGTTCTCCGCGTCGCGGATCGCAGCTTCGGCCACATCCGCGACGACGCGCCATTCCGCTTTGGCCGTCATGGTGGGGATGCTCAGCTCAAACCAATAGACCGGATTCTTGAGCTTCTTCTTCGACGCTTTGTAAATTTGATTGCGCACATAGCCCTGCAGTTCGCGCTGAAACTCCGCGTTCGTCACATCGTCTGTGGGCGCTTTCCAGCCGTTCTTGCGCTTGCCTTCGACCTCATAGGTCTTTCCCGACGCCTTGGATTTCGCCCTGAACTCCGGCGTCGGCGCCGATCCGGCCCCCGTCTCCGCGCAGGAAATTTCCATGCCAGCGACCGCGAGCGCCGCCCCCATAATGGCCTCGTGATAGGCGGGAAAGAACATTACTGGATTACGGAGCCGATCCAACAGTCGTTCCGGGATTTCGTCGTGGTGAGCGATTAGGTAGAGCGCATAGGCAAGGTGCAGCCAGCACGCCATGAAACCCATCATCACAACGGACTTCACCTTCGGTTCACCGGGCTTATGGCCGCTGTACGCCTGAGTCTTTTGCAGCCACCGGAATATCGGATGCTGCCCGTTGTGACGTTCGCGCTCGCCCCACTCATGGCCGAGCGTCTTTTTCAAAAAGTAGTCGAGGAAGTTGGGAAAAATAACCCAGTCCTTTCCCCAATGGACCGTCTGCTTCACCGCAACGAAGCGGAGACCTTTTGTGTCATCCGTCCAAGACACGATGGGGTTGCCGTGGCCTTGCTGTTGTTGCCGCACGCTCTCGGCGGCTTGATGTTGTCGCAGCATGGCTTGCGCCTTCGCCAATAAAGCAGGGTCACTTTGAATCAACGGTCGACGTTGCGCACCCGGTTTGGTAGCGTTCAAACAGCATTTCTTGAACTTCTTGCCGCTGCCACACGGGCACAGCTCATTCCTACCGGTTTTCATTCTTGAAATATCGCAGAGTCGTGCCGCTGTGTCATGCCTAGCGGCAAGACCATCTACGTCCCCGACAACGGCTACAGCCGCGATGCCGATGTTCTGCGCCGAGCGTCGTCACGGCTCGCACTGAGACAGATCCGACCTCTGCTTTGCGACGCAACCCTGTCACAAATAGTCGACGTCAAGATCGATGTCACGGCACGTAACGTAACGGGTACATGTAACGGCTAGCTATCCCCTAGTGTGACGTGCCATTAACCGGGATTCAAAATGAGGTGGCATTTAAACAGTCTACCGCTGCCTGAGGAGGTACGTCGCTAGGGCATTCGCCTGTATTCGTGCACCGATGGCGACCCCCTTCTGAGGTCGATGTGTAATCGACAGACGTCGACGTGGATACGGGAGGATGGGCGCAAGGTCACATCCGGAGGAGGTCGAGTACTCGAAGATGCTCAAGGGAGTGTGGTAGATGCTTGCCGCTTTCCGATCACCGTCGCGACGATCGAAAGGAAAAAACCTGCGATGGGTATCCATGCCAGCCCGGCAGGCGGTGTGCCGAGCTGCAACACAGCGAGGAATGACGCTATTACCCATAGGAAGAAGACGCTGACGTAGAGGAAGCGTTGGGCGACCTTGCCGACGAATTTGGCATGACGCGTAGCCACATTGACGCCGGCGGCGTCACGATGGACTGATAGGTCTTCTGGCGACGTGCAAAGTGGGGACGAGTTTGAAAAATTTCTTATCGCTATGCGCGGGGGTTGGGTTTCTCGCCTCAGGAGTAATCGCTCAAGATGTAAGGCCGGGATCGGTCGAGGAGTTGATGAATGACCTCGCAAGCACCAACCCTTTTCTTCACGCGATTTTCTCAGATCATATGGATGAAGCGAAGGAGATAAACGCGAAGTTTCAGGCAGGAGACGAGGAGGCCGCGTTGAAAGCCGCGGACGACATGCTTCGAAAATACGGACACGCCGCACTCTCGCGTGCGAGCGACGCTTCTGCGATTGAGGTGCTGAAGACGGCAGGCGATGTCATTGATGCTCTGGGCGATCACTATCCGCGAGGATGCATCGAGTTCGTTCACAATGATATCTCTTCCGAAGCGCTGTCTGTTCGCAGCGTGAATGAGGCCTATCGGAAGTATCAAGAGGCTCAGCTTGATGCATATGAGGATGGAAAGTATCGCGAACCGATTCCGAGGATGGAAATCGGAGATATGTTCCAGGTAGTTACCGAGGATCTGAAAGTAAGCAGAGCCGAGATGCATACGTTGCTCAATCCAGAAAACGTGGCCGCCATCGAACTATGCGCAATCATAAGAAAGGACCTCAACATATCAGCCGTGCGGGAACCAATGCGCGGGCCATACGCGAGGGCCAATATTTCATCAAAGAAATAAGCATCTTCGCATTATGAAATGGGGGAGCGCGATATGTCGGTGGTTCTCACTTGGGTTGGCCTGGAGACGCCGCGGCAGCGGAATCCGGATCGGGTTTTCCGAAGCACTCCTTGAACTTGGATATCGACTTAGCGGCGCCTCTAAGGCTGACGGCGATGCGCTCAGCCTTCGCCAGAAGCGCTGCCACGGCCCGCCCAGCTGCCGATAAAGCCAATTGGATCCGCACCCTCATGGCGGTTACGGTTCACGATCTTATAGCCGGTCTTCGCGAAACGCCCGAACTCTTGGGCAAGGGATTGGCGATCGACTGGACTCATTCAACTGGCTAGTTTTTCGACATCGGCGTCGATCCACGGTCAGTTCGCTCAAAATTGACGATCGCGTCTCAGCACAGACTGCCCCACCGAACAAGCACCTCGTGCCAGAACCACGGATCAGCACGATCAACGAATATTTTCGCAATCAGCGTTGAGCCGGGCGCAAATGTGCGCATATCGGAGCATGTTATCGTAATGTGGATACAACCACCCTAAATTGAAAACAGTCGCTGCGAGAGCCGAGCTGCGTAAGCGGTCATAGCCCGCCATGCAGAGCCTTTGGAACGGTTGCCTTCGTACGTTAGCCCATTAAATGGCACGCATCTTGCGTTGCTGGATATGGGGCCGAGCAAAAACATGCTCGGCGGAAGCCGGCGAATGCCCATAAAAGGTGGATGGGCATTGAGGATAGGCTGATCGACGGCCAGGAGCAGATGACAACATATTCGATCGTTCTAGGACGCGAACGCCATGTCTTTCAGGATCTGAAATCAGTATTGGCTTGCGCTTCGCCGCTGAAATCAGGTGACGTGCTGGCCGGGATCGCAGCGTCAAGCAATGAGCGGCGCGTGGCCGCCCGTTACCTGCTCGCGGATATGCCTCTCAAGACTTTCCTGGAGGATCTCGTCATCCCATACGAGGTCGACGAGGTCAGTCGACTGATCGTCGACCGCCATGATGGGATGGCATTCGCGCCGGTATCTCATATGACGGTCGGTGAGTTTCGCGATTGGCTTCTCTCTTATGACGCGACCGCCGAAAAACTGCTTGCCATTGCACCAGGCCTCACCCCCGAAATGGTCGCGGCGGTCTCCAAGATCATGCGCAACCATGATCTGATCACCGTCGCCGGCAAATGTAAGGTGGTCACCGCCTTTCGCTCCACGATCGGTCTGCCCGGCCGACTATCGAGCCGTCTTCAGCCCAATCATCCCACTGATGATCCTGAAGGCGTTGCCGGCTCGACGCTCGACGGACTTCTCTACGGGATCGGCGATGCGGTCATCGGCATCAACCCGGCGACCGACAATCTCGAGGCCTGCACAAGATTGATGGTTCTTTTCGACCGGCTGCGCGAACGGTTCGATATCCCGACCCAATCCTGCGTGTTGACCCATGTCACCACGTCAATCAAGGCGATCGAGGCTGGAGCGCCGCTCGATCTGGTGTTCCAGTCAATCGCCGGCTCGGAAGCCGCCAACAAGGGTTTCGGCGTCGACCTCGCCATCCTCAGGGAAGGCCAGCAGGCAGCACTTTCCATGAAACGCGGCACGGTCGGAAACAATGTCATGTATCTGGAGACCGGCCAGGGCAGCGCTCTCTCGGCCGACGCCCATCATGGTGTCGACGAACAGACGGTCGAGACGCGGGCCTATGCCGTTGCACGTGAACTCAATCCGTTGCTCGTCAATACGGTGGTTGGCTTCATTGGCCCCGAATATCTCTTCGACGCCAAACAAATTATCCGCGCCGGGCTCGAAGATCATTTCTGCGCCAAACTGCTTGGCGTGCCGATGGGGGTCGACGTTTGCTACACGAACCATGCGGAAGCCGACCAGGACGATATGGACAATCTGATGGTGTTGCTGACTGTCGCGGGCGTCAGCTTCCTCATCGCGGTGCCCGGCGCCGACGACGTCATGCTCAATTATCAGAGCCTTTCCTACCACGATATTGTCGGCCTCAGGCACCAGTTCAATCGTCCGCCCGCTCCGGAATTCGAAGCCTGGCTTCATCGCATGGGCATGCTTGATCACGCGGGTCGTCTTGCGCCGGCCAGCGCCTCGGGCGCCTTTTCTCGCAATCTCTTGAGCTACAGGGCATCGGCATGAGTCCCTTCGAACGAGATCCGTTTGCACGGTTCCGCAACGCCACACGCGCCCGGATTGGGCTTGGAAGAGCCGGCGACGCCTTGCCGACATCGGCAATTCTCGACTTCCAGCTTGCCCATGCCCGGGCGCGGGATGCCGTACATGGGCACGTGGATTTTGTCGCCCTTGCCAAACAGCTTGCGCCCGTGCCGACGGTCCGGATTCGGTCTCGCGCCAAGGACCGTACGATCTATCTGGCGCGCCCGGATCTCGGCCGCCAGACCAACGCAGACGATCTCCCGAACCCAGGCGATCGTTATGATATCGCCTTCATCATTGCAGACGGGCTTTCGGCCTCGGCGGTCGAGCACCACGCAGTGCCGTTGTTTAAGGCCTGCATGAAGCGTCTCGGAGGCTTCAGCGTCGCCCCGGTGATATTGGGCGAGCAAGCGCGGGTGGCATTTGGTGATGAGGCGGCGGCGGCGTTTGGTGCGGAAGTCGCCATCGTGCTGATCGGCGAGAGGCCGGGACTAAGCGTGCCTGACAGTCTCGGCGCCTACATCACGTTCCGACCGCAATCGGGACGGCGGGACAGCGAGCGCAACTGTATTTCAAATATTCATGCCGACGGGCTCAGCTACGAGATCGCAGCGGACAAGATCGTTTGGATCGTCCGGGAGGCGCTTCGCTTGCAGCTGACCGGTGTCGATCTCAAGGAAAATGCCGAAGGCGCCATAGAAGCGCTGCCACACCAAGAAACATAAAGTTCAATCTACAAAAAAGGGGAACAATCATGTCAAATTCTCAACCGACGCTCGCCAAGAGCCTGACCGGGCTGCATTTATGGGGACTTGCAGTCGGCCTCGTCATCTCGGGCGAATATTTCGGCTGGAGCTATGGCTGGGCGGCCGCCGGCACACTCGGCTTTTTGATCACCACGATCCTGATTGCCGTCATGTATACCACCTTCATTTTCTCCTTCACCGAGTTGACGACGGCTATTCCCCATGCCGGCGGACCGTTTGCGTACGCGCTCAGGGCCTTCGGCCCGCTCGGCGGCTTCGTTGCGGGTTTTGCGACACTGGTGGAATTCGTCTTCGCCCCTCCGGCCATCGCGCTTGCCATCGGCGCCTATCTCAATGTGCAGTTCCCAGGGCTTGATCCGAAAATGGCGGCCGTCGGCGCCTATATCGTCTTCATGGCGCTTAATATTGTCGGCGTCACCATCGCTGCGACATTCGAGCTCTTCATTACCATCCTCGCCATTATTGAACTCCTGGTCTTTATGGGTGTCGTTCTGCCCGGCTTCTCCGTCGCCAACTTCGCGGCCAATGGCTGGGCTGGCGCCCCCGAATTCTCGGTCGGCGCCATTGGAGGCATCTTTGCCGCCATTCCATTTGCCATCTGGTTTTTCCTGGCGATCGAAGGCGCGGCAATGGCTGCCGAGGAAACCAAGAACCCCACCCGTACCGTGCCGATCGCCTATATCGCAGGTATTCTCACTCTCGTATTCCTGGCTTTCGGCACGATGATCTTCGCAGGAGGCGTTGGCGACTGGCGCACGCTGTCCAACATCAACGATCCGTTGCCGCAGGCGATGAAGGCTGTCGTCGGAGAATCCTCCGGCTGGCTGCATATGCTGGTCTGGATCGGTCTGTTCGGCCTGATCGCATCGTTCCATGGCATCATCATGGGCTATTCCAGGCAGATTTTCGCGTTGGGCCGCGCAGGCTACCTGCCGGAAGTTCTCGCGAAGATCCATCCGAAATTCCGCACGCCATATCTTGCTATCCTCGCGGGGGGCGTTGTCGGCATTGCCGCGATCTTCTCCGACAACCTGATCCAGATCGGCGGCTTGCCGCTGACTGCCAATATCGTCACGATGTCGGTGTTTGGCGCGATCATCATGTACATCGTCTCCATGGCATCGCTGTTCAAACTTCGTCGGACCGAGCCCGAGCTTGCCCGACCGTTTAAGGCATGGGGCTATCCGGTTGTCCCGGCCATTGCCCTTGGGCTTGCACTCGTCGCGCTGGCGGCGATGATCTACTACAACTTCCTGATCTTTTTGATCTTCCTGGCGATGGGCGCGGTGGCGTTCGGTATCTGGCGCTTGCTGTCAGGCGGCGTCGCCAAGGAAGCGGCAGCTTCCGCGTAACAAGGCTCTCTGGCTCGATCATCCAGCAGGCAATCGGACGAACCGGTTCCATCGACATCAACGACCCCCGCCGAGTTTGGCGGGGGAATTCGAGCGCAAAGCCCGGATGGCCTTACCATCACGTTCCGCAAAGTTCTTAAATTCCTCCTCGAGACAAGCTCGAGGCTATTCGATCTTCCGTGCATCAGGTCGCGTTCGCCGTCGTGGGTTTACCGCACCTGACGATGGACCCGTCGCGTCCTCACGGCCCGCCGCGCGCCCAATCCCAGCAGCGCCGCCACGATCCAGCCACCGATAAAACCGATCGCTCCCCAGACGAGACCCGCAAAGCTGACGGGGACGCCGGGCACGAAGTCGCGCCAGGTATTGGCGAAAACGACGTCATCTGCGTCTTGCAGCAGCACGAAAGGCTTGGCGACGGGTGCGGCGGTGCCGAGGTGGAGTTGCTGCGACAGTAGCGTTTCGTAGCGTGAGATCGTGCTTTGCATCGAAACACCACGGTCGCGCAGGAAATCGTCGGATGATTGCGCATAGGCGTTCAGCGCCTGCTGGCGATCGAGATGGTGTTCGGCCGCCTGGGCATTGAAATCCTCGACGATGACTCGCAATTCGTCGATCGCCCCGCCGATCCGCTGGCGGTATTGCTGCGCAAATTCCGGCGCCTGCGAAAACACCGTGCCGCCGGCAAGCCCGGCGACGACGGTGATGATCCTTGCAATCGGTCCCATGAATGATGCCTCCGGCTATCCCCTGCGCTAACGATCCGGCGCGTCAAAGGTTTCTGCCTCCGTCACAATCGGTAACTCTATGTGATTGAACCGACTGTGCTTCCAGCGAGTTGATGCCGTGACCAACTCAGAAAGAGAGGCTTGTCATGAAGCAGATTATCCTTGCCTGCACGCTCACTGCAGCGTCCATCTTTTCCGCAATGCCGTCCCATGCGGCAAGTGTGACCATCACCACGGATGATGCGCGCCCCACTTACCGTCATGCGGAACGGCCCTATTACCGCCATCACATGCGGCCGCGTCACGTCTCCCAGGACTGCTTCACCAAGACGGAAAAAATCCGCCGTCACGGCCATACGGTCGTCAAGGAAACCCGAATCTGCCGATAAGGCAAATCCATGCAGAAAAAGCCCGGCTGATCCTTCAGTCGGGCTTTTCTCATCTGATCTCGCCGATGAGGAACTTCGCAATATCAGCCGCGTTTATTGTGAAACGGGAGTATTCATCATGCGTATCAAGATGATTCTTTTGGCCATCTCTTATGTCGCCGTCAGCGTCGTGCTGCTTGCCATCGCCTATCAGCCGCAGAGTTCGGGCGCCATGCAGAAAACCGATCGTCTGGCCGGCTCGTCCTTCCTTGTCGAACGCTTCGCCGGTTGATCAGCTGAGCGCCGGCTTATAGGCGAAGACGTGCTATTCCTCGTCCGGCAGGTCTGCACCCGGAGCAGCCCGCCGTCTGGTCAATGCGTATCGTCAAGCGAAGATCCGCCAAGCAGAATCCGGTTCTGCACCGCATGCACGCCCTCGACGGCCTTGGCGACCGCGGTTGCCCGTTCGATTTCGCCCACCGTGCCGACTGTGCCGCTCAACACGATCTGGTCGTTCTCCATCGTCACTTCGACATCAGACGCATCGATGCCACCGGCGATCGCCAGCGCATTGGCAACGGCCGCCTCGACCGATGCGCGATTGGCGATTTCGGCTTCCATCTCGGGTTCGAGCCCGTGAAATGTCTGCTCCTTGAAAACCATGATCCATTCCTCCGTGAAACCTGCGGAGGAAACGCCCTTCGACAGAGTTTGGTTTCAGCACCGCTACCAGTTAACGCGATAGCGGAGATTGACGCTGCCAGCCTCACCCCCCGAAAATGGATTGTTCATCGACGCATCGAGGTTGAGGTTCGGCAGGATGGTCTGGCTGACCGCCACCGTACTTGAGAAGTCGCCGCTGGCATTGCTGACGCCTGTGCCTGCCGAAAGCGAGGTTCCCGTCCAGGGATGGATCAGTTTCAGCGCTTGGGATGCCGTCACAGAAGCCTGCCGGGCATCGACCGCGTCAAATTGAACGCTGATGGACCGGCTCGATTGCATGTCGAGCGAATCGGACAGGATCCAGCTACGCGAGCGGCTGAGGGTCAGCGCGCCGCTGCCGCGCAGCATATCGACGCTGACGCTCGCGCCCTGCTGTGACTGGCTTGCCGGGGTGACGTTCGTCCTGGTGATCCTGCCCCAAAGCATTGCCTGTTCGGAATCGGGCAGTGGCGCCCCGCCCTTGGTCGAGGCAAGCGCGATGTCGGCGCCAGCGCTCGTTTCCCATTCCGCCGGCAGGCGAAACCCCATCGTCGCCTTGTAGGACCGGTCCGAAAGCTTGGTCGGCGACCAGATCAGCAGGTCGTCCGCCCGCGCCGCGGTGGTGAGCGAGGGCAGGATGGCGAATAGAATGCATGCTATTTTGGATGTCGTCATGAAGTAAGAACATTTTGCCTGACACGGGGCCGCGGCTCCGAAACCGAAGCAGCAGCACACATGAAGCGCTCGCAGCGAACGCGATCAGGGATCACGGCCAAGCCGCTCATCCCGGTTTCATCCTCGATTTAATGGTTGGCTCGGAAAGCCGGCGGCACTGAGTGCCTGTTCTTCAATAGACGCCTTAGCGCCCCGAATTGCCCATGCGACCGAAACCAGCCGCAGCGGAACCGCGATTCCTCAAGCAATGTTATAAGGATCACATCCAACCGCCGTTCTGTAAACCCCTTAAGGGTTGAAATCTGCTGCACCGCACACTTGCCGCCCCCTCCAAAGCCTAGTAGAGCCTGAGCCTACGAGAGAAATTTTCGCGAAATTCCACATGATGACCGGCAAAAGCGCGCCGCGGCGCCTCAGCATCTTCGGTTCGACGGGTTCGATCGGCCAGAATACACTCAATGTCGTCGATCATCTGGGCGGACGGGAGAACTTCGAAATCTCCGTGCTGACCGGCAGCGGCAATGTCGAATTGCTGGCCCGGCAGGCGAAATCCTCGGGTGCGCGGCTGGCGGTGACGGCAAACGACCGGCATTACGAATCACTGAAGAGCGAACTTTCCGGCAGCGGCATCGAGGTCGCCTCGGGAAAATCCGGCCTGATGGAAGCCGCCGACCGCGAAGTCGACTGGGTGATGGCGGCAATCGTCGGCACCGCGGGCCTGGCGCCGACCCTTGCCGCCGCGCGCCGCGGCGCCGATATCGCTCTTGCCAATAAGGAATGCCTGGTATCGGCCGGCGATCTGTTCATCGCAGCGATCCGCGAAGGCGGCGGCAAGCTGCTTCCTGTCGATAGCGAGCACAACGCCATCTTCCAGGTGCTGGAAGAGAACCAGCGTCACGCCATCGAGCGGGTCATCCTGACGGCGTCGGGCGGTCCCTTCCGCACCGCCTCGCTGCGTGACATGGCTGATGTGACGGTGGAAACCGCACGCGCCCATCCGAACTGGTCGATGGGATTGAAGATCTCGATCGACAGCGCCTCGATGTTCAACAAGGCGCTGGAGATGATCGAAGCCCGGCACCTTTTCGGTCTGAGACCCGAACAGATCGAAGTCATCTTCCATCCGCAATCGATCATCCATTCCATGGTCGGCTATACCGATGGGTCGGTGCTGGCGCAGCTCGGCGCGCCCGATATGCGCACCGCCATCGGTTATGCCCTGTCCTTTCCGCGCCGGCCGAACCTGCCGGTCGAGCGGCTGGATTTCGCCAAGCTCGCCAGGTTGGATTTCGAGGCGCCGGATGAGGTGCGGTTTCCGGCGTTGCGGCTCGCACGCCTGGCGATGATGCGCGGCGGCGTTCAGGGCGCGGTGTTGAACGGCGCCAAGGAAGTGGCGCTCGAAGCCTTCATCGAAGGGCGGCTGTCCTTCCTCGCCATGGCCGAGGTCACCGAGAGGGTCATGGACGATCTGGCCGGCCTGCCGCCGGCTGCCGGCATGGACGATGTCTTCGCCGCCGACAGGGAGGCTCGGCAAAGGGCGGCGGAGCTCATGACACTGGCGATCGCCGAGTGAAGATCAGACGGGCCGATCGCCGAGTGGTCGCCCGCCTGTGATCCCGACGACCGCCATTAGCGCAACCGGTTCCCGCTCTCGTCGAACAACCGGCAATCCGACGGTTCAAACAGCAGGCTCACCTGCTCGCCCGCCGCGATACTGATCGGTGACCGATGCTCGACGGTGAGCGACTGGCCATCGGCAAGCTGGCAATAGAGATATTGCGTTCCCCCGAGATATTCTGAGAAATCGACCTTGGCCGTCAGGCTGCCCGATAGATCGGATGCCACCTTCAGATGCTCCGGCCGCAGACCGAGCGTCACCGCGACACCAACCGGCCTGTCCGCCGGCGGCAGGCCGCTTTCGATACGCCGACCGGCGACTTCGACCAGGCCTCCCTCACCCCAGCGGGCATTCAAAAGGTTCATCCGGGGCGAGCCGATGAAGCCCGCCACGAAGGTATTCGAGGGATTCTCGTAGATTTCCCGCGGCGTTCCCGCCTGTTCGACGCGGCCGTCGCGCAGTACCACAATCTTGTCGGCGAGCGTCATCGCCTCGGTCTGGTCGTGCGTGACATAGATCATCGTGTTGCCGAGTTCGCGGTGGAGGCGGGCGATCTCGATGCGCATCGAAACGCGCAGTTCGGCATCGAGATTCGACAGCGGTTCGTCGAACAGGAAGACATCGGGCTTGCGCACGATCGCCCGGCCGATCGCCACACGTTGCCGCTGGCCGCCGGAAAGCTGTCCCGGCCGCCGGTCGAGAAGATGGTCGATCTTCAGGATTGAGGAGGCGGCTTTGACGCGCGTCTCTATCTCCGCAGCATTGGTGCGCGCCATCTTCAATCCAAAGGCCAGGTTGTCGCGCACGCTCATATGCGGATAGAGCGCGTAGGACTGGAAGACCATGGCGATGCCGCGCTCGGATGGATCGAGATCGGTGACGATACGCCCCTTGATCTCGACCTCCCCGTCGGTCACGTCTTCCAGGCCGGCGATCATGCGAAGAAGCGTCGATTTTCCGCAGCCGGAAGGGCCGACGAAGACGACGAATTCACCCTCCGCGATCGTCAGGTCTATCCCGTGGACCACCTGCAGATTGCCATAGCTTTTTCGCACGTCCTGGAGCACGACGCTCTTGTTAGCCATACCGTTCGTCATCCCCAAAAGACCTACTTGTCCGACTGGACCCAGACGAGCATCTCTCCGGGCGCGCGGTTGTCCCAGAGATGATAGGGCACGAAACGTGCGGTGGCGACCTGCCTTTCGGCCGGCGCCTTGCGGTAGAGCGGAGTTCCCCAGTTCGACGTTTCCTCGCGCTCGACCCTGAGATCGAGGGCGACGGCATCATTCAGATCCTTCAGCACGACGGTTTCGGCTGTGGAGAGCTCACGGGGGAGGACGATGGCATTGAGGTCTTCGCCATTGTCCGTGGTTTCGACGCAATAGACGAGCGGGCCGCGCATCAAGGCGACGCGGCCGGCATCCTGGCGCACCTTCGGGTTGGCATATTGCGGGCGAAGCGCCAGCGGCAGGTAGAGGGCGACACGATCGCCCGCGGCCCAGTCGCGATCGATCCAGGCATATCCGTCCCGGAGATTGGCGTTGAGATCGAGCATCTCTCCGTTGACGCTGAGGGTTGCACCATCGGCCCAGTCCGGAATACGCAGCGACAGCGCAAACCTCGCCGGCTTCTCCAGCCTGGTGGTAAAGGCGATCGCACCGTCCCACGGGTAGTTGGTGGTCTGCTCGAGCTCCACCTCGGCGCCATTGGCCAGCTTCAGTCGCGCGGTGCTCTCGCCATAGAGGTGCACGGCGATCTCATTGTCCGAAACGGCGTACATGTAGGAGCCGATCGAGGTCACCAGTCGGGCGATGTTGGGCGGGCAGCAGGGGCAATGGTGCCATTTCCACCGGTGATGTTTGCCGGCACTTTCAAGCGGGTTGTCATAGAAGAACGTCTTGCCGTCTGTGGAAAGCCCGGGCAGCGCGCCGTTGTAAAGCGCCTGTTCCATGATGTCGGCATAGCGCCGATCCGGACCTCGTCCGAGCATGCGGCTCGCCCAGAACACCAGCCCGACCGAGGCGCAGGTCTCCGCATAAGCGGTATCGTTCGGCAGATCGAAGTAATCGGTAAAGCCTTCGTTGGAGGCCGCCGGCCCGATGCCGCCGGTGATGTACATCTGCTTGGTCGTCAGATCGTCCCAGAGCGTTTCCAGCGCTGCTGTCAGGCTGTCGTCCTTGTATTCGGTGGCGATGTCGGCCATGCCCGAATAGAGGTACATGGCGCGTACCGCGTGGCCGACGACCTTTGTCTGCGCGCGCACCGGCTGGTGCGCCTGCGCATATTCATAGGTCTTCTGGTGGTACTGGGAGACATCGCGGCCGTCCCGGCTTGCTTCCGCCGTGAAGAAATGCGGTTCGGTGCCGCGTTCGTCGATGAAGTATTTCGACAGGTCGAGATATTTCTTCTCGCCGGTCACGCGGGCGAGCTTGACCAGCGCGAGCTCGACTTCCTCGTGGCCGCAATAGCCTGATATCTGGCCTTCGCCATGACCGAAAATCTTGATCATGTAATCGGCATAGCGGCACATGATGTCGAGCAGCTTGCGTTTGCCGGTCGCCTGATAATAGGCGACCGCGGCTTCCATCAGGTGGCCGGCGCAATAGAGCTCGTGATGGTCGCGCAGGTTGGTCCAGCGGCGGCTCGGTTCCACACGCTGGAACCAGGCGTTCAGATAGCCGTCCTCATCCTGCAGCTTCTCATACATATCGATGATCTCGTCGGCGCGCGCTTCCAGCTTCGGATTCGGCCGGCGATAGAGCGAATAGGCGATGGTCTCGATCGACTTGCCGAGGTCGGAATCCCAGAACATCTGCGTCGTCCCGCCCCATAGCTGAATGGGAATGACGACCCCGGGGCTCGGCTGATCGACATCGATCGCCTTGAGCATGCCTGCCTCGACGCAGCGGTCGAGCAGGGTCTCGGCGGTGGAATTGCAGACGGCGTCCTGCCATTTGCCCCAGAACCCGCCGAGCTCCACATCGGGAACGGCGACGGGACGAAACTGGCGGTCGTTGCTTGGTTTGGTCATGGGCTCCACTTTCTCTAAGATCATTTCACCGCGCCGGCCATCAGCCCGCGCATGTAGTAGCGTTGCAGGAGCAGGAAGACGATCAGGCAAGGGATCGTCATGACGACGACACCGGCCTGGACCGCTCCCCAGTTGATGGCGCCGAGCCGTCCGGCGCGAACCGCCGTCATCAGCACCGGCAGGGTGTATTTCTCATTGCTGGAGAGCAGCACGAGCGCGGCGAGAAACTCGTTCCAGGCATTGAGGAAGGCAAAGATCGCAACCGTCGCGACGCCGGGAAGCACCAGCGGCAGAAGAACCCGGACCAGAAGCCTGAGGTCGCGCGCGCCGTCGATGCGTGCGGCCTCTTCGATCTCCTTCGGCACGGCGTCGAAGGCGTTGCGCATCATGAAGACCGAGAAGGGCAGCTGCAGCGTCACATAGACGAGCGTCAGCCCAAGCAGCGAATTGTTGAGACCGAGCTTTGCCAGGATGATGAAGAGCGGCGTCAGGATCGACTGGAACGGGATCATCAGCGTCGCGATGATCAGCACGAAGAGCGCATTCTTCAGCGGGAATCGATAGCGCGAGAAGCCGTAACCGGCGAGCAGGCTGACGGCGACGGTCAGCACCACGGTGGCGACCGAAACGAACAGCGAATTGATCATGTGCCGCCAGATGCCGGCGCCGAACGTATCGAGCAGCGCGTAGGAATCGATGCTGACGCCTGAGGTCGGCCACGGCGGCAAGGGCGGCAGGCTGGCCTCCGTGCCATGCCGGAAGGACGACAACAGCGTGATCACGAAGGGGGCGAGAAAGAAGATCGAGATAGTGATGCCGGTCAGATGATAGGCCGACTTTGTTCGGACGGCCTTGCGCGCGCGGCGTTCCTTTGAGGTGGTCATGGACGCTCCTCCCCAACGCGAAGCAGCCAGAGCTGCACGATGCTGATGGCGACCAAGATGGCGAGAAGCACGATCGAGAGTGCTGCGCCATAACCGAGATTGAACGAAACGAAGGACTGGTTGAAGATATAGTAGACTACCGAGATCATCTTGTTCTGCGGACCGCCCGCGGTCATGATGTAGAACTGGTCGAAGGCGAGGATCGAACCGGTGACGGAGACGATCAGCGCCAGCGCAATCGTCTTGCGCATCAGCGGCAGCGTCAGATGCCTGAACCGCTGCCAGCGGCCGGCGCCGTCGATGCGGGCGGCCTCCGTCAGCTCGGACGGAATGGCCTGAAGCCCGGTCAAAAGAATGATCATGGTGAAGCCTGCGATCTTCCAGACGACCATCACCACGATCGTCAGAAAGGCGGTGTCGAAGGTCGCAAGAAGATTGGGGCTCTTTTCGACAAGGCCGAGCGCCTTCAAGGCCGGGCCGATGAAGCCGCTATCGACATTGGCGAGCCAGACCCAAAGCAGGGAGGCTGTGGCAAGGCCGACCACGACGGGCAGGAAGATGATCGTGCGGTAGGCGCTGACGAACTGCCGTTCCTTTTCGACGAAGATTGCCAGCGGAAAGGCGATTGCGAAGATCGCGATAGTGACGATCACGGTGTAATAGGCCGTGAAACTCAGCGCCGTCATGAAGCGGGTGTCGTTGGCCATGCGGAAATAATTGTTGAAGCCGATCCAGCGGGACGCCCCCATCAGCGGCCAGTTGTGAAGGCTCATCCATCCGGTGAAGAGAACCGGCATGATGAAGAAGACGATGACCAGCGCCATGGCCGGCACGATGTAGACGAGGCCGCGCCAGTTCGATCGGCGCCGTCGCCTGCGCCGAGGCAATAGAATCTCTGAACCGGAACCGGTCATCAAAACGCTCCGCATCTGTCGAGTGGAATTGGCCGGGAAGCTGCCACCGCTCCCCGGCCGCGGCCGGGAGAGAGTTATTGGCCGCTATCGATGATCGATTGCATTTCCGACTGGGCGCTCGAAAACGCGCCGTCGACATCGTCGCCGAAGATCGAGGCGTTGGTGAAGCTGGCCCAGGGTCCGTTGGCGCTGTTGATCAAGTCGTTGAACTGCAGCGTATAGGGTGTCTTGGCGACACCGATCGCCTTCAGGCCGACCTGCATGCGCGGATCGAGACCTTCCAACACCTTATCGGCGATATCGCCGCGCGTCGGCAGGCTGCCATACTTCGCCATGATCTTCTGGCCATCCATCGAATACACATATTCGAGGAACTCCTTCACCGCGTCGATCTTCTTCGTGCCCTTGGTGATCACGAAGTTGTCGCCGCCGGCAAAGGACGAAGGCTTCCCGTCGACGCCAGGAATGAGGGTTACGCCGAAGTTGATATCGGGATGCTCGGTCACCAGCGTGCCGATGGCAAAGGCGCCGAGGCTTTGCTGGCCGATCTTGCCGTTGGTGAAGGTCAGGAAGTTGGCGCCGTTGTCGCTGGCGGCTCCCGCCGGCACGAGGTCCTTCTTGACCATGTTGCGGTAAATATCAACGGCCTTGCGCATCTGGGGCGTATCGAGCGTCGCCGTCTTGCTATCGGCCGACAGGATATCGGCGCCCGCACCCCAGACGAGCGGCGTGAAGGTGAAGATCATGCAGCCGCCGCAGCCGCCGCCGGAGAAATAGAAACCGTAGGTATCGTCACCCAGCGCCCGGATCTTCTCGGCATTGGCGGTAATTTCGTCCCAATTCGCCGGTGCCTTTTCCGGGTCGAGGCCGGCCTTCTTGTAGAGATCCTTGTTCCAGGCAAAGACGGAGGTTTCGACCGACAGCGGCAGGCCGTAAATCCGGTCCTGATAGGTGCCGAGGCGAACATGCGATGGCGAAAGCGAGTTGAAATAGGGCAGGGATTTTGCCCAGTCCGTCAGGTCTTCCAGCTGCCCGGCCGCAGCAAAGGCAGGGTTATAGATGAGATCCATCGACAGCGCGTCTGGCGCCTGTCCGCCGGCGATCGCCGTCGCATATTTCTGCACCAACTCGGAGAACGGCACTTCGGTCATCACGACCTTGCTCTCGTGACCGGAATTATAGGCTTCGACAACCTTCTTAAAGGCGTCGCCGATCCCCGAGCGAACCCACATTTCGACATTTTCGGCAGCCGACGCGGCCGACACCAGACATAGGGTAGCGATGCTGGTCGCCGCCAATAGACGC
The DNA here is from genome assembly GCF_051811185.1 of Rhizobium sp. 62_C5_N11_2. NCBI lineage: Bacteria > Pseudomonadati > Pseudomonadota > Alphaproteobacteria > Hyphomicrobiales > Rhizobiaceae > Rhizobium > Rhizobium sp. 62_C5_N11_2. Next base: position 4,030,474 of record NZ_JBPWPW010000001.1, read on the forward strand.
TTGATCATGACACTCCTCCCGATATGGCGCATCTCCTCGCGCCTTTGCTCATTCACGTGTTCTCATTCCGTGGGGGCTTTCCCCCCGCATGACTGCCGGACGATCAGCCGGCACGGCAATTTCCTCACTCCCGGCTCGACAGGCCGTCCTTCCGCAAGCGCGAGCACCGTCAATCCGGCTTGTCGCCCGAGCTCCTTCAGTTCCATGTCCACCGTTGTCAGCGGCGGCCGCGTCTGGGCAGCGACAATCTCCCAATTGTCGAAGCCGATCACCGAGACGTCCTGCGGCACCTTGACGCCGCGTTCGCGCAACGCATCCACAGCACCCCGGGCGATCTGATCGTTGCCGCAGAAGAGCGCGTCCGGCTTTTCTCCCGGTCTCTTCCAAAGCTGTTCGACCGCCTCATGGCCCCAGTTTTCCGACCAGACGCCGTAGAGCACCGGCTCGCGGTGACCTGCGACCTCGTGATAGGCGCCGGCACGCTCCCGCACCGAGAAGAAGTCCTCCGGACCGGTGATGTGCGCAATCCGCCGCCGCCCGATCTTCACCAGCCATTCCACCGCCAGCCGCGCACCCTGTTCGTCGTCAGACCGGAAGGTAACGCTGTTCTGCGTCCCCTCCGTGAATGCGTAGACGACAGGCACATGCAAATTCGACAGATCGACAGGCAGACGTCTGTCCAGACGTTTTCCTGTCGCGATGATGCCGTCGACCTGTTTGTCGAGCATCGCGTCGACATGGATCTGAGCGAGCGCCGGATCGTCTTCGATGGCGCACAGGAAGACCGAAACGCCGTGATCGACGAGAGCGTCGGAAATACCCGCCATGACAGGCAGCGTGAACCGGCCATAGGTGTCGTTCGTCAGCAGCCCGATAGTGAAGCTGCGTTTGCTGAGAAGACCTCTCGCCAGCGCATTCGGCCGATATCCGATTTCGGCGGCGATCCGTTTCACCCGCTCGCGCGTTTCCGACCCCATCCGGCCGGTATCATTGAGAGCTTTCGACGCCGTCGAGATGCTCACCGCGGCAGCCGCCGCCACCTCGTGGATGGTGATCCTGCCTCTTTTTCCTCCCGATATGTTCAGAACGTCCTCCTTCTGAAGTGACCTGAGAAAAGCTTTTACCAATCTCTATGTCAAGTGAGAAAAGGTTTTCTCATGCGGCACCAAGGCGACGCAGTTTGCGGGAGGACGCAAGCGCAGGGAAAGATCCATGCGCATCGGTCGGGCCGATTGCGATGTGTCATCGGTGTTAAGACCAGGCGCAGAGCGGATGATCTTGAACGGGCATGGGAGGCTTGTTGCAGCGTCTTGCGGGAGCAAGACTGATCGCTGTCAGAACCTCCAGTGGAGGCCCTGAATTACGGTTGGAACCGAGCGATCATCGAAAAATCAGGCGACGTGCCTTGCGAGCGCGCAGCGCGACCACAGCGAATGCAGCGCCTCGACCAGATGGGCGATATCGGCGTCGGAATGCAGCGGCGTCGGCGTGATGCGCAGGCGCTCGGTCTTCTTCGGCACGGTGGGATAGTTGATCGGCTGGACGTAGACGCCGCAATTGTCGAGCAGCAGGTCGGAGATCCACTTGCACTTGGCCGCATCGCCGACCAGCACCGGCACGATATGGCTCGGATTGGGCATATGCGGGATCCCGCGCTGGTCGAGCAGCGCTCTCAGCTTGCGGACACGGTCCTGATGGCGGGCGCGTTCGAACTGGCTGACCTTCAAATGCTGGATCGAGGCGACGGCGCCGGCGGCAAGTGCCGGCGGCAGCGCCGTGGTGAAGATGAAGCCGGAGGCAAACGAGCGGATGAAATCGCAAAGCGCCGTCGAAGCGGCGATATAGCCGCCCATCACCCCGAAAGCCTTGCCGAGCGTACCCTCGATGACCGTCAGCCGGTCCATCAGCCCCTCGCGCTCGGCAATACCGCCGCCGCGCGGGCCGTACATGCCGACGCCATGCACTTCGTCGAGATAGGTCATCGCCCCATATTTGTCGGCGAGATCGCAGATCTCCTTGATCGGGGCGATATCGCCATCCATCGAATAGACGCTCTCGAAGGCGATCAGCTTCGGCGCCTTCGGATCGGCGGCCTTAAGCTTGGCTTCGAGATCGGCCACATCGTTGTGCTTCCAGATCACCTTGTCGCACTTGGCATAGCGGATGCCCTCGATCATCGAGGCATGGTTCAGCGCGTCGGAGAAGATGATGAGGCCGGGAATCTTCGCGCCGAGCGTGCCGAGGGCTGCCCAGTTGGAAACATAGCCAGACGTAAAGATCAGCGCCGCTTCCTTGCCATGCAGGTCGGCAAGCTCACGCTCGAGCATGACGTGATGGTGGTTGGTGCCAGAAATATTCCGGGTGCCTCCCGCACCCGCGCCACAGTGGTCGATGGCGTTCTTCATCGCCTCGATCACCTTCGGATGCTGGCCCATGCCGAGATAGTCGTTGGAGCACCAGACCGTGACTTCCTTTTCGCCATCCACGGTGTAACGCGTCGCGCGGGGAAAATTGCCGCGGTGACGTTCGAGATCGGCAAAAACGCGGTAACGGCCCTCGGTACGAAGCCCGTCCAGCTCGTTTTTGAAAAACGCTTCGAAATCCATCATATGCTCCAGTATCACGCGGATGTTCTTGATGACTGGACGTCCGCGCGTCAATGCTTACCCTTTGCTTTAACATCAACTGCGGCAAAAGGCCCAGATTTTTGAATGATTCCAGATAAAAAATATGCGAGCCGCGATCAACGAAATTGATGCCGCAGACGGCAGCCGAATTTGCGGACCGGGCAAAAGGCGACCCAGCCTGATCGCAAAAAAATCAGCACATCGGATGGACAACCCTTTCTTCCGACATAGTTTTCGGTCTAGCCTGACAAAAAATAAGAAGGGACGGCCTTTGCCCGCTGGGCAACAACCTCGGAGAAAAAAGATGAAGAAAGTTGTCATACTGGCATTGATCGGCCTGTCGATCGCAAGCTGCACGCCGACGCAGCAAGGCGCCGGCATCGGCGCTGCATCAGGTGCCGTCATCGGCGGCGTAGTCACCGGCAACGTCCGTGGCGCGGCAGTCGGCGCCGCTATCGGCGGCGTGTCCGGCGCCCTCATCGGCAGCGTCGCGGAACAGCCTGGCCAGTGCTACTATCGCGACCGCTACGGCCGCCGCTACATCGATAGTTGCCCGCGCTGAGAGCGCTTGGAAATCGGCAAATTCAGGAAATCCCGGACACACGTCCGGGATTTTTTGTGCTAAATTAGCGCGTTGGCAATTTAAAATGGTACACCCCGCGCGATTTTGTCGCTAAGCTGTTCATGGCTGGGCAACGAAGCTTCAATGTAGACACAACCAAAAGCGGCGGATGCGGATCAGAGGGACAGGCCCGAAAACAGGTACTGCGTATCGGCGAACAGGCACCATGATGGTAGTCGCAGCGGCAGCTGCGTTCTCACCGGTCCTGATCGGCGACGCTTATGCCTTCAAGCTTTTCGGCATCACCATTTTCGGCAAAGAAGAAGACGAAGGCGAACAGGTGCCCGATCCGGTGCGCTACCACGTAGACCTCAGGGCCGATACCGCCGATCCCGACCTGAAAGAAGCGCTGGAAAACAGTTCCCGTCTCCTCAGTGACCAGAAGCAGCCGGTTTCCGGCGATCTCGGCATCGTCGTCAAGGCGCGTGACGACCGTGAGCGGCTGATCGCCGCCCTGTATGAAAAGGCCCGTTATGGCGGCCTGGTGACGATCACCATCGACGGCAAGAATATCGACGACCTGCCGCCCAATCCGACATTCGACCGGTCAGGGCCGATCCCCGTCACCGTCGACATTGCTCCCGGCCCTGTTTTCAAGGTCAGGGAGGTACAGTTCGGCGGCGATGCCGCAAACCATAATCCCGCCGATTACGACCTCGCCCCCGGCGCGCAAGCCGGCTCGCTGGCGATCATCAAGGCCGGCGACAAGATCGTCGAACAATTGAAGAGCGAAGGCCGGCCCTTCGCCAAATTGACCGAACGCAAGGTCGTCGCCGATCATAACAGCGACACCGTCGATATCGTCCTTGCTGCCGAGGGCGGTCCCATCGCCCCGATCGGCGATGTCGGCGTCACCGGCGAGAAGACCGTCAGGCCAGGTTTCATCCAGCGCTATTCCCGGCTGAACAAGGGCGAAGCCTACTCCCCGGAAGCGCTGAAGAAAGCCGGCGAGCGGCTTCGCGCCCTCGGCGTCTTTTCGAGCGTCACCATTCACGAAGGGGATGCGCTGGCGCCTGATGGCACCTTGCCGATGACGATCGAGGTTTCGGAAGGCAAGAGGCGCTACTTCGGCGTCGGCGCGCAATATTCCACCACCGACGGCTTCGGCATTCAGGGCTATTGGGGCCACCGCAACCTGTTCGGCGAAGCCGAAACGCTGAGGATCGAGGGAGCGGTCTCGCGGCTTGGCGAAACGACGGATGTCGGCAGCCTCGACTATTCCGCCGGCATCCTCTTCACCAAGCCCGGCGCCTTCTTTCCCGCCGCCACCCTGAAGGCGGGCATCGTCGCCAAGACCGAAAATCCGGATGCCTATAACGCGACGCTCGTCACCGCCTCGCTCGGCCTTTCCTACGAGCTGACCGACCGGGACACGGTCTCGGCGAGCGGCGAGGTCAGCTGGGAGCGCGACGATGACGCCTTCGGCGAGAACGACTATCTGACCTTCACCCTGCCGATCCAATATGATCGCGACGCACGTGACGACAAGTTCAACCCGACGGAGGGTTATCGCGCGACATTCTCGGCAAAGCCCGGCTACGAAATCTTCAACGCCACGCCCTATGCGGCATTCGAGGGCTCGATCTCCGGCTACCTGCCGTTCGGCCAGGAGGACGGCGTGGTGCTTGCCGGCAAGGTTGCCGCCGGCGTCCTGATCGGCGGCGATAGCATTGGGGATATTCCCGCCACGCAGCGCTTCTTTGCCGGCGGCGGCGGCTCCGTGCGCGGATACAGCTATCAGGAAATCTCGCCCTATAACGACAATGGCGATGCCACCGGCGGCCGCTCCTATGTGACCGGTTCGCTGGAGGCCCGCATCAAGATCACCGATACGATCGGCATCGTGCCCTTCATCGATGTCGGCACCGTATCGGACAGCACCTTTCCGGGTTTTTCCGATATTCGCGCCGGTGCCGGCGCCGGAATACGATATGCAACGCCTTTCGGCCCGCTGCGGCTTGATTTTGCCATGCCGCTGAACAAGTACGAAGATGGCACAGATTACGGAATCTACGCCGGCATCGGCCAATCTTTCTAGAATTGCCGATTCCCCCGTGTTTTCCGATCTGTGAGCCGTCATGAAAACGGGGTAGTGTCCGCGCCGATGCAAATGCTGGCAAAAATCGTCAACTGGATCGTACGGCTGACCGGCTATGCCGTCGGCGTCACTTTGATTCTCGCTGTCGCGGCCCTTGCGATCTTCGGCTTCACCAGTTTTGGCGCCCGCATCGTCACCGAAAAGATAGCCTCCACGCTTTCCAACCGCGACATGACGATCCAGGTGCGTGAACCGCAAGGTCTTCTGACCGGCGGGCTTCGCGCCGCCGAGATCTCCATCTCCGACACCAGGGGCGTCTTTGCGGAAATTCATGGCATCGCGATCGACTGGAATCCGCTGGCGCTGCTGACCGGAACCTTCCACGCCAAACGCTTCGAGATCGAAGCGATCAACGTGCTGCGCAAGCCGGTGCGCACCCTGCCGTCGCGGCCCGGAGCTGAACATTCCGGCGGATTCGTTCTTCCGATCAAGGTCGATATAGACCGCGTCGCGCTGCCCGATATCAAACTTGCCGCACCCGTTGCCGGCCGCGCCTTTGCGCTCGCCGCCGAGGGCAGCCTTTCGGCGAACGGCGATGGCGGCGAGGCCGTCGTCAATGTCAGCCGTCACGCGGTTCCGGATGCGCGGCTTGCCGCCGACATCGCTTTTGCGCCAGCCGAAAACCGGCTGCGGCTGAAGGCGCAGCTTTCCGAGCCGAAGGGCGGGCTGCTGGCGGGCTTTCTCGGCTTGCCGGATAGCCCGGCCGTCAATATCGATCTCGACGGCCAGGGGCCGATATCCGATTGGAAAGGCAAAGTGCAGGCCGCCCTCGACGGACAGCAGCGCGCCGCAATCGAAGCCCGGCATCAGATCACGGCAGACGGATTGCACCACCTCGACCTCAAGGGCGGCGGTGACTTGAGCTCGCTGCTTCCATCGGCATTCCGGCCGCTTTTTGCCGGCCAGACCAATATCGATCTTGCCACCACCTTCGACGACCGCGGCAAGATCGATATCCAGACCGGCAATATCGCCACCGGCAGCGTCGTGATCGCCGCCTCGGGCACCCTCGATCCAGCCGGCAACAACAGCCTGAACGCCAATCTGCTCGGCACGTCGGGGCCTGTCGATTTCCGCTGGCCGCTCGCTGAAGGCGAAGCGCGCTTCCTCATTTCTGGCCTCAACCTGGCGCTAACCGGCGATGCCCAGGCCGCCCGACTGAACGTCAGCGGCTCGCTCGACACCGCAACCCTTCCGCAGGCCAATATCGGCAACATCAAGCTGACCGCAAAGAGCGACGCCTTCAATCTCGCCGCCCGTTCCGGCAGCGTCCAGTTGCGCCTCGTCGCCGGCGATACGACCTTCACCGACCCGAAGCTCAATCGCGCCGTCCAAGGCCCGGTCACGATCGCCTCGCCGCTGCAGATCTCGCCCTCCGGCATCGGCTTCAACGGCACCACCGTCGAAAGCGCCAATATCAACGGCGGCCTCAATGGCTCCTACCGGCTGGCAGACAAAGCGCTGACCGGCAACCTCAAGCTCACCATCAACCCGGCAGCTCTGCCGGCTGCGGTGACAAGCAGGTTCGACGGACCGATCTCGCTCGAAAGCCAGGTGGTCGGCACCATCCCGTCAAAATTCGCACTGTCCAATCTCGTCCTGAAATCCGGCACGCTCGAAGCCGCCGGCAACGTCGCGCTCGACGGCGGGATGTTGAATGCCGATCTTTCCGGCCGGCTGCCTGACGTCGGCAAGCTCATCCCCGGCGCCAATGGTGGCGCGGGTTATGCGCTGAGAGTGGGGGGTGAGCTCCCGGCAATCTCCGTGACGGCCAATCTCAAGGCCGCCAGCCTTGAAATGGCCGACCGCGTGGTCGGCAACCTCAATATCGACCTGTCGGGTCTCGCCGATCCCGAGGCGCCGCAGGGCAGGATCGCCGCCACAGGCACGATCGATGGCCAACCGATCGGCATCAACGGCGACATCACCTCGCAGGACGGCAAGATAAGCATTCCGGCGCTGACCGCCGATATCGGCGGCAACCGGCTGACCGGCAATGCGGAATTCTCGCCTACCCTGGAGCCAACAGCCGCACTGACCTTCGATTTCCCCAATGTCGGCCTGCTCGCCGCACTCGGCGGACAGAAGGCCGAAGGCGATCTCAAGGGTTCGCTCGGCGTCAGCAGCGACAGTGGCAGGATTGCGCTCAAGCTGCTTGCAACGGGCGGCTCGATCCACCGTGATACGCTTGCGATCGTCAAGCCGGATATCGATGTCACGATCAGCGATCTCAATGCCCTTGCCGCAAACGGCACTATCAAGGCCGAGGGGGTAAGCGCCGGAACGAACAAGCTTGCCGGCCTTTCGCTGGGTTTTACCAAGCAGCAGAACCATACCGACTTCGATCTCGATGCTGCCTATGACGGCAATCCCGTGCTGGCCGCGGGCAATATCGAGGCTCAGGACGGCACGATCCACCTGAACCTTGATCGCTTCTCGGCAAGCCCCCGCAATATCCCGATCGAGCTGGCCGCACCGACGCAGGTCGCCATCGGCGGCGGCGCCGCCAATCTGAACGGACTGATGCTGAAAACCGGCACCGGCTCGGTAACCGTTAGCGGTTCCGCCGGCGAAACGCTGAAGCTTGATGCAGATATCCGCGAGCTGCCGGCAGCGCTCGCCAACGGTTTCGTGCCCAACCTTTCAGCCGGCGGCACGATCTCCGGAACGATTGCCGTGACGGGAACGCCGGCAGCACCGGTCGCCGACTTCAAGCTCGACTGGAAGGATGCGACGACGGGCCAGACCAAGGGCGCCGGCCTGGCGCCGCTCGACATCACCGCCGGCGGCAAATTCGCCGACAACAAGCTCGATTTCGACACGACGGTCGGCAGCAATGACGGCCTCTCGCTCAAGGCCGCCGGCAATGTCGCGCTCGCCGACCCGAAGGCACCGGTGCTTGATGTCAACGCCGATATCCTCAACCTGCCTGCCCGCATCGCCAACGGTTTCGTTCCCGATCTCGCCGCCGCAGGCACGATTACAGGAAAAGTGGCGGCCTCCGGCTCCCTCGCTGCGCCGACCGCCAATTTCGATCTCAACTGGAAAGACGCGGCGACGAGCCACACGAAGCGTGCCGGCCTTGCGGATCTCGGCGTGAAGGCATCCGGAAAATTCGCCGATAGCAAGCTCGATTTCAATACAGTGGTCGACGGCGCCAACAGCCTCTCGCTGAAAGCAACCGGCAATGTCGCCATCACCGGCACGACGATCGACAACGTCAAGGTCGATGCAGCGCTGGCAAATGTCCCGGCAAATATCGCCAACAGCTTCGTCGCCGATCTCGCCGCCGAAGGCGTGATCTCCGGAAAGATCGCGGCCAGCGGGTCGCTTTCCGCCCCGAGTGCCGATTTCGATCTCACTTGGAAAGACGCGGCGACGAGCCACACGAAACGCGCCGGCCTTGCAGCGCTCGGCGTGACCGCATCGGGAAAATTTGCCGACAACAAGCTTGATTTCAATGCGGTGGTTGGCGGCGCCAACAGCCTCTCCTTAAAGGCAATCGGCAATGTCGCCATCACGGGCACGACGATCGACAACCTCACGGTCGACGCCACACTGGCGAATGTTCCGGCAAATATCGCAAACAGCTTCGTCGCCGATCTCGCCGCCGAAGGTGCGATCTCAGGAAAGATCTCGGCCACGGGATCCCTCCCGGTTCCGAATGCAGATTTCGATCTCACTTGGAAAGACGCGGCGACGAGCCACACGAAGCGTGCCGGCCTTGCAGCGCTCGGCGTGACCGCATCGGGAAAATTTGCTGAAAACAAGCTTGATTTCAATGCTGCAGTCAGCGGCGATAAAGACCTCTCACTGAAGGCCATGGGCAATGTCGCACTCGCCGGCACGGCGATCGACAGCATCAAGGTCGATGCCGAGATTGCCAAGCTTCCGGCCAGTCTCGCAAATGCGTTCGTTCCCAATCTGGCGGCCGGCGGCACGATATCCGGCACTGCGTCCGCCTCAGGGACACTCGCCGCACCGAAAGCCGACTTCAAGCTCGACTGGACGGATGCTGCGACCAGCCAGACCAGAAGCGCTCATCTCTCGGGCCTCGCGCTCACCACATCCGGACGCTTCGCCGACGACCGGCTCGATTTCGATGCCAATCTCGCCGGCCAGGACGGCCTCTCGCTGAAGGCCGCCGGCAACGTCGCGATATCAGGCACCTCCGTTAAAACCCTCGACGTCAAGGCCGATCTTGCCAACCTGCCGGCAGGCCTCGCCAACGGCTTCGTCCCGGGTCTTGGCGCAGAGGGCGCCGTGTCGGGAACTGCATCTGCCTCCGGAGCGCTTCCGAAACCGGCCGTCGATTTCAAACTCGACTGGAAGAACGCTTCGACCGCCCAGACCAAGAGCAGCGGCCTTTCGGGCCTGAGTGCTGCGGCGTCCGGCAAGTTCGCCAACGACCGGGTCGATTTCGATGCCAATCTCGCCGGCAAGGACGGCGTGTTGGCCAAGGCGACGGGCGGCGTCACGATCGCGGGAACGGCCATCCGGGACCTTTCGATCAATGCCGATATCCCGGCGCTGCCGGCAAATATCGCAAATGCTTTCGTTCCCGGTCTCGGTGCCGAGGGCACGCTTTCGGCAAGCGCCATAACGTCGGGAACGACGGCAAATCCGATCGTCGATTTCAAGCTCAACTGGAAAGATGCCGCGACCAGCCACACCAAGGCTGCCGGCCTTTCCCGCCTTGCGCTGGCGGCGACCGGAAAATACGCCGGTGACAGGCTGGATTTTGATGCCGCGCTCAACGGCAGCGGCGGCATTGCGCTGAAAGCCGCCGGCAATCTCGCCATCGCAGGCACGTCGATCAAGTCTCTCGATGTTACGGCGAATACCACCAATCTTCCGGCCAGCATCGCCAACGGCTTCGTTCCCGGCCTTGCAGCCGAGGGCGCGGTGTCGGCAACCGCAAAGGCCACCGGCACGCTATCGGCGCCCTCCGTCGACTTCAAGGTCGACTGGAAGAACGCGGCGACGAGCCAGACCAAAGGTGCCGGCCTTTCGCCGTTCAGCATCGGTGCATCAGGCAAACTTGCCGGAAACAGGCTGACGGTCGACACCAGCCTTGCCGGTGACGCCGGCATGTCGCTGAAAGGCGGCGGCAGTGTCGTGATCACAGGCAATCGCGCCCTCGACATGCGATTCAACGGCAATCTTCCTTTCGCCGTGCTCGGCGCCCCGCTTGCGCAGCAGGGGCTCGTTGCGGACGGCGTCGCCACCGTCAACCTCCAGATTGGCGGAACGGCCGCAGCGCCTGTTATCAACGGCACTGTCTCGACATCAGGCGCCAAGCTCGTCGACGTCCGACGCAATCTTGCCGTCAACAATCTTGCGGCGACCGTGACCTTCAATGGCAGCCAGGCGGTGATATCGCGCCTCAGCGGCAACCTTGGCGGCGGCGGCACGATTTCGGCCAGCGGTACCATCGGCATCCAGCCGGCCGGCGGCTTTCCCGCTGACATTTCGATCAAGCTCGACAAGGCGGTCTATGTCGATGGAACGCTTGTCGTCTCGACCGTCAATGGCACGGTCGGCCTGCGCGGGCCGATCATGAATGCGACGCTGAGCGGCAAGCTTCGGCTCGACAAAACCTCGATCACGGTCCCGGAAAAATTGCCGACCTCGCTGAGAGAAGTCGACATCCGGCATAAGAATGCGCCGCGGGCGGTGCTTGCGCAGCTGCGCGATGACGGTGAGCGGAAACCCGGCGAGAAATCCTCCGTGATCACACTGGATCTCGAAATCGATGCGCCCTCGCATATCTTCGTACGCGGCCGCGGCATCGATGCCGAGCTTGGCGGCCGGGTGACCATCCGCGGAACAGCGGCTGCACCCATCGTGACCGGCGGTTTCATCATGCGCCGCGGTCGCATGACCATTCTCAACCGCCGCCTGGATTTCTCCGACAAGAGCAGGATCACCTTCGCCGGCGACCTGACGCCGGCGCTCGATATGGAAGCGACCTCGGCCTCCGGCTCGACGACGCTGACCGTCGACGTCGCGGGTCTCGCCACCGACCCCGCGATTACCTTTTCCTCCTCGCCCCAGCTGCCGCAGGACGAGGTGCTGGCGCAGCTGATCTTCGGCCAGTCGATGTCGAAACTCTCGCCGGTGCAGATCGCCCAGCTCGCCGACGCCGTCAGTCAGCTGGCCGGCAACCGCTCGACCTCGCTTTTCGAAGGCCTGCGCAATCAGCTTGGCGTCGACGATTTCGACGTCAGCACCGATTCCAAGGGCCAGACGAGCGTCAGCGTCGGCCGCTATCTTAACGATCGCACCTATTTCGAATTGCAGCAGGGCGGTTCGGCTGGCGCCAAGGCGGTGATCAACCTCGATGTCGGCCGCGGCGTCAAGCTGCGCGGGGGGGCCGGTGGCAACGGTGAGGGCGAAGCCGGGATTGTCTACGAACGGGAATATTGATCCATCTCGCCCGAAGCTGGCAGCGGCTTTGGACCGATGGCATGCAAAAGCTCTAACCCGGCTTAGAAACCGGTTTTGCTGGTCTTGAGAAGGATGTTGGTTTCTGTCGAATTGATGCCATTGATCAGCCGGATCCGGTGCAGCGTCTCGTCGAAGGCAGCAAGGTCGCGATCCTCGAGTTCGGCGACGAAATCCCATTTGCCGTTGGTGCTGTGAAGCGCCCGCACCTGCGGTAGGCCCCTCAACTGATCGGCCACCCTGTCGGCGAGCTTGCCGAGCACCTCGATCATGACGATGGCGCGCACGCCGGCGGACCGCGTCTCATGACCGGTGCGGATGGTGAAGCCGACGATGGTGCCGCTGGCGACCAGCCGCTCGATCCGGGCGGCAACCGTTGCCCGTGATGCACCCGTCAATGCCGCAAGCGAAGAGACGGAAATCCGGGCGTTATGGCGAAGTGCACTCAGAAGTTCAGTGTCGAGATCATCCACGCTGATCACTTTGTCAAAATAGGTTTATCAATCTGCGCAATCATAGTCCATTTCTGACACTTTTCCATCTTTTTGCCGCCAGCCCTTTATCCCACTATCGGCCGAAACAGGCCTCAACACGGAGCCCTCCAAAATGAATACCCAATCGCGATCTGTCACCCTCATCGGCGCGCCGCTGGAAGAAGGCTCCGGCCGCAGAGGGGCTGCCATGGGCCCTGCGGCCCTGCGCATTGCCGGCGTCGACCAGACGCTGATCGAGCTTGGCCATGACGTCGCCGATATCGGCGATCTCAGGATCGTGCCGGCGATGGATCTGCCGAACCACCCGAAGGCCCACAATCTGAGGATCGTCGGCGCCTTCACGCGCGCCCTCGAAAGTAGCGTCTACGACGTGGCCGCCTCCGGCCGTTTTCCGCTGATTCTCGGCGGCGACCACAGCCTTTCCATGGGCAGCGTTTCCGGCATGGCCCGCTATGCCGCCAGCAAAGACCGCCCGCTCTTCGTCCTCTGGCTTGATGCCCATGCCGATTTCAATTCTCCGGCCACGTCGCCGTCCGGCAATATTCACGGTATGCCTGTCGCCTTCTTCTGTGGCGAGGCGGAGTTCGCCGAGATCCTGCCGAAGGGACGTCCGTTCGTCGATCCAAAGAATGTCTTCCAGGTCGGCATCCGTTCGGTCGATGCGCGCGAGCGCGAGGAAATCCACGAACACGGTGTCAATGTCTTCGACATGCGCGCGATCGACGAGCAGGGCATCGGCGCCATCATGCGTGAGATCCTCGATGTCGTGACCAGGGCAAACGGCCTGCTGCACGTCAGCCTCGACCTCGATTTCCTCGATCCCGAGATCGCTCCCGGTGTCGGCACGACGGTCCCGGGTGGCGCGACTTTTCGCGAGGCGCATCTGGTGATGGAAATGCTCTCGGACAGCGGCCTCGTCTCGTCGCTCGATCTCGTCGAACTCAATCCGTTTCTCGACGATCGCGGCAAGAGCGCCCGCATCCTGGTGGAGCTGACGGCAAGCCTCTTCGGCCGCCGCATCTTCGATCGTCCGACACGCGCCGCATAAGAGCATGTCGAGCAAAAGTGTGCAGCGGTTTTGCGATAACGACATGCGTTGAAATAAAACTAGAGGGAGAACGGCCATGAACACTTCGGAAAAACTGATCGCCACGGAACAACGGCTCGGCGCCCATAACTACAAGCCGCTCGACGTGGTGCTGACGCGTGGCGAAGGTGTTTATGTCTGGGATACCGACGGCAACCGTTATCTCGATTGCCTCTCGGCCTATTCCGCCGTCAACCAGGGCCATTGTCATCCGAAGATCCTCGCCGCAATGGTCGAGCAGGCGGGCAGGCTGACGCTCACTTCCCGCGCCTTCCGCAACGACCAGCTCGCCTATCTCTACGAAGAGCTTGCGGCTCTCACCGGCTCCCACAAGATCCTGCCGATGAATTCTGGCGCCGAAGCGGTGGAGACCGCCATCAAGGCGGTGCGCAAATGGGGATACGAGGTCAAGGGCGTGCCGGAAGGCAAGGCGGAGATCATCGTCTGCGCTGATAATTTCCATGGTCGGACGCTGAGCATCATCAGTTTCTCCACCGATCCCGAAGCCCGCGCCGGCTTCGGTCCCTATACGCCAGGCTTCCGCATCATTCCCTTCGGCGATGCCGAGGCTTTCGCCGCCGCAATCAATGGCAATACGGTGGCTGCCCTGATCGAGCCGATCCAGGGCGAAGCCGGCGTCATCATTCCGCCGGCAGGTTATTTCACCCGCATCCGCGAACTCTGCACGGCAAACAACGTCACCCTGATCCTCGACGAGATTCAGACCGGCCTCGGCCGTACCGGCAAGCTGCTGGCGGAGGAGCACGAAGGCATCGAGGCCGACGTGACGCTGATCGGCAAGGCGCTGTCCGGCGGCTTCTATCCCGTGTCGGCCGTGCTTTCGAATTCCGAAGTTCTGGGCGTGCTGCAGCCCGGCCAACACGGCTCGACCTTCGGCGGCAATCCACTCGCCTGCGCAGTAGCGCGTGCCGCGCTCAAGGTGCTGACGGAAGAGGGCATGATCGAGAACGCCGCTGTCATGGGCGACTACTTCCTCGAAGGCCTCGGGTCGATCCGCTCGAACATCGTCAGGGACGTGCGCGGCCGTGGCCTGATGATGGCCATCGAACTGGAACCCGAAGCCGGCGGCGCACGGCAATATTGCCATGCGCTGAAAGAGCGCGGCCTTCTCGCCAAGGATACCCACGACCACACAATTCGCCTCGCTCCGCCGCTGGTCATCACCAAAGAGCAGGTGGATTGGGCAGTCTCGCAGATTGAGAAGACGATAGGCTGAGTAAATCGGCGCAATTCTTCTTCACGATCTCGAATATGCATGGAAGATCCCGAAAACCAGAGATCGGCTGGAAGAGATCGACAGCAAACCCGCCTGGTTTTCATCCGAGATTAAAAACCTTCGCAATCGCGTCTCCCGATTTAGATTTGGGCAACACTCTTTCGCTAATGTCGTCGATAACCGTAACGATGCTTCGCCGAGCGCAAAGCCATCGCGTGGTATGAAGGCAAAGCTTGGCCGCGCCAATGGTGGCGCATCCGCTTCTGCCCTGGCTTACGATAGTTGGGAAGAATTCTAATGGCCACGATCAATTCGACTAACTTCAGCGGCGATACGCTCGAAATTATTGCCTTCCGCCTGCATGACCAGGAATTCTGCGTCAAGACCACGACCATCCGCGAAATCCGCGGCTGGGCGCCGTCGACGCCGATCCCGCATGCGCCGGCCGATGTCATAGGTGTCATGAACCTGCGCGGCTCGGTGATCCCGATCATCGATCTTGCTTTCAAACTCGGCATGAAAAGCACGGTCGCCAATGAGCGCAGCGCCATCGTCGTCGCCGAAGTTCACAGCATGGTCATCGGCATGCTTGTCGACCGCGTCTCGGATATCCTCACCATCTCCTCCAGCCAGGTCCAGCCGGTGCCCGAGGTGACCGCCTCCTTCGACCGCGCTTATTGCGAAGGTATCATTGCCTCGGAAAACGGAATGATCTGCTTCCTGAATCTCGCCAAGATGTTCAAGGAAAACGAGACGGATGAACTGGCGGCCTGATCGGCCAATATAATTCTCAATAAAAACCGCCCACCCGGGCGGTTTTTTGTTGCGCATCGCGAGCAAGTATCGGCCGCCACTATCCGCCTTGGCGCTTTTGATTAGAAACAGCTTCTATACCGGAAATTAACCACGTTCCGTCATCATGGGATACTCAAGGATGACACGTATTCCGCCAATCTGGGAATGACAACCTGTACTGTCTGTCTTCTCATCACCGGCATTCCTTGTCCGATCGGCTTCGCCTTACCAGACGAAGCAGCAGAAAACTGTGCATTTCAGAGGGACGGGAATGTTTGGTCTATCTTCCGATTCGAAATATATTCTCAATGCCATTTCCAAATCGCAGGCGATTATCGAATTCGACCTCAAGGGAAATATCCTCACGGCGAACGAGAATTTCTGCAATGCACTTGGTTATCGCCTGAGCGAGATCGTCGGCAAGCATCACAGCATGTTCTGCGAGCCGGCCTATACGGCAACGCCTGAATATCGTGCCTTCTGGGCACGGCTCGGGCGCGGCGAATATGATGCCGGTGCTTACAAGCGTCTCGCCAAGGGCAACAGAGAGATATGGATCCAGGCTTCCTACAATCCCATTCTCAAGGGCGGAAAGCCATTCAAGGTGGTGAAATTCGCGGCCGACATCACTGCCGCCAAGAAGCAGGCGGTCGAGGATTCCGGCAAGCTGGAGGCGATCTCGCGTTCGCAGGCGGCGATCGAATTCACCCCGAAGGGCGAGATCCTGACCGCGAATGAGAATTTCTGCAAAGCCATGGGATACTCCCTGGCCGAGATCACCGGCAAGCATCACAGCATATTCTGCGATCCGGCCTATGTCAGCACCGAGGATTACGGCAACTTCTGGCGCCGTCTTGCCAATGGCGAATTCATTGCCAACGAATTCGTCCGCTTCGGCAAGGACGGCCGCGAAATCTGGATCCAGGCTGCCTATAACCCGATCGTCGATGCCGACGGCAAGGTCTACAAGGTCGTGAAGTTCGCAACCGACGTCACCCAACGCATGAGCGCGATTTCACTGCTTGGTGGCGCGCTGCGCCAGCTGTCCGAAGGTGATCTGACACGGACGGTGGACACGCCCTTCGTCCCGTCGATGGAACAGTTGCGGCACGATTTCAACACCGCAATCAAAGGTCTTGCCGAGACGATGAAGACGATCGGCGAGAATGCCAGCGCGATCGCCTCCGGCTCACGCGAGATTGGCGCATCGGCGGACTCCTTCTCCAAGCGGACGGAACAGCAAGCCGCATCCATCGAAGAAACCGCAGCCGCGCTGGAAGAGATCACCACGACTGTCAACGATTCCAGCCGTCGCGCCGATGAGGCCGGCCGCCTTGTCGCCATGACCAAGCAGGGCGCCGAGCAGTCCGGTATCGTGGTCCGCAATGCCGTCGCCGCCATGGGCCAGATCGAACAGTCCTCCCGCGAAATCACCAACATCATCGGCGTCATCGACGATATCGCCTTCCAGACCAATCTCCTGGCATTGAATGCCGGCGTCGAAGCGGCCCGCGCCGGCGAAGCCGGCAAGGGCTTCGCCGTAGTGGCCCAGGAGGTCAGGGAGCTCGCCCAGCGCTCCGCTAACGCCGCCAAGGAGATCAAGACGCTGATCAACACGTCGGGCGAGCATGTCAGGAACGGCGTCGGCCTCGTCGGCCAAACCGGTAAAGCGCTCGAGGAGATCGTCACCCAGGTCGGCGATATCGACGGCAACGTCGTCGCCATCGTCGAAGCCTCCAGGGAGCAGGCAACCGGCCTCAAGGAAATCAACCAGGCCGTCAATACGCTGGATCAGGCAACCCAGCAAAATGCCGCCATGGTCGAGGAGAGCACCGCTGCCAGCCACAGCCTTGCGAGAGAGGCCGAAACGCTGCGTGTTCTGCTGACGAGGTTCCGTCTGCCAGGCCAGACCCAGACCGCCGGCAGGCATGAGGCAAGACAGACGGGCTCACCGGCGCTGCATCTTGTTTCACGTGTCGCAAAGGCGCACGGGACTGCCGCGGCAACTGCCCAGAGCTGGGAAGAGTTCTGATCCCAGTCTCCGCACATCGTCATTTTACTGTGCCGCCGCCAGGCGGCACTTTGATCAGATTGCACCGTCTACGAAGATAAACGCGTCGTATGAACACCCATGCGACGCGCTTTGATGGCTCAGCCGAACAGCGCCAAAGTCGCCCGCAGCGTCACCCAGACACCCCAGAGCAACGGCACGCCGACGACGGCCCAGGCAAGCATCGCCTTGGCGTCCAGCCCGCCTGTGCCGATGCCGAAGGAACCCGTCGGACCGGCATTGACGGCCGCCGACTTCGCCTGCAGCGCAGCGACCTCGCCATCGGACATGAACCATTTGTCCGAAAGCGGCCTGATCAGCGAATTGGCGATGAGCCCGAGCGCCAGCATGCCGGCGAGGATATACATGGTGCCGGTATAGAGGGTTGGACCGGGCGCAACGCCGGCGGCGATCTGCGCTTCGCGGATATAGTTGACGACGACGGGACCGACGATACCGGCCGTTGCCCAGGCGGTCAGCAGCCGGCCGTGGATGGCGCCGACGAACTGGGTGCCGAAAATATCGGCAAGATAGGCCGGTATGGTCGCGAAGCCGCCACCATACATCGACAGGATGATGCCGAAGGAAAGAACGAACAGCGCCTTGTTGCCCATGCCCGCGAAGGTGGGCGCCAATGCATAGAGCACGATGCCAAGGACGAAGAAGCAATAATAGGTATTCTTGCGGCCGATCTTGTCGGACAGCGACGCCCAGAAGAACCGTCCGCCGATGTTGAAGAGCGACAGCAAACCGGCAAAACCGGCGGCGATCGTGGCGATCGATGCCTTCTGGCCCGCGTCGAGCTGGGCGAAGCCGACGTCCGGCAGGCCGATCAGCGAGCCGGCGAAGATTTCCTGCAGCATCGGCGAGGCCATGCCGAGAACGCCGATACCGGCCGAAACGTTGAGGCAAAGCACGGCCCAGATCAGCCAGAACTGCTTGGTCTTGTGGGCATCGCGCAGGTGCACATGTTTGGTGGTGATCATCGTGCTCTTGGCCACAGGCGGCGTCCAACCCTCGGGACGCCAGCCAGCCGGCGGAATGCGGTAGCCGAAGGCACCGCCCATCATGAAGACGAAATAGATCGCCGCCATGACGATGAAGGTCTGCCAGACGCCGACCGAACTGTCGGTCTTAAAAGTATTCATCAGCAGGTTGGCCAATGGGGCGCCGATCATCGCACCGCCGCCGAAGCCCATGATCGCCATGCCGGTCGCCATGCCGCGCCGGTCGGGAAACCACTTGATCAGTGTCGAGACCGGCGAGATGTAACCGAGGCCGAGACCGATGCCGCCGATGACGCCGGCACCGAGCCACATCATCCAGAGCTGATGAGTGATGACGCCGATGGCGGCAAGAATGATGCCGCCGCACCAGCAGCAAGCGGAAACGACGCCCGCCTTGCGCGGACCGGCCCGCTCGAGCCAGCCGCCCCAGATGGCGGCGGACGAACCAAGCAGAACGAGAAACAGCGTATAGATCCAGCCGAGGTCGGCAACGCGCCAGTCGCAAGTCGTGGTGAACAGCGCCGAGGCGAGTGTCAGATCGGGGCAGGCCGTCGAGGCCGTGATCCCGAGCGACTTGGAAAGCGGCAGCCAGAACACGCTGAAACCATAGGCCATGCCGATGCAGAGATGGATGGCGAGCGCTGCCGGCGGCACCAGCCACCGATTGAACCCGGGCCTTGCGATGATCCTTTCACGATCGAGCAGGCCTACCCCCGCCAACGCCCCATCTGTCCGTCTTTCCGCTGCGGTCATGAAAATCCTCCTTGATACAAATCTGCTTTGATTTCAGCTTTTGCGCAGGCAGGTTGCTCCTGCCTTCCCTCCCGCACGGACCGATCCTCGCTTTTTTTGAACTAAAGCATTGAAATAAATACCTAAAGCGCGAGGAACGCGCTCTAGTGTGTCACCGGCTTTCGGATAAGAGGAACGGCCTGAAGCACGAGTGCATCCAGGCCGTTTTCCTCATTCTCTAGAATTTCGAACAACTGCCGCCGCATGCGCGGGTCCCAGAATTTGTTGATATGGGTGGCGACCCCCTGCGCGGCCTCGCTTTCCGGCTGGCTCTTGAAGAAGGTGGCGATCTGGTTTGCCATATAGACGAGCTTGGTCTTGGTATCATGCGACATCGGCAATGCTTCCGGGCGAGATGCGGTGCGGGTGAGTGAAGATCTCGAAATCCTCGCCGCGCACCAGCGCGACGAGCGTCATGCCGGCCTCTTCGGCCGTGCGGATGGCGAGAGCCGTCGGCGCGGAAATGGCGATAAGCACAGGGCTGCCGAGGATCGCCGCCTTCTGCACCATCTCGACGGAAAGCCGGCTGGTGACGACGACGGCGCCGTCGCCGCCTCTTTCACCGGCGCGGATGACGGCGCCGCAGAGCTTGTCCAGCGCATTGTGCCGGCCGACATCTTCGCGCACGGCAATCAGCCCTCTGCCAGGAAGATAGAACCCGGCGCCATGCACCGCCCGTGTCTCACGATGCAACGGCTGTGCCTCGTTCAGAAGCGAAACGGCGCGGACGATATCCGCATGCGACAGCGCCAGCGGCGATTTCGAAACGTCAGGCACCGGCCGCACCGCCTGTTCGATCGATTCGATGCCGCAGAGCCCGCAGCCGACCGGTCCCGCCATGCTGCGGCGCCGTGCCCGCAGCCGATCGGCGACATCGTCGACCAGGCTCACCTGCACATCGATCCCCTGCTCACCCTCGATGACCTCGACGCCCGATATCTCCGCCGGCCCCGCAATGATCCCTTCGGTCAGACTGAATCCGAGGGCAAAATCCTCGAGATCCGCAGGTGTTGCCATCATCACCGCATGCGAACTGCCGCCGTAGGAAAAGGCGATCGGCACTTCTTCCGGCACGATGCGAGAGCTCGTGTGCATAATGCCGTTGCGGCGGGCGGTTTCGGGCGCATGGGCAGTGACGGTGAAGGTCATGATGCGCGTTCCTGCTTACAGAGCCGCCCCTGCATTCTCACTCCGCTGCCTCGAGCTTGCCAGCGATGCGGCGTGATTGCCGCGCCTGCTCGTCATATTCCAGCTGCCATTCACTCGGCCCGTTGGAGGGCGAGACCTGCACCGCCGTCACCTTGTATTCCGGGCAGTTCGTCGCCCAGTCGGAGAAATCGGTGGTGATGACGTTCGCCTGCGTATTGGGATGATGAAAGGTCGTATAAACGACACCCGGCGCGACGCGATCTGTGATCAGCGCCCTGAGCGTCGTGTCGCCGGAGCGGCTGCCGAGTTTCACCCAGTCGCCATCGCGAACGCCGCGCTGCTCGGCATCGTGTGGATGGATTTCCAGCCGGTCTTCCGCGTGCCAGATGACATTCTCGGTCCGCCGCGTCTGCGCCCCGACATTGTACTGGCTGAGGATGCGGCCGGTTGTCAGCAGCAGCGGAAAGCGCGGACCGGTACGCTCGTCGGTCGCTACGTATTCGGTGCGGATGAACTTGCCCTTGCCGCGCACGAAGCCATTGACATGCATGATCGGTGAGCCGAGCGGGTTCTTCTCGTTGCAGGGCCACTGCACCGAGCCCATTTTATCGAGATAGTCGTAGGAGACCATCGCGAAACTCGGCGTCGTCGCAGCGATCTCGTCCATGATCTCGGACGGATGGGTATAATGCCAGTCAAGCCCCATCGCCTGGGCAAGCTTCTGCGTCACTTCCCAGTCGCCATAGCCGTTGCGCGGCGACATCACCTTGCGCACGCGGTTGATGCGGCGTTCCGCATTGGTGAAGGTGCCGTCCTTCTCCAGGAAGGTCGAGCCCGGCAGGAAGACATGGGCGTAATTGGCGGTCTCGTTGAGGAACAGATCCTGCACGACGACGCATTCCATCGCCGCAAGCCCCGCCGCGACATGTTTGGTATCGGGATCGGACTGCAGGATGTCTTCACCCTGGATGTAGATGCCCTTGAAGGAGCCGTCGACTGCCGCGTCCAGCATGTTCGGAATACGCAGGCCCGGTTCGTTGTTGAGCTTCACGCCCCAGAGCTTTTCGAAGATGTCACGCGTCGCATCGTCGGAAATGTGCCGGTAGCCCGGCAGTTCGTGCGGGAAGGAACCCATGTCGCAGGAGCCCTGCACATTGTTCTGGCCGCGCAGCGGGTTCACACCGACGCCGGGACGGCCGATATTGCCGGTCGCCATCGCCAGGTTGGCGATCGCGATGACCGTGGTCGAGCCCTGGCTGTGTTCGGTGACGCCGAGGCCGTAATAGATCGCACCGTTGCCGCCCTTGGCATAGAGCCTTGCCGCGCCGCGCATATCCGCCGCCGGCACGCCGGTGAAGATCTCGGTCTGCTCGGGACTGTGCTGCGGTTCGGCGACAAAGGCCGCCCAATCCTCGAACTCCGACCAGTCGCAGCGCTCGCGGATGAACGCCTCGTCAAAGAGGCCTTCGGTGACGATCACATGCGCCAGCGCCGTCATGACCGCGACATTGGTGCCGGGCTTCAGCGGCAGGTGATACGACGCCTCGATATGCGGCGAGCGGACGATATCGGTGCGGCGCGGATCGATGACGATGAGCTTGGCGCCTTGGCGCAGCCGCTTCTTCAGCCGCGAGCCGAACACCGGATGCCCGTCGGTCGGGTTGGCGCCGATGACGACGACGACATCCGAATGCTCGACGCTGTCGAAATCCTGCGTGCCCGCCGACGTGCCGAACGTCTGGCCGAGGCCGTAGCCGGTCGGCGAATGGCAGACGCGGGCGCAGGTATCGACATTGTTGTTGCCGAAGCCGGCGCGGATCAGCTTCTGCACCAGATAAGTTTCCTCATTGGTGCAGCGCGACGAGGTGATGCCGCCAATCGCCTCGCGGCCGTATTGATACTGGATGCGGCGGAACTCCAGCGCCACATGCGCGAAGGCTTCGTCCCAGCTCACTTCCCGCCAGGGATCGCTGACCTTTTCGCGGATCATCGGATTGAGGATGCGGTCCTTGTGGGTGGAATAGCCATAGGCGAAGCGGCCCTTGACGCAGGAATGGCCGCGATTGGCCTGACCGTCCTTCCACGGCACCATGCGCACCAGTTCCTCGCCGCGCATCTCCGCCTTGAAAGAACAGCCGACGCCGCAATAGGCGCAGGTGGTCACGGCTGAATGCTCCGGCTGGCCGATCTGGATCACCGATTTCTCCGTCAGCGTCGCCGTCGGGCAGGCCTGGACGCAGGCGCCGCAGGACACGCATTCGGAATCGATGAAATGCTCGTGCATGCCGGGCGAAACGCGTGAGCCGAAGCCACGGCCCTCGATCGTCAGCGCGAAGGTGCCCTGCACTTCCTCGCAGGCGCGCACGCAACGCGAACAGACGATGCACTTGGAGGGATCATAGGTGAAGTAGGGATTGGATTCGTCCTTCGGCATCCATTTCAGATTGATGTCGCCATTGCTGCGCGCCTTGACGTGGTTGTCGCCCTCATAGCCGTAGCGCACATCGCGCAGGCCGACGGCGCCCGCCATGTCCTGCAATTCGCAATCGCCGTTGGCCGCGCAGGTGAGACAGTCGAGCGGATGGTCGGAAATATAGAGTTCCATCACGCCGCGGCGGATATCCTTCAGCCGCCCCGTCTGCGTGTGCACCACCATGTTTGCCGCCACCGGCGTCGTGCAGGAGGAGGGTGTGCCGTTGCGACCCTCGATCTCGACGAGGCAGAGCCGGCAGGAGCCGAAAGCGTCGACCATGTCGGTGGCACAGAGCTTCGGCACCTTGATGCCGGCCTCCATCGAGGCGCGCATGATGGAGGTGCCCTCCGGCACGCTGATCTGCTGTCCGTCGATGGTGAGCGTCACCATGGCCTCGGACTTCGAAGCAGGGGTGCCGTAGTCGATTTCATGGATGAGAGACATGATTGGTCTCCTTGCTTGAGATGGTGACGTCAGCGCAGGCGTTCCATGAAAAACTCGTCATTCCGCCGCCTCCACCAGAGGTGCCGGCGAAAAATCCTCCGGGAAATGCGTCATGGCGCTCATGACGGGATAGGGCGTGAAACCACCCAGCGCACAGAGCGAGCCGAACTTCATCGTGTTGCAGAGATCGGCAAGCAGCACCCGGTTCTTCTCCGGCTCGATACCGCGGGCGATCTTATCGGCCGTCTCGACGCCGCGCGTCGAGCCGATGCGGCAGGGCGTGCACTTGCCGCAGCTTTCGACGGCGCAGAATTCCATCGCGAAACGCGCCTGCTTCAGCATATCGGCCGTGTCGTCGAAAACGACGATGCCGGCATGGCCGATAAGCCCGTCCTTGGCGGCGAAGGATTCGTAATCGAACGGCGTGTCGAACAGCGCCCGCGGGAAATAGGCGCCGAGCGGTCCGCCGACCTGCACGGCTTTGACCGGCCGTCCCGTCACTGTACCGCCACCGATCTTGTCGACGATATCTCCGAGCGAAAGACCAAAGGCCGTCTCAAAGAGGCCGCCATATCTGACATTGCCGGCAATCTGCAGCGGGATGGTGCCGCGTGAGCGGCCCATGCCGAAATCGCGGTAGAAGGCCGCACCCTTTTCCATGATAACGGGCACCGAAGCCAGCGAGATCACGTTGTTGATGACGGTCGGACAGTTAAACAGCCCCTTATGCGCCGGCAGCGGCGGCTTGGCGCGCACGATGCCGCGCTTGCCCTCGAGGCTGTTCAGCAGCGCCGTCTCCTCACCGCAGACATAGGCGCCGGCGCCGGTGCGCACCTCGATATCGAAGGCGCGGCCGGATCCGAGCACCGATGGTCCGAGGATACCGGCCTGGCGCGCGAGGCCGACGGCCTCGGTCATGACAGCGATCGCATGCGGATATTCCGAACGCGTATAGACGAAACCCTTGGTCGCCCCGGTCGCCAGCCCTGATATCGCCATGCCCTCGATCAACACGAAGGGATCGCCCTCCATGATCATCCGGTCGGCAAAAGTGCCGCTGTCGCCCTCATCGGCATTGCAGACGATATATTTGCGTTCGCCGGCGGCGTCGAGAACGGTCTTCCACTTGATGCCTGTGGGAAAGCCGGCGCCGCCGCGTCCGCGCAGGCCGGAATCGGTGACTTCCTTGACGATTTCGGCTGATGTCATCGAAACGGCGCGGCGAAGGCCGGCAAGACCGCCATGCGCCTCGTAATCCGCCAGCGAAAGCGGATCGGTGACGCCGCAGCGGGCGAAGGTCAGGCGAGTTTGCTCCTTGAGGAACGGGAGGTCTTCAACCTCCCCGAGACAGAGTCGATGCTCGCCTCCATCAATCATCCCGGCATTGAACAGATCGGCCACATCCTTGGACGTCACCGGTCCATAGCCGATGCGCTTTCCGGCTACCTCGATCTCGACCAGTGGCTCCAGCCAGAACATTCCGCGCGAGCCGTTGCGCACGATCTCGGCATCGAAGCCGCGGGCGGCGATCTCCTGGGCAATCGCCTTTGCCACCTTTTCGGCCCCGAGCGCCAGCGCTGCGGCATCGCGCGGAACATATATCCTCACCGTCATCGACGTACCTCCGCGACGAGTTCCGCCGCCGTCTGATCGTCGACCCGGCCATAAACCTCGCCGTCAAGCATCACCGCCGGCGCGCAGGCGCAGAGCCCGAGACAGTAGACCGGCTCCAGCGTCACGCCGCCATCGAGCGTCGTCTGATGAAAATCAATGCCGAGCAGCGCCTTGACGCGTTCGGCCAGCGCATCGCCACCCATCGACTGACAGGCTTCGGCGCGACAGAGCTTCAGCACGTGCCGGCCGGCGGGATGGTCGCGATAATCGTGATAGAAGGTCACCACGCCATGCACCTCGGCACGCGAGAGGTTCAATTCCTCCGCGATGACGGGCATGGCTTCCTGCGGCACATAGCCGAATTCCTGCTGAACCTCGTGCAGAATGGGAAGCAGCGGCCCTTCGAGAAATCGAAGATCGGCGACGATGGCTCGGGTGCGCGCTGCAATATCGCCTTCGGCGATATGAATGGTCATAAGGCAGCCCTCCCGGCGGCTTGCTCGTTGCGGAATAGCGGGCCTCCCCCGGCCGAGTGCTATTCCGCAACTACCATTTCAGGGAAGCAGCCGGTGATCAATAAAGCTATCTCGTTGCTTGATAGGTTTTTTCTATCAGAGTTCTTCGTCTTGCACGAGCACCCTCGCCTCGTGCAGCAAGGCCGATACAAGCGGCGTAAAGGGCTCGCGATAAGGCGCAACAAGGCCGACCAGATGATGCGCCTCCGGCTCGACGATCGGGATCATGCGGATTTCCACTGGAAATCCAAAGGATTTGGCGACGTTGCGCGGCATGATGCTCGCCCAGCGTCCAGTCCTGACATGCGAGAACAGCACGATCATCGAGTTGGATTCGAGCGTCGGATGCGCTGTGGCGCCCGCTTCGGTCAAGTGGCGGTTGATGATCCGACGGTTCTGCATGTCGGCAGTCAATAGACAAAGCCGAAGATCGCCGATCTCCCGCCAGGTCACGTTGTCGCGATCGGATAGCGGACTGCCTGCAGCCGTGATCAGATTATAGCGCTCGGCATAGAGGGGAACGGTCGTGACGCGGCCGAGCGGCTCGTTTTCGAGATAGGTGATGCCGGCATCGATTTCGAGGTTTTCGAGCATGCTCAGCACCTGCAGCGAATTCCGCGAGACGATCGAAAAGGTCACGCCGGGATGCCGCTCCTGAAAAGGCGTAGTAATGCGCGAAAGCATGGCGAGCGCGGTCGGAATAGCGGCGAGGCGGATGTGGCCGGAAAGGCCGCGGCGCGCGGCGCGCATCTCTTCGCGCATGGTGCGGGCATCGCCGACGATGCGTCGCGCCCATTCGAGCACGCGCTGCCCTTCCGGCGTCAGCCCCTGGAACCGCGAACCGCGCTGCACCAGCATGACGCCAAGCTGATCCTCGAGCTGCCGGATGGCAGCCGAAAGCGTCGGCTGCGAGATCCCGCACTCCTCCGCGGCGCGGCCAAAATGCTTTTCATTGGCAAGGGCGATGAAGAATTCCAGCTTGTCGATCATCCGGTCTCCCGATCCGGCATGACATCATCCGGGTCAGTTCATCTTTGACGCAGCAGCGGTGCTCCGCAAGGGCGATCGCTAACTGTTTTCTGCAGCCGGGAAAAGATCGAACAGCGATTCGAGGAAGGCAAGCACGCTGACATTGCCGATGCTGTAATAGACCAGCCTGCCCTGACGGCGCGTATGGACCAGGCCTTCGAGCCTTAAACGCGCCAGCTGCTGCGAGACCATGGCCTGCTGTATGCCGAGGATGTTCTCGATTTCACTCACCGTCCGCTCCTCGTTCGCCAGTATGCAGAGGATCAGAAGTCGGGTCTGGTGCGCTAGCGCTTTCAGCAGATCGCTCGCTTCGTGGGCTTTTCCAGCGAGTTTGTGCAATTCCTGGCCGGTCATCCCCGGCTCGGGTTTGGGCAACGGCATTCGGTATTATCTCGGAAGGGAGGCGATGAGGTAGATCAGCACAATAGCATATTCGCACAAGCGAATTGGTCAAAAGTGATGAAATGCCAAAAAAGGTCCAAACAAATCAGCAGATAAGCTGACCGCCGTTGATCTCGATCACCTGTCCGGTGATGTAGCCCGAGAGCGAGGGAGCCGCCAGGAACAGATAGGCGGGAGCGCAGTCCTCCGCCGTGCCGAGCCGCTGCAGGGGGATGGATTTTCTCGTCTGTTCCAGCTTTTCGCGGGAGGAATAGCGCTCATGGAATTCCGTCTCGATCGTTCCCGGTGACACGCAATTGACGCGGATTCCGTCCGGTGCAAGCTCACGGGCAAGCGCCTTGGAATAGGTCGCAACGAAGGCTTTCGAAGCCGAATAGATCGAGGAGCCGGGGCTGCCGCCGGTCAGCGCCGAAATCGAAACCGTGTTGACGATGGCAGCGCCTTCAGCCGCCTTCAATGCCGGCAGCAGCGCGCGTGTCAGCGCCACCACCGATGTCTGGTTGAGCCGCACGACCGCCTCATATTCTGCGTCGGTGAGCGTGGCAGCGGGAAAACGGCCAAGCATGGTACCGGCATTGTTGACAAGCACATCGACCCTGTCGAAGAAGGCGAGAGCATCTTCAGCAAATTGCGCTGCCCCACCGACTGCGGAGAAATCGGCATGCAGCAGCAGCGCCCGTCTTTCAGATTCAGCCGTCAGCAGGAAATCCGGGAGGTCGCGTCCCGGCTTGCGCCCGGTATGGACGATTACTTTCGCGCCGCAGTCCAGGAACTGCCGGGCCACTTCAAGGCCGATGCCGCGACCGGCGCCGGTCACGACCACATTGCGATTTTCGAACAGTCTGGGATGAAACACGAAGCCGTCCTCCTCGCGGACAGTGCCGCCGGTTGCGTCACTCGCCCTTAACATATGAGCACGCCGACCGAAAGAAAGGCGCGCATCGATCTTTCCCGGGAGAGACTTGGTCTCACCCCGGAAACTGCTCTTCCCAAGAAGTTCCAGCCTTTTAGTTTTCGGTCTCCAGAAGCCGCGCGCCTGGCCCCTCCCTGCCGAGCCGGTCGCAGGGATTGCGCAACGGACAGCTTTCGATCGACAGGCAGCCGCAGCCGATGCAACCTGTCAGACGGTCGCGCAGCAGGCTAAGCCGCCTGATTCGCGCGTCGAGATCATCCTTCCAGCGCGCCGACAGCGTCTGCCAGTCGGCGACGGTCGGCGTGCGTCCCTGCGGCAGGGACTCGAACGCCGCCTGGATTTCCGAAAGCGGAATGCCAACACGCTGCGCCACCTTGATGATGCCGAGCCGGCGCAGCACATCGCGGCCATAGCGCCGCTGGTTGCCGCGGGAGCGGATGCTCGAGATCAGCCCCTTGGTCTCGTAAAAATGCAGCGCCGAGACGGCCAGGCCGCTGCGCTCTGCCACTTCACCGACCGTCAGGAGCTTGCCGAGCGGCGCCGCAGGAATTGTATCCATCACCTCTTGACCTCAATATTAGTTGAGGTTTTATAACCTTGGCTCCTGCAATCGTAAAGTCCAATCGCAACAAGGAGCGACGCGTGAAAACACCCACCAGGCTGGCTGTCATCTATGGGAGCACGAGAGAGGGCCGCATCTGCGACCGGGTGGTCAAATGGCTGACGCAGGAGCTCGTCCGCTTCCCGCAATTTGATATCGACATCATCGACCCGCTGGATTTCGCGCTGCCGGCCAACCGTGACATGACGCACCCCGAAATCGACAGGCTCGCCGGACGGCTTGGCATGGCCGACGCCTTCATCATCGTCACGCCGGAATACAATCACAGCTTCACCGCCTCGTTGAAGTCGATCATCGATTTCTTCTTCGAGCCCTGGCAGGGCAAGCCGGTCGCCTTCGTTTCCTATGGCGGCATATCTGGCGGCCTGCGCGCCGTCGAACAACTGCGGCTCGTCTTTGCCGAACTCCACGCCGTGACGATCCGCGATTCGGTCAGCTTTGCCGCACCTTGGAACCGCTTCGACACAGACGGGCGGCTCGACAATCCCGCCGACGCAATGCGTTTGCTCGATCGGATGATGGCGAGGCTGGAATGGTGGACGCAGGCGCTCGTCACTGCCCGCAGCGATCGTCCCTATACCGACACAGAGCGCCGCGCGTCTTTTCGGACGCGCTAAGGACGCTCTATTACTTTGAATCTGCGCATAATCCTTTCCGAAAATCGATTCCGATTTTCGGGGTTATGCGCTAGCCGCCTGAGGCAGAGAGCTCCGGTTCCGTTCCCGGCAGGTACGGAACCATTGGGAACACCCGGACAGGACCTCCGTCCGGGTGTTTCCCGTCGCATCAGGTCCATCCCGACCGCGCAGACGGGTTCGCAATTTTGCTGTTGCGGGGAGGAAACCCCGGTGATAGTTTCCGCGCAAATAACAGGGGAGCTCCGTATCGCCGGGGCTGAGATGTGAGGTGCAAGCCTCTGGACCCTTCAAAGCTGATCTGGGTAATGCCAGCGGAGCGAGGTTCAGATGTTCTCAGGCGCACAGGTGTCACTCTATCCGATGTCCGGCAATTTCGTCGGCATCATTCTTGATGCCGTCAAGGCGCTCGACCCCTATCGCGACCGGCTGCGCATCGAGACCGATGACATCTCCACACTGCTGGTCGGCCCGCCTGACATTCTCTTCGCCGCCATGCACGATCTTTTCGTCGCCGCCGCAAAGACCGGCGAGCATTGCGTCCTGTCAGCCGCCGTTTCACGCGGCTGCCCCGGCGAGCCTGACGACGCCATCTGCGGCGTCAACCCCTCCCTCGGTCAGGCGGAGCCGCTTGCCGAGCGTATGACAGCCGCACTTGCCGCCGTTGAAACCACCACCGAGACCGGCCAGCCGACCGCTGCGCAATTCTCGCTCTACGTCATGGGAACCGGTACCCATATGGACGAGATTTATGGCTGCATCGACTTCCTGAAGCGCTCTGGCACCTTCGACCGTGCCAAGAATTTCTGCACCAGGCTTTCTGGCGATGCCGGTGCCGTCTTCGCAACCATTCGTGAGGCCTTCTATCGCTTCGGCGACCCCGAGGGACATGTTACCCTCGACATCACGGCGTCTGCCAATAGCCCGACGAAAGCCTGAAATCGAACGCTGATGACACTGCCACAACCATCGGCTTCGCGCCTTGCCGCGCTCCGCGCCGCTCTCTACCGGGGCATACCCGCCTTGCTGGCCGGCTGCGTCTTTTTGGCGGCATGGGAACTCTATGTCGATCTTTCCGGTATCAAAGCTTCCATCCTGCCGGCGCCTTCGCGCATCGTCATCCAGGGCTGGCTGAACCGCGAGGCGCTGATATCAAACACCTGGCCGACGCTCGGCGCGACACTCGGAGGTTTCGCGCTGTCGCTGGCCTTCGCCTTCGCCGCCTCGATCCTCATGGATTTCGTGCCCTTCATGCGCCGGGCATTGCTGCCGATCTTCATCGCCAGCCAGACCCTGCCGCTGGTGGCGATCGCGCCCCTCGTCGTCCTCTGGTTCGGCTTCGGCCTGTTGCCGAAGATCCTGCTGGTGGCGCTCGTCACCTTCTTCCCGCTGCTCGTCGCCTTGCTGCAGGGCTATGAATCGACTGACCGCGACATCGCCGAATTGCTGAATTCGATGAAGGCGAGCCGCTGGCGCATTTTCCGCCTGGCACGGCTTCCCTCCTCGCTGCCCTATTTCTTCGCCGGCCTGCGGATCTCGATCACCTATGCTGTCGTCGGCGCGATCTTTGCCGAATATGCCGGCGCCGCCCGCGGCCTCGGCATCTATATCCTCAACGCCAAGAACAATTTCCGTCCCGATCTCGTGCTCGCCGCCGTCGTCATCAGCGCCGTTCTGACACTCTGCCTCTTCGGAGCGACGCTATTGATCCAGCGCCTCGTCATGCCCTGGCAGCCAACCGCGGAGCGGCGCCGATGAGCGATACAATGGTTGAACTGCACAATATCTCGAAGTCCTTCGACGGCATGAAGGTGCTCGGCGATATTTCGCTCGCCGTCGCAGACGGCGAGTTCGTTTCGATCGTCGGCCCGTCCGGCTCCGGAAAATCGACGGTGCTGCGACTGCTGACCCAGGCACTGCGCCCCGATGCCGGCACCATGCTTTTTAAGGGCGTGCCGCTGGAACAGGCGCCGCATTCCTTCGCCTTCATGCCGCAACGCGATGCGCTGATGCCCTGGCGCCGGATCATCGACAATGCGGCACTCGGTCTCGAGGTGAAAGGCATGAGCCGCCGCGCGGCCCGCGCCGCCGTCGCGCCGCTGTTCGAGAGCTTCGGCCTTGCCGGCTTCGAACACCACTATCCCTCCGAACTGTCAGGCGGCATGCGCCAGCGCGCCGCGCTGCTGCGCACCGTCGTCCAGACCCAGGACATGCTGCTGCTCGACGAGCCTTTCGGCGCGCTCGACGCGCTGACGCGCACGCAGATCCAGGAATGGCTGCAGGGCATGTGGACCGAACACCGTTGGACGGCGCTGCTGATCACCCATGATGTTCGCGAGGCCGTGTTCCTCTCCGACCGGATCTACGTGCTTTCGGCCCGTCCGGCGCGTATCATCCGCGAATTCCGCGTTCCCCTGCCCCGCCCGAGAAGCATTGCCGATCTCGGCTCGCCGGCGGCCCAGGCGATCGAAACCGAAATCCTGCAAACCCTGCTTCATCCGCTAGAACAGGATGATTTTAGGCCAGTCGGCCTCAAATCTGAATCCTGTTCTGATTTAAAGAGTTAGAGCATGATGTCGTCCGAAAACCGCTCACACTTTTCGGCATCATGCTCTAGAGACCTGAGGAGGTCACCATGCTGCTTCTCACCCGTCGCCAGACGATCTTCGCCGCCATCGCGGCAAGCCTCGCCGGCCGTACCGCCCTCGCCCAATCGGCGCCCGCAAAGGTTCGCATCGCGCTCGACTGGACACCCAACACCAACCATATCGGCATCTATGTCGCCAAGGCGAAGGGCTTCTATGCCGATGCCGGGCTCGATGTCGAGATTCTTCCCTTCACCGATACCAGCGCCGGAACGCTGGTGTCCAACGGCGTTGCCGATTTCGGCATCAGCAGCGAGATCGAGACCCTCACGCAGCGCGCTGGCGGCGGTGACGTGAAGATGGTCTACGGCGTCGTCCAGACGGAAACCGCACGCCTGATCTTCAAGGGCGGACGCGACGACATCAAGAGCCCGAAAGACCTCGACGGCAAGACCTATGGCGGCTTTGGCGGTACCTGGGAGAGCGCGCTGATCTCGGCGATGATCCGCAATGACGGCGGCAAAGGCGACGTCAAGACCGTCACCCTCGGCACCTCCGCTTACGAGGCGCTGGACAATGGCTCGATCGATTTCACGCTGGAGATATACACCTGGGAAGGCATCGCCGCCGAACTGGAAAACCGGAAGATCGGCCGCTTCCACTATTCCGATTATGGCATTCCCGACGAGCAGACGACGGTCATCGTCTCCAGCGACGCCTATCTCTCCGCAAGTCGGGAACACGCTCGCGCCTTCATCCAGGCGACACGAAAGGGTTATGCCTACTCCGTCGACCATCCCGACGAAGCCTGCGAGCTGCTGATCTCTGGAAGCAACGGCGCACTGATGAACACGGAACTGGTAAAGGCTTCTCAAAAGGCATTGATCGAAGGGCACTTCCTGAAATCCGAGGCCGGCGTGATCGGTAAGCTCGACCCGGCAAAGGCCGAGGGCCTCGGCGGCTTCCTGATGGAGAATGGCATTTTGGTCGATGCGAATGGCGCCGCACTCAAGGAGAGGCCGGACTTTTCCACCTATTATACCAACGAACTTCTCGACTGAGCCCACCCCCTGCCTTGCCCGTCGCGGCTTTCCGCTGCAAAATCTCAGATACGGATTCAGATCTTGGGCCGCTCCGGCCCAAGATCTGAATCCGTATCTAAATCAAGGAAGTGGTGCATGATGTCGTCCGAGCACCGCTCACACTTTTCGGCATCGTGCTCTGGGCAAGGTGGGGAGGCAGGATGCGACAACAGGAGAGACTGGCCGGAGCGGACTTTCTGCGTGCGACGGCATGTCTCCTGGTGCTCGCCCACCACTTCGCGCTGCGGCTGGATATGCGCAGAATCCCTGACGAACTCGGACCGACCGCACATATCCTCCGCTTCGGCAATTTCGGCGTCGCCATCTTCTTCGTGCTCAGCGGCTTTCTTCTTGCCCATCCCTTCTGGCGCGCGCTCGACGCCGGTAGCGCCATGCCGAGCCTCCGCCATTACGCGATCCGCAGGGCGGCGCGCATCGCTCCGGGCTTCTGGTTCGCCGCCACCATCGGCTTCGCTCTCAGCCTGACGCTGCTTGCCCTGCCGCTGACTCCGGAGCTTGTGCTCCGCTATGTCTCCGGGCTGCTGTTCATGAGCCAGTGGCATTGGCGTACCTTGTTTCCTGTCGAAGCCGACGGGCCGCTCTGGTCCATTGCCTTCGAGGTCACCAGCTATGTGCTCCTGCCGATCTGCTTTCTCCTGCTATTTCGTTTGCCCCTCCTGAGGCGGCGCCCGTTGCTTGCCCGCTTCGCCTGGCTTTGCGTCATCGCAGCCGTACTTCTCGCCCATGTGCTGATTCTGGCCTTATTTCCGCTCGACGACATCGGACGCGGCTGGCAGTACGGCCTGCAGGGCGGCGCGAAGGAGTGGATGCCGAGATATAATCCGATCGGCTTCTTTGCCGTCTTCGCGCTCGGCGCGCTTGCCGCGAGCGTCGAGGTCATGCTCCCAACAAGGCGCGCCTCCTGGTTCGATGTTGTATCGCTCCTGGCCATCGCCGTTGCCGGCTACCGCCTCGTCATATCGCCCGGCGGCTCCGACGAGGCTTACGGCTGGCTCGAAATCCCCTACGGTTTTCCGGTCTTTCCGCTGGCGGTGGCAACGGCGCTCGTTTCGCTCAGCCATTCGCAACACCTGGGAAGGCTGTTCGACAACGCTCCTGTCCGCTACATCGCAAAGATCTCCTTCGGCATCTATATCTGGCAGGAGATCATCCTGATATTGATCCAGAGACTCGACCCGGGCTCGTTTGGCTTTTCCTCGGAAAATGTCGTCGCCGGCTGGCTGCAATCTTGCGGGCTGGCGGCGGCGCTCATCCTTCTGGTCGCGAGTCTCAGCTACTTCCTGCTGGAAAAACCGGCGATCGATTTCGGCAACCGGCTGACATCTCGCCTACCCAATCGGGCTACTCCTTTCAAAGTATAAATTCCCCATAAGTGCAACTACAGGCATTAAGGTTAACGCGAAATACTCCCATTTTTGGCGTCTTTAGGGTTATCAAATTCATATTTATACCGATGACAAACGATACGTGACCATGTATCTGTCTCACTGCTGTTCAGTATCGCATCTAAACTTGTGGACCTTGCGTAATGAATGCTTTTACTTCGAAGACGAATTCACGCTTCGATCCGTCTCAGCGTCAGGACAAAACCAAGACCCTGGTTATAGCGAACTCCAACATTCGCCAGCCGGATAGCTTTTCCCCTGTAGAAAGAAAAATGGCGTTGCGGCTGGCCATGAAGCGGTTGATCGACATCGTCGCCTCAGTCAGCGCCCTCCTCGTGCTGGCGCCGCTTTTTCTGGCCATCGCTCTTTTCATCAAACTCGACGATGGCGGTCCGGTGTTTTTCCGCCAGATCCGCTGGGGGCTGAACGGCCGGAAGATCACGGTCTTCAAGTTCCGGTCGATGCGCGCCGAAGCTTGTGATCCGAGTGGCGTTCAACAGACCGTCAAGGGCGACAGCCGGGTGACAAGCATCGGCGCGGTGCTCCGCAAGACCAATATCGACGAGCTGCCGCAGCTTTTCAACGTCCTCAGGGGCGAGATGTCGCTGGTCGGCCCGCGCTGCCACGCCATCAACATGCGGGCAGCCGGCAAGCTCTACGAAGAACTGG
The DNA here is from genome assembly GCF_051811185.1 of Rhizobium sp. 62_C5_N11_2. Taxonomy (NCBI): domain Bacteria; kingdom Pseudomonadati; phylum Pseudomonadota; class Alphaproteobacteria; order Hyphomicrobiales; family Rhizobiaceae; genus Rhizobium; species Rhizobium sp. 62_C5_N11_2. The sequence continues at coordinate 4,065,268 of NZ_JBPWPW010000001.1, forward strand.
TGCCGGACTACCATCAACGCCACATCATGCGCCCCGGCATCACCGGTCTTGCGCAGACACGCGGTTGGCGGGGCCCGACGGCGCGATCGCTGCAAGCCCGCGCCCGCATCGCTTGCGATATCTATTATGTCAGGAATTTCAGCCTGCTGCTCGACCTGAAGATACTGCTCAGGACGATCGTCATCGAGCTGCGCGGCGGTACAGGCTTCTGAGATGAGCTTTTGCGCGTTGCAAAAGCGGCGATATCCACCGCTTGTTCATTTCAAGCCACCAGTGGCGCTGTCTTCCGCCCCCTAAGAGATGGAACGGACACAAAAAAGGCGGCTGTTACAGCCGCCTTTCATCGTCATAGTCGATTGCGATCAGTCCTGTTGAACGATACCGCTCAGATGCGTCATTTCCATGATGAAGTGCTCGAGCTTCGACTTATGCTCGTGCAATTCGGCATGTTCGAGTTCCCTACGGGCGGCCTCGATGCGGCGGGTCAGCTCGTCCTTTTGGAGTTCTTCGACCGGAACTGCAGATTCAGCAAGCAATGTACAGCCGGTCGGCAGGATATCAGCAAAACCGCCGAACACCACATAGTCCTGTTTCTTACCGGAGGCGAAACGCACGCTTACGACACCAGGCTTGATCGTCGTCATCGTCGGAGCATGGTTTGCCATGACCGTCATTTCGCCTTCGGTCGCAGGAATGACGACCTCAGTCACCATCTCCGACAGCAGCAGGCGCTCCGGTGAAACGAGCTCAAAGTTGAAATTGTCAGCCATCAGTGACTTACCTTCTCGGCTATGGCTTTTGCATCTTGCAATTTTGTCCCGCAGAACGGGCAGTGCAGTATCGCTTGATCGAGATAGCCGAGGCCTTCCTCGCTCTGGACAAGACCTACCACCATCATCAGCACGCCGTTATCGGCGCGATAGACGGTGGGAGCTGCTGGTTCCGGAAGACCCGCCACGACCCCCCTCAGGGAGTCGCAGCAGAATATTTCGTCTAGCGCGTCGCTCATCAAGCAGCTACGAGCTTCTTGGCCTTCTCGACAGCTTCGTCCATAGAGCCGACCATGTAGAAAGCAGCCTCCGGCAAGTGATCATATTCGCCGTTGACGAGGCCCTTGAAGCCCTTGATCGTGTCTTCAAGGGCAACCAGTTTGCCCGGCGATCCGGTGAAAACTTCGGCGACGAAGAACGGCTGCGACAGGAAGCGCTCGATCTTGCGGGCGCGGGCGACGGCAACCTTGTCTTCTTCGGACAGTTCATCCATGCCAAGGATCGCAATGATGTCCTGGAGGGCCTTGTAACGCTGCAGCGTCGACTGGACCTTACGGGCGACTTCGTAATGCTCTTCGCCGACGACCAACGGGTCGAGCATGCGCGACGTGGAGTCGAGCGGATCGACGGCCGGGTAGATACCCTTTTCAGCGATCGAGCGCGACAGAACCGTCGTTGCGTCCAAGTGAGCGAACGAAGTTGCCGGCGCCGGGTCAGTCAAGTCGTCGGCCGGAACGTAAATGGCCTGGACCGAGGTGATCGAGCCGGTGGTTGTCGTCGTGATGCGCTCCTGCATCTGGCCCATGTCGGTTGCGAGCGTCGGCTGATAGCCGACGGCCGACGGGATGCGGCCGAGCAGAGCCGACACTTCGGAACCTGCCTGCGTGAAGCGGAAGATGTTGTCGACGAAGAACAACACGTCCTGGCCCTGGTCACGGAAGTGTTCAGCGACCGTCAGGCCGGTCAGAGCAACACGCGCGCGCGCACCCGGCGGCTCGTTCATCTGGCCGTAAACCAGCGCAGCCTTCGAGCCTTCGCCACCACCGTGCTTGTTGACGTTCGATTCGATCATTTCATGGTAAAGGTCGTTGCCTTCGCGGGTGCGTTCACCGACGCCCGCAAAAACCGAGTAACCACCATGCGCCTTGGCGACGTTGTTGATCAGTTCCATGATCAAGACGGTCTTGCCGACGCCGGCGCCACCGAAGAGGCCGATCTTGCCGCCGCGTGCATAGGGGGCGAGAAGGTCGACGACCTTGATGCCGGTGACGAGGATCTGCGCCTCCGTCGACTGCTCGACATAGGTCGGCGCATCCTGGTGGATGGAGCGCTTGTGGGCGGTAACCAGCGGACCTGCTTCGTCGACCGGCTCACCGATGACGTTCATGATGCGGCCGAGCGTCTCATTGCCGACGGGAACCATGATCGGAGAGCCCGTGTCGGTGACTTCCTGGCCGCGCACGAGACCGTCGGTCGAGTCCATCGCGATGGTACGAACGACGTTTTCGCCAAGGTGCTGCGCAATTTCGAGAACGAGGCGATTGCCGTTGTTGCTGGTTTCCAGCGCGTTCAGGATCTTCGGCAGTTCGCCTTCGAAAGCAACGTCGACGACGGCGCCGATAACCTGTGTGACTCTGCCGACAGAGCCTGTCTTGGGGGTAGCTGCCTCAGCCATTTTCTGACCCTCTTTTCCTAGCCTCAGAGCGCTTCCGCGCCCGAAATGATTTCAATGAGTTCCTTGGTGATCTGCGCCTGACGCTGGCGGTTGTAGCTCAGCGTCAGCTTGTTGATCATCTCACCGGCGTTACGCGTCGCATTATCCATCGCGCTCATCTTCGCACCCATCTCGCCGGCAACGTTCTCGAGGAGCGCACGGAAGACCTGGACCGAGATATTGCGCGGGATCAGATCTTCGAGGATCGATGCCGGATCCGGCTCATATTCGTAGACGGCGCCTGCATGCGCGGCATCTTCGCTCAGTACTCCGCCCGTCGAAGCCGGGATGAGCTGCTGCGCTGTTGGAATCTGGCTGATCACCGACTTGAATTCGGAATAGAACAGCGTGCAGACGTCAAATTCACCGGCCTCGTACATCTGGATGACGCGCTTGCCGATCTGGTCCGCATTCTCGAAACCGATTCGCTTGACGTCGCGCAATTCCTTGCGCTCGATGATCAGAGAAGCATATTCGCGGCGAAGGATGTCATAACCCTTCTTGCCGACGGTAAAGATCTTCACCGTCTTGCCCTCGGCAAGCAGCTTGCGGACATGCTCGCGCGCAAAGCGTGCGATTTGCGAATTGAAGCCACCGCAAAGACCGCGTTCGGCTGTGCAGACCACCAGCAGGTGAACCTGGTCCCTGCCTGTACCGGTCATCAGCGTCGGCGCGCCATCCGCATCGGTGACGGCCTTGGCGATGTTCGCCAGAACCGCACCCATGCGCTGCGAATAAGGCCGGGCGGCCTCGGCCGCCTCCTGCGCACGCCGAAGCTTCGCCGCGGCGACCATTTTCATCGCCTTGGTGATCTTCTGCGTCGCCTTGACGGAGGCGATCCGGTTTTTCAGATCCTTAAGTGAAGGCATCCGTGATCCGTCCTAACTTAGGGCCCGATTACGAGAAAGACTTTGCGAAGCTATCGAGAGCAGCGGTAAGCTTGCCCCTGGTATCATCGCTGATTGCCTTTTCCGTGCGGATCGCGTCGAGGATGGCGGTGCCCTCCGAACGCAGATATGAGAGGAGACCCTGCTCGAACTTGCCGACCGAAGCAACCGGCAGCTTGTCGAGATAGCCGTTGACGCCCGCGAAGATCACCGCGACCTGTTCCTCCGTCTTCAGCGGCGAGAACTGCGACTGCTTCAAGAGTTCGGTCAGGCGTGCGCCACGGTTCAGCAGGCGCTGCGTCGCAGCGTCGAGGTCCGAACCGAACTGGGCGAAGGCAGCCATTTCGCGATACTGCGCGAGTTCGCCCTTGATCGAGCCGGCAACCTGTTTCATCGCCTTGATCTGCGCCGACGATCCAACGCGGGAAACCGACAGACCAACGTTCACGGCAGGACGGATACCCTGATAGAACAGATCCGTTTCAAGGAAGATCTGGCCGTCGGTGATCGAAATCACATTGGTCGGAATGAAGGCCGAAACGTCGTTGCCCTGCGTCTCGATAACCGGCAAAGCGGTCAGCGAACCGGCGCCCATGTCGTCATTCATCTTCGCAGCGCGCTCGAGCAGGCGCGAATGCAGGTAGAAAACGTCGCCCGGATAGGCTTCGCGACCCGGCGGGCGGCGCAGCAGCAGCGACATCTGACGGTAGGATACGGCCTGCTTGGACAGATCGTCGTAACCGATCAGCGCATGCATGCCGTTATCACGGAAATATTCGCCCATGGTGCAGCCGGCAAACGGAGCCAGGAACTGCATCGGCGCCGGATCGGAAGCGGTGGCGGCAACGATGATCGAATATTTCAGAGCGCCGCGCTCTTCGAGCACCTTGACGAACTGCGCGACAGTCGAACGCTTCTGGCCGATGGCGACGTAGACGCAGTAAAGCTTCTCACCTTCCGGACCGTTGTCGTGAATGGCCTTCTGGTTGAGGAAGGCATCGAGAAGGATCGCGGTCTTGCCAGTCTGGCGGTCGCCGATGACGAGTTCGCGCTGGCCGCGGCCGACCGGGATCAGCGCATCGATGGCCTTAAGGCCAGTCGACATCGGTTCATGAACCGACTTGCGGGGGATGATGCCGGGAGCCTTGATGTCGACGCGCGAGCGGCGCGTCGCATTGATCGGGCCTTTGCCGTCGATCGGATTGCCGAGCGCGTCGACGACGCGGCCGAGCAATTCAGGTCCGACCGGAACGTCGACGATGGCGCCGGTCCGCTTGACGGTGTCGCCTTCCTTGATGTCACGGTCAGCGCCGAAGATGACGACGCCGACATTGTCGGATTCGAGGTTCAGCGCCATGCCACGGATGCCGCCCGGGAACTCGACCATTTCACCGGCCTGGACATTGTCCAGACCATAGACACGAGCGATACCGTCACCGACGGAGAGAACCTGGCCGACTTCCGAGACTTCTGCCTCTTTGCCGAAATTTTTGATCTGGTCTTTGAGAATTGCGGAAATTTCCGCGGCGCGGATATCCATCAGCCAACCTCTTTCAATGCGAGCTTAAGGGTAGAGAGTTTGGTACGAAGAGACGTATCAATCTGACGGGACCCGACCTTCACGATCAGACCACCAAGAATTGACGGATCAACCGTGACGGCAATCGTCACGTCTTTGCCGGTAACGCTCTTGAGTGCCACCTTCAATTCGGTTTCCTGCGCTTTCGAAAGCGCATGCGCCGAGGTGACCTCGGCGGAAATTTCACCGCGATGTTTCGCGGCGATGATGCGGAAGGCCTTGATCATGCCCGGCAGGGCGAACAGGCGGCGGTTGCGCGCCACGACCTTCAGGAAATTGGCGAAGAAACCGCTGATGCCGGCCTTCTCGCTGATGGCGACGATCGCCTTCAACTGGTCTTCGGCGGAGAAAACCGGGCTTGCGACGAAGCGCTTCAGGTCGGCGCTCTCATCCAGCATCGTCTGGAAATGGTCAAGATCGGCGGTTACGCTGTCGACGGCGCCCTGCTCGAGCGCCAGTTCGAAAAGCGACGAGGCATAGCGCTCGGCAACACCAGAAGTAAGCTGGGACGTGTCTGCCACTGGCACAAATTTCCCTGATTTCAACCCAAAATCCGGCTCTCGGCGGGCGCCGAACCTATGATCTTGAATTCGTTTTGATTTCCCCCAGAAATCACAAGAGAAGCCTCTTGCTTCTTCCGAAATTCGGGGTCCGTCTAACATAGGATGTACGGACTCGCAACACGCGTAACGCCCGAATATGCCTTTCATATGATTTTCTGTTCGCAAAATTGCGCAATGGCCTGGAAGGAGGCCAGAAATGCCGTCTGCCGGCAGAGAGAGTCACGTCTGGATGAAGCCGAAAACGTAGAGCAGCGGTAGCGCGGCCAAAGCAATCTGCACAACCAGGAGTAAATAGTTGACGAGATTACTCCCCTTATCGGACAGGATCGAGATGATACGGGCAAAGGCAGCCATCGCGAAAGAGGCGCCGAGCGCCATGTAGATCCAGTCCTGGGCGAGCAGGATCGCCGACAGGCCGAAACCGAGATAGAAACCGCCCATCGAGCGTCCCTCGCCGAAACCTTCCGGCCGCCCCTCCTGCGCCTGCAGACCGAGAAGACGGAAAGTCTGCCCCGGCGCGAACATCATGATGAAGCCGGCAAGCGCCGTGAAAGCGGCAGAGCAAAAAGCAAGCTGCTCGCCAAGCTCGGTCGGAAAATAAAACTCCATGCGTCAGCCCCAAATCACCCGGATGAATCAGTGTTTTATGGCATGGGCCGAAAAAGGAGGAAATGGCGTCTAGAGAAAACTCTGCGGATCGATATCCAGCTGCACCTGCACCGATCCGCGCTCCTTGGGTGACTGCGACAGCATCGCCCGCAGGAACCCCTGCATGTCCGAGTTCCGCCGGCCGTGCACCAGGAGGCGGAAGCGATGACGGCCGCGTACCAGCGCGAGCGGCGCTTCGGCCGGGCCGAGCACCGAGATACCCGACACCTGCGGTGCGGCGTTGCGCATGCCGCGCGCATGGTTTTCAGCATCATGGCGGGTTTCGGCAGAAACGATGATCGACGCAAGCCTGCCGAAGGGCGGCAGCACGGCGCGTTCGCGTTCGCTGATCTCGCGCTCGTAGAAGGCGTCGGAATCACCTGATACGATCGCCTGCATGACAGGATGCTGCGGCTGATAGGTCTGCAGCAGCCCATGGCTCTTGAGGCCGGTGCGCCCGGCCCGGCCGGTCACCTGCGACAAAAGCTGGAAGGTGCGCTCGGCCGCGCGGGGGTCGCCATTGGCAAGGCCGAGATCGGCATCGACGATGCCGACCAGCGTCATCAGCGGAAAATTATGCCCCTTGGCGACAAGCTGGGTGCCGATGACGATATCCGCCTCGCCCTTGGCGATCGCTTCCAGCTCCAGCCGCAGCCGCTTCACCCCACCCATAATATCCGAGGAGAGAACGATCGTTCGCGCCTCCGGGAAATGCCGTTCCACCTCTTCGGCGATGCGCTCGACTCCTGGCCCGCAGGCAACGAGATGGTCGAGCGTGCCGCATTCCGGGCAGGCCTCCGGCGTGCGCTCGGCATGGCCGCATTGGTGGCATTGCAGCTGCTTGCGGAAACGATGCTCCACCAGCCAGCTCGAACATTGCGGGCATTGGAACCGATGGCCGCAGACCCGGCAAAGCGTCAGCGGCGCATAACCGCGGCGGTTGAGAAACAGCAGCGCCTGTTCGCGCTTCGCCACCGTCTCGCCGATCGCCCGGATCAGCACCGGCGACAGGAAGCCGCCCCGCTCCGGCGCATGCCTGCGCATATCGACCAGATGCAGATCCGGCATCGCCGCATCGCCGAAACGCGTCGGCAGGTGGACGGTGCTGTAGCGTCCGCTCTGCCCGTTGACCTGGCTTTCGACCGACGGCGTCGCCGACACCAGGATGACGGGGAAATCGCCGATTCGGCCGCGCACCACAGCCATATCGCGAGCATTGTAAAAGACGCGATCCTCCTGCTTGTAAGCGGGATCGTGCTCCTCGTCGACGATGATCAGGCCGAGATCCTCGAAGGGCAGGAAGAGTGCCGAGCGCGCGCCCGCCACCACCCGCACTTCGCCGGTCACCGCCTGGCGCCAGACCTTCTCGCGCATGCGCGGCGCAAGATCGGAATGCCATTCGGCCGGCTTTGCCCCGAAGCGGTCCTGGAAGCGCTCCATGAAACTGGCCGTCAGCGCGATCTCCGGCAGCAGGATCAGCACCTGCTTGCCACGTTTCAGCGTCTCGGCAATCGCCTCGAAATAAACCTCGGTCTTGCCGGAGCCGGTCACCCCGTCGATCAGCGACACCGAAAATTCGCCCTTGCGGACGTCGGTAACGATCTCTTCGGCTGCCTCCTTCTGCGGCCCTTCGAGACGTGCGGCGGCAAAATCCGGATCGGGCATCGCCACAACCGGCGGCGGCGGCAGGAATATCGCCTCAAAAATGCCGAGCGTGATCAGTCCGTCGACGACGCTCGTCGAGACGCCCGCCGCATGGGCAAGACCGCTGCGTGTCCAGGAAAAGCCGTCGGAGGCGGTATCGAGCACCCGGGCGCGCGCCGGCGTCATCCGTTCCGGTTCGCCGCCGACGAGCTTCAACCCCTCCACCATTGGTTCCGGCTCGAAGGCGTTCGGCGCCCTCAGCGCCATGCGGGCGACGAGCCCGGGAGGCGAGAGCGTATAGGTCGCCACCCAATCGATGAAATCCCGCATCTCCCTGGAAAGCGGCGGGCAGTCGAAGACATGGCTGATCGGCCGAAGCTTCTTCGGATCGACGCCGTCTTCGCCGCCGTCCCAGACGACGCCGATCACCTGCCGCGGCCCGAGCGGCACCTGCACGACCGAGCCGGGCTCGACCGCCATGCCATCCGGCACCGAATAGGAATAGGGTTTGGGCGCCGGCATCGGCACCAGCACCGGAACCGTTCGGTTCGCGGGCGGTGCCTCGAAAAGCGCGCCAAAGAGATCGGACGAATCTGTGCTCATCGCGCGAGACCATGCCCGCAAATCGATGGAATTGGAACCGCAAAGACGGAGCCACGTACTGCGAGTCGCCGCGGTGATTTAAAGAGTGAAGCTCAGAAATTGAGCTTCACCTGGCAAGGCGGTCGCCATCGCCGGAATAGGCTTCATTTGCCTTGCCATTGCGCTGCCGCAGGCGAATGATCGCCGACGCCTCGCGAGGATTGGGCGGCAGGACGGCGTTCTTCAACGCGATCGAGTAGGCGTGTTTCGGATGTTCCAGCACATCCCTGGCATCTCCGCTCTCCACCACCACGCCCTTGCGCATGATCACCACGCGGTCGGAAATATAATAGGCGGTCGCAAGATCATGGGTGATGTAGACGATCGAAACGTTGAGCGCGTCGCGCAGATCCCGAAAGAGATTGACGATCGACATCCGCAGCGATGCGTCGACCATCGAGACCGGCTCGTCCGCCACGATCAGCTTCGGCTCAGGGATCAGCGCGCGGGCGACGGCGATGCGCTGCAATTGGCCGCCTGAAAGCTCATGCGAGAAACGACCTTTTATCTCCGCCATCGACAGGCCGACACGTTGAAGGGCAACGTCGGCAAGCGCCTCTTTCTCGGCCCGGCTCTTCGCGCCCTTGAAGCGATGGGCGGTGGCCAGCAGATACTCGTCGATCCGGGTCAGCGGATTGAAGGCCTCGAACGGATTTTGAAAGACCGGCTGAACCTTGGCCATGAAAGCCTCACGATCCCTACGGGAACGCACCGCCTTCACATCGGCGCCGTCGAAGCGGATGCTGCCCCGATCGACCTTTTCGTTACCGAGAATCATCTTTGCCAGTGTCGACTTGCCGGAGCCGGATTCGCCGACGATCGTGAAGATCTCGGGCTTGTCGGCGGCGAGGGCAAAGCTGACATCGTCGACCGCTTTCATCTTTTCGCGCGAGAAGAAACCGCCGATCGGAAAGAGCTTGGTGACGTGGTCGAGTTCGAGAAGGAAATGGCTGCTCATTGAATCTGGTACTCCCCGGCACGGAAGCACGCGACCCGCCCTCCGGTCGCGCTCGGCAGCATGGCCGGCACCTCACGTGCGCATTTGTCGATCGCGATCGGACAGCGCGGATGGAACCGGCATCCCGACGGCGGATCCGAGAGTGCCGGCGGCTTGCCCCTGAGGCTCTTTCGCGTCGAGACATCACCGATGCGTGGCAGGCTGCCGATCAGGTGAACGGTGTAGGGATGCTGGGGATTGTCGAAGATCGCCTGCGTCGGCCCCTCTTCCGCCAGCCGTCCCGCATACATGATGGCCAGCCGGTCGGTGATGGCCGCATGCACCGACATGTCGTGGGTCACGAAGATGACCGAGGACTGCAGGCGCATCTGCACTTCCTTGATCAGCGCCAGCACGTCCTGCTGGACGAGCACGTCAAGCGCAGTCGTCGGCTCGTCGGCGATGATGAATTCCGGCTCGCAGACAGTGGCGAGAGCGATCGTCAGGCGCTGGCGCATGCCGCCCGAAAGCTGGTGCGGAAAGGCCTCGAGCACATGCGGATCGAGATGCAGGCGGGCAAGATGCGCCTCGACGCGCGCGCGGAAGGCATCTGGATCGAGGTTCATGTGGCGGGAAGCGAAATCGGTGAAGGCGTGTTTGACCCTTCTGACCGGGTTCAGCACGTTCATCGAGCCTTGCATGATGTAGGAAAGGTGGCGCCAGCGTGCCGCCTTCATCTTGCTCGGTTCAGCATAGACATCGATCGGCCCGTCGGCAAAATTGAATTTCACCGTTCCGCCGACGACGCGCATCGGCGGGCGGATGGCGCCGGCAAGCGTCTTGATCAGCGATGTCTTGCCGCTCGAGGATTCGCCGGCAATGCCGTAGATCTCGTTCCTGCGGATGGTCAGGCTGATATCGTCGACTGCGCGGATCTCCCGCCGCACGCCGAAATAATCATTGACGTAATAACATTTAAGCCCGTCGATCGTCAGTGCATCCTTGGCGTTTTCGGCAAGGGTCAAAGGCTGCGTCCTCATCAGGTTCTGCATCTCCTCAAGCTCCCATGCGGGCCAGGCGCGAGCGCGGGTCGATATATTCGTTCACCGACATGGCGAGCATGAACAGGCCAAGGAACAGGATGACGACGAAGAGCATCGGAAAGGCGACCCACCACCATACGCCCGATACCATCGCGGAATGCGCATTGGCCCAGTAGATCATGCCGCCGATCGTCGGCCGGTTGATGTCGGAAAATCCAAGCACCGAGAGCGTCACCTCGAGGCCGATCGCCCAGATCAGATTGTTCATGGTCGTGAAGAAGACGATCGGCATGACATAGGGCAGATGCTCGCGGATGAGGATCTGTCGTGTCCGCATGCCCGAGAAGACCGCGTGCCGGGTAAATTCCCGGTGGCGGAGAGACAGGGCGACGGAACAGATCAGGCGGCTGTCATGCGTCCATCCGAGCAGCGCCGCGGTGATCGCCAGCATGAACCACGTCATCTGGTCGCGAAGCACGAAGACCAGAAGCAGCAGGATCGGAATATTCGGCAGGGCGCCGAGCGTATCGTTGACCGCCATGATGATCTGGTCGGTTCGCCCACCGATATAGCCGGAGATCAGTCCGACGGCGATGGCGATGATGCGGCTGACGAAGGCGACGATGATGCCGAAGAACAGCGTATTGCGCATCGAGGCGGCGATCTGCCAGAAAACCTCCTGGCCACGCGAGGTGGTGCCGAGCCAGAATTCGGCCGAAGGCGGCATGTCGGGCGCGACGACATAGATGGCATTCTCGTCATAGGGCGAGAAGAACGATGCCGCGATCAGCGCCAGGATGATTGAGATCAGGATGGTTCCGAGCAGGAACTCCTTGTTGTAGCGCAGCAGGTCTCTGAGGACTTTGAACATCACGGATTACCCCAGTTTCACGCGTGGATCGATCAGCGGATAGATGATGTCGATCACGAAGACCGCGGCGGCAACCGCGATGATGGCGATTGTGGTGACACCGAGCACGAGGCTGTAATCGCCGGAATAAATGCCGGAGATCAGAAGCTTGCCGATCCCAGGATAGTTGAAGACGAACTCGACGATGACGGCACCGCCGAAGACATTGCCGAGACTGAGTGCCAGGCCGGTGACCTGCGGCAGCATGGCGTTGCGCGCCACATATTGCGAAAAGATGCTGCGCGAGCGCACGCCACCAAGTTCGGCATAGACGACGTGATCGTCGGTGACGATGTTGGAAACCAGCGAACGCATCGAGATGAACCAGCCACCAATGCCGACCAGCACGAGGGTCAGGGCCGGCAGGATGCCGTGCTCGATCACCGAGCTGATGAAGGCCCAGTTGAAGGCAGGCGCGAGATTGACCTGCGCGCCGTCGCTGATCGGCAGGATCGGCCAGATGAAACCGAAGAGGATCACCAGGCTGAGACCGATGATGTAGGTCGGGATCGGCTGCAGCGCCATGATGACGATACCGGCAACCTTCAGCAGCTTGCTGCTGTGGAAATAACCGGCAAGCGCGCCGAGAAAATTGCCGATGATCCAGGAGATGATCGTTGCGAGGGTCAGAAGCCCGACCGTCCAGGGCAGTGCCCGGCCGATAACGGTCATCACAGGGGTCGGGAAAGAGGAAAGCGACGGGCCGAAATCGCCGGTCAGGACGCGGCCCCAGAAGGTGAAATACTGCTCCAGCAGCGGCCCGCCGGTGCCGTAGAGTTCACGCAGCGATTCGCGGAGGATCTCGACGGCCTGCGGATCGGTGGAGCCAAAGCTCGTCAACAGCGACACGGTCTGCTCGATCGGATCGACCGGCGAAAAATGCGCGATCAGGAAGGCCAGCGTGATGCCGGTGAAGACCACGAAAAGAAATTGCAGAAAGCGTTTTGCCGCATAGATCAGAAAGCCGTTCATGACATCGACCTTTCAATAGCAGAACGGGAACAGCCGGCGGCCGGCTGCTCCCTCGATATTGCCTCGATCAAGGCTTCGGCGCATCCGGATTGGCCTTCAGACCGACCACCATGTAGCGGATGTTCGACCAGTTCGGACCCGAGGCCGAATAGGGATTGTCCGCGCTCGGATAGTTGGTCCAGTAGGTCGTATCGAGCGGCGCGAACTTGTTGTAGGCCATCAGCGGGATCATCGGCATTTCCTCGACGGCAAGCTTCAGAAAGTCCTGGCCGAGTTTGGCGACATCGGGCGAATCGAAGGCGATCGACCGATTGCGCTCGATGAGCTGGTCGAGACGCGGATCCTGCCAGCGCTGCAGATTGCGCGGCGGCTGGATCTGCCCGACCGGCTTGATGAACTCCGAATGATAGCTGTCGAGGAAGAAGGAGAGATCGGGATGACCGCCCCAGGTCTCGATGCTCCAGTAGATCGCCGTCTCGAAATCGCCGGTGCTGAGGCGCTGGCCATTGGTCGGGCCGGCGACATCGACCTTGGTGGCGATGCCGGCTTGCGTCCATTGCTGGGCGATCACCGTGCCGGCGCGGGCAAGCGTCGGGATGGCATCGCCTTCCACCTGCAGGCGGATCGTAAAGGGCGTGCCGTCAGGCTTCATCCACTGGCGGCCGCTCTTCTTGAAGCCTGCCTTCTGCAGCAGCTCGGTCGCAGCCTCAACGTCCTTCTTCCACCAGCCGAAGCCGAAGGTTCGCTGCAGCTTGGCCGGATCGGTCGGGATCTGATCGGCCCATTGGCTGCGCACCATATTGGCGATCTGCGACGAGATGTTGGGATCGTAAGGCTTGATCTTGCGGGACCCGGTGTCGAGCTCGAAGTTCGTCAGCCAGTCCTGCATCGGTGCGTAATAATCGTCCGGGGCAGAACCCGTCGGCGGCGTGGCAAGGGCGGCGATATTGGCCGCGCCGCGATAGGAGCCAAGCGCCACTTCGCGGATGTCGATCAGCAGAGCGAGAGCCCAGCGCACGTCCTTATTGTCGAAGGGTGCCTTCTTCGTATTGAAGAGAACGGAAGGCAGCGTCGGGTCCGGATGCGCGAAAGGGAAACCCTTCAGCCAGGAGGCCGTGCTCTTGCTGTCACGCATGATCGAGAACATGCCCTCGGGCGCCATGTCGTTGATGACGTCGAGATTGTGGTTGCGTTGCTCGATGACGCGGGCCTCCGGATTGCCGGCGGCGCGATAGACGACGTACTTGACCTCGGGCGGCTGTGCTGCAGCCAGGCCGATCGACGTGCGCTGCCAGTCATCGCGCAGCTTCCAGATCGTCCAGTTGCCGCCCTTGTCATAACTCTGCAGCTGGTAGGGCCCGAGTGAAACCGGCGGGTTGTTGTTGAAGGACAGCGGATCTGCGGCCTTCTCGAAGACGTGTTTCGGCATGATCCAGGCGGCATTCCAGCGCACGGTGAAAAGCGTATGGAAGCGCGAGTTCGGCTTCTTTAGATGGAAGACGACCGTCTGTGGATCCGGATTTTCGATACTCGCGACATTGACGGTGAAGGGCGCGCTCCAGGCCATGCCGGGATGGTCGATCTGCGTCTGCACGGTATAGACCACGTCGTCGCTGGTGAATTCGATGCCATCACTCCAGAAGATGCCCTTGCGCAGCTTCACCGTCATCTCGGTGAAATCGGCGTTGTAGCTCGGCGGTTCGCTGGCCAGCGCATTCTGCCAGGCATCCTTGCCGCCTTCGGGATTGATGAACCATAGCGTATCGGTGGTCAGCTGCTGCAGGCCGTTGAGATTTGCAGCCGCCCCGCCGCCCGGAGCCCAGAGGTTGAACCAGTCGGCATTCTGCTGCGGCGTACCCTGGATGATCAGCGTTTCATTGCGCGGTATGCCGGCAATGAAATCCTGCGCAAATGCCGGAAGGGCCATGAGCGACAATAAGGCAATGGCTGCATATTTACGGAACTTCATCGGATGTTCCTCCTCCTCAACTCGCCGCGGCGAGCGCTTCCCGTAATCGATTGACGATGGCGTCCAGCGAACCCCTGCCTGCGCGTGCCGCAGGGACACATGCACTCCTCGACGGCGGGCGAACTCACGCCACAGTTATCGACAATTTTTTGAGAAACGGCAACTGATAATTTTGTCTGTCATAAAAAATAGCGCATTTACAGGCATTTTTGGCGAACGGCGCCGATCTGATTTTTTATATTATTGACAAAGTGAGCGTTTGGCTTAGCTTTTGCAGCGAGCGCGGCGCCCTCCCAAGAGGCCGCACTTCATCACCAGACAGGTCGGCTGCTTTCGGGAGGAGGCTTTGGCATGACCGTTCAAGAGGACACCAGGATGAGCAGCCCCTATGACGTGACAATCTCCGTTCACGCCAACCGGCCAACCGGCAAATACGAACCCTTGTGGAACTGGTTCGGTTACGACGAGCCGAACTACACCTACTCCCCGCACGGCAGGAAGCTGCTCAAGGAACTCACCGAGCTGAGCCCCGAGCCACCCCGCATCCGTGCGCACAATCTTCTGACCAGCGGCGACGGCCTGCCTGCGCTCAAATGGGGTTCGACCAATGCCTATACCGAGGATGCGAACGGTAATCCGGTCTATGATTGGACGATCATCGACAAGATCTTCGACACCTATGTGGAAGCCGGCAACATTCCGCTGATCCAGATCGGTTTCACGCCTGAGGCGCTCTCCGATTTCGACGGTCCCTATCGCCACCAATGGGAGCCGGCCGAGAAATACGCAACGATCACCACCGGTTGGACGGCGCCGCCGACGGATCTGAAGAAATGGGCTGACCTGATCGAAGCATGGGCGCGCCATCTGGCCGAAAGATATGGCGAGGCCGTCGTTTCAAGCTGGCCATGGGAAGTGTGGAACGAGCCGGACGGTCACTACTGGACCGGCACCATACCGCAATTCTGCGAAATGTATGATGTCAGCGCCAAGGCCCTGAAGCGTGCCTTGCCGAATGCCCGTGTCGGCGGTCCGCACACCTGCGGCGCCTTTGCCAACGAAAAGGCCCAGACTTTCCTGCGTGCCTTCCTCAAGCACGCGGTCGACAATAAGTCGCCGATCGATTTCCTCGCCTTCCATGCCAAGGGCAATCCGGTGATCTACGAGGGCCACGTCCGGATGGGCCTGCACAAGCAGCTCCGCGACATCGAGACGAACCTTGCCATCATCAACGAGTTTCCGGAACTCCGACACCTGCCCGTGGTGATCGGCGAATCCGATCCGGAAGGCTGTGCGGCCTGCTCTGCACGCGTCCATCCGCAGAACGGTTATCGCAACGGCCCACTCTACGGCGTCTATGTCGTCGAGAGCATGATTCGCACTTACGAACTGGCGAGACGCGCCAACATCCATATCGAAGGCGCGGTGACCTGGGCTTTCCTCTTCGACGACCAGCCCTATTTCGACGGCTTCCGCGATCTTGCCACCAACGGCGTCGACAAGGCTGTTCTCAACGGCTTCCGCATGCTCGGCAAGCTCGGCGGCGAATGGCTGGAATCGGAAAGCGATTATCGCCGCGATATCGAGGATATCATGAGCCATGGCGTGCGCGGCAAGCCCGATGTCAACGTCGTGGCGACCCGCGACGACAAGGGTGTTTCCATTCTCCTCTGGCACTACCACGACGATGACGAAGCCGGGCCGTCCGCCGACATCACGGTCAATCTCGACGGCTGGGGCGACAAGTCCGCCTCGCTCAAGCATTTCAGGATGGACGAGGAGCATTCCAACGCCTTCGGCGTCTGGAAGGCGATGGGCAAGCCGCAGAATCCGGCCGGCGAAGACTATGCCAGGCTGGAAGCCTCGGGAAAACTCGCCGAGATCGACGGCGAGGCGTCGGTCAAGGTCGACGACGGCAAGATCGCCCTCAAAGTCTCCCTACCGCGTCAAGGCGTGTCTCTCCTGCGCCTCGATTGGTGAGCCGGTAGGCGAAGGGAGCGCAATCGAAAGATTGCGCTCCCTTTCAAGCGGCCGGTTCGCGTCAGTTGTCACTGACATAGGCGAGATAGCGTTTCTTGCTCGGCTGCAGATGGTCGACGCAGAGCTGGGCGAGAACCCAGTTATCCCCACCGCGCAGCATCTCGATCATCAGCCGGTGATGTTCGTGCGAGATACGCAGCGATTCCTTGCTCGACATCGAATTGGCGCGCACCGGCAGGCTGAGCCGCATATAGAGCTCGATCGATTGCACCAGATGCGAATTGCCGCAGGCGCCGAAGAGCGTCAGGTGGAATTTATCGTTGGCCTCGTGCACACCCCTGAGATAGCCGGATTCGATGTGGCGGCCATGCTCCTCGTGCAGCGCCAGCAGTTCCTCGATCAACGCCTCGGGCGCCGGCAGCTTTATCCACAGCGCTGCCTGCCGTTGCAGCAGTTCCCGAACGTCGTAGATTTCCTGGACCTGGCGGGCCGTCAGCGAGCGGACGGTCGCGCCCTTGTTGCGCTCGCGAACCACGATACCCATCGTCTCGAGCTGCACGATCGCCTGCCGGGCGAAATGGCGCGTGACGTGAAAGCGGGCAAGGAGCGTGTCTTCGGTCAGGCGGGTTCCAGGCGCCAGCCGCCCGAAAATGATGTCCTCCTCCAGCGCGCGGGCAATGCTTAGATCATCATGCTCGATGCCGTCTTCGCGGCTTTCGTTGAGCGTCTGCAATGTCATCTCCTCTGAAGCATAACCCCGAAAACCGGATTCGATTTTCGGAAAGGGATTATGCGCCAATCTAAAGTGATAGAGCGTCCTGGACGCGCGGCGCTCTAACGGCGAGCCATGTTACAGTGGATTGCGTTCCGGGTCGAACCGGCTCAAGCGATAGATATCCTCGACCAGAGCAAGCGTCTTGATGTTATCGCCCGGCGATGTCTCCATCGCCACCTTTCCATCGAGGCTGTCGAGGAAATGCGCAATGGTCGCGTCATAGGAACCCTGGTAGGTCTCGTCGGGATCGAAGTTCTCCCGGCACTGCCGCGCACCCTCAGCCGAGAGCAGATTGCCATTAAGTTCGAGCGTGCCGCGTGTTCCGAAGATGCGTAAGTGATCACGCGGCGCCGGCGGCGCGCCATGCACGGCGAGATTGGCGTTGATGGTGACGAGAACACCGTCGCTCGTCCGGCGCAGGACGACGCTTGCGACATCCTCCGCGACTATATCGCGATTGCTCCTCTCAAGCCGCGCACTCACCACCTCCATCTCGCCCAGAAGATATCTCAGCGTGTCGAGATGATGGATCATGACTTCCATAACCAGCAATCGCTCCTGCGTCCGGAAAAAGGGCTGGCGCACCAGCGCCGGCCTTTTTCCTTCCGCATCCGCGATCATGCCGCTGGACAGGAATTCGAACTGCACCTGGCGGATCTCGCCGGCAAGTCCCTCGTCGAGCCACGCCTTCAGCCGCCGATAATAAGCGCGGAACCGCCAGTTCTCATGGATCATCAACCTGCCCCTGCCTGAAAGACCTGCCAGCAGGTCGACAGCCTCGCCGTAGGAGGGTGCGAGCGGCTTCTGACAGATGATGTCGAGGCCTTTTTCCGCCGCCAGCCGCACCAGTTCGGCATGGAACTCCCGTGGCGCGCAGATATCCACGGCATCGAGCTGCTCGGCATCCAGCATCGCCTGCGCGCTCGCATAGTGGCGCGCGATATCGAAGGCGGCAAGCCGCGCTTCGACGGCGCTCGGCGACGGGTCGGCAAGCGCCACGACCTCGGCTCTTTCCGATTGCCGCATCCATGCAGGCAGATGGTAGGCGCTGACCCAGCCGGCACCGATAATGCCGATACGCCGTCGTCTCGTTCCCGTCATGGCGCTTCCTCTGCATACAATCTCATTTTATCAATAATCTATCCATCTTCATCGCAAAAGCCAATCGTTTGATTGTCGAACAAAAGTGCTAATTTCGCTGATTCCCATTGTAATTTATGGTGATCGCCGAAGAAATCCGAAAATACGATACAGTGACGCCATCTTATTTATTGACAATCATCCGTATCCCTCTACGCTGATACCACGGCCATGGATCAATTTGGCGAGGGAGGAACAGGTTTGTCGAACGGTCTTCGTCGCAAGCTGACGAGTTACGGCGATCAGGGATTCTCCCTTTTCCTGCGCAAGGCATTCATCAAGGCCATGGGTTATTCGGACGATGCGCTCGACCGTCCGATCGTCGGCATCGCCAACACCTACAGTGATTTCAATCCCTGTCACGGCAATGTGCCGCAACTCATCGAGGCAACCAAGCGCGGCGTCATGCTGACGGGTGCGATGCCCATGGTGTTTCCGACAATCTCGATCCACGAGAGCTTTGCCTCGCCGACCTCGATGTATCTGCGCAACTTGATGGCGATGGAAACGGAAGAGATGATCCGCGCCCAGCCGATGGATGCCGTCGTCCTGATCGGCGGCTGCGACAAGACCCTGCCGGCCCAGATCATGGCGGCCGCCAGCAGCGAGATACCGGCGATCTTCCTGCCGACCGGCCCGATGGCCGTCGGCCACCACAAGGGCGAACGGCTTGGCGCCTGCACGGATTGCCGCCGTTTCTGGGGGCGCTTCCGCGCCGGAGAGATCGACGAGGCCGAGATCGCCGACGTCAACAACAAGCTGGCCAGCTCGATCGGCACCTGCACGGTGATGGGCACGGCGAGCACCATGGCGAACCTCACCGAAGTCATGGGTCTCTGCCTTCCCCGCGCCGGTTCGGCACCCGCCGTCGAATCTGAACGAGTCCGCCTTGCCGAGGAGACCGGCCGTGTCGCCGCGCGTCTCGCCATGGATGAGGCTGCACCGACGGTGCGCGATATCCTGACGCCGCAGGCAATACGCAACGGCCTCGTCGCACTGCAGGCGATGGGCGGCTCGACCAATGCCGTCGTGCATCTTGCCGCGATAACCGGCCGCCTCGGTCTGCGCCTCGACATGGCCGAGCTCGACCGGCTCGGCCGGAGCATTCCCCTGCTCGTCGACCTGCAGCCCTCCGGCCAGCATTATATGGAGCAATTCCATGAGGCCGGCGGCGTTCCGGCTCTGTTGAAGGCGGTGCGTCACGAAATCGACGCCAGCGCCCCGACCGTGTACGGTAGAACGATCGGCGAGATCATCGACGATGTCGTCGATGAGCCGGGCCAGACCATTATCCGCACCGTCGAGAAACCGTTGAAGCCGATCGGAACGATCGCCGTCTTGCGCGGCAATCTGGCGCCGCGCGGCGCCGTCATCAAGCAATCCGCCGCCTCCAAGGATCTGCTGCAGCATAGCGGGCGCGCCGTGGTCTTCGATTCCGTCGAGGATATGACGCTGCGCATCGACAGCGACGATCTCGACGTACATGCCGACGACGTTCTGGTTCTGCGCAATGCCGGGCCGAAAGGTGCGCCCGGCATGCCGGAAGCCGGCTATCTACCCATCCCCCGCAAGCTCGCCCGCCTGGGCGTGAAGGACATGGTGCGGATTTCCGACGCCCGCATGAGCGGCACGGCCTTCGGCACGATCATCCTCCATATCACGCCTGAAGCCGCCGATGGCGGCCCGCTGGCGATCGTCCGCACCGGCGATCGCATTCGACTCGACGTCGAGGGCCGGCGCATCGATCTCGACATCGACCAGGCGGAATTCGATCGCCGCATGCTTGATGTCGTCAACCGGCCCTCCCCGGCCCCGTCGCGCGGCTATGCCAAGCTCTATCAGGAGCGCGTGCTCCAGGCTGACGAAGGCGCCGACTTCGACTTCCTGCAAAGCGAGGAGCTCGACGCGCGATGAGTGCCGCTGATATGGAGGCGCCGCTTTGCCTGCCCCGCCGGCAGCTGACGCGGCTGCCGCGGGCGGCGCTGCCGCAAGGCACGGTCGATGCGCATTTCCACGTCTTTCGCGCCGGCGCTCCGCTCAACACTCCACGCAGCTACACGCCTGACATCGCGACGATTGCCGACTGGATCGAATTCTCCGGCAGTCTTGGCATCGCCAGGGGCGTATTGGTGCAACCAAGCGTCTATGGCCTCGACAATAGGGTGCTGCTGGAGGCGCTTGCCGCCTATCCAGATCGTCTGCGCGGCATCGTCGTCATCGATCCTGACACCACGGCGACCGAGATGGAGCGTCTGGATCGGCTCGGCGTGCGCGGCGTGCGGATCAATACGCGCAACAAGGGTGGCCTCCCGCTCGCCGCCGCCAAGACACTGGCGGAAAGCATTGCCCCTCTCGGCTGGTCGCTGCAATTGCAGATCAATCCCGAACAACTTCCCGATATTGCGGCAACGCTGTCCGGCATCCGCCTGCCCCTCGTCATCGACCATCTCGGCTTCATTCCACTTGCCAGAGAGACGAGATCGTTGCATGTCGATGCCCTGAAAAGACTGATGGACAGAGCCGAGGCCTACGTCAAAGTCACCGCGCCCTACCGTTTGACGAAGGACATGAATGACCAAGGTTTCGCCGAGGTCGGCCGCGCCCTTGCCGCCAGCCATGCGGAAAGGCTGCTCTGGGGCAGCGATTGGCCGCACACCGAATTGTGGGACGGCATGCCCGATGACGCCGATCTGATCGAGACCATACGGGCCGCCATTGACGATCCCACGATTGCCGAAAAGATTTTTGTTCGAAATGCCGAGGCGCTGTTCTTCGGCCGCTGAATTGGAGAGTACGAATGGCCAGACTGACCGAAGATGCCAAGGGCGTCTATGTGATCGCCGTAACCCCCTTCACCGATGACGGCGCGCTCGATCTCGCCAGTATCGACAGCATGGTCGATTTCTACGAGGGCGCCGGCGTCACCGGCCTGACGGTGCTTGGCCAGCTCGGCGAGGCCCCGAAGCTGACCGCCGAGGAATCGCGGACAGTCGTCCAACGGGTGCTGAAGCGCCTCGACGGGCGCCTCCCCGTCGTTGTCGGCGTTTCGGCGCCAGGGCTTGCGCCGATGAGCGAACTTGCCGAAGCCGTTATGGGCGAGGGGGCGGCCGGTGTCATGGTTGCGCCGCCCTGGACCGTCAAGACTGACGATCAGGCCTTCGCCTTCTACCAGTCGGTTGGCGAGACCCTGGGCGATACGCCATTCGTGCTGCAGGATTATCCGCTCACCACCAATGTGACCATCGCGCCTAAGGTCATCGAGCGTATCGTCAACGAGGTGCCGAATTGTGTCATGCTCAAGCACGAGGATTGGCCGGGTCTATCGAAAATCACCGCGCTTCGCGCCGCCAGCGACAAGGGCGCCATGCGGCGTATCTCCATCCTCTGCGGCAATGGCGGGCTTTTCCTGCCCGAAGAGATGGGCCGCGGCGCCGATGGCGCAATGACCGGCTTTTGTTATCCGGAGATGATGGTTGGCGTCGTCGAGGCCTATGCAGGCGGAAATCCCGATCGCGCCCATGCGATCTTCGACGCCTATCTGCCGCTCGCCCGCTACGAACAGCAGCAGGGCATTGGCCTTGCCTCGCGCAAATATGTGCTTGCCAAGCGCGGCGTGATCAAGTCGGCCACCCTGCGCAAGCCGGGCGCCAAGCTCTCCGCACTCGATATTGCCGATGTCGAGCGGCTGTTGGCGCGCCAGGCCATCCGCCTCAAGGAGATCGGGGCGTAACACACTGGCGCAAATCCGAAGCCGCTGGACCACCGTTATGGTGCTGCAGCGCGAGCAGATGGCTATGTCCATCTCGTCCGTGAGGCTGAAACCCGAGCGACTCCCAGAACCTTGCCGCACCATCGTTTCCCGCATGAACGGTGACGACGGTACAGAAGGACGACGCATGATCAACCAGAGCCATGGCAAGCATCCGGCCGATGCCGCGCCCGCGCATTGCGGGACTGATGTAGAAACGCCGCATCCGCAGCGCCCCTGACATGGCCGTTTCAACAGTCATGCCGCCGACGCCAGCAAGCGCCTCCTCGGCATAGGCGCCAAGCAGCCTTTCGCCGTCACGATCGAATCTGACGGCGCCGGTCGACCATTCGTCGATAAGGCGGGCGATATGGAGATAGCCTTCTTGCCGGGCCTCGCTTTCGAGATCTGCGATCTCCTGCGGCAATCGATCGCGGAACGTGCGGATATCGATTGTCATGGCAATGCCGGTGGTTCTAGATTGCAGGAACCGGAACCTCGCGGTGCATCGCCGCCGGCAGGCCGACCGGGACGAAGGTCGCGTCGCCATCCCCAGCCATATCCTGCACCGTATGTTTCTCCAGAGCCTTCGTCACCTCGTTGAGGTCGCCGTCTAGCTGTTCGGCGGGAATAAGATTGCCGATCACGAAATCGAAGCGGTCGCCGCGTTTGTTCAACAGTTCGTGGAACACGGTCATGTCGCGAAGCTCCGTCGACCATTTCGCCAGCCAGTAGAACAGCCCCGAATTGCGCGCCGTCACATGCACGGGAAGGATCGGCAGATTGTATTTGCGCGCCAGCCCGACGGCCGAGGTCTTCCATGGCCGTTCGTTCAGCCGGCCGTTTGCCCAGTAGGCGATGCGGCCTGAGGGAAAGAGCACTGTCGCCTTGCCTTCCTTCACCGCATGGTTGGTCAGTTGCAGCGTTTCGCGCGCCTTCAGCTTGCTCTTATGCTCCTCCCGCCATTCGACAGGAATGATCATCTCGGCGAACCGCGGATTGACGCGGATGGCATCGCGATTGGCAAAGAACATCATGTCCGGCCGACGCGCTTTCAAGAGATCGAACACGGCAACGCCATCGGCGATGCCTGTGGGATGGTTGCTGACGAGGATGAAGCCGCCGGTATCAGGGATGCGTTCGCCATTGGTGATGCCGATGTCGAGCTTCAGCACATCACTCAGATATTCGAACGACTGGAAACCCGGCATCTTGGCAACCGCATTGGCGAATTCGAGCGCCTTGTTGTAACGCAGCAGCGTGTAGAGGAATGGCCGCATGACCGGCCAGAGCGGATTTTTCACGATCCTCTGGCCGCGTTCGGCAATCAGCGTATCGACGATATGACCGGGCTTTCCCTGTGAAACGAGAGCGATCGCTTCCGCGAGCTGTCCGAAAGCCGTCATGGAATCGCGCCGTGCCATGAAAGATCCTGTCTATGGGGTATAAGCTATCGCAGTACAATATGATCGAAGGATGACAAAGGCTTGGCCGGCATTAGCAATTCCATAACTGTTCCTGCTCCAAATTGGCGGACTTGAAGGCAAAATCAAGGCCAGCCACGTGAACGAACTGCTTGTTATCGCCGATCCGCGCCTGATGACGGAGCGTGCCGCATGGCTTGAAAATCTCGCCCGTGAGCGCCGTCTTTCCGAGCATACGCTCGACGCTTACGAGCGCGACACCCGCCAGTTCCTGACCTTCCTGACCGGCCATCTCGCCGGCCCGGTGACGCTCCGCGACATCAAGGAGTTGCGCCCCGCCGATTTCCGCGCCTTCCTGGCGGCCCGGCGCAAGCAGGGCTCCGGCGCTCGCTCGCTCGGCCGCAATCTCGCCGGTCTCCGTTCGCTGCTGCGCCATCTCGAAAAGAAGGGCCTGGTCAACGCCGCCGGCGCCGGCGCAGTGCGCTCGCCGAAACAACCGAAATCGCTGCCCAAGCCGCTGTCGGACACGCAGGCGATCACCGTCGTCAGCGACGACGCCCAACTTCATGACGAACCCTGGATTGCGGCGCGCGATGCGGCTGTCATGACGCTGCTCTACGGCTGCGGCCTGCGCATCTCCGAAGCGCTTGATCTTGCTCCCGCCGACCTGCAGAAGGGCGCGACGGTGCTGCGCATCACCGGCAAGGGCAACAAGACGCGGCTGGTGCCGTTGCTCTCTGTGGTTTTCGACGCGGTCGAGAAATACCGCGCGCTCTGCCCATACCATCTCGAAAGCGGCGAACCGCTGTTTCGCGGCGCCCGCGGCGGCAAGCTGCAGGCGGCGATCATCCAGCGCACCATGCAGAAGATGCGCAGCGCCTTCGGTCTGCCGGAGACGGCGACACCGCATGCCCTGCGCCATTCCTTCGCCACCCACCTGCTTGCCGGCGGCGGCGATCTGCGCACCATTCAGGAATTGCTCGGCCATGCCAGCCTTTCCACAACGCAGGTCTATACCGGAGTCGATGCGTCACGGCTGCTCGAGGTGTATGATCGGGCGCATCCGCGCGCCTAGCGCATCGGCCCGGAAATCGGAATTGATTTTTGGAAGCACGATGCGTTGATTTAAAGCGCATCGTCATGAATCCGATTTGATGTGATGCACTTTAACTTTCGTTAACGCATTCTCTTAAAGGAATATGCGCAAGCCGGGCGTAGACCATGAAACGCACAAGGCATGTGATCGGAACACCCATCATGACGACATCAATCGGCCGCCGGACGTCTTACCTCGCAGTGCCGGCCAATCTGTTGCTCTGGCTGATCGCAGCCTTTCACATGCTGCTTCTTGCGGCCCTCTTTGTCGCTTTCCTGGCTGCAAGGCCGGCGGCGGCCGAAGACGTGGCCTGCACTGGCCGCAACCTGATGATCGAACTGCAGCAGAACGACCCTGCCCGCTATGCCGAGGCGCTGAAGGAAGCCGACGCCACGCCGAACGGCAAGGGCATCTTCTGGAAGGTCGAGAAGCCGGGACTTGCACCTTCGTGGCTGCTCGGCAGCATGCATGTCACCGATCCGCGCGTGCTCGCCTTGCCACCGCGCGCCCAGGCAGCCCACGATGCCGCCAGTACGATCGTCATCGAATCCGACGAGATCCTCGATGAGCGGAAAGCGACCGCCGCCCTGCTCGCAAAGCCGGAGTTGACGATGTTCACCGACGGCACAACGATCGACAAGCTGCTTTCTCCCGAGGACTACAAGCGCCTCGAAACCGGCCTCAAGCAGCGCGGTATCCCGCTCAGCGCCGTTTCCCGCATGCGGCCCTGGATGATCTCGAGCGCCGTCGCCCTGCCGGCCTGCGAAATCGCCCGCAAGGCAAAGGGCGTGCAGTTCCTCGACCAGAAGATTGCCACCGACGCCGTTGCTCAGGGCAAGCAGGTCAAGGGGCTGGAAACCCTCGCCGAACAGATCCAGGCCATGGCCGATCTGCCGGTCGAATTCCATCTGAAGTCGCTGATCGAGACGCTGGAACTCGGCGACAAGATGAGCGATGTCGTCGAGACGATGACCGATCTCTACCTCTCCGGCGACATCGGCATGACCATGCCGATGCTGAAAACCGTGACGCCCGAAGAAGAGGGCGAAAATAACGATTATGCCGCCTTCGAGCAGCGCATCATCCTCGACCGCAACAAGGTAATGGCCGAACGCGCCGCCCCCATCCTCGACGGCGGCAACGTCTTCATGGCCGTCGGCGCCCTGCACCTGCCCGGCAAGGACGGCGTCATCGAACTGCTACGCCAGCAGGGCTTCACCGTCACCGCGGTGAACTGAACCCGCTGGCGGTCAGCCGAGCGTCATACGGCGCAGAACATTGCCTTTCCAATAGAACTGATGGACGAGGGCGCCGGCGACATGCGCCGCGATCAGCGCCCAGAGAATGATCTTCAAGACATCCGCGTGGAACGAACCGGCGGGATCGATACCGAAATAGTAGGCGGCGATGCCCGAAAGCGGCATCGCGAAGATCAGGATGTAGAGGCCGGCATGAGCAAGCCTCGCTGCAAGACGGAAGATCGCCGGCTCCTGTGCGACCTCGTCCGGGACGCCCTTGGTAAAACGCAGCCCGAGCCTGAGGACGGCAAGCAGCAGGATGGCGATGCCAACATAGGCATGGATATTCGCCGACGAAATCTGCTCCGGCGTCGGTACCTGGCCTCTGCGCATCAGCCGATGCCAGATATTCATGCCATCGGGAAACAGCAGGTTGAAGAAGATCAGCAGCGCCACGGCCCAGTGAAGAAAACGCTGGCTCAGGCTGTAACTCACGATGGACGGCTGCTGCATTTCTGGACCTTCACGGATGCTGAACTCAACGATAGGCAACAACTAGAGCCTTTCCGGGTTAGATTGAAGCATTCTGTTGGCTCAAACGGAGTCGGATGGTCGACCGGCCGGCGCGCGTCGTAGCCCAGCTCTACGGCCAAGCCGGCCGGTCGATCAGCCGGCCCGTTTCAGCCAACCCGAAGGGCCGGGCATCTTTGCGCCAGGGCAGAGGCGATCGGCTCGGACGTACCAAGGGGTATGCCCTTCGCCAATCGCCTCTGCCCTGACGAAAACCTGCTCCGGCAGAATGCTTCAATCTAACCCGGAAAGGCTCTAGAACAGCCGCCTGCCTTTCGGCAAGCGGCTGTATGCTTTGTTACGAATATGTAAGATTACATATGGATCGGCTTGAAGAAGGTTGCGAGCGCAGCCTCTTTCACCGCTTCCGACATTGTGGGATGCGCGTGGCAGGTACGGCCGAGATCTTCTGACGAACCGCCGAACTCCATCAGCACGGCGATCTCGTGGATCATCTCGCCGGCGCCGAAGCCGACGATATGGCCGCCGAGCACGCGGTCGGTTTCCTTGTCGGCAAGAATCTTGACGAAGCCGTCCGTCGCCAGCATCGCACGCGCCCGGCCGTTCGCCGTGAACGGGAACTTGCCAACCTTGTAGGCGATATCAGCCGCCTTGAGTTCTTCCTCGGTCTTGCCGACGGAAGCGATTTCCGGCTGGGTGTAGACGACGCTCGGAATGACCTCGTAATTCACATGGCCATGCTGCCCGGCAAGGATTTCGGCAAGCGCCACGCCTTCGTCCTCCGCCTTGTGCGCCAGCATCGGACCCTTGACCACATCGCCGATCGCATAAATGCCGGCAACATTGGTCTTGAAGTGACCGTCGATCTCGACGCGGCCGCGATTGTCGAGCGTAACACCGGCCTCTTCGAGGCCGAGACCCGATGTATAGGGCTTGCGGCCGGTGGCGATCAGCACGACTTCGGCCTCGAGCGTCACCCTGTCGCCGCCCTTGACGGGCTCGAAAGTGACCTTGGCGCCCTTGTCGCCCTTTTCAACGCCGGTGACCTTGGCGCTGAGATTGAAATCGATGCCCTGCTTGGCAAGCATACGCTGGAATTGCTTGGAGACTTCGCCGTCCATACCACCAAGGATGGTGTCGAGATATTCGACGACGGTGACTTTGGCGCCGAGGCGCGACCAGACGGAACCGAGCTCGAGACCGATAACGCCGCCGCCGACGACGATCAGCGTTTCCGGCACCTTCTCCAGCGCAATGCCGCCGGTCGAGGAGATGATGGTCTTTTCATCGATCTCGACCTGCACGCCAGGAATGCCGGCGACGTCGGAGCCGGTGGCGATGACGATGTTCTTGCCTTCGATCTCCTGCACCTTGCCATCGTCGGCGGTGACGGAAACCTTGCCGGCCGAGACGACCTTGCCGATGCCCTGAAAGGTATCGATCTTGTTCTTCTTGAAGAGGAAGGCGACGCCGTCGACATTCGACTTCACCGTCGCATCCTTGTGGGCCATCATATTGCCGAGGTTGAGCGTCGGCGCCGGAATATCGATACCGAGCGCGCTCATTCCGTGGCCGGCCTGATGGAACATTTCGGAGGCATGCAACAGCGCCTTCGACGGGATGCAGCCGACGTTCAGGCAGGTGCCGCCATAGGTCGCCCGCTTTTCGACGACGGCGACCTTGAGGCCGAGCTGGGCCGCCTTGACGGCGCAGACATAGCCGCCCGGGCCGGTTCCGATAATGATCACATCGTAGGACATTGCTTCTTTCCCTTTGGATTTTTCGTTTAATCGGCCGCGCGCGACAAAGCGAGGCGGAAGCCGAAGCCGACAAGTGCCGCTCCGGTGATGCGGTTGAACCATTTGCCGCTGGCGATGAAGCGGTCACGGATCGCCTTGACCGTGAAGAAATAGGAGACGCCGGCAAACCAGGCGACCAGCGCCGTCGCCATGCCGATGCCATAGGAGAACTGGATCAGCGCCGGCGTGTCGTGATGCACGAGCGTCGAAAACAGCGACAGGAAGAACAGCACCGGCTTCGGGTTCAGCGCATTGGTGATGAAGCCCATGCCCAGGCATTTCGGCATCGAGACCGGCTTGCGGTCTTCCGCCGTCACCTCGATATCCCTCACCTTGAAGCCCGGTTCGCGGAACGACTTGATGCCGAGATAGACCAGATAGGCGACGCCTGCCCATTTGATGACAGCAAACAGCATCAGTGATTTGGACACGATCAGGCCGAGGCCGAGGATAGTGTAACTGATGTGGAAGAGCAGGGAGAAGCCCATGCCGAGCCCGGTCATGATGGCGGCGCGTCGCCCATGCACGATGCTCTGGCGCAGGATAACGGCAAAATCGGCGCCCGGCACGACGATGAAGATCGAAAAGACGGCCATCAGGCCGAGGAATTCGAGAATATATTGCATGCTGTTTTTCGCCCTGTCGTTCTAGCGACCGCCGCTCACATTGAGGATCGCGCCGGTTATATAGGAAGCCGAAGGTGACAGAAGATAGAGGATCGCATCCGCCACCTCCTCGGGCGTGCCCGCACGCTGCATCGGAACCGCCGGCGCCATCTCGCGTGCCCGGTCAGGCAGCCCGCCCGAAGCATGGAGGTCGGTCTCGATGATGCCGGGCCTTATCGCATTCACGCGGATGCCCTCGGCAGCGACTTCACGCGCCAAGCCGACAGTGAAGGTGTCGATCGCCGCCTTCGAAGCGGCATAATCGACATACTGCGTCGCCGAACCGAGGATCGCCGCCATCGACGAGATATTGACGATCGCCCCGCCCTGCCCGCCATGCCGGCTCGACATCCGGCGTATGGCCTCTGCGGCGCAGAGGATGGAGCCGGTCACATTGATGCGCAGCATGCGCTCGATTCGCTCCGCCGACATCTCATCGATGCGCTGCGGATAGTCGACAATGCCGGCATTGTTGACGAGCCCGTCAAGCCGGCCGAAATGCTGGTCGACCGCCGTAAACATCGAGACGATATCCGCAGCCTTGCCGACGTCACCCTGGATCGCCACGGCCTCGCCGCCGCCTTCTGTGATCGAAGCCACGACCGCATCCGCGGCTTCGCGGTTGGCGGCATAATTCACCGCAACACGCCAGCCCTGGCGCGCGGCGAGCCTTGAGGCCGCGGCGCCGATACCCCGGCTTCCGCCGGTGATGAGAACAACAGGTGCATCGCTCATGTCGCACACTCCTTGAATGTCAGTACGTCCCAAGGCGCTACCGAAGCCTTGCCCTCGCCCCAGGCACTGGATTCGCGGATGGCGGGACCAAGGCCGGGGAGCACGAGCTTTTCGGCCGCCGCAGCACCTTCGGGCTGCAGATTGTCCATCTCACCCTCGGCATCCATGCCGTAGACGGCGCCCTGCCAGACCGTGCAGGCATCGAGATCGGCGCCGGTCGCATCGCCCTCGGGGCAGTTGAACATCAGGATGCCGATGGCGCGCACCGGATCTTCCGATGGCATGACATAACCTTCCATCACGACAGGTGTCTTGAGCGCGCTGACCTTGAACTGGTTGCTGGCGGCGGCCGATGGAGAATTCAGCGGTGCGAAGCGCAATTCATAGGCACCGTCGCGATCGACGTAGACGGCTTGTTCCTGCTTGCATGCGGCGCCGAAGGTGGATGCCGGAACGGCAAAAAACGCGGCGGCTGCGACCGCAGCCACACCTTTCCGTCCCGCCATGATCCCGATCCTTCCGCTCATTGCAGCTTCGGCTCCTTCCGCCCGTCGGCGTTTTCGACAACGCTGAAATCCGTCAGCAGCACCAGCGCGCGGCCGTCCTTGTCGAGCCCCCAGAAAACCGGGTAGAAACCGTCGCCCCAGCCGCTCCAGAACACGGCGACATTGCCTCGTCTGCCGGCAACCGGCCGGTGCAGTGCATAGATGCCCTTGTTGGCGTCGAGGTCCGACGCCAGCACGTCATCGTAATAATTGACGTCGGCATCCGGTTTCTGCGCCTGTACCTGCCCTTCACGCTCTCCGATCAGATCAAACGTATCGGCATCCATGTAGCATCCGAGGCCGGCATCGACGGGATAGCCGAAGATCTCGCCGTCCTTCAGCGTCGCCGTGTCCTGCCCGGGCAGGACTGCAAGCTCCCAATGATCCGGCCTGCCCTCGGCAAACCGCATGCTGGCGGCGGCGATGCGCCCGAAGGCCTGGTAGAGCGTCACCGGATAGTCGCCCGGCGCAACCGTTCTTGCGAGCGCTGGACGATCGGGCTGGGCGAGCGGATCGGCCGCAACGATGCGCCCCGATGTCAGCTCGACATTGCCCATATGGATCGCGCCGATCGACCGCCCGGAGAGTTCGGCATCGCTCAGCGCCACCAGCTCGAAATTGCTGCTTGCCTTGCTGATGTCCCAGCCGGCAGCCGATGCGGAGACCGGAATATGCGCGGCGGCAGCGCAAAGAAGAAAGCGCGCCGCTCGCATGATCCGGTTCCGCATCGAAAGCGCTCCCTCAGAGATCGAGAACCAGACGTTCCGGATCTTCCAGGCTTTCCTTGACGCGCACGAGGAAGGTGACCGCTTCCTTGCCGTCGACGATGCGGTGATCGTACGACAGCGCCAGATACATCATCGGACGGATGACCACCTGGCCGCCGATCGCCACCGGCCGCTCCTGGATCTTGTGCATGCCGAGAATGCCGGACTGCGGCGCGTTGAGGATCGGCGAAGACATCAGCGAACCGTAGACGCCGCCATTGGTGATGGTGAAGGTGCCGCCCTGCATGTCGGCCATGGAGAGCGAACCATCACGGGCTGCCTTGGCAAGACGGCCGAGTTCCTTCTCGATTTCGGCGATCGACATCTGGTCGGCGTCGCGGATGACAGGAACGACGAGGCCTTTGTCCGTGCCGACGGCCATGCCGACATGGCAGTAGTTCTTGTAGATGACGTCGGTGCCGTCGATTTCAGCGTTGACGGCCGGCAATTCCTTCAGCGCATGCGTCACCGCCTTGGTGAAGAAGCCCATGAAGCCGAGCTTGACGCCGTGCTTCTTCTCGAAAATGTCCTTGTACTTGTTGCGCAGGTCCATGACCGCCTTCATGTCCACCTCATTGTAGGTGGTGAGCATGGCGGCGGTGTTCTGCGCGTCCTTGAGGCGCTTGGCGATCGTCTGGCGCAGGCGCGTCATCTTCACGCGCTCTTCGCGCGAGGCATCCTCGACCGTCGACGGGCCACGCGCGGCGGCAGGCGTTGCCGCGGGTGCGGCCGCCGGAGCGGAAATGCCCTTGGCGACGGCGGCGATGACGTCGCCCTTCAGCACCTGGCCGCGCTTGCCACTACCGTCGAGCTGGTCGGCGGAAAGATTGTTTTCGGCAAGCATCTTCGAAGCCGCCGGTGCCGGCGGCATGGTGGAGACGGAAGCGCTTGATGAGGACGACGCAGCAGCGGCAACTGGCGCTGGCTGGGCAGCAGCAGCCGGGGCTGGCTGGGCAGGTGCGGCGGCCGGTACAGCAGCAGCCGGCGCGGCAGCGGCAGCTGCGCCTTCGGCGATCTGGCCGAGCAGCGCGCCGAGGCCGACGGTCTCCCCGGCGGCGACGACGATTTCCGAAAGCGTGCCGGAGGCGGGTGCTGGAACTTCGATGGTCACCTTGTCGGTTTCAAGCTCGAGAATCGGCTCGTCGGCCTTGATGGCGTCGCCGACCTTCTTGAACCAGGTGCCGACGGTTGCCTCGCTGACGGATTCACCGAGAGTTGGAACGCGGATTTCTGTGGCCATTGTTCAGATCCTGATTTCGTGTGTTTTCGTTAATGCGTTTCAGACGGCGGGCGGCCGCGAGATGATCGAAGGCATCGGCAGGATATCGAAGCGGAAACCAAAACCGGAAGCGATGATCGGATCGCCGTCGGCAAGAACCTGCGCCGCCGCCTGATCCTCGACCTCGACGATCGCCATGCCCCAAGCGCCTTCACCCTCGAAGACGGGGCCGACGATGATCGCCGATCCCGCAAGGGCGTGCCGATGCCAGTATTCGACATGGCGTTTCATCGCCGCCATTTCCTCCCCGGTCCCGTCATGCGGGAAAGTGGGGCGCGGCGGCTGCAGTCTCAGAAAGAAATAAGCCATTGCGCCCCCCGTGTTTTAACCGCCCAATGCATCCTCGAGGAATGCGGCGAGCTGCGACAGATGCTTGGACATCAGACCCGTCGCCGGCGAGGCGGCGGCCGGACGGCCGGTATAACGGACGCGCTGGTATTTCGCGTCGATATGGGCGAGCACCCATTCGAGGAAGGGGTCGATGAACGACCAGGCGCCCATGTTCTTCGGCTCTTCCTGGCACCAGACCATCTCGGCATTGCGGAAGCGCGACAGCTCGTTGATGAGCGCCTTTGCCGGGAACGGATAGAGCTGCTCGACGCGTAAGAGATAGATGTCGTCGATGCCGCGCTTTTCACGCTCTTCGAGAAGATCGTAATAGACCTTGCCGGAGCACATGACGACGCGGCGGATCTTGTTGTCCTTCTGCAGCTTGATCGGGCCGTCCTTGATCACCTCGGCATCGTCCCAGAGCAGGCGATGGAAGGCGGATTCACCGGCCATTTCGGCAAGCGTGGAGACCGCCCGCTTGTGGCGCAGCAGCGACTTCGGCGTCATCAGGATCAGCGGCTTGCGGAAGTCGCGCTTCACCTGCCGGCGCAGGATGTGGAAGTAGTTCGCCGGCGTCGTGACGTTGGCGACCTGCATGTTGTCTTCCGCGCAAAGCTGCAGGAAACGCTCGAGGCGGGCCGAGGAATGTTCCGGACCCTGACCTTCATAGCCGTGCGGCAGCAGGCAGACGAGGCCCGACATGCGCAGCCACTTGCGTTCGCCCGACGAGATGAACTGGTCGAAAACCACCTGCGCGCCGTTGGCGAAATCACCGAACTGCGCTTCCCAGAGCGTCAGCGCATTCGGACGGGCGAGCGAATAGCCGTATTCGAAACCGAGCACGGCCTCTTCCGAAAGCATCGAATTGATGACTTCGTAGCGCCCTTGCGTCGGCGAAAGATTGGCGAGCGGGATGTAGCGCTCTTCAGTTTCCTGATCGTAGAGAACCGAGTGGCGCTGCGAGAAGGTACCGCGTTCGCAATCCTGGCCGGACAGGCGGATCTTGCTGCCTTCGACGCAGAGCGCACCGAAGGAGAGTGCTTCGGCCATCGCCCAGTCGATACCCTCGCCGGTGGCGATCATGTTGGCGCGGTTTTCCATGAAGCGCTGGATCGTCCGGTGCGCATTGAAGCCCGCCGGGATCTCCGAGAGCTTGCGGCCGATCTCCTTCAGCGTCTTCATCGGCACAGCGGTCTTGCCGCGGCGCTGCTCGTCGGCATTGTCGGCCGTACGCAGGCCCGACCACTCGCCGTCCAGCCAGTCGGCCTTGTTCGGCTTGTAGTGCTGGCCGGCCTCGAACTCCTGTTCGAGATGGGCGCGCCAATCGGCCTTCATCTTCTCGACTTCGCCGTCGGTGAGCAGGCCCTCGGCGACGAGCCGGGCCGCATAGAGCTGCAGCACCGTCTTGTGGGCGCGGATCACCTTGTACATCTTCGGCTGCGTGAAGGACGGTTCGTCGCCTTCATTGTGGCCGTAGCGGCGGTAGCAGAACAGGTCGAGCACCACAGGCTTGTGGAACTTCATGCGGAATTCGGTGGCGATCTTGGCGCCATAAACGACCGCTTCCGGATCGTCGCCGTTGACGTGCAGGATCGGCGCCTCGATCATCTTGGCGACGTCGGACGGATAGGGCGACGAGCGCGAGAAGGCCGGGTTCGTGGTGAAGCCGATCTGGTTATTGATGATCACATGCATGGTGCCGGCGACGCGGTGGCCGCGCAGACCGGAAAGGCCGAGGATTTCGGCAATGACACCCTGGCCGGCAAAAGCCGCGTCGCCATGGATCAGCAGCGGCAGAACCTTGGCACGTTCGGAAAGCGGGATTATGTCGCCGTCCCAGACGGTGGCGTTCATATCCTGCTTGGCGCGGGCCTTGCCCATGACGACGGGATCGACGATTTCGAGATGCGAGGGGTTCGCCGTCAGCGAAACGTGGATCTTGTTGCCGTCGAATTCGCGGTCGGAGGAGGCACCGAGATGGTACTTGACGTCACCCGAGCCCTCGACCTCGTCGGGAGCGGCCGAGCCGCCCTTGAACTCGTGGAAGATCGCCCGGTGCGGCTTGCCCATGACCTGGGAGAGCACGTTCAGGCGGCCGCGATGCGCCATGCCGAACACGGCTTCCTTGAGGCCGAGGTGGCCGCCACGCTTGAGGATCTGTTCCAGCGCCGGGATCAACGATTCGCCGCCGTCGAGGCCGAAACGCTTCGTGCCCTTGAACTTGACGTCGAGGAACTGCTCGTAGCCTTCGGCTTCGACGAGCTTGGCAAGGATCGCCTTCTTGCCTTCCGGCGTAAACGCCACACCCTTGTCCGGTCCCTCGATGCGCTCCTGGATCCAGGCCTTCTCTTCAGGGTTGGAGATATGCATGAATTCGACGCCGAGCGTCGAGCAATAGGTGCGCTCGAGGATTTCGATCATCTCGCGGATGGTCGCGTATTCCAGGCCGAGCACGTTGTCGATGAAGATCTTGCGGTCGTAATCGGCGGCCGTGAAGCCGTAATTCTCCGCCGACAGCTCGCGATAGTCGTCGACGGGAGCGGCAATGCCGAGCGGGTCGAGCTTGGCGTGCAGGTGGCCGCGCATGCGGTAGGCGCGGATCATCATGATGGCGCGCACGGAATCGCGCGTCGCCTGCAGGACCTCTGTGCTGTCGGCGGGCTTGCCCTGAGCTTCAGCCTTGGCTTTGACCTTGGTCTCGATGACCTTCTCGACGATGCCCCAGTCGCCATCGAGAGCCGACACCAGATCGCCGCTTGCCTGAAGCGGCCAGTTCTTCTTGCGCCAGGAAGCCCCCTTGGCCGCCCTCTTCACATCGCTGGGATCCTCCTCCAGCGCCTTGAAGAAGGCACGCCACTGGTCGTCGACCGATGCCGGATCCTCTTCGTACCGCGCGTAGAGCTGCTCGATATAGGCAGCGTTGGCGCCATCCAGAAACGAGGTGACCTGAAACTGCTCGTTGGCTTCTTGCCGTGCCATGGTGATATGCGGACGCTTCCGTCCGCCTCCTGACTTTGATGAATTTGCCGGCTTGATGGCCGGCTGCCGCATTTCGATTGCCGCCTGTCCGCGGCGCATCTGCTGTTCTCGTGCCGTCGAGGCCGGGCGGAAGGCGCAGATGCCGTTCCTCCGCCCGGTCTATATTTAGGTGGCTTAGCCCTTGAGGACTTCAACCAGCGTCTTGCCGAGGCGGGCCGGAGAGGGCGACACCTTGATGCCTGCCGATTCCATCGCCGCGATCTTTGATTCCGCATCGCCCTTGCCGCCGGAAACCACAGCGCCGGCATGGCCCATGGTGCGGCCCTTCGGCGCCGTACGGCCGGCAATGAAGCCAGCCATCGGCTTCTTGCGGCCCTTCTTGGCTTCGTCCTTGAGGAACTGCGCTGCGTCTTCTTCAGCCGCACCACCGATTTCGCCGATCATGATGATCGACTGGGTGGCTTCGTCGGCCAGGAACATTTCCAGGACGTCGATGAACTCGGTGCCCTTGACCGGGTCGCCGCCAATGCCGACGGCCGTCGTCTGACCCAGACCTTCGTTGGAGGTCTGGAAAACGGCTTCATAGGTCAGCGTGCCCGAGCGGGAAACGATACCGACCGAACCCTTGCGGAAGATCGAGCCCGGCATGATGCCGATCTTGCATTCTTCCGGCGTCAGGATACCCGGGCAGTTGGGGCCGAGCAGGCGCGACTTGGAGCGGTCGAGGCGAGCCTTAACCCGCACCATGTCCATGACCGGGATGCCTTCGGTGATGCAGGTGATGAACGGGATCTCGGCGTCGATCGCCTCGATGATGGCGTCGGCAGCGCCGGCCGGCGGAACATAGATGACGGTCGCGTTGGCGCCGGTCTTTTCCTTGCCTTCGGCAACGGTTGCGAAGATCGGCAGGCTTTCGCCCTTTGCGCCGGTCCAGGTTTCGCCGCCCTTCTTCGGATGGATGCCGCCGACCATCTGGGTGCCGTAGTAAGCGAGCGCCTGTTCGGTGTGGAACGTGCCGGTCTTGCCGGTTAGGCCCTGAACGAGAACCTTGGTGTCTTTGTTGACGAGAATGGACATGCGAGGCCTTTGTTTAGGAGAGGTTGGAAGACGTGGAGGACGCGCGACGATAGACGCCGCTGACGACCTCCTGCCAAGTATCGCTGCCTGCAGGCGAAAAGCTGACGCCCATCCGGTAGCAGTCTTCATTTTCAAACGTGAATACGGTGCGCTGGCTGCCGCGCGGCGAAGTCTTCATCAGCACAAGTTCACTGCCGTTCCACTCGCCGGACGCCGGTACGGGCGGCGCAAAACCTGCGGTGTCGAACTGGTAGAGTTTGTAGGTCTGGTCCGAAGCATCGAAGCCGAAAACATTTCGCGCCTCGAACGAAACAGCACCATCGCGAGTCTGGCGATAGCGCTGCTCGAGGAAGAAACCGCCGAACAATACCTCGCCGGAAAACTCAGCACTGGCGTTGCCTTCACTCGTCCACGCCGACGCCGCGACACGCTCGTCCCCTTCCCACACGCCGGCGAAGGCGTTGAGGCGGAAATGAGCAGCGGAGGGCGTGGACTGGAAGGCCATGATCGTTCTCAGCCGTTGATCGCCGCGACGATCTTCTTGGCCGCATCGTCCAAGTCGTCGGCCGCCGTGATCGCCAGACCCGACTCGTTCAGGATCTTCTTGCCGAGCTCGACATTGGTGCCTTCAAGGCGCACGACGAGCGGAACCTTGAGGCCGACTTCCTTGACCGCGGCAATCACGCCCTCGGCAATGACATCGCACTTCATGATGCCGCCGAAGATGTTGACGAGAATGCCTTCGACCTTGGGGTCTGCGGTAATGATCTTGAAAGCCGCAGCAACCTTCTCCTTGCCGGCGCCACCGCCAACGTCGCAGAAGTTGGCCGGCTCCTTGCCGTAAAGCTTGATGATGTCCATCGTCGCCATGGCGAGGCCTGCGCCGTTGACCATGCAGCCGATATTGCCGTCGAGCGCGACATAGGCGAGGTCCCACTTCGAAGCCTCGATTTCCTTGGCGTCTTCTTCGGTCTCGTCGCGCAGCGTCTTGACGTCGTCGTGACGGAAAAGGGCGTTGCCGTCGAAAGACATCTTGGCATCGAGGACGCGCAGGTGGCCATCCTTCATGACGATCAGCGGATTGACCTCCAGGAGGGCCATGTCCTTTTCGCCAAAGGCCTTGTAGAGCGCCGGGAAAAGCGACTTCGCATCCTCGGCGGCAGCGCCGTCGAGCTGAAGAGCCTTGGAGATCGCAGCAACGTCGGCAGCCGTCACGCCGGCTTCCGGATCGATGGCGATCGTCTGGATCTTCTCGGGCGTGTCGTGGGCGACGGCCTCGATGTCCATGCCGCCTTCGGTCGATACGACGAAGGCAACGCGGCCAACCGAGCGGTCGACAAGGATCGAGCAATAGAGTTCGCGGGCGATGTCGGCGCCGTCTTCGATGTAAAGGCGGTTGACCTGCTTGCCGGCTTCGCCGGTCTGGGCGGTCACCAGCGTGTTTCCGAGCATTTCCTTGGCGTGGGAAACGACTTCCTCGATCGACTTGGCGAGGCGAACGCCGCCCTTGGCATCAGGGCCGAGCTCCTTGAACTTGCCTTTGCCGCGACCACCGGCATGGATCTGGCTCTTGACCACGTAAAGCGGACCGGGAAGCGACTTGGCGGCGGCCTCGGCTTCTTCAACCTTGAGAATAGCCACACCTTCGGCAACCGGCGCGCCATAGCCCTTCAGCAGAGCCTTGGCCTGATATTCATGAATGTTCATGGGTGTATCCCTGTTTCGATTACTTCAGCCCGTCGACTACTTGAGGGCCGGCGCGATGTTGATGCAGGCTTCGCAGAGACCGGCGACGGCGCCGACGGACTTGTCGAAGGCTTCCTTCTCGGTCTTGTTGAGATCGATCTCGATGATGCGTTCGACGCCGCCGGCGCCGATGACGGTGGGAACGCCGACATACATGTCCTTGACGCCGTACTGACCGGTGAGGTGGGCAGCGCAGGGCAGAACACGCTTCTTGTCCTTGAGGTAGGATTCGGCCATCTCGATCGCCGAGGCAGCCGGCGCGTAATAGGCCGAGCCGGTCTTCAGCAGGCCGACGATTTCGGCGCCGCCGTCACGGGTGCGCTGGATGATCTCTTCGAGGCGCTCCTTGGTGACCCAGCCCATGGTGACGAGATCGGTGAGCGGAATGCCGCCGACCGTCGAGTAGCGGGCGAGCGGTACCATCGTGTCGCCGTGGCCGCCGAGAACGAAGGCCGTGACGTCCTGGACGGACACATTGAATTCCTTGGCGAGGAAGAGGCGGAAGCGCGAGGAGTCAAGAACGCCGGCCATGCCGACGACCTTGTTGGCGGGAAGGCCGGAAAACTTCTGCAGCGCCCAGACCATGGCGTCGAGCGGGTTGGTTATGCAGATCACGAAGGCGTTCGGCGCATACTTCTTGATGCCGGCGCCAACCTGCTCCATGACCTTGAGGTTGATGCCGAGAAGATCGTCGCGGCTCATGCCGGGCTTGCGGGCGACGCCTGCGGTGACGATGCACACGTCAGCGCCTTCGATCGCGGAATAGTCGCTGGCACCGGTCAGATTGACGTCGAAGCCTTCGACCGGCGACGACTGGGAAATATCGAGGCCTTTGCCCTGGGGAATGCCGTCCGCGATGTCGAAGAGAACGATGTCGCCCAGTTCCTTCAGGCCGGCGAGGTGCGCCAGCGTGCCACCAATCATGCCAGAACCAATGAGTGCGATCTTGTTACGCGCCATTTTCGCTGTTTCCTTTGCGATCAAATTCGTCGAACGGACGCGCAAGGCACCGCCCAATGACGCAATCGCATAGACCCAAAGCCAAAAAATGGCAATTCATTATTTTTGATGCAGCGTTTTCAATCGTTTAGATACAAAAATTCTTACGTAAACGTAAGGCATTCTGTCACCGAATTGTTACTCTGCGGCGCGTTTCTCATGGTGCAGTGCAAGATATTCCGCACTGCGCATCTCGAACAGGCGCGATGCCGTGCGGTCGAATTCGAAGCCCTCGGTGCCCCGGCGCTGCAATAGCAGTTCCTCCGGCATGGCCGCCGCGGAAATGT
Source organism: Rhizobium sp. 62_C5_N11_2 (assembly GCF_051811185.1). Taxonomy (NCBI): domain Bacteria; kingdom Pseudomonadati; phylum Pseudomonadota; class Alphaproteobacteria; order Hyphomicrobiales; family Rhizobiaceae; genus Rhizobium; species Rhizobium sp. 62_C5_N11_2. Next base: position 4,104,686 of record NZ_JBPWPW010000001.1, read on the forward strand.
AAAGTCGCACGGCATGATCGTAGAACGTATCGACCAGAATGATGAACCGTTTGATCTGGTTCCGCTTTTCCGGCCCGAGCAACGGAATGTGATCGAGGAAGACCGTATCGAAGCGTTCGGCGATGGCCAGGAAGTCGACCGCCCCGAGCGGTTTGTCGCAAAGATCGGCGAAAGAGAACCGCGCCATGCGGTCGACGGCGAGCGGCACATGGATGTGGCGCCCCTTCATCGGAATATCCAGCGGCTGCGCCTTGCGCCCATGCAGCGCCTGTGTCCAGGACGCGTCCATCGCCATGTCGTTATGCTCGTTGATCGGCACCAGATAGACCGGCTGACTGCTCAGCTTCTCCATCCGGTAGTCGGTCGGCGAATCCAGGGTGACGACATCGACATGCTGCTTGAGCAAGGCGACGAAGGGCAGGAAGAGGCCGCGATTGAGACCATCCGTGTAGAGATTGTCGGGCTCGACGTTCGAGGTCGCGACCAGCACGCATCCGCGCGCGAAGAGCTCGGAGAACAGCCGCGACAGGATCATCGCATCGGCGATGTCGGTGACCGTGAACTCGTCGAAGCAGAGAAGCTCGGCTTCGTCGTAAAGCGCTGCGGCGACCGGCGGCATCGGATCGGCCTGCTTTGTCTCGCCGTTCTTGAGCTTCAGCCGGTGTGCCGCGATGCGGTTGTGCACATCCGCCATGAATTCGTGGAAATGCGCCCGCCGTTTCTTCCTGCACGGCGCCATTGCGAAGAACATGTCCATCAGCATGGTCTTGCCGCGCCCGACGCTGCCGTGGATGTAAAGCCCCTTGATGCCGTCGGCGGACTTCTTCTTGGCGGCAAACAGCCAGCCAAGCGCACTCGATTTTGCCGCCGGCCGCCGCTGCTTCAGCCCGGCAAGCACCCGATCGAGGCTCTTTGCCACGTCCAACTGGGCGGAATCAACCTGGAGCGCGCCCGATGCGGTCAGCGCTTTAAGCTGTTCGCAGACGCTGAGCGCATAATCCGGCATTGGTTGCATGAGGGCATGTCCGCCTGTCAGTCATCGCAGGAGACCTGCTGGAACATTTAGCGGCTGAGACTAATCGACTGGCCCGTGCTCGTCTGCCCCTCAAAGCGGTTGTCGGCCGTCTTGTAGACGCTGCCGAGCTGGTTGCCGGAGCGGTCCTTGAGCAGCACCTGCTTGCCGGCGACCTCCCAGGAACCCATCGCCGTCAGCTCGCCGACGCAACCACGTGTTCCGCCGCGCGAACCGCTGCCGAGATTGGTGAGCGTCAGGAACATGTCGCAACTGCCGTTGACACGCCAGCTTCCGACCATCGATTCCTTGGTGATATCGAGCGCATTTGCCGCCATTGCGCCAGGCTGAGCGCCCGGCATCGGCGCCGTCGTCGTCGGCGCGGCCGGAAACTGCGAACTGCCGGTCGGCGGTGGAAGCTGCCCACCCTGCACCGAGGGAACCGGCTGCGCCGTCAACGGCGCCGGCCCGGCACTGGCGTTGGAGCTGTAATCATATGCCGTACGCTGACAACCGGCTAGCGACAGAACCACCACCAGACCTGTCATCGCATATCGCAACTGCATCATCATACTCCTGAATTCGGCTATCGCCGTAGAGAAACGGGCGTGAGACAAGTCCGATTATCGTAATTCGATTTGGTTAATCAAGTCGTGCTGCATAAATTGCCCGTGACAACAACTAACCGAAAAACGATACAGTTCAACTGTCCCGCTGCAAAACTTCCTGCACATAGAATTTGTCAGCAAGGTGTTGCGCGCGTTCATCTCTGTCAGGATCGCTGTCGAACTCGCGCAATGTCTCGGAATAGCGCTCCGGTGCATCCTGCAGAAGGATTGCACCGAGCCGACCTGATATAGATGACGGCTTCGGGATCGAAGCCGTCGATTCCGCCATCGGCATGCACGCTGATCAAACCCGGCGCTCGACCATCATCTTCTTGATTTCGGCGATCGCCTTGGCCGGGTTGAGGCCCTTCGGGCAGGTCTGCGCGCAGTTCATGATCGTGTGGCAGCGATAGAGGCGGAATGGATCCTCGAGATTGTCGAGGCGCTCGCCGGTCGCCTCGTCTCTGGAATCGATCAGCCAGCGATAGGCCTGCAGCAGAACGGCCGGACCGAGATAGCGGTCGCCGTTCCACCAGTAGCTCGGACAGGAGGTCGAGCAGCAGGCGCAGAGGATGCACTCATAGAGGCCGTCCAGCTTCTGCCGGTCCTCATGGCTCTGCTTCCATTCCTTGGCCGGCGCCGGCGACACTGTCTTCAGCCATGGCTCGATCGAACGATGCTGGGCATAGAAGTTGGTGAGGTCCGGAACCAGATCCTTGACGACGGGCAGATGCGGCAGCGGATAGATCTTCACCGCACCTTTGATATCGTCGAGACCCTTGGTGCAGGCGAGCGTGTTGGTGCCGTCGATGTTCATCGCGCAGGAGCCGCAGATGCCCTCGCGACAGGAGCGGCGCAGCGTCAGCGTCGGGTCGATCTTGTTCTTGATGTAGAGAAGACCGTCGAGCACCATCGGCCCGCAATCGTCGACATCGATGTAGAAGGTGTCGATCGACGGGTTCTGACCGTCATCCGGGCTCCAGCGATAGACGCGGAATTCGCGGGTGTTCTTGGCACCCGCCGGCTTCGGCCAGACCTTGCCTTCGCGCATCTGAGAATTCTTGGGGAGAGCGAGTTCAACCATGTCCGGTTCCTCTTGAGATCAGTACACGCGAGCCTTCGGCTCGATCTTGTGCGGATCGATGCCTTCGGCGATCAGCTCGGTGTGGACCGGCCGGTAGTCGAGTTTCACGTCGCCTGCTTCGTTCACCCAGGCGAGTGTGTGCTTGCGCCAGTTGACATCGTCGCGGCCCGCGAATGCACCCTCGGTAAAGTCTTCGCGTGCATGCGAACCGCGGCTCTCCTTGCGGGCCTCGGCACCGTAGATCGTCGTGATGGCGTTGGCCATCAGGTTCTGCAGCTCAAGCGTTTCCACGAGGTCCGAGTTCCAGATCATCGAGCGGTCGGTGACCTTGATGTCCTTCATCTCGCCCCAGATTGCCGAGATGCGCTGGCAGCCCGATTCCAGCGATTCCTGCGTGCGGAAGACGGCGGCGTCTTCCTGCATGGCGCGCTGCATCTTCTCGCGCAGTTCCGCCGTCGGCGTGCCGCCGCTGGCATGACGCAAACCGTCGAAGCGGTCCATGATCTTGTCGCAGGCTGCGACATTGAGATGCGGGATCGGCGCTGCGCGGTCGATGACCTCGCCGGCACGGATCGCAGCAGCGCGGCCGAAGACCACGAGGTCGATCAGCGAGTTGGAGCCGAGACGGTTGGCGCCGTGCACCGAGGCGCAGCCGGCTTCACCCACAGCCATCAGGCCTGGGATGATCCGTTCCGGATTGGCACTGTCGGCGTTCAGCACTTCGCCCCAATAATTCGTCGGAATGCCGCCCATATTGTAGTGAACGGTCGGCAGAACCGGGATCGGTTCGCGCGTGACGTCGACGCCGGCGAAGATCTTGGCGCTCTCGGAAATCCCCGGCAGGCGTTCATGCAGAACGGCCGGATCGAGGTGGTCGAGATGCAGGAAGATGTGGTCCTTGTTCTTGCCGACACCGCGGCCTTCGCGGATCTCCAGCGTCATGCAGCGCGAAACGACGTCGCGCGAGGCAAGGTCCTTGGCCGAAGGCGCGTAGCGCTCCATGAAGCGCTCGCCCTCGGAGTTGACGAGGTAACCGCCTTCGCCGCGCGCGCCTTCGGTGATCAGACAGCCCGAACCGTAGATGCCGGTCGGGTGAAACTGGACGAATTCCATGTCCTGCAGCGGCAGGCCGGCACGCGCCACCATGCCGCCGCCGTCGCCGGTGCAGGTATGGGCTGACGTTGCCGAGAAATAGGCGCGGCCGTAGCCACCGGTCGCCAGCACCACCATCTTGGCGGCGAAGCGATGGATCGTGCCGTCATCGAGGCACCAGGCGACGACGCCGGTGCAGCGGCTGCCGTCTTCCGACATGATCAGGTCGAGCGCGAAGTACTCGATGAAGAATTCGGCATTGTTGCGCAGCGACTGGCCGTAGAGCGTATGCAGAATGGCGTGGCCGGTACGGTCGGCAACGGCGCAGGTGCGCTGTACCGGCGGGCCTTCACCGTAATTCTGCATGTGGCCGCCGAACGGGCGCTGATAGATCTTGCCTTCCTCGTTGCGCGAGAACGGCACGCCGTAATGCTCGAGCTCATAGACCGCCTTCGGCGCTTCCATGGTGAGATACTGCATGGCGTCGACGTCGCCGAGCCAGTCGGAACCCTTGACGGTGTCGTAGAGGTGCCACTGCCAGCTATCCGGCGTCATGTTGCGCAGCGAGGCGGCGATACCGCCCTGGGCCGCGACCGTATGCGAGCGGGTCGGGAAGACCTTGGTGATACAGGCCGTGCGGAAACCCTGCTCGGCCATGCCGAGCGTGGCGCGCAGCCCGGCACCACCGGCGCCGACGACGATCACGTCGTAGGAGTGGTCGACATACTTGTAGGCCTTGCCATTCTGGGCGGGTGAAGTCGGTGCCATGTCAGCTTATCCTACGAATGCGATTTTCAGAATGGCGAAGAGACAGAGGCCGGCGATCAGGATCGCAAAGAACGTGTTCAGCATCAGGAGAACGATCTTGCCGAACTCGCCATGCACGTAATCCTCGATGATGACCTGCATGCCGAGCTTCATGTGGATGACGCCCGAGATCACCATCAGCCCCATGACGACCGCGACGAACGGGTTCGACAAGGCGCGAACCACATCCGCATAGGGCGCGCCAGCATAGGCGAGCATGAAGATGACGAAGAACAGGATGAGCGGAACATTGGCGACGGCCGTCAGCCGCTGACGCCAGAAATGGTCCGTGCCGTCCTTGGCGGAGCCGAGCCCGCGAACCTTGCCGAGGGGGGTGCGCATATCCATGAGAGGACCTTCAGAAGCGAATGAGGAAGCCGATCACCCAGACCAGCACGGTCAGACAGAGCGACCCGATGATGTTGGCGATGGCGAGCTTGGTCGAGAACTCTTTCCCGAAGCCATAGCCGAGATCCCACATGAAGTGGCGGAAGCCGCCGAGCATGTGGTGTAGCAGCGCCCATGTATAGCCGAGAAGCACGAGCTTGCCGAGAAGGCTGCCGAGCACCCAATTGGCCCAGTCATAGGAGCCCTGGCCGCTTGCCGCCGCGATCAGCCACCAGGCGACGAGCAGCGTGCCGACATAGAGCGCGCCACCGGTAATGCGGTGAACGATGGACATGACCATGGTGGGAATAGGCTTGTAGATTTGCAGATGCGGCGATAGGGGCCGGTTATTTGTCACGTTCGCCATCAGAACCTCGCGGCGGCTTCTCTGCGCTCCCGGATTTCGGAGCATGCTCAGTCAACCACACGAATGACAAAATTCTCTGTGTGCGTTGCATCAATTGCGACGTTTAATCACCGGGAACGCCGACGACAAGCACAATCGCTGTCTGCTTTTAATTTAATCGATTCGCGTTACCGGGAAGTTCGCAGGCTAAAGAAACTGGTCTTTTCCGCTCAAATTTTGTGCCGGTTGGCCGACCTGAATGGACAAGCTTCGGCTTTTGGCGCAATCTGGCGTTAACGATTTGTTAGGGATCGGAATTCCGGAGGCCGGCCACCCATGTTTCGCAGTCTGTCCGCAGTCGCCCTGATTGCCCTGTCCGCGCTTGCTGCACTTCCCGCCGAAGCCGGCGACCGCCGCAACGATCATCGTTTTCCCGGCCATCGTCACGCTTTCCACGGCGGATTGCTCCTCGGCGAACGTATCGGCTGGCGCGATCGCGGCATCCGTTTCGACAACGCCTATCGATACCGGAACCGCAAAGAACGGATGCCGTTCCTGAAACAGTTTTCATCGCCGGCGACCAATCGCGTCGCCCGCAACAATCTCATCGTCGTCGTACCCCAGGCGCAGGGCGGCGGCGACACTTATGCGGGCACTTCTTACGTCTATCAGGCCGATGGCGGAACCTATGTCGGCGGCGACGGCTATGGGTTCTATCCCCCCGCGCGGCCTGAGCAACTGGCGCCGAAGGCGAAGGTCATCGATATCGCCGTGCAGGACGATCCCTGCGCCTACGAGGCCAATGTCTGCGTCATCCGGCCTTAGAGCATGATGCCGAAAGTGCGGAATTCTGTAGGAAATTCCGAGGCCGCTCTTCGCCTACCTTACCGGTTACATCGTTGATCACAATAGGTCGCAAAGCATCCGCCACCTTTACCCTTGGCAAGGCATAGCCCTCTTCGACGAAATGTAGACCGTCCTGCTTCAAGCACTTCCGGGTCCGGCTTCGCTGACAAGAGTATGAAGGTGACGAATACAGGCGGCTCAAATTTGCCCGGCCTCACCCTTTCGCGACGCGGCTACGTCAATACGGATGGCGCACATCGGCGGAAGAGTCTTGTCCTCAAACGTTGCCCGCCGTGGCGTTCCGCTATCAGGCATCCACGCATCCCAGGCTCTGTTCATTTCCTCGAATGAGGCAAGGTCCCTGAGCCAAATGTTGACGAGAATGATCTCTGACTTGTCGGTACCTTCGCGTAGCAGCATGTCATTGATGCGCTCCAGTATTTCGTTGGTTTGCGCCGTCACGCTCGCTCCCCTCGTGAGGTTTGCGACCTGGCCGGGCAGATAGGCGGCATCTGCGAGGAGAGTTTCGTCAACTTTGGCTTGCCCCATCATCGTATTCGCAGACTTCCATGAATGCTTGAGATTGGGTCGTCGACCCTTCATCCGATCACTGTGGGGCTTCGCTCGCCACTTCGGTAGGGGGAATTAAATTGACCCGATATAATGGAAGCTGAACGCTCCCAGAGCCTTTCCCGGTCAGAATGCTGCAAGCTGAGCAGGAAAGGCTCTAGCTCGACAATATGGCCGTATGCCGCGAAATGAAGTCTACAAGATAGCGCGCACCTTCGGCCGTCTCGGATTGAGCATACAGACCGATTTCGATGCGCACCGGACCGGGCAGGTCCGCCGATCTGTCAAGTGTCCGGCAGCCCTCCGGTTTCGTGTTGAGCATCATTGGCGCGATACCGATACCGACGCGAACCGCGGTCGCCATGGCCACCAGCGTCGATGCGACGCACGCCGTCTTCCACTTGACGTTCCGCTGGGACAGGGCGGCAAGCGTCGGGAGCGTCCAGGGACACTCCTCCTCGAACATAATGATGGGAAGCGGCTTTTCCGCATCCGCCACGAAGTCGGATCTGACCGTCCACATCAAATATTCGGTCCAGATCAGGGTCGGTTTTCGCGCGAGGCAGGTGATGTCGCAAACCACGAGATCCAGCTTCCCGTCTTCAAACAGGCTGGCGAGGCGGCGATTCGGCTCGACAATGATGTCGATATCGACCTTCGGGTTCTGCGCCCTAAAGTCACTAAGAATGTCGATCAGGTGGCCGGCTGCGAAGTCCTCAACGACGCCGAGGCGAATGCGGTCCTCGATCATCTTGCCTGTCAGCCTTTTCTCGACCTCGTCGCTGAGGGCGACCATTTCGCGGGCATAAGCCAGCATGATCTGCCCATGGCTCGTGAGCTCAAGGCCTTTTGACGAACGCGAAAACAGCGTAACGCCGACAAGCTCCTCCAGCTTGCGGATCTGCATGCTCACAGCCGCCTGCGTTCTGTTCAGCTTGACGGCTGCTCCATTGACGGTGCCGATCTCCGCGACGGTCAGAAATGCACGAAGCAGATAGGAATCAAGATCAAGCATCAGAAGCCGCATTCCAAAGTTTGGGGCGCTCGAGTGCTGAGAGCCTCTCTGCCTATAAGCGGATATTGGACGAACCATGTTCTTCCGGCAACTGGCGATCCTTAGCCGGGGCGAAGTGCAAGCTGCGCCCCGTCAATGCCGGCTTATCGCGCGAAGAGAACGCATGCCTCGGGCGGAATGGAAACGCTGATCTCCTGCCCGCGAGCAAAGGCTATGTCTGGACGGTTCGGGCAAGCCGAGATTATGCGGTCGCCACTGACGAGATCCAGAACGATATGCCTGAAGGCGCCGAGTGTCACAACGTCGGCAACGCGTCCCGGCATGGCCCCGGCACCCGGAGCGCCGGACGATATCTCGACGCTTTCCGGCCTCACGCAAATCTCGGCGGCACCTGAAAGGCTTCCCGTGGACGCGACCGGAAACTCCCAGCCGGATTCGGAGCGAAATTTGCCGGCCGTTCCGCCCGCGGCCGAAATCGAGCCATGAATCCAATTCGTCCGCCCCATGAAATCCGCGACGAAACGCGAGTCTGGACGCCAATACACATCATCTGGCCTGCCGGATTGCATGATGGCTCCACGGTTCATCACGAATATGCGCTCTCCCAGGCTCATCGCCTCCTCCTGGTCGTGGGTTACCACGATCGCGGTCGAGCCGACCGCGGCGAGCACATCCTTCAATTCGGTGCGCAGCTCATGTCGAAGTTTGGCGTCGAGGGCCGACAGGGGCTCATCCAGAAGAACAAGGCTCGGATGGGTGGCGAGCGCCCGCGCAAGGGCAACACGCTGCTGCTGGCCACCGCTCAACTGGTGCGGCCGCCGCTGTCCGAAACCGACAAGCCGGACGAGCTCAAGCATCTCGGCAATGCGGCGAGGTATTTGCCCCGACGGATGGTTGCGATGGCGAAGCCCGTAGCCGATGTTCTGTTCGACGGTCATATGCGGGAAAAGAGCGTAGTGCTGGAACAGCAGCCCGACATTGCGCTCATAGGGTTTCAATCCGGCCATGGGCTCGCCGTCGATCAGGATCGAGCCTTTGTCGGGCCGCTCGAATCCGGCGATGAGCCGAAGAATGGTGGTCTTGCCGCAGCCGCTCGGTCCAAGCAGTGCGATTGTTTCACCTGGGTTCACCGAGAAGGAGATATTGCCGAGGGCGACCGTTTCGCCGAAGCGCTTGCTGACCCCTTGAAATTCCACGGCAGAAATCATCGTATTGTCCTCATGAACGAAACAAACCCTGACCGACGACAGTGTCGAAGCCGACGACACGGTCCAGCACAACGATCAGCAACGCGGTGACGGCAATCAGGACCACGGCCGCCGCAGCGATCGTCAGATCGAAAGCCGCGCGCATGTTGCTGACCAGCGTAACAGGCAAGGTCGTTGCGGACGGATCGCTCAGAAAGAGACTGATCGATACGTCATCTATCGAAATTGCGAAGGCGAAGATCGCGCCGGTGACGACGCCGGTCCGCATGAGCGGTAGTGTAATGGTCCAGAAGGCCTGGCGCTCGGTGGCGCCGAGAACCATTGCGGCTTCCGTCAATCGTTGGTCGCTGCCAAGAAGGCTGGCGAGGCTGGTCCTTATGCAATAGGGCAACGTCACGATCACGTGGCCGAGGAGCAGGCGCGCCATACCATTTGTGATACCGGCCTTGGAAAGGAAAAGCAGCAGGCCGAATCCAATGACGACCGGCGGAACGATGAGTGGCGAGAGAAAGGCCGAAGTCAGCGCGGCCTTTCCTGGAAAATTGCCACGGGCGAGGCCGACGGCCGCCGCAGTTCCGATCGTGACGGACAGAACCGTCGTGAGTATCGCCAAGATGAGGCTGGTGCGTAGGCTGGTAAGGATATCCGCCTGAGAGACGAGCCGTTCGAACCAGTGAAGCGACAAGGCAGGTGGCGGCAGTGGACCGAGGTAGGTCCTGGCGTCGAAAGCCATGAGGCATGTTATCACCAACGGGATGGCGAGGAACGCCAATCCAAGGCCGATGACACCGTAAGCGAGGGAACCGGCGATCCGGTCTCCGGTTCGCGCTGCAAGAGATTGTCTGCTCATCGGGAAACCTTCCAGGCCTGCGCAAACGTTATGACAGCGACGACCGCCAAGGCCGCGGCAAGCATGACGAGTGAGATCGCCGCGCCGCTCGGATAGTTGGCGATATCGCTGAACCGGGTGTAGATGACGTTCGATATGAAAAGCACCCGGCCCCTCCCGAGCACCATGGGAATGACGAAGGCGCTGATCGCGAAAGTCAGCGAGACAAGCGTGCTTGAGATCAGAGCCGGGAAGCTCAGGGGAAGTGTGATCGACAAATGGGCTTTCCATCCCGGCGCGCCGAGCGACTGGGCTGCATCGAGCAGACGCGGATCGATCGATTGCATCGCGCCAATCAGCGTTAGCGTTGCGACCGGTATGATCGAGTGAACCAGGCCCGCAGTAACGACGATATTGATATATTCGCGGCTGTTGGGCGAAAGGCCAAGTGTCAAGAGGAGGGGTCGGAAGATGCCGACCGACCCGAAGGTCAGTTCGATCGCGTATGTCTTGATCAGGACGCTGGATAGAACAAGCGTAATCAAAAAGCCGAGGGTGAGCGCGCGCATCCGCGGGGAAATGCGCCGCACGATAAAGTAGGCCAGCGGGAATGCCACAAGCTGGCCGATGATCGCGGCAACTCCACCGATCCAGAAGGTCGTCAGCAGGACACTCGCAAACGCCTGGTTTGCAAGCTCGTAATAGTTTTGGACCGTTGCCGCGGCATTTTCAACGGAACCGACGCGCCCCGGCGTAAACTCCTTTAAGCTTTCGATTGCCAGATTGATGAGCGGCGACAGAAAACCGAATGCGAACACCAGGAGGGCTGGCCCGAGCGTCAGGGCCGCATCTCGGCGATCAGGCATCGAAATGGCAACGGGTTGCCGCCTTACTGTGGTCATGGTGGAACAGCCTTTTCCTCGCCCTTACGGGACATGAGAAAGGGAGGTTATCGAAGCCCGCTGGCGCCTTCGATAACCTGCCGCGAGGTGCCTTAGAGCAACGGGGCGATATCCTGTTCCCAGCGCTTGGACCAGGCGTCCTGCTGTTCGAGAACGACATTGTAGTCCGGCACATAGACGAAGCTCGAAAACTCGTCCGACGTAAAGGACAGATGCTTCAGATTGTCGGGCGTGACCGCCTTGCTGTTCAACGGCGCTTCGCCAGCCACCTTGGCATAGAGCGAGTTCATGTCCGGGCTGATTGCGAAGTTGACGAAATCGAGCGTCGCCTTGGTGTTCGGTCTATTCTTCAGTAAGCCGAAACCGCTCTGGTAGAGGAAGGCCTTGAAGTTACTGTCCTTGGTGAAACGAGTAACCGGGAAGTTCTTCGCCACGGCCGCCCAGCCGGGCTCAGCGAAGAAGCCGACGGAGGTCTCACCCGACGTCAGCGAATTGGTGAAATCGATATCGGTGATGGCGACGCGGCCGATATTGCCGGATTTCGCCAATTCCGTCATGAGCTTCCATCCAGGTTCCATATTCGTTTCACTGCCGCCAGCGTGAAGGGCGAGCGCGACAATCTGGAGCATCATGCTCTGTGTCGGGCCCGGCCAACAGATCGCACCCTTAAGATCGGGGCTGAGCAGATCATCGATGGTCTTCACAGCGATAGGGGCCGTGTCGGTTCGCGCACCGAAATACATGCCGCCAACTGCGCGTGGGACCGCTTTGATATTGCCCTTGCCGTCACGAATGATGATTTTCTCGGGAATATTCGCAAGGTTGGGAACATCGGCAGGATTGATGGTCTCGAGCCAATCCTCCTTCACCATGCTGTTGAATGAGCCTTCCCAGCCGGCGACGTAGTCGTAGTCGACATTCGGCCAGACGGCCTTGATCTTTGGCAGGATAGCGCCCGCGCCGCCCTGATGAAGAACCCAGTTGAATGTCGCCGCATTCTGGTCGGCGGCAATCTGCTTCATGGCTTCGACGACCTCGCCGCCCCATTCGACGGCGGTGAGATTGCCGCTGCCGGCTGCGGCGGATCTCGCAAACCCGGTCATCGTGCCGGCAATCCCCGCGGCAGCGGCGGATCCGAGGAAGCGGCGGCGTGTCATATCGTGCAACATGGTAGGTTCCCTTTGTTGTCGGCCCTCTGCTGGACCGTTCGCATCGGAGACTGCTTGGAGGTTACCAACCGCGGTAGTGGGAAAATTCTCGCCGGGTTATAAAGTTTTCTGAACGTCCGGATGAACGCACTACCCGCTTCGCGGAGCCTCGGCAGGCCTGGTCTATCAAGAATCGTTATATCCCCTCTCGAATTTTCGCGGTTCCAAGAGAAGCGGGCGGCGCTGATGATGATGGCAGCATCAATACCGCGGGAGCCTGCCTTGACCATTGACCGGGATTTTCTGGAAGACTTGAGAAAGCGCTTCGGCAGCGCTGCAGGCGGGGAGATGGAAGATCCGCACTTCCGCGCCGTGGCGGCGAGCGTATTCAAGGACGGCGACAGCCGCAAATGGCCCTTCGCCGATCCTGCGACCTTTCTGGACGCCCGTTTCATCGAGAACGGCTTGCGGCCCGAGGTGCTTGAGGCGCTTGACGTGGCCCTGATCGGCGTGCCGATGGATCTCGGCGTCACCAATCGTGCCGGCGCGCGGCTGGGGCCGCGGGCCGTCCGGGCTGTCGAGCGCGTGGGCCCCTACGAACATGTTCTGCGTGTCGCGCCGATGGGAGGGCTAAAGGTCGCCGACGTCGGCGACGTGCCGATGCGCAGCCGGTTCGGCCTGGCCGAGTGCCATGCCGACATCGAGGCCTGCTACCGGATGATCGCGGCAACCGGGGTTATCCCGCTGTCGGTCGGCGGCGACCATTCGATCTCCGGCGCCATTCTCAAGGGTCTGGCGGCCAGTCAGCCGGTAGGCATGATCCACATCGACGCTCATTGCGACACCGCTGGTCCCTATGAGGGCTCCAAGTTCCACCACGGCGCGCCCTTCCGCGAGGCGGTTCTGGCGGGCGTGCTCGATCCGAAGCGTACGATCCAGATCGGCATCCGCGGCGGCGGCGAATATCTCTGGGAGTTCTCCTTTGCCTCCGGCATGACCGTCATCCACGCCGAAGAGGTGGCGGAGATGGGCCTCAAGGCTGTGATCGCAAAGGCTCTGGAGGTTGTCGGCGCCGGTCCGACCTACCTTAGTTTCGACGTGGATAGCCTCGATCCGGCCTTCGCTCCGGGAACCGGCACGCCAGAAGTCGGCGGGCTTCAGCCGAGGGAGGTCCTGACCCTGCTGCGTGGCTTCAAGGGCATCAACCTCATCGGCGGCGACGTCGTGGAAATCGCGCCGCAATACGACAATACCACCAACACCGCGCAGATCGCCGCGCAGGTCCTGTTCGAACTCCTGTGCCTCGCGATGTTCAGTCCCGCGGTCAGGACAAACGTGACCTGAGAACCAGCTCCACACCGGCAGCGTGCCTCGCGCCCGCTGCCATCCATCACCTGTCGCACAACACGTCTCAAAAAGGGGAACGACATGACTGCTCTTATGAAATTGCGCTACACCGCCACCGCGGCAATTGCCGTGTTCGGCATCCTGGCAGGAGCCGCACAGGCCGACGAACTTGCCGATATCAAGGCCGCAGGCGAGATCAACATCGGCATCTTCTCCGATTTCCCACCCTTCTCTTCGGCAAGCGCCGATATGAGCATCAAGGGCTATGACGTCGACGTCGCCCAGAAGATCGCCGACGGGCTCGGCGTGAAACTCAATCTCGTGAGCGTTACCGGCCAGAACAGGATCGCCTACCTGAACGACGACCGCGTCGACCTGCTGATGAGCGTCGGCTATTCGAAGGAGCGCGCCGAGGTTATCGATTATGCCGCCCCGTACGCCCCCTACTACATCGCCGTCATCGGTCCGGCAGCCCTGAAGGTGAGCGGCAAGGAAGACCTCGCCGACAAGACCGTTGCCGTCAATCGTGGGACGCTCGAAGACACGTCGCTGACGGCAGCTGCGCCCGGATCGGCTGCGATCCAGCGTTTCGAGAACTACAATTCGGTCATCCAGGCCTTCATATCCGGCCAGACCCAGCTGATGGTGGTCGGCAACGATGTCGGCGCGCAGGTTCTGGCGCGACAGGACGAACTGAAGCCGGAGCAGAAATTCCAGCTCCTCAGCTCCCCCTCGCACATCGCGCTCCGCAAGGGCGAGGAAGGCCTGAAGAAGGCTGTCAATGACAGCGTCGCCGCAATGATCGCCGATGGTTCGCTCGACGCAAGCTCGAAGAGCTGGCTGAAAGCGCCGCTCAACCCTGAAAACCTGAAGGACTGACGAAGACGGCCTCCCACTCACCAGAGCATGATGCCGAAAACTGTAAGCGATTGCGGTGGCATCATGCTCCAATTCTTTGGTTGAGAGGCGGATCGAGATTTCGGGCCGACCCGGCCCAGATCATCCGGCTCCAAAGGACAAAAGATGAGATACAGCCTCGATTTCAATTGGCTTTGGGACGGAATGGGAGCTCTGGCTTATGGCGCAGGCACAACGCTTGCACTGACTGCCTCCACATCGGTCCTCGGGATCGTTCTCAGCGTTCTCGGCGCGGCCGCGCGCCGGGGACCTTATCCATGGTTGCGCAAGGTCGTCGGCCTGTATGTGGAAATCATGCGCAATACGCCATTCCTGGTGCAGCTGTTCTTCATCTTCTTTGGCTTGCCTAGCCTCGGCATTCGCCTCGATCCGATCTCTGCCGCAGTTCTTGCCATGACTCTCAATATGGCGGCCTACACGATCGAGGTGGTCGGGGCCGGGCTCGACGCCATACCGAGAGGCCAGAAGGAGGCGGCGCAGGCACTCGGCCTCAGGCCCCGGCTGGTGTTCTTCAAGATCATCCTGCCGCAAGCGATCGCCATCATTTTTCCGGCGCTGACGAGCCAGATCATCATCATGATGCTGGAATCGGCGGTGGTTTCACAAATATCCGTCCGCGAGCTGGCACAGGAGGCCGATCTGCTTCAGTCGCGCACCTTCCGCTCCTTCGAGACCTATCTGGTGGCGACGTTGATCTACCTTTCAATGTCCGCCGCACTTCGCCGGCTCCTTTTCGCCGGGAAACGTCGTTTTCTGGGAGCCAGTCTGGCATGATTGAGTTCACCTTCTGGGACATTTTGCGCAATCTTGTCTTCGCGACACGCTGGACCCTTATGCTTTCGCTCGCAGCCTTTGCCGGCGGCGCCATCGTTGGCCTGGCGATCCTGTCTGCACGGATATCGAAAACACGCTGGCCGCGCAGCTTCGCGTCCGGCTACATTGCCCTGTTTCAGGGAACGCCGCTCCTCATGCAGCTCTTTCTGATGTTCTTCGGCCTGCCGATGCTCGGCTTCCGGATCGAGTCATGGACCGCCGCCGTCTGCGGCCTGACGTTCTATGCCAGCGCTTATCTTGCGGAAATCTGGCGGAGCGGCGTCGAGGCGGTGCCGCGCGGGCAATGGGACGCTGCAGCCAGCCTGGGCTTGCATCGTCTCCTCGAACTTCGGCTTGTCATCCTGCCGCAGGCCTTCCGGATCACCCGCGCGCCGACTGTCGGGTTCTTGGTCCAGTTGATCAAGAGCACCGCACTGGCCTCGATCCTCGGCTTCGAAGAACTATTGAAAACCGCGAACGCCATCAACAACGCGACCTTCGAGCCTTTCAAGGTCTACGGTCTCGTCGCGGTGATCTTCTTCGCCCTGTGCTATCCGCTTACGCAATACGCCAGAATTCTGGAGAAGAAAGCTGCGTTTGGCTGAGCGGTGCCGAGTTGCTCCGCATTCCTCGCAACGGAGTGTCCAAAGGGCCGATGCCGGTTGAAAAGCCGGTGCGCCGCGCAGCGGCGACGCGGCTCAGGCGCTGCCCCCTTCAATCACACAGAACTCGCTTTATCCAGCAGTCAGAACTTCCTGAGAGATCGCTTCAATGACCGACACACAAATCCGTATTCTCGATGCCCGGGCAACGGGCGAGCTCCTACCTTTCGGCGCGCTGGTCGCGACCCTGCGACAAGCATTTGCCGAAGGCTGTGTTGTGCCGGTACGGCATCACCACACGATCGCCAATAGCGGCGAGCCGGATGCGACGCTGCTTCTAATGCCTGCCTGGCATGAAACGCACCGGTCGGAGCGCTACCTTGGCATCAAGATCGTCACCGTCTTTCCCGGCAACACGGTACGCGGCAATCCTGGTTTGACCTCGACTTACATGCTCTATGATGGTCGGACCGGGATGCAGCTTGCGCTCCTTGACGGAAACACGATCACAACGCGCCGCACGGTAGCGGCATCGGCCCTTGCCGCGGACTATCTTGCCCGACAGGACGCGCGCCGCCTGCTGGTGATCGGCGCAGGCCGCGTCGCGAGCCTCATACCCGATGCCTACCGCGCCGTCCGGCCGATCGCGCATGTGGATATCTGGGATATCGATCCCGCCAATGCGGAACGGCTGGCGCAGAGCCTCCGGCAGCAGCGGCTCCAGGCCACCGCCGTCACGGATCTGGAAGCCGCGGCGCGGCAAGCCGATATCGTCAGCGCGGCGACGCTGGCGACAGCACCGCTTATCCGGGGCGAATGGCTGCGGCCGGGCACCCATGTCGATCTGATCGGCGGCTTCACCCCGGCGATGCGCGAGGCGGATGACGAGGCGCTTCGGCGCTCCTCGGTCTATATCGACACTCACGAAGCCCTTCACGAAGCGGGCGATCTGGTTCAGCCGATCAGGGCCGGCGTCATTGCTGCAGGTGCGGTGCGTGCGACACTTGACGAGCTGTGCCGCCGGGATGTTCCAGCGCGGACGTCCAACGATGAGATCACTCTCTACAAGGCAGTCGGAACGGCGTTGGCTGATCTTGCCGCCGCGACGATGGTGTATGAAGCCGCTTTGATCGCCGGCTGACGTCTTCTGGTCCGGCCAATCGCGAATGATCGGAACGGAAGATTCTCGATTTTTCTAAGAAGGACTGATCACCCTCAAGATACGGGCTCCCGGTTTCGACGCTCTCGGCCTGTCCAGGCATTCCATCGCCAGTGCTGCACCCGACCAATGTCCGAGGCCGACCATGTCGGTTCGGTGGGCTCGGGAAGCAATGGGCCGGCGCTGATATTCGTGCGGCATAACGCTTTGTGTGCCATAGTCGGGTGAGCCCCTTGTGCAATCCGATATAGACCCGCAGTGATTACAAATCCGCCGCGCATCGAAATCCAGCAACTGGCCCATTTCGTGCTGGCCTGTCAGAGCCCGACGCTGGCGGAGACCGCGCGCGAGCTTGGGATTGCACCTTCGGCGCTGACATCCAGTCTGCGTACTTTGGAAAATGAGCTTCAACTCAAGCTCTTCATTCGCAAAAGCGGTCACCTCAGTCCTTTACCGGCAGCCTTCTGGCTGTTTCAGCAGGCAACGGCCATCCTGCATCGCGAAAGGTTCGTGCGTCGGATGCGGAATGGGGACACGGACCATCGTCGCATCGATATTCGTCTCGATCTCAGTTTCTCCATCGGCCGGTTTTCGAAGGCGATCGGACGTACCGTCGAAGATATGGAACGCGAGCGGCCCGACCTGCTGATCGACGTGATGTTTGCAGACGGGCGAGGAAAATCCCTTGTTGATGACGAGGCTGCGGACATCCCGGGCAACGCGGGTTCGATGGAAATCGAAGTCGGCTATATGACCGGCGTGCCATCTGCGAACCTGCCTGCGATGACGCCCTTTTACGATGAGGGTTGGTTTTCTGTCGGAACGGCGGAGGCCGCGGTTGATCTTCGCTCCCCCAATCAGAAATTTGTCGTTTTGAAAATGCGTCAGGCACTTCGCGATGCCGTTATCCGATATGCGGACGAGCATGGCATCCGCGACCGCATAATCCTGATGGATGAGGAGCCGGCAGACCTTCACCGGCTGCTCAACGAGTTTCCGCAGATGCGGTTCCTGATGCCGCGCAGTATGGTCGCCGACCGGCTCGGACTTGCGCGCCTGCATCTGGAGCCCCTCGATCCACCGTTGTCGAGCACCTTGGGCGTGCGCGCAAACGGGCCGGATCAGGAGGTCGTGTCCGCCATGCTTTGTAGCCTCAAGAAAAATCTGGAGGCAATGGAGGCCAATATCGTCTTTCGACCGCAGTTGACGGCACGTCAATTGTACTACTTCAACCTTGCGCATCTCAGCGGAGGTATTTCGGCGGCGGCGCGCGCGGCGCATGTCACGCAACCGTCCGTTTCGACCCAGATTCAGAAAATCGAGGCAGTTGTCGGGCAACCTCTGTTCGAACGGCGGCGCAACGGTGCCGAGAGCACGAAGGCCGGCAAGGCATTGCTTCCCTTCACCCTGGAGATCGAAGAGCGCATCGATGGCCTCCTTCGGGCCAGTCTGGATATTGCCGCCCACACACAGGCGACCATCTCGATCGGCATGCTGCCGAGTTCGGGGCATGACAGCGTCATGACGGACAAGGTGGCGCAGGCACTGACGGCTACCCGCCTTGGCCATCCCGAATACCGGCTGAGAATCATCGAAGGTTCCAACGCTGTGCTTCACGATCAGGTGCGCGCGGGAGAGCTCAATCTGGCCATTGTCGGTGCCGTCCAGACGCAGATGACCCGGATCCATCTCGGACCGAGCGAGCGCCTCTCGGTCGTTGCCAATCCGGCCTTGAACCTTGCCGGCCGAACGGAAATTCCACTGGCCGAAGTTTGCGGATTTCCGCTGGTTCTCGGAATCAAGCATCTCAGTATCCATCAGGCGTTCATGGCAGCCGCCAGTGCGCGGCATCTGCGTGTCGAGCCGGTCATGGACGTCGGTTCTCTGCCATTGGCCATCGCCATGGTCCGCCGTTTGCCGGTCTGTACGGTCCTGCCGGTGTCCTCGGTCCAGCAGGATATCGGCAGCGGGCGCCTCACCGCTGCGCCGATTACGGAAGACGTGATCGCCGGAAACCTCTCAGTGATTTTCTCCGGCGAAAGGACGCTGTCCGAGGCCGAACGGACGATGATCCAGTCACTCGTTGCCGTCTTCGGCCGACAGGCGTGATCTAAAAAACATATCGTGCCGAATCGTGCTCATGCGCGGAGCATTCTGATTTTCCTATCCCCCAATTCGTGATTTTCGAGCTACCCAGTCTCCGGCCTGCGGCTGATACTTGCCGCATCACAACAGCCCTCGGAAATGACTTTCACAGGATTACCGGATGAATGATCACCCTGATCCGCTTGAAAACGCGGCCATGACATCCGGGGCGGCCAGCGCAATGCCACGCGGCGAAAGCGATCAGTCGTGTCGAGGCATTCTTCAGGAACTCGACCGACGCGGTCGGCTGCTGGTGATTTCGGAGGAAGTCGACCCGATCCACGACGTATCGGCCATTCTTTCCATCGTCGATGAAAAGGCGGCGGTACGGCTCGACCGCATCAAGGGTCACGACATGCCGATCTTCGGCAACATCCTGTCGGATCTCGATCGTGTCGCCCTGGCGCTTGATGTCGCGAAAATCGATATCCAGCAGAAGCTGCTATCCTCGATCGCGTCTCCGGTGCCGCCAGTCTTCGTGGACGATGCGCCGGTACAGCAACAGCTCTTCCAGGACGACATCCTGACCCGGCTTCCAGTCCCGACGTTCTTTTCCAAGGAGACCGGTCCCTACATTACTGCGGGTCTGATCGTGGCGCGCGACCCTGAAACAGGCTTGGGCAACGCGTCCTATGCCCGCATCAAGGTGCTTGGTCCGAACGAAGCGATGATCGGTATTGCACCGAACCATCATCTCGCCATCATGGCTCGCAAGGCAGGCGCCAAAGGCGAGCCGCTGCCCTTCGCCGTCGTCCTCGGCGCGCATCCGGCCATTCAGCTTGCCGCCTGCTTCTATCTGGGGCTCGGTGACGATGAAATGCACTGCGCCGGATCGTTGCTCGGCGAGCCGGTGCGGCTTGTCCGCTGCAAGTCGATCGATCTTGCGGTGCCTGCAGAGGCGGAGATCGTGCTCGAAGGTCATATTCATATCGACGAGCCGATCCTCGAAGGATTGGTCTCCGAATATCACGGCATGTACGAGGATTACGGCTCCGGGGTGCGCGTCAGATTTGAATGCATGACTTGCCGCTCCGACGCGATGTTGCAGGTGATCGAGCCCGGTTACCACATGGAGCACCTCTATCTCGGCGCGGTGCCGATCGCTGCAAGCCTCAAGGCCGTCATCCGGCGGTCCGTTTTCAATGTCGGCGAGGTTGCCGTCACCGCGTCAGGTAGCGGACGGAACAACGTGGTCGTGCAGATCGATGCGCCCCGCCCGGGACAGGCACGCCGCATCATGTCGATCTGCTGGGGTGCGGTCAGCATCGTCAAGAACATCACCATCGTCGACAGCGATGTCGACCCCTGGGATCTCGGTGCCGTCGAATTGGCAAAGATGACGCGCATGCGCGCGGAGCGCGACATTCTCATCGTCACGGACCTTCCGGCAGACCGGTCCGAGCCTCAGGAAGACGGCGGCGTGATCGCCAAGGTCGGTTATGACGCCACGATGAAGGCGGGCGATCGGAAGGAAGGGTTCGACAAGGCGCTTCCGCCGCTGGAGTCCTACGAGCGGATGCGTCAGCTGCTGTCGCGTGTCAAGCCGGAGATGAACGTTTGAGGCGCTTGATCATCGGCATATCAGGGGCTTCCGGTGCAATCTACGGCCTGCGTGCGCTGGAGATGCTGCGGGATTTCGACGATGTCGAAACGCATCTTGTCATATCGCCCGCGGCGATCCGCACGGCACTGGCCGAAGGGACGGGAAAGACTGCGGACGAAATCCGTGGCCTCGCCGACCGGGTCTACAGCCACGGGGATATCGGCGCCTCGATCGCCTCCGGCTCCTTCCGCTGCGACGGCATGCTGGTTGCACCATGCTCGATCAAGACGCTGAGCGGGATCGCGCATTGTTATGCAGACGATCTGATCGTGCGCGCCGCCGATGTCTGCCTGAAGGAACGCCGCCGGCTGGTGCTGATGGTGCGGGAAACGCCGTTGCATGCGGGCCATATCGCGCTGATGGACCAGGCGACACGCAGCGGCGCCGTCATCATGCCACCGGTGCCGAGCTTTTACACGCTGCCGAAATCAATCGCCGAAATGGTCGACCAGACCGTGGGGCGTGCGCTGGATCAATTCGGGCTTCATCATCCGACGGTCCGGCGCTGGACGGAGGATCATAACGACTGAGCCATGAAGAGCAGCGCTGAAAGCTGCCGGGCCATGATGTCAACCGCATGCAAACAACGACGCACAATCACTCCCCCAGGGGAACTCAAAAAAAGGAGATAGAGTGATGTTGTCAGACAATCGTTCCAGAAGGCTGCAGAGCCTGTTCATGCGTGGCGCCGCCGCCTTGCTGTTGTCGCTGACGATGGCGGCACCCATGTTGCTCGCCGCATCTTACGCGATCGCGCAGACGGAAAAACCCGTCAGCGGCGGCACGATGACCATTATCAACGGTTCGGACATCAAGAGCTGGGATCCGGCGATCACCGCCGGCACCTATCCCGGCGGTCCGATGGATGTGCTCGACGCCGTCTACGGCTTTATCGTCTACGTCAACGATAAGGGCGTCGTGACCGGTGGCATGGCCGAAAGCCTGACCAGCACCGACGCGGTGACCTGGACCTTGAAGCTTCGCAAGGACATGAAGTTCACGGACGGTGCGCCCTATGACGCGGAAGCCGTCAAATACAATTGGGACCGCGCCGCCGATCCGGCCACGCTTTCGCCGGCGCAGCCGTTCATCTCTTCCTGGAACAAGGCGATCACCGTCGTCGATCCACAGACGCTGACGATCAAGCTGTCCTCCCCGAACGCCAATTTCGCAGCCCAGGTCGCCGAGCTGTGCCCCTTCATCGCCTCGCCGGCAGCATTGAAGGCCGCCAAGGAAAAGACCGATATCAAGCCGGTGGGCGCCGGCGCCTTTACGCTGACCGAATGGAACCAGGGCATATCGATGACCATGGCCCGCAATCCCGGTTATTGGGATCAGCCGCGCCCCTATCTGGATACGATCAAGTTCGCAATCATTCCCGAAACCAACAGCCGCATCGCCACCGTCGTGCAGGGTGGCGCAACGATGATGGCCGGTTATCCCTATCAGTTCGGCTCGAACGCAACGGCGCCGGGGGTTGCGACCCGCGAGATCCCGATCCGCGGCATCAACCGCGCCTATCTCAACCAGGCCAAGGGTATCTTCACCGATGTTCGCGCCCGCGAAGCCTTCTATTCCGCCATCGACCGCGCACGGCTGATGCAGGCCTTCACGCAGATGCCCGGATACAAGGCACCCAGCAATTACTTTGGAGAGAATTCGCCCTATTTCGACAGCGTTTCATCGTTGCCCGCCTATGATCCGAAGAAGGCGCAGGAACTGTTCGATGCTCTGAAGGCGGACGGCAAGCCATTCTCGATCAAGATCGTCACCTATACCAACTCGGACCTGAAGCGTCTTGCCGCCTACATCCAGCAGGTGCTGACCGGCTATGAAGGCGCCTCGGCTGAGATCGTCGAGGTCGACCAGGCCTCGCTGATCCAGCGATGCAAGACGCAGCTCGATTTCGACATCTGCGTCGAGGGCGGGGTGCTGGTGTCGAACGGTGCCGAGCCGAACATTTCCAACCTGCTGAGCTCCGGCGGTGCTTTCAACTGGGGACAGTACAAGAGTGCCGAGATGGATGCTGCACTGAAGGAGGCCAGCTCCACTCTCGATCCGGCCGCTGTCAAAGCCGCCTATGTCAAGGTTCAGAAGCTCGTTGCAACCGAGATGCCGCTCTACATCTTCGGGGAACAGACGCGCTCGCTGCTGCTGCGCGACAATACTGGCGGCGTCGTTCCCTCGAATGGCGGCATCCTGCAAAAGCAGTTCCTCTACGTTTGCACGGATGCCTGCCAGAAATAGCGGGCTCCAGATCACGACGCACAAGCTCGTCCGGAAGATCCGGGCGGGCTGGGAAGGGGCCGGTCGTTGGGCTGGACGACCGTACACGCCAGAGACGTTAAGACGACGGAATGGGCCCTGCGACGCGGGGCGATCGGAAAAGGTGGATGACGATGATCGGCAATCGCAAGAAGGTGAAGTTTCGGGACCTGGTTTCCCGCAAGCAGGTGTTCACGCCCTGCGTCTGGGATTGCTACTCCGCCAAGGCGGCGGAAATGGCCGGCTTCGAGGCGATCCTGCTCAGCGGCGCATCGCTGGGATTCAGCATGTCCGGCGTGCCGGATCTCGGCCTGCACAATCAGGAGGAACTGGTCTACGCGACCGACCGCATCGCCGACTATTCGCCTTTGCCGCTGGTCATCGATGCCGATGACGGCTTCGGCGATGTCGTCCAGACCTTCCGCACCTGTTATCGTCTCGCCAAAGCCGGTGCCGGAGCGATCCTGATCGAGGATACGCCCAATGAACGCGGCTATGCGCGGTTCGGCCGTGCCATGGAGGCGGCGACGCTGGCCGGCAAGGTCGATGGCAACGTGCCGCATGAGGTCGTCTCGCAGGAGCTGTGGCTCGCCAAGATCAAGGCCTCGATCGAAGCTTGCGAAGGCACCGATTGCGTGGTTATCGCACGCACCGAATCCAAGCTCGAGAAAGGGCTGGACGACGCTATCGAACGCTGCGTGCGCGCCGCAGCACTCGGTGCTGAAATGACCTATGTGCATGGGCTGCGCACGTTGGAGGAATGTCAGAAGGTGGCAAAGGAATTGCCCGGCTGGAAGATGTTCGGCGATGTCGCGACAGTCAACGGCGTGCCCTTCGTGCGGCTCGAGGAAATCGAGGCGCTCGGCTTCAACCTGGTGACCATGCATTATCTCGAGAAGGGATCGATGTATGGCATGATGGATTACGGGCGGCATGTCTTCAAGGACCGCAGCACGCGTTACGCGGACGAGCACAGCATGGGCGGCATGACGCCTGCCGAGCAGAAGGCCGCACTGGAGCGGGACAGCGGCTGGCTCGATGCCGAGGACAGATGGAAGGCACTCTGATCCCGGAGGCCCGCCGCTCTGCCGTCTCGTTTTGCGAAATCCGGATGCCGGCCCAGTCCGGCATTGGATGTTCCACCTGCCAATCGGAGACCGATCGTTGCGAATTGCCAAGCTCTCCTATCTGAAAGCGGTCGGCGTCCGGCTTCTGGCCGGCATTCCGGTCTTCCTGCTGGTGACGTTCTCCGCGACGGCGCTGTCGAGCCTGATGCCGGGGTCGGCGGCGCAGCTGATCCTTGGAGAGAACGCGACGCAGGCGCAGATCGATGCGCTGAACAGCCGTTACGGCTACGATCTGCCGGTCTGGGAACGTTATCTCGGCTGGCTCGGACGGCTTCTTCAGGGAGATCTCGGGCAGACCATGTTCAGCCAGCAGTCCGTGGCAAAACTCCTGGTCGACCGGGCGGCAGTGACGTTCGAGATTGCACTGCTTGCCATGTTCGTCTCGCTCCTGATCGGCGTGCCGCTCGCCATGTATACCGCCAGCCGGCCGGGCGGCATCGTCGATACGGTGCTGCGGGCGGTGTCCTCGGTCATGCTGTCGATCCCGACCTTCGTCATCGTGGTTCTGCTCGGCTTCGTCTTCGCAATCGTGCTGCGCTGGCTGCCGGCGACCGGCTGGGTTTCCTTCAGCGACGACCCGATCGGCAATCTCTACTACGTCGCCTTGCCGGTGATGTGCCTCAGCGTGCACCAGGCAGCCTATTTCTACAGGGTGAGCCGCAGCGAATTCGTTGCGGTCCTCCAGGAGGATTATGTCCTCGTTGCCAGGGCCAAGGGTCTGCCGACGCGCTATATCCTGATGCGCCACGTGCTGCGCCCTGCCTCTCCCCAGGTGCTGACGGTGATGGGCCTGTCGATGACCTATCTGCTCGGCGGTTCCTTCATCGTCGAGAGCTATTTCGCGGTGCCCGGCATCGGCTGGACCGTTCTCAATGCGGTGAGCAGCCACGACCTGCCCGTCATGCAGGCCATTCTGTCGCTGACGGTGGTGATCTTCGTCGTCATCTTTATCCTGGTCGATCTCGGTTATGCGCTTATCGATCCGCGGGTGGACGTGTCATGAGCCGCCTTGAGCCAACACAAACGGACCTCGTGCCCGGCGAAGCGGTCGCGTTGGCGGAGGCGTTGAATGCCGCGATGCCGAAGACCGCGCGCTTCCGCATGCCGAGCGGCCATCCAATGGAATGGTTCGCCTTCGTGTTCCTGGCGGTTCTCATCGTCTCCTCGGTTTTCGTGGAGTTCATTCCGGGTCTCGTCCGGGCAAGCTTCCCCTACGGCGATTTCTCGCAAGGTCCGGAATGGAGCCTGAACGGCCTGTTCGGAACCGATGCGCTCGGGCGCAGCATCCTGTCCCGCGTGCTCTACGGTGCGCGAACGACGCTCGCCATCGTCTCGGTCGCGACGCTGATCTCGCTGGTGATCGGCATGATCCTCGGAATGCTGGCCGGCTTCTATCGCGGCCCGGTCGAGCGGATCGTCGATCTCTATGCCAATTCCATGGCGTCGCTTCCGCCGATCCTCGTCATCCTGGCGCTGATATCGGTGACCGGAAATTCGGTTTTCACGATGATGCTGGCGCTTGGCCTGCTCGATATCGGAACCTATGCACGCATCGCCAAAGGCGGCGTGATTGCCCAGAACGACCGTGACTACGTGTTGGCGGCACGCGCCATGGGCGCGTCGGACATGCGGCTTCTGCTGCGCGAGATCCTGCCCAATCTCGTTCCGGCGCTGACGGCCATCGTTCCGCCGCTGATGGCGGGGCTGATCATCACGGAGGGATCGTTGAGCTTTCTCGGTTACGGCATTCCGGCGCCGGCGCCGAGCTGGGGCGGGATGATCGCCAGCTCGACCGACCTGCTCAGCCGCTTTCCACTGCTGATCTTCGGACCGATCGTCGCCATTGTGCTGACGGTCTATTCGCTCAATACGGTCGGGGATTGTCTGGCCCGTCGCATGAACCATCGCGGCAGGGAACTCTGATATGAATGAGGCAGCGAACACTACCCCGGTCCTCGATTGTCACGAACTCTCCTGTCATTTCAGGTCTCCGTTCGGGCCGATCCGCGTGCTGCATGACGTGAGCTTCAGCATCCCGCCGCGCACGACGCTCGGCATCGTCGGAGAATCCGGAGCGGGCAAATCCATGCTGGTCAAGACGATCATGGGGATTGCGCCGGAGGGCATGAAAACCAGCGGCCGCATCCTTGCCGACGGGATCGATCTGTCGACGCTCAACGAGGCGAAACGCCGTGCCCTTCTCGGCCGCAAGTTCGGGATGGTTTTCCAGAACCCGATGACATCCCTCAATCCGTTCGTGCGGGTGGGGCGGCAGATCGAAGAGGCGAGCCGCTTCCATTTGCGGCTTGGAAAAGCGCAGGCGAAGGCACTCGCGATCGAACTGCTGGCAAGCGTCGGCATTCCCGATGCCGCGGAATGTTACGGGCATTATCCGCATCAGTTTTCGGGCGGCATGAAGCAGCGGATCATGATCGCCACGGCACTTGCCTGCCAGCCGGATCTCTTGATCGCCGACGAGGCGACGACTGCGCTCGACGTGACGGTTCAGAAGGAAATTCTCGATCTGCTGCAGATTATCCAGTAGCAGCGGCAGATGTCGATGATCCTGGTGACGCACAATCTGGGCATCGTCGCAGGACGCACCGACGACATCCTCGTGCTCTATGGCGGGCATGTCGTGGAATACGGCCCGACGAACACCGTCTTTTCCCATCCGCGCCATCGCTATACCGAGGCTCTGCTTTCGGCGATGCCGCGCATGGACCAGCCGGCTCATACGAAACTGCACACGATCCCTGGCCGTCCGCCTGATCTTGCCAACCCCGCGCCCGGATGCCCGTTTGCACCGCGCTGTCCCTCCGCCGAGGCCCGCTGCCATGCCTCGATGCCGCCGATGACCACCAGTGCGGACGGCAAGCACCGCTTCGCCTGCTATGTGCCCGTTCAAACCGGCGATGCAGCCGACACCGCGGTCGAAAGGAGGGCATTGTCATGAATGACGAGGCTTCCGGCCAGGCCATCGATGCAGGTGCCGCAACGCATGCCTTCGATGCTTTCCTGCGCGACGACGCGCTTTTGAAAGTTCGCAATCTCTCGGTCAGATACCGGCGCGGCGGCAAGATCTTTGTTGCGGTCGACGGCGTCTCCTTCGACGTGGCTCCTGGGGAAACGCTCGGTCTCGTCGGAGAGTCGGGCAGCGGCAAGACGACCATCGGCCGTGCCCTTCTGAAGCTTCTGCCGAAGGCGGACACGCGTGTCGACGGCCACGTTGAATATGACGGCCTGAATGTTGCCGATCTGTCGGCTTCCGATCTTCGCGCCATCCGGAGCAAACTGCAGATGATCTTCCAGGACCCGATTTCTTCCTTCAATCCCCGCCGCAAGGTGCAGGATATCGTCGGAGAAGGCCTCGAGATCCAGGGCATCCGCAAAGCGGAAAGGCTGGAAAGGGTCGATCGTGCGCTCAACGATGTCGGCATGAGCCGGACGATGGTGGAGGGCCGCAGGCCGCATCAGTTTTCCGGCGGCCAATGCCAACGCATTGCGATCGCGCGGGCGCTTGCCGTTGGGCCGGAGTTGATCGTTTGCGACGAGCCGGTTGCATCTCTCGACGTTTCGGTGCAGGCGCATGTGATCAATCTTCTGCAGGATATCCGCCAGAAGCGAAACCTGGCGCTGATTTTCATTTCCCACGATCTCGCCGTCGTGCGCAATGTCAGCGACAGAGTCGCCGTCCTCTACATGGGCAAGATCGTCGAGATCGGAACCGGCGATGCCATCTATCAGCGTCCGGCGCATCCTTATACCCGCATGCTGCTGGAAGCAGTCCCGGTTCCCGATGCCAGCCGGAAGATCGTGCCGAGCGCAACGCCGACGCAGGCCTTGTCGCGCAGCGCGCCGCCATCCGGATGCCGGTTCCGCAGGCGTTGCCCACGCGCTCAGGCGGTCTGTGCTGCGCAGGAACCGAAGCTTGCGGCGATGCCCTACGGCCAATTCGCAGCCTGCCATTTCCCTCACGACGAACCGGCGCCCGGAATGAAGACGGCGGAACAAGCGTGATGGAAAAAGCCCCTGATGCATTCGAAGAAAAACCCGTGGCAAGCGGCAACGCGCGCTCAGAACAGGATACCGGAGCTGCGAGGCGCACTGTTTTCTGTGCCAATGTATTCGATGCCATGGTCCGGCTCTACGGTGAGCCCGGCATCGCGTCCTTGTGCCTCGAAGCCCAGACACGTCATGCGGTGGACGTGCCGTCACTGCTGTTCTTCGCTCTTGCGGATAGTGACGGACACGGCGCGGATGACTGCGAGATGCGGCGGCTTCTGGACCGTGCCGGCGAATGGCGCTCGCTCTTCGTCCTGCCGTTGCGACATCTTCGGCTAACCCTGCGTCAAGGCCGCAGGAACACGGCAGAGATTGAATTTTACGAGCAGATCAAGGCAGCGGAGCTGGAGGCGGAACGGTTGCAGGTCCGGCGTCTGGCCGACGACTTTCTCCCGCTCGAAGGGCCGGGCGGGCTGGCAGCCCGTTATCTCGAAACGATTGCCATGCCGGAACCCAAGGCAGGGGCGTTGATCGGGCGGCTTCAAGGCGCCACCAAAGCCGTGTGCCACGGCTTTCCCCGTCACGCGGACTGAGGGTCTGAAGACATCATGAGCGATTTCGGCGCCGTCATGACAGGAACCATCGTCACCGAAGAAGGTGTCGCGGAAAACTACGTCGCCGTCACTGGTGGCATTACCGCTGCGATGGAGACAGGCCGCGCTCCCGGCGCGCGACGTGTTCGATTTCGGCACTTACTTTCTCACACCCATCGAGCTTCAAGGACATCGAGATGAACGCCATAATTTTAGACGGTGACAGCCTGACGATCAAAGATACCGTTCGTATCGCGCGCCAGGGCGCCAAGGTAGCGCTCGCCGATGCAGCGCGCGCCGAAATCATCAAGGTGAGAAACTATATCGAGGAAAACTGGCTGACCGAAAACGCGCCGCCAACCTACGGCTTCAACACCGGCGTCGGCAAGCTCAAGGATTATGCCATCAACCAGGCCGATAACGATCGCTTCCAGCGCAATATCGTGCTCTCGCATTGCTCCGGCATCGGAGAACCGGCGTCGGAAGAAATCGTCCGCGCCATGATGGCCGTCCGTATCAACGCCTTCTGCCTCGGTGTTTCCGGTCTGCGGATCGAGGTGGTCGATCGTCTCGTTGAGATGTTGAACCTCGGGGTTCACCCTGTGGTGCCGATCCAGGGGTCGGTCGGCGCGTCTGGCGATCTGGCGCCGCTCGCACACATGGTTTCGGTGCTGATCGGCTATGAGGAGGCGGAAGCCTATTACCAGGGCGAACGCATGCCTGCGCCGCAGGCTCTGGAAAAAGCCGGCATCTCGCCAATTGCTTTCGATCTCAAGGCGAAGGACTGCCTTGCCCTCATCAACGGCAACAGCCTCTGCGCGGCCATGGCGGTTCTCAACCTCCATGACGCCGAGATGCTGATGAAGACAGCCGATGCGGCCGGTGCGCTCAGTCTGGAGGCGATCCGCGGCGAGCAGGCAGCGTTCGATCCCCGCATTCATCTCGTGCGCAAGCAGCCCGGGCAGATCGCTACTGCGGAAAATATCCGTCGCATTATCGAGGGTAGCCGCCGCACGACCGAGGCGGCGCGAGCGGTACGCCTCGAGGACGATATCCTGCATCCGAAACACACCGCCCGGGTCCAGGATCAGTATTCCTTCCGTTGCCTGCCGCAGGTGCATGGAAGCTGCCGCGACCAGTTGGAGCACGCCAAGGAACTGATCACGCGCGAGCTCAACGCCGCGACCGACAATCCGCTCGTCTTCTGGAACGAACTCGGCGCGCTGGAATTCCTGTCCGGCGGCAACTTTCATTGCGAACCCATCGCTTTCGCCATGGACATCCTGACGATCGCTTTGGTGGAAATCGGCAATATTTCCGAGCGACGCCTGTTCTCGCTCTGCGACACGACATTGAACTACGGCCTGCCGCCGAACCTTGCCGGCAAGCCAATCGGCCTGAATTACGGCTATGGCATCATCTCGACGGCTGCGGCGTCCGTCGCATCGGAAAACAAGACGCTGGCTTTCCCCGCCGTTGCCGATACCATCCCGACCAAGAGCAGCCAGGAAGATCATGTTTCGATGGCGACATGGGCATGCCGCAAGACGCGTCAGGTGGTCGACAACATGCCGAAGATCCTTGGTGTCGAATGCCTGCTTGCGGCCCGCGCCATCTTCCTGACCGAAGAGGCACTCGGCGGCTACAAGCTCGGAACCGGCAGCCAGGCGCTCTATGATGCGCTTTGCGAGGCGATCCCATTCCAGCAGGAGGACAGCTACATGCCCAAGCAGACCACACCGGCTCTCGAGATCGTGCGGTCCGGCGCATTTCTGGAGGCCATCGAGAACAAGATCGGCGCGCTGAAATAGGCGGGCCGGCTGATTTGGGCTGCGGCCGCATCATGAAGCGCCGGCGTTTCATCGCCGCCGGCAAATCCCCTGACCGGAGAGAACAATGTTCGATGACCTGACAATGCCGCCAGCCGACAAGATCCTGTCGTTGATACCGATTTTCCGGCAGGATAGTCGTCCGAACAAGATCGATCTCGGCGTCGGGGTCTACCGGGACGCCTCCGGTACAACACCGATCCCGCGGGCGGTGAGGGAGGCAGAAAAGCGAATCCATACCGCGCAGACGACCAAGGCCTATGTCGGCCCGGCCGGAGATCCTGTTTTCTGCGATCTCATCGGCAGGCTTGTCTTCGGCGAGGCCGCGCCGTGGGAGCGAATTCGCGGTATCCAGACGCCGGGCGGAGCGGGCGCCTTGACGGTGCTCGCCGGCCTGATCTGCCTGGCGCGCCCGGGTGCTGCGGTCCATGTGCCCGACCCGACCTGGGTGAACCATGTGTCGATCCTCGAAGACATCGGGCTTCGGATTGTCACTTACCCGTACCTCGATAACCGAACAGGCGAGATGGATTTCGACGCCCTGCTCGATCATTTCTCACGGTCGAAGCGGGGCGACGTCGTGTTGCTGCACGGCTGCTGCCACAATCCGACAGGCGCGGACCCCAGCCGTTCGCAATGGCAGGCGCTGGCGGAGATCATCGCCGAACGCGGTCTCGTTCCGCTGGTCGATATCGCTTATCAGGGGTTTGGCGACGGTCTCGAGGACGACGCCTTCGTCGTGCGGCTGCTCGCTGGCATGGTTCCGGAAATGCTCGTCTCCGCGTCATGCTCGAAGAATTTCGGAATCTATCGCGAGCGTACAGGTGCTGCATTCATTCTCGCCGCCGACGCGGATCGGGCGGATGCAACCAAGGCGCAACTCACGGTGCGAGCCCGTATCGTCTATTCGATGCCGCCGGATCATGGCGCGGCTATCGTTCGCACCGTCTTGGAAGACCCGGCACTTTCGGCCGACTGGCGCGCCGAACTGGACGGTATGCGCTCCAACATTCTGTCGCTGCGCCAGGGGCTTGCTGCCTCGTTCCGGCGTCTCACCAATGGCAGCGACTACGATTTCCTCGCCAAGAACAAAGGCATGTTTTCGCTGATCGGTATGACACCCGGGGAAGCTGTGATGCTGCGCGAGCGCCACGCCATCTATATCGTTGAGGACGGACGCATCAATGTCGCCGGGTTGCAGGCCAGCCAGATCGACACCTTTGCGGAAGCCGTTCTGGCAGTTCGCGGAATCAGCTGATCAGCACCCGTTTGAGGCGTTAACAGGGAGTTCGGTATCTACGCCGTGTGAAACAGCAAACAAGAATGACGTTTGGGCAAAGGCTGTGACCTGCCTTGTGCCGGAAATTATCTGGGCGGATGGCGTTGAATAGCCTGCTGCTGCCACGGGCCGGTGTCGCCCGCCGCCTCCGCCCGCATCCGACCCGTCTTGCGCCGCTCTTCTCCCCGCAAACCGTCCAGAAATTGCCCAGCCGAATTTGCCACGCGCTCTTGCCTGAACAGTGGCCGCATTCGCGCTTTCACATCTCGTAATGCTAAAGGTCAGCGACTTGTAGATGCATTCGGGTAAATGCGATTAAGCTTTCGATGTGGTGGGCGACAGCTCGGCGAGTTTCCTCGACGTCGCCCCGGTCGATCGCCTCGATGATAACGAGGTGTTCCGTGGAGTCCGGCTTCAGGCGATCTTTCAGGCGGTCGATTTCGAAGAGACGCGTGGTCGCCCGAAGCTCCCGCAATACCTTGGCCATTACCGCGTTGCCGCAATGATCGATGATCATATTGTGGAGATTGTCGTCGGAGAACCAGTGCGCGTCCGTGTGATACGCCGTCGCGTCCAGAAGGTCGTGAATTTCCTGCCGGACGCTCATCAAAAGTCGTCGCGGAATAGCGTTGATCGACAGTACGGCTGCGTCAGGTTCGATCAACAACCTCAGTTTCAAGCTTTGAAGATACTCGCCGACATCCACCTGTCGCACGACGTAGTTTCGGCCATCGCCCTTGCGAACCAGACCTTCGCCCTCCAACCTCTGCAGCGCTTCCCGCAGCGGCGTCCTCGAAATCCCGAGTGTTTCGGCAAGCCTTGCCTCAACGATGACATGCCCGCCTTTCAGCCGGCGATGCCGGATCATGTCGGACACGGCCTTGTAGGTCAGCGATGCAAGATTATGCTGCCCTTTCTCCGCAATTTTCCGACCCGGGGCCTCTAAGGCGTCTGTCACCGTTTGCCATTTCCTTGTTCTTTAAGGCGTTGGCCGCTCGACGCGGCATCGTGCTTTCCTTACGCGATCACTTGTTACATATGATAGCCGATTTGGAAAAGGACTGGAACGAGTGCAGATGGACGATGGTCTGAATGAAGTTGGCGACTCCAGCCTTGCTGACGAAACCTACCGTTCCCTGTTGGCCGATATTCTATCAGCCAGGCTCGCCGGGGGGTCGGTCGTCCAGCAACGCCGCCTGGCGACCAAACATGCTGTTTCGCGTTCTCCCATGCGCCACGCGCTGGGACGTCTCGAAGGAGAGGGACTACTTGTCAGAAACGAAAAAGGCGTTCTCTCGGTCAGGGTCATCAGTCTCAAGGACTACCTTGACAGTCTCACCATGAGGATGCTGCTCGAACCAACTGCCGCCGCGCTCGCCAGCCCCCATGTTTCGCGACTTGAACTGGACTCTTTGACAAGGATGCTTGACGAGATCGAGGCCGACCCCGAACCTGACCCTGAGGTGGTCTGGGCGTTTGACGACGCGCTTCACAACTATATCGCAAGCGAGAGCCGCAACCCCTTTATGGCAACCACGATCGGGGAGATGCGACGCTACACAACGATCTTCGAGCGACAGCTGCCTGTCGTGCGCGCGAAGCCGGGCGTGCGAGAACATCGAGCGATCCTGCTTGCCTTGGCCGCTAACGACGCCGAGGCGGCTCGCCGAGCCATGACCGATCATCTCGAAGTCGTCCGCCAGGGCGTCCTTGCGAACTACTGAATCGATGAATTGAGAATGCACTTGCATCCACGATGAACTTTTGTATAAAAGTGGGATCCCACTTGAATGCAGGGTCGGGATCCAACGATAAAGAACCGAACTCCAGAGGCTCTCCATGCTCCGTTCACACTTCTCTCGCAGCGTTCTTGCCGCGTCCTTCCTGTCGATCACAGCGTCTTTTGCCTTCGCTCAATCCTGCGAACCCAAAGTGGCGGCAGGCGAGTTGATCAAGCCCGGCACGCTCGTCATGTCGACCAATCCAACGCTTCCTCCGCTCCAGTTCATCGACTCCACGGGCGATCTGAAGGGCATGCGCATCGACCTCGGCAAAGAGATCGCCAAGCGCCTTTGCCTTGAACCCGAATATGTCCGGATCGAATTCTCCGCGATGGTTCCGGGCCTGCAGGCTGGCCGTTGGGACATGATCAATACAGGCATTTTCTTCACCGAAGAGCGCGCCAAGATCATGCAGATGATCCCCTATGAAGATCAGGCCATCAGCGTCTCCGTGGCACCAGATTCGAAGAAAAACGTCGCCGCAAAAGATGATCTGGCCGGCATGACGATCGGTGTCGAAATCGGTGGTTTCGAGGAAACAAAGACACGCCTTCTCGACAAGGAACTGCGTGACGCGGGCAAAGAAGGCTTGACCATCCAGACGTTCGATAATTTCGCCCTCGCCTACCAGGCTCTGCGGGCAGGCCAGGTGCAGGGTGTCGTGTCGATCGACGCCGTCGCCAAGGAGTACGATTCTCGCGGGGACTTCAAACGGGCAATCAGCGGCCTCTACCCCGCTCCGGTCTCCGTCGCATTCAAAAGCCCGGCTTTGGCTGATGCCGTGTCTGCGACGTTGAAAGACATGAAGGCGGATGGATCGCTGAAGGCGCTCTTTGACAAATACGGTCTGCCGATGGTCGCGGGTGACTATTCGGTCAAGGGCCCCGGTCGCTGAACTGATTTCAAAGATCGTTTAGAGATGAGGCGGGGCGCGACCACGTCGCGCCAAACCTCTTGCAGAAAGTCGTCTTCATGTCGCTTTGGAACTGGTCTGGCTTTTTCGGTTATCTGTTCAACCCCTTTATACTTGGCGGGGTGTTCACGACCGTTTGGCTCACCGTCGTCTCGTTGATTGCGGGGCTTATTCTGGGCTTTGCTCTTGCATTGATGCGGCGATCGTCGCGGCGGGTGCCAACCTACATTGCCAAGGCGTATATCTGGCTTTTTCGCGGGACGCCGCTTCTTGTACAGTTGATTGCGATCTACACGGCGCTTCCGCTGTTCGGCATCAAATTCACCGTCATAGAGGCAGCGTTGCTCGGATTGGCTCTCAACGAGGCGGCTTATCTCGCGGAGATCATTCGTGCCGGAATCGAAGCCGTGCCGGAAGGCCAGACCCGGGCAGCACGCGCGCTCGGCATGACTGAGCGTCAGATCATGCGCTACATCGTGATGCCGCAAGCCTTCAAAGTTATCGTTCCGCCTCTCGGCAATTCGGTGAACGGTCTCTTGAAAACGACCTCTGTCACCTCCGTCATCTCGGTCGAAGAACTCCTTCGCCGGACCCAGGTTCTCATCCAGGAGCGGTTCATGGTGCTCGAACTGTTTGCGGTCGCGGCGATTTATTACCTCCTCCTCACAACACTCTGGGACTCCTTCCAGAGCCATATCGAAAAGCGTCTCGGTCAAGCCGGATCTCGGCTTTCCATGAACGAGAAGCGCTAGAACCAGGATTTTCAAATGCAGAAGACGTTCCGCGGTGTCTACACCGTGATGATTACTCCGTTGGATGCCAGCGGCGCGGTCGATCTGAATGGGCTGGCTGCCTTTACCGACTGGCAGGTCAAAGAAGGTATCCATGGTCTTATCCCTCTTGGATCGACAGGTGAGTTTCTGTCACTCAGCGAGGAAGAGCGCGATGGTGTGGCGAGGACCGTCATCGAAACTGTCGCGGGACGAGTGCCTGTTTTGATCGGCACGGGAGCGGAAGATACGCGGGAGTCCATTCGCCTTAGCGTCAAGGCCGAGGCAATGGGGGCTGACGGCGTCATGATTATTCCGCCGTTCTATTCCACCCCAACGGATGACGAACTCGTTCACCACTACAAGAGCATTGCGTCTGCCGTGGCCATCCCGATTATGGTCTACAACAATCCCGCGACCGCAAACGTCGATCTGACGCCGGAGTTGGTCAAGCGCATCGCCGAAATCGACGGCTGCGACTATATCAAGGAGTCCACCCTCGAAGTGACGCGCGTGCGCGATATCATCCGACTGGCCGGCGACGATATGACTGTGTTCGGGGGCATACTCGGGTTCGAGTCTTTCGTTATGGGTGCGCAGGGTTGGGTGGCAGTGGCTTCAAATGTTGCGCCAGGACCGATGGCGCGGATCTTCGAACTTGTCGCAAATGAGAAAAAGTTCGATGAGGCAAGAGAGCTTTACCTCAAATGGCTGCCTGTCATTCAGGCGGTCGGGGGCCAGGCCTATGTCGCAGGAACGAAGTCACTGCTGACCCACATGGGATTTGGCGCAGGCCTGCTGCGTCCGCCGCGCCTGCCGTTGCCGCCCGCGCAGGATGCCGCCATGAAGAGGCTGGTGGCCGATTTCGGTCTGACGTTCAGCGTCTGAGGAATTCCATGATGCCCGTCGCTTCCATAAACCAGAGTTTGAGACCCGACGATGCGCGGGTCAGGCTCTCGGTCGACGGTCTGCAGATATTTGCCGATAAGGGCATGTCTGTTGCCGCCGCCATCGAAGCGACGGGGCGGCATGAATTTTCCCGAGGCATCAAAGGCGAGGGCCGTGGCCTCTTCTGCGGAATGGGTGCCTGTCACGACTGTCTCGTGACGATCGACGGAAAAGTCAGCCAGCGGGCCTGCATGACCATTGTCGACGATGACATGCAAGTTCTGCGCCCTGCTGCGCGGCCAGATCTTGCCACTGGTCAGATTGCCGATCTCTGCAGTGTGCCGCATTCCTTGACGACAAGGACGATGGACGTTCTCATTGTCGGAGCGGGGCCTGCGGGGCTTGCCGCCGCGGAGGTCCTTGCTGCGGCCGGCGCCAAGGTGACTGTCATTGATGAACGACCGTCTGCCGGCGGGCAGTATTTCAAACAGCCCTCGACACGGAACGCCGCCGAGCGATTGAGTGGCGACGAGCAGGCGTTATCCGGCGCAGCGCTTATAGGGGAAGTGCGCGATCACGGCGTGACATTTCTAAGTGCTACGGTGGTGTGGGGTGCCGCACGTGACGACGACGGTTCGCTTACTATCGCCTGCTATGGGTCCGGCGATGCGTTTTACTGCAAGCCGAAAATACTCATCATCGCGACGGGGGCCTACGAACGCCCAACGCCGGTCAGGGGTTGGACACTTCCTGGTGCGATGACAACAGGGGCCGCCCAGACGTTGCTGAGGAGCTACGGAACCGTTCCCGGCCGAAGGATCGTTATTGCCGGAAACGGCCCCTTGAATATGCAGGTCGCAAACGAACTTCGAAAGGCAGGAGCCTCCATAGTCGCTTTGCTGGAAGCAGCACCACCACCGTGGTCTCGCCCTGCAGCAGCCTTCGGCCTTCTGACAACTGATCCCGCTCTCGCCCGTCACGGATTGCAGCAGATATCGACGCTTAGATCCGCGGGCGTCAAGATAGGCTGGAATAGCGTACTCACCTCGATCAATGGTTCGCAGCGGGTGGAGAGAGTCACGTTCGCCGGACCAGGCGGCGAGGCCAATCTCGATGCCGACACGGTCCTTATCGGCGGCAATTTCGCAGCCTCCAATGAGCTGTCGCGGCTACTCGGGTGCGGCCATGAGGTCGTCGGCGGCGATCTGCGGGCAGTGCGGGATCTCGACGGTCAGACAACGCTTGCAAATGTGCATGTTGTCGGTGAAGCGGCGCGTTTCGGCGGCGCGCATGTTGCGATGGCAGAAGGACAGATCGCCGCCGCGGCGATTGCGCGAAAACTGGGCCTCCTTGTCCAAACTGACGAAAGCGTGGTGAAAAGACTTGCCCGCCATAGACGGTTTCAAGAAGCCCTTTGGCAGGTCTTTGCGCCGAAGGACGATGCAAAGACAAAGACGGCAATTCTGCCAGATGATGCATTGACCTGCCGTTGCGAAGGCGTGACTTACGGTGTCTTGAGGACGCTCAGCGCAGATAGTGCGCAGGACGTTTCGACATTAAAGCGCCTGTCGCGTGCAGGCATGGGGCGGTGTCAGAGCCGCTACTGCGGCAAAGCGATCGCTGGCGTCGTCAAAGAACGGCACCTCACTGGCGAAACAAGCGGTTTTCTGGCTCCGCAAATGCCACTTCGACCTATTCCGCTGGCGGCGCTTGCGGTCGAAAAGCCGGAATGGGGCGGCCACAAGCGCGCACTTTTGCCGGAAAAATCCCCGGTGGCGAATCCTCAAGCTTTGCCGGTGGCGGAAACGTCCACGCTGGTGATCGGCGCAGGCATTGCAGGCCTTTCGACGGCGCTCTTCCTTGCCAGGGAAGGCGAGGACGTTGTGGTGGTCGAGCGCACTTTTGCGAATTCGCTGGCGTCTGGAGGGAATGCAGGAAGCCTTCATGCCCAGCTGCTTTCCTTCGACCATGGCGCCCGTGCCGAAGGTGGCGGCGGAGCGGCCGCACAAACACTTCCCCTCCAGCGCGATTCAATCGCTCTTTGGGCGGCGCTGCAAAGCGAACTCGGACAGGATTTCGAGATGAAGGTCACAGGCGGCCTCATGGTGGCCGAAACCGATGACCACATGCGTTTTCTGGCGGAAAAGGTCGGGGTGGAGTGCGCGGCCGGGATCGATTGCCGCTTGATCGGGCAAGAGGAACTGCGCTCCCTGGAGCCTGCCCTGTCTTCTCACTTCGTCGGCGCTGCCTACTGCTCCCAGGAGGGCAAGATCAATCCTCTCGTCGCGACGCAATATATATTGGAGGCGGCACGGCGAGACGGCGCTCAACTCTTCGAAAATTGCGAGGTCACCGGAATAAGGACCTCGGACGACGGGTTCGAGGTCAAGACATCGAGGGGCATGTTGCGGGCAAAACGGATCGTCAATGCAGCCGGAGCCTTCGCTTCAAGGATCGGCGCGATGCTCGGTGTCCATGTGCCGGTATTCGGTGCTCCGCTGCAGATGGTGGTTACCGAGGCCGCAGCACCTTTGATCTCGTGTCTCGTCGCCCATGCCGACCGCCATTTGACACTCAAGCAGGCGGCAAACGGGAACTTCATCATCGGCGGCGGCTGGACCGCAGGCCTCGATCCCGTCCATCAACATCCACGCCCGCTACTGTCGAGCCTTGAGGGGAACCTTTGGGTTGCCCAGCACGTCGTTCCCGCTCTGCGCAAACTTCACGTCATCCGAAGCTGGGCGGCGATGAACATCAACATCGACGGTGCGCCGATCCTCGGCGAACATCCGTCAATGCCTGGGTTCTTCAACGCCGTCACTTCAAACGGCTATACGCTCGGCCCGATCGTCGGCCAGTTAACATCTCGGCTCGTTCTCGGTCGCGAGACCGATAGAGCCTTGCAACCCTTTTCCATCGCGCGTTTCCAGAAAGGCCGGGCATGATTGAGATCACGGGCGTTACCAAATATTACGGTCAGTTCGCTGTCCTTAAGAACTGCTCGGTGAACGTCGAGCGCGGTGAGGTCGTGGTTGTCTGCGGTCCCTCGGGGTCGGGCAAATCGACGTTGATCAAATGCGTCAACGGGCTCGAGCAGTTTCAGGAAGGTTCGATCCGGGTGCATGGTATCGAAGTCGGTGACCCGAAGACCGACCTGCCAAACCTTCGCACACGGGTAGGCATGGTCTTTCAGAACTTCGAATTGTTTCCGCATCTGACGATCATCGGCAATATCATGCTGGCGCAGAAGATTGTCATTGGCCGCAGCGACACGGCAGCCCAGGCGAAGGCCATGGCGCTTCTTGATCGCGTCGGGCTGACGGACCACGCGAAAAAATATCCAGGCCAACTCTCCGGCGGGCAGCAGCAGCGCGTGGCGATCGCGCGGGCGCTCGCGATGGATCCGCTCGCCATGCTCTTCGACGAGCCGACATCCGCGCTTGATCCAGAGATGATTTCCGAAGTGCTCGACGTCATGACCGGATTGGCAAAGGACGGCATGACGATGATGGTCGTCACCCATGAGATGGGATTTGCCCGCCGGGTGGCGACACGCGTCATTTTCATCGATCAGGGCGAGATCGTCGAGGATCGTCCGAGCGAGGAGTTTTTCGCGGGAAAACACAATCCGCGAACCGAAGCTTTCCTTGGCAAAATCCTGCAACACTGAAGGTCAGGCTTGTGAGCGACTACGATCTCATCATTCAGAACGGCACGGTGGCGACTGCTGCGGATGTTTTCCAGGCGGATATCGGCATTAAAGACGGTAAGATTGTCCAGATCGGGCAGAGCCTGTCGGGTGCTGCCCGCACGATCGACGCCTCGGGCAAATATGTCCTTCCAGGCGGCATCGACAGCCATGTCCATATCTCCCAGCCTTCGGGCGAAGGGATCGAGATGGCGGACGACTTCGAGAGCGGAACGCTGTCGGCGGTGTTCGGCGGCAATACGACCATCATGCCGTTCTGCCTTCAGGAAAAGGGCAAATCGCTGCGAGAGGTGCTAACGGCCTATCATGCGCTCGCAGAGGGCCAGTGTTATACCGACGTCAGTTTTCATCTGATCATATCCGACCCGAGCGACGCCGTGCTGGGCCAGGAGTTGCCAGCGCTTGTGACCGACGGCTATCCGTCGCTGAAGGTCTTCATGACCTATGAGAGCCTGCGCCTCGATGACGCGCAGATCCTAAAGACGCTCGATGTCGCGCGACGGACAGGCGCCACCGTCATGGTCCATTGTGAAAACGAGGACGCAATCAGGTTCCTGATCGAAAAACACGAGCTGGCCGGAGACGTTGCCCCACGCGCTCATGCCTCCACCCGTCCGGTCGCTGTCGAACGTGAAGCCACGCACCGCGCCCTGACGCTCGCCGAAATCGTAGACGTTCCTGTTGTCATTGTGCATGTCTCGAACGGCGAGGCGATGGAAGAGATCGCTCGCGCAAGGACGAGAGGCGTCAAGGTCGTCGGGGAAACCTGCCCGCAATATCTGACGCTCACCGCCAAGGACCTCGACGGCATGGATTGGGAGGGCGCGAAACTTGTCTGCTCTCCGCCGCCGCGGGATGAAGATGCCCAGAAAGAATGCTGGCGCGGCATCGAGACCGGGGCATTCGAACTCTTTTCATCTGATCATTGTCCATTCCGCTACGACGACCAGCACGGAAAGCTTAATCCCAAAGGCCGCACGAATTTCAGGCACATTCCCAATGGCATTCCAGGCATCGAAACCCGCCTTCCCATCCTATTTTCGCAAGGGTTCATGGCCGGACGCATCGATCTGCCGCGCTTTGTCGCCCTGACATCAACGAACCATGCAAAGACCTATGGCCTCTATCCACAAAAGGGAACGATTGCCGTGGGGGCGGATGCGGACATCGCGATCTGGGATCCAGCCATCCAGCGGACCATCCGTCATGCGGAACTGCATGATGGCGCAGACTATTCGCCCTACGAGGGGATCGAGATCACCGGCTGGCCGATAACGACAATTGTCGCTGGAAAGCCTGTCGTCGAAAACGGCGTCCTGGTGGGTACCAAGGGCCACGGGCAATATCGGAAAGCCGCGGCGAGACAAATCAAAAAGCAGTCAAATCTAACAAGAGCGACATCATGAAACTGAAAATCACAGCAGGCCCATTCATCTTCGACGCTGTCCTGGAAACTGCCAGAGCGCCCAAAACCTGTGAAGCATTCATCAAGCAGATGCCGTTCGATGGTAAAATCGTGCACGTTCGCTGGTCTGGCGAGGGCGTTTGGATCCCGCTTGGCGACCATGATTTCGGCGTCGGTTATGAGAACCATACAAGCCATCCGGCCCCCGGTCATATCATCCTCTACCCGGGAGGCATCAGCGAAACGGAAATCCTGCTTGCCTACGGAGGCGTCGATTTTTCATCGAAAATGGGCCAACTGGCTGGCAATCATTTCATCACAATCACATCCAATCTCGACCAACTCGCCGAAATAGGCCGCCTCACGCTGTGGGAAGGCGCGCAATCCATTCGATTTGAGGCCGTATGCTAAAGCATGTCGCGCAAAACTGTGCAGCGGTTTTGCGACAGCGACATGCGTAAAAACAAAGACCTAAAGCGCCACGAGCGAATCTGAAAGATCGCGACGCGCTTTAGGCGCAATAGCGCGAGGCGACAGGGTTGACGCCGGCGTGCCAGCAGCGCCTAACGCAGCGGTTGGCACGTTTCCTGCATTCTAGTTTTCGAGATTTTCTTCGAGATTTCCAATGGTGGACGAGGCCCGAAATGTCTTTTGATTTTGACTTCGAACTCGCGAAAAGAGCGGCGCAAGAACTGCCTCCGTCGCAGAAGCAGCCCAAAACGCGTAAGATGTCTCTTCTGCAGAGGCTCATGGCTTCGCCGCCAATTCCTCCTCGCCCGTCTCTCAGCATTCTGCGCCCATATAGAGGTGGTGATGCGCAATGACGCTGTGATACCCCTGTCGAGCAGGTAAGGCGGTGCTGTGCCGACGGCTCTATTCCCGTCGAAGCGTCGTCATTTCTACGGATGCGGTGCGTGCCACATTGACGAACTGTGTCGCCGGGATAGTCC
Organism: Rhizobium sp. 62_C5_N11_2; assembly: GCF_051811185.1. NCBI lineage: Bacteria > Pseudomonadati > Pseudomonadota > Alphaproteobacteria > Hyphomicrobiales > Rhizobiaceae > Rhizobium > Rhizobium sp. 62_C5_N11_2. Next base: position 4,146,641 of record NZ_JBPWPW010000001.1, read on the forward strand.
AGCGCGGACGCCCAACGACGAGATCACTCTCTACAAGGCAGTCGGAACGGCGTTGGCTGATCTTGCCGCCGCGACGATGGTGTATGAAGCCGCTTTGATCGCCGGCTGACGTCTTCTGGTCCGGGCGATCGCGAATGATCGGAACGCGCCTGTTGCCCCGTTCCAATAGGCCGGCAGCCTCTGCTCCCAACGACTTCAATAGCGCGCATCTTCAAGGCCACAGAAAGGGTCTACCGGGTTGGTGCCGAGGAAGGGCTTGCGACCGAGCATACAATCAACGACGGCTTCCTGGACGCTGTCCATGGTGGAGTACGCATTGATATAGGCCGGTACGCGCGGCGCATCGTAAAGGTGATAGGGATGCCCAAATGAGATCATTACGGAGGGAATATTCGTCCAGGGTCGGTACATGGCCTTGAAAAGGCCTCCACCACCCATCCTATGCCAGTCGACGAATATCCGGCCTCGTACGAGCAGCGACTCATCGCCTAGCGCGTAGAGGACGAGGTCGAAGTCGTCGGGGGTTGGCACGATGTCCGGTCGGTCGATCGTGACTTCGAAACCTTCCTTCCGCAACAGCGCGGGTAGCAAGAATTTCAGTGGCTGCGGCATGAGCGGATGAATGATGCCGCCGTCAACCAGCAGCACACGCTTTGTCTTCGCCGGATCGAGCGGAAAGATACCATTGACGTCCTTCACAAGCGTGGGCGAGCGGCCGATGTATTCCCTTGATGCAGCGACATTGTCTGGATGCGCAAGCAGGCGGCGCGCTTCAGCGGCATCGGGGAGGACATCTGACGGTTGAAAAAGTTTGAGATGCGCCTTGAGCGCCAGCACGCGAAGAACCGCTTCCTCAAGTCGTTCCGGAGTAATTTTCCCATCTTCGACGGCAGCCTTGACCGCCGCCATATCCTCCTCAGGTTCATCGCTGAAGAGGATCATGTCGCAGCCATTTGCGATGATATCAGGCAGCGTATCGAGGTGGTGGCCCCAGGCGGACAGCCCTCCCATGGGTGTCGCGTCAGAGACGATGATACCATTGAAGCCGAGTTCGTCGCGGAGAAGATCAACGTTCAGCAACCGAGAAACCGAGGCCGGTCGGAAAGCTTCAAGCCCGGCATCTGGTATCTTCGATCGAATATAGGCCGGAAGGGAAATGTGCCCACTCATTATTGCCAACACGCCTTCGGTGATCAGCGTTCTATAGAGCCGACCGAAGGTTTCCTTCCACTCGTCCATGGAAAGCGGATTGGTGGTCGTGACGAGGTGCTGATCGCGGTCGTCATATCCCTCGCCCGGCCAGTGTTTTGCGGTGGCGGCAACTCCATTTCGTTGGAGACCGTGAACATGGGCAACCGCGTGGCGCTCAATCTTGTTGACATCGGAGCCGTATGACCGTGTACCGACAATCGGTGATCGGAACGCGGTATTTATGTCGATGACTGGCGTGAAGGACCAGCGCACCCCCATCGCGCGGCCCTCGCGCGCCAAGATTTCTGAACTTCTCTCGGTCGCCTGAACGTCGTCGACGGCGGCAAGGCCAAGTTGACCCAGCACCGGAGTGCCGAAAGCGAAGGAATGACGGCTGCCTTCGAGGTCTGCGCTGATGATGGGCGGGACTTTGCTCTTGGCCACGAGGTCAGAGATGACCCGCCGCTCGAACTCGAGGTCAGCCGTGAAGAAGCGGGTTACGCCGCCCGGCCTGAGTGAAGCAATGCGTTTGAATTCCTCCTCATCCGTCCCGATCATGATCAAGGTGAAGAGTTGGCCGATCTTGTCATCAAGATCGAGCGAGGCATAGGTGTCGTGGAGCCAGGATATCGCAGCGTCGTCGAGGTTGAACGGCGCTTTGCGAAGCTCGTCGTAAATCGTCATAAGTTCCCCCCGTTGATCAACGCTCTGCGGATAGCCCGTGTGAATATGCACGCTATCCCGTCATAAGCCAGTTCGGTGATGTCAGGTTAAGTTCGTCGGGAACATTTTGGATATCTCGTGCCGCGTCGAAATACAGCCGATAAGCCAAAAAGGGCCTGCAGCAAAGAACGAGAGTAGGTGCGGAACGGGATCGAGGTTGATGCTTCAGACAGAACTCTGTGGCAACGCCACCAGAGGCAGTTCTTCGCCTTACCTTACCGGTCATGTCATCCCTTGATCACAAAAGATCGCAAAGCATCCGCAACCTTTGCACCTAGCAAGGCATAGCCCTCTTCGACGAAATGTAGGCCGTCTTGCTTTAAGAGCACTTCCGGTCCGGCTTCGCTGACAGTGGTATGAAGATCGTTGATTGTCACGCCGAAGCGGCGAGCGACCGAGATGCCGACAGCATTGTAGGCGGAGACGTCGCGTTCATAGCGACGCGAACTGCGCACGGCCTGATGCCGTTCCTCGATAATAGGCGTGACCGTCGCCCAGATCAGCTCCGCTGTTGTTTCGGCCCTGACCCTTTCGAAGATGCCGGTGATATTGGCCTGGTAGGCATCGAGCGGCACCAGAGCCTCGGCCGGCCCCTCGTCATGGCGAAGGTCGTGCAGCCCGCAATTGAGATGCACGACGTCCGGCCGTTTTGAAATCACCCATCGATCGAGGTTATTCCATATGACGCCTGACGACTGGCAGTTTTCTTCTGGACCCCAGACGTTGGCTTGACCTTCGAAAGCCTTGATGACGTACGGTTGATAATGCAGGCGGATGGAGTCGCCTATCAGGAGAACGGTCTTCATTGGAGCCTGAGTTTAGTTGCTTCGCTTCGACCTGATAGTCCGGGGATTTGTTGCCGTTGTGACAACCTCTTAGATCTGGTGCGCGTCATTTGGCCGCCCGTGCTGGCGCAATCCGGCCGCTTTAGTTTCCTCCCGAATGGCCTGGTGACATCAGGCTCTCATTTTTGATCTGGGAAGCGAAGCGCCACACCGTAGTCTTCTTGATTTCGCTGTCCTCCAGCGCCCGCGTTACCGGCACCTCATAAACCGCGCAGAATTCCAGTCGCTCTCTCGGCAGGTAACTACGTCCGGGGTCTCCGACCAGCACCCACTTGCCGTCGGCTGCCAACTTCGCGAACCAGGGAACGAGCGCATCGGCGAAAGCGCGGTCGTAGAAGACGTCGCCGGCAAGCACGATATCCGCATCGACGGCCTGCCCGATCAGATCGGCGCCGGTAAATCCGAGTGAAACGCGATTGGCCTCGGCATTCAGCCGGACTGCCGTCTCCGCCCAGGGATCGATATCGGCGGCGATGACCTCCCGGGCACCGGCCATCACAGCCGCAATGCCGACAAGGCCCGAACCGCTGGCGAAATCCAGCACCCGCTTGCCGCGCACCGTCTCGGGATGATCGAGAATGTAGCGCGCCAGCCCCTGCCCGCCCGCCCAGGCAAAAGCCCAGAAGGGCGGCGGCAGGCCGATCGCTTGCAGCTCCTCCTCCGTCTTCAGCCAGAGCTCATGCGCCTCGCTTGCCAGATAGAGCGAAATCTCCGGCACATGCGGCGGCGGCATCAGGCTGGTATTGGCGCGGATGAAAGCTTGCGGATCAGTCTTCAACGCGGCGGATTGTCCAGTCCGCCCATGCGGCAGACTTCGAGATATTCCTCCTCGGTGACCGGCTGCACCGAAAGCCGCATCGAGGTGACGAGCGCCATCTTGGCGAGCTTCTCGCTCGCTTTGACATCCTTCAGCGTCACCGGCTTCGGCACGTCCATGACGGCGCGGATATCGACGCAATCCCACTTCGGATCGCCCTTGGCGGAAGAATCGGGATGCGACAGGGCGCAGACTTCGACGATGCCGACGATCTCCAGCCCGTCATTGGAATGATAGAAGAACCCTTTGTCGCCGATCTGCATCGCCCGCATATTATTGCGCGCCAGATAGTTGCGGACGCCGGTCCATTCCGTGCCCTTTTCGCCGGCAGCCTTCTGCTGCTCCCAGGACCAGGAAGCGGGTTCGGATTTATAGAGCCAGTGCGCCATGCTCACGCCTCCGGTTTGTTGAAGACCCAGTTGTAGGCCTTGACGTCGACGCTTTCGAATAGTCCGGCCTTGGCATAGGGATCGGCATCGGCAAGCGCTCGCGCCGCCTCTTTCGATTCCGCTTCGACGATGATCAGGCTGCCGCAGGGCTTGCCGTCGTCATCGAGAAACGGGCCGGCGATCTTCAGCGTGCCCTCGGCGTTCAGCTTGTTCAGATGCTCGATATGCGTCGGACGCGTATCCATGCGCACGTTCAGATGTCCCGGTTTGTCCTTGCAGAGAAGGGCGAAAAGCATGTCTGTCTCCTATTCGGTGGTGATCGGACGCGTCATCAGCTGCTCTATCGCCTCTGATATATCGAGCCTGCCGTCGATGATGGCTGAAACGGCATCGGTAATCGGCATGCTGACCTTCAATTCCGCCGCAAGCCGCGAGGCGACGGAGGCGGCAAACGCACCTTCCACCAGCGCACCATGCAGGGGATCGGTCTTGTCGCCGCGCCCGAGCGCTATGCCGAAGCGCAGGTTTCGCGATTGATGACTTGTCGCTGTCAGCACCAGATCGCCGAGGCCGGAAAGCCCGCGTACCGTATCCGCCTGCCCGCCCTTGGCGACGACGAAACGCGACATTTCCGCAAGCCCGCGCGCAATCAGCGCCGCACGCGCGGAATCGCCGATACCACAGCCCTCGACGATGCCGCAGGCGATCGCCAGCACATTCTTCAGCGCGCCGCCAAGCTGCACGCCGATCCGGTCGTTGGAGGCGTAGAGCCGAAAGGTTCGGCCTGATATGGCCTGAGCGAGCCGCTCCGCGGTCTCCATGTCGGCTGCCGCGATCGCCATCGCCGTCGGCAAGCCCTTGGCAATATCGGCGGCAAACCCCGGACCGGAGAGCACGGCGATCGGATGGTCCGGCAGTTCCCGCTCCAACATGTCGGTCAGTAGATTGCCCGTCGTCCGTTCGATACCCTTGGCACAGGTAACGACGACAGCATCCTTGGAAAGATAAGGTCCATATTGCCGCGCCGCATCGGCCTGCGCCTGCGACGGCATCGCAAAAAGCACGATGGAAGCGCCGACGACCGCATCCGCCTCGGCGGAAAATTCCAGCGTGTCGGGCAGAAGAATGCCGGGCAGCACCGCATCATGCAGCCGTTCGGCTTTCAGATCGGCAATCAGTGACGGATCACGCCCGACGAGCGTCACGGCACTTCGTCCCGCAAGCGCGATCACGGCGGCAAGCGCCGTGCCGAAAGCCCCCGATCCGACGACGGCGATGTTTTCGCTCATGCCTTGGCCCCTCGTTTTCCGAAGCCGATCAGCGTTTCCGCATTGGAATCGAGCGGCCAGCGCGAACGCGGCTGCACGTCGAGCGTATCCGGTGCGGCACCGCTCGCCATCCGTTCCAGTCCCGCCCAGGCGATCATCACGGCATTGTCGGTGCAGAGGTGCAGCGGCGGCGCGACGAAGCGGAAGCCGTTCTTGTCGCACAGCGCCTGCAGCGTGCCGCGCAGTTCGAGATTGGCGGCGACACCGCCGGCAACGACCAGCGCCGGCTTTTCGCCAGTAGCAGAGAATGTCGTCGGAAATTCCGTCTTGAACCGCTGCAGGCCGCGGCCGATACGGTCCTTCAGCGTCCGCGAAACCGCCTTCTGGAACGAGGCGCAGATATCCGCCACGTCCTGATCGCTGAGCGGCGCGATATCCTGCGCCGCCTGCCGCACCGCTGTCTTCAGGCCGGAGAAGGAGAAATCGAGCCTCGTCTCGCCGACCAGCGGCCGAGGAAAATCGAACCGATCGGGATTGCCGTCCCGCGCCATCCGCTCCACCGCCGGTCCGCCGGGATAGGGCAGGCCGAGCAACTTTGCCGTCTTGTCGAAGGCTTCCCCGAGCGCATCGTCGATCGTCGTGCCCCAGCGCTCATACCGTCCGACGCCGCGCACCAGGATGAGCTGGGTATGGCCGCCGGAGACGAGCAGCATCAGATAGGGAAAGGACAGCCCGTCCGTCAGCCGCGCCGTCAGCGCATGGCCTTCGAGATGGTTGACCGCATAGAGCGGCTTGCCGGCGGCTCTGGCGATCGCCTTGCCGGTCATCAACCCCACGAGCAACCCGCCGATCAGCCCCGGCCCCGACGTGGCGGCGATGGCGTCGACATCGTTGAGCGACACATTGGCGCGCTTCAGCGCCTCCTCGATCAGCTCGTCCAGCGCCTCGACATGGGCGCGTGCGGCAATCTCTGGCACCACGCCGCCATAGGCGCTATGCTCGTCGAGCTGGGAAAGCACGACATCCGACAGCACGTTGGAATGCCCCTCAGCATCGCGCTCGACGACCGCGGCGGCGGTCTCGTCGCAGCTCGTTTCGATGCCAAGGATGCGTAGAAAGGGAACCATGAAGCCTGTTCGTTGATTGCGATGGGATGGAAACCCGTTTACGAGAACTCCGGTAACAACGGAATAGAGCGGATGCAAACAAAACCTTTCCGGATCGGCACGCGAGGCAGCCCGCTGGCGCTTGCCCAGGCGCATGAGGCTCGCGACAGGCTGATGGCGGCGCATCATCTGCCCGAGGAAATGTTCGAGATCGTCGTGCTGACGACCAAGGGCGACCGCATCACCGACCGGTCGCTGGCCGAGATCGGCGGCAAGGGCCTGTTCACCGAGGAGCTTGAACAGAAGCTTACCGCCGGCGAGCTCGATTTCGCCGTGCATTCCGCCAAGGACATGGCGACGAAGCTGCCCGAGGGACTTTATCTCTCCGCCTATCTGCCGCGTGAAGATATCCGCGACGCCGTCATCGGCCGCACCGCGCGCAAACTGATCGACCTGCCGCATGGCGCCACCGTCGGTTCCTCATCGCTGCGCCGCCAGGCGCTGATCCGCCGCATGCGGCCCGACATCAACATCATCACCTTCCGCGGCCTCGTCGAAACCCGCCTGCGCAAGCTCGAAGCGGGCGAGGTGGATGCGACCCTGCTGGCGCTTGCCGGCCTGAAACGCCTCGGCAAGGTCGACGTGCTGACCGATATCCTTGATCCCGACACCTTCCCGCCAGCGCCGGCGCAGGGGGCGATCTGCATCGAAAGCCGCATCGGCGATGCCAGGGTCGACGATCTGCTGGCGCCGGTCAACGATGGCCCGACCTTCGACACCGTCTCCTGCGAACGCGCCTTCCTCGCCGCACTCGACGGCTCCTGCCGCACGCCGATCGGCGGTTATGCCGTCTGCGAAGGCGACCTGATCCGGTTCTCCGGCCTCATCATCACCCCCGACGGTCGCAGCCAGCATGCGGTGACGACCGATGGCCACCGCCGCGATGCGGCAGCACTCGGGACCCGCGCCGGCCAGGACGTGCGTGCAAGGGCCGGCAGCGCCTTTTTCGACGACTGGCACTGAACCGGCCATGCGTGTGCTCGTCACCCGCCCCGCGCATTCGGCGACGAGAACCGCACAACGTTTGCGCGATATGGGCCACGAGCCGCTGCTGCTGCCGCTGCGTCAGCCGCTGCACGACAGCGCCGCCGCCCTAGCCGCGCTTGCAACCACCAGCGGCGCAATTGCGGTGACCAGCGCCGAAGCCATCAGGGTCCTCTCCGCGCTCGGGGAGCAACTTCACCCGCATCTTGCCCGCCCGCTTTTTGCGGTGGGCGAAACGACGGCCGAAGAAGCGCGCAGCCTCGGCTTCCGATCGGTCGCCTCATCCCAGGGCAACGGCCGCGATCTCGCCGATCTCGTCGTGCCGGAGAAACCGGGCACGCTGCTCTACCTTGCTGGCACCCCGCGCGCCGAGACTTTTGAAGGAAGGTTGCACGAGCTCGGCATCCATTTTTCCGTCGCCGAATGTTATCGTATGCAACCGGTCGTACCCAGCCCGGCCGAGATCGAATCGATTTTCTCCGGCCCTCACGCTCAGGCTATTCTCTTCTATTCCCGGCAGACGGCCGAGGATTTTTTTCGCGCGCCGGAACTGCAATCGGCCGTGCCGGAACACAGCGGAATCCGCCTTCTCTGCCTGAGCGAGGCGGTGGCGCAAGCCATCCCGACGGCTCTGAAAAAAAACGTCGAGATTTCACCGATGGCGGATGAGAAAAGTCTTCTGTCGCTGCTTTGACGGCTCTAACCGCCCAAATTTGATCTAACCTCTTCCCTTAACTGGCATCACTGTCTAGTTTCGTTGCAATGCAGAATAAAGAGGACCTCATGGTATCGGGAAACCCGCCACGCCATTCGAAGAGCGCCGACGAGCCGGTCACGATCGACCTCGATGCACAGGAATTCGCCGCTGCAGCCGATACCGAAAAACCGGTAGACAATGAAACCGCCGACGCCGACAGCACCGCTGCCGCCGATGTCGGCCTGCCGCCAGAAACCGAGACTGCGTCGCATGCCGAAGATGAAGAGAAGCCTGTGATGGACGCGCCGGAGGAGGAACCGGCAGCTCCAGAACCTTCCTTCACCCCTCCTCCCGAACAGCCTGCGCCGAAGAGCGCCGGCACCTCTGGTTTCATTGCCGCCGGCATTTTCGGCGGCCTGGTGGCGCTGCTTGGCGCCGGCGCCATCCAATATGCGGGTTACCTCCCGGGCTCCTCCGCGCCGCAGACGACCTCGCCGGAAACGGCCGATCTTGCCGGCGAGATCGACGGCCTGAAACAGGCCGTCGCCAACCTTGCCGCCAATCCGGCGAGTGCGGATAATGGTGAGCTTGAGAAGCGCGTCGCTGCGCTGGAAACGGCTGCGAAGGCCCCCGCGGTCGCCGCACCGGCCGATTCTGTTAACGTCGAGGCACTCAACCAGAAGATTGCGGAGCTGACCGGTCAGGTCGACCAGCTGCGCTCGACGCTTGCCCAGTCATCCGAGCAGCAGACGACGAACGGCGCCGATATCGCCAAGCGCCTCGAAGTGGCCGAAAAGAAGCTGAACGAACCGCGCGAGGACGTTGCCGTTGCCCGGGCGATCGCCGCTGCCGCCCTGAAGGCGGCGATCGATCGTGGTGGCCCCTTCCTGGCCGAACTCGACACCTTCGCCGGCGTCGCACCCGACGATCCGGCCGTCGCCGATCTCCGAGCCTTTGCCGAGACCGGCATTCCCTCACGCGCCGAGCTGGTGGGCGAGGTTCCCGATGTCGCCACCGCGATCGTCGAAGCCGTCAACCAGCCGGATCCGAACCAGAGCTGGTCGGACCGGTTGATGTCGAGCGCCAAATCGCTGGTGAGCGTCCGTCCCGTCGGCAATATCGAGGGCGAAAGCGTCGAAGCCATCGCCGCCCGCATGGAGGACAAGGTGAAAAGCGGCGACCTGCCCGGCGCATCCGCCGAATGGAACAATCTGCCGGCCCTCGGCAAGCAGGCGTCCACCGCCTTCAAGCAATCGCTCGAAGCGCGCATCCGCGTCGAGGAACTGGTCGGCGGGGCGCTGTCGAAAGCGGTTTCCGGCACCGGCAAGGAAGGATGAGACCATGCTGATCCGCCTTGTCGTCTTCGCCCTCTTCGTGCTGCTTCTCGCCTATGGCTTCTCCTGGCTTGCCGATCGTCCCGGTGACCTCTCGCTGATCTGGGAGGGCCAGATCTACCAGACGAGGCTGATCGTCGCCGCCAGCGCGATCATCGCCCTCATCGCCGCCGTGATGATCGCCTGGTGGTTCGTCCGTCTCATCTGGACCTCACCGTATTCGGTGACGCGTTATTTCCGCGCCCGCAAGCGGGACCGCGGTTATCAGGCACTGTCGACCGGCCTCATCGCCGCCGGCGCCGGCAATGCGTTGCTTGCCCGCAAGATGGCCGCCCGCTCGCGTGGCCTCATCCGCGCCGATCAGGAACCACTGATCAACCTGCTCGAGGCCCAGGCCGCCCTGATCGAAGGCCGCCATGATGAGGCGCGCGCCAAGTTCGAGGCGATGGCCAACGATCCAGAGACGCGCGAACTCGGCCTGCGCGGCCTCTATCTGGAAGCCCGCCGTCTCGGGGCCAACGAGGCGGCCCGCCAATATGCCGAAAAGGCTGCCGACAACGCGCCATATCTGCCCTGGGCCGCACAGGCGACCCTCGAATATCGCAGCCAGGCCGGCCGCTGGGATGATGCGATCCGCCTGCTCGAACAGCAAAAGGCCGCCCGCGTCGTCGAAAAGGCCGAAGCCAACCGTTTGCACGCCGTCCTCCTGACCGCGCGCGCCGCCGAGAAGCTGGAAAGCAACCCGACAGGTGCCCGCGACGACGCCCTGCAGGCGCTGAAGCTTGCCGCCGATTTCATTCCGGCCGCTCTCATTGCCGCAAAGGCGCTGTTCCGCGAAGGCGGCGTGCGCAAGGCCGCCTCGATCCTCGAACAGGCATGGAAATCGGCGCCGCATCCTGAGATCGGCCAAGCCTATGTCCGGGCCCGCAGCGGCGATTCCACGCTCGACCGGCTGAAGCGTGCCGAACGGCTGGAAGGGCAGCGCCCGAACAACGTCGAATCCCTTCTCGTCGTCGCCCAGGCAGCCCTCGACGCGCAGGAATTCGCCAAGGCTCGCGCCAAGGCGGAAGCAGCGGCGCGCATGCAGCCGCGTGAAGCCGCCTACCTGCTCTTGGCCGACATCGAAGAAGCCGAGACCGGAGACCAGGGTCGCGTACGCCATTGGCTGGCCCAGGCGCTCAAGGCGCCGCGCGATCCGGCCTGGGTGGCAGACGGCTTCGTGTCCGACAAATGGCTGCCGGTATCGCCCGTGACCGGCCGTCTCGACGCCTTCGAATGGAAGGCGCCCTTCGGCCAGATCGAGGGTCCGCTCGAAGACGGTTCGGCACCGGCCTCGATCGAAACGGCTTTGAAGACATTGCCGCCGCTGCGTGACGTCAGGCCGGAAAGCCCGGTTAACGACCATCGCATCATTGAGCTGGAACGCGCCGCGACGATTGCCGAGGCTGTGCGCCCCACGCCGGCACCGGCACCGACATTGGCAAAACCGAAACCCGCCGACCCGGCCGCGGGCGATAAAGCGCCCGCGCCGAGCGAGGCAAAACCTTTCTTTGGCGGACTGCCGGATGATCCCGGCGTTCGCGATCCCAGGGTGGAACCGGAACCCAAGACACGGCTCCGCCTTTTCTGAAATGGAACGAAAACCGCATGTTCGAACGCTTTCAGGCATTCTTCCAGAATCTCACCGCCGACCACCCGAAGAAAGGTTTTGCCCCTGATGATCCCCGCATCGCAGTGGCAGCGCTCTGCATGCAGGTCATGGAGGCAGACGGTCAGATCAAAGCCAGCGAGAAGAAGCGGCTGCGCAAGCTCCTGAAGGAGCAGTATGCACTGGACGGCAAGCAGCTCGATGCTCTGATAGCCGCCGGCCTTGAGGCCGAAAGCTCCGCCGTCGACTATTATCGCTTCACCGCCGACCTGAAACGTCATCTCAATACCGAGCAACGCCTCGAGCTGATCGGCGTCCTCTGGGACATCGTCTATGCCGATGGCGAACGCAGCGAGATGGAAGACCATGTGATCTGGCGTATCGCCGATCTGCTCGGCGTCTCCTCGCGCGAGCGCATCCAGAAGCGGCAGGAGGCCGCCGCCAGGGTGACGGATGTCCAGGTTGCGCAAGATGATACCGACTGAGCAAAACCAGAACCGCGACGGGCGCCCGATCCTCATCGTCCTGCATCAGGAGCGGTCGAGCCCCGGCCGCGTCGGCCAATTGCTGGTCGAAAAGGGCTATCGCCTCGATATCCGTCGCCCGGTTCTGGGCCAGCCGCTTCCGACAACACTTAAAGACCATGCCGGCGCCGTCGTCTTCGGCGGGCCGATGAGCGCCAATGATCCCGATGACTTCATCAAGAAGGAAATCGACTGGATCGACGTTCCCCTGCGGGAAAGACGCCCCTACCTCGGCATCTGCCTCGGCGCGCAGATGCTCGTGCATCATCTTGGCGGCAAGGTACAGTCGAATGCTGACGGCTCGACGGAGATCGGCTGGTATCCGCTGCACCCAACCGAGAAGGGCCGACTGCTGATGCACTGGCCGAGAATGGTCTATCATTTCCACCGCGAGGGCTTCGAGCTGCCGCGCGGCGCCGACCTCCTGGCCGAAGGCGATGCCTATCCGAACCAGGCCTTCCGCTACGACGGCAATGCCTGGGGCCTGCAGTTCCACGCCGAACTGACCCGGGTGATGATGCATCGCTGGGTCGTGCATGGCGCCCATCGCTTCATCCTGCCGAATGCCCAGCAGGGCCGCGAACATCTCGAAGGCCGCATGCTGTTCGACGCGCCGCTGAAAACCTGGTTGACCGAATTTCTCGACATCGTGTTCGAGGGAAAGACGGCGAAGGCGACGTCCTCTATCGCCATCCGCGCATAGTCGATTCCGACTATGGAGTGGGCGCGTCCAGCGTATCGATCCTGCGCAGCTTGGGGAAACTCGAAGCCCAAATCGCCGCCACGACAAGCGTTCCGATCCCGCCGATGACGACCGCCGGCACCGCGCCGAAAATCGCCGCCATCGTACCCGCCCTGAATTCACCAAGCTCGTTCGAAGCGCCGACGAAAACCATGTTGACCGCATTGACGCGGCCGCGCAGCTGATCCGGCGTCCAGAGCGCAATCAGGCTCTCGCGGACATAGACCGACACCATGTCGGCCGCCCCCATCAGCGCCAGCGCCGCGATCGAGACTTCGGTGTTGGTCGAGACGCCGAAGATGATCGTTCCGACGCCGAACAGGGCGACGCCGATGAACATGTAGATGCCGGCGCGATGTTTGAGCGGATAGGCGGCAAGCAAGACCGCCATGACGATGGCGCCAAGGCCGGGTGCGGCGCGCAGCAGTCCGAGACCCCAGGGACCGAGAGTGAGGATATCGCGTGCAAAAATCGGCATCAGTGCCGTCGCGCCGCCGAGCAGCACAGCGAAGAGATCGAGCGAGATCGCGCCGAGCACCACCTTTTCGGCGCGGATGAAACTGAAGCCGCCAAGGATCATCGCCCAGCTCTTGGTCTCGCCGGTCGTCTTCTGCACCGGTTTCGGGATCATGTAGAGAAGGGCGGCGCCAAGCACGGAAAAGATCACCGCCACCGTATAGGCGGTCGTTGCGCTGACGCCGTAGAGCAGACCGCCGAGCACCGGGCCGGTGATTGCCGCGAGCTGCCAGGACGACGAATTCCAGGCGATGGCATTGGAGAGCGCCTCCTCCGGCACGAGATTGGGTGCCAGCGACTGCACCGCCGGGGACATGAAGGCGCGCTCGATGCCGAAGATCAAAAGCACCGCGAAAACAGGCAAGGGCGTGAATGTCCCCATGACAGTCATAACCAGCAGCGCCAGCGTGCAGAGCGCGCTCACCAACGAGCAGAGTGCGGCAATCGCCCGGCGATTGTACCGGTCGGCCACCGAACCGGTGACGAGGATGAGCAGCAGCGACGGCAGGAACTGCACGAGACCGATCAAGCCGAGATAGATCGCGCTGCCCGTCTGATCGTACATCTGCCAGCCGACGGCGACGCTGACGATCTGCTGCGAGAAGGAAAGCAGGAAGCGCGCGAAGAAGAACCGCGTGTAGGACGAATGCCGGAACGCGGCAAAACGGTCTCCGGTGGGCGAAAACGACATGGAGGTTTTCCGAGGAGACGGGCGCCGGAATAGCGGCAAAGCCGCCCGTTAAACATGATTCACCGTGCGTTTCCACACGGCACTTGCTCGTTTAGTCGCCAATGTCTACATGTCTGTCAACAACGAATTGGAGACGACGATGTTTGCGCTGTTTCAAACCATTGATTTGGCTTTGAATATTTACACCTGGATCCTGATTGCCAGTGCGATTTTTTCCTGGCTCTATGCCTTCAATGTTATCAATTCCAGCAATCAGTTCGTCAATTCGGTCGGCACATTCCTCTATAATGTCACCGAACCGGTGCTGAAGCCGATCCGTCGCCTGCTGCCGAACCTTGGCGGCATCGACATTTCGCCGATCATCCTGCTGCTGATCATCTTCTTCCTGCGCACCTTGCTTTGGACCACGCTGTACCCGCTGGTCGCTTGAGCCGTCCCTGGAGCCTTTTCGATGGCCATCTGCGCCTCGCCGTCCGGCTGACGCCGAATGGCGGGCGGGACGCGATCGATGGCATCGAGGCCAACGGCGAGGGTGAAGCGTTCCTGAAGGCACGCGTCACTGCCGTGCCCGAGAAAGGCAAGGCCAACAAGGCACTCATCCTTTTGATCGCAAAATCCCTGCGCATTCCCAAATCCAGCGTCAGCCTCGTCTCGGGTGAGACCGCGCGCAAAAAAATCCTCCGGATCGAGGGCGACCCGGAGGATTTGGTAAAAAAGCTCGAGATATTTTTAGGCTGAACAATCAGCCTTTCTTCTTGGCGCGCTCGACGGCTTCAAGGATGAGTTCTCCGGCTTCCTTGGAGTCACCCCAGCCGAAGATCTTCACCCACTTGCCGGGCTCCAGATCCTTGTAGTGCTCGAAGAAGTGCTCGATCTGCTTCAGCGTGATCTCGGGAAGATCGGTGTAGTCCTTTACCTTCTCATAGCGCAGCGTCAGCTTCGGCGACGGCACGGCAATGATCTTCTCGTCCTTGCCGGAATTGTCTTCCATCTTCAGGACGCCGATCGGGCGCACATTGATGACGCAGCCTGGAACCAGCGGGCGGGTGCTGGCGATCAGTACGTCGATCGGGTCGCCATCTTCCGACAGCGTGTGCGGCACGAAACCATAATTGCCCGGATAGGTCATCGGCGTATAGAGGAAACGATCGACCACCAGCGTGCCGGCTTCCTTGTCCATCTCATACTTGATGGGATGACCGCCGACCGGAACCTCGACGATAACGTTGACGTCCTCAGGTGGATTGTTGCCGATTGAAATGGCGTCGATGCGCATAAGAAACTCCCGCGAGGTTGAATTTGCTGGCAGCCAGATAATCAGTTTCATGTGGCAACGCAACATGGCACAGCGTCAATGCTTAACTGCACCGGCGCACATTCACATCAAAAGTTTCTAATAGGAGATAGTCGTAGGCTGACTCCAGCGCCGCGCACTTTTCAGAAGCGCAAAGGCCGCTGCAGCGTTTGAAGTGCTGCCTAATATAGGGAATGACGCAGCCGCTCAGCTCCAGATGAAGCCGATCTTCTTCAATTGCCTGTGGTCGAAACTTTCCATGCCTTCGCAGAAATCGACGCCGCCATGATTGCGGTAGAAGTCGCTGGCGTTCTCGTTTTCCTCGAGGCACCAGACAACCAGCCCGTTGCAGCCGAGCGACTTCAAGAGCCGGCGCGCCTCGCCGAACAGCATCCTGCCGAGGCCGATGCCCTGATACTCAGGCCGAAGATAAAGCTCGTAAATCTCGCCTTCCTGCGGCAAGGCGCGGGCGCGGTTGAGGCCGAGCGTCGCGTAGCCGGCGACTGTCCCGGCAACATCGAGAACCAGCAGCGTTGCCGGGCCGCGCGTTGCCTTGCGCCACCAGCTTTCGCCGCGACGCTCGATCATCTGCGTCAGCGCGCGATGGGGAATGATGCCCGCATAGGTGTGTTGCCAGGCAAGCCTGTGTGTTTCCGATATGGCTCGGGCATCTTGCGGCTCGGCCCGCCGGACATCGATCGACAACGTCTTCATAACGTTTACTCTGGTCCCGCCGAGGGCAATTAACCATATGCACAGCGGCATTGTGATCGATTGCCCACAGACTTGATATGTGGACGACGATCAAAAGTTAACGCTTTTTTAACGATTGTCACAAGATGGAATCGACGCGGCGCACAATAAAAAACCCCGGCGTGAAGGCCGGGGTTTCTAAGGATTTCTGAAAGAGTGCGACGCGCTCCAGGCTCTCAGAGAGCGGCCTTCGACTTTTCGAAACGCTTGCGATCGTTTGCGTCGAGATACATCTTGCGCAGACGAATATTCTTCGGTGTCACTTCCATCAGCTCGTCATCCTGGATCCAGGAGAGAGCGCGATCAAGCGTCATGCGGATCGGCGGCGTCAGCTTCACCGCTTCGTCCTTGCCGGCGGCGCGGATGTTGGTGAGCTGCTTGCCCTTCAGGACGTTGACTTCAAGGTCGTTGTCGCGCGAATGGATGCCGATGATCATGCCGGCATAGACCTTTTCGCCCGGCTCGATAATCATCGGGCCGCGATCTTCCAGGTTGAACATCGCATAGGCGACGGCTTCGCCGGGAGCGTTGGCGAGCAGCACGCCGTTGATGCGGCCACCGATCACACCCTTGTAGGGCTGGTAGTCGTGGAACAGGCGGTTCATGATCGCCGTGCCGCGCGTATCCGTCAGCAGTTCCGACTGGTAGCCAATCAGGCCACGGGTCGGTGCGTAGAAACGCAGGCGCAGACGGTTGCCGCCCGACGGACGCAGCTCGACCATTTCGGCCTTGCGCTCGGACATCTTCTGCACGACGACACCGGAATGTTCTTCGTCGACGTCGATGACGACTTCCTCGACCGGCTCAAGAAGCTGGCCGCTTTCATCCTTGTGCATCACGACACGCGGACGCGACACGGCAAGCTCGAAGCCTTCGCGACGCATGGTTTCGATCAGAACGGCGAGCTGAAGTTCGCCGCGGCCGGACACGTAGAACGAATCCTTGCCTTCGGCTTCTTCGATCTTCAGGGCGACGTTGCCTTCTGCTTCCTTGAAGAGACGGTCGCGGATGACGCGTGAGGTCACCTTGTCGCCTTCGGTGCCCGCCAGCGGGCTATCGTTGACGATGAAGGACATGGTGACGGTCGGCGGATCGATTGGCTGCGCCGGCAGCGGTATTGTGATCGAAGGATCGCAGAAGGTGTCGGCGACCGTGCCCTTGGAAAGGCCGGCGATCGCGATGATATCGCCCTGATGCGCTTCGTCGATTGCCGTGCGCTCGATGCCGCGGAAGGCGAGGATCTTGGAAATACGGCCGGTTTCGATCGTCTTGCCGTCGGCGTGGAGAACCTTCACGGCCTGGTTCGGCTTGATGGAACCGGAATTGATACGACCGGTGATGATGCGGCCGAGGAAGGGGTTGGCTTCGAGGATCGTACCGATCATCGTAAACGGACCTTCGTGGACGGTCGGCTCCGGAACATGCTTGAGCACCAGGTCGAGAAGCGGCGTAAGACCCTGATCCTTCGGACCTTCCGGATTGACGTTCATCCAGCCGTCGCGGCCCGAACCGTAGAGGATCGGGAAGTCGAGCTGCTCGTCGGTCGCGTCGAGGTTTGCAAAGAGGTCGAAGACTTCGTTGATGACTTCTTCGTGGCGGCCATCCGGACGGTCGATCTTGTTGATCGCGACGATCGGGCGAAGGCCAACCTTCAGCGCCTTGCCGACCACGAACTTGGTCTGCGGCATCGGGCCTTCGGACGCATCGACGAGAACGATCGCGCCATCCACCATCGAGAGAATGCGCTCGACTTCACCACCGAAGTCGGCGTGGCCGGGGGTGTCGACGATGTTGATGCGGACACCCTTCCATTCCACCGAGGTCGCCTTGGCGAGAATGGTGATGCCGCGTTCTTTTTCGAGATCGTTCGAGTCCATCACGCGCTCAGCGACACGCTGATTTTCGCGGAACGAGCCGGACTGCTTGAGAAGCTCATCCACCAGGGTCGTTTTGCCATGGTCAACGTGCGCGATGATCGCGATATTGCGAAGTGCCATATGTGAAATCTCTGAAGCTGGGGCGCACGCTCTAGAGGGCGCGCCTATTAGTTTGGGGCGTCCATACAGTTTTTTTTGCGTTTGCGAAAGGGGGGAACGCGCAAAAGCTGCGGCAAGGCTGTCGCCCCGCCGCATCATCGCATGTCATCAAATTGTCTTAGGCGTCGCTGCCTGTCAATTCCTCGAAGGTCGAAAGTCCTTTTTTGACGAGCATCGCATCCGGGCTCGGCAGTTTGCCGCGGAAGGCCTTGTAGGCGTCCTCCGGATCGACCGAACCGCCGACGGAATAGATATTGTCCTTGAGCTTGCGCGCCATCTCACCGTTGAAGGCGTCTCCCGTCTCCTCGAAGGCGGCGAAGGCGTCGGCGTCGAGCACCTCCGACCACATGTAGGAGTAATAGCCGGCCGAATACCCGCCGGAAAAGATGTGCTGGAAGTGCGGCGTCGCATGGCGCATGACGATCGACTTCGGCATGCCGATCTCGGCCAGCACCTCACCTTGCACCGCCATCGGGTCCTCGACGGTCGTTCTCGTGTGAAACGCCATGTCGACCAGCGCCGACGAGGTGAACTCGACCGTATTGAAGCCGGCATTGAAGGTGCGGGCTGCAAGCACCTTGTCGAGCAGGGCCTGCGGCATCGGCTCGCCGGTTTCAACATGTACGGCATAACGCTTCAGAATATCGGGCACCGTCAGCCAGTGCTCGTAGAGCTGCGACGGCAGCTCGACGAAATCGCGCGAAACGCCGGTGCCCGCTACCGAGGGATAGGTGACGTTCGAAAGCATGCCATGCAGCGCATGGCCGAATTCATGAAACAGGGTGCGGGCATCATCGAGCGACAGCAGCGCCGGCTTGCCTTCCGCCGGCTTGGCGAAGTTGCAGACATTATAGATGATCGGCAATTCGCCGTGGCGGCCGTCCTTCAGCTCCAGCCTGTGTTGCGATTGCAGTGAGCTCATCCAGGCGCCTGAGCGTTTCGAACTGCGGGCGAAATAATCGCCGAGGAAGAGAGCGACGAGCTTGTCCTCGCGGTCCCTGATTTCGAACACCCTGACATCAGGGTGATAGGCGGCCACGCCCTTCTTCTCGACGGCCCGGATGCCGAACAGCCGGCCGGCCACGTCGAAGCAGGCTTCGATGATCTTCTCGAGCTGCAGATAGGGCTTGAGCTCGGCTTCGGAGAAATCGAACTTCCGTGCGCGGATCTTTTCGGCATAGTGGCGCCAGTCCCAGGGCATCACCTCGTGGTTCCGGCCCTCTTCGGCGATCAGTGCCGCGATATCGGTCTCCTCCTCGCCGGCGCGTTTCACCGCCCGCGCCCAGACAGCCCTCAGCAGGCCGTTCACCGCATCCGCCGTCTTCGCCATCGTGTTGTCGAGCTTCAGCTCGGCGAAATTGCCGTAGCCAAGCAGCGTCGCTACCTGATGGCGCAGCGCCAGCGTTTCCCTGATGACGGCGCGGTTATCCGTCTCCCCGTCATTTTCGCCGCGCGCCACCCACGCCTTGAAAGCCTGCTCGCGCAGATCGCGGCGCTCCGAAAAGGTGAGGAAGGGCTCGATGATCGAGCGTGACAGCGTCACCGCATATTTGCCCTCTTCGCCGCGTTCGCGCGCT
This sequence comes from Rhizobium sp. 62_C5_N11_2, assembly GCF_051811185.1. Lineage (NCBI taxonomy): Bacteria > Pseudomonadati > Pseudomonadota > Alphaproteobacteria > Hyphomicrobiales > Rhizobiaceae > Rhizobium > Rhizobium sp. 62_C5_N11_2. Next base: position 4,165,836 of record NZ_JBPWPW010000001.1, read on the forward strand.
GCCGCCGCCATCGCGTCACGAAGGAATTCCGGCAGGCCCTCGAGCTCGGCGCTGTCCGAAAGGACCAGTGCCCAGGCTTTCTCGTCGGCCAGCACGTTCTGGCCGAATTGCGTTCCGAGGCCGGCAAGCTTTTCATTGATCGCGGCGAGTTTTTCCTGCTCGGCCTTGTCAAGCTTGGCGCCCGATTTGACGAAACCTTTCCAGTGGCGTTCCAGCACGCGTGTCTGTTCGAGCGTCAGGCCAAGCGTCTCGCGATTCTCCCAGAGCGTGTCGATGCGGGCAAAAAGTGCTGCATTCATCCCGATCTTCGAATAGTGGCGCGACATCTTCGGCGAGATCTCCCGCTCCAGCGCCTGGATCACATCATTGGTATGTGCACCTGCCTTGTTCCAGAACAGCGCCGAGACACGCGAGAGTGCGTCGCCGGCAATCTCCAGCGCCACGACCGTATTGGCGAATGTCGGCGCATCGCCGTTTCCGGCAATTTCGTCGATTTCCCTTTCATGCGCGGCAAGTGCGGCCTCGAAGGCGGCGGCAAAATCACCGTCATCCAGGGCATCGAAACGCGGCAGGCCGTGAAGACCGTCCCAGGTCACCAGCGCCGGATTGAAATCATGTGGAGAAGGCATCGGAGAATTCCTTTTGGCATGCAGATGGATCGTCAATATAGGAGAGCCGTCGTGAAATTGGTATGTTGCCGGGTAGGGCCTTTTGCCCCGTCTGCCAATCTGATGGACGTCCGTCAAATCTGGTGGACAACAATTGATACGTGAAAATTAACCAATCGTTAACGATTGACGCGAATCACGCGCAGGCGCTAGTTTTCCGATGTTCTTCTTGTAAGGGGACATGCGCCATGGAAATTTTTTCTGTGCGGTCTTCTCAGAGTTTGCTTTTTAAAAACAATCCGAATAACGCAAAAAGTTCGAAGACCTCTGATATTGAAATCGAGACCAGAGCTGCCGCCCCGGCCTCGTTCCAGATCGAAGACGAAGTTGGCGAAGGCCCGGATTTCACCGCGGTCAGCCCCGGAGAGCTGCGCAATTACGCACGCCAGAGTTTCGACAGCGGCCTGATCGATCAGAATACCTACGCGGCGATCTCCGAACCGCTACCCATGCACGCGATCGATCCGCTCGGCAACGTCATCGATCTCTCCAGCGTCACCGACGGCACCAGCTTCAATTTCCTCGATTATTACAAAAACCAGTTGCAAGTCGCCATGTCGATCGGCGATGCTGACGAGGTCCAGACGCTGAAATCGATCGTCAATTTCTTGGATGGCTGATCGGAGCATGACGCCGAAAAGTGTGAGCGGATTTCGGATAACGACATAGATAAATCAAAGACAAGCGCGTCGCATGTTTCAAATTTGGCGCGACGCGCTTTAATCAGGCCTTGCGCCAGCCGAGCAGGCCGGGCGTTGCGTGCCAGAGCGCCTGGGCGGCAAACCCCATGAAAAGCACGCCGGAGCAGCGCACGATCAACCGCTCATGGGCGCGATAGAAGCGCCGCACCGTACCGGCGCCGATGATGCCGATCAGGATGATGTCGGCAGTCACGAAACCGACGAACGACACGCCGAGAAGCACCGGCAACGCCTCGAAATCAAGCGCGCCGGCCGAGCCTGCAACCAGCGCGGTGAAAGTGGCGAGCGCCACCGGATAACCCTTCGGATTGGTGACGCCGAAGATCAGACCACGACGAAACGGCCGCTCGACCACAACAAGCGCCTGCCCTTCCGCTTTCGGCTTGGCATTGACCGCGCTCCAGCCGATCCAGGCGAGGTAGAAACCGCAGGCAAGGCCGAGCAAGTCGAAGACGAAGGTTCCGATCGTCTTTGCGCCGACGATCGCGATCAGCGCCAGCGACGACCAGATAAGATCCCCGACCAGATGCCCCATCATGAAGAAAGCGCCGGCCTTGCGGCCCTGCCCGGCGCCGATGCCGAGGAGCTGCAGGAAGGCAGGTCCTGGAATGAGCACGTAGAAGAGCGCCGCCAGGAAGGCGCCGAAGAGCAAAGACTGCGTCATGGAAATGCTCCGGAGGATGAAGACAGCAGACTAAGCGATCACGGCCATCCGTCAAGGGTGGCTACGTGGCCACGAAAGGAGATGCCATAGCGGCAACGTCTCTCCCACAGCGGATGCTTCGCCGTGCAGTCCGCCACTCATTCGATTAGAACGGGGCAGCCGATGCACTCAAATTCTTCGATCGAACACAGCAACTGGCGTCTTCAACCGATAGAGTGTCGTCGGTCGCCGGGCCCGCTCGGTCTGCCGCTTTTCGCCCTCGACCGTTTCGAGAAGATCGAGATCGTTGATCTTGCGGCGAAAGGCACTTTGATCCAGCCGTTCACCCATGACCATTTCATAGATTGCCTGCAGTTCCGACATTGTGAAGACCTCTGGAAGCAGCCTCGCGGGAATGGTCGAGTATGCGCCCTTGCCGCGCAACCGCTCCAGCGCGGCGGTGACGATCCCATTGTGGTCGAAGGGCAGTTCGCCTGCCGCCTCGGCCGGCCGCAATTCGAGAGGGCTTGTGCCGCCAGCCAGTGCTCCCTGTGGGACCAATGCAAAATACGCAATCGATACCGACCAGTCGCGGGGGTCGCGCCGCGCCGAAGCGAAGGTTCCGAGCTGTTCGAAGAATATGCCCTCGAGCCCTGCCTTGGCCTTGAGGATGCGCCGCACGGCTGCCTCCGCATCGACATCCTCGTCCGTATGCACATAGCCGCCAATCAGCGCCGGAACGCCGGCAAACGGCTCGGCGGACCGCGGCAGCAACGCGACACACAATCGTCCTTCGTGCAGCGTCAGCAAAACGATGTCGACTGTCACGATCGGCCGTGCAAATTCATCCTCTGCCATCAGCATCCTCCCGGCCAGTGTTGTCCTGGCCCTCATAGCGGCCGACCGCAAAAATAACAATTTGCAAATAGCAACTTGCAAAATGCACTTTGCAAGTTTATATCATGATCAACGAAAGGCGGCGGGTGACACCGGAGCCGATCGCCAGGCACTAAGCAAAGGAGTGATGCCATGGGTATGGGACGTTTCAGCACGGCCGACTGGGCCGCCTACAATGCGCGCCATGTGGATGGCCGCAGCCGGTCCGAGGTATTCGGTGCCACCGGCATCGATCCGCAGTTCGATCCGGCGCGTTTTTCCACCCGCGAGAGCCGCGACAGCGCCTACAATCCGCAATCGACCCCGATTATTCTAGCCTCGGATGTAACTGGCTCGATGGGCATGATCGCTCACGAGCTCATGCGCGGCGGGCTCATCACCCTGACATCGGAGATCTACGACCGCCGCCCGGTGTCCGATCCGCATATCATGGTGGCAGCGGTCGGAGATGCGTTTACCGATGTGGCACCTCTGCAGGCCACCCAGTTCGAGGCCGATATCTCGCTTGCCAGCCAGATCCGTGCCTTGTGGTTGGAAGGCAACGGCGGTGGCAATGATGGCGAGAGCTACAGCGCCGCCCACCTTCTGGCGGCCCTCAAGACCTCGACCGATGCCTTCGAAAAGCGCGGCCGCAAGGGCTATCTCTTCACCATTGGCGACGAACCGGTTCACAACGGCCTGGCCGCCCACCAGATCGCGCGCATCTTCGGCATCGAACCGCCGCGCGGTCTAAGCGCCCGGGAATGCCTTGCGATGGCGCAGAGGTCCTACGAGGTCTTCCACATCGTCATCCGCGAGGGCTATGCGGCCACCAGGCTCGACCGGGTGCTCGAGAGCTGGCAGCCATTGCTACCCGGCCGCACTTTCGTGCTCGATGATCACAGACGCATCGCCGAACTGGTGGTTTCGATCATCGAGATCACCGAGGGTCGGGATCCGGGCGACGTGGCCGCCAGCTGGCCCGGTGCGGCAGCGGCAGCCGTCGCCAAGGCCATCGGCATTCGTCCGAAGCGGCGCCTGCTGCCCTTCTTCTAAGCCAGACCTTCCAAAGCCCGGGGCGATGGCTCTGGGCGCCATCTTGAGGAGCAGCATGATGAGTACCCAAGCACAGGCCGTGATCGGCGCGCTTTATGGCGATGAAGGCAAAGGACTGATGGTCGATTGCCTTGCCGCGGCCACGCAGGGGGCCGTGGTGGTTCGCAGCAATGGCGGCGCCCAAGCCGGCCACACCGTGGTTGGTGCCGCGGGCGCCCGCCATGTCTTTCATCATGTCGGCTCCGGCAGCTTTGCCGGGGCGGCCACACATTTCAGCCGTTTCTTCGTCGCCCATCCGATGCTGCTGCTCGACGAGCTGGCGGCCCTCGGCCAGCTTGGTGTGACGCCGAAGATCAGCAGCGATCCACGTGCCTTGGTAACGACGCCGTTCGACGTCATCATCAACCAGGCCTTGGAGCTGGCACGCGGCACCGCCCGCCACGGCAGTTGCGGCCTCGGCTTCGGCGAGACCATCGAGCGCAATCTGCGCCCGGATTTCGCCCTCTCGACGAAGGATCTGTTCCGCCCCGATCTGCGCGCCCGCCTTGTCTCCATCCGCGACGCCTGGGTACCAGTCCGGCTTGCCGCGCTGGGCATCACCGCCTTGCCCGCGGAACTCGCCACCGCGCTGGCCGACGACATCACCATCGGCCACTTCGAGGCCGATTGCGCCGCCTATCTCGACCGCGTCACGCTCTGGCCCGACCGACGGCTGTGCGAACGCGGCACCATCATCTTCGAGGCCGCCCAAGGTTTGCTGCTCGATCAGGATAGTGGCGCCTTTCCACACGTCACCCGTTCGAATACCGGGCTCGCGAACATGCTCGCTATCGCCGTCGAGGCCGGTATCACAGAGCTGGACGCAACATATGCGACGCGCTGCTACACCACCCGGCATGGCGCAGGGCCCCTCAAGGGCGAAGTTTCCGCGCTCCCCGGCATCAATGTCGCAGATCCCACCAATGCGCCAAACGAGTGGCAGGGTACCTTAAGGCTCGCCCCGCTCGATCTCGGCGTGTTGCGCGAGGCCATTGCACACGATCTGGCATTGGACCGCGGCGGTATCGCCGTCAAAGCCGGGCTGGCAGTGACTTGTCTCGATCAGGCGGACGATGGCTTTGCCGTGACGGATAACGGAGAGGGAATGCGGCTAGACCCTGCCAAAGCGGCATCGCGCATAGCCAATCTTGTCGGCTTGCCGCTCTGGGCCGAAAGCTGGGGACCGCGTCGCGGTGATGTCAGGCTGCATGTGGATGCAGTCGCCGCGTGAATCGCGGAGCAATAAAAGAGCCCGCGCGGCAATGCCGGCGGGCTGATATCCGGTTCGAAGGTGAACCGTGATTATTTCACGAGGTTGCGCTTGGCGAGCGTGCGCAGGCGCAGCGCATTGAGCTTGATGAAGCCGGCCGCATCCTTCTGGTCGTAGGCGCCCTGATCGTCCTCGAAGGTGACGAGCTTGTCGGAATAGAGCGACTTTTCGCTTTCGCGGCCGATGACCATGACATTGCCCTTGTAGAGCTTCAGGGTCACTTCGCCTTCGACATGCTCCTGGCTCTTGTCGATCAGCGCCTGCAGCATCTCGCGCTCCGGCGAGAACCAGAAGCCGTAATAGATCAGCTCGGCGTAGCGCGGCATGATCTCGTCCTTGAGATGGGCGGCACCGCGATCGAGGGTGATCGATTCGATGGCGCGATGCGCCGAGAGCAGGATCGTGCCGCCTGGTGTCTCGTAGACGCCGCGCGACTTCATGCCGACAAAGCGGTTCTCGACCAGGTCGAGACGGCCGATGCCGTTGTCACGGCCGTAATTGTTGAGCGTCGCGAGCAGCGTCGCCGGGCTCATGCGCACGCCATTGATCGAAACCGCGTCACCTCTCTCGAAGCCGACCTTGATGGTCGTCGCCTTGTCGGGTGCGGCCTCAGGCGAAATGGTGCGCATATGCACATATTCAGGCGCTTCCTGAGAGGGGTCCTCGAGAACCTTGCCCTCGGAAGAGGAATGCAGAAGGTTGGCGTCGACGGAGAACGGCGCCTCACCCTTCTTGTCCTTGGCAACCGGGATCTGATGCTGTTCGGCGAAGGCCAGCAGGTCGGTGCGGCTCTTGAACGCCCAGTCGCGCCACGGCGCGATGATCTTGATGTCGGGGTTCAGGGCATAGGCCGACAGTTCGAAACGGACCTGGTCGTTGCCCTTGCCGGTCGCGCCATGGGCAATCGCATCCGCACCCGTCTTGCGGGCAATATCGATCAGGTGCTTGGAAATCAGAGGCCGGGCGATCGAGGTGCCGAGCAGGTAGACGCCCTCGTAAACGGCATTGGCGCGGAACATCGGGAAGACGAAATCGCGCACGAATTCCTCGCGCACATCCTCGATATAGATCTCCTTGATACCGAGCATCTCGGCCTTCTTGCGCGCCGGCTCCAGCTCTTCGCCCTGGCCGAGATCGGCGGTGAAGGTGACGACTTCGGCGCCGAGTTCCGTCTGCAGCCACTTCAGGATGATCGAGGTGTCGAGGCCGCCGGAATAGGCGAGAACGACTTTCTTCACGTCTTTGTATGATGCCATGATGATGAGGTCCGTTGCATAAAAGGCCGGCGAAAACCCGGTGTCGCGGCACTTTTAGCGAGATTGGCGCGTGACGCAAGGCCAAGTGCGACGCTGATAGTGCCGATACCGTTTGACAGCGCGAAAGCGGAGCCCATATTCGCCAGCGTCCGCAAATGCTCGAGGAGAGGCTGCCCCGTGACGAATATTCAAGACATTTTCAAGAAGTCCAATGTTGCCGTCATCACCGGCGGCGCCTCCGGCATCGGTCTTGCCGCGGCGAAATATTTCGCCGGACGCGGCATGAGCGTCGCCATCGCCGATCTCGGCGGCGATCGGCTGGCCGACGCCGCCAACGAACTCAAGGCCATTGCCGGCGAGGAAAATGTGATGGCGGTCGAGACCGACGTCGCAGTCAAAGAATCCCTGGAGGCGCTCGAGCGCGCCGTGCTCCAGCGTTTCGGCCGTGTGCACGTGCTGATGAACAATGCCGGCATCGGCCCGGAAACCTCGATCTTCAGCCCGCAGGCGAACTGGGACCATATCTTCGCCGTCAACCTGATGGGTGTGATCAACGGCACACGCACCTTCGGCCCGAAGATGCTGTCGCACGGCGAGCCAGGCCTGATCATCAACACCGGCTCCAAGCAGGGCATCACCACACCGCCCGGCAACCCCGCCTACAACATCTCCAAGGCTGGTGTGAAAGTCTTCACCGAAGCGTTGCAGCATGAGCTTCGCAACACCGAAGGCGGAAAGATCTCCGCCCATCTTCTGATCCCCGGCTTCGTCTTCACCGGCCTCACCAAGGGCGACCGCGCGGAAAAACCGGCTGCCGCCTGGACGCCGGAACAGACCATCGATTTCATGGTCGAAAGCCTCGAACGCGGCGATTTCTATATTCTCTGCCCCGACAATGACGTGGCGCGTCCGGTCGACGAACGCCGAATGGCCTGGGCGGCCGGCGATATCATCGAGAATCGTCCGCCGCTGTCACGCTGGCACAAGGACTTCGCCGACAAGTTCAAGGCCTTCCTCGACCAGAAGTAATCGGCACCATCAGAAGGTTTGATTGGTAATTTTCTGAAAGCCGGGTAAGAGATCCCAGATCCTTTCCGGCTTTCAGAGTGTGTCATGGATTTCCTGCCCAGCCTGCCGACCCTTCTCGCCTTTGCCGCCGCGACGCTGCTGCTTGCGGCGACCCCAGGCCCCGACATGACGCTGTCGATCAGCCGCGCGCTGGCCCAGGGCAAGAAGGCGGCCCTCTTCGTTGTCGTCGGCACCAGCCTCGGCATCGTCGTCCACACCATGCTGGTCGCTTTCGGCATTTCGGCGCTGATCACCGCCTCGCCGACCGCCTTCCTGATCCTGAAGACCGGCGGTGCCGCCTATCTGCTCTGGCTGGCGGTGCAGGCGATCCGCTTCGGTTCGAAGCTCACCGTCGCCAAGGTCGAGGAGCAGAAGGGCACGCCACTTTCGAACATCTCGTCGGGCTTCTGGGTCAATCTTCTGAACCCCAAGGTCATCATCTTCTTCATGACCTTCCTGCCGCAGTTCGTCAGCGCCGGCGATCCAGCCGTCACCCAAAAGCTGCTCTTTCTCGGCTTCTGCTTCATCCTGATCGGCATGCCGGTCAACGCCAGCGTCGTCTTTGCCGCCGACTGGCTGGCCTCCTGGCTGCAGAATAACAAGAAAGTGCTGCGCGGCATGGACTATACCTTCGCCGGCGTCTTCTCGGTCTTCGCCGCGAAGATCCTGCTCACCCAAGCGAAATAGCCCGCAGACATTTAGTCGGTCCGCCCGCCGTCGGCCTTAGCCGATCGGCACGCTGTCGGTTTACCCGATCAGCCCGCTGTCGGCCTAGCCGATCAGCACGCTGTCGGCGTCAACCGATCAGCAGGGCGTCATCATCCAGCGTCTGCCCGCGCATCTTGCGGAACATCGCGATCAGATCCTCGACCTGCAATGTCTTGCGGCTGTCGCCGGCGACATCGAGCACGATCTCGCCGCCATGCAGCATCACCGTCCGGTGGCCATAATCGAGCGCCTGGCGCATCGAATGCGTCACCATCAGCGTCGTCAGCTTGCGCTCGGAAACGATTTTCTGGGTCAGGCCCATGATGAATTCTGCCATGCCGGGGTCAAGCGCCGCCGTATGTTCGTCGAGCAGCAGCACTTCCGAGCCCGCCAGCGTCGCCATGACAAGCGAGACCGCCTGCCGCTGGCCGCCGGAAAGCAGGTCCATGCGGTCCTTCATGCGGTTCTCCAGCCCGAGATTGAGCTCGGCGATCCTCTCGCGAAAATGCTCGCGCCGTTTTGCGCCAAGCGCCGAAACAAGCCCGCGCCGCTCGCCGCGCCGCGCCGCAAGCGCCAGGTTCTCCTCGATCGACAAGGCACCGCAGCTTCCGGTCAGCGGGTCCTGAAAGACACGGGCGACAAGCCCGGCGCGCGCCGCCGTCGTCTTGCGGGTCACGTCGGCATTGCCGATCAGCACCTGTCCCTCGCTTGCCAGCACATCGCCGGCGAGCACGCCGAGCAGCGTCGATTTGCCGGCGCCGTTCGAGCCGATGACGGTGACGAAGGAGCCTTCCTCGATCGTCAGGCTGACACCCGAGAGCGCCTGCTTCTGCAGCGGCGTGCCGCGCCCGAAGACGACCTTGATGTTCTTGAGGTTGATCACGACGCGGCACCTCCACGCAAACGGGGAAGGATGAGCGCCACGGTCACCAGCACGGCGGTGACGAAATTGAGGTCGGACGCCTGCAGACCGATAACGTCGCTCGAAAGCGCCAGCTGGATCGCGATGCGATAGAGGATCGAGCCGAGCACACAGCCGACCAACGCGATCAGCAGACCGCGCCGCCCGAGCAGCGTCTCGCCGATGATAACGGCAGCGAGGCCGACGACGATCGTGCCGACGCCTGAGGTGACGTCGGCAAAGCCGTTCGTCTGGGCAAACAGGGCGCCGCCGAGCGCCACCAGCGCATTCGAGATCGCCATGCCGAGATAGATCTGCCGGCTGGTATCGACGCCCTGGGCCCGCGCCATCCTTGCATTGGCGCCGGTCGCCCGCATTGCCAGCCCCGCATCGCTTTCCAGGAAACGCCAGACCAGGATGAGCGCGATGACGACCAGAACACCGACGAAGAGCGGCCGCACGTAGAAATCGCGAAGGCCATGGCCGAAGAACGGGCTGATCATCGTGTCGGCATTGATGAGGGCGACATTGGGTTTGCCCATCACGCGCAGATTGACGGAAAACAGCGCGATCATCGTCAGGATCGAGGCGAGCAAATTGAGGATCTTGAAGCGCACGTTGAGCAGCGCCGTCACCATGCCCGCAGCGGCACCTGCCGCCATGGCGATCAGAGCCGCGAGCCAGGCGTTGACGCCGGCAATGATCAGCACGGCCGTCACCGCCGCACCAAGCGGAAAGGAGCCATCGACCGTCAGGTCGGGAAAGTCCAGAACTCGAAAGGCGAGATAGACGCCGAGAGCGACGAAAGAATAGACTAGGCCGAGCTCGACGGCCCCCCAGAATGCGATTTGGCTCAAGGCTTTCAGCCCCTTTTTATGTCCGTTCCGCCCGTCGCGAAACGGAGCCTATTAATACAAACAACCGCTCCCGTGCAAACGAGAGCGGCTGAATACGACGAAGTCGCTAGACGTACCGGCCGACTATTCGATGACCTTGTTGGCGCGGGAAAGCACGCTCTGCGGCAGCGTGACCCCCATTTTCTCGGCCGCCGCCTTGTTGACGACGAGGTCGCTGCCGGCGGCGGTCTTGACCGCGATGTCGCCCGGGTTCTCACCCTTCAGCACGCGCACGACGATGTCGCCGGTCTGCTTGCCGACATCATAATAGTTGAAGCCGAGGGCGGCGATCGAACCGCGCGAAACCGAATCCGTGTCAGCGGTAAAGAGTGGCAGCTTGCTCTCCTCGGCAACCGCGACGGCGCCTTCGAGCGCGGAGATGATCGTGTTGTCGGTTGGAATGTAGATCGCATCGGCGCGGCCGACGAGCGCGCGTGCCGCACCCTGGACCTCGGCCGACTTGGTGGCGGCCGATTCGACCACCTTCAGGCCAGCCTTTTCGGCTTCAGCCTTCAGCACGGCGAGCAGCGAAACGGAATTCGCCTCGCCGGAATTGTAGAGATAGCCGATGGTTTTCACATCAGGCAGGATTTCCTTGATCAGCGCTATGTGCTCGGCGACCGGCGACATATCGGAGAGGCCGGTGACATTGCCGCCGGGCTTGTCCATGTTCTTGACGAGTTGGGCGCCAAGCGGATCGGAGACGGCCGTGAAGACGACGGGAATGTCACGCGTCGAGGAGACGACGGCCTGGGCCGAGGGCGTCGAAATCGGCACGATGACATTGGGCTCGTCGCCGGCGAACTGGCGGGCAATCTGGGCTGCCGTCGCCGGATTGCCCTGCGCCGACTCGAAGACGAATTTCAGGTTCTCGCCCTCTTTATAGCCGGCGGCCGTCAGCGCATCGAGAACGCCCTTGCGCGCCGCATCCAGCGCCGGATGTTCGACGATCGCCGTCACGGCGACGGTGACGTCATCGGCCTTTGCGGGCAGGGAAAGGGCCAAACTGGCGGCAAGAGCGAGCAAAATCGGGCGCATGGGGATCCTCCTGAATGATTTTGGCGCCACTTTTAGGAAAAGCACCCCCTGAAATCAATCGCGGAGAATTGTAGCGAGGATCAAACTTGCTGATCAGTCGTCGGCGCCGTGATTGGCGATCATCATCGCCTCGAAGGCCAGACGTTCGGTCTTGCGCATGCGTTCGGATTCCGATTTCAGCTGGCCGCAGGCGGCAAGAATGTCGCGGCCGCGCGGCGTGCGGATCGGCGAGGCATAACCCGCCGAATTGATGAAATCGGCGAACTTCTCGATCTGCTCCCAGTCGGAACACTGGTAATTGGTGCCGGGCCAGGGATTGAACGGAATGAGGTTGATCTTCGCCGGCACCCCCTTCAGGAGCTTGATCAGCCCCTTGGCGTCTTCCAGGCTGTCATTGACATCTTTCAGCATCACATATTCGAAGGTGATGCGCCGCGCGTTCGAAAGGCCCGGATAGGTCCGGCAGGCCTCGATCAGTTCCTTCAGCGGGTACTTCTTGTTGATCGGCACGAGAATGTCGCGCAGATCGTCGCGCACCGCATGCAGCGAAATCGCCAGCATGACGCCGATTTCCTCGCCGGTGCGGAAGATCTCCGGCACGACACCGGAGGTGGAAAGCGTCACGCGGCGCCGGGACAGCGACAGGCCGTCACCATCCGTGGCGATCAGCAATGCCTGCTTGACGGCATCGAAGTTATAAAGCGGCTCACCCATGCCCATCATGACGATGTTGCTGACCTTGCGGCCCTCGGCAGGCATGATCGTACCCTGCGGCGCTTCGCGGTCCGGGAAATCGCCAAGCCGGTCGCGGGCAAGCAGCAGCTGCGAAAGAATTTCCTCCGCCGTCAGGTTGCGCACCAGACGCTGCGTCCCGGTATGACAGAAGGAACAGGTGAGCGTGCAGCCGACCTGGCTTGAGATACAGAGCGTGCCGCGGCCCTCTTCCGGAATGTAGACGGCCTCGATCTCGACGGGACGCCCGGCGCCCCGCGGCGGGAAGCGCAGCAGCCATTTGCGCGTGCCGTCGTTGGAGACCTGCTCCTCGACGATCTCGGGACGTGCGATGGTGAAATGCTGCTTCAGCATCTCCCGCATGTCCTTGGCGACATTCGTCATATGGTCGAAGTCGGAGACGCCGCGCACATAGATCCAGTTCCAGAGCTGCGAGACGCGCATCTTGATCTGCTTCTCGGCCACACCCTTTTCCCGGAGTGCCGCCCCCATCTCCTCACGCGACAGGCCGATCAACGAGGGTTTCTCGATGTTGGCGGACGTGCGCGCCTGCGGCTTGGTGACAACGATCGCATCCATGACGGACATAGGCATTTATCCCGAATTCGAACATGTGCCGGCTCTGCGAGCCCGCGCGCTTCAGGGGGTAAGCCGGAAGACTTGCGGGCGCATGACGGCACATCGGCAGAAATTGAATGGCGGAACGGCGACTGGTATCGCGATCTGTCCGCTGTTGGCGTCGGCTTTACCATCATTTTGCCCGCGCGTCACTATCAAGCATGTCGCGCAAAAACACGCGGCGGTTTTGCAATTACGGCACGCTCAAACCAAACTCCTAAAGCGCGGCAGGCGGATCTGAAAGACCGCCTCGCGCCTTAGATGGAAACGACAAGAGCCGGCGCAAGGCCGGCCCTTGAAATTCTGCGGCCGGAAGGACCGCCTACTTGCAGGTTTCGATCTGCTTCAGGGCAGCCGAGATGCCCGAGAGCGAATAGCTGTAGGAGGTGCCCGTGCCCTTGCGCGAAACGGCATTTACCGTCATCGAATGACCGGTCTTCATCGCCGCGACGAGGGCCGGCTCCTGGGCAGCATTCTCGACCCAGCCAGCCTTGTCCTTGGTGAACATCACGAAGGTCTTGTTGTCGATGACGACGTTGATCTTCGAATTTTCCTTGACCGTGTAACCCATCATCGCCTGCGGCTCGTAGGAAATGTTCTGGCCCGGACGCTGCGAGACGATGAAGAAATTGTCGCCGTGGTCGACGCTTGCCGGCTGCTTTGCCGTCGGAACGGACAGCACGTAGCAGACGGTGCTGCTGCCCGACTTGTAGGAGTAGGCGCCCCATGCCTGGAACTGCTGGATGCGGTTCGGCGCGGCCTGCTGCGCTTCCGCAACTCCGGCCATAACAAGGGTGAGTGCGAGAGCGGATACGATACTTTTTACAAACATGGATTCCTGCCGGTTCTTGCGATTCAAGGCCCGAAGCGATCATAGCGGGCGCCGCATAATCACGATCTGCTTTATTTTGACTTAATTCAGGTTACCAAATGGTCAACAATAGCTGCGATTTGTATCTGCCTGTGTCATTTCAGCTCGAGTGTCAATTTTCGCCCCTTTGACGGTATCGACCGCGACACCGTGCCCCAATGGCACTGATCGTCCGTTCGGCTGAATTTAAGACACAAAGATTCAGGCAAGAGTTTGACCTTTCCCAAATCCGTTGTACCTCATTAAGACTTGGAAATCCGGGACGAAATTGTTGCCGCAGGGGGCTGGTGAGGGGATATGGATGCCGAGGAAAGACAGCGTTTCGCTGCCCTCGCGAAGGCCGTCGCGAACGATCGCGACCAGCAGGCCTTTTCCATCCTGTTCGACTATTTCGCACCCCGCCTGAAGGCCTGGCTGATGCGCCAGAGGATGACATCAGGCGAGGCCGAGGAACTGGTCCAGGAGATCATGATCGTGCTCTGGCACAAGGCAGACCTCTATGATGCCACGCGATCTTCACTTTCGACCTGGCTTTTCCGCATTGCCCGCAATCGCCGCATCGACATGCAACGCCGCGCCAATACCCGCATCTTCGATGAGACTGATCCGGCCCTGCAGCCGCCGGCCGATATCGGCGCGGAAGAACTCATCGCCAATGACGATCGCGACGCCAAGATACGCGCCGCCGTCGGTCAACTGCCGGAGGAACAGCGCGACATGCTGCGCGCCGCCTTCTTCCTCGGTCAATCGCATTCGGAGATCGCCGAATCGACCGGGCTGCCGCTCGGCACGGTGAAGTCGCGCATCCGGCTTGCCTTCGGCAAGCTCCGCAAGGTGCTGGAACGCGAAATCGCCTGATGCAATGTCGCCCAGACGGGCGCAGCGGTTTTGAGATGACGACACGCATGAAACAAGCGTGTCACATCCCGGCTCGATTCGACGCGCTTTAAATCGTCTTCATCGCTTCTTCCGGCCGGTCGGCGAGAACGCGGTCGGCTGCTTCGTAGTGGCCCGGCCGGATATGGCCGCGCACCATGGCGAAGGCGGCCGAGAGCACGGCAATGTCGTCGGAAAAGCCGATGACGGCGAAAATATCCGGGATCATGTCGATCGGCATGACAAAATAGGCGAGTGCCGCGAGCAGCACGCCGCGCACCTTTGTCGGCGTCTGCGGATCGAGCGCGCAATAGAAACCGGCGACCACATCGCGCGAGAACGGGATCTGTCGCACCGCCCGTCGGAACGTCGGCCAGAATTTCTGCCTGACGGTCTTCTCGCGCCGGCTTTGGGTGTCCTCGTCGCCCGGCAAGAGGATTTCGCCGAATTTGACCTCGTCCATCCCTGCATCCCTTTTGTCCATGCGAACATATGGTGACGGCGCCCAGTCTTTCAATCGGCCCCTTTCAATCGGCCCCATATTCAAACGACACGTCGCGCCGCAGCCTTCTCCATTGCTTTGGCGAGCTTGAAATCCAGTTCCGTCAGCCCGCCGGCATCATGCGTGTTCAGCGTCACATCTACCCTGGAATAGACGTTGAACCATTCGGGATGGTGGTTGAGCTTCTCGGCCGCAAGTGCTGCCTGCGCCATGAAGCCGAAAGCCTCGACGAAATTTGCGAACTTGAACGTCTTCGATATCGAAGAAGCCGCATCATTGAGCACCCAGCCCGAAAGCTCGGTCAGTTGCGCCTCGGCCGCCGTCCGTTCCAGTTTTTCCATTTTCATGCCATGGTCCTCTCATCTGTCAAACAGGTTACCGATGAAACGCATCAGCATCCTCTTCGTTTGCATGGGCAATATATGCCGTTCTCCGCTCGCGGAGGGAATTTTTGGCCATCTCGTCGCCGAGGCGGGGTTGACCGGCGATTTTACGATCGATTCCGCCGGCACCGGTGGCTGGCATGAAGGCGAGCCGCCCGACCGGCGTTCGATCGCCATCGCGAAAGGCCACGGCATCGACATATCGAGACAGCGCGCCCGCCGCGTCCAACCGAGGGATTTCAAGGATTTCGATCTGATCCTCGCCATGGACCGCGACAACCTGGCGGCGCTCGAAAAGAGCGCGCCGCATGGGGCGAATATCCACCTTTTCGGTGACACGGCGCTGGGAACGGGAGAGGATATTCCCGATCCCTATTATGGCGGCCCGGGCGGTTTCGAACTGGTCTACACCAGGCTCTTGACCGGCTGCTGCAGCCTGCTCGAAACGCTAGGCGTCGAGCGCGCCTCGTGCAGCGGGAACACTTCCTCGGTCAGGTAAGGCCCACCACCAACCGATTCGCGCGACGAAAGCAGCACGAAGCGCGGTGCGGTGAAGGTTGTGGTGTGGAAGTTGCCGCGCCCCGCCAGATATTGCACGACATCGTCGAGCCGCGAGGATTTGAGCCGCGCCAGCGTCACATGCGGCATGAATTTGCGGGGATCCGGCGGCAGGCCGATACGCTGGCAGATGCGCTCGATCTCGCCTTGCAGGGCATACATTTCTGGCGATTGCGAGACGCCGGCCCAGACCGAATGCGGTTTCTTCGATCCGAAGGAACCGATGCCTTCGAGCCGGAACTGGAATTCCGGCCGGTCGATCCGGTCGAGGCGTTCAACGATTTCATCGGCCGTGCGGCCGTCGACATCACCGATGAAGCGCAGGGTGATGTGGTAATTCTCCACATCGATCCATCGTGCTCCGGGGAGGCCACCGCGCAGCAATGAAAGACTCATCGCCGCATTGCGCGGAATTTCGAGGGCGGTAAACAGTCTCGGCATCACGAGCACTCCCCGAATCTTTTGCAGGTGCTCACACGGAATCACGCAATCAACAACCGCGCAAGCCCCTATTTCTTCACAGAAGAAATCGTTTCGACGAAATTTGTGACAGCAGGCTCCATCTTTTCGACCATGACGTCGACACCTCTCGCATTTGGATGCATGCCGTCTTCGAGCTTCAAGTCCGCCTCCAGCGCGACGCCGTCGAGGAAGAAGGCATAGAGTGGAAGCTTATGTTTTTCCGAGAGTTTCTGATAGATCGGGTTGAATCGTGCGGCATAATCCGCCCCCATGTTTGGCGGCGCTATGATACCGGCGAGCAGCACGCCAATCCCACGCTCCTTTAGCCGGGTAATCATTTGATCGAGATTCTTCTCGCTCTCCTCTGGCGGGATGCCGCGCAACGCATCATTGGCGCCAAGCTCGAGAATGACCCCATCGGTGCCGTCGGGCACCGACCAGTCGATGCGCGCAAGGCCTGCTGTCGTCGTGTCGCCGGAGACCCCGGCATTGGCAATGGTGACGTCGAGCCCCTTCGCCTTCAGGGCCGCCTGCAGCTTTTCCGGAAAGCCATCGCCGGGCGGCAGCTGATAGCCCGCCATCAAACTGTCCCCGAAACCGACGAGATTGATCGTCCGGGCATCGGCTGCAGTGGCAAAGATCAGCGAGACGGCAATGACGGTGAATTGAAGGGCGGCAACTTTAAATCTCATGCTGGCTTCCCTAGATTGGCGAGGTGCCGTTATGCGGCCATTCGATTACGGACTTATATAGGGCGATTTCTGTTGGCAAAAACCATTATCGAGTTGAAGGGCGCCGATCTGACCCTTGGCAGCGCAGCCGCCTCCGTCCATGTGCTGAAGGGCATCGATCTCGATATTGCTGCCGGTGAATCCGTCGGCATCGTCGGCCCTTCCGGTTCCGGCAAATCCACCCTGCTGATGGTGCTTGCCGGGCTGGAGAAACTCGACAGCGGTGAGATCAACATCAACGATACGCCGCTCCATAGCCTCAGTGAGGACCAGGTCGCCGATTTCCGCGGCCGCAACATCGGCATCGTCTTCCAGTCCTTCCACCTGATCGCCAACATGACGGCGCTGGAAAACGTCGCCGTGCCGCTCGAGCTCGCCAATGTCAGCAACGCCTTCGAGATCGCTCATCGCGAGCTGAAATCGGTCGGCCTCGGCGAACGGCTGAGCCACTATCCCGGTCAGCTTTCCGGCGGTGAACAGCAGCGCGTGGCCATCGCCAGAGCGCTCGCCCCGTCGCCGGCCCTGCTGATCGCCGATGAGCCGACCGGCAATCTCGATACCGAGACCGGCCGCCAGATCGCCGACCTTCTGTTCTCCAAGCAGGCCGAACGCGGCATGACCCTGCTTCTCGTCACCCACGACGTCTCGCTTGCAAACCGATGCTCGCGCCAAATTCGCGTCCGCTCCGGCAGGATCGAAGGTGACAGTGCCGCCCACCGCAGCGAAGCGGCGATCGCATGAGGATCATCACGCCACGCGTCTCGCTCGCTTTTCGCCTGGCGCTGCGCGAGCTGCGCGGCGGCATCCGCGGCTTCTACATCTTTCTTGCCTGCATCGCGCTCGGCACGGGCGCCATCGCCGCCGTCAATTCCGTTTCGCAGTCGATCACCGACACGATCGCCTCGCAGGGGCAGGAACTGCTGGCCGGCGACGTCCGTTTCGAACTCAACAACCGCGAAGCCACACCTCAGGAAAAAGCTTTCCTCGAAGGCCTCGGCACCGTTTCGGTGTCAACAGGCCTGCGCTCGATGGCCCGCAAGCCCGACGGTTCCGATCAGGCACTGGTCGAGGTCAAGGCCGTCGATGACGCCTACCCGCTCTACGGCAAGTTCGTGGCCGAACCGGACTATCCGCTTGCAGCACTGCTTTCGGGCCAAGGCGGCACCTATGGTGCGGTCGCAGCCCCGCTGCTTCTCGATCGGCTCGGGCTTGCGGTCGGCGACGAATTGCTGCTCGGCAACGTCAAGCTCAGCATCACCGGCACGGTGAAAACCGAACCGGATGCGCTGTCGGAAGGTTTTGGCTTTGCGCCGCGTCTGCTCGTCAGCCGCCAGGCGCTTCTAGCCTCCGGGCTGATCCAGACGGGAAGCCTGGTCGAACACGCCTACAAGATCCGGCTGGAAGACAAGGCCGCGATGTCGGGCATCCAGGCGCGCGCCTCGAAGGAATTCCCCTCCGCCGGCTGGGCGATCCGCACCAGCGACCGCGCCGCGCCCTCGCTCACCGAAAACATCACCCGCTTCTCGCAGTTCCTGACGCTGGTCGGCCTCACCGCGCTGATCGTCGGCGGTGTCGGTGTCGCCAATGCGGTGCGCGCCTTCCTCGATTCCAAACGCACCACCATCGCCACTTTCAAATGTCTCGGTGCACCGGCGCAGGTCGTCGTTCTGATCTATCTCTTCCAGATCGCCATCATCGCTCTCGGCGGCATCCTGATCGGCCTCGTCATCGGCGCCCTGTCGCCGATGTTTGCCGCGCAATTCCTGGCGCAATTCCTGCCGGTCTCCACGACGCCGACCCTCTACCCCGGCGCCCTGCTGCTCGCCACGCTCTTCGGCATCCTGACGACGCTCGCCTTCGCCATCCTGCCGCTCGGCCACGCCCGCGAAGTGCCGGCGACGGCCCTTTTTCGCGAACAGGGCTTCGAGGCCCGCCACCTGCCCTCCTGGCCCTACATCCTGCTTGCCGCCCTGTTCATGGCCGCCCTTGCCGGGCTTGCCATCCTCACCGCCTATGACCGCTTCATCGCCGTCGTCTTCGTCGGCGCGATCGTTTTTGCCTTCGTCGTCCTGCGCCTGGTCGCCGCCCTGATTGCCTGGCTCGCGCGCCGCAGCCCGCGCGTCAATTCGCCGGCACTGCGGCTTGCGATCGGCAACATCCACCGCCCCGGCGCACTGACCCCCTCGGTCGTGCTCTCGCTCGGCCTTGGCCTGGCATTGCTGGTGACGCTCACCCTGATCGACGGGAACCTGCGCCAGCAGCTAACCGGCCGTATGAACGAGGGTGCGCCGAACTTCTTCTTCGTCGATATCCAGAGCGCCGAGGTCGATGCATTCCGCGATCTCGTCCAGGGCCAAGCGCCGCAGGGCAAGCTCGTCGAAGTGCCGATGCTGCGCGGCCGGATCATCGCCTTCAACGGCGAGGATGTCACCAAGATGAACGTGCCGGCGGCCGGCCGCTGGGTGCTGAACGGCGATCGCGGCATCACCTATGCCGAAACCCTGCCGGAGAACGCCGCCCTCACCGAAGGCAAATGGTGGGACAAGGATTACAGCGGCGAGCCACTCGTCTCCTTCTCCTCGGAAGAGGCGCATGAGCTCGGCCTCAAGATAGGCGATAAGGTCACCGTCAACGTGCTCGGCCGCAACATTACGGCGAAGATAGCCAATCTGCGCCGCGTCGAGTGGGAATCGCTGTCGATCAATTTCGTCATGGTCTTCTCGCCGAATACCTTCCGCGGCGCCCCGCATGCGTGGCTCGCGACGCTGACCGATCCCTCTTCGACACCGGCCGAAGATGCGGCGATCCTGAAATCCGTCACCAACACCTATCCGACGATCACCAGTGTGCGCGTCAAGGACGCGATCGATATCGTCAACCAGCTGGTCGCACAGCTTGCGACCGCGATCCGCGCCGCAGCCTCCGTCGCCCTCATCGCCTCGATCCTCGTCCTTGCCGGCGCGCTTGCCGCCGGAAACCGGGCGCGCACCCACGACGCGGTGGTGCTGAAGACGCTCGGAGCCACGCGCGCCATGCTGATCCGCGCCTTCAGCTACGAATATCTGATCCTCGGGCTTGCGACCGCAATCTTCGCGCTGATCGCCGGCGGCGTTGCCGCCTGGTTCATCGTCGCCCGCATCATGCGTCTGCCCTCGACATTTCTGCCCGACGTGGCGGGACTGACGCTTGTGACCGCGCTCGTCCTCACCGTCGGCATCGGCCTTATCGGCACCTGGCGCATCCTTGGGCAGAAGGCGGCCCCCGTTTTGCGCGAGCTCTGACCGGGCAGCGGCACTCAAACCCTTCACCTTACGGCGATTTAACCGGCCGAGGCTTTGCAAGCCTCTTGTTTGCAATGGGCGAAAGCCTCATATTGTTCGCAGGCATGCTGGAGCTCCGCAGCGGCGCCCGGGTCGAAAACCCCGACACCGTATATCCATCGGAGCTTGTAAGAGGAAACTATGGCTGATCTTCGTAACTATCAAAGCCGCGCTCAGACCGGCGAGATGATTGATCAAGGCCTGCGCGCTTATATGCTCAAGGTCTACAACCTGATGGCGCTGGGTCTGGCGATCACCGGTGTGGCCGCATATCTGTCGTTCCAATTCGCCTTCGCCAATGGCGAACTGACCGCTTTCGGTCAGGCGATCTATGTAAGCCCGCTGAAGTGGGTGGTCATTCTGGCGCCGCTGGCTCTGGTGTTCTTCCTGAGCTTCCGGATCAATACCATGACGGTGGCCGCCGCCCAGACGACCTTTGCGGTCTACGCTGCGCTCGTCGGTCTGTCGCTCTCGTCGATCTTCCTGATCTACACGGGCCAGAGCGTCGTTCAGACCTTCTTCGTCACCGCCGCCTCCTTTGGCGCGCTGTCGCTGTACGGCTACACGACGAAGCGTAACCTGTCGGCGATGGGCTCGTTCCTGATGATGGGTCTCTTCGGCCTGATCATCGCTTCGCTGGTCAACATCTTCCTGGCGTCGTCCGCCGTCCAGTTCGCGATCTCGGTGCTCGGCGTCCTGATCTTCGCAGGCCTGACCGCCTACGATACGCAGCGGATCAAGGAATTGTACCTGGAAGCCGATGACGTCGCCGTGGCCGGTCGCAAGGCGATCATGGGTGCGCTGACGCTCTATCTCGACTTCATCAACCTCTTCATGTTCCTGCTGCAGTTCATGGGCAACCGTAAATAAGCAGGGCAGACTGAGATCGAAAAGGCGGCTTCGGCCGCCTTTATTGTTGTGGGTGAATGCCGGAGGGGGTAGGGGCATGCTACTGCAAGGATTTGTTTTCATCCCGTGCATTGTCGTTGCAGTACTATTGGCGAAGCGACTGCCTGATAGCCTGCTCTATTCGATCTTTGCTTGGCTCAGCGCCGCCATTGCCGCCTTGGCCGGCGCAATTTCAGGGGTTCTGGCTATCGACTACTGGCACCTGATACCTATCGACTTGAATAGAGGAAGTGACCTGGTGCTCTCTGCTGTAGTGCACGTCGCCATGGCTTTCGTCTTCTCGCCGTTGCTGGTCCTGTATGTGAGGCGCCAGGCGCGCAAGCAAGCCGAAAGGTTGAGGATCCAAATTCTAGAGTAGCTGCGGCAGGGCATGTCGTTGATGATCATCTGCAAACGGGCTTGCACCGGCTTTTTTTGTTGCGCCGGCTTTGCAGGAATGGTTTTAGAGGAGCCCTGCCCTCCCGCTGGACCAGCCGCCGATGTCCTTCCTCCTGCGCAAAGCCTCGCAAGCCGATATTCCCGCCATCGCCGATATCTACCGCGAATCCGTCCTGAACGGCGTTGCGAGCTATGAGATCGTACCGCCGTCCGAGGCCGAGCTGGCGCAACGTTTTGCGGCCATTGTCAGCCAGCAATATCCCTATATCGCCGCCGTCGATGCGGGCGGAGTGCTGCTCGGCTACGCCTATGCCTCGGCGTTTCGCACGCGTCCTGCCTATCGCTGGCTGGTCGAGGATTCGATCTATCTCGCGCCTGAGGCCCGCGGCCGGGGCATCGGCAAGGCGCTGCTCGCCGAACTGATCACCCGCTGCACCGGACTCGGTTTCCGTCAGATGGCCGCCGTCATCGGCGGCGCCAGCCCCGCCTCGATCGCGCTTCATCGCGCAGCCGGCTTCGAGGAGGTCGGTCTGATGAAGGGCACTGGCTACAAGCACGGCCGCTGGCTGGATACGATGTTCATGCAGCGCGTCCTCGGTGAGGGTACGAGCACCGATCCGGACCCATCAGCCTATCCCGGCACGCTGTTTAACGGCTAAAGCATGTCGCGCAAAAGTGTGCGCGGTTTTGCGATAACGACATGCGTAAAAACAAAGACCTAAAGCGCGAGGGGCGAATCTGAAAGATCGCGACGCGCTTTAGATTCAAAGTGTTACAGCATCCTTTGCGCGTCTGAAAAGACGCGCAAAGGATGCTGTAATGCGGCTTACTTGTCGACGAGCTTCAGGGCCTTGTCGAACACCTTCAGCACCTGGTTCAGCTCGTGACCGCGCTTCAGGATCGTACCGTTGGTGTTGATGACGGAATAGGCGCCCTGCTTGGCGGCGAGCTTAGGATTTTTCTCGATGCGGAAGAGCGGCATTTCGCCGGAACGCTTGAAGACGGAAAAGACTGCCCTGTCCTTGAGGTGATCGATGGCGTAGTCGCGCCATTCACCGTCACCGACCATACGGCCGTAGATCCAGAGGATGGCGTCCAGTTCGCGCCGGTGGAAGGTCACCGGAAGCGGGTCCTTGCTTTGCTTGTATTCCCTGAGATCGACGACGACTGAGGAACTGTGGTCGACGGAACGGCTTTCGCCGTGTCGCAAATCCGGCTGATCTGTCATCAGTCTCACAAGGCCTCCACATGTGACAGGAGAGTGACAGTTTGCCCGAGCCGCCGCAAATTGCAAGAGTGCCAGCCGCCACATTCGGCCGCACCACAGCGCCGCGCGTCTCTCGCGCACGGACGCTGTAGCACTTTAAGTCTGCGCATCATGCCTTCCGAAAGTTGGGTCCGATTTTCGGAAGGCATGATGCGCTGGGCAGGCCAACGCTTTCTCGACAGCGCCGCATTTCAGTCAAAACAGCGCCTCATTTGCAGGAGATTTATGAATTCCAGTTTGGCGCCAGCGCGCCAAAGGGCCCGGCGGAGCGTATCGACCTTAACCCCAGCCCCGAATACGCTCGGCCGGGCCGCCCCAGCATTTCATCCGTAACCGGATGAAATTTCAGATATTTTTTCCAGCCATCACCACGGTTGCGCCAAGGATGGCAGCCGGATCGCCGTCTGCGGTCGCCGATTGCAGCAGAATCGCGCAGCCTTCGAGCTGCGGCCGCTGCAGGACGCTGGCCGGCAGCGTCAGACTGGTCGCCTTGCCGTCCCACATGCCGACGGTTTCGACATTGGTGACGCTGTGCAGATAAGAGATCTTCTGGCCGCTGTTCTCACCCTTTTCGACGTCGATTGTCTTTTCCTTGTCGAAATAGACCATCACGACATTGGCTTTGCCCTGTCCGGCGCCGATCTTGATCTCCAATTCGTCGCCGCGCATCGCGGCGTTGATGGGAACGGTCAGACCGTTGCCTTCGCTGCTAAAGGTGTCGATCTTGCTGTTGATTCCGTTGAGATCGGCGCCGGCCAGATGGCCGCGTCCGTTGACGATGGCCTGCGGCGTGTAGACGTTGCTTCGGCCCATCGTCCTGGCATAGCCGTACTGCCGCTCGGTGTTTTCCTTGGAGCTCAGCGTATCGGCCCAGCCGAGATAGTTCCAGTAATCGACATGATAGGCGAGCGCGATGACATCGCCCTGGTTCACCAGCTTGCGGAAAGCGGCGTCAGCGGGAGGACAGGAGGAGCAGCCCTGCGCCGTGAAGAGTTCGACGACACCTTTCGGCGTGCCGTCCTCGGCCTGCAACGGGCCTGAGAAAACAACGCTAGCGATCAGCGGAATCAAAAAACGGGGGGACATTCACCTGCACCTCTTTTTCAGCGCCGACGGCGTGTTCGAACCGGAGGCCCTGACATATGAACGTACGAATAATCCTTCCGGGTCCAAACGAAAAGTCACGAACGGGTGAGACGTAGCTCGACGGGAACTTGCGCAAAACAAATCATCGTGAGCCCCGCTTAAATGGCGTCGCCGCAAAGAAAAGCCGCCGGAAACTGCTCTCCGGCGGCCATTATCATGTGAGTTTCTTAAAAATCAGGCAGCGAGATCGCGCAGAACCGTCTGCAGGATGCCGCCATTGTTGAGGTAGATCACCTCGTCGAGCGTATCGACGCGCGACAGCAGCGGAACCTCTTTCACGGTGCCGTCGCCATAGGTGATCCTGGCGATCTTTTTCTCGCGTGGCTTGATCTTTTCCAGACCTTCGATGGTGACGAGTTCATCGCCCTTGAGGCCGAGGCTCTGCCAGGTCGTGCCCTCTTCGAAGACGAAGGGAATGATGCCCATGCCGACCAGGTTCGAGCGATGGATGCGCTCGAAGGACTGGGCGACCACCGCCTTGACACCGAGCAGGTTGGTGCCCTTGGCAGCCCAGTCACGCGAGGAGCCGTTGCCGTATTCGACACCGGCGAAGATGACGAGCGGCACGCCTTCCTGCTTGTACTGCATGGCGGCGTCGTAGATCGAGGTCTCTTCCTTCGACGGGTAGTGGATGGTGTAGCCACCTTCCTTGCCGTTCGGGCCGAGCATGTGGTTGCGGATGCGGATATTGGCGAAGGTGCCGCGCATCATCACTTCATGGTTGCCGCGGCGCGTGCCGTACTGGTTGAAGTCGGCAACGGCGACGTCGTGGCCGATGAGGTAGGCGCCGGCCGGCGATGCAGCCTTGATCGAACCGGCAGGCGAGATGTGGTCGGTGGTGATCTTGTCGCCGAACAGGCCGAGAACGCGGGCGCCCTTGATGTCGGAAACGCCGGTGCCCTTCTTGCCCATGCCGACGAAGTAGGGCGGGTTCTGCACGTAGGTCGAATTGTCGTCCCAGGCATAGGTCTGGCCCGGCGGAACCTGAACGGCCTGCCAGTTGACGTCGCCCTTGAAGACATCGGCATATTTGCTTTCGTAGAGCTCGCGGGTCACGTATTTCAGGATGAATTCCTGGACTTCCTTCGAGGTCGGCCAGATGTCCTTGAGATAGACCGGGTTGCCGCTCTGGTCCTCGCCAATCGGCTCCTTGGTCAGATCCTTCTGCACCGTGCCGGCAAGCGCATAGGCGACGACGAGCGGCGGCGATGCGAGGTAGTTCGCCTGCACGTCGGGCGAGATGCGGCCTTCGAAGTTACGGTTGCCGGAAAGAACGCCGGAAACGATAAGGCCCTTGTCGTTGATCGTCTTCGAGATCGGCGCCGGCAGCGGGCCGGAATTGCCGATGCAGGTGGTGCAGCCGAAGCCGACGAGGTTGAAGCCGAGCTTGTCGAGGTCGGCCTGCAAGCCCGACTTGGCGAGATATTCGCCGACGACCTGCGATCCCGGTGCCAGCGAGGTCTTCACCCACGGCTTCGTCTTCAGTCCCTTGGCAACGGCGTTGCGGGCAAGAAGACCGGCAGCGATCAAGACTGACGGATTGGAGGTGTTGGTGCACGACGTGATGGCGGCGATCGCCACGTCGCCATGGCCGAGATCGAAATCCGTGCCTTCGACGGCATAGCGGTTGTTCAGCTGGCCGGGCTTCTTGTAATCCGTGTCCATCGAGCCGGCAAAACCGGTCGCGATGTTCTCGAGCGATATGCGGCCTTCCGGACGCTTCGGGCCGGCCATCGACGGCACGACATCGCTGAGATCGAGTTCCAGCGTATCGGTGAAGACGAGCTCGGAGCCGTCGCCGTCACGCCACATGCCCTGCGCCTTCGAATAGGCTTCGACGAGCGCGATACGGTCCTTGGTGCGGCCGGACATGTTGAGATAGTTGATGGTTTCGCCGTCTACGGGGAAGAAGCCGCAGGTGGCACCGTATTCCGGGCCCATATTGCCGATCGTCGCGCGGTCGGCGAGCGGCATGTTGTCCATGCCAGGACCGAAGAATTCGACGAACTTCGAAACGACGCCTTTCTTTCGCAGCATCTGCACGACGGTGAGAACGAGGTCGGTCGCCGTGACGCCTTCCTTGAGCTTGCCGGTCAGCTTGAAGCCGATGACTTCGGGCAGCAGCATAGAGACCGGCTGGCCGAGCATCGCAGCTTCCGCTTCAATACCGCCCACGCCCCAACCGAGAACGCCGAGACCGTTGATCATCGTCGTGTGGCTGTCGGTGCCGACGCAGGTATCAGGATAGGCGATCGTCTCGCCGTCCTCTTCCTTGGTCCAGACGGTCTGGCCGAGATATTCGAGATTGACCTGATGACAGATACCGGTGCCGGGAGGCACGACGCGGAAATTCTTGAATGCCTGCTGGCCCCACTTCAGGAAGCGGTAGCGCTCGCCGTTGCGCTGGTATTCCAGCTCGACGTTACGGGCGAAGGCCTGCGGCGTGCCGAATTCGTCGACGATGACGGAGTGGTCGATGACGAGATCGACGGGAACGAGCGGGTTGATCTTCTCGGGATCGCCGCCGAGCGACACCATCGCGTCGCGCATCGCGGCAAGATCGACGACGGCGGGAACGCCGGTGAAGTCCTGCATCAGCACGCGCGCCGGGCGATAGGCGATTTCGTTTTCGACCGCACCCTTATTGTTCAGCCATTCGGCAACGGCCAGGATATGCTCCTTGGTGACCGACTGGCCGTCTTCGAAGCGCAGCAGGTTTTCAAGCAGCACTTTCATCGAATAGGGAAGCTTCGACACGCCGGCCAGACCGTTTGCCTCAGCCTTGGGCAGGCTGTAATAGACATAGTCCTTCCCGTTGACGGAAAGCGTGGAACGACAATTGAAACTGTCAAGAGATTTAGACACGAGATACCCCGTTTCTGATAGCCAACACAGTCGTGCGAACGCCTATGCACTTAATGCACATCAGGATGCGGGTACGGCCATTTCCGCTGTCCGCACGTGGAACAGACGCTCCAAGTTCGGCGCAAGGATGAAATTCACGCCGACCGCTGGCGTGGTTGCAGGTCTTATAGATAATTTCCTAAAAACTTGCCATACCCGAGGACAGTCAAAATCGGACATTTTTTGACCCCGCCGGAAGCCGAAACCAAGAAAGAGCCGACGCATGCATCTCACCGCCGAAAATCTGGCTGCAAGGCGCGGTGAGGATCTCATTTTCGTTAACATTTCCTTTCACTTGGCGGCCGGCGAGGCGCTTGTTCTCACGGGTAGAAATGGATCGGGAAAGTCCACTTTGTTGCGTGTGGCCGCCGGACTGCTGAGGCCGGAAAAAGGCACTGTCATCTTCCGCGACGAAGAGGGCCGGGAAGGCAGGCATCCCGGCGAGGTCAGCCACTACCTCGGCCATAGAAATGCGATGAAGAATGAACTTACGGTTGCAGAAAACCTCGATTTCTGGCGTACCTTTCTCGGCAGTACAGGCGGCGACGCCGGCCTCGCCGTCGAGGACGCCGCCGAGGCGGTCGGTCTTTCGGGAATCACTCACCTTCCCTTCGCTTATCTCTCCGCCGGCCAGCAGCGCCGATTCGCCTTCGCCAAACTACTCGTCGCTTACCGCCCCATCTGGATCCTCGATGAACCCACAGCCGCACTCGATGCCAGCGCCGACCGGCTGCTTGCCGATTTGATCTCGGCCCATCTGGCAAAGGGCGGCATCGTGCTGGCGGCAACCCATCAGCCCCTGGGGCTGCAGAATACACAGGAATTGAAGATGACGGGCTTTGCCGGCGTGGATCATGGGGTATGGGGTTGATGTTTCTCGATGTGGCTACCCCGTCCACCGCTGACGCAAAGAGCCGCCGCGCATGACCGCCCTCTTTTTCCGCGACCTTAAACTCTCGATTCGCGCCGGCGGCGGCGCGCTGATCGGCGTACTGTTCTTCCTGACCATCGTCGCCGTCATCCCCTTCGGCGTCGGTCCCGATCTCAAGCTGCTTTCGCGCATCGGCCCCGCCATCGTCTGGATCGGAGCCCTGCTTGCCGCCCTTCTCGGCCTCGACCGCCTGTTCCAGGCCGAGCGCGACGACGGATCGCTCGACTTGATGCTGATGCAGGAAACGCCGCTCGTCCTGACGGTGCTGGTCAAATGCTTCGCCCATTGGACGGCCACCAGCCTGCCGCTGGTCATCGCCTCGCCGCTGCTCGGCCTCTTCATGAACATGGACGAGACGGCGATCGGCGCGACCATGTTGACGCTGCTCGTCGGCTCGCCCGCTATCACCTTCATCGGCGCTGTCGGCGCCGCCGTTGCTGTGGCACTGCCTCGCGGCGGTCTGCTGGTCTCGATCCTCGTGCTGCCTCTGACCATCCCGGTGCTGATCTTCGGCGTCAGCGCCACCTATGCCGCGGTCGAGGATCCGGCCCCGTTCCTGCCGCCCTTTCTGATCCTCATCGCTCTGACACTCTTCTTCGCGGTCATCGGCCCGGCAGCAGCCGCCCTTGCGCTGCGAAACACGGCGGATTGATTGGTCATTCGATTGCAGGAAAAACCGGATCAAGGTATGGAAGCGTCATGAGCGAAACGAGCCTTGCCATCAGCAAATTCAGCGATCTCGCCAACCCGACGCGATTTCTGGCGCTGGCGGCGCGCGCCATTCCGTGGCTGGCCGGCATCACCGCCCTCTGTTTTACCGTCGGTCTCTATCTGAGCTTCGCCACCGAAGGCGACTATCAGCAGGGCGAGACCGTGCGCATCATGTATATCCACGTCCCCTCCGCCTGGCTTTCGATGATGTGCTATACGATCATGAGCGTCTCGGCGATCGGCACGCTGGTCTGGCGCCATCCGCTGGCCGATGTCTCCGCCAAGGCCGCAGCCCCGCTCGGCGCCGCCTTCACCCTGCTCGCGCTCGTCACCGGCTCGCTCTGGGGCAAGCCGATGTGGGGCACCTGGTGGGTCTGGGATGCACGACTGACCTCCGTCTTCATCCTCTTCCTGATGTATCTCGGCCTGATTGCGCTCAGCCGCGCCATCGATGATCCGTCGAAGGCCGCGCGCGTCAGCGCCGTGCTCATTCTCGTCGGCTTCGTCAATATCCCGATCATCAAATTCTCGGTCGAGTGGTGGAACACGTTGCACCAGTCGGCGAGCGTGCTGCGCCTCGACGGCCCGGCGATCGATTCGGAATTCCTGCGCCCGCTGTTCATCATGGCGATCGCCTTCACCCTGCTTTTCTTCACGCTGCACATCATGGCGATGAGGAACGAGATCTGGCGCCGCCGCATTGCCGCCCAGCGCCGTCTTGCCGCCCGCATGGCGAGCCGGGAGGAATAGCCGTGACGCATGCCTTCTACGTCTACGCTTCCTATGGCTTTGCAGCCCTGGTGACGATTGCCGTCACCGCCTGGACCTGGGCCGACGGCCGCGCCCGCCGCAGGGAACTTGCAGCCCTTGAGGCTGCGGGCATCCGCCGCCGTTCGGCGCGCCCCAAGGACAGTGTGGGGAATGGCGAATGAACGACACACCGGAAAACACCGCTGCCAAGCCGCGCGGGCTGAGCCGTTACGCATTGGCGCTGCTGCCGCTCGTCGTCTTCGGCGGCATTGCGGCCACGGCCGCGAAGATGCTCTACGACCAGGATTTCCATGGCAAGAACATTGCCGAAATTCCCTCCGCCCTGATCGGCACCAAGGCGCCGACGCTGAACCTGCCGCCGCTCGACGGCGCCAACCTGCCGGCGCTGACCGATGCGGCAATCAAGGGCAAGCTGACCCTCGTCAACGTCTTCGCCTCATGGTGCCTCCCCTGCCGGGACGAACATCCGGTGCTGAAGGAACTGGCGAAAGACGGACGGCTGAATATCGTCGCCATCAATTACAAGGACCAGAGCGACAACGCCCTGCGTTTCCTCGGCGAACTCGGCAACCCCTATCAGGCGATCGGCATCGACCCGAACGGCAAGGCGGCAATCGACTGGGGCGTCTACGGCATTCCGGAAAGCTATCTGGTCGGGCCAGACGGCACGATCCTCTACAAGCGCGTCGGCCCCTTCGACGATATCAGCCTGAAGGAAGGGCTGTTTCCAGCGATGGAAAAGGCGCTCGGCAAGCCGGTTTCGTAGCGATTACTCCACAAAGACCCCTCCCCAACCCCTCCCCACAAGGGGGATGGACTAACTCGTGGCCCGCATCGAGCAAATATCAGACTCTCTGCGGATGAAACGATGAAATGAAAAGCGTCGGAGCGGCATCTAAACCCCTCCCCTTGTGAGAGGGGTCGGGGAGGGTTTATCGGGACAAAGAAGCGCTAAAGCCCGCTCTGCCAGACCTTGATCGCCTCCACCGGCCAGATCAGCATGACAACGTTGAGCGTCAGGTTGTCGCGGATCATATAGCCGGTGAAAATCTCGAAGAAGATGGCAATCGCCACCGTCGGTGCCACCGGCGCGCGCCGCGCGAAGAAGAAGCCGATGCACATGAAGACGGTGTCCATCGCCGAATTCAGGATGCTGTCGCCGTAATAATCGAGCGCGATCGTCGCCGTGCGGTAGCGGTCGATGATCAGAGGTGAATTCTCGAGCAGCTCCCAGCCGGATTCGATGACGAGCGCCAGCAGCAGCCTTGCCGCCAACGGCTTGCCGCGCAGGATAAGATGCGCGAGCCCGTAGAACAGGAAGCCGTGGATGATGTGCGACGGCGTATACCAATCCGACAGATGCTGCGAATTGCCGCTGGTATTGACCCCGCCCTCCCACAGCTTGACATAACCGCAGGCGCAGATCGGCACGCGGCCCATCATATATTCGGCGGCAATCTGAATGATCAGAACCGCAAGGCAGGCGGCGAACCAAAAGGTCTGGTGTCTTACCCGGTATTCGGCCTCTGCAGCGCTCACTTCTCGCCGTCCGTTTCCAGATTGATGCTATGCTTCAACACCAGCGGCATCTGCGCCAGCGTGAAGATGATGGTGATGGGCATCGTGCCCCAGACCTTGAAGGCGACCCAGGTACCGTCGGAAAAATTGCGCCAGACGACTTCGTTCAGCACGGCGAGGAAGAGAAAGAAGATGCCCCAGCGGATGGTGAGCTTGCGCCAGCCCTCGGCATCGAGCTGAAAGGCCGCATTGAAGACATAGCCGAGCAGCGACCTGCCGAAGGCCAGTCCGCCGAGAAGCGTCACCCCGAAGAGTGCATTGACGATGGTCGGCTTCATCTTGATGAAGGTTTCGTTCTGCAGCCAGATCGACAGCGAGCCGAAGATGAGCACGACGATGCCGGATACAAAGGGCATGATCGGCAGATGGCCGAGCACGATCTTCGACACGACCAGCGAGATGATCGTCGCCGCCATGAAGAGGCCGGTCGCGACGAACAGCGGTCCGCCCAATTCGGAAAGAGCAGGAAACGTCTCCACCAGCCACTGGCCACGCAGATTGGCGAAGAAGAAGATCATCAGCGGCCCAAGTTCCAGCGCCAGTTTCAGCAGCGGGTGATGCCGGTCGGCTGCGGTCGGGGTGATATCGCTTTCGGTACTCATGCGTTCTTCAAACCTGTTTTCCTGGAAACCTGTTTCCGGCCGTGCCTTGCAGGCTTTCGGCGGCATATCTGTGGCATCATTGCGGAAGTCCGGCAATGGCATGGGCAAAATCCTCGGCCTCGAACGGCTCCAGATCCTCGACGCCCTCGCCGACGCCGATGAAATAGACCGGCAGCTTGTGCTTGGCGGAGATGGCAACAAGAATGCCGCCGCGCGCCGTGCCGTCGAGCTTGGTCATGATCAGCCCGTTGACGCCGGCGACGTTGCGGAAGATCTCGACCTGGCTGAGCGCGTTCTGCCCCGTCGTGGCATCGAGCGTCTGCAGCACGGTGTGCGGCGCATCGGGATCGAGTTTGCCGAGCACGCGCACGATCTTCTCGAGTTCGGCCATCAGCTCGGCCTTGTTCTGCAGGCGGCCGGCAGTATCGACGATCAGCACATCGCATTTTTTCGCCTTCGCCTGTTCGAAGGCATCATAGGCAAGGCCGGCGGCATCGGCGCCAAGCTTGGTGCCGATGAATTCGGATTTCGTCCGCTCGGCCCAGATTTTCAACTGCTCGATCGCGGCCGCACGGAAAGTATCGCCGGCGGCCAGCATCACCTTCAGCCCGGCGCCGGAAAGCTTCGCCGCAAGCTTGCCGATCGTCGTCGTCTTGCCCGTGCCATTGACGCCGACGACGAGGATGACATGCGGCTTGTGCGAGAGGTCGAGCTGCAGCGGCTTGGCGACCGGCTTCAGGACCTTGGCGATTTCGGACGCCATGATCCGGCTGACATCCTCGCCGGTGACATCCTTGCCGTAGCGTTCGGAAGCAAGCGTGTCGGTGACGCGCATGGCGGTCTCGACGCCGAGATCGGCCTGGATCAGCAGATCTTCGAGATCCTGCAGCGTCTCGTCATCGAGCTTGCGCTTGGTGAAGAGCGCGGTGATCTGGCTGGTCAGCTGCGAAGAGGTGCGTGCAAGGCCGTTGCGCAGGCGCTGGAACCAGCTGAGCCTCGGTTGCAGGGCAACCGGCTCCGGCTCGACGACCTTCGGGCCGGTGGCGAAGCCTTTGGGGAGGATGGGAGAGCCAATCTCCGGTTCTGCCGCGGGGCTACCCCCCTCTGCCCTGCCGGGCATCTCCCCCAGAGGTGGGGAGATTGGCTGGGAGGGCGAATCCGGTCCTGCATCATCCTCAGTCGGAATCTCTTCCGGTTCAGTTGGAATCTCTTCCGGAAGCTTTTCGACGATCTCTTCGAGGTCAGCCGGCTGTTCTAGCGCTCCGGTCTCCACATGATCTCCCGCCTCGTGGGGGAGATGTCCCAAAGGGACAGAAGGGGGTATTTCCGCAACGGTTTCGGTAACCGCCTGGATTTCAGTCTCCACCTCCGCTGCTGCCTCGGCTTCCAGCAATGAAAGCGGCACGACACCCATGTCGCTCAATTGGTCGGCGGCGGGCAGGATTGCGGATTCGACATCATCTTCAGCAACCGGCGCCTCGACCCCGCCCTCGTCAATATCTGAAGCGGGCCCGCCGGCAGTATCCATTTCCTCGGCCAGCACTGGATCGTCAGCAACCGGCAGATCTTCGACGCGCGAACGCGGCTCCAACTCCTTTTCCACGGCCGCAGGCACAGGTTCTTCAACCGGCTTGCCGAAGGTGAAGACCTTTTTGATGAAACTGAGCGCCATGGGGATTCCGTGAAAGTCAGGCCGCGGCTGCGGCCGTCAATTGCATGTCGAGATGCTTGCCATTGTGGCCGGTGATCGTGACCGGCACAAGTTCGCCGGGACGAAGGCCGGGCGCGGCGACCAGCGTGAAATTCTCCGTATGCGCCAGGCCGTTGTTTTCAACAAGCAGCCATTGCCGGGTTCCGATCATCCCATCGAGATGGGATTGATGCAGCCTATGTCCAGTGGCGCGCAGCCTTGCGGCGCGATCCTTGACCAGCGACCGGTCGAGCTGCGGCATGCGCGCTGCCGGCGTGCCGGGACGCGGACTGTAGGGGAAGACATGCAGATGGGCGATCCCAGCCTCTTCGGCCAGCCGCACGGCATTGTCGAACATCTCTTCGGTTTCCGTGGGAAAGCCGGCGATCATATCGGCGCCGAAGCTCATCTCCGGGCGAAGGCGACGCGCATCCTCGATGAAACGCAGCGCATCGGCGCGCAAATGCCGGCGCTTCATGCGCTTCAGGATCATGTCGTCGCCATGCTGCAGCGAGAGATGCAGATGCGGCATGAAGCGTGGCTCGTCGGCGATGAGATCCATCAGGTGGGCATCGGCCTCGATGCTGTCGATCGAGGAAAGCCGCAGGCGGCGGATATCGGGGATCTGCTTCAGAAGGGTCTTCGCCAAAAGCCCGAGCGTCGGGGCGCCCGGCAGATCGCCGCCGTAACTGGTGGCATCGACGCCGGTCAGCACGATCTCGCGGTAACCGCCATCGACGAGATTGCGGGCCTGGTCGACGACAGCTCCCATCGGCACGGAGCGGGAATTGCCGCGGCCATAGGGAATGATGCAGAAGGTGCAACGATGGTCGCAGCCGTTCTGCACCTGGATGAAGGCGCGCACATGGCCATCAATGTGCCTGACCATCTGCGGCGCCGTCGCCTTGACGCTCATGATGTCGTTGACGCGATGTTTCTCTTCGGCCGAAACGCCGAAGTCCGGCAGGCCGCGATAGGAGGCGCTCGTCAGCTTCTCCTCGTTGCCGAGCACGGCATCGACCTCCGCCATCGCAGCGAAGGTCTGCTTTTCCGTCTGCGCGGCACAGCCGGTGACGATGATGCGGGCATGCGGATTGTCACGCCGGGCCCGGCGGATCGCCTGGCGGGCCTGGCGCACCGCTTCGCCGGTTACGGCACAGGTATTGACCAGGACGGCATTGTTGAGCCCGGCCTTTTCAGCCTGCGCCTTCATCACTTCGGATTCATATGTGTTGAGGCGGCAGCCGAAGGTAATGACCTCGATGCCGCTCACTGCGCCTCCGCCTCTCGGTCAGCCTCGCGCGACCAGAGACCGGTCGAAGGATCGAGCCTGCCCGACCATTCCCATTCGGCCGGGCCGGTCATGATCACATGATCGTCGCGCTCGCGCCATTCGATCGAAAGCGTGGCCGGCGGCTTGGCGCTGGCCACATTGATCGTCACCTTGCGGCCGGTACGGCCGGTGCGCGCAGCACTGACGGCAGCAGAACAGGCGGCCGAGCCGCAGGCGAGCGTCAGTCCAGCGCCGCGCTCCCAGGTGCGCGTCGTCACCGATGTCGGCGACGTCACTTGCGCCAGCGTGATATTGGCGCGCTCGGGAAACATCGGATGGTTTTCGAGCAGCGGTCCGAAGCGGGCGAGATCATAGGACATCACGTCCCTGTCCACCCAGAAGATCGCATGCGGATTGCCCATCGACATCGCCGACGGCGAATGCAGCACCGGCTTGTCGATCGGGCCGATCTGCAGTTCGATGCGGCTGGTGTCGTGGAATTCTTCCGCCAGCGGGATCCTGTCCCAATCGAACACCGGCCGGCCCATATCGACCGAAATCGTCCCGTCCTCGTGCTCGACGGCGTTGAGGATGCCAGCGACCGTCTGGAAGGTGAAGACTTTCCTGCCGGTCTCGGCGGCAAGCGCCTGCACGACGCAACGCGTGCCGTTGCCGCAGGCCTGCGCCTTCGAGCCATCAGAATTCAGGATATCGATGAAGGCATCGGTGCCTTCGACCTTCGGATCATGGATTGCCATGATCTGATCGAACTCAGTCTGCGGATCGGCATTGAGCGCGACCGCCGCCGCAGACGTCACCTTGTCCGGCCGGCCGCGCATGTCGACGACCAGGATCTTGTTGCCAAGCCCGTTCATCCTCGCGAATTCGACCGTTGCGCTCATGGGATCATTCCGTCTGTCTTTCCGGTGTATATGGCGGAAATGCGAAGGAATTACCAGTGGGTGAGTGCCGGACAGGCGTAGCGGCCTGCTGACCCCTTCGAGGCAGCAGTTCGGCTTTTACCGCTGCGCACCGTCGGGATCGAAGGACGCAGCATGGGCTTCGACAATGGCTGCGGTGATGACCTTTCTCAGCTCGTAGACCAGCGAGCGGGACCGTTTGCGATCCAGATCCTGTGCCGCCTTCGCAAGATTCAAGCCTTCGTTCAGAACAATATGATGGGCCCGCGCCAGCGCCCAACTCTCAATATCAAGATTTATCATTCGATATCTCCGCCGATTCATTCGGCATCAAGGATATTCACGAATCATTTTACAGGACGCACTTAAGTAGAAAGTAGAATCATAAGCAGAATAATTTGCAACTGGCCCCTCCAGCGAATTCGGGTCGCCAATCGGAATTTTTGCCAGCAAAAATCGGAAAAATCAGGCGGAGTGCGGAAGCCAATACAGAGGTCGGCTTGAACACGTACTTTCGTGCGTGTCCAGCGGCACATTCCGGTCGCGCCCATGTCACGCCGGCTTTGAAAAGTCGCCATGCGGTCATTTGCCCGCATTCACCTTGACTTTCGCCCGACTTTCCTGTTTATCGCGCCCAATCCGCGACGAGCCACACGACTCCGAGCCGCCGACCGGGACCTGAGATCCCGGAGGTCAACACCCGACAGCGCGATGCGCCCTCGGGTGCTTTTTGGCTTTGCGTCTTGTTTTCGTCAAGGAAAAGCACGACGTTTCCGGGCATGTAAAAACCCGCCCGAAACGTATCAAGGAAGAGCCGATGTTTGAGAACCTCCAGGACCGTCTTGGATCCATTCTGAATGGACTGACAGGCCGTGGCGCGCTTTCGGAAGCCGATGTTTCCGCAGCGCTGCGCGAGGTTCGCCGTGCGTTGCTGGAGGCCGACGTCGCGCTCGACGTCGTGCGTTCCTTCACCGACCGCGTGCGTGAAAAGGCCGTCGGCGCCGAGATCCTGAAGTCGATCAAGCCCGGCCAGATGGTCGTCAAGA
Organism: Rhizobium sp. 62_C5_N11_2; assembly: GCF_051811185.1. Classification (NCBI taxonomy): domain Bacteria; kingdom Pseudomonadati; phylum Pseudomonadota; class Alphaproteobacteria; order Hyphomicrobiales; family Rhizobiaceae; genus Rhizobium; species Rhizobium sp. 62_C5_N11_2. The sequence goes on from NZ_JBPWPW010000001.1 coordinate 4,202,135, forward strand.
TCGTGCATGATGAACTGATCGAGATGCTGGGTGGCGAAGGCGTCGGCATCGACCTGCATGCGGCCGCCCCGGTCGTCGTCATGATGGTGGGTCTGCAGGGCTCCGGCAAGACGACGACGACGGCGAAGATCGCCCATCGCCTGTCGACGCGCGAGAAGAAGAAGGTGCTGATGGCATCGCTCGACACGCGCCGTCCGGCAGCCCAGGAGCAGCTTCGCCAGCTCGGCGCGCAGGCCAACATCGACACGCTGCCCATCATATCAGGCCAGTCGCCGACGGATATCGCCACCCGCGCCGTGCAGGCGGCTAAGCTCGGCGGCCACGACGTCGTCATCCTCGATACCGCCGGCCGCACGCATATCGACGAGCCCTTGATGGTCGAAATGGCCGACATCAAGAAGCGCTCGAACCCGCATGAAATCCTGCTGGTCGCCGACAGCCTCACCGGTCAGGACGCCGTCAACCTCGCCCGCAGTTTCGACGAACGTGTCGGCATCACCGGTCTGGTGCTGACCCGCATGGATGGCGATGGCCGCGGCGGTGCCGCCCTTTCGATGCGCGCCGTCACCGGCAAGCCGATCAAGCTGATCGGCGTCGGCGAGAAGATGAGCGAGCTGGAGGAGTTCCATCCCCGCCGCATCGCCGACCGCATCCTCGGCATGGGCGACATCGTTTCGCTCGTCGAGCGCGCGGCTGAAAACATCGACGCCGAGAAGGCGGCCGCCATGGCCGCCAAGATGGCCAAGGGCAAGTTCGACCTCGACGACCTCGCCGACCAGCTGCGCCAGATGCAGAAAATGGGCGGCATGGGCGGCATCATGGGCATGATGCCCGGCATGGCGGGCATGAAGGACAAGATGGCCGCAGCCGGCCTCGACGACAGACTTTTCGGCCGCCAGATCGCCATCATCCAGTCGATGACCAGGGCCGAGCGCGCCAATCCCGACCTGCTCAAGCATTCGCGCAAGAAGCGCATCGCCGCCGGCTCCGGTACCGATGCCGCCGCCATCAACAAGCTTCTGAAGATGCACCGCCAGATGGCGGACATGATGAAGATGATGGGCGGCAAGGGCAAAGGCGGCATGATGAAGCAGATGATGGGCGGCCTTGCCGGCAAGATGGGGCTCGGCGGCATGGGCGGTATGGGTGGCGGCATGCCCGATCTCTCGAATATCGATCCCCGACAGCTCGAGGCCCTGCAGAAGCAGGCCGAAGCGGCGGGGCTTGGAAAGCCGGGTGGGGGTATGCCCGGTCTCGGCGGTCTGCCGGGTGGTTTGTCGGGCCTCGGCGGCGCCAAGCTGCCGGGCCTTGGCGGTGGTTTCCCGGGATTGCCCGGATTGCCGAAGAAGAAGTGAAAGGATCGCTTGCCCCATGAATGATCCAAACGTCAAAGCCCAGCTCGCGAGCTATCGTCAGTCGATCGACAATATCGATGCCGCTCTCGTGCACATGCTGGCCGAACGCTTCCGCTGCACCAAAGAGGTCGGCGTGCTGAAGGCCAAATACAATCTGCCGCCGGCCGACCCGGCGCGCGAGGAATACCAGATCGAACGCCTTCGCCAACTGGCGAAAGCCGCCAATCTGGATCCGGATTTCGCTGAGAAGTTTCTGAACTTCGTCATCAAGGAAGTCATCCGGCATCATGAGCAGATCGCTGCGGATCACGCTGAACAAAGCGCCGCGGCCCGATAACCGTACCGCTCAAGAAAGCGGTCAAGAAAAGCCCAAGGAGTAAAGAACATGGCACTGAAAATTCGTCTCGCCCGCGGTGGCTCCAAGAAGCGCCCGTACTACCACGTCGTTCTCGCCGATGCGCGCAGCCCGCGTGACGGCCGCTTCCTCGAAAACCTCGGTTCCTGGAACCCGATGCTTGCCAAGGACGATGAGAAGCGCGTTCAGCTGAACGCCGAGCGCATCAAGCACTGGATCGAAAACGGCGCTCAGCCGACCGACCGCGTTCTGCGCTTCCTCGATGAGGCCGGCGTTGCCAAGCGCGAAGTCAAGAACAACCCGGTCAAGGCAAAGCCTGGCAAGCGCGCCCAGGAGCGCGCCGCCGAAAAGGCTCAGAAGGTCGCTGACGCCGCCGCTGCTGCCGCCGACGCCGCGGAATAATCGGGACATTCCCTTCGAGCGGGCGGCATGGCGACATGCCGCCCGTTTTCGTTTCCAATCGCCCGCACTTCGTTTATGAGAAACCTGTCTTTCGGCTTCACATGAAGGAACCCATGACAAAGCTTGAAAACCCCGTTCTGATGGCGACGATCGGTGGCGCGCAAGGCCTCCGGGGCGAGGTGCGCGCCAAGGCCTATACGGCCGATCCCAGCGCGCTTGGCGACTACGGCCATCTCCACAGCATGGACGGCCGCAGCTTCGAAGTCCTCGAGATCCGCGAGATGAAGAATGTCGTCGTCGTTCGTTTCCGCGGCGTCAACGACCGCAATGCCGCCGAGGCTCTGAACGGACTTGAACTCTATATCGAGCGGGACAACCTGCCGGACGAGGAGCTGGAGGACGACGAGTTCTACTATGCCGATCTCGAAGGGCTCGAGGCGCGGGACGACAAGGGTGTCAGTTATGGCACGGTCACCGGCGTTTTCGATTTCGGCGCCGGCGACCTGCTGGAACTCAAAGGTCCGGGCAAACGCCCGGTGCTGATCCCCTTCTCCGAAGCCTCGGTGCTGGAGATCGACCTTGAGGCCGGCACGCTGCTGATCGATCCGCTGGCGGCGGGTCTGGTCGACGATCCGGAAGAGCTTTCGAAATTCACCCCGGACAAGCCGAAAAAGAAGAAGTGACGCCATGGTTTTCCGGGCGAGCGTGCTGACACTTTATCCGGAAATGTTTCCGGGGCATCTGGGCTTCTCGCTCGCCGGCAAGGCGATGGAGCGGGGGCAATGGTCGCTGGAGGCGGTGCAGATCCGCGATTTTGCCACCGACAAACACCGCACCGTCGACGACACCCCGGCAGGCGGCGGCGCCGGCATGGTGCTGAAACCAGACGTTCTCGCCCGCGCGATCGATAGCGCCTCAGAAAACGATCCCCGCCCACGGCTGCTGATGAGCCCGCGCGGCCGGCCGCTGACGCAGCAGCGTGTGCGCGAGCTCGCGGCCGGCGACGGCGTCATCATCGTCTGCGGCCGCTTCGAGGGCGTCGACCAGCGGGTGATCGAGGCACGCGGACTGGAAGAGGTCTCGATCGGCGACTACGTACTGTCAGGCGGCGAGCCGGCGGCGCTGATCGTGCTCGATGCGATCGTCCGCATCCTGCCTGGTGTCATGGGCAACGATCTTTCCGGCCTGCACGAAAGCTTCGAAGGCGGACTGCTGGAACATCCGCATTATACCCGGCCGCAGGAGTGGGAAGGCCGGGAAATCCCCGCAATCCTCACCTCCGGCAACCACGGCGCCATCGAGAAATGGCGGCATCAGGAAGCGGTGCGGCTGACCCGGGAGCGGCGGCCGGATCTGCTCGAAAAGGGCTAGCCTATCGGCTCGAAAATCGGATCGATTTTCCGAAGGCACGACGTGTAGATTCAAAACGGTACAGCGTCCTTTGCGTGTCAGAAAAAGACGCGCGGCGCTGTAAAGTGAGAAAAACGGCTGATTTCGCAGCCCTTTTCACAAAAATGCCGCCCAAGGGATGACAAGCCCTGGCCTTTCGTGTATTGGCGCACGCGGAAATGGGGTTTATCCCCGTCTGCCAGCAAACAAAGAATGGCGAATCCGCTCCCGCCCTTGATGGGCAAAGTCCTGAGGCCAGTTCCGAAGGATCAGTGTTGAGCGCTCTGGCTGTTTCAGAAGAACCAAAGGTTAAGACGATGAACATCATTCAGCAGCTTGAGGCCGAACAGGCCGCCAAGATCGAAGCCAAGCGCACGCTTCCCGAATTTTCCCCGGGCGACACCGTCCGTGTCAACGTGAAGGTCACGGAAGGCAGCCGTACCCGCGTTCAGGCCTATGAAGGCGTCTGCATCGCCCGCTCCGGCGGCGGCCTGCAGGAAAACTTCACGGTCCGCAAGATCTCCTACGGCGAAGGCGTCGAGCGCGTATTCCCGGTCTACTCGCCGATGATCGAAAGCGTCGACGTCGTTCGCCGCGGTAAGGTCCGTCGCGCCAAGCTCTATTACCTCAGAGATCGTCGCGGCAAGTCTGCCCGTATCGTTGAAGACACCGGCGTCCGCGCCCGCAAGCTCAACGACGCCGAGCGCGCCGCTATTGCCGAGGAAAAGGCACGCATCGAAGCTGAAAAGGTCGCAGCAGCTCAGGCGCTCGCCGCCGAGAAGGCAGCAGCCGAAGCTGCGGAAGCCAAGGCCGCTGCTGAAGCAGCAGCAGCCGCTGCCGCCGCAGCGGAACCGGCAGCAGAATAAGTTCTGCGCTACGCAAAATTCTTTGCTTGGAAAGGCGGCCTTCGGGTCGCCTTTTCTAATTTTTGTTTCGGCACGCAGCCGGCGGCCTTGCCTCGGGCCTATCTTCCGTGACAGTTTTTGCCGTTCAATTTAGGGGAACCGTTCAATGTTCTTTCGCCGTACCGTTCTTGCGAGCTTCGCCGCCCTTGCTCTTCTGCCCCTGGCCGCATCGGCCGCCGAACTGCCTGATCTTGGCGGCAAGAGCGTCGTCGTCGTCACCGAGAATGCCTATCCGCCGCTGCAGTTCGTCGATCCGAAATCCGGCAAGGCGATCGGCTGGGAATATGATGCGATGAACGAGATCGCCAAGCGGCTGAACGTCAAGGTCGAATTCCAGAACACCAGCTGGGACGCGATGATCCAGGCGGTTTCCGACGGCCAGTACAACATCGGCATGACCGGCATCACCATCAAGGAAGACCGCAAACAGAAAGTGGATTTCTCCGACCCCTACATGCGCTCGCAGCAGTTCATGCTGGTGCGCGGCGACGAGAAGCGCTTCACTGACGCCAAGTCCTTCGGCGAATTCAAGGACGGTCTGGTGGGCGCGCAGCCCGGCACCACGCCCTTCTACACCGCGGTCTACGAAGTGCTTGATGGCAACGAGCAGAACCCGCGCATCAAACTCTTCGAAACCTTCGGCGCCACCGTCCAGGCCCTGAAGGCCGGCGACGTCGACGTTGTGCTGACCGACGGCACAGCCGGCAAGGGCTATGTCGATGCCTCGAACGGCGCCCTGAAGCTGATAGGCGAACCGCTCGGCACGGAGGATTTCGGCTTCATCTTCCCGAAAGGGTCCGATCTTGTCGCCCCGGTCAATGCCGCCATCACCGCACTCAAGGCCGACGGTACGCTGGATGCGCTGAACAAGAAGTGGTTCCTCGACTACAAGATGGGCGAATGACGCCGAGCTGCAGCTGATGGCCTTGCGACCATCTCCCGACAGATACGTCAAGGATGACTATCCCTGGTGGCTGGTCGCGCTTGTCGCGATCGGCCTCGTCCTTGCCGCCGTCATCGTCACCAACGATATCTATGCCCAGGTCTTCCGCACCGTCGTCAACGGTGTCGGCATCACCGTCTTCGTCACGCTGGTCGCCTTCGTGCTCGCAACCGTGCTCGGCCTCGGCATCTGCCTGCTCGGCATGGCCGACAGCCAGGTATTGCGTCAGATTGCGCGATTCTACATCGAGATCATCCGCGGCATCCCGATTCTCGTACTGTTGTTCTACGTCGCCTTCGTCGGCGCGCCGGCCCTGGTCGCAGCCTATAATTTCCTGATTTCGCCGCTGGTGACATCAGGCATGGCCGAGCCCATCCTGGTGCGCGACCTCTCGCTGATGTGGCGAGCGATCATCGCCCTGACGGTCGGCTATTCCTCCTTCATCGCCGAAATCTTCCGGGCCGGTTTCCAGTCGGTCGATCTCGGCCAGATCGAGGCGGCCAAGGCCCTCGGCCTCTCGCGCTACCGGCGCTTCCGCTCGGTCGTCTTCCCGCAGGCGATCCGGGTGATCTTCCCACCCCTCTCCAATGATTTCGTCTCGATGGTGAAGGACAGCTCGCTCGTCTCCGTGCTCGGCGTCGCCGACATCACCCAGATGGGCAAGGTCTATGCCGCCGGCTCCTTCCGCTTCTTCGAAACCTATTCGATCGTCACCTATATCTATCTGATCCTGACGATCGGCCTGTCGCTGGCGCTGCGGCGGACGGAGAAATGGATGAAGTCGCGGTGACTGCGCCAATGGCCGCATCACCGAGGGGTCTCAGAAGGCCGCCTGATGATTCAAATTGAAGCCGCCGCGAAAAATCGCTATATGCAGGGCCATGGAATCCAAGTTCAGATGCATTGGTGCGCATATTTTCGTGCTGCAGGACCATCATCGCCTGCCGGCGCGGTTTTTTGCGTGCGTGTCCGGTGCGCTCAACAGCCGACTTCGTTGATCGAATGACGGCCGGCGGAGCCTGATCTGCCATTTCTCGATTTTCCAAAAGCTTTAGAAAAACGGACTTAACGCCATGAGCGCACCGCGTACCCTCTACGACAAGATCTGGGACGATCATCTGGTCGACGAACAGGCAGACGGCACCTGTCTTCTCTACATCGACCGTCATCTGGTCCACGAAGTCACCTCGCCGCAGGCTTTCGAAGGCCTGCGCATGACCGGCCGCAAGGTTCGCGCGCCGGAAAAGACGCTCGCCGTCGTCGACCATAACGTCCCCACCTCGCCCGACCGCCATCTCGGCATCAAGAACGAGGAAAGCCGCATCCAGGTGGAAGCGCTGGCCACCAATGCCGCCGAATTCGGCGTCGAATATTATTCGGCAAGCGACAAGCGCCAAGGTATTGTTCACATTGTCGGCCCGGAACAGGGCTTCACCCTGCCCGGCATGACCATCGTCTGCGGCGACAGCCATACCTCGACGCATGGCGCCTTCGGCGCCCTGGCGCACGGCATCGGCACCTCAGAGGTCGAGCATGTGCTGGCGACCCAGACGCTGATCCAGAAGAAGGCAAAGAACATGCTCGTGCGGGTCGACGGCGTGCTTCCGCCGCACGTCACCGCCAAGGACATCATCCTTGCCATCATCGGCGAGATCGGCACGGCCGGCGGCACCGGCCACGTCATCGAATTTGCCGGCGAAGCGATCCGCGCGCTGTCGATGGAAGGCCGCATGACCATCTGCAACATGACGATCGAAGGCGGCGCCCGCGCCGGCCTGATCGCCCCGGACGAAAAGACCTTCGAATATATCAAGGGCAAGCCGCGCGCGCCGAAGGGCGAGGCGCTGGAACAGGCGATCGCCTACTGGAAGACGCTGCAGACCGACGAGGGCGCTCATTACGATCGCGTCGTCGTACTCGATGCCGCCAGCCTGCCGCCGATCGTTTCCTGGGGCTCTTCGCCCGAGGATGTCATCTCCGTCCAGGGCATCGTTCCGAACCCCGACGACATCCAGGACGAAACCAAGCGCACCTCCAAGTGGCGCGCGCTCGATTATATGGGCCTGAAGCCGGGCACGAAGATGACCGACATCACGCTCGACCGCGTCTTCATCGGCTCCTGCACCAACGGCCGCATCGAGGATCTGCGGGAAGTCGCCAAGGTCGTCGAAGGCAAGACGGTTGCCCCAACCGTCGACGCGATGATCGTGCCGGGCTCCGGCCTCGTCAAGGAACAGGCGGAAGCCGAGGGCCTCGACAAGATCTTCAAGGCCGCCGGTTTCGACTGGCGCGAGCCGGGCTGCTCCATGTGTCTTGCCATGAACGACGACCGCCTGAAGCCGGGCGAACGCTGCGCTTCGACCTCGAACCGCAACTTCGAAGGTCGTCAGGGCTTCAAGGGCCGCACGCACCTCGTCTCGCCGGCAATGGCAGCCGCAGCCGCGATCGCCGGGCACTTCGTCGATATCCGCGAGTGGAACTGATCTGATCCGGCCAACGGATGAGATTGAAAGCCGCCCGATACGCATCGGGCGGCTTTGCATTTTATGGCGTCTGACGCTTCGACACCCACATGTTGCGATCCGCACCGCTCCGCGCCTTCTCCCACGCGCAGCTCTGCAGCCCTCTGAATTGCTGTGCTAAAGCGCGTGGCGGGCGAGCCCGTTTGTGCATGGCCCGCCTTCCCAATTTCATCCTTTCGGGCAATCGACATCGATAAATTCCTGTGGCCTCATCGATAATCAGGCGCGACACGCGACAGATACCGTTCAGGCTTCGGCGAACACCGCGCCATCGGGGAAGCGCCATGAGGCAGAAATTGGTAGTGAGTTTACTGCGAGCCAGCCTGATCATGTTTGCACCGCTGGCATCGATCGACGCCGTCGGCGCCGCGCCGATGCATCCAGCCATACCGACAGTCACGGTCGCCTCGGACCAACTGCTGCAGGTCGCGCAGAAGAAGATACCTTCACTTAACGGATATCGCGGCTACAGCAGTGGCCGGCCCGGCTATATCAAGAGCGCCAATGGTTATTGGTATCCCTCACGCGCCTTCGACGATTATACCGGCTCAATTGGAAGACCGCAGAGCCTGGGCAATAGCTGCAGTTACGGCTTCGCGCCGACCAACGGATCGTCCAATTGCAATTATTGACTGAAGGCTGCATGCCTCCGTCAAGTGCGGCCGCCCGGGTGATCTCTCCTCCGGGGCGACCGCTGATGCCCTCGATAGTGCTCAGAAGGCGGCCGTCATCGGATCCGGTCCCATGCGGGCGCTGGCGCTGTCGAGCTTGGCGATCGCGGCCATGTCGTCGGCATCGAGCTTGAAGTCGAACACCTGGAAGTTCTCCTCGATGCGCGACGGCGTCACCGATTTCGGGATGGCGACAAGGCCGGTGTCGATGTGCCAGCGAATGATCACCTGAGCCGGCGTCTTCTGATGCTTTTTGGCGATCTCGCCTATATCAGCGTTCGAGATGAACTTGCCCTGGCCGAGCGGGCTCCAGGATTCGGTGGCGATACCAAGCTTCTGATGAGCCTCCTGCGCCGCCTTCTGCTGGAAATCGGGATGCAGCTCGATCTGGTTGATGACGGGAACGACGCCGGTTTCGCCGATGATACGCTCGAGATGTTCAGGATAGAAATTCGACACGCCGATCGAGCGGGCGCGACCCTCTTCCCGGATGCGCACGAAAGCCTTCCAGGTCTCGGTATAAAGGCCGCGATGCGGCGACGGCCAGTGAATGAGATAGAGGTCGACATATTCGGAACCGAGCTTCTTCAGGCTGCCGTCGAAGGCGCGCAGCGTATTGTCATAGCCCTGATCGGTATTTCTGAGCTTGGTGGTGACGAAGATGTCCTTGCGGTCGAGGCCGGAAGAACGGATGCCTTCGCCGACGCCCTCTTCGTTGTCGTAACCGGAAGCCGTATCGATGTGACGATAGCCGGCGGCGATCGCAGTGCGCACGGTGGGAGCGGCAATATCCTGCGGCGTCTGCCAGACGCCGAGGCCGACTTGTGGAATGGAATGTCCGTCATGGAAAGTGATGATAGGTTGAGCGGTCACAATATATCTCCGGGAGTTTGAAGAATTGGACGAGGCATGAATTGCGCCCGCGCTTGCGGACGTCCCTGAACGCATTTCAGCCGGAGCGTTCGGTCACCGGAAGCATATAGGCGACCGCATCCGGAAGACAATCAGACGACGCGGACAATCGTTCCCTTTCGAAGGTGGGGCAGCAGGCGGCGCATGTCACGCAGGCTTACCGCCACGCAGCCTGCCGTCGGCTCGTAGCCTGGCCGGATGAGATGGAAGAAGATCGCCGAGCCGCGATTGCGCGCACGCGAGGAAATGTTCCAGTCCATTACCAGGCAGATATCGTAGAGCCCGTCGCTGCGCCGCATCTCCTCATGACTTGCCCGGAACGGCGCCCTGACGAGGCGGTTGTAGCTGGCATTGCCAGACTGATCGCACCAGAGCATGTCAGGACGGATGCGGCGGATGGAAAGCGGGGTGACGAGCCGGCCGTTCCGCTCGCCGCGCCGGAAGCCTGATATCAGCCTCATCGAGGCGATTGGCGTAGCGCCGTCACCCTCGCGTTTCATCACCGTGCGGCCGGAGCGGCCGATCGCAGCGGGCACGGTGATGGCGCCGAGCCGGACGATCGCCCGGCTCTTGCGCCCCGGCGCAGGACGCACCACGATCGTCGACGCCGTCATACTCGGCCTCTGCCTTGCTTTTTCCATTTTTCTCGCATGTCGTGCCTTGTCTGGGGCTTCGATTGAAATCATATCGAAACTGGCCCGGCAACAGCCCGTTGCCCGATCCTTGCCAAACCAGGAATTTGGCGTAGGACTAGGGGACTTAACATGAGGACGCAAACGGCATGACCGCACGCACCATTCTTCTGGTGGATGACGACGATGACCTTCGGCAGACGCTGACGGAGCAATTGTCGCTGTATGAGGAATTCACGGTTCTGCAGGAAGCCAACGCCGGCAAAGGTGTCGCGACCGCCCGCTCGACCCCGATCGACCTGCTGATCATGGATGTCGGCCTGCCCGATATGGACGGCCGCGAGGCGGTGAAGCTGCTGCGCAAGGGCGGCTTCAAGGCGCCGATCATCATGCTGACCGGCCACGATACCGATTCGGACACGATCCTCGGTCTCGAAGCCGGCGCCAACGACTATGTCACCAAACCTTTCCGGTTCGCCGTGCTGCTCGCGCGCATCCGCGTGCAGTTGCGCCAGCATGAGCAGAGCGAGGACGCGACCTTCACCGTCGGCCCCTATCTCTTCAAGCCGAGCCAGAAGCTCCTGACCACCGATAATGGCCAGAAGATCCGGCTGACGGAAAAGGAAGCGGCGATCATCCGCTATCTCTACCGCGCCGAACAGAAGGTCGTCACCCGCGACGTGCTGCTCGAAGAGGTCTGGGGCTATAATTCCGGCGTGACGACGCATACGCTGGAAACCCACGTCTACCGCCTGCGCCAGAAGATCGAGCGCGATCCCTCCAATGCCGAAATCCTCGTTACGGAAAACGGCGGCTATAAGATCATACCCTAGAGCATTTCCGTTTTTCTCCGAATCACGGAAATGCTTTATCTCTTTGTTTTCACGCAATTCCCGGCAAAAACGCTTCACGCTTTGCCTGGCAAAACCGCTAGGCACTTTTGCTGGAATTGCTCTAAGGCGAAAAGCCCGCATGGCGCTGACCGACGACATCCACATGCTCGCGCAGCTTCCTCTGTTCAAGGACATGAACGAGGATCAACTGCGGTTGATTGCCTTCGGCGCCGACCGGCGCATGATCGCTGCCGGCCAGATGCTGTTTCGCCAGGGCTCACCCGCCGAGAGCGCCTATGTCATCCTCAGCGGCAGCCTGGAGCTGAGCGCGACGAGCAGCGACGGTATGCAGAGGACAGGGGGGATCGCCGGTCCCGGAACCCTGGTTTCCGAGCTGGCGCTGGTGACGCTGGTGGAGCGCAAGTTCACCGCGGTAGCGCGCGAGGACACCAGTATCATCCGCATTACCCGCGCCCTCTTCCACCGGCTGATCGAAGAATATCCAGACGCAGCCCGACTGATCGAGAACCGGATCCGCGACAATCTCGCCGAGCTTGCGGCAAAGGCCGCAAGCCAGTTCTACCGCTTCAGCTGATCTTGATAGAGGCCGCGCCTCCGAGAGGATGCGCTAGAAATCGAAATGCGCCGTCACCGGCACGTGGTCGGAAGGACGATCCCAGCCGCGCGCCTCCTTCAGGATCTCGATTCGCTTCAGGTGCGGCCCGAGATCCGATGACGACCAGATATGGTCGAGACGGCGGCCGCGATCGGCCGCCTCCCAGTCCTTGGCGCGGTAGCTCCACCAGGTGTAGAGCTTCTCGTTTTCGGGCACATGCTGACGCATCAGATCGAGCCAGGCGCCGCGCTTCATCACCTCGAGCAGCCCCTCGGTTTCGACAGGCGTATGGCTGACGATCTTCAGAAGCTGCTTGTGCGACCAGACATCATGCTCCAGCGGCGCGATGTTGAGGTCGCCGACGAGGATGGCTGAGGTGTTGGCCTCGCCGTTGGCTTTCAGCAGCTTCATCTCCTCGATGAAATCGAGCTTGTGGCCGAATTTCGGATTGATCGTGCGATCCGGTTCGTCGCCGCCGGCCGGGACGTAGAAATTATGCAGCCGGACGCGACGATTGCCGTGCTCGAAGATCGCCGAGATGTGGCGCGCATCGCCGACGCCGCAATAATCCTGCCGGTGATCCTCGGTCAACGGAATGCGCGAGGCGATCGCCACGCCGTGATAGCCCTTCTGGCCATGGATGATGATGTGATTGTAGCCCATCGCCCGCAGCGGTGCCGCCGGAAACAGCTCGTTCGTCACCTTGGTTTCCTGCAGGCAGAGGATATCGGGCCTGTGCTTGAGAACGAGCTGCTCGACGATCGGCATGCGCAGCCGCACCGAGTTGATGTTCCAGGTGGTGATCGAAAAGCCCATGCCCATACCCTCTCACGCTTTCATGAAAGGGCTTTAAAACAAAGGCGGACGCGAGGGAACCGGCCGCGTGCAAAAGCGGCCGGCGATCAACCGAAAAGGTTTCAGTCGCGCGACTGAGGCGTGCCTGGAATGGTCTCATAGGGCACGCGGAAGACGCGATCGTCGAACTGCACGCCGGTTTTGACGTTGAAGATCATCACCGAGGTGTCCTTGCCCTGATTGTCGGTGATCGTCCACTGACGCAGGTCGTAGGTCTTCGGGTCGAACATCATGGTGATGGTAGAGTTTCCGAACACCGTATTGTTGCCGAGCGCGATCGTCGTCAGATCAGACTCTTCCTTCACGCCCTTCACCATGCCGGCCGACAGGTCGATATGCTGCGCCAGGAGCAGGCTGAGCGGGGTCTTGGAGAGCGGATAGAGATCCCAGGTCTTGAGCTTCGTATTGCCGATGGCGACATTCTTGCCGTCGGCGATCACCCGCATCGGCGACGGATCGTCATAGTTGAAACGCAGCTTGCCGGGACGCTGGATGAAGAACTTGCCGCCGGTCTGTTCGCCGCGCGGGCCGAACTGCACGAATTCACCCTGCATCGTCGTGACGCCGGAGAAATGATCGGCGATCGCCTGCGCCGTGCCGGAGGCGGGAGCTGCCGCCTGCGCGTAAGCGCCGAGGGGAATGGCGCTCGCCATCGCAGCAACGGCGAAGGCGCCGAGAAGGTCGCGGCGCGTTACCGTCAGGCCGGAGAGGAAGGTATCGGAGTGACTCATCTAAATCTCCTTTATGCCATCTGCATGCTGCCGAAAGGCGGCGTCTTCAAGGCGTTGCGATCGGCCTGCGAGAGGTAACGGCTTCGATGCTATCAGGTTTCCGCAAAAGCGGCTGCATCGGAAATATATGCCTGTTCTGTCAGCGGTCGAGGATGTCGCCTTCGGTGGGAACGAGAATCTCGCGCTTGCCGGCGTGGTTGGCCGGCCCGATGATGCCCTCCTTCTCCATGCGCTCGACGAGCGAGGCGGCGCGGTTGTAGCCGATGCCGAGCCGGCGCTGGACATACGAGGTCGACGCCTTGCCGTCGCGCAGCACGATGGCGACTGCCTGGTCGTAGGGATCTTCCGATTCGGAAAGATTGGACGTGCCGGCCGGACCACCGCCACCGCCGCCATAATCGCCGTCCTCGTCGTCATCGGCGGTGATCGCGTCGAGATATTGCGGCGAGCCCTGGGTCTTCAGATAGGAGACGATCTCTTCCACCTCGACATCCGAAACGAACGGGCCGTGCACGCGCTGGATACGCCCGCCGCCCGCCATGTAGAGCATGTCGCCCATGCCGAGCAGCTGTTCGGCGCCCTGTTCACCGAGAATGGTGCGGCTGTCGATCTTCGACGTCACCTGGAAGGAGATGCGGGTCGGGAAGTTTGCCTTGATCGTGCCGGTGATGACGTCGACGGACGGACGCTGTGTCGCCATGATCACGTGGATGCCGGCCGCGCGCGCCATCTGCGCCAGACGCTGGACGGCGCCTTCGATATCCTTGCCGGCGACCATCATCAGGTCGGCCATCTCGTCGATGATCACGACGATATAGGGCATCGGCCTGAGATCGAATTCTTCGGTCTCATACATCGCCTCGCCGGTATGGCGGTCGAAGCCGGTCTGCACCGTGCGCGAGATCGCCTCGCCCTTCGACAGCGCCTGCTCGACGCGGGTGTTGAAGCCATCGATGTTGCGCACGCCGATCTTCGACATCTTCTTGTAGCGCTCTTCCATCTCGCGAACGGTCCATTTGAGCGCGACGACGGCCTTTTTCGGATCGGTGACGACAGGCGAAAGCAAATGCGGGATACCGTCATAGACGGAGAGTTCGAGCATCTTCGGGTCGATCATGATCAGCCGGCACTGTTCCGGCGTCATGCGATAGAGCAGCGACAGGATCATCGTATTGATGGCGACCGACTTGCCGGAGCCGGTGGTGCCGGCGACGAGCAGGTGTGGCATCTTGGCGAGATCGGCGATGACGGCTTCGCCGCCGATCGTCTTGCCGAGCGCCATGGCGAGCTTCGCCTTGCTGCCTTCGAAATCCCTGGAGGCGATGAGTTCACGCAGATAGACGGTCTCGCGCGTCTGGTTCGGCAATTCGATGCCGATCGCGTTGCGGCCGGGCACGACGGCAACACGGGCGGCAATGGCGCTCATCGAGCGGGCGATATCGTCGGCAAGGCCGATGACGCGCGACGACTTGATGCCGGGCGCCGGCTCCAGTTCGTAGAGCGTGACGACGGGGCCTGGACGGACGTGGATGATCTCGCCCTTGACGCCGAAATCTTCCAGCACGCCTTCGAGCATGCGGGCATTTTGTTCCAGCGCATCGGCCGAAAGCGTGGAGTCGCGCACGACATTCTTCGGCTCGGCGAGCAGATGCATCGACGGAAGCTGGAAACCCTCGGGACGGATGAACGAGCCCTGCGCTTCCCGTTCGATGCGGGCGCTGGGCTTTGGACGTGCGACCACCGGGACGACGCGCGGTTCCGGCTTGCCGGCCGCCTTTGCCGGCGCGCGGATCATCCAGTCGTCGTCATCGTCGTCGGGCAGGATATCGGCCGGGCGCGGCGGCATGTCGCTATCAAAGGGCAGGTCGTCGTCATTGTCGTCGTCGTCATCGATCGACAGCGACGGCGCGGAAACGATGCGCCGCGGCGAAGCCGTCCTTGACCCCATCGACGGTTCCATCGACGGCTCCATGCGCTCGCCGCGGACGGTCGGCGCCTTGGCGCGAACGGGTTCGTTCAGCGTCCCGAACTCGTCATCGTTGAAATCATAAGGTGATTCGTAATCGCCCTGACGGCGCTTGCGCGGTCCCATGCCGAAGAGCCGGCGCAGCCGGCCCTGGCTCATGTACCAGGCATGCGTCACGGCCCCGCTGAAAGCGACCCAGCGGGACTCATCCTCCTCCTCGTCCTCGTCTCCGACGACGCGAGCCTTGCTACGCGTATCGACGTAATCTTCCTCGATCTCCTCGTCGGCGTCGCTGCGACCGACGAGGCCGGAGGCAAAGAGCATCATCCAGGCGGTCGGCGCGGCAAAGATGCAGCCGACGATCATGGCGAAGGTGCCTGTCGGATAAGCGCCGACAAAGAGTGCCGGAAAACGCAGGATCATGTCGCCGACGACGCCGCCGATGCCGTTCGGAATCGGCCAGGTGAGTGGCGGCGGAAAACAGCCGATGACGGCGGAAGAGAGTACCGAACCGGCAAACCAGGCGCCGATGCGGGCAGGAATACGGCTGAAGCGGCGGCCCGAGATCAGCGTCAGCGCCCAGGCGACGATCGGCAGCATCGAAACAACGCTGGCAAGGCCGAGGAATTGCATGACGATATCGGCAAAGGCGGCACCGCTGTAACCGAGAATATTGGTCGGCAGATTGGCGGTCGCATAGGAATAGCTCGGATCCGCAACATTCCAAGTCGCCAGTGCCGCGACGCAGAACGCCAGCAGCAGAAAGATCGCAAAGCCGATGAGCGCCTGGATCTGCCGCAGCATGAATGCCGAGAAGGAGAACCGATCCGGACGGCCATCCATTGCCGGCGACGTGCTTCTTGCCATGTGTCTAACCCGTCCAATGCCTGAGGACACGCGAATCGCTAAAGCTTCGCCGTGCCAAAATGCGTCCGCTCTACCTAATCAGAGCCGGGTTAAAGCGATGTTAACCATGCATGCTAGGACGTGCATTCCGAACCGGGAAATGAAAAAAGCCCGAACCTTGGAAGGTCCGGGCCAAATGCGGTCTATGGTTAGATAGGCCGCGACGGGCCGTGCAGCGGCGCCCTTCTGCCGGGCGCCGCAAACCCTGTGATCAGGAAGAGTGATAGGCGGCTTCGCCGTGGGTCGAAAGGTCGAGACCTTCGCGTTCGGCTTCGACGGTCACACGCAGGCCGATGACGACGTCGACGATCTTGTAAAGGATCGCCGAGCCGATGCCCGACCACAGCAGCGTCGTCAGCACGCCCTTGGCCTGAGCCAAGACCTGCGTTGCCGTGCCGGCATAGGAGGCTGCGAAATCGGCTGTGGAATAATCGACGATGCCTGCACCGCCGAGCGCCGGGTTGACGAGGATACCGGTGCCGAGAGCGCCGATGATGCCGCCGACGCAATGGACGCCGAAGACATCGAGGCTGTCGTCGTAGTTGAACTTGTTCTTCACGACGTCGACGAAGAAGTAGCAAACCGGCGAGACGATGAGGCCGAGAACGATCGAGCCCATCGGACCGGCAAAGCCTGCCGCCGGGGTGATGGCAACGAGACCGGCGACGGCGCCAGAAGCACCACCCAGCATGGAAGCCTTGCCGCGGGTGAGGGTTTCGACGATGCACCAGGACACAGCGGCGGCAGCCGTTGCGACGAAGGTGTTGATAAAGGCAAGCGAGGCATAGGCATTGGCTTCGAGGTTGGAGCCGGCGTTGAAGCCGAACCAGCCGACCCAGAGCAGCGAGGCGCCGACCATGGTCAGCGTCATCGAGTGCGGAGCCATGATTTCCTTCTTATAGCCCGTGCGCTTGCCGAGCATGATGGCGCCGACGAGGCCCGCAATACCGGCATTGATGTGAACGACCGTGCCGCCGGCGAAGTCGATTGCGCCATAGGAGAAGATCAGGCCGGCCGGCGAAGTGTAGGAGCTCGGACCGCCCCAGAACCAGACCATGTGTGCCATCGGGAAGTAGATGAAGGTAACCCAGAGCACGACGAAGAGCATGACGGCCGAGAACTTGACGCGTTCGGCGAATGCGCCGACGATCAGGCCGGGCGTGATGCAGGCGAAGGTCATCTGGAACACGATGAAGGTGTATTCCGGAATGGCGACGCCCTTCGAGAAGGTCTCGGCGAGCGACGACGTGTTAACGCCGGCCAGGAACGCCTTGGAGAAGCCGCCGACGAAGCTGTTCAGCGAGCCGCCGTCGGTGAAGGCGAGCGAATAGCCATAGGTCACCCAGATCAGCGCCACGACGGCCGTGATCATGAAGACCTGCATCAGCACCGAGAGCATGTTCTTGGCGCGGACGAGACCGCCGTAGAAAAGCGCAAGGCCGGGGATGGTCATCAGAAGGACGAGCGCCGACGAGACGAGCATCCAGGTATTGTCACCCTTGTCCATGGTGAAAGCAGGAGCAGCAGCAGCGGTGGCGGCAGCTGGCGCAGCCTCCTGCGCGAAAGCGACGGCCGGCGCCAGAAGGGCGGCCGAAGCTGCGCAAAGCCGCGCAAAGGTGGAAGAAAACTTCGAAATTGACATTGGATAAAGCTCCTTGATCTGCCGTTCTTACAGCGCTTCTGAGTCGGTTTCGCCCGTACGGATGCGCACGGCATGGTCGATCGAATAGACGAAGATCTTGCCGTCACCGATCTGGCCGGTCTTGGCCGATGCCGCGATGGCCTCGACCGCCCTGTCGACGAGTTCCGATGCAACCGCGATTTCGATCTTGAGCTTCGGCAGGAAGCTGACTGCATATTCGGTGCCGCGATAGATTTCGGTGTGCCCCTTCTGGCGCCCGTAGCCCTTCACCTCGGTTACGGTCAGCCCCTGAATACCGATCGCCGTAAGGGCTTCGCGGACCTCATCGAGCTTGAACGGCTTGATAATGGCCATCACAATTTTCATCTGGTTTCCCATCCTTCGTTATCCTCGGCGCGGAGCCGACTCTCCTTGCCGCTGACGTTCCTGAACAGCGACCGGCGATACACATTCAAGGGGCGTGCCAGATTCGAGGCAGATCGTAAGTTATTGAAAAGTAAAGGTTATAATAAAGAGTGCCAATAAACAGGCAAATGATCGGCCAATAAGCGCACAAATAACGCGCAAATTTACAAAGTTGCACAATTTTTATTCATTTGCCTTTTTCCGAATCAGGCCTTCCTGCGCGACCGATGCGATTAGGCGGCCCGATCGCGTAAACAGGCTACCCCGGGTTAATCCTCTGGCACCTGAAGCCGACGGACTGTCCTGCGTATAAAGCAACCAGTCGTCGAGCTTGCAGGGTCGGTGGAACCACATGGAGTGATCGAGGCTCGCCACCTGCAGGCTCTGGTCGAAGATGGACGTTCCGTGCGCATAGAGCGACGTATCGAGCAGCGTCATGTCCGAAAGATAGGCAAGCACCGCCGCCTGATAGAGCCGGTCGTCGGGAACCGGGCCGGTGGCGCGCACCCAGACGTCCTGTTTGGGATCGAGCTTCCTGTCGGAAAAATAATGGGTCAGCGAGACGGGACGGATCTCGATCGGCCGCTCACGCTGCCAGTATTTTCGGATCGCCTCCGGCGCATGCGCGAGATACTGCTCCTTGATCTGCTGCTCGCCGAGCAGCGCCTCCGGCATCTCGACCTCGGGCATCGCAGTCTGGTGTTCGAAGCCCGGCTCCTCCACCTGGAAGGAGGCCGACAGCGCGAAGATTGCCTTGCCGTGCTGGATGGCGACGACACGCCGCGTATTGAAGCTCGATCCGTCGCGAATGCGCTCCGCCTGATAGATGATCGGCACCGAGGGATCGCCGGGACGCATGAAATAAGCATGCAGCGAATGGACGAAACGTTCGCCCTCGATGGTGCGCTGCGCCGCCATCAGCGCCTGGCCGATCACCTGGCCGCCGAAGACCCGCTGCCAGCCGACCTTGGGACTGCGGCCGCGGAAGATATCGACCTCGATCGGCTCGAGGTCGAGCGTCGAAAGCAGCGTCTCCATCGCCGAAGGCCCGGTCGTCTCGCCTGTCATTTCTATGTCTCCCAGCGGTAGGAAGTGAAGTTGCGATGATCTATATAGATCACATCTGAGGCATAAGGTACGGGAGCGGCGCGATGCTGGACATGCTGGTTGTGGGCGGGGGTTATGTCGGCCTTTCCGCCGCTGTCGCGGTCAAACAGGCGGCACCCCATCTGAATGTCGCCGTCGTCGAGGCCGCCCCCGAACATGTCTGGAAAAACGATACGCGCGCTTCCGCCATCATCGCGGCGGCGGCGAAGATGCTCGAGGTCTTCGGCATCTGGAACGAGATCGAACCGGAAGCCCAGCCGATCACCAAAATGATCGTCACCGACTCCAAGACCTCCGATCCGGTGCGTCCGGTTTTTCTGACCTTCGACGGCGAAGTGACTGAAGGCCGGCCCTTCGCCCACATGATCCCGAATGTTGCCATGGTCGCAGCACTGCGCGGCGCCTGCGAACGGCTCGGCATCGACATCCGCCACGGGCTCGGCGCCACGGAGCTGAAGACCCACGACACCCATGTCACCGTCACGCTTTCGGACGGCAGCGCGCTGGAAACGCGGCTGCTGGTTGCCTGCGACGGCGTGCGCTCGAAACTGCGTGATCTCGCCGGTATCAGGACCGTCACCTGGGACTACGGCCAGTCCGGCATCGTTGCAACAGTCGAACACGAGCGGCCGCATGACGGATGCGCCGAGGAACATTTCCTGCCGGCCGGCCCCTTCGCCATCCTGCCGCTCAAGAACAACCGCTCCTCGCTCGTCTGGACGGAGCGGACGCCGGATGCCAACCGTCTGGTTGCCGCCGACGACTTGATCTTCGAGGAAGAGCTCGAACGCCGCTTCGGCCACAAGCTTGGGAGCCTGAAAGTCATCGGCGACAAGCGCGCCTTCCCGCTTGACCTGACGCTGGCGCGCTCCTTCGTCGCGCCGCGTTTCGCGCTGGCCGGCGACGCCGCCCACGGCATTCACCCGATTTCCGGTCAGGGTCTCAATCTCGGCTTCAAGGATGTGGCGGCACTTGCCGAAACCATCGTGGACGCGGATCGCCTCGGCCTCGATATCGGCTCGATCAATATCCTCGAGCGCTACCAGACCTGGCGGCGCTTCGACACTTTCCGCATGGGGGTGACGACCGACGTGCTGAACCGGCTCTTCTCCAACGATGCGACGCCGGTCCGCATCGCCCGCGACGTCGGCCTCGGCATCGTCGACCGGCTGCCGCGCCTCAAATCCTTCTTCATCGGCCAGGCGGCCGGAACGACGGCAAAGGACAATCCGCGCCTGCTTGCCGGAGAGACGATTTAATCTTTGTTTTTACGCAATTCCCTGGAATTGCTTTAGTCGTCGAGGCGGCGGGCCTCGGACACCAGCATGATCGGTATGCCGTCGCGGATCGGATAGGCAAGTCGTGCCTTTTCCGAGACAAGCTCATTCTGCTCGCGATCATAGGAAAGCCGGCCCTTGGAGAGCGGGCAGACCAGGAGATCGAGCAGCTTTGGATCGACGCGGCTGAGTTTTTCATCCATGGCTGAAGTCTACTGCAGAACCGTGTCGGAGTCACCGAAGACGCGCGCCAGCACGATTTCGGTAATGGCGATCAGCGTCTCGGCCCGCGTCTTCAGGTCCGGCGCCTCCAGCAGCGCTTGCTTTTCTGCCGGCCCGAAGGGCGACATCATCGCCAGCGAATTGACGAGCGTCAGATTGCTCGCCCGTTCGACGCTCTCCCAGTCGGCCTCGAGCTTGTTGGCATCGAGATAGGCCTTGAAGGCGGTCAGAAGTGCTGCCCGGTCGACCGCCTCCTCCTCGTTCGCGGCCGAGAGGTCGGCGATGAACGGGGCGATACGGAAGATGCGGAAGGGATCGTTGGTCGTTTTCTCCTCCAGCAGCCGGAAGCGGCAGACGCCGGTCAGCGATACGATATAGCGCCCGTCGCCGGTCTCCGCGAAGGAGGTGATCCGACCGAGGCAGCCGACAGCGGCAAGGTTGGGCTCGCCGCCCTTGTCCTCATGTTCGCCAAGCGCCGGCTGCACCATGCCGATCAGCCGGTTTCCGGTCAGTGCTGCATCCAGCATCGCCAGGTAGCGCGGCTCGAAAATGTTGAGGGGAAGCTGCCCGGCCGGCAGCAGGAGGGCGCCGGTCAGGGGGAAGACAGCGATCGCATCAGGCAGATCGCCCGGCTTCAGGTATCTGGCATTCCCGACTTGCATGAAACCGTCCCGCATTCTTGTAACGGGCATGCCCGTTCTGACGAGAATGTGGTGCCCTCGTCCGAAAACGCAAGGGCAGATGCTCGAAACTTAACGCATACCCTGAAAATCAGGATCGATGTTCGAGCAGGATTATACGTGGATTGAATGCGATAGCGCGCGGTTAGCGCGTCCTGTTGGACGCGCGGAGCCGGGAGCAATTCCGGGAAAAGTGCGAAGCGGTTTTCCCGGAATTGCGTGAAAACAAAAGGCTAGAGCGGTGCTGCGCTTCCAGGAAAGCTGGATCGCTTTACGAGAACAGCATGGCTGAAAGCTTGCGGCGCGCTGCAACCGTCGCCGGATCCTTGAAGCCCCAGACTTCAAAGAATTGAAGCAATTGGCGGCGGGCGCCATCATCGTCGAAGGCACGGTCCTTGCGCATGATCAGAAGCAGATGGTCGGCCGCTTCGTCGCGCCGGCCTTCGACATTGCGAATCTTGGCGAGCTTCAGACGCGACTCGTGGTCATCGGGATTGGCAGCCAGCTCGCGCTCGAGCGCAACGGGATCGCCGAGCTTGCGGGCCTCTTCGATCTGCTCGAGCTTCATCAGCACGGCCTGGATGCCGGCGTCTTTCGCCAGCTCTTCCGGCAATTCCGTCAGGATTTCGCGCGCCCGTTGATGCTGGTTTGCGGCGATCATGCATTCGGCCATTCCGGCAAGCGCCTTGGCATTCTCGGGGTCGGCCTGCATGACGGCGCCATAGAGCTGAGCAGCCTCGTTGATATTCCCGGCAGCAAACAGTTCCGCCGCTTCCGCAAGCACGGCTTCGATTTCCGCCGCCTCGTCGGCGCCGGCCGGACCGGCGATCCGGTCGATGAACTGCAGGATCTGGCTTTCCGGCACCGCGCCCATGAAGCCGTCGGCGGGGCGGCCGTTGACGAAGGCGATGACGGCAGGGATCGACTGGATGCCGAGCTGGCCGGCGATCGAGGGATGATCGTCGATGTTCATCTTGACCAGCCGGACGCGGCCCTTGGCTTCGTTGACCACTTTCTCCAAGACCGGCGTCAGCTGTTTGCACGGACCGCACCAGGGTGCCCAGAAATCGACCAGCACCGGCTGCTTGCGCGATTCCTCGATCACATCCTTGCCGAAATTCGCGGTCGTTGTATCCGTGATGTAGCTGCCGGCCGCAGCCGCGGGTTCCGGTGCCCCGCCGAAGCTTGTCGTCGCCGTCATCTGATTTCCGAAGGAACCGCTATAGGGGTTGTCGCTGCCGCTCATAGGTATCTCCCGCCGCGCCGATCCTTCCGGCGTCTTTGCTAAAGCATCTCGCGCAAAACTGTGGTGCGGTTTTGCGATAAAGACATGCGCAAAACCAAAGACTAAAGCGCGGCAAGCGAATCTAAAAGATCGCCACGCGCTTTAGCGCTAAAATCGTATGTCAGGACGTCACTTTCAAGACAAGTGGCTTATGTCCCGTCGCTTCCATGAAACGGATGAGGTCGCTGCTCGCAATCGAGGTCGTCGCATCATTGGATAGCGGATGGCAGTTGACGATCTCCTCGCGCATCAGCTCGGCATCGAGCACGAAGGTGACATTCTCCGCAGTATCGTTGATCGCGCCGAACGCCGTGACCGAACCCGGAGCCACGCCGAGATACTCCATCAGCTTCTCCGGTCTGCCGAAAGAGACCCGGCCGGACCCGCCGATGGCATTATGCACCTGCTTGAGGTCGACGGCAGCATTTTCCTCCACCGTCAGCAGAAAATACTTGTCCTTCTTGTCCTTGACGAAGAGATTCTTGGTGTGGCCGCCGGGGATCTCGTCGCGCAGGGCCACCGATTCGGCGACAGTGAAGACCGGCGCATGGTCCACCGTCTTATGGGCGATGCCGAGCCCGTCGAGAAAGGCAAACAATTCTTCTCTGGTCTTGGGGGCATTTTCGGACATGGGGCAATCCATTGGACGGGAAGGGAAAAAAGCGAGGCGTCCTGATTAAGTCCGTCCACATCGTTTGGCAATCTTTGCGACCGACGCTTTGCCCCGCATTTGCGGCCTTTCCGCCCGAGCTCTGCGAACACCAGAATTTTTCTTCGCCTCACCGTCATTTCCCTGTTGCATTTGAAAACCCGTTAGGCCATATAGCGCCGGTCGCCGCGAGGCGGCGCCCACGGTCCAACAACTACCCCGGACCGATGCGGATTGAGCGGGTGTAGCTCAGGGGTAGAGCACAACCTTGCCAAGGTTGGGGTCGAGGGTTCGAATCCCTTCGCCCGCTCCAGTTTCCAAATTGCCCATACCGAAGACACAGGTAACAGATTGTTCCTCAGACATGGGTGACAACCTCGTGCCAAACGAATTGTCGGTGGTTTGCAAAGTCCTCTGCTCCAGGTCGATATATCCCAGATCATAGTCCACCGACAGCTTCGACAGGTTGTAGAGCCCGTTGGGGCTGGCAAAGGGCAGGCCGTTTAAGCCAGGGTCATACCGCCATCGACGTGAAGCTCGATCCCGTTGACAAAGCTTCCCGCGTCGGAGGCGAGGAAGAGTGCGGCGCGCGCCAACTCTTCCGGTCGGCCGAGACGGCCGGCAGGGATCAGGGAAGCCATGTAATCTTCGAATGCCGGCCGCTCGGCCTCCGATACGCCCAGCTTGGCGAGGATTTCCGTCTCGACCGGTCCCGGGCTCAGGATGTTGACGCGGATCCGCCGCGGCTTGAATTCGATCGCCCAGTTTTTCGCAAAGGCAGCGGTTGCTGCCTTTGAACCGGCATAGACAGTATGGTCCGGGAGGACCTTCGTGGCCGCGAGCGAGCTCGTAACGATGATGTTTCCGCCGTCGCGGATCAGAGGGGCGATCGTCTGCACGCCGAAGAACACGCCGCGCGTATTGATTGCGAAGTGCCCGTCATAGTCTGCCGGAGTCACTTCGGCGGAGGGGGTGAGGTTGATGATCCCGGCATTGGCCATGTAGATGTCGAGCCCGCCGAAGCGGCTCTTCACGGTGTCCGCCAGCCTGCGATGATCTTCCAGGTCGGCGGCATCACCCACGAAGCCGATGGCCGACGGACCGATTTCTTGCACGGCGCGGTCGACAGCATCCTGCCGGCGCCCGGAAATGATGACCTGCGCTCCTTCTTCCGCGAACAGCCGAGCGGTCGCCTTGCCGATGCCGCTATTGCCGCCGGTGATGACGGCGACCTTGTCTTTGAGGTGTTGCATTGCTTATCTCCTTTCAACGAGAAATGAGATAAACGCTGCCACCCTTCGTCATTAGATCATGGGCGGGCACATGATCTGTGCCGCGGAGGTGCAAATGCCGAATCTGCTCAACGAGATGCCCGGATTGATGGCTTTCGTGCGGACGGTAGAGGCCGGATCGTTCAGCGCCGCGGCCCGCGATCTGGCGACGACACCGTCAGCAGTGTCGAAGAGCGTGGCGCGGCTGGAAAAGAAGATTGGCGCCCGGCTGTTCCTGCGCTCCACGCGCGCGCTGATGCTTACCCAGGACGGGCAACTTTTCTTCGACCGCGTTGCGCCGCTGTTGCGGGACCTGGATGCAAGTGAAGAGGCGATCAGGTCCGACGTTGCGCCCTCGGGTCGCTTGCGCATCAGCATGCCTAGCGAAATGGCGCCTCTACTGCTGCCGCGCCTCTTCGGAAGCTTTGCAGCCGACTATCCGAACCTGCATTTCGAAGTCGGACTTACGGATCGGTTCGTCGACCTGATCAGGGAGGACTACGACGTTGTGCTGCGCGTTGGAAATCCCGCGCCGGGGGACCTCATGGTTCGTCACCTGGCCGACCTGCCGATGACGATCGTCGGGTCTCCGACCTTTCTGAAGACCTGGGGCAATCCTGCAACTGCCGAAGCGCTGGCGGCTTTGCCCTTTGCCCGCTATGCACTGGGTGGTGTCACGCTGCCTCTGCGCCTGCCGGACGGGACGAGCTTCATTCCCTTCGGGCGCGTCGATTGCGACTCAGGGGCCGCACTCATTCAAGCTGCGCTCAGTGGGCTGGGAGCGGCCTATCTTCTGCGATGTCTGGTCGCAAAAGACCTGGCAGACGGCACGCTTGTTACACTCGCGGCGGGGTTTGCGTTCCCTAGCGCTCCCTTTAATGCACTGCACGCCTTTGGTCGCACCGTGCCGTTGCGCGTAAAGCTGGTCTGCGATTTCATCGCCGGCGAGGCAAAAGCCCTCGAAGCCATCTGAGCTTGACCGTGACTTCGCTGATGCCGAGGTCGAAAGCGATCTGTTTGTTGAGGCGTCCGCGCGTCACCACTTCGCGTAGGATCTCGCGCTCGCGATGCGTCAGCATCCCTAAACATTCAAGATTGCGCCAGACGACGATAGCTTCCGTGCGCCGGGGCCATCCAACGCGATACCGGCCCCACTGCATCGAGCAGCGTCTGGTCTGACACCGGCTTGGTGAGGAAATCCATAGCGCCCGACTTCATCGTTTTGACCCCTCCGCCTACTTGGGAAAGCGCGCCGAGCTTCAATCAACGGCCCCGAGATGTTGATGGCGCGGCCTATTGGAAAGGCCGCAGCACCAGCTTGCCAGACGAGTAACGTCTCGTTGCTATCTCAGATGGGGCGATGGTGTTCCAACTCGATATTGGATGCCGACCCTAAGGTCGAAGCAGTCGAGAACCACGTAAACGACGATCCCGAAGGCCAGGATGTCTTTGAGGATCATTGCCGGACGTTTCTCTCGCGGCTGCATCCAACAAACCGGCGAAACCCCGGGCGACTGCCGCATGCGCATGCGTCAACAGCAATTGCTCTGCAGCGGCAGCAATCGTTCTGGCGCAGCCGCAGATCGGTTTCGCTAGATCATTAGAGGACACGCCAGCAGTGAGTGTGTCGCCGACCGCTAGAGACTTCACCCGCATTGACCGCGCTTCCCGTCCAGGAAGCGTAAGCCACCCAGGATTAGCACCAGGATAGAACACAGGAGTTTTCAAAGATGAACCAGATGATCAATGACACTCAGAAGGCAAGCATGAAACTGGACAACAGCTCACATCCCAGCAGACCGGCGCCCGAAGAGCTGGTTCCGTCGCGCTATGCGGTACGGATCGGCGAGATTGACGTGCTGGTGATCAGCGATGGGGTGCTACCGCTCCCAACCGCGATGTTGGGACACAACGCCGAGCCGGCCGCCCGGGCCGCCTGGCTGGGCGACATGTTCCTGCCGCCGGACGCCTTCGACTGGGCACTGAACGTGGTCGTGGTGCGCAGCGGCGGGCAGACCATACTCATCGACGCCGGGTTAGGATTAGACCCGGACTTGAACTTGCCGCGGGCCGGGCAGTTGATGAAGCGCCTGGAGGCCGCCGGCATCGATCTTGGATCCGTGACCGACGTGGTTCTTACACACATGCACATGGACCACGTTGGCGGGCTGCTCGTCGACGGGGTGAAGGAACAGTTGAATCCGGACCTGCGGATCCATGTGGCGGCTGCCGAGGTTAAATTTTGGGAGTCGCCCGATTTCTCCCACGTCTCGATGCCGGCGGGCTTCCCCGACGCGCTTCGGGCGGCCGCCAAGCGGTTCGCCAAAGAGTATCGCAGCCATCTCAGGCTGTTCGAGGATGAGCATGAAGTAGCGCCGGGCGTGGTCGTCTCTCGTACCGGCGGGCACACCCCTGGGCACAGCGTGGTCCGCGTGGCCTCAGGCAACGACCGTCTGATGTTTGCCGGCGACGCCGTGTTCGCGGTCGGGTTCGACCACCCCGACTGGTACAACGGTTTCGAACATGACCCCGAGGAGGCTGCCCGCGTTCGGGTCCGGCTTTTGCGGGAGCTTGCAGCGACCGGCGAACTGTTGGTGGCAACGCATATGCCGTTTCCTTCCGTTGGCCATGTTGCGGTCGACGGCGACGCCTTTCGTTGGGTCCCGGTCTTTTGGGACTACTGACCGCTTGTTGAATTAAGGCCGAACCAAAGGGTGCATCCTTGAAGGCCGTGCCCAGCCCGGCCTTCACCATCCAGCTATTGAACCACGCGCACCGCATGGGCGCGCAGCAAATGGAGCGTCTTATGAAAATCGTGATTATCGGCGGAACCGGCCTGATCGGTTCCAAGACCGCAGAGCGCCTGCGCAAGAAAGGGCATGAGGTCATTGCCGCTGCCCCGAAAACCGGCGTTAATACCCTTACCGGGGAGGGCTTGGCGGAAGCACTGAAGAATACCGACGTGGTGATCGACCTCGCGAACTCGCCATCCTTCGAGGATAAGGCCGTGCTTGAATTCTTTCAGACGGCGGGCAAGAACCTGATGGCAGCGGAAATCGCGGCCGGCGTGAAACACCACATCGCGCTTTCCATCGTCGGCACGGATCGGTTGCCGGATAGCGGCTATCTTCGAGCCAAGGTCGCCCAGGAAAAGATCATCCGGGAAGCCGGCATTCCCTACACCATCGTGCGTTCAACACAGTTCATGGAATTTCTTGGCGGCATCGCCCAGGAGGGCACGGTTGGCGACACGGCCCGCTTGTCGACAGGTTCCCTGCAGCCGATCGCGTCCGACGACGTCGCCGATTTCGTGACGGACGCGGCGCTTGCCGCGCCGGCTAACGGCATTATCGAAATCTGCGGCCCCGAGCGCGCGCGTCTCTGCGATTTCGCCGCGCGCTACCTCAAGGCGATCGGAGATTCCCGCACCGTTGTCGCAGATCCGGATGCCCGCTATTTCGGCACCAAACTGGAAGACGGTTCACTCGTCTCCGACAATCATCCTCGCATCGGCCGCATCGGTTTCGATGATTGGTTTGCGACAACGCCCAGAAAATAACGAGTTGCGCATTGGCCGCCTGATAAGCGGCCCATGCGCCCGCAGCATTACATTTTGATGGCCATGTCAAACATAAAAAAGATGTATAAAAACAATATGTTATATAGAAACCGCGATCGACTCCAAGTCATGAAAGGACGATAAACATGATCAAGTCATTGGCTTTTGCCGTCGCATTGACGGCTCTCCTGTCAGGTTCGGCTCTTGCGCATGATGCGCCCGGTGGCGGAGAGGGCGCAAAGGTTACGCTGGTCTATGACCACAAACTGCCGAACGTAGCCGGCAAGAGCATGAAGGGCGTTCTCGTCGAATATGCTCCGGGTGGTTTCTCGGAGGGCCATACACATCCAGCGTCCGCCTTCATATACGCGACCGTTCTCGAAGGCGCGATCCGCAGTCAGGTCAACGATGGCCCCGTCACTGTCTATAGCGCCGGTGAAAGCTTTTCGGAATTTCCGGGCGATCGTCACGGTGTCAGCGATAACGCCAGCAAGACTAAGCCGGCAAAGCTGCTTGCTGTCTTCGTGGTCGATACCACTGAGCAGGAACTGACCTTCCCGATCAAGAAATAGGCGATCTGGCCGGGCACGATGCCGTGCCCGGCAGTTCATTGGCACAAACCATGATCGGTGAACCTAGCTATGTCTAGTGATGACAACTTCCAGCCGGTCGTCCTGATCAACACTCTGGGAATCGCCGGGATCGTCGTGTGGCACACAGGGCGGAAACCGTCCGACAGGTCGCCTGATCGTCCAGATCCTTTTCTTTAACGGCATGAGTCTCGTGCCTTTTATGGCATGCATCGCGCCGCACCAGCCCGATGGTATCGCACACCTTCAAAGATTGCTTACGAGCCGAAAGCGCTCGGGAAGAAATGATCGATGAAAAATGAGTTGCGTCGGGAACAAGCCGGAATATGGCAAGCTGCGCTCTTATTCAGAGCGCAGCCTCATCGAGGGATCCGATCACAGTTTGGTCACATGCTCCGGATCAGCTGAGGCCAGCGCAGCGGCGCGCTCGGGCTTCGGCGGATAGATCCAGACGGTATTGATCTCCTGCTTGGTCGCCTTCGCTTTCTCGCCGACCATCTCCACCTTGCGATCCCATCCTCGCGTAAAGAGGGCTCCGGCATCGCCGAGGTCGAGGCAGGTGACATAGGCTTCCTGATGATATCGCCGTGCTGGCACGCCCAACAGTTCAGCGGCGGCGTTGTTGCCCGCGAAGGCGCCCATGCGTGTGGCGTGCTGGCACGACATCAGCGCGTAGTTGCCGCAGTCGTCGCAAGCGGCGCGCGCCGCATCCCCGGTGGCGAAGACGCCGGGTACGGACGGCACGCGCAGGCAGCCATCGACCAGCAGCCGGTCGAACTTGTCACGCTCGCCGGGAATTTTGGTGGTCAGCGGATTGGCCCGTATGCCTCCCGCCCAGATGACGGTCATGGTTTCGATATGCTCACCGGTACTCAGCGTAACTCCGGATTTATCCAGCGATGAAACGCCGGCATTGAGCCGCATTTCCACGCCGAGCTTGTGAAGTGCTTCCTCGATGATCGGGCGCGGACCTTCGCCCATGTCGGGGGCTACCGCGCTGCTGCGGTCGACGATGATGACACGCGGATTGGCCGCCTTGTCGAACAGGGTCCGCAGCCGCGAAGGCATCTCGGTCGCCGCCTCGATACCTGTGAAACCAGCGCCGGCAACAACGATTGTGTCGCGCGCGGCCGAGGCCGGCATCTTCGCAAGCTTGTGCAGGTGGCGATCAAGGGCAATGGCGTCATCGATGTTATCGACGCTGAAGGCGTAGTCGGCGAGGCCGGGAATATTCGGACGGAACAGTCGGCTGCCGGTGGCGAGCACAAGGCGATGATACTGAAGGGACTTTCGTTCGCCCTTGGCATTGACGACGTCTACGGTACCGGCCTTCGTGTCGACCGCTTCAACGCTGCCCTGCACGTAGGCGACATCGACGGCGTCAAATACATCCTGCAAAGGTGCCGACAGACTCTCAGGCTTCGGCTCATAAAGCCGGGGGCGGATGACAAGCGTCGGTTCCGGGGACACCAGCGCGATTTCGAGCTCTTGGGGCGAAACGCCTTCGATATCGCGCAGGCGGGCTGCGGAAAGTGCGGCGTACATGCCGGCGAACCCGGCGCCTACAATCACAAGTCTCATGTTATTCACTCCGTGGTTTGTAGTTTCAAAGGGCCGCGCGTCACCGTCGCCGCTCCCGATGGGCGGCGAGATGGTCGGTAACGATGGCGCGCGGATTGGTGAAGCGATGTCGCTCAGGCGGTGATGAAGGCCAGCATGTCGGCATTGACGACATCTGCATGGGTCGTGCACAACCCATGCGGCAGTTTCTCGTAGATTTTCAGCGTGCTTGCCTGCAGCAGCTTCGCCGACAATGGAGCGGCTGCACCGATGGGAACGATCTGGTCGTCATCCCCATGCAACACCAGCGTCGGCACGGTGATGCCCTTCAGGTCCTCGGTGAAATCCGTCTCCGAGAATGCCCTAATGCCTTCGTAATGCGCTTTCGCGCCGCCCATCATGCCCTGACGCCACCAATTCGAGATCACCGCCTGCGACGGCTCGGCACCCGGGCGGTTGTAACCGTAGAAGGGGCCGCTCGGAAAATCGCGATAGAACTGCGAACGGTTGGCAGCGAGCTGGCTGCGCAATCCGTCGAATGCCTCGATCGGCAGACCGCCGGGATTGGCGCCGGTCTTCAACATCAATGGCGGCACGGCCGCAATCAGGATCAGTTTGGCAACGCGACCTTTGCCGTGCCGCGCGACATACCGCGCGGCTTCACCGCCGCCGGTAGAGTGGCCGACATGGATCGCGTTGCGAAGATCGAGGTAGTCGATCATTGCGGCAACATCGGAGGCGTAGTGATCCATGTCATGACCGTCGCTCACCTGGCTCGATCGGCCGTGGCCACGGCGATCATGAGCGATCACGCGAAAACCTTTGCCGAGGAAGAAGAGCATTTGATTATCCCAATCGTCGGAGCTGAGGGGCCAGCCATGGTGAAAGACGATCGGCTGAGCAGACTTCGGTCCCCAGTCCTTGTAAAAAAGCTGAACACCGTCGCTGGTTGTAATAGAGGTCATTGTGCTGATCCTTTGTGGAATATTTGTTTCGGCGCCCGTCCTCGCCGGACGGACAGTTGCTAAAATCGGGTATGCAAGCCGCTACGGGTCGCTTCGTTGCGACCGACCCGTAATCGGTGTCCCAGACCATCCCTTGTCTCCGCAGGATCCTTTGGCATGGGCGCAATGGTGGTTTAGCGAAACACGTCTACAGCTGCGCCAGAGGGATTGGCACCGTTGCAGAGCAATTGCGGTTTAGCGGGTGCGCAGCAGTTCATCGCCCGGCGTTTTACCGGTCAGCTTTCGAAAAGTGGCGGCCAAGGCTGTTTGCGCAGTCAAGTGAGGCTGCGACCAACGCCATGCCCGGGGGGATTGCCCGGCAGGGTCGTCGCGTGCTCGAGCCGATGGCGTGGAAGCGAAGAACGGGACAGTCCGGAATCTGAGGCGAGGGCCAAGGGAGATTGCGGTCAGCCGTGGCGGCGGCGCCAATCAGTCGGTGTTTCACCGGTCAATTTTCGGAATGCCGCTGCAAATGCTGTTTGCGAGGCATAGCCGAGGGAGGCTGCAACCAACGCGATCGAATTTTGAGGATCGCGCAGCATGTTTATGGCTTGCTCGAGCCGATATTGACGCAGCCAGTTGTGAGGTGAAAGCCCCGTGCTTTCCTTGAAAGCACGGCAGAAATGAAAACGCGACAGCCCGGAATCGGCAGCGAGGGCCGCGAGGGAGACGTCCGCGTCGGCGTCCGACCGCAATCGTTCGATGGCCCGGCGCAGCACGCTCGGCGCGAGGCCGCCGAGCGCCGGCTGATAGCTCGGTGCCTTGCCTGTGTGCGCAGCCAGCAGGCGCGTGGCCAGAAGGTCGGTCAACTGCTGCCTGAATAGTGTATCCAGTGCCGTATTGCCTTCCAGGACATCGGCTGCGCTCAGGAGCAATCGGGATGTAATGAGGTCCGGATGCGCCGTTCGCTCCACGAGATCGGTCGGCGTGAAAGTATCGGTTTCGTCGGCGATGCGCGTCAGTGTCGAGCGGGGAAGATAGAGCTGAACGACATCAACCGGTTTTGGAATATCCCATCGGGAGCTTGATCCAGCCGGGATGATGATCACAACCCCGCGACGAAACGTTCCGCTCTCGACCGATCGTCCGGACCGCCGTTCCATGCGCTGTATCACGCCGTTGTAAGCCATGATGACGTGGTCGGTCATGGGCTCGACGACATCATGCAAGGGGTCGTGATTCCAGTGGGCGATTGCACCGCCGGAGGGGTCGGCCGCAAGATGAATTGGCGCTGTCCTCAGAACGCGCGACATCTCGTTTGCAGGATTGTGGTCAGCAGCCGGCATTTCGTCCCGGCGAGCCTCGATTGTCTCAGCCGGCGAGCTCTCGAGAGGATCGCTGGAGCAAGGCACGCTCATGGTCGCCCGCTCGTTGACGAGCGATGCTTATGTGCGGTCCCGGCAACAATCGCGGGATCACTAAGCATCCGCCTATGCTGGCCGACGTTGTCAGTCCTACTACCCATGACATGCCCCAATGTCGCGAGCGATTTCGCCGTTCTTTTGGTTATTCGCGGTGTCTGATGCAGGGTAAATATCAAAAGCTTTCGAGGGGGAAAACCTATTCTCCAGGATAGGTTGCCTTCGCCATTGGACCTCGTTCTCAACCGATTACATGTTTGCATGGCGCCACGATTGATGCCCTTGCGCCGTACGGCAAGGGACCATATTCGTTCCGAAACTCATGGCAGGAGCTGATTTGACGCCTTGCGCTACGTTTCCGAGGTCATTTTGGCAGGAATCCGTGAGCTGATAGCCATTCTCGAAGAATACGACGGATAGCCTCCGAGTGGGCAGGCGCATCGACTTCCTGTTCGCTGAACCTGTCGAGCGCTTCGCTGAATTCATCGGCCAGCCAGACCCCCACCATAATCTATATAGCACTTCGGAATCCCGAAATTGGTTGCGGCGTTGAAATCATTGGATGTTTCCCCGCGACGACGCCGCCCAAAACGCGACGAATTTCGGAATCCCGAAGCGGGGGAATTTCGGGATCCCGAAGTGGGATTTTTTCTTCATGGCGACGCTGACGCGTTTGTCGGCAGCAATCGGCCCGCAGCATCCGACGGAAAAAACCGAGTCGGTCGGAGGCTCATCGATTAAGGCACCTTCAACCTCGACGCCGGCTTAGAAGATCAAGTTTGTAATTATTTTGGTTGATTGGTTCGTTTGTAAACTTATTGTCGAGGCAAAAAGGACGCGTCTTCGGATCGGACCCTGAATGTTCAGTTTATCGCAGCACAAACGCCTTCGAGCGACACCGATCCGCACCCAGCGCGTCGATGCCGGCGCTCGGGCCAGGGTGCCAGCATCGCCGTCAACACCTTCCTGATCGCTCCCAACATCAACTGAGGTTTCCCATGCGCATCGCCGTCGGTGGCATTCATACCGAATGCAGCACATACAATCCCGTCCTGAACGAAGAGAAGGATTTTCGCGTGGTGCGTGGCGAGGCGCTGCTGGAAGCACCGTATTTCGCCTTCCTCAAGGATTATGACGCCGACTTCTTGCCGACGATCCATGCACGCGCCATTGCCGGCGGTCCGGTTTCGCGTGCCACCTACGAGGCCTTCAAGGGCGAATTCCTCGAGCGGCTGAAGCCGATGCTGCCGCTTGACGGTCTCTATCTCGCCATGCACGGCGCCATGTATGTCGAGGGCATGGAAGATGCCGAAGGCGACTGGATCAGTGCGGCCCGCGCGCTGGTCGGCGAAGATTGCACCGTTTCGGCAAGCTACGACCTGCACGGCAACGTCACGCAGCGCATCATCGATACGCTCGACATCTATTCCACCTATCGCACCGCGCCGCATATCGATGTCGAGGAGACGATGCGCCGCTCCGTCTTCATGCTGGTCAAGAGCCTGAAAACCGGCGTGAGGCCGACCCTTCTCTGGGCGCCGATCCCGGTCGTGCTGCCCGGCGAGCGCACCAGCACCGTCGATGAGCCGGCAAAGAGCCTCTATGACATGCTGCCCGGGATCGATGCGATTGATGGCGTCTGGGACGCATCGCTGATGGTCGGCTATGTCTGGGCCGACGAACCGCGCGCCACCGCCGCCGCCATCATGACCGGCACCGACCGCGCCGTGCTGGAGCGCGAGGCTAAACGCCTCGCCAAGGCCTATTGGGATGCGCGCCAAGACTTTGTCTTCGGCTGCGAGACCGGCTCGGTCGAAGAATGCGTCGAAAGGGCGATCGCCAGCCCGACCGCGCCAGTGGTACTTGCCGAATCCGGCGACAACCCCACAGGCGGCGGCGTCGGGGACCGGGCCGATGTACTGGCCGAACTGATCGCCAGGGATGCCACCGGCGTCGTCTTTGCTGGCATCGCCGACAAGGCGGCGACCGAGGCCTGTTATGCCGCAGGCATCGGCTCGGAACTGGAGCTCAGCGTCGGCGCCTCGCTCGATACCAAGGGCAGCAAGCCGGTCATCGCCCGCTTCACGGTCAAGTTTCTGCATGAGACATCAGATCCTGCCGACCGCCAGGCGGTGGTTTCGGTCAGTGGAATTGATCTGGTGCTCTCCGCCAAACGCCGGCCCTATCACAATATCGTCGATTTCACCCGGCTCGGCCTCGACCCGCACCGGGCGAAGATCATCGTCGTCAAATCGGGCTATCTCTCGCCGGAACTGGCCCCGATTGCCAATCCGAACCTGATGGCGCTGTCGACAGGTGTTGTCGACCAGTTCGTCGAGCGCCTGCCGCGGCTGCGCAAGCAGCATCCGACCTATCCCTTCGACAAGGATTTTGCCTTCGAGCCGCAGATCTTTCTCTCCGCACGCTCGACGCCGGCCTGAGCTTCACCTGAACCAATTGCATTTTTCTGAATAACATTGTCGATCGCGCCGCCCTGCCGCCGCGGTCGACTGTTTTCCCGTATCGCGGCAATCGCGGGAATTGAGCAAAAAACGAGCAGATTTGGATTTGCACAAAAAAGCGCTTGACGCTCGGCGCGATTTGGTTTGCACTGAACCAATAGAAAATTGGTACGGACCATTTCAGCGAATGCCGATGGATGAGACGCAGGGCAATTCGAATTATGCGCTGGAGAGGCTGAGGGCTCTCCTGCGGTCCGACAGTCTCGACGCCGACGGCAAGCTGCCGACCGAGCGCACCCTTTCGGAAATGCTTGGCGTCGGCCGCCGTGCCGTCCGTCGCGCCCTCGAAGTACTGGAGGCCGAGGGCCGCATCTGGCGCCGTCAAGGCTCCGGCACCTATGCCGGCCCGCGCCCCGACGGCTGGAGCGATCATGTCGGCTCGATCGTTGCCGGCACCGATCTCATGGAAGTCATGGAAGTGCGCCTGCGCATCGAGCCGCAGCTCGCCCAGCTTGCCGCCATGCGCGCCAAGGCCGCCGATATCGAGCGCATGTACGATCTGGTGAAGAAGATCTACGAAAGCACCGATGCCGACGGACGCGAACTCTGGGACGGGGCGCTGCACCGCCAGATCGCCCAATGCGCCGGCAACGGTTTCTTCCTCACCATCTTCGACGTCATCAACCGAGTGCGGCAGGACGAGGCCTGGCAGACTATCCGTGAGCGCGCCCGCAGCGCCAGCCGGACGCGGCCCGTCACCTTCGGCCAGCACACGGCAATCGTCGATGCGATCGCCGCTCGTGATCCTGCCAGGGCGGGCGAAGCCATGCGCCAGCATCTGCTGACACTGCAGGAAAGCCTCATCCGCATCACCTCGCTCGATCATAGCGAAACGGAGGTCGACAAGACCCTCGCCTGACCGGGGTGAGCAGGAGAAAAAACACGGACTGGCCATAACCGCCGGAATGGAAGCAAAAACCAAACAAAACAGAACAGAGGAGAATGGAATGAAGATCGCCAAATTGCTGACCGCCACCGTTGCCGGCGCGCTGTTTGCGCTTCCTGCCTTCGCCGTCGACCTGAAGATCGGCCTGCAGGACGATGCCGACGTGCTCGATCCCGCGCAGTCGCGTACCTTCGTCGGCCGCATCGTCTACACCGCGATGTGCGACAAGCTCGTCGACGTCTCACCGGATCTGAAGATCGTGCCGCAGCTCGCCACCGAATGGAGCTGGTCGGCGGACGGCAAAGAGCTGACCATGAAGCTGCGCCAAGGCGTCAAGTTCCATGACGAGACCCCCTTCAACGCCGAAGCCGTCGTCGCCACGATCGAGCGCAACATCACCCTGCCGGAATCACGCCGCAAGAGCGAGCTCAGCTCGGTCGCAAAGGTCGAGGCGACAAGCGAATACGAGGTCAAGTTCACCCTCAAGGCGCCTGACGTCACCCTCCTTGCCCAGCTTTCCGACCGCGCAGGCATGATCGTCTCGCCGAAGGCCGCCAAAGAACTCGGCGCCAAGTTCGGCGATCACCCGGTCTGCGCCGGTCCGTTCAAGTTCGTCGAGCGCGTCCAGCAGGACCGCATCGTGCTCGAAAAGTTCCAGGACTACTGGAACAAGGACAAGATCTTCATCGACAAGCTGACCTATCTGCCGATCCCGGATACGACGGTGCGCCTCGCCAATCTGCGGTCCGGCGATCTCGACATGATCGAGCGCCTGGCGGCGACCGACGCTGAAGCGGTGAAGGCGGATTCGAGCCTCGTCTATGCCGACGCCGTCGGCACCGGCTACATGGCGCTCTATACCAATATCGGCAACGGCGCCCGCGCCGACAATCCTTTCGGCAAGGACAAACGCCTGCGCCAGGCCTTCTCGCTGGCGATCGACCGCGATGCCGTCAACCAGATCGTCTATGAAGGCACAGCCGTCTCCGGCAACCAGCCCTTCCCGCCGAGCAGTCCATGGTTCGACAAGGATATTCCCGTCCCCGCCCGCGATCTCGACAAGGCCAAGGCCCTGATCAAGGAAGCCGGCTTCGACCGCGTGCCGATCGAGCTGCAGATCCCGAACAATCCCGTCGCCATGCAGATGATGCAGATCATCCAGTCGATGGTCGGTGAAGCTGGCTTTGACGTCAGCCTCAAATCGACGGAATTCGCAACACTGCTGAGCGAGCAGACCGCCGGCAACTATCAGCTGAGCCGTTCCGACTGGTCCGGCCGCGTCGATCCCGATGGCAACATCCATCAGTTCATCACCTGCAAGGGCGGCATCAACGACACGAAATACTGCAATCCCGAGGTGGACAAGCTGCTGAACGAAGCCCGCGCCTCGACCGACGATGCCGTGCGCAAGCAGAAATATGATGCCGCCGCCGTCATCCTGAACGATGATCTGCCGATCATCTATCTCGGCCATCAGTCCTGGATCTGGGCGCTGCACAAGAACATCACCGGCTTCATCCCGTCGCCGGATGGCATGATCCGCCTCGTCGGCGTCAAGAAAGCCGGCTGATCATAAGCAAAATCATGTGGCGGAAACCTCCGCCGCATGATTCTAAAGCGCGTCGCAATCTTCAGATTCGCTTCACGCGCTTTAGCTTTTTGTTTTACGCATGTCGTTATCGCAAAACCGCTGCACACTTTTGCGCGACATGCTTTGGTCGTGTCAGGATCGCCCATGTATACCTACATCGCCAAACGGCTATTGGTCGCCATACCGACGCTTTTGATCATTTCGGTCTTCGTCTTCTCGCTGCAGAAGCTGCTGCCCGGCGATCCGATCCTCGCCATGGCCGGTGAGGAACGCGATCCGCAGGTTCTCGAATTCCTGCGCGAGAAATACCGACTGAACGATCCCGTGCCCTATCAGTATGTCCGCTGGCTGGGTGCCGCCCTTCAGGGTGATCTCGGCATTTCGCTGCGCACCAACCAGCCGGTTCTGCAGCTCGTCGGCGAAAAGCTGCCGGTCACCATCCAGCTCGCCATCATGTCGATGATCTTCGCCTTTGCGATCGGCGTGCCGATGGGCATCCTGGCGGCCGTCAAGAAGAACACGATGATCGACTATCTCGCCAACATCATCGCGCTGACCGGTCTGTCGATCCCGAATTTCTGGCTCGGCATCATGTTGATCCTCCTGGTTTCGGTCAATCTCGGCTGGCTGCCGGCATCAGGCTACGAACCCTTCTTCAGCAACCCACTGCGGTCGCTGGAAACCATGCTGATGCCCTCCTTCGTGCTCGGCAACGCGCTGGCGGCGACCCTGATGCGGCATACCCGCTCGGCAATGCTCAGTGTGCTGAGCGCCGACTACATCCGCACCGCCCGCGCCAAGGGACTGCCGGAAAGCACCGTCGTGCTCGAACACAGCTTCCGCAATGCGGTGCTGCCGATCGTGACGCTGACCGCGCTGCTCTTCGGCGAACTGCTCGCCGGCGCCGTGCTGACAGAACAGATCTTCACCATTCCGGGTTTTGGAAAGCTCATCGTCGACGCCGTCTTCAACCGCGACTACGCCGTCGTCCAGGGCGTGGTGATCTGCACCGCGATCGGCTTCATTCTGATGAACCTCTTGGCCGACATCCTCTACGTCCTGCTCAATCCGCGCATGAGGGCCGCCCTATGACCGCGATCGGAGAGACCGGCATTCCCTCCGCGGTCGACCGCACGCCGAGCCGCGCCTGGCGCAAGCTGAAGGCCAACAAGGGCGCCCTCGTCGGCCTTGCGATCATCGCCTTCTTCGCGATCCTCGCGGTTGCCGCCCCCCTTCTTCCGATTCCCGATCCGAACGCCACAAGCTGGTCGGCGATCCGCAAGGCCCCCTCCGCCACCCATTGGCTCGGCACCGACGACATCGGCCGCGACATTCTTTCCCGGATGATCTGGGGCGCGCAGGCTTCGCTGATGGCAGGCGTCTTCTCGGTGGCGATCGCTGTTGTCATCGGCGTGCCCTTCGGCCTTATCTCCGGTTATTTCGGCGGCTGGATCGACATGGTCATCTCTCGCATCACCGAAGCCTTTCTGGCCATGCCTTTCCTCATCACCGCGATCGCACTCGCAGCCTTTCTCGGTCCCAGCCTGACCAATGCGATGATTGCGATCGGCCTTTCGGCCATGCCCGTCTTCGTGCGGCTGACGCGCGGCCAGGTGCTTTCGGTCAAGACCGAGGAATATGTCGAGGGCGCCCGCTCGATCGGCCTCCGGTCCTCGAGCATCATCACCCGCTATATCCTGCCGAATGTCTTTGCGCCGATCCTCGTGCAGGCGACGTTGACGATCGCAACCGCGATCATCGCCGAGGCGAGCCTCTCCTTTCTCGGCCTCGGACAGCAACCGCCGGCGCCGAGCTGGGGCTCGATGCTGAACGTCGCCAAGAATTTCCTCTCCCAGGCGCCATGGATGGCGATGTGGCCGGGTGCCGCGATCTTCCTCGTCGTCATCGGTTTCAATCTTTTGGGCGATGGCCTGCGCGATGCGCTCGATCCGCGCGAAGCATGATTTCTCGAAAGGACATTTGACATGACCGCTTTCACGACCCGTCCAGAAATCCTCGGCACCTTCGGCGTCGTTACCTCGACGCACTGGATCGCCTCGGCGGTCGGCATGAGCATTCTCGAAAAGGGCGGCAACGCCTTCGACGCGGCGGTGGCGACGGGCTTCGTGCTGCAGATCGTCGAGCCGCATCTTTGCGGCCCGGGCGGCGACCTGCCGGCGGTGATCTATTCGAAGAAGAAGGACAAGGTCGAGGTCATCTGCGCGCAGGGGCCTGCCCCCGCCGGCGCAACGATCGAACACTACACGGCGGAAGGCCTGAGCCTGATCCCCGGCGACGGGCTGCTTGCGACCGTCATCCCCGGCTCCTTCGACGGCTGGATGCTGATGCTGCGCGACTACGGCTCGATGAGCGTGCGCGAGGTGCTCGAGCCAGCAATCTACTACGCCGAACACGGCCATCCGATGCTGCCGCGCGTCTCTGCCACCATCAAGGGGCTCGCCGCCTTCTTCGAGAAGGAATGGCCGACCTCCTACAAGACATGGCTGCCCAATGGCAGCACGCCCGAAGCGCATGCGAATTTCAGAAATCCGGTGCTTGCCGAAACCTGGAAGCGCGTCATCGCCGAGGCCGAGGCGAAAAGCGGCCGGGAAGCGCAGGTCGAGGCGGCCCGCGACGCCTTCTATCGCGGCTTCGTCGCCGAGACGATCGATGACTATCTCAAAACTGCAGAGGTGATGGATGCGAGCGGCAACCGCCACAAGGGCGTTTTGACTGCCAACGACATGGCGAACTGGTCGGCAACCATCGAGGAGCCGCTGACCTATGATTATCATGGCTGGACCATCGCCAAGATCGGCCCCTGGGGCCAGGGTCCGGTCTTCCTGCAGACCCTGTCGATCCTCAAGGGCTTCGATCTCGCCGCGATGAACCCCGTTGGCGCCGATTTCGTCCATACCGTCGTCGAGGCGATGAAGCTCGCCTTCGCCGACCGCGAAGTCTATTACGGCGATCCTGATTTCTCGGAGATCCCTGTCGCGCACCTGCTGTCGGAGACCTATGCAGCCGCGCGCCGCAAGCTGGTCGGCGCAGACGCCTCCTTCGATCTTCGCCCCGGCATCGTGCCTGGCTTCGAGGCGCAGCATGATCTGACGATGACGATGCTCGGCGCGGATTCGAAAACCGGCGCCGTCTACGAGCCGACCATGGCGCATCTTTCCGAAAAGCGCGGCGACACCGTGCATATCGACGTGATCGACCGCGACGGCAACATGGTCTCCGTCACGCCATCAGGCGGCTGGCTGCAATCCTCGCCGACCGTGCCCGGTCTTGGCTTTTGCCTCAATTCCCGCGCCCAGATGTTCTGGCTGAAACCAGGCCTGCCGACGTCGCTTGCCCCCGGCAAACGGCCGCGCACGACGCTGACGCCGTCGCTCGGCCTCTACGAGGGCCGCCCGACGCTGGCCTTCGGCACACCGGGCGGCGACCAGCAGGAGCAGTGGCAGCTCTCCTTCTTCCTGCGTTATGCGCATCACCAGCTGAACCTGCAGGCGGCGATCGACCAGCCGCTGTTCCACACCTCGCATTTTCCAGGCTCCTTCTATCCCCGCACCCGCGAACCCGGCAGCCTGATGGCGGAGGCGAATTTCGGCCCCGAGGTCCTTGATGCCCTGCGCCGCAAGGGCCACAAGCTGACGGTCGCCGATCCCTGGACGATCGGCCGGCTGACCGCCGCGAGACGCGATAGCGACGGACTGTTGCGCGCCGCAGCCACCCCGCGCCTGATGCAGGCCTATGCGATCGGACGATAACCATGACCTGGTCCATCGTCGCCCGTGATCCCTCGACCGGTCATCTCGGCATCGCCGTCGCGACCCGCTTCTTCGCCGTCGGCGCCCTCGTGCCGTATATTCGCGGCGGCATCGGCGCCGTCGCCACGCAAGCCTTCGTCAGCCCGCTTTACGGCGTCGACGGCCTGTCGCTGCTGGCCGCCGGCAAGGCGCCGGAGGAAATCATCGCCGACCTGACCGCGCGTGACGCCGGCCGCGATCAACGGCAGCTGCACCTCATCGATGCGAAGGGGCGCAACGCCGCCTTCACCGGCACCGCGTGCATCGACTGGGCCGGGCATCTGATCGACGAAAACGTCTCGGTCGCCGGCAACATGCTCGCGGGTCCCGACGTCGTCGCCGAGACGCTTGCCACCTACAACAAGGCGATGGACAAGCCGCTGGCCGAACGCCTGCTGCTGGCCATGCAGGCAGGCGAGGATGCCGGCGGCGACAAGCGCGGCAGGCAGTCCGCCGCCCTCGTCATCCATCGCGATCAGGATTATCCCTGGCTGAGCATCCGCGCCGACGATCATCCCGATCCGCTTGCCGAACTTGTCCGCCTCCATGCGGTGGCGGGTGAACGTTACCTGCATGTCGCCGAGACGATGGCCACGCGGCAAAATCCGAACGGCATGACCGACAGGCGCGAGATCGATGAAAAGATCGCGACGCTGGAAGCGGCCCGCATCACGGCAGGCAGGCCTTCCGCCTCCTTCGCCACACCTTTGAAGACGTGAATCAGATAAAACTAAGGGAACGACATGCGTGATGTTTCTTCGGCCCCCGCCTCTCCGGTTCTCTCCGTCCGGAACCTGACAACCTCCTTCCTCGTCGATGGCGACTGGAAGCCGGTGGTGCGCGACGTCTCCTTCGACGTCATGCCTGGCGAGACGGTGGCGATCGTCGGCGAAAGCGGCTCGGGCAAGAGCGTCACCTCCCTTTCGATCATGCGGTTGCTCGCCAAGGGATCGAGCCGCATCGATGGCGCCATCACCTTGAACGGCAAGGATGTTCTCACCCTTTCGGAAAAGGAGATGCGCCAGGTGCGCGGCAACGACGCGGCCATGATCTTCCAGGAGCCGATGACATCCCTCAACCCGATCTTCACCATCGGCCGCCAGATCTCCGAAGCGCTCACCTGCCACGGCGAGATCAGCAAGGCCGAGGCGCGGGCCGAGACCGTGCGCCTGCTGGAAAAGGTCCGTATCCCCAACGCCGCTTCGCGCTTCGACGAATATCCGCACCAATTCTCCGGCGGCATGCGCCAGCGCGTGATGATCGCCATGGCGCTCGCCAGCCGGCCGAAACTGTTGATCGCCGACGAGCCGACGACGGCGCTCGATGTGACGATCCAGGGCCAGATCCTCGACCTGATCAAGATGCTGCAGGAAGAAGAGGGCATGTCCGTTCTCTTCATCACCCACGACATGGGCGTCGTTGCCGAAATCGCTGACCGCACCATCGTCATGTATCGCGGCGAAGCGGTGGAAACCGGCACGACCGATGACATCTTCCATCGCGGCAGGCATCCCTATACCCGCGCTTTGCTCTCGGCCGTGCCACGCCTCGGCTCGATGGCCGACCGGAAATGGCCGCTGCGTTTCCCCGTCGTCGATACCACGACCGGCGAACGCCGCGAGCCGGTCGAGGTGGCCGATACCGTCGACCGCCGCCGGACACCGATCCTCGAAGTCAAGAACCTCGTGACCCGTTTCGATATCCGCGGCGGGCTGCTCGGTCGCAAGACGGGCGCGATCCATGCGGTCGAGGACGTCTCCTTCGATCTCTTCCAGGGCGAGACGCTGTCGCTCGTCGGCGAATCCGGCTGCGGCAAGTCGACCACCGGCCGCTCGATCACCCGCCTCGTCCAGCCGAACGGCGGCAGCGTCAGCCTCGACGGCTATGACGTGCTGAGCCTTGACGCGGTCAGTCTCCGACGGATGCGCCGCAGCATCCAGATGATCTTTCAGGATCCCTTCGCCAGCCTCAACCCGCGCATGACCGTCGGCGCCGCCGTCGCCGAACCCATCACCGAACACGGCCTCGGCACCGGCGCCCAGGCCCGCGACAAGGCCGCCGATCTTCTCGAACGCGTCGGACTGAAACCCGACATGATGAAACGTTACCCGCACGAATTTTCCGGCGGTCAGCGCCAGCGCATCTGCATCGCCCGCGCGCTCGCGCTCGATCCGAAGGTGATCGTCGCCGACGAAAGCGTTTCGGCCCTCGATGTCTCGATCAAGGCACAGGTCTGCAATCTGCTGATGGACCTGCAGCAAAGCCTCAACCTCGCTTTCCTGTTCATTTCCCACGACATGGCTGTAGTCGAGCGCGTCAGTCACCGGGTCGCGGTGATGTATCTCGGCGAAATCGTCGAGATCGGCCCGCGCGCGGAATTGTTCAGCAACCCGCAGCACGCCTACACGAAGAAGCTGATGGCAGCCGTGCCTGTTCCCGACCCCTCACGTCGCGGCATCAAGCGCAACCTCGGAACCGACGAGCTCAAGAGCCCCGTTCGCCCGGTTGGCTACGTCGCGCCGCCGCGTCGATACCGG
This sequence comes from Rhizobium sp. 62_C5_N11_2, assembly GCF_051811185.1. Lineage (NCBI taxonomy): Bacteria > Pseudomonadati > Pseudomonadota > Alphaproteobacteria > Hyphomicrobiales > Rhizobiaceae > Rhizobium > Rhizobium sp. 62_C5_N11_2. Next base: position 4,246,085 of record NZ_JBPWPW010000001.1, read on the forward strand.
GAAGTGACGGCGGGCCATCTGGTGCGGGTCGATGAAGCCGCCTGAGCGTGAAATCCACTCGATAAACAAGTATTGCGGGAAAATAACCCGTCCTGGTGGCGCGCGGGCCGTCTTTTTTGCTGCACCGCTTATATGACTTCTGCTAGATATTATTTTACCGATAATTATTAACGACCGATTCCACCCTTTTGTGTTCTCTTATCCTTGCGAATCAAAAAGGTTTGATTTGCCCGGGGACGGCCCCCATGTTCAAGCATGGGGCGATGCAACAGTTGGGTAGGAGCCTATGCTGCAACGGATTGAAGACATTGATGCAGCGCTCGTCGACAGGCTGCAGCATTCGGCGTTCAAGTACTTCCTGAAATATACCAATCCCGAAAATGGCCTTGTGGCGGACACATCGATCGGCGGGGTTCCGTGCAGCATCGCAGCCGTCGGCTTTGCGCTTTCCTCCTATCCTGTTGGTGTCGAGCGTTTATGGATCAGCCGCGAGGAGGCAGCCGAACGCACGGTCAATACGCTGCGGTTCTTCGCCGAGGCGCGCCAGGGCGAGGAACGCCACGCCACCGGCTACCGCGGCTTCTTCTACCACTTCCTGCACATGGATACCGGCCATCGCGCCTGGAACAGCGAGCTTTCGACCATCGATACGGCGCTGCTCGTCGCCGGCATCCTCACGGCCGCACAGTATTTCAATCGCGAAGACGACGAGACGGAGACTGAAATCCGTGAACTCGCCACCTTCATCTACGAGCGCGTCGACTGGCGCTGGGCGCTGAACAAGGGTGACACCATTTCCATGGGTTGGAAGCCCTCATCCGGCTTCCTGCGTTGGCGCTATCACGGCTTCGACGAGGCGATCATTCTCTATACGCTGGCGCTCGCTTCGCCGACGCACCCGATCCCGCAATCGAGCTACGACGCCTTCACGTCAAGCTATTCCTGGATGCTGCATGGCGAGCAGTCCTATCTCTATGCCGGGCCGCTCTTCATCCACCTCTTCTCGCATGCCTGGATCGATTTCCGCACCATTCAGGACAAGCCGATGGCGGAGCGAAACTGGGACTATTTCCGCAACACGCAGGTGATGATCGACGTCCAGCGTGACTATGCCGAACGCAATCCCGGCCAGTTCGTCGGCTACAACAAGAATATCTGGGGTTTCTCTGCCTGTGACGGCCCCCCGCCGACACGGCGTATGCGCGGCGGCCGCCAGCCGAAGGTTCTGGGCTATGCTGCACGTGGCGCACCGCTCGGCCCGGATGACGGCACGATCGCACCTTGGGCAGCACTTGCCTGCCTGCCCTACGACCGGCAGGCGGCTCTCGACGGCACCAAGGCGCTTCTGACCACCTATCCGAACCTGCTCTTGGAAGGCGGCTTCCCTGGTGGCTTCAACCCGACCGTCAAGACCAAGCGGCCGGAAGGCTGGGTCGACGACCGCACCGTCGGCATCGACCAGGGTCTTGTCGTCATGACCATCGAGAACGAGCGCTCCGACTTCATCTGGAAGCTGATGCGGCAATCGCCGGTCATCCGTCTCGGCCTCGAGCGCGCCGGCTTTACCGGTGGCTGGCTCGAAGGCATCGAGCCGGAAGAAGTGGTGCGCAAGTTCGGCTAGCGCACAAGCCCGGAAATCGAAGCGGATTTCCGGAGAGGATGACGCGAAAACGAAAACAACAGAGCCCGCGCGTCCGATAGGAGGTGCGGGCTCTTGGTTTAGCTCTCGAAGACATGCGCCTTGCCGGCGATGTCGAGGCGAACGAGGTCGCCTCGCGCCGGAAGCGCGACGCTCGAGGTCTTGATCAGGATTGGCGGCAGGGCGACGCCGTCGAGCGAAACCGCAACAGTGCAGACCGCACCGCCGAACTCCACCTCGACGACACGTCCGCCATAGTTGCGATCGCCGTCATCGGCAACGACACGAATCTGCTCGGGCCGCAGCATGATCTCGGCCTTGCCCTGACGACTGCCCTCGACGGCGACGCGGCCGAGGGCGCAGTCGGCAAGGCCGTTTCGGATGATGGCGGGAAGCAGCACGGCATCGCCGAGAAACAGTGCCGTCTCGCGATCGCGCGGATGCAGATACAATGATTGCGGCGATCCGGCCTGGATCAGCCGTCCTTCCCTGAGCACTGCGACCTGATCGGCAAAGGTCAACGCCTCTTCCTGGTCATGGGTGACGAGAATGGTGGTGATGCCGGCCGCCTGCAGCACGCGCGCAACCGCCTTGCGCATGTTTTCTCGCAGGCCGGTATCGAGTGCCGAGAAAGGTTCGTCGAGCAGCATCAGCCGCGGCTTGCGGCCGAGCGCGCGGGCCAGCGCCACACGCTGCTGCTGCCCGCCGGAAAGCTGATGCGGGCGCCGCGCCAGCATGCCGCGGTCGAGCTCGACCATGTCGAGCAACTCGACGATGCGCTTCTCGCGATCGGCTGCGCCTCGTTCGAAGCCGAAGCCGATATTCTCGGCAACGCTTAAGTGCGGAAACAGCGCGCCGTCCTGCGAGACGATGCCGATACCGCGCTTGTGTGCCGGAACTGTCGCCGGACCGTCCGCGAGCAGGTCGCCATCCAGCGTCACTCTGCCGACATCGGGTTGCTCGAAGCCGGCAATGATGCGCAGCAGCGTCGTCTTGCCCGAACCGGACGGGCCGACGACGGCCGTGCGGCTTCCGGCCGAGACCTCGAGCGAAATATCCTTCAGCGCCTGGACGGGGCCATAGCGCTTGCTGATGTTCTCGATCGTGAGCAGCGTCATTGGCCGGCGGTCCGTTTCGATTGGGTATAGAGCATCAGGGTGAGCGGCAGCGACAGCACGACCATCATGAAGGCGTAAGGGGCGGCCGAGACATAGTCTATCTCGCTGGTCAGCGACCAGAATTTCGTCGCCAGCGTATCGACGCCGTTGGGCGACAGCATCAATGTTGCCGTGAGTTCATTGGTGATGCCGAGTGCGGCCAGCGCGACGCTGGCGGCCGCTCCGGGTGCGGCAAGCCGCATGGTGATCTGCCGCACCGCCTGGCCTGGGGTGCGGCCGAGGCCCATCGCGGCGCGCTCCAGCTCCACCGGGGCCTGGGCTATGCTGGCGCGCAGCCCGACCATGGCCCGCGGCAGGAAAAGCATCACATAGGCGACGAGCAGCGTTGCGAAGGTCTGATAGAGCGGCAGCACGAGACGCACGGTGATCGTCACCAGCGCCAGCGCCACGACGACGCCCGGCAGCGAGCCGACATAATAATGGCAGGCTTCGAGCACGCGCTGGAGGCGGCCGGGCGCCCGCACGGAAAGCCAGGCCATCGGTGCTGCGGCAATCGTCGCCAGCACGCCGCCGACAATGGCAAGCACGATCGTCTGCAGGAAAGCGTTGCCGACTTCGATGCGCCAGATATCGGTGCCGCCGAGATAGAGCCAGCGGCCAAGCGTCACCAGCGGCACGCCGAGCGTCAGTACCGCCAGGATGACAGGTAGCAAAACGGCGGGCACCACGAACCAGCCCAGCCGGCGGCGGTCCGTTGGACGTGGCGAGCCGGAGCCGACGCGGGCATAACGTTCGTTGCCGCGCACCAGTACCTCGAAGCCGAGCAGAAATAGACAGCAGGCGACGAGCACGCCGCCGAGCATGTTGGAAGCCGGGCTGTTGTAGGAGGATTGAAACTGGTCGACAATCGCCGTCGCGAACGTGTCGAACCGGATCATGACGAACAGGCCGTACTCCGAAAGCAGATGCAGCGCGATCAGCAACGAACCGCCGCAGATGGCGAGTCTGAGCTGCGGCAGCACGGCGCGGAAGAAGACTCGCCACGGATTGAGCCCCAGCGAAGCCGCGGCATCCTCGATGGCCGGATCGAGGCGGCGCAATGCTGCGGCGACCGGCAGGTAGAGGAAGGGATAGTATGCGATGACCGAGACGAAGACGCCGCTCTGCAGGCCGCGCATGCCGGGAACGAGGCTGACCCAGGCATAGCTGTGCACGAAAGCAGGCACGGCGAGCGGAGCGATCGCAAGCCAGGCCCAGAGCCGCGCGAATGGAATGTCCGTCCGTTCCGTCAGCCAGGCAAGCGTCACCGCAAGCACGATCGACAGCGGGATGGTGATCGATTCCAGGAGAACCGTATTGACGAGAAGTTCGCCGACGCGTGGCCGGAAGACCAGGGCCTTCACTGTTTCCCAGCCGACATCGTAGGTTACCCAGCCGATGAAGCCGAGCGGCACGAGACTGAAGATCGCGACGATGGTTGCGAGGAGGATCACGGAAGCGTGCGGCATGCGTCCGCGTGGCAAAGCCATTCGCGTGGCCCTCGGCGCGACCGGCGCCTGGTTGCCGGATGCGAGCAATCTGTTGTCCTGCAGCAAGGCCGATGCCTTTACACGCTGAAAAAGGAAGGCAACCGCCTTGGAAAGGCGGTTGCCGGATATCGTCATGCCCTAAGGTTTTCTTGAGCCAAATGCAATAGTTTTGGCCGGAAGACGCCTGCGGCAGAAAGGTTAGATCAAGCCGGCGGCCGTCATCAGCTCCACGACCTTCTTGCTGTCGAGGGTCGAAGCTTCGACCTTCGGAGCATTGAGATCGGCAAGCGGAGTGAGCTTGTCGTTGGAAGGCGCATCCTTGCCGATGGCATATTCATAGGAATCGCCGTCCTTGAGGACTGCCTGGCCGGCCTTGCTGGTTAGGAACTTCAGGAAAGCCTGGGCTTCCTTCATGTGCTGCGTGGACTTCAGGATGCCGCCGCCCGAAACGCTGACAAAAGCGCCCGGATCCTGGTTCTTGAAGTAGTGCAGGCCGACATTCTTGCTGTTCTCACCGGTTTTGGCCTGATCGCCGAACCAATAATAGTGATAGATGATCGCCCCTTCGACTTCGCCGGCGTTGACCGCCTTCATGGCGACGCTGTTGCCCTTGTAGGGCGTGGCATTTTCCTTGAGAGCCTTCAGCCAGTCGGCCGTCGACTGCTCGCCCTTGAGCTGCAGCAGGGCGGCGACGATGGCCTGGAAGTCGGCACCGGCAGGTGCTGCTCCCCAGCGGCCCTTCCAAGCCGGATCTGCGAGGTCGAGCATCGACTTCGGCAGCTTGTCTTCGGTGAGCTTGGTCTTGTCATAGGCAAAAACGGTGGTACGGGCGGCAATGCCGGTCCACATGCCGTCGGCCGGGCGATACTGATCCGGAACCTGATCCAGCGTTTCCTTTTCGATGGGGGCGAAGAGGCCCGCGCCATCGACCAGCGTCATCGCCGGCGAATTCTCGGTCAGGAAGACATCCGCGGGAGAGGCGTCGCCTTCCTGGATGATCTGGTTGGCGAATTGCATGTCGCTGCCCTGGCGCATGGTGACCTTGATGCCGGTCTCCTTGGTGAAGGCATCGATCCATTCACGGCCCAGGCTTTCGTGCTGGGCATTGTAAACGACGAGACCTTCGTCCTGCGCACTAGCGCTGCCAGCGAGCGCAGTGGCGGAGAGAAGCGAAGCGGCAAGCGCGAGGGAAAAACGGTTAAGAGCAATGTTCATGATGGCCTCCGTGACGATGTCACCCGAGCTCTCCAAGGGCGATGAGAGGCGTATATTTTTCCTGACTGCGGATTTCAAGTTTGGCTTGGCCAGAAAAGCCATCACAATATCTTGACTAAATATTTCATATTACAGGGGAATAAATCTCGATTTGGCAAAAAAGGCGACGCTTCCCGAGCGCCGCCTCTCTTTGCAGACTTTTGCAGCCGGCTTATTCGACGTCGAACTTGACGCCCTGCGCAAGCGGCAGCGTCCTGCCGTAATTGATCGTGTTGGTGGAGCGGCGCATATAGGCCTTCCAGGAATCCGAGCCGGATTCGCGGCCGCCGCCGGTTTCCTTCTCGCCACCGAAGGCGCCGCCGATCTCGGCACCGGATGGTCCGAGGTTGACGTTGGCGATGCCGCAATCCGAACCGCGGGCGGACACGAAGGTCTCGGCCTCGCGCATGTCGTTGGTGAAGATCGACGACGACAGTCCCTGCGGCACGGCATTGTGCAGCGCCAGCACGTCGTCGAAATCGCTGTATTTCATCACATAGAGGATCGGCGCGAAGGTCTCGTGCTCGACCGGCCCGGTCTGATCGGGCATTTCGACAAGCGCCGGACGAACGTAGAAGGCGTCAGCCGAACCGCTTTCGACGCGGTCACCGCCGGTCACCGTGCCGCCGGCCGACTTCGCCTCGCTCAGCGCAGCCTGCATCTTCTCGAAAGCCTGGCCGTCGATTAGCGGTCCCACAAGCGTACCGCTTTCCAACGGATTGCCGATGGTGACGGAGCCGTAGGCCTTCTGCAGGCGCGGCACCAGCTGGTCGTAGACGCTGTCATGGACGAAGAGACGGCGCAGCGTCGTGCAGCGCTGGCCGGCCGTGCCCATGGCGGAGAAGGCGACGCCGCGCAGCGTCAGGTCGAGATCGGCCGTCGGGCAGACGATCGCCGCATTGTTGCCGCCGAGCTCGAGAATGGCGCGGGCAAATCGCTGCGACAGGCGCGGACCGACGGCACGGCCCATGGCCGTCGAGCCTGTGGCAGAAACCAGTGGGATCTTCGGATGATCGACCAGCACTTCGCCGACCTCGCGGCCGCCGATGATCAGCGTCGACAGATTGGCCGGTGCGCTACCGCCCTCGGCGACGAAACGCTTCAGCGCTTTTTCGAACAGCGCCTGCACCGCAAGCGCCGTCAACGGCGTCTTTTCCGAAGGCTTCCAGACCGTGGAATTGCCGCAGACCATCGCAAGTGCCGCATTCCACGACCAGACGGCAACAGGGAAGTTGAAGGCGGAGATGATGCCGATCACGCCGAGTGGGTGCCAGCTTTCCATCATCCGGTGCTCGGAGCGCTCGGTGGCGATCGTCAGGCCGTAGAGCTGACGGGAAAGGCCGACGGCGAAATCGCAGATGTCGATCATCTCCTGCACTTCGCCGAGGCCTTCGGAGGTGATCTTGCCGACCTCGATCGAGACGAGACGGCCGAGCGCCGTCTTTGCGGCGCGCAGTTCCTCGCCGAGCAGGCGGACCAGTTCGCCGCGCTTCGGCGCCGGCACGGCACGCCATTCGAGGAAAGCCTGGTGCGCCGCTTCGATCGCCGCTTTCGTTTCGGAAACGGAATGTTCCTTGAGTTTGCCGATTTCCTTGCCGGTGACCGGCGAGGTGACGGAAAGCGTGCCGCCGTGATAGCGGCTGGCATCGACGCCGAGTTCGGCAAGCAGCTTGGCGGTTTCGGTGGCGAGATCGAGGACGGCGATGGTCATTGTCGTGTTTCCAATCTTATTGTGCTTAGAAGCGTGCATCGGCGAAATGGGCGACCTGAGCGCCGGCTTCGTACCATATTTCCTTGAGCGCACGGAAGCTCGGTTCGCTGGGCGCGGTCAGCGGCAGCGGCAGATCGGCTTCGCCAATCCGGCCGAGGATATGCTCTGCCAGCGTGCGGCCAAAGACCGTGCCGGGCGCAATGCCGCGGCCATTGTAACCCGAAAAGCCGACGACATTCGGGGCGAATTTGTGGAAGCGCGGCAGCGCATTGTCGGTCATGCCGATCTGGCCATACCATTCGCACTCGAATTCGACATCGCCGATAATAGGGAAGAGCCGCTTCAAGGCGCGTTTGGCCCAGCCCTTGTGTATGGCCAACCCGGTATTGCGCAGCGCCCCGACACTGCCGAAAACGAGCCGGCCGGCCTGGTCCATGCGGAAGGAGGAGAGGATTTCCTTGGTATCCCATGCGCCTTCGCGCCCCGGCAGGATCGACTGACGCAGATTGTGGCCGAGCGGCACGGTGGCAAAATTGAAATAGGGCAGATGCACCTGTTCGCTGCGCACCTGCTCCCACGGACCGGTGCTGTAGGCATCTGTCGCGACGATGATCCACTCGGCGCTGACTTCGCCGCTTGCCGTCTTCACGGTCCAGCGGCTGCCATTCTGCTCAGTAGCGATGACCGGACTGGATGTATGAATGGCGACGCCGGCCTTGACGGCGGCATGGGCAAGGCCGCGCGCATAGGCAAGCGGCTGCAGCGTGCCGGCGCGTTTGTCGAGCAGCGAACCGGTATAGGCATCGCTGCCGATGCGTTTTGCCGTTTCCGCCGCATCAAGCAGCGTCACGGCTGCGCCGCGGGCGGACCATTGCGCCGCGCGATCCTCGATCTCCTTCAGCCCGTCCGCGCCGACCGCGCAATGCAGCGTGCCGTTCCGTTCGAGTTCGCAGGCAATCTGATGCTTGTCGATCAGCTCCATGACGAGCTTCGGCGCATTGCCGAGCAGATCGAGCAGACGTTCGCCATGCACCGGGCCGAGCACGCTGGGCAGGTCGTTGGGCATCACCCACATGCCGGCATTGATCAGCCCGACATTGCGCCCGGCACCGCCGAAGCCGATCTCCTTGGCCTCCAGCAACACCACCTTCGACCCGGCTTCGGCAAGATGAAGGGCGGAAGAGAGGCCGGTGTAACCGCCGCCGACGATGACGACGTCGGCCGAAATCGCGCCGTCGAGAGGCGAGGTCGTCGGCGCTTCGGGCGCTGTCTTTTCCCAGAGGCCGTGGGAACGCGGATCATTCAGCATGGCTCAGTCCGATCAGAGCGAAATCGCGGATACTCTAATGTATAAGAGAAAGTGTTGAACCTACCATTTCACGCAACGGTCTTCAGCGGCAGGCCCGCAAGGCCGAGCGCAGTCAGTGCCGAATCCAGCGATGCAGCCTGGCGCTCGGCGTAAAGTGCCAACTCATCCTGAACGGTAGCACCCAGTGCTGCCTCGAAGGCGTCACGGTTCGAGCGGGTCGCGTAGTTCTGCTGCTGGTCGGTGCCGAGGTTCGACTGGAAGATGCCGGCCGCGCTGACGGGCAGGAAGTCTTCGTAGACGATCGGGGTGAAGGCAAGGTAACCCTTGGCGATCAGCGCCTCCGGAATGCCGGGCAGCATGCTGCCGGCCGCGGCGGCAATGCCCGCAGGCGTCGCGGCATAGCGGAAGAAGGCCAGTCCCTCGCTACGCAACTCATCCCAGCTATCCGGCAGTACCTTAAAACGCGCGGCGAGTTCGTCGTCGTAGGCGCCGGCCTTGGCGCCGCCGGCGCCGACCTGCACCTCGCCGCGAACCGAGGCGAGCAGCCGGTCGTAGAGCGCCCGGCCCTTCGCCGTCAGCGCCACGCCGCGCTGTTCGATCTCGCCGAAGCGGGCGGTATGCGTTCCTTGAATCGCACCGTCATCATCGGAAAAGGCGATCGTTTCCTCCAGCGCCTTGAAACTCGTCTGCCGCAGCAGGATATCGCAATGACGGCGCGGCGGCCCTTCGATGACAGCCTTCGGCGTGATGCCGCGTTCCGGCATGCGGGCCTGGACCGCGTCGATATCGAGCGTGCGCGGCGTCAAATGGTTGATATGCGGCCCCTTGAAGCTGACGACGTCGGCGATCAGCCGATGCGCCTCGTGCAGCCGCTTATAGGTGTCGGCGCTGACTGTCGCTTCGCCATGCCAGCGGAAGGTTTCCAGCGCCTCGGCGACGAATTCCGTCGCTTCCGCCTCGGTCAGGCCGCCGTTCTGCTCGTGGCGCTCGATCAGCGCGACGGCACGCGGCGTGTAGATCCGCCGTTTCGCCAGAATGGCTTCGGCCTCGCCACGCAATCCCTCGTCCTCGATCAGCTCCAATCGCAACAGCGAGGTGAAGACGCGGAATGGATTGACGTTGAGCGCTGCCTCGTCGATGGGCCGGAAGCTGGTGGAATGAACCGGCACGCCGGCGACCGAAAGATCGTAATAGCCGACCGGCTGCATGCCCATGACCGCAAACAGCCGGCGGATGGTGAAGAGCTCGTCGGCCGTACCGAGCCGGATGGCACCGTGGCGCTCGACATCGATGCGCTCCAGCTCGCCGGCTTGGGCCAGACGTTCGCGCAGATCGGGATCGTTTTCGAGGCAGCCGGCATTCACATCCGCCACCAGTTCGATCAGCGTGCCGTATTGCGGCACCTCCGCCCGGTACATCTGCGACATCGCCTCGGTGAACAGCGATCGGATGCGGTCTGGGGAAACGAGGGCTTGCGGCATTGGGAAACTCCGGCTCATTCCGTTTTTGCAGGATGAACCTCTTTACACGCGCAACAAAGCCGCAAATATCGCTATTTCGGAAATAGCCCATTCTGAAACGGAATGACCATGCTGACGTCAAGACGTTTTCTGCCATCGATTTCGCATCTCGCCGCCTTCGAGGCGGTTGCCCGCACCGGCAGCGTGACCGCAGCGGCGCGCGAACTCGATCTGACGCAGAGCGCCGTCAGCCGCCAGGTAAGTGCGCTGGAGGAGCAGCTTGGCGTCGAGCTCTTCCTGCGCGAACGCCAGACCATGCGGCTGACGCTAGCCGGCGACGGATATGCCCGCGAGATTCGCGAGGCGCTGCGGCGGATATCGAGCGCCTCGCTCAACCTGCGCGCCAATCCGCATGGCGGCACGCTCAATCTCGCCATCCTGCCGACCTTCGGCACGCGCTGGCTGGCGCCGCGCCTGGGGCGCTTTCTCGCCGCCAATCCCGGCGTGACCATCAATCTGGTGACCCGGCTTTCGCCGTTCGATTTCCGCCTCGATTCGATCGACGCCGCCATCCACTTCGGCCATCCGCACTGGCCGGGCGCCGAACTCGCCTTCCTGATGTCGGAGCGCACGGTGCCGGCCTGCAGTCCGGATTTTCTGCAGCGACACGCGATCAAAGCGCCAGAGGATCTGCTTGCCGTTCCGCTTCTGCATCTGACGACGCGCCCCGACGCCTGGGAGCAGTGGTTCGCCAGCAACGACGTTTCCTTCGAAAACGTCCACGGCATGCTCTTCGACCAGTTCGCCACGGCCGCGCAGGCGGCGATCGCCGGCCTCGGCGTCGCCCTGCTACCAACATTCCTGATGCAGGAGGAGATCAGGCGCGGCGATCTCGTCGCCGCTGTCGACCGTGAAATGGAAAGTCGCGAGCGCTATTATCTCGCCTTTCCACCCGAGCGCGCCGATTATGCGCCGCTTGCCGCCTTTCGTGACTGGATCGTCGCGGAAGCCACCACCAACCCGTCTGTGTGACGAACGGCTTGCATCGGCATGGCGCTTTCGACCATTATGCCTACCAAACAACATTGCAGGAAATCTCCATGAAGCCGATCTTCGTCCAGCTCCAATGCGCACCCGGCAAGACCTATGATGTCGCCGACGCCATCTACCAGACCGAACTGGTCTCGGAGCTCTATTCCACAAGCGGTGACTACGATCTGCTGCTGAAGGTCTATATCGAGGAAGGCCAGGATATCGGCAAATTCATCAACGACAACATCGCCAATATTCCCGGCATCGTCCGCTCGCTGACCACGCTGACCTTCAAGGCATTCTAGAGCAATTCCAGCAAAAGTGCGTCGCGGTTTTGCCAGGCAAAGCGTGAAACGCTTTTGCCGGGAATTGCGTGAAAACAAAAGAGATAGAGCGTTTCCGTGATTCGAGAAAAACGGAAACGCTCTAAATTCCCGTCAGACACGGTTAACCCTTTTCGCGAAGATTGGCCCTCGCAAGCGGTCGCCTAAACCGCGCCTTAACGCCGGGCATATCTGGTCGTTGTTATCACGGGCCCGCATCAGCGCGGGCCGGCACGTGCAGCGATAGGTGGAAAATGTCGATCGTCGAGGCAGATAGGGTGCGCGCGAAGCCGAAGTTGGAAACAGCTCCGCTAATCGTCCATGTCGTGCGCCAATTCCTGCCCAATCGCGGCGGCTTGGAAGACGTGGTCGCCAATCTCGCCCGCCAGACCGTGCGCCGCGGTTACCGCGTGCGCGTCGTCACGCTGGATTCGCTCTTCACCGCGCCTGAAGACAAGCTGCCGCTTCGCGAAGATATCGACGGCATCGAGGTGGTGCGCATTCCCTGGTCCGGCTCCAGCCGCTATCCGCTGGCACCGCAGGTTTTCCGCCATCTCGCCGATGCCGATCTCGTCCATGTCCACGCCATCGACTTCTTCTTCGACGCGCTCGCCTGGGGCCGGCTGCTGCACAGAAAACCGATGATCGTCACCACCCATGGCGGCTTCTTCCACACGCGGAAATACGCGGCAATCAAGAAGATCTGGTTCCGGACGCTGACCCGCGCTTCAGCGATGGCCTATCGCCGCGTCGTCTGCTGCAGCGCCTCCGACCTCAAGCAGTTTTCCGAGATCGTGCCAGACAGTCTCCTGATCGAAAACGGCGCCGATATCGGCAAGTTCGCCGACACCGCATCACGCCGGGCAAAGCGCCGCATCGTCACGATCGGCCGGTTCTCCGTGAACAAGCGCATCGACCATCTGCTCGATGCGATGGCCGCGCTGAAGACCCGCGACCCGGAATGGCATCTCGACATCGTCGGCGCCGAATCCGACCTGAACCGGGCGGATGTCGAAGGCGCAATTGAACGCCGTCATCTTTCCGGCCGCGTCACCCTGCATGTGTCGCCCGACAACGACACCATCCGGCGCATCATCGCAGAATCCTGGATTTTCGCCTCCGCCTCGGAATATGAAGGTTTCGGCCTGGTGGCGCTGGAGGCGATGAGCGCCGGCCTCCTGCCGGTGCTGAACGCCAACGATGCCTTTGCGACGCTTGCCGCCCGGCATCCCGTTCTCATGCTTGCCGATTTCACGAATCCTGAGACCGCCGCCACGGCGATCGAAACGGCCTATGAAGACCTTTCACGCCAACCGGACGTGGTGCGGGCCGGGCTTCTCGAAGCCGCGCGCGGCTATTCCTGGGATATCGTCGCCGAACGCTATATCGATCTCTACAGATCGCTTGATGTCGTCGCCGCGGAAAACATCTGATCCCCTGCCTAACGGGCATCGAGATCTTTCAGATTCGCTTACTGCACTTTAGGTCTTTGCTTTCCGCATGTCTTCGGCGCAAACCGCTGCACACTTTTGCGCGACATGCTTCAGAGCAATTCCAGGAAAAGTGCGAAGCGGTTTTCCGTCCGGAATTGCGTAAAAACAAAAGGCTAGAGCGGTCCTGCGCTTCCGTTAAAAGCTGAACCGCTTTAGCTGAAATCCCGGTCACGCTCTGGCGAGACGGATGATCTCGTCGAGCACGAATTTGCGCGATTGCGGCGGCGTCAGATTGTGGTCGGCATCCGGCAGCATCAGCAGCCGTACGTTCGGATAGCGAGAGAGCCTGGCGCCGCGCGGCCCGAAGTGGAAATAGACGTGGTCGAGCCCGACATCGCCCTCGCTGTAGATCAGCGTCAGCGGCACCCTGCGCTTGCCGAACAGCGCGAAGGAGTGCCGGACCTCGCGGGCGATATGGCGCCGGTCGGGAAGCAGCTCGAGCACCGGCGCGATCCACGGCGACAGCCGGCGGCCGGCGGCGATGACGATATTCTGCAGCGCCGCAACGACATCCACCTGGCCGCGCAGCAGCCGCTTCAGCGTGTCGAGCCGCGCCAGGCGCTGGCTGTAATCATCCAGACTGCGGGGAACGGAGACGACATGCTCCCTGCGCACCGGCATGTCAGGATCCCAGTAATAGACGAAGGGATTGATCGACACGACAGCCTTCAAGCGCTCGTCGGCGACGCCGGCGCGGAAGGCGACATAGCCGCCGCTGCATCGGCCGGCGACCATGACGGGGCCGGCGACGACGCCTTCGAGCAGATCGAGCGCGGCGACCGCATCTCCGGTCTGCGTATCCGAATACAGTACCTGTTCCGGTGCATCCGGCCGCGGCGGGCTGTCGCCGACATTGGCGGAATCGAAACGCAGCGAAACGACGCCTTGGCGGGCGAGCTCGCGCGCCATGTCAACCGTCGTCCGTCCCCAGCCGGCATGCCGGTCATAGGCTGTCGACAGGAAGAGCACGGCATTGCCCTTGATCTCACCGAGCGGCCGGCTGACGACGCCGACCAGATGATTATGGCTTCCGAAACGGACCGGCGTTTCCGCAAAATCATCGCCGGCAAGCAACGGGTTGTCGATCGCCGCCGGCGAATGGGCGGCGGATGTCTCTGTCGTCGTTGCCTCCAGCCACGTCGTCAGCAGCGCGACGACAGCCATCGGCGTCTTGGCAAACAGCGGATTGGTGGCGAGTTCGTCATAGCCTTCGAAGGCCTTCTGCTCGACATCGGCGCCAAGCGCTATCAGCGCATCGGCAAAGCCGGTATCCTCGGCCTTGGCAGGACGTTCGAGGATCAGATAGCGCGAGGCTGCGAGCCCCTGCGGCGAGGTGATGTTGAGCTTGCCGAGCTCGGCAGCGATTTCCTCGGGCATGACGAGCCCGGCGATCTGCACCTTCGCGGTCTGGACATGCTCCTTGCCGAGGCCGAGATCGGCATCGATGATCTTGGACCACATGTTGAGTTCGCGCAGATAGGCCCTGCCGCTCAGCACCGGCGCCAGCATGACGAGGCTGTCGACGCCTTCGATCGAAGAACCGACGCGGTGGGCAAGCGTCGCGCCGAGGCCCTGTGCGATGAGGATGATACGGTCGCAGCCGCTCAGCGACTTCAGCTTGTCAGCGGCCGCACGGATCGAGTTTTCCCAGGTTTCCAGCCTTGCCGGCAGCACCCCGAAATCGAGCGCGTCACCGGTGCCGCGATAGTCGAAGCGCAGGCTCGGCACGCCGATATCCGAGAAATGCTCGGCCGCGACGCGGAAGAATTTGCGGCTGCACATCTCCTCGAAACCCCAGGGGCTGACGAAGAGCACGGCGGCCGAACGTTTCTTCGTGAGAGGATTCTCAGGCATGAACAGCCCGATCGTGCCGTCGAAGACGACAGGCAGGGCAGCGTTGCGTCCCGCCCCCTCGGCCGGTTCCAGCGAGAATTCGCCGGGCGCGACTTTGGCGCGATCGGGATCGCCGGGAAGCCGCGGCGCGATGAAATTGATCGCGTGGCCAACCGGTCGCCGCAGCAGGGACGGCATCTTGGCGAGAATGGAGCGCATGACTTCGACATCCTCGCCCGGCACGGCGCGCAGCACACGGAGCGCCGCGAAATAGGCGAATGCGCCGGCGATGATCGCGCCGACCAATCCGGCCGGACCTTGGACGAATTCCAGCACGGAAATCGCTCCGCAAGCACAGAGGACGGAGGCGAGCGTCACCTTCGTCAGGCTTGCGTAAAGACCCGAAAGCTGGGATCCGAATCCTGTCTGTCTGATCATCATCACCGACATCGCAACGAATACGAGGATGCGCACAAGTGCAGCACCCTCGGCCGCAAGCCTAGGTACGATCAGTAAACAACCCGCTACCATCAGTAGGCCACCTATCACACTGATGTTCAGGCGGGAGCGGGCCCTGTCCATCGACAGCAGGTAGAGGCTGAGGATCTGCATGAAAGTATAGGCGGGAGCGACGAGCGCAAGCAGCGCCACCACCGTTCCGCTGCGGCGGAACGCTTCGCCGAACACCACGAGCACCAGTTCGCTGGAGATCGCGGCAAGCCCGAGGCTCATCGGCAGCACGATATAGGCCATGCTGCGGGTGACGGCGGCGAAGACCTCGACCGGCAATGTCGAATCGTCGCTGCTGTGGCGCCGCTCGGAATAATAGGGCAGCAGGCTGCCGGTCATCTGGATCGGCAATTGCAACGCGATATTCGCGATCGACAGGCCGACGGCATAATAACCGACCATCTCCACCGACCAGAACTGCTGCAGGAAGAGCAGCTCGAGCCGGTTGAGGAAAATGGAATCGATGATGAACTGGATCGACAGGATGACGGAGGAAGAGGCGAGATATTTCAGCGAGACCCCGCACCAGTCGCGCCGTGCAAGAAGGATCGGCAGCGTGGCGAAAAACAGCACCAGCTGGCCGAGCGCATAACCGACGAGAACACCCTCGACGCCATAGAAAACGGCACCGACGGCAACGCCGGCAAGCTGCACGATCGAGACGGCGACCGTCAGCTTAAAGAAAGCGCCAAGCTTCTTTTCGCCGATCAGGTAGAATTTGACGAAGGATCCGATCGCCTGGATGAAGAACAGCACGCCGGTGACCAGAGCGACGGATGGCGCGGTGTCGGCCCAGTGCATCTTTTCGGACGTCAGGAAGAACAGCGCGTAGAGCGCCAGCAGCACGACGGTCGAGAACATCATGAAGCTGACGAGGATGGCGGCAAAACCCCGCCGGCGGCGCGCATCGAAACCCTCCGCCGAAAGTTGCGGCAACGTCTTCAGCAGTGTGATGCTGGAGCCGAGCTCGGCAATCGAGGCGCCGGTCACCACCAGCCAGAGCGAAAAGGCGACGATGCCGTTGGCTTCCGGCCCGAGCAACCGCGCGGTTATGATCGAGGAAACGAAGCCCGTCAGAAGCAGCAGCATGCCTGCCGCCGCGTTCATCACCGAGTTTGCGATAATACCCTTCGACATCTGTCCATCCGTCAGGATCGGCCTACCGCCGCATACCCGCCATCTCTAATGCGAAAATGTTAAAATAAAGCGGAGTGACGACCTCAGCTTAGCTGGCCTGCATCGCCGTCAATGTCTGAAGCGCCTTCTCGTAGCTGTTTTCCGCAAGGTAGCGCAGCAGGAACTCCCGCGCCTTCCCGGCCTTCTCTCGTGCACGCTCGGGCGCGCGGAAAATTTCCCTCAAGTACCCGGCCGCCGCCTCGGGTGAGGGGTCGGCCCAGACTGCACCCTCGAGCCCGGCAAATTCGGGATGGGTATCGACCACAGGAATAAGGGGAGAGCCAACCAGCCAGCTATTGTCGGGATCGCAGAAATCTACTGTTCCCGACCAGGCCGTGGAAATGATGGGCGTATGCTGCATGATCGCCTCGGCAACCGTCAGCCCGAAACCTTCGGAACGATGCAGCGAAAGATAGGCGTCGGAACAGCGGATGAGGCCGTTGATATCGGAGTTCGATAACCTGTCGGTGACGATCCTGATCCGGTTGTCGCCCTTAACCGAAGCGACCAGTTCGCGCAGGCCTTCGTCCTTGCCGATATCGCCGCTAGCCTTCATCAACAGGAAGGCGCTGGGGCATTCGGCGGCGAATATCCGGAAGGTCTCGATGACGGCCTGCGGATTCTTCCGGTTGATCGAGGAGCCGGCGCTGAAGATGAAGCTGACGAGAAAGGCGTCTTCCTCGATGCCGAATTTCTGGCGCATGCCTTCGGTCGCCGGCTTCTCGGTGACGGGATGCGGAACGACGATGACGGGCGCCGTGGTGAGAGGCGCAATCGCCCGCCTGGTGAATTCCGACGGCACGAAGACGGCATTCATGTAATGCATCGCATTGCGCCACTCCGCCGGCACGACTTCGAGCTCCCAGGCGAAATAGCCGATGTTGAAAGCGCGGCTGAAATTCGCAACGCCCTTCTTCAGGATGGCGCGCGGCAGCATCGGCGGATTAAGATGCCAGATCCGGCTTCCCGCCGGTTCGGTGGAAACATGCGACGGCGTCCATCCGGCGAAGGAATTCTCGTCAGGATGCGTGCTGACGTCGGAGAGCGAAATCGCCCGCCCCGCCTCCGACAATGCGTCGGCGCAGAGCCTTGCCGACTCGCCGACACCGACCGCCATCGAGAGATAACCGACGACTTCCACCGGCCTGCGTGGGTTGAAGGCAAGACGCGACCGCGGGATCAGCCGCTGCAGGACATGGGCGCGCAGAAGGCGGTATATCGTTCTCAAATCACGGTCTTTCCCAATGGATCGGCATCATCCTTCGCAGGGGCATCAGCCCTCTATTGCGACGCGATGCGAGCTGCCTAGACTTCTGATCTCGCCCGCAGGCGGAATATCGCTTTCCGCGCCGGACAGCGGGTGGAGCTTCACGCGCCGCATCGCACCGGGGGCAAGGTGGAACCAGTCGTCGTCGGCTCGATAGCCTTCGACATCGATATGCACCGATTGCGCCAGCCGGTCGGTCCTGAGATCGACGAACCAGTCGCCGTCGTCTCTGCCGAATGATGCTTCGATCCCTGCGTCATGCAGCGCCTTCCCCCGTCCGCAGGGGAAGTGGAAGCTCTCGGCGAGAATGGCGCCGTCCGCCAGCGAGCGCAGGCGCGCGACACTTGCATCATGCGCCGGCGGCCCGAAACGGAAAGCATAGGTCGTATCGAAGAAGGCGCCGAACAGCGCGGTGCAGGCAAGGCGCTCCGTGTCCCTTGCCGCCAGCTTGAAGGCCCTGCTGCCGCTGACGACCTGCTGTTTTCCCCCGCGCAGGCAGACGACCTCGAGCTCGACGTCGAGCGCGGCATCCGTCTCGTTGACGACATGCACGTCGAGACCGTTCGTTCCCTCGTCGGTGAAGACGGCCTGAACCGGCCGGAATGCACGGCGCATCGCATACCAGACGGGCTTCGGCTCTCCGGTGGAATCGATCACCCCCCAACCGGGGCCGGGCAGCAGGTCCTGCAGCGTCCAGACGAGCGCGCCATTGCAGGCCGAGCCCTTGCGCCGCCATTCGGCAAAAGTCTCTTCGATCACCTCGCCGGTGACGGCGCGGGAGAGATCGAGATAGCGTTCCGGATCTTCGCGGCGCAGCTGGGCCGGATCGAAACCGTAGAGAAGCTGCAGGTAGAAGTCGCGAACATCCTCGAAATCCCATGATGCGCTGCGGTCGCGGGGCACACGGGCCTTCCATAGCGGGCTGTGGACGGCGGGCACGTCGAGATGACGTTGCAGCGTCCTTTGCTGCGGGACATGCGCGAAGGCGAGGCTTTCGGAGGCAAAACGCACATCGGCGCGGCGCGCATCGGCAATCGGCAGCATATAGGCGCCGACGCCGTAATAATGGGCGATACCGGCATTCGGCGAAAAGGGCATCGCTCCACCATAGGGCGAGTTCGGGACATAGGGCACGTCGGGGCGCATGCGCGCGACGACCGCCGGAATGATTTCATCGGTGACCGGTCCGCTCCAGAATTCCGCCGGCAGACCGAGCATTGCCGCCTGCTGGTGGATTTCGCTGCCGCCGCAGAGCACGGCCAGCGAAGGCGCCGCCTGCACGCCGTGCAGGAATTCCTCGACCTCCGCATGCACGTGGCCGAGAAAAGCCTTGTCGTTGCGCGGATAGTCGAAATTGGCGAACATGAAATCCTGCCAGACGAGCAGACCGAGTTCGTCGCAGAGCGCGAAGAAATCAGGCGTTTCGTAGGCCATGGTGCCGCCGATGCGGATCATGTTCATGCCGGCTCCAGCGGCAAGCCGCAGGAACGGCTCATAATCCACCCGCCCGCCCGGCAATCGCGCGATATCGGCCGTCGTCCACACCGCGCCGCGGCAGAAGATGCGTTCGCCGTTGACGAGGAGCGCGAAGTCATCGCCATCCGCACCGCGGTCGACGTCGATGCGGCGAAAACCGGTCCTGCCGAGCGGATATTCCACGCCGTCGGAAACCAGCGTCAGCTCATAGAGACGCGCAGCGCCATGCGTGTGCGGCCACCAGGGCTCGATGTCGGAAAGCTTGAGGATAGCCGAGTAATGACTGTCGCCGACCTTCTCGAAGGGCTGCTCCATCCCAGCGCAGCGCAGCAGCATTGAGGGATCCTCGGCATTGCTATGCAGGGAAACGCTGAGGCGGCCGACGCCACTCTCCTCGAATACGGCGCGGACGGAGACATTGTCGATCGAGACGGGATTGCGCCGCACCATCGAAATCGGCCGCCATGGCCCGACGGCATGGATATCGGGGCACCAGCCCGGCATATGGCCGAGCAGCGTCGTGCGGAAATTCTTCAAGCCCGCCGGCGTGATCATCTGCGGCCGCCAGCGCGCGCGCGGCCCCGGCTCCGACAGGCGGGGGCCGAGCGCCCGGAAGCACAAAGCCAGTTCATCGCCGCCCGAAAGCGTCACCGGAATCTCGTGCGCCGTGAACATGCTCTCGGAAAACAGGATTTCCTGGCCGTTCAGGAAGACATGGCAGAGCGTCGCCAGTCCTTCGAAACGCAGGATCGCGTCGCCGGGCTCGGCATCGAAAAGCCGGCAGAGATACCAGGCATCCCGCGTGTTCAGCGGCTCGGGATTTTCACGGTCGAAGAGCCCGGCTTTTTCAAGCGCTGCGGCGACGGTGCCGGGAACGGGTGCGGGAATGAGCTGTGCGGAGAGCGGGATGTCGTGCGGCACGGCGCAGGCGCCCGGCTCCGTCAGGATCAGGTTCCAGCCTTCGGAAAGTAAACTTTCCTCGGCACCGATGCTCGCCAAACGCCCCCGCATGGTCAGATCTCCGGCCTCAGATTCGCCCCGCAAGCGATGCCATCATGGAATCCCATGCATCGGCGGCCGGATC
Organism: Rhizobium sp. 62_C5_N11_2; assembly: GCF_051811185.1. NCBI lineage: Bacteria > Pseudomonadati > Pseudomonadota > Alphaproteobacteria > Hyphomicrobiales > Rhizobiaceae > Rhizobium > Rhizobium sp. 62_C5_N11_2. The sequence continues at coordinate 4,266,299 of NZ_JBPWPW010000001.1, forward strand.
AAGTGCTGCCTGCAACGGCTCGAACCTCCTGCGGGTGACGGCGCGGGCAAGCTGGAACTGCACCGATTTCGCCACCTCCGAAATGCGCCTGGCATGCTCAGCGGCAGCCGTGAATTCATCCGGGGAGAGCCAGCTGAGGTGATCGGCCGCCAGCTCGAAATTGGCGCCGACCTGGCGAAGCGTGTTGAAGGCGTATTTGTGGAAGAAGCCGAACGGCCGTTCCGCCACCGCCTCGACCTGTTGCGGAAAAACGCTTGCAAAGGCGCGGATCGGGTTTTCGCGGGGACGCCTGATGAAGTGAAAGCCGGCCAGCCGCCGCGCGGTCGAACGCAGATGCGCTTCATCAGCCGGTTTTTCCGGGAATCGGGCAAATTCCGTGTAGGGCAGGAACGGCGGGTCGTTTTCCGTCAGTTGCAGCTGGAACAAACCGTCGAAATCTTCGCCTTCGAGACGGAAATAACCGGCATTGTGGAAATAATCGACGCGCTTGGCCGCAACGTCCAGCCGGTTGATTGCAACCGTCGTCTTGCCGTGCTCCTGCCGGTAGGCGGTGCCACGGGTATCCGGCATGTAGAAGGAATCCATTTCGATCAGGCAGAGACGGCCCCGCGCGATCTGAACCTCAACATGGCGTTCGACACGGTCGTAGATGGCAAGCTCGGTCGCACGAATGCCGTAGAGCGCTTCGAGATCCTCGAGCGGCACCTTGAAGAAGGTAAACTGGTCGCCCTCGAAATCCTGCGTCAGGGTAAAACCCAGCATCGCCTCGGGCGCAACGCCTGATGTCGCCAGAACCTCGATCCAGAGATCGACATAGCAATTGGTTTCCGGCCAGGCGCGCTCGCCGGAATGCAGCGCATGCGCCCGGTAGGTTTCCGGGTCGATTCCCGAAAATACCCCCGAAAATACCGATGTCATCGATTTGCTCAGCCCCACAACGCTTTCCGTACGCTGGCCGGCCATTGCTTCACATCGAGCCCATGATGATGGAAGAGGGCAAGGGCGATGCGCTCCAATCCGAAGCCGACGCAGGCGGTGTGCGCGACACTGCCGTCTTCGAGATTGAGACCCCATTTCGTGCCGAAGGCATCCTGATGGTAGTTGAAGCTCATGCAGGCGGTCGGATTGGCAGCTGAGGTAATCGGGATCAGCAGCTCGAACTTCAGGTTCTGGTCGCGCTGATTATTGGCGAGCATCTTGCCGGCGCGGCCGAAGAACGGATCATTGGCGACGTCGATCGTCACGTCGAGACCGACAGCCTTCATCATCTCGACGCCGCGATCCATCCAGCGCTGGCGGAAATCGGTGACGTGCAGCTCGGTGCCCATGCAGACATATTCACGCATGCGGAACAACTGCTGGCGGGCCGGGTCCTTCGACGGCTCATGGCGGAAGCAATAGGATTGCAGGTCGAAGAGGCCGCCCGACTTCGGCAGGTTGCCGCGTTTGGCGATCGTCGGATAGAGCGGATAGCAGGCAGCCGGCGTCAGCACGATGTCGGTCGCCTCCTGCCCCTTGGTCCAGTCCTCGCCGACTTCCATGCATTGCAGCAGGCTGACATGATCAAGCTCGCTGCCGCAGAAGCTGTGCACCGTGCCGGCGAGCTGCGGAAAGCTCTTCATGTAGCCGCTCTTTTCGAAGAAGGCGCGGTTCATGCCGGGCGGAAAGCGCATGGCTTCGGCACCATCGGCGCCGCCGAACGTGTCGATCAGGCGCTCGAAGGCAGCGATCACGTCTTCGAACTGGCCGCTACGGCCGTAGAGCCCGTCGATGCCGGTATCGATCAGCAGGCCGGATTCGAAAAGCCGGTCCAGAAACGAGGTCTGCATATCCATGACTGTCACCCCAGTAGGCTAGTGTCCTGCTTATGGACAAGAAGCATGCTCGACGTGTTGCCGAGGATGCGGTCATTCGAGATCATGAGCTGTGCGGAATGCGCGTCGCGCAGATGGCGTCCGAGGCTGAAGGGCGTGCCGTTCTTGTAGCCCATGATGCCGCAGATCAGCATCGCATGGTTGACGATCTCCAGGATCGTCTCGGACGAGGCGATTTTGACGTTGTTCATCGCCACCGCAAATCCCATCGAAGAGAGCCTGTCGGCATCCGCCTTGGCATCTTCATAGGCCTTGAGGCCGGCAACCACGTTGGATTTCACCATCTGCAGCAGGTTCGAAACCTCGGCAAGGCGCAGCGCGCCCGGCGGCTGGGCATCCGGCGCCTTGCGGGCAGCGGCGCGCACGAAAGCCTGGGCGCGCACAACGGCATCGACGGCGATGCCGTACCAGACGCCGCTCCACAAGAGGTGCGAGGAGGCAAGCATGGATTGCGCCGCGATCTCCGCGAAAGGCTTCGGCAGGATCTGATGCGCCGGCGCTTCGCCCTTGAACAGGAAGCCGTCGGAGCAGGTTCCGCGCATGCCGAGCGTATTCCAGACATGCGTTTTCTCGAGCGTGTACTGGTCCCTGAGGAAGGCCGTCAGCACCTGATCGGAAGAGGCCGCCTGCGCGTGGGCACGCGAGGTGATGAGAATGGCGTCGGCATGCGAGCCATAGGAAATGACGGTCGCATCCTTTTCGAGACGGCACGTGTCGCCATCGACCTCGACCGCACAGATGCTGTTGCGCAGGTTTCCGCCGATACCGCCTTCGGTGGTGGCGGATGCGATCAGCAACTGCTCGGCGGCGATGCGGCGCATGAAACCGCGATGCCATTCGCTGTCGGCGCCGTGTTCAACGAGGCTCGACAGCTTGATGTGGTGCATGGCGAAGACCATGGCGCTTGCGGCGCAAACCTGGCCGAGCAGCGAGCACAATTCGGCGATCTCGGTGATCGAGGCGGATTCGCCGCCGAGATGGCGCGGCACCTGGATGCCGAGCAGCCTTTCGGCCTTCATCGCATCGACGGCTTCCCGGGGGAAACGGGCTTCAGCATCAACGGCATCCGCGTGCTTCGCAGCGATTTCGGCGACGCGGGCCACCCTTGCGACAAGACCGTCCTGCATGATCTTGACGGGGAAATTCATCAGGCGACCTTCCGGCTGTCCCGGATGAGATCGACGGTCCTGGCGATGGCCGAGATGCTCGCGAAGGATTTGCGGTTCAGGAGATTGTCGGGAAATTCGATGTCGAAGGCCTCTTCGAGGCCAAGCATCAACTGCACAGAAGCAAAGGACGTCAAACCTGCCGCATAAAGATCAGCGTCGTCGGCGACCTGGTCGATCGACCCAGGAAGCTTGCCGAATTTGGCTACGAGGTCGCGGATTGCCTTATTCATCCCATCACTCCAAGATTCTCATGATCCCGAACCGGCGTTCATCGCCTTGTCATGAGCGTTCTTTTAGTGCGGAAAACAGAACATTCCGCTAATTAATTGAGTTAAATATGACTGAGGCTCATAGTTAGGATTTTAGCGATCCTTTCCGCACTGTCGTAAACAACCATTTTATATCAGTGACTTATGATAATTTCGACGCTGCGACACACTCTAGCGTCTGGCGTGGCGAGTACAGAAATGACACGCAAAACGCCGACTTTTGTCTCAATCGGCGGGCGGATAGGAATGCTCGCCACCGCGATAATCGGTGACGGAATAACATCCGTCGCCGGTCGCCCGGATCGCGCTCCCACTGACGACGGCCTTGCCGTGACCGCCTGGGATATCGAGGATGTAGGCCGGCTGGCAGAGACCGGAAATCCGCCCGCGCAGCGCCGCGACGATCTCCTGCCCCTCTTCGATCGTCACTCTGAAATGGCCGGTGCCAGGCGCCAGATCTGGATGATGCAGGTAATAGGGTTTGACGCGGATTTCGATGAAAGCCTTCATCAATTCCGCAAGCACGGCGGGATCGTCGTTGACACCCTTGAGCAGCACCGACTGGCTGACCATGGCGATGCCGGCATCGACGAGGCGGGCGCAGGCGGCCCGCGCTTCCGGCGTCAGTTCTCTCACATGATTGGCGTGCAGAGCCACATAGACCGTCTTGCCGCTTGCCCTCAGCGCGTCGATCAGCGCCGCATCGATCTTTTCGGGATCGACGACCGGAACGCGGGTGTGGAAACGCACGATCTTCACATGCGCGATCCCGGCAAGCGTCTCCATGATCTCGTGGAGCCGGCGCGGCGAAAGCACCAGCGGATCGCCGCCGGTGAGGATGACCTCCCAAATCTCCTCGTGACCGCGGATATAATCGAAAGCGGCCTGCATCGCCGCGGCATCGAGCGTGCCGAGGCCCTGCGGCCCGACCATTTCGCGCCGGAAGCAGAAGCGGCAATAGACCGGGCAGACATGCACGGCCTTGAGCAACACACGATCGGGATAGCGGTGAACGATCCCTTCGACGGGGCTGTGGGCATGATCGCCGATCGGATCGGCGCGTTCTTCGCGGGCGACCGTGAGTTCGGCTATATCAGGCACGAATTGCCGAGCGATCGGATCACTGGGATCGGTGCGGTCGATGAGCTTGCTGATCGCAGGCGTCAGGGCAATCGCGTAACGCGCGGCAACCTCCTCGAGACTTGCGCGATCGGCAGACGCGACCAGTCCTGCCTTTACAAGATCGTCGACGCTCTTGATCGGTTTGACGACATTCATCTTCCGTACTCCGCAACCGGCGCCCAGAGCACCTGGTCGATGCGTGATGCTCCCGTTGCGAGCATCACCAGCCGATCGAAGCCGAGCGCGATGCCGCTTGCCTCAGGCATCAGCGCCAGTGCGGCAAGGAAATCCTCGTCGATCGGATAGGTCTCGCCGTAGATCCGTGCCTTCTCGGTCATCTCGATCTCGAACCGTCGCCGTTGTTCGGCAGCGTTGGTAAGTTCGCCGAAGCCGTTCGCCAGCTCGACGCCGCAAGCATAGAGCTCGAAACGCTCGGCAACCCTGGGGTCGCGTGCCGAGGGACGCGCAAGTGCTGCCTCCGAGATCGGATATTCGTCGAGGATGGTGATACGGCCGAAGCCGAGATACGGCTCGATCTTTTCGACCAGCACCCGGCTGAAGAGATCGGCCCAGCCGTCGTCATCGGCAACACGCATGCCGACGCGCCTGAGCTCGGCCGCTAGATGGTCGCGATCGGTCGAACCGTCGGCGGCGACCGAGGCGAGAAGATCGATGCCGGCATGACGCTCAAACGCTTCGGCAACGCCGATCCGCTCCGGCCCGGCAAAGGGATCGCTCTCGGCGCCGCGATAGGCAAGCTTCCCGGTCTTCACCGTTTCGGCTGCAAGCGCCAGGATCCGCACGCAATCCATCATCAGGCTCTCGTAGCTTTCGCCGGCCCGATACCATTCGAGCATGGTGAATTCGGGATGGTGCAGCGGCCCGCGCTCGCGGTTGCGATAGACATGGGCAAAACACGAGATGCGTTCCTCGCCCGCCGCAAGCAGCTTCTTGCAGGCGAATTCCGGCGAGGTGTGCAGGTAGAATGGCGCCTTTTGCCCATCCGTCGTCAGTGCTTCCGTGGCGAAGGCATGCAGATGTGCCTCGTTGCCGGGCGATACCTGCAGCACAGCCGTATCCACCTCGACGAAGTCCTCGCGCGCGAAAAACCCGCGCAACGCCGCCTGGATCGCATTGCGCCCGATCAGGAACGGACGGCGGTCGGCATGCACGGACGGGGTCCACCAGGGGGACGCTTTCGCCGAAGAGTTCATTCCAAGCTTTCTTCGCCGGAGAAGCCGGTATAGGGGGTGGCTATTTCCCGGATTTTAGGTTAGTTGCGCCCCAAAGAAAAACATTTGCGTCTTCGGAGCGTCTCGGCAGTCATCTACGACGCCGAAAGCCGAGTTACAAGGAAGTCTTATGGTCAAGGTCATCGCCTCTTCTGTCCGCAAGGGCAACGTTCTCGATGTCGACGGCAAGCTTTACGTCGTTCTCACCGCCCAGAACTTTCATCCGGGCAAGGGCACACCGGTCACCCAGGTCGACATGCGCCGCATCGTCGACGGCGTGAAGGTTTCCGAGCGTTGGCGCACCACCGAACAGGTCGAGCGCGCCTTCGTCGAGGACGTGAACCATCAATTCCTCTACGAGGACGGCGAAGGCTTTCACTTCATGAACCCTGGAAACTACGATCAGGTCGTCGTCGATGTCGACACGATGGGGGACGACAAGGCTTATCTGCAGGAAGGAATGACCTGCGTTCTGTCAATGCATGAAGGCATTGCGCTGGCGATCCAGATGCCGCGCCACGTCACGCTCGAAATCATGGAGACGGAACCGGTCGTCAAGGGCCAGACGGCATCGTCCTCCTACAAGCCGGCCATGCTGTCGAATGGCGTGCGCACCCTGGTGCCGCCGCACATCAACGCCGGCACCCGCGTCGTTATCGCGACGGAAGACAATTCCTACGTCGAACGCGCCAAGGACTGATCCTGGTTTTCATCCGTTCAGGAGGCCGGCTCACACCGGCCTCTCACTGAGATGTGGAATTCAGGCAGGTGTCGATGCCGAGTCCACTCGCAGCACGAGATCGTTTCGGACGGCTCATTCTGCCGGAAATATCTTCGTTCAGCTGAAGCTGCATCCAATCCCCAGATCCGAATTCAGATTACCTTCCGGACCTCGCTCTCAAAGCTCATGACATGAGCCATCGCGATCTTTTCGGCCTCATCTGCGTCACCTCTGCACACCGCCTCAAGCATGAGGACCTGATCATGCAAGACGTCCTCAAGGCGCGGCACCAAACTTGGAAACCGTTTCATGGCGACGTACAGGATTCTCAGCGACAGATTGTGGTAGTGATCCAGCGTATCGGACAGGAAAGGGTTTTTCGCCACTTTGTAAATGAAGCGGTGAACCCGGCGATCGAGAGCAAGTATGTCCTCCAACGCCATCGGACCGGTTGTTTGCTTGAGCTCATCGATCAGTTGCCGCGCTTCTTGCCGCTCGAACTCGCGCAGCCTTTCCGCAGCTAGTCGGGTCGCCCAGGACTCGATCCGTGCTCGCGCCTCATAAACCGCAGTAAGATCATTGATATCGATCTTGCTCACAAATGTGCCGCGCCGCGCGCTGACGACAACGAAACCATCATATTGCAGACGCTGAATCGCCTCCCGGACCGGCGTGCGCCCGACGTCCATGCGTTTCATGATTTCGGCTTCGCGCAGAAGCGTGCCCGGAGGAAGCAGCGTCGTAATGATGTCGTCGCGCAGCCGAATGTACGTCCGTTCCGCCAGTGTCGATTCCGCCGCTTCGTAATCCACTTCGAATGCCGACATATTCAGCGTTTTCCTCTCTCTGCCCGTTTCCGCATAGCTAGACGCTTTTCCGCCTAGAAAAAAGCCGCTCAACGAATCTGCTTGACTCCATATCATGTCTGCATATTCTTAATATATCAGCAATATATAACCACAAAGAGGGGTTCCAATGAAACATGCTGAATTGACGAAAAAATCGCAGGCAAACGGGATTATTGCCTTGGCGGTCTTGGGTTTGGGGCTATTCGCGACGGCGGTGCCATCCACTGCAAACGCCGACGATCTGGAGCTGATGAAGCCGGGCACGCTCGTCGTTGCAGTGCAGCCTTACATGCCCTATACGGCGGTCAAGGATGGAAAGCTGGTCGGTCTCGACAGCGACATCCTGACAGCCGTGGCCGATAAGCTCGGCCTCAAAATGGAAATCAACGTCACCGACTTTCCAGGCATGCTGGCTTCCGTCCAGACGCAGCGGGCTGATATAACCATTGGCGGAATTGCATGGTCCGACGCTCGCCAGAAGGTCGGCCTGTTCACGGACCCTCCGTACTATTCGCCGCCGGCCATGGCGGTGAGCGGCAAGGCGAGCTTTCCGGATGTTGCGAGTCTGGAAGGCAAAAATCTCGGCACTGTGACGGGGTATGTCTGGGCGAAATCGATCGCGCAGGTCCCTAACGCATCACCACATACGTTCCCGAACGCCGAAGGTGTGTTCCAGGATATTTCTTCCGGACGTCTGGACGTTGGCTTTCTTGATCCGCTGCTGATCACCTATCAACAGCAGCAGCGCCCCGACATGAAGGTCCGCATCGAATATCTGAAGCCGCCGACAAACGAACAGGTGGCCGCACACCCCGATTACAAATATTTTCAAGCCTACATGACCGGATTCTACCTTCCCAAGCAGTCGCCGAAGCTGGCCAAGGCTGTATCCGATCAGATCGACGGCATGTACAAGGATGAATCCCTTGCGGCTTTGATCACGAAATGGGGCGGCGATCCCAAGCAGTTCCTGGTTCCATCGCCCGAGATGGCGGCACAGCGGCGCGGCGTTGACCGTCCCGCCGACTGGAACCCGCCTTCCATCGCGAAGTGAGATCGGGGCATGACGGCGCTGTCATCCTTCACCGATGTTTTCCAGGTTCCCTGGAATGACTACGTCGGAAGCATTGCCGGGGGTCTGCTCAGGACCCTCGGCTACACCGTGGCCAGCTTCATTGGCGCGACGATTCTTGGTCTTGCACTTGCGTTGATGAGGCTCAACCGGCTGCGGCTCGTCCGCGTCCCTGCAGCGTTCTATACCGAGCTCTTTAAAAACGTACCGCTTCTGGCGATCATATTCCTCACATACTTCGGCCTGCCTTCCGTAGGCATCAGGCTGGAGGTTTTCGAGGCTGGAGTGTTGAGCTTGGTGCTCTTCTACGCCGCTTACCTGTCCGAGATCTTTCGGGCCGCTATCGCCGGCGTACACCAAGGACAGCAAGAGGCGTCTCAAGCTCTCGGGCTAGGGCGCGGCAAAACGTTCACCCATGTCGTCCTGCCGCAGGCAGTGCGGCTCGCGCTTCCCGGTACGAACACAATGTTCGTCGACCTGATCAAGTCGACCTCGCTGCTTGTCACGATCTCCGCCGCCGAACTGATGACGCAGGCACAGTTGATAGCCTCGGAAACATTCCGAGCGCTTGAAGTGTATCTCGTGATCTCTACGGCCTATTTCGCTATCTGCTACCCGGTGTCACAATGTTTGCTTCTGCTGGAGCGCAAGATCCATGCGGGCGTGCCATTGTCCTTGGCCAGAAGGCGCCGGCTGAAATTAGCGAGGACCTACCTCGCCGAGGGGAAGATCTGCCCATGACGACCATCCCTGCCAAAACTCCTTTCGTGTCACGGCAGCCGGTCGGACGCCCGGCCGTCAAAATCAGCGGATTGCGCAAGTCTTTCGATGGGCGCCTGGTGCTTGACCGCGTCGATCTCGAGGTTCCCGCTGGCAAGATCGTGAGCATCATTGGCCAGAGCGGCGGAGGAAAGACCACCCTCATGCGCTGCGTCAATTTGCTTGAACGTCCCGATCAGGGAACGATCACTGTCGGCGATGAGACGATCTTCGCCAATGGCGAGGTGACCTGCCGCAACCTTGCAAAGCTTCGGCAACGTGTCGGCATGGTGTTTCAGCGCTTCAATCTGTTCCCGCATCTGACGGCCGTGGAGAACGTCGTTCTCGCTCAGATGCATGCAGCCGGGATCGGCGAGAGAGAGGCTGTGGAACGGGCCGTGGAACTTCTGACGAGAGTAGGCCTCGCCAAACGGGCGATGGCTTATCCGGAACAGATGTCGGGCGGCGAGCAGCAGCGTGTGGCGATCGCACGCGCCCTGGCGCTAGAACCAACGGTGTTGCTGTTCGACGAGCCGACATCGGCGCTCGATCCTGAATCGACCGGGGAAGTTCTACGCGTCATGCGGGAACTTGCGGCCAACGGCATGACGATGATCCTGGTCACGCATGAGCTGCCCTTCGCGAAGGAAGTGTCCGACTGGGTCGTGTTCATCGACAGTGGTCTTATCATCGAGCAGGGAACCGCCAGAGATGTCCTTGACCGTCCAACCGAAGCACGCACGGCGGCTTATGTCGCGCGCTACGCTTCGCCAGGCTAAAGCATGTCGCGCAAAAGTGTGCAGCGGTTTTGCGGCAACGACATGCGTAGAAATAAAGAGCTAAAGCGCAAGGAGCGAATCTGAAAGATCGCGACGCGCCTTAGTCCTCGATTGAACCGAACCGGCCCGGCGGCGCATGGCGCCGCCGGGTTGGCGAATTCACATAACGGATCGCGGCATCACAAGGCGCCGAGGTAGATACATAATTTCATGGACAAGCTAACGACAGATATCGCCGTCATCGGCGGCGGTGTGATCGGCGTGGCAACCGCGCTGCGGCTACGTGCAGACGGTCGCGATGTCGTAGTGATCGAACCTAACAAACCCGGTTCGGGAGCATCTTACGGCAATGCTGGAACGATCGCCGACTATGCAATCATTCCCGTCGGTACGCCCGCCATCCTCAAAAACCTGGCCTCGCTGCTTCTCAATTCCGACAGCCCGCTGTCCATCCGCAAAACGGCATTGCCCACGCTGTTTCCTTGGCTGATGCGTTTTGCCTACGAATCTCTCCCGCACAGATACAGAGACAATACGAGCCGCATCGCCAACCTTCTGTCCGACGCTTCATCGGAATGGCTCGAACTCGCGGCAGAGATCGGCGCATCCGATCTTTTGAGCGCGAAGGGATGCCTCTATCTCTACCAGACGCCCGAGGCCTTCAAGGCAGCCGCTTCGGATGTCGAGCTTCGCCGAACCTATGGGATAGCGCAGCAGCTTCTCACACCCGACCAGGTGCAAAGCCTGGAGCCTCGGCTGCCGCAGGTCCATGGCGGAGGGCTTTTCTTTCCGAAAGCGATAAACTTCACCGATCCCGGCCAGGTCATGAGCGTGATGGAAGCCGCCGCCAAACGAGCGGGCGTCGAGTTCGTTCGAGACTCGGTGACGACTATTTCGCGTGAGCGGAGCGGAGTGAGGATGATGGCTTCGGCCCACAGCATCCATGCTCGAGCGGCGGTGATCGCTGCCGGCGCCCATTCCCGCGGTCTGGCTCTGCAGCTCGGAGAGCGGGTCCCCCTGGATACCGAGCGGGGTTATCATCTCGAATTCGATATGGAAACATTGCCGGTGGAACGACCGGTATGCCCGACGCATCACGGATTTTATTTTTGCCCGATGCGCGGCCGCCTGCGGGTGGCCGGCACTGTGGAACTCGGAGGCATCACCGCGCCTTCGAACCCAAGGCGCCTCGAAGTGTTGTTGGCAAACGCTCGCAGGATTTTCCCGACGCTTGGCGAACCAAGCCGCAGTTGGATGGGCTTCCGCCCTTCCATGCCCGATTCCGTTCCGGTCATCCGGCCTTCAAGAGGAGGAAGGGACGTGGTGTTTGCTTTTGGACACGGGCATATCGGTTTGACGCTGGCACCGCGGACGGCTCGGATGGTCAGCTCCATTCTTGCCGCTTGATCGCGTCAGGAGCATGTCGTGACATACGGAACTGTGATTGCGACACCGCTTCGCTCCCATCATCAGAGATGCGGGTTGCGCGGCCGGTATTTCTTGACGAGTTTCTGGTTGATCTCGGCAGCGCCCGGCATATTGGCGCTGAGATAAATTGGCGCATCGCCGGATTTCGAAAGCTCCGAGGCGACTTCGGCGAAGATCGCATTGATGACCGTCACGCCGACTGCCGTCGAGACCGGCCCGACCCGAAGCCCCGTGCCTTCGAGATCGACAACGGCATCACCCGGCGGCAGCCCGTTATCGAGCACCACATCGGCCACGTCGGCGAGCCGCCGGCGGCCATTGGCGATCGCTGAGGAATAGGCGATCGAAGTGATGGCAATCACCTTTGCGCCGATTTCGCGCGCATAATCGGCGGCCTCGATCGGCGCGGCATTCACGCCCGAATTGGAGGCGATGATGATGACATCGCCCGGCTGCATGCCGTAACGCTCCAGCATTGGCCGCACCAGGCCCTGCGTGCGCTCATAAACCGAACTGATGACCGCACCCTCGTGCAGCATGGCCGAGCCGACGAGCACCGGCACGGTGAAAGCGAGCCCGCCGGCACGATAGTGCACCTCTTCCGCCAGCATGTGCGAATGGCCGGTGCCAAAGACATAGACGCGCTTGTCGCCGTGGGCAGCATCGAGGATGACGGCTGCTGCCTGCGCCATCGGCTCGGCAAGCACCTGCTTCAGCTCTTCCAGCCGGCCGATCAGGTTGGAGAAATAGGCATCGGTAATGTCGGTCATCCCGCTTCTCCTAGAGCATGTCGCGCAAAAGTGTGCCGCGGTTTTGCGATAACGACATGCGTAAAAACAAAGATCTAAAGCGCGAAGAGCGAATCTGAAAGATCGCGACGCGCCTTAGCGTTCAGGCCGCTTCGCCGCTGAGCCAGGTGGCGGTGACGGCAAGCGCATCGGTCAGATGCACGAGATCGGCGCGTGTCCCCGGCGAGAGATGGCCGCGATCAGCAAGCCGGAGGAAGCGGGCGGGATAAAGGGTCGCCATGCGCAACGCCTCGGCGAGCGTCAGATCGAGATAGGTGACGCCGTAACGGATCGTCGAGATCATATCGACATCGGAACCGGCCAGCGTGCCATCGGAAAGCACCAGCTTCGAGCAGAAGCCGCCTCTTTCGCGCCGGACGGTGCGCCCGTTCAGCGTGAACGAATCCTTCTCCGAGCCGACGAGCGACATCGCGTCGGTGACGAAGAACAGCTTGCCTTCGCCGCGCTTGGCGCGCAGTGCCGTGCGCAAGGCCTTCGGATCGACGTGATGGCCATCGGCGATGATGCCGCACCAGGTCGAGGGATGATCGATCGCCGCGCCGACGAGACCGGGCGCACGGTGTCCCAGCTGGCTCATGGCGTTGAAGAGATGCGTGACGCCCCGCGCGCCGGCATCGAAACGTTCTTCCGCCGCCTCGCTCGAACAATCGGAATGGCCGATGCTGATGGTGACACCGGCTTCCGCAAGCTCGCGCACCTGGGCAACCGTCACCTGCTCGGCCGCCATTGTGACGAGCAGCGTTCCGATCGCCTCGCGTGCCTGGATGAAGGCCTTGACGTCGCGGTCCTCCACCGGTCGCATCAGTTCGGCCAGATGCGCACCCTTCCTCGCAGGCGCCAGATGCGGACCTTCGAGATGCAGACCGGCAACGCCGCGGTTCGCCTTGACAGCCTCCTTGGCCGCCTCGATGGCGGCAATGGACGCTTCTGATGTATCGGTAATCAGTGTCGGCAGCAGCGACGTCGTGCCATAGGGCCGATGCCCGCCGGCGATAATGTCCATCGAGGCGGCGGAAGGCTCGTCGTTCAGCATCCGCCCGGCGCCGCCATTGACCTGCGCATCGATGAAGCCGGCCGACAGAATACCGCCCGCAAGCGTCACCACCTCGCCGTCCGGCAGATCATCTCTGGCAGCGATCGCTTCGACGCGGCCATCGGCAACGATGAGCGCCTTGTCGTCATGGAAGCGCTCGCCGTCGAAGATGCGGGCGCCGAGGAAGATCTTGCGGACCATCAGACCGTCTCCGTCACCTTGAGCAGGTTCGCCGGCTTGTCGGGATCAAAGCCCTTGCGGCGCGTCACCGACTCGATCAGCCTGTAATAGACGAGCAGCGACACCAGCGGATCGACGAGGCCGTTGCCCGTCGTCGGCACGCGCAGATGGACACCGGAAAGCGGTTGCGCCGAGAAGCCGACAGTGGTGGCGCCGAGCTTCTGCAGGCGCTCCAGCGCCTGGACATTGTTGGCGAAGGCCGCATCGTCGGGTGCGAAGGCGACGATCGGGAAGCCCGGCTGCACCAGGCGCATGGGGCCGTGCATCAGTTCCGCCAGCGAGAAGGCCTCGGCATGCAGGCCGGAGGTTTCCTTGGCCTTCAGCGCCGCTTCGAGCGCGATCGCAAAGGCCGGGCCGCGGCCGGCGGTATAGAGCGAGGTCGCGTTGAAGAGCACCTCCTCGGCTGCCGCCGTGTCAATCCCGGCGGTCGCCGAAAGCGCCTCCGGCAGCTCGTCGAGCGCCGCCTGCAGGTCGGACGCGCCGCCGATCGCAGCCGTCACGCCGGCAAGGGCGGCGACCGAGGCGATGAAGGATTTCGTCGCCGCGACGCTCTTTTCCGCGCCGGCATTGAGGCCGAGAACGATATCGGCCTGTTTCGCAAGCGGGCTGTCGGTGACGTTGACGACGGCGATCGTCGTCGCTCCGCCCTTCTTCGCCGCATCCTGCAACGCGACGATATCGGGGCTGGCACCCGACTGCGAGACGGTGAAATGGACGCCGCCCTTCAGATGCAGCGCCGCACCGTAGACGGAAGCGATCGACGGACCGACCGAGGCGACCGGTACGCCGCAGGTAATCTCGAAAAGATATTTGAAAAAGGTGGCGGCGTGGTCCGAGGAGCCGCGCGCCGCCGTCGTCACCACGCTCGGGCGGGCGGACGAAAACAGCCGGGCAATCTCGGCAAAGACCGGTTTTTCCTTTTCGAGAAGCGTGGCCACCACCTCTGGCGATTGGCCGGCTTCTTGCAACATCAGTGACTGGTTGTCATTCATAGGTCATCTCCGATTCTCAATTCGGCTACGAAATCATAGGCATCGCCGCGATAATGCGAGCGGGTGTATTCGACGACGCGCTGGTCTTCCAGGCGCGAGACACGTTCGATCAGGAGCGCCGGCGCGCCTGATTTGACGTTCAGGATTGCGGCGGAGGACGGGTCGAGCGTGACCGCCGTCAGCCGCTGCAGCGCGCGCACGGGCCTGTGGCCGCTGGCCGTCAGCGCATCGTAGAGCGATCCCTCGCCACCGGCATCGTGCCCCAGGAACTTGATCGGCACCACGGCGCGTTCAATCGCCAGCGGCAGGCCGTCGGCAAGGCGCAAGCGGTCGAGTCTCAGCACCGGCTCGTCGCCGCCGAGGCCGAGCAGGAAGGATTCCTCCGGCGACGGCGTATTGACCGCCCGCGACAATATCCGTGCGGCCGGCAGACGCCCGCGTGAACGCATGTCGGCGGAGAAGGAGGAAAGCCGCCAGAGCGACTGTTCCATGCGCTCCACTCTGCTCGACACGAAAGTACCGCTTCCGTGGCGCGATTCCAATGCGCCGGACGCCATCAGATCGCGATAGGCGGTGCGCACGGTCACACGGCCGAGCTTCAGAGCTTCGGCAAGGTCGCGCTCGCCCGGGAGTGCGGTGCCGGGCTTCAGCAGCCCTTCCTGAATGAGGCCGGTCAGCGTCTGCGCCAGCCGCTTGTAGAGCGGCCCGGTCAATGCCTCGTCACGCAGGCCGCGGCTATTCAATTCCGCTATCAGACTGGTTCTATCCATGGACGCACAATAGAACCTATATAGGACCAATCGGCAAGACAGAATCGAGTGCCGAAAGAAAAAACCCTCGCCGGCGGGCCGGCGAGGGTTTCATAGCGACCAAATCTGACAACCGTGCGTCGACAGCGCCCCGCGTTAGAAACGCGCGGCGCTGGAGGACGCTCAGTTCTTGGTGAAGATATAATCCGTCTCCTGGCGCAGCACTTCGCCGGGGCGCAGAACCGCATTCGGAAAACCTTGGTGATTGATGGCATCCGGCCAGACCTGCGTCTCCAGGCAGAAGCCGGCGAATGGACCGTATTTGCGCCCGCCGATGCCGGGAGCCCCGGTATCGAGCTTGAAGCCGGCATAGAACTGTACGCCTGGCTCGGTGCTGCGCACTTCCAGCGACACACCGGAATAAAGGCTGCGGGCGAGCGCGACGGTTCGTTTGGCGGTGCGCTCGGCGGACAGGCAGAAATTATGGTCGTAGAACACCTGTTCGCTGCCGACGAAACGCTTCATCGGCGCCATCTCGCGGAAATCGAATTCGGTGCCCTCGACGGAACGGATCTCGCCGGTTGGCACCTGCTTCTCATCGGTCGGCAGATAATGATCGGCGGCAATCATGATATCGTGGCCAAGCGCATCGTCGCGACCGTCGAGATTGAAATAGGCGTGCTGGCAGACATTGGCGAGCGTCGGCTGGTCGCTGGTCGATTCGTAGGTGATCGACAGTTCACCGTTGCCATGCACCCAGAAAGTCGCCTGGATGGTGCAATTGCCGGGATAGCCGGCGCGGCCATCGGGATCGACGATCTTCAGCACCACGCGGTCGACGTCATGCTCGACGATCGTCCAGTTGCGTTTGGCGATATTGTCGCTGCCGCCATGCAGATGCGTCACGCCGTTTTCATTCAGTTCGAGCTGATAGTCCTTGTCGTCAAGCGTAAACCTGCCGCCGCCGACGCGGTTGGCGCAGCGGCCGGGTGTCGCGCCAAAATAGGACGAATAGAGGGGGTAGCTGTCGAAATCGTCGAAGCCGAGCTGCAGCGGCGCGTCATGTCCCTCGAGGCGCAGATCCTGGATGACTGCGCCCCAGCTCATGATCTTGGCCGTCAGCCCACCGCCCTTGATCACGACGCGATAGACGGTCTCGCCCGCCTTCGTCTGCCCGAAAACGTCCCGCTCCAACTTATCCGACATCATCGACCGTCCATTCTATCTCTGCTGCAAATTCCTCAATTCGGAATCGATTTGAGGAATTTGCAGCGATTCAAACTGTGCATTGCACGTCCGATGAAGACGCGCGGTGTGGTAGGGTTCGGGACAGGAACCTGCCCGCATTTGCTTCAATCCGCAACCGGCGGATCAGAAAGAAAATGCCGCAGCAGTGAGGCGGCGGCACCGGCTCGGGGCGCGATCGGCAAGGTCAGATGTCCGTGCCGATCTCTTCCACATCAAAGGGCGTCGTCTGGTAGATTTCGTTGATCCAGTTGCCGAACAGGAGATGCGCATGGCTGCGCCAGCGGTTCTGCGGCGCAAGCGCCGGATCGTTATGCGGGAAGTAATTGTGCGGCATCTTGATCGGCACGCCGGTATCGACGTCGCGAAAATACTCGTCGGAAAGCGAGGTGGAATCATATTCGACATGGTTGAACATGTAGAGCCGCCGGCCCTTCTTCTCGTGCACGAGACACACGCCCATCTCGGGTGATTCCATCAGGATCTCCAGGTTTTCGGACTTCTCGATATCGGCGCGGCGCACTTCGGTCCAGCGCGACACCGGCACTTCGAAATTGTCGGAAAAGCCGTTGAGATAGATGGACGAAGGCTTCAGGTTGCGGTGGCGGTAAACCCCGAAGGCCTTCTCTTTGAGCTCGTATTTCGGAACGCCGTGGAAATGATAGATCGCCGCCATCGCGCCCCAGCAGACGTTCATCGTCGAATGGACATTCGTTTCCGTCCAGTCGAGAATCTGCTGCATCTCCGCCCAATAGGTGACGTCCTCATAGGGCAAGAGCTCGATCGGCGCCCCGGTGATGATGAAGCCGTCGAACTTGCGGTGTTTTACCTCCTCCCAGGTCTGGTAGAAGGCAAGCAGATGATCTTCTGACGTATTCTTCGCCTTGTGGCCGCCGATACGGATGAGCGACAGTTCCACCTGCAGCGGCGAGGCGCCGACGAGACGCGCCATCTGCAATTCGGTCTTGATCTTGTTCGGCATGAGGTTGAGCAGCCCGATCTGCAACGGTCGGATATCCTGACGGATCGCCAACGTCTCGGTCATCACCCGCACACCTTCCTGAACCAGGGTTTCGAAGGCGGGCAGCGTATCGGGGATCTTGATGGGCATTGCGGTCACTCGATCAAAAACAAAAACCGGCGGCGAAAAAAATCGCTACCGGTCCGCACGCGGCCCTTTAGCGATTTTTTTAACGTGGCTGCAAGCCGGCCGGCCAAATCACCACGGAGCGCTTTAATTAGACCCAGTCGGGTCGCGAATCAACTGTCGACTGCAGTCAAGTGACCTCTGCCGCATCATCACAGTTTAATGAATGATAGAATCTGTTGATAGACCCGTAACGCCACCATGTTATTTATAGGGGCATGGGCGATTTGGAAAAGCGTAATGGCAGATAAGATTGAGGGGAGGCCGGGCATCCGGAGGCAGGATAGGGTAGGGTATGATTTCAGCCTGACATATCGCCTCGGCGTCATGTTCTCAGCATTCTGGAATTCGGAAGTGCGTGGCAGGGTGCTGTTTCTGGCGACCGTGCTGATCCTCGTTATCCTGGCGACGTCCTACGGCCAGGTCATATTGAACGAGTGGAATGCGCCCTTCTATGACTCGCTGGAGCGCCGCGACCTCGGCGAATTCTTCCACCAACTCGAAATCTTCGCGATGATCGCCGGCACGCTGCTGCTGCTCAACGTGCTGCAGGCCTGGCTGAACCAGATGACGGCGCTCTATATGCGTGAAGGCCTGTCACGCGATCTCGTCGACCAGTGGCTGAAGCGCAAGCGGGCACTGCGGCTTGCCTCCAGCGGCCTGATCGGCGTCAATCCGGACCAGCGTCTGCACGAGGATTCCCGCAACCTTGCCGAAAGCACGACAGGGCTCGTTCTCGGCCTGCTGCAGTCGACCATCCTCCTGGTGAGCTTCATCGGCGTGCTCTGGGAGCTTTCGAGCGGCTTCATCTTCCGCATCAGCGGCCACAGCTTCTCCATTCCGGGCTACATGGTCTGGGCGGCGATTTTCTATGCCGCTTCCGCCTCGGTGCTGAGCCAGGTCGTCGGCCGCAAGCTGGTCAAGCTCAATGCCGACCGTTTTTCGAAAGAAGCCGAGCTTCGCTTCACGCTGATGCATGCCAATGAGAACATGCCGGCGATCACCGTTGCCCGCGGCGAGGAGAACGAGCGCCGACGTATCAACACCGACATCAGCTCGGTACTGACAGTCGTCAAGCGGCTCGCCATGGCCAATACCAATCTCACCTGGGTTTCGGCCGGCTACGGCTGGCTGGTAATCGTCATCCCGATCATCGTTGCCGCCCCAGCTTATTTCTCCGGCGGCCTCACCCTCGGCCAGCTGATGATGTCGGTCGGCGCCTTCAACCAGGTCAACACGGCGCTGCGCTGGTATGTCTCCAATTTCGGCCCGATCGCCGAGTGGCGCGCCACGCTGATGCGCGTCACCGATTTCCGCCAGGCGCTGCTCGACATGGACGAGGACTTCGACCTGAAGGACAGCATCGCCTATGAAAACGCCGCGCCCGACACACTGACGTTGAAGGATGTGGTGATCGTCGCCAAAGTCGGCGAAGATATCGAGGAATGCGGCGGTTTCCGACTGCGTGAAACCAATGTCGTGATCAAGGCCGGCGAAAGGATCATGATCAACGGCGATCACAGCGTCAACCGCAAGCTGCTGTTCCAGGCGATGGCCGGCCTCTGGCCGTGCGGTAGTGGCACGATGGGCCTGCCGCCAATCGACGACATGCTCTTCGTTCCGCAGGTTGCTTATGTTCCCGGCGGCACGCTGCGCGAGGCGCTGGCCTTTCCCGAACGTCCCGAAGCCTACGAGAAAGCCGCCGTCGAGGCGGCCCTCGACAAGGTTGGCCTGCATTCGCTGATCGCAAGGCTCGATACCCGCGCCCGCTGGGACAAGCTGCTCGACGGCGACCAGCAGAAAGCGATCGGATTTGCCCGCCTCCTGCTCGTGCGCCCGCGCTGGATCATCTTCGACGAAGTGCTGGAAGGCATGGAGCCGGAACTGCAGGAAACAATGGCCAACCTGCTCGTCTCCATGCCCGAAAGCGGCATGATCTATATCGGCCGCTCCGAGGCCTATCTCGAGGCGCTGAAGCCGCGCGTGCTGCATCTGCAAGCGCTGCCGTCAATTTCCGAGGAGCCGCCTGTCGCCCAGACCGGCGCCAGCGCCAGTGCGGGCGCTGCCGCCGTGCCCGCGCCGGCGCTTTAATACATGCCGCCCAAAAGTGTGGAGCTGTTTTGGGATGACGGCCTGCATAAGGTAAGGATTTGAGCCGCTGGTCACATCGGCGGCGTGATGCCGTTGAGGCCGACGGCGATCTGGCTGGCCGAGATGCTGCCGTCCGCCGCCTTTTCGCCGGTGACGACGACGCCGGCGCCGGGCTTCAGATCATCCTTGGTCGCAGGCGCCAACGTCACGATCGGCGTGCCATCGGCAATCGCGATCGTCTTTTCCTTGCCCTGATAAGTCAGCGTGATCGTGTGGCCGTCCACGGATTTGACGGCGTTGCTGACGGTCGCATTGGTCATCTGGCTGTTCGGCTGCGCATCCCAGGGACGGTTGCCCTCGCCGGTTCCCTTCATCGACGCCGGAAAGATCAGCACCTCGATCGCCCCGTCCGGGCCCGTGCCCTTCGGAAGTGAAGCGACGCCGACGAAATCGCCGGGCTTGATATCCTCGACCGAGGCTTTCTTGATGCCGCCGACCTTCCAGCCGGATTTCAGCGCGATCGTCGCATCGCTGCCCTCGCGCGTCTTGACGACGAGCGTATCGCCGCTGAGGCTTTCGATGGCGCCGCGAACACGAATGCGCTGGGCATCCTGCGCCTGCGCGGCTTGCGACAGGGCAAGGGTCACGAGGCTACCGGCGACAAACGCCGTGAAAATTCCGGAATAGGGCTTGCGAGACATCTGACTTTTCCTTGTCGCCGTTGCGATCGGCAATATCCCCGGCTGCCGGACGGCACCTTATGCCGCAGGACGACACACTGACGAATCAAGGAAAAGTGAGCCTTCAGCCTCGAGAAAATCTCAGCCTTCCAGCTCTTCCCGCAGCATTTCGAGCTCCAGCCACTCCTCTTCCATCTTTGTCAGGCCGGCGCGCAGTTTTTCCATCTCGCTGGCAAGTCGGTTGAAGGCGGCAGGATCGCGCGTGAAAAGATTGGGATCTGCCATCACCTGTTCGCGCTTGGCGATTTCGGCTTCGGCCTTCGCCATTTCCTTCGGCAGGTTTTCCAGTGCGAATTTCTGCTTGAAGGAGAGTTTGACCTTCGAGCTGCCTGGCGCTGGTGCCTCCGGCGTCTTCGGCTTCTCCGCCGCCTTCTCGGCTTTTCTGCGCTCCTCGAGCGCGCCCTTGCGTTGCACAAGCATGTCCGAGTAGCCGCCGGCATATTCGATCCAGCGGCCATCAGGCGCATCCGGCACGGCGGGTGCGATCGTCGAGGTCACGGTGCGGTCGAGGAAATCGCGGTCGTGGCTGACGAGAATGACGGTGCCGGGAAAGCCTGCGACAATCTCCTGCAGGAGATCGAGCGTTTCGATATCGAGATCGTTGGTCGGCTCGTCGAGGATCAAGAGATTCGTCGGGCGCGAAAGGATGCGCGCCAGTATCAGCCGGGCGCGTTCGCCGCCGGAGAGGTTTCTGATCGGCGTACGCGCCTGTTCCGGCTGGAATAGAAATTCCTTCATATAGCCGGTGACATGGCGCTGCTCGCCGTTGACGAGCAGGTTTTCGCCGCGCCCGTCCGCCAGATAATTGGCAAGCGTATCCTCGGGGTCGAGATCCTCGCGCTTCTGGTCGAGCGTCGCGATCTCCAGATTGGTGCCGAGCTTCACCGTGCCGCTGTCAGGCGCAAGCTGCCCGGTCAGCATCTTCAGCAGCGTCGTCTTGCCCGCGCCGTTCGGTCCCACGAGACCAATGCAGTCGCCGCGATGTACGCGGATCGAAAACGGCGTGACGATTGCCCGCTCGCCGAAGCTCTTGGTGATCTTGTCGGCCTCGATCACCAGCTTGCCGGATTCCTGCGCGTCCGAAACCGTCGCCTGTACCGTGCCCTGCGGCCCCTTGTGGCCGCGATAGTTCGAGCGCATCGTCTGCAGCTCGCCGAGACGGCGCATATTGCGCTTGCGCCGCGCCGTGACGCCATAGCGCAGCCAGTGCTCCTCGCGCTCGATCGACTTACCGAGCTTGTGCTGCTCCAGTTCCTCGGCCTCCAGCACTTGGTCGCGCCAGGCTTCGAAATGCGCAAAGCCGCGGTCGAGCCGGCGCGAGGTGCCGCGGTCGAGCCAGACGGTTGCCGTCGAGACCTTTTCGAGAAAACGCCGGTCGTGCGAGATCAGCACCAGGGCGCTGCGCGTCTTTTGCAGCTCGCCTTCCAGCCATTCGATCGTTGGCAGGTCGAGATGGTTGGTCGGTTCGTCGAGCAGAAGAATGTCTGGCTCCGGTGCCATAACCCGGGCAAGGGCAGCGCGCCGCGATTCGCCACCGGACAGCATTCTGGGGTCTTCTTCGCCGGTCAGCCCGAGATGCGACAGTAGATAGGTGACACGATAGGGGTCATCGCCCGGCCCGAGGCCGGCCTCGGCATAGGCCTGCACCGTGTTGAAGCCGGCAAAGTCCGGCGCCTGTTCGAGATAGCGCACCGTCGAGGACGGATGGCGGAAGACCGCGCCGGACTGTGCCTCGACCAGGCCGGCGGCAATCTTCAGCAGTGTCGATTTTCCCGAACCGTTACGCCCGACGAGACAGATTTTGTCACCGGCCTCGATCTGCAGGCTAGCACCCGCTAGCAGCGGTGCGCCGCCGAAGCTCAGGAAGATATCGTCGAGTTTTAGAATGGGAGGGGCCAAAAATCAGACTCCGGAAAGATCATAGGGCCGGGCGAGCACGATTGCCCGGCCGCTGCGGAGCGAAAAGCGAACGGTGCCTTCCGCAACATTGGAAATGGTGCGCGACGAGCCGAAAGGCAGATGGAAATCCGCCAGCGGATAACGCGCATTCTCGATGGAAAGCCCTCTCAGCTCGCTGAATCCGGGCACGGAAAACAGGCTGCCCTTGGGAAGGTCCAGTTCGATCGTACCCGCAACCAGCGGCACTGCCTCTTCCTTGCCCGAGGTCAGCAGCAGGTCGAAACCCTCTTCCGCCAGGCTGACGGCCGACAGCAGGTGCTGAAGCGCGTGGTCGGAGCGTTCACCGCCGAGCGCGCCGGCGAGGATGAGCCGCCGCGCGCCCCGCGCGATTGCTTCCGCCACGGCGATTTCGCCGTCCGTCGCCGCCTTCGCTGCCGGATAAGGCTGTTTCGGCACATTGGGAAATGCATCCGCGAGATCGGCCGGCGTGGAATCGAAATCACCGACCCAGAGCTCCGGCTCGATGCCGAGTGCTGCCGCATGCCGCATGCCGCCATCGGCCGCAATGAAGCGGCTGTCGGCGATGGCGTGGCGCAGGCGCTCCGTCAGGCTGAGTTCGCCGCCAAGGAGAATGGTGAAGGTGGATTGGCTCATGGGCATTGCCCTTAGCGCAAACGGGGGGTCGAGGGGAAGGGGCGCCGCGTGCCTGAAAGCGCCACGCGTCCAACACCAACAGGACGCTCGATCACTTTGAACTGCCGCCCTAGCCCGGCGTATCCTTGTCGCGCGACAGGAAGACCGCCTCGTAGCCGCCGATGAAGCGCTCGAAAAGCGCTGCGAAGCGCTCGACATCTTCCTGCGGCCAGTCGGAAACGATCTCGGAAATGATCGCAAGCTTCTGCGCGACGATCTCGGCAAGCAGGTCCTGGCCGACCTCGGTCATGACGACGACGATCCGCCGCGCATCGGCCTGCGAGGCCTCGCGGCGCAACACGTTACGCCCGACCATGTCGGCGACCACCCGGCTTGCCCGTGACGGATCGATGCGCAGCATCTCCGCGATCAGGCCGACCGTGACCTCGCCGGCAGGCTGCGCCCTCCGTACGGCATCGAGCACGTCGAGATGCGAAAGCTCAAGGCCTGGTGCAGCACTCTGGATCGCCAGTCGGCCGATCAGCCGCCGCCCGGTCATCAGCCGCATGCGTGCCATGCTCCGGCCGATACGCGGCACGTTTTCACGATCCGGCTCGGCCGGCTCCGCAGAAAGGGTTTTGGTCAGGACGTCGCTCATCACAGGACCATAACAGAGCCGATTCGAAAATTGAATATGCCGACGTCATTAATGTGCCATTGACAACTATATGCTGTTAGCACATAAAAGACACATCAACCCGAAACGATGCCTCCCATGGACATGCAACTCGCGCCTGCGCCGCTCGTGACGGATCCTCGTCGCCGGCTTATCCTCTTCCTTTTTCTGATGACCGCCATGTTCATGGCGACGCTTGATAATCAGATCGTCTCCACGGCTCTGCCGACGATCGTCGGTGAATTCGGCCATCTCGAGCGCTTCGGCTGGATCGGCTCGGCCTATCTCCTGTCGCTGAGCGCCGTCATGCCGCTCTACGGCAAGCTCGGCGACTTGTTCGGCCGAAAATACGTGATGATGACGGCGATCATGATCTTCACCGTCGGCTCGGCGGTCTGCGGCCTTGCGGTCTCGATGAATACGCTGATCGCCGCCCGCGTGCTGCAGGGCCTTGGCGGCGGCGGCATCATGGTGTCGATCTTCGCCGTCAACGCCGATCTGTTCGAGCCGCGCGAGCGGGCTCGCTACCAGAGCTATTCCAGCCTTGTGCTGATGGCATCGGGCGCGATCGGCCCTGTGCTTGGCGGCACGATGAGCGATCTCTTCGGCTGGCGCTCGATCTTCCTCGTCAACGTGCCGATCGGCTTCATCGTGCTCACCGGCCTTGCCTTCATGCTGCCCTACCGTAAACCGCATCGCCGCCCCAAGATCGATTATGCCGGCGCGCTCCTGCTTGCCATGACGACAACAAGCATCGTGCTTGCCACCGACAGCAGCGAACTGTTCGGCGCATTGATCTCGCCGCAGAGCATCGGCATCGTTACCTTCGGTGTGATCTGCGCCGTCACCTGGGTATTCACAGAGCGCCGCGCGCCGGAGCCGATCGTTCCCCTGCAGCTGTTTCGCAATTCGACCTTCAGCCTGCTCCTGGTGATCTCGATCATGGGCGGCGCCATCGCCATCGGCATGGTCAATTATCTCGCCCTCTTCCTGCAGACCACGACCGGCCTTTCGCCGTCGGCCGCCGGCCTGCTCTTCATCCTCCTGACCGGCGGCCTCGTCTGCGGATCGCTGACAGCAGGCCGGATCATCTCGAAGACGGGGCGCTACAAGCCCTTCGCCATCGCAAGCCTCACCTGCAGCGCCACCGCCTTTGCGCTGATGTCGCAGATCCACGCCGGAACGCCGATCGTCTTCATCGGCGCGATCATGATGCTGCACGGCATCGGCATCGGCCTTGCCCAGCAGGTTCCCGTCATCGGCGTACAGAATGCAGCGCCGGCCCGCGACGTCGGCGCCGCCACCGGCTCGGTGACGCTGTCGCGCATGGGCGGCGCCTCGATCGCTATTTCCATCTACGGCGCCATCATCGCCTCTGAGCTCGGCAAGGTCGGCGTCTCCATTCCCGGCGTCGCCGATATCGAGCAGTTGACGCCGAAAATGATGGCCGCCCTTCCCGAAGCGAGCCGCCAGGCCGTTGCCGATACCTATGCCGCCGCCTTCTCACCGCTCTTCATGACTTCCTGCGCCATTGCGCTGATCGGCCTTGCGGCCGCCATCATGCTGAAGCCGGTGCAACTGCCCCGCGCCGGCGAAACGACGAGGCCGCAACCGGCGACAGCGGAAGCTGCCGAATAGTCGAATCGCTCCGCGGAAATGCCTTACCAAGAGGCGTCTCCTCACCAAGAACATATTTCTGATTGTAATTTTCACGCATGGCTGTCGCTATCTGGCTGGTTATTTCAATCGGTCCGTTCTTTTTCTGCGCTGTCGACGAATCTCCGCTTTGTGACGGAACTTTCGCCATAATTTCATCCGAGCGAAGGGAGGCCTTAATGCCTGAGGCTTGCCAAAATGCAACGGCGCCACATTTAAGCAGAGTCTCGCTATGCAACCGATGCGTAAATCAGCTACAGCAAAGACTTGTATCGGCCGATTGTGCAGCGCGAGATCAGGGGTGCGCACCTGTTGAATTCCCTTTGCCATGGTCGGTCCGAATCTCAGGCAAACCGGCAAAACAGCGACATGATGCGGAGAAACAGACTGGATAGCTTGACGACGTGGAAATCGCCCGCGCTTTCCAGTGATGCCATCTCCACGCCGCGGCGCTTCGCGCGTCGCCTGATGCTGCTTTCGGCCGTCGCAATGGCGCTGAATGGCTGCCAAACGCTGATCGACCAATCCTATCAGCCGAGTGTTTCGCCTTCTTCCAATCCACAGATCGTCGACGAGGTGCAGAAGAACGACCCGCGCGCGGCGATGGGCGCTCGTGAGCATCCGCGCATCGTGGCAAGCTATGGCGGCGAATACAAGGACGCCAAAACCGAGCGCCTCGTCGCCCGCATCGCCGGCGCGCTGACGGCGGTGTCGGAAAATCCGAGCCAGTCCTACCGCATCACCATCCTGAATTCGCCGGCGATCAACGCCTTTGCGCTGCCGGGCGGTTATCTCTACGTCACCCGCGGCCTGCTCGCCCTTGCCAACGACGCCTCGGAAGTTGCCGCCGTGCTGTCGCACGAGATGGGCCATGTGACGGCAAACCACGGCATCGAGCGGCAGAAGCGCGAAGAGGCTGAGGTCATCGCCAGCCGCGTCGTCGCCGAAGTCCTTTCCAGCGACATCGCCGGCAAGCAGGCGCTTGCCCGCGGCAAGCTGCGGCTCGCCGCCTTCTCCCGCCAGCAGGAGCTGCAGGCCGATGTCATCGGTGTGCGCATGCTCGGCGAAGCCGGCTACGACCCCTATGCCGCTGCCCGTTTCCTCGATTCCATGGCCGCTTACAGCCGCTTCATGTCGGTTGATCCCGAAGCCGACCAGAGCCTCGACTTCCTGTCGAGCCATCCGAATTCGGCGCAGCGCATAGAGCTTGCCCGCACCCACGCCCGCGCCTTCGGCCAGGAAGGCTCTGTCGGCGACAAGGGCCGCGATTATTATCTCGATGGCATAGACGGACTGCTGTACGGCGACAGCCCGGAAGAAGGCTATGTGCGCGGCCAGACCTTCCTGCATGGCGGCCTCGGCATCCGCTTCGACGTGCCGCCGGATTTCCACATCGACAACAAGGTCGAGGCGGTGATGGCCACCGGTCCGAACGACATCGCCGTCCGTTTCGACGGCGTCGCCGACAATCAGAACCAGAGCCTCACCAATTATATCTCCAGCGGCTGGGTAACCGGCCTCGACCCGTCGACCATCCAGCCGATCACCATCAACGGCATGGAAGCAGCCACCGCGCGCGCCAGCGCCGACCGCTGGGATTTCGATGTCACCGTGATCCGCAACAATTCGCAGATCTTCCGTTTCCTGACCGCCGTACCGAAAGGCAGCGACGCCCTTGAGCCAACGGCCAATGTGCTACGCGCGAGTTTCCGCCGCATGACGCCGGCAGAGGCGGCATCGCTGAAGCCGCTGCGCATCCGCGTCGTCACCGTCCGGCCGGGTGAGAACATCTCGACGCTCGCCGCCCGCATGATGGGCACCGACCGCAAGCTCGATCTCTTCAAGCTCATCAACGCCCTGCCCACGGGTGCAGCCGTTTCAACGGGCGATCGCGTCAAGATCATCGCCGAATAAAAAAGGCCCGGCTTGCGCCGGGCCAGTCTGTGCTGCTGGAGGGGACAAGCATGTCGCGCAAAAGTGGGCAGCGGTTTTGCGATAACGACATGCGTAAAAAAACACCTAAAGCGCGACCGGCGAATCTGAAAGATCGCGACGCGCTTTCGGTTCAGGCGTAGGCCGCCATATGCGGATCGGCGCTGACGAGGGCGCTGCGGAGTTTTTCCATCGCCCGGCTTTCGATCTGACGCACACGTTCCTTGGAAATGCCGAGATCGGCACCGAGTTCTTCGAGCGTGGCACCGTCTTCCGCCAGACGCCGGGCGCTGATGATCTTCATCTCGCGTTCGTTGAGATGTTTCAGCGCCGAAGCGAG
The DNA here is from genome assembly GCF_051811185.1 of Rhizobium sp. 62_C5_N11_2. Taxonomy (NCBI): domain Bacteria; kingdom Pseudomonadati; phylum Pseudomonadota; class Alphaproteobacteria; order Hyphomicrobiales; family Rhizobiaceae; genus Rhizobium; species Rhizobium sp. 62_C5_N11_2. Next base: position 4,293,754 of record NZ_JBPWPW010000001.1, read on the forward strand.
CCAGACGCGGCGACGCTCGCCGTCGATCATGTTTGAAACCTGCTCGTCCGGCAGGGGATCGTCGCTGACGAGGAAGTCCATCTTCTCTGCGCTCTCGGCATCGCCGGAGACCGAAGGCGCCTGCAGCGAAGCATCGTTACCGGAAAGCCTGGCATCCATCGTCTGCACATCGGCGAGGCTCACGCCGAGGGCCGCGGCGATTTCCTGGTGAATGGATTGCAGCGTCAGCTGTGTGTCACCCTTGGCGAGCTTGGCGCGCAGACGACGCAGATTGAAGAACAGCGCCTTTTGCGCTGAACTCGTGCCACCACGAACGATCGACCAGTTGCGCAGGATATAATCCTGGATCGAAGCCCGGATCCACCAGCTTGCATAGGTCGAAAAGCGCACGTCGCGTTCCGGCTCGAAGCGTGCCGCTGCCTCCAGCAGGCCGACATAGCCCTCCTGCACAAGATCGCTCATCGGCAGGCCGAAATTGCGGAACTTGCCGGCCATGGATATGACGAGGCGCATATGGGCCATGGCGATCTGGTTGCGCGCGCCGCGGTCGTCGTGATCCTTCCAGCGGGTGGCAAGATCATGCTCTTCCTGACGGGCAAGATAGGGGGCGGCCATCGCGATTTTGATCATGCGCCGATCTGCAGACATGTTCTTCATTTCGATCTCCCAAAGCAGGCCTCTCGCCCTGAAATGAACAATAAAACTCATGTTCCGGAACATCGCTGTCCGGATTGAATGGGTTCTGAATGCATAAAAGCCTCGCCCCTGGACTTTTCAGGGGGAGGCCCTATTTCTCATCATGTGCCGGTAAGACGGCTGGGCTGGACCTGTTTCTTCACTTTGCCGGATGGGCAATATAGAAAAGGCATGATCCGCTCCTCATCGAACATTGACGGAATAGCAGTTCGCTCGTTGAGGCTATTGCCTGACGAGCAGTCCGCAATTACGTGTGATAAACGCGGCAGTCGGGAAAAAGTTCCAATAAAAAAACCCGGCACGAAGGCCGGGTTTTTTGACAGAAAAACAGGGTCGCTTTACGCGGCTTCGTCCTGCGAATCGTCTTCTTCAATCGCCTTGCCGCGCTTCGGACCCTTGTTGAGATTGGTCTCGACGAGACGGACGGCTTCGGTTTCCGACATCTTGTTGACAGCGGCGATTTCGCGCGCCATGCGGTCGAGCGCAGCCTCATAGAGCTGGCGCTCGGAATAGGACTGTTCGGGCTGGTTCTCGGCACGATAGAGATCGCGCACAACTTCAGCGATGGAAATCAGGTCGCCGGAATTGATCTTGGCATCATATTCCTGGGCGCGGCGGGACCACATGGTGCGCTTGACGCGCGCCTTGCCCTGCACGACCTTCAATGCACGCTCGACGAAATCCGTTTCCGAAAGCTTGCGCATACCGATGCTCATGGCCTTCGCAACCGGAACCTTCAGACGCATCTTGTCCTTCTCGAAATCGATAACGAAAAGTTCGAGCTTCATGCCGGCAACTTCTTGCTCTTCGATAGCGGTGATGGTACCGACGCCATGAGCGGGGTAGACGATCGATTCACCGGTCTTGAAGCCGTGACGTGCTGTAGAAGGCTTTTTCTGCTGAGTCGTCATTCTATTCAAAAACTCCCTGTTACGCTTCCGGCGGCGGCCGGAGCCGGGTCAGTCAGGCCCGGGTGAGACGGTAGTATCCGTCGGGTGACTTCACTCTGGTCCCATCGGGCAAAAGCAAAGACTTCTTGCGCGCGATCTTGGGACCCGGCGCTCAAAGCGTTGATATGTCACGGAAACCGCGTACGGATTGGTTTTGCTTTCGTGATGGTTTTGGGCATGCGTCATGCCACAAATGGAACAGTAACCGAAACGTATCATAAAAATATGAGGAAATCAATAATTTGCTTCGCTTGAGTCATGCGGGCAACACATGTCACCCATATGCCTCACGCAGCTTTTACAACGTTTCGCCCCGCGGTCGCCCGAATGCGGCGACCGAATGTGGACACTGTTTCAATCGCCGGAACCAGGCTTCTCGGAAAAATATTTCTCGAATTTTCCGGCCTCGCCATCCATGTCCTTGGCCTCAGGCAACGGCTCCTTCTTGACCGTAATATTCGGCCAGATCGTCGCATATTCGGTGTTGATCTTCAGCCATTTGTCGAGGCCCGGCTCGGTATCGGGCTTAATCGCCTCGGCGGGACATTCCGGTTCGCAGACGCCGCAATCGATGCATTCGTCGGGGTGGATGACGAGGAAATTCTCGCCCTCATAGAAGCAGTCGACAGGGCAGACTTCCACGCAATCGGTGTATTTGCACTTGATGCAATTGTCGGTCACGACATAGGTCATGAAGAACTCCAGGATTTCCATGCGGATGGGGCCGGGCAACCTGGAACGTCGCGCCTATCCCCGTGCCGGAGGAAAAGCGTGAGCAGGCTTGGGAGGCAAGCACGCTTCCGGCAGGTTGTCAGTGACGTATCGGCTTTATCGCCGGATTTCAAGGATAAACGATCTGCAAAAGCCGCCGCCGCAGACAGAGTTTTCTAATCCTCGTCCGACATCAGCCTGTCGATTGCACGTCTTTCCTTTTTGGTCGGACGGCCGGTGCCGGTCGCCCGGATTGCCTGCTCGTAGGGCGTGAGACGTTTTGCCTCATCGGGCGGCGGGGATTGGTCGTCGTAAAGCAGGCGCGCCTGCTCGTAAGGCCCCCGCCGCTCGCCGGCAAGGCGCACGACGAGAACGACATCGCGCCGCTCCAGCGTCAGCTCGATACGGTCACCTGGCTTGACCATCTGGCTCGGCTGGCTGCAGCGCTCGCCGTTGATGCGCACATGGCCTGATTGGATATGGCTCTGCGCCACCGAGCGTGACTTCGCCATGCGCGCGAAGAACAGCCACTTGTCGATGCGCTGGCGCGAACCGCTTGTCGGCTGTGTCTCCCCGCTCATGACTACTTCTTCATCTGCTCCTTGAGGGCCGCGAGCTTGGCGAAAGGCGAATCCGGATCGATCGGCTTCTCCTTGCGCGGCGGCTTGGCCTCAAAGCGCAGCGGCTGCGAGCCGCCGCGATTGTTGTTGCGGTCGTTACGATCGTTGCGGTCACCGCGATCCTTGCGATCGCCACGGTCCTGCCGGTCGCCGCGCGGCTGGTCGCCCCGTGGTTGGTTGTTGCGGTCGCCCCTTGCCTGCTGCGGCCGGCCGCCATCGCGACCGCCGCCTTCCTTGCCGCGGTTCTGACGATTGTTGTCACGGCCGTCGCCGCCGCGATTGGCCTCGCCGCCTTCACCGCCGCCGGGCCGGCGATTGCGGTCGCCGCGTTCCTGGTTCTGACCGCGCTCCTGGCCCTGGCCGCCACGGCGATCGCCATGCCCGCCGCGCGCCTGGCGCTGATTGTCGTTGCGGCCGCCGAGACGCCACAGAAGAACCGGCTTCGGTTCCACCGGCTCGCCGGCTTCCCCAGCAGCAGGTACTGCTTCCCCAGCAGCAGGTGCTGCTTCCTCAGGAACGGACACCGCTTCCCCAGACGCTTCCACCGGAGCCGATGTCTCGATCGCTTCGACCGGAGCGGGGGTCTGGACCGCTTCGGCTACGGGCGCGTCAGCAACCGCCGGAACCGTCTCGGCAGCAGTCTCTTCCGCCGCTCCGTCGGCATCGTCGTGATCAGCCTTTTCGGCTGTCTCTTCCGCAGGCGTTTCCGCAGTGGCAGCAGGCACTGAGGCCGCATCCTGCGTCGCAAGATGTACTGATGCCTCCTCCGCCTTCACGGCATCGGCGCGATAGCCGAGACCCTTGAGGATTTCTTCCATGTCCTCGAGCGTCGCACCGAGGATCGACAGCATCGCCGTCGTCGTCGTGAAGCGGCGGCCGTCATAGGCGCCCTCCGGACGGTTGTTTTGACCAGGCTTCCATTGCAGCAGCGGCCGGATGATATCGGCAAGCCTTTCCAGAATGTCGATGCGCACGGCACGCTTGCCGAGGAAACGGAAGCCGGCGAGCTTGTAGAACATCCGCTCGAAGCTCGGATCGGTGACGACAGAAGTGCGGCCGGCGGCAAGCACCGGAATGAGATCGCCATAACCCGGCTTGTCGAGACCGTCATTCTTCAGCGCCCAGAGCAGCGTGATGAGCTCGGCCGGGGCCGGCTTCAGAAGCGCCGGAACGAAGATATGATAGGCACCGAAACGCACGCCGTAACGGCGCATGGAGGCACGGGCCTCCTGGTCCAGCGACTTCACCTCCTCGGTCACGTCGCGACGGAAGAGCACCCCGAGATTCTCGACGAGCTGGAAGGCAAGCCCCTTGGCGAGACCCTGCAGGTCCTCGGCGCGCGACAGATCATCGAGCGGCTTCAGCACCGTGCTGATATGATGATTGACGAAGCGCTCGATGCGGGCGGCGACGTGATCACGGGCATTGCCCGTCAGTTGTTCGTCGGCCAACAGGATCACGCGCGGACGCATGATGTGATCGCTGCCCGAAAGCCGCGCCACCGGGTCGCCCAGCCAACGGATCAAACCGTCCGAACCGATCACCAGATCGCTGTTGCCGGCGGCATGCATCCGGGCCGCGCGGGCTTCGAACTCGAGCCCGAGCGCCTTCTGCGACGCAGCCTGAACCGCCTTGGCATCCGGTCCGTCCGTTCCCGCCACCGGCGTGAAACGGAATCCGCTCAACTGCCCTACATGATGTCCTTCAACGAAGACATCGCCATTCACACTGATTTCAGCTTCCAGCATCGCATTCTCTCTCAGGCGCTTCATGAGCACAGATGTCCTGCGATCAACAAAGCGTTTCGTCAACCTTTCATGTAACGCGTCGGACAATCGATCTTCGATTTCCCGCGTCTTTTCCTGCCAGTGTGTCGGATCGGCAAGCCAACCGGGCCGATTCGAAACGTAGGTCCAGGTCCTTATCTGCGCGATTCGCGCCGAAAGCGTGTCAATTTCCCCATCTGTTCGATCGGAGCGATGAACCTGCTCCGCCAGAAACTGCTCGTTCACCGTGCCATAGCGGACGAGATCGGAAAAGAGGGTCGCGATAAGATCGGCATGTTGTGCTGGGGTGATACGCCGATAGTCGGGAAGCGCGCAAGCCTCCCAGAGTTTTTCGACGCGCGCCGGCCTGTCGGCGAGATCGATGACCTCGGGATAGCGCGAAAGCTGTTCCAGCGCCTGCTGGTCGACCGCAGGCAGCGCCCGCGTCAGCCCCGGTACGCGCGGTCCCACCTCAAGGCTGGCGCGCAGCGATGCGATTGAGGAGAAGTCCATCTCCGTCGTCCGCCACTGCAAAACCTTGACGTTGTCGAACTCGTGCCCCTCGATGCGCTGCACCAGCTCATCGTCGAAGGGCGAGACCTGTCCGGTGACGCCGAAGGTCCCGTCCCGCACGTGTCGCCCGGCGCGCCCGGCGACCTGGCCGAGTTCGCCAGGATTGAGATTGCGGAACTGGTAACCGTCGAATTTCCGGTCCTGGGCGAAGGCAACGTGATCGACATCGAGGTTGAGGCCCATGCCGATCGCATCGGTCGCCACCAGATATTCGACGTCGCCTGCCTGATAGAGCGCCACCTGCGCATTGCGGGTGCGCGGGCTGAGCGCGCCAAGCACGACCGCGGCGCCGCCGCGCTGCCGGCGGATGAGCTCGGCGATGGCATAGACCTCGTCGGCGGAGAAGGCGACGATGGCCGAACGCTGCGGCAGCCGGGTGATCTTCTTCTGCCCGGCGTAGAAAAGATGCGAAAGCCGCGGTCGCTCGACGATGTTGATGCCGGGCAGCAGCTGCAGCAGAATCGGCCGCATCGTCGCCGCACCGAGCAGCAGCGTTTCCTCTCGGCCGCGAAGATGCAGGATGCGGTCGGTGAAGATATGGCCGCGCTCGAGATCGCCGGCGAGTTGCACCTCGTCGATCGCGACGAAGGCGGCCTTGGTCTCGCGCGGCATCGCTTCGACGGTGCAGACGGAAAAACGCGCATTGGGCGGCGAAATCTTTTCCTCGCCGGTGACCAGCGCCACATTCTGCACGCCGACCTTCTCCACCACCCGCGTATAGACCTCGCGCGCTAGCAGCCGGAGCGGCAGGCCGATCACGCCCGTCCCGTGCGCAACCATGCGCTCGATGGCATAATGGGTCTTGCCGGTATTGGTCGGCCCGAGCACCGCGGTCACACCGCGCCCACTCAGAATCATCGGCTGCGAAGTCAGAGTCATGAGTCCATGCAAATGAGGCGGGTGGCCCCAGGAAAATCTCGGCTCCTCGATGGAAGCCAGTGAACACATGGACAGCTGCCGCCGCAAACGCAAGGGCAGATTTCAAAATGCCTCGGGGATTACGACCTTTGCGAGTCCCGTGGAGCGTCCGAATTGCCGATTCGGAACAGCGTGAGAACGAATCAGCGACGAATCGGTGACTCCAGCTGATTCAGCTTTTGTTCACGGCTAAGTATTGATTTTGAATCACTTTTTCCCACTAGATGCTGAATCATGAGACTCTCTCTTGTTCGTATTTTCGTTATCGTGAGTGACCGATTCCCGCCTGATCTTGAACAAGCGAAAATCCGCCCGAAATTAACCTCTCGACCAAAGCCGGAACGAATCGGAGACGAATCGCTGACTCTGTCGTTTTCGCCTTTCGTTCACGGCCACATCTGGTAGCAGCTTCAGGTCCGGGCGCTAGATGCGGATCGGCGGCAGGGGCTTCGTTCCACCTCATCGCACCGGCGTTAATCTTTCGGGAGCCGGATTCAGATCGCGTTAAACTGCGGCAGCCGATACGGGTGCCGAGTGCAGGCGTCGATCAAAGAGGGAACGAATCGCTGACGAATCGGCGACATCACGATTTTCCCGCTTTGTTCACCGCAACATATTGTATTTAAAGGAGTTTTTAACCATACGGGTGATTTCCCGGGATGGTCGAATTCGACCGATGCTGCCGACCGTTCGTGAAAGCGGCCATGCTCCTGAGAAAACCGCAAACAAGGTTTCGTCACATTTCGAGAGCTTAGCCGGGAACAAAAATCGCCAATAAGTGTTTCTCGTCCATTCGAATTGCAGATGAAATGAAGGGAACACACTATGCTCGGCACGATACTTCTTGTTATCCTTATTCTGCTTCTGATCGGAGCCCTGCCGAATTGGGGTTACAGCCGTGGCTGGGGCTATGGACCTTCTGGCGGTTTGGGGCTAGTTCTCGTCATTATCATTATCCTTGTACTCATGGGCCGCGTCTAAAGGCCTACAAACCTGGGGAGTTACGACATGATGAAGAAGATTGTTCTTATTGGTGCGCTCGTCGGCGCTCTGGCATCCTGCACGGCGACCGAGCAAGGTACGGCGATCGGCGCCGGCACCGGTGCGGTCATTGGCGGTGTCGTCACCAACAGCTGGGGCGGCGCAGCCGTCGGCGCCGTTGCAGGCGGTCTGACCGGTGCTCTGATCGGTCATTCGGTCGAACGCCGCGGCTACTGCGTCTATCGCGACCGCTACGGCCGCCGCTACGAGGCTCGTTGCCGCTAATCGGCAAAGGCATATCGGACTCCCGACGGGCGCTTCGGCGCCCGTTTTCTTTGCCGCTCACACCCGTCAACGAGTCGTTGACACTCGGTTGCGAAAGTCAAATCTACCGCCGCCCAACGGGCAGGCCCATATTTCCTTCACGAGCGCAACGGACAGGCAGAGCCGCCCGGCGCACCGGAAAGGAACGTTTCCATGATCCAGATTTTCCTGAATTCCCTCGTCGCCGCTCTCATCGCATCGGCTTTCCTGACGACCGCGATATCAGCCCTCAGCAGCGGAGACCGCTCGCTCGCCAAAGTCCCAGCCAGAGTTCGGAAACAGCGACATCCAAACACCGACCGCCGGTCTTGATCCAGCAAATGAAATAAGCGATGGCGCGTCTCCCGGCGCGTCATCGCTTTGAATCTGCCGATAATCCGTATTGCCGACTCGAGGAATGGAATTTCCTAGGCGAAGTATTGCCCACCATTGGCCGTCAGCGTCGAACCGGTGATGAAGCCGGCATCGTCGGAAACGAGGAAGGTGACGCAGCGCGCGATCTCTTCCGGTTCGCCGAGACGACCGACGGGGATCTGCGGAATGATGCGTTCATTCAGCACCTTCTCCGGCACGGCAAGCACCATTTCCGTTCCGATGTAACCGGGGCAAATGGCGTTGACGGTGATGTTCTTGTTTGCCCCTTCCTGGGCCAGCGCCTTGGTGAAGCCGAGATCGCCCGCCTTGGCCGCCGAATAATTCACCTGGCCCATCTGGCCCTTCTGCCCGTTGATCGACGATATATTGACGATACGGCCGAAGTTGCGGTCACGCATGCCGGTCCAGACCTGATGCGTCATGTTGAACAGGCCGGTGAGGTTGGTATTGATCACCTCGTGCCACTGCTGCTGCGTCATCTTGTGGAACATCGCGTCGCGGGTGATGCCGGCATTGTTGACGAGGATTTCGACAGGCCCGATCTCGCTTTCGATCCTGGCAATTCCCTCGCCGCAGGCGAGGTAATCCGAAACATCCCATTTGAACACCGGAACGCCGGTGACGTCATGGAAGGCTTTGGCCTTCTCGTCGTTGCCCGCATAGCTGGCCGCGACCCTGTATCCGGCGTTTTTAAGTGCCATGGATATTGCCGCGCCGATGCCGCGTGTACCCCCAGTGACCACAGCCACTCTGCTCATGTTCCGCTCCCCTTTTGTTTTTCGCCCCACCGCGTGGCGGGATCTTCAATCAAACATGGATCGTATGCTATTTAAAGCGCTTCAAAGCACATGGCCACACCCATGCCGCCCCCGATGCAAAGCGTGGCAAGACCTTTCTTCGCGCCGCGGCGCTTCATTTCGAACAGCAGCGTGTTGAGAACGCGCGCGCCGGAGGCGCCGATCGGGTGGCCGATCGCGATCGCCCCGCCGTTGACGTTGACGATCGACGGATCCCACCCGAGATCCTTGGTGACGGCGCAGGCTTGCGCCGCGAAGGCCTCGTTGGCTTCAACGAGATCGAGATCGTTCACCGACCAGCCGGCCTTCTCGAGCGCCTTGCGCGAAGCCGGGATCGGTCCGGTGCCCATGATCTGCGGATCAACACCTGCCGTTGCCCAGGAAACGATGCGAGCGAGCGGCTGGATGCCGCGCCGGACTGCCTCCGCTTCACTCATCAGCACCGCCACAGCGGCACCATCGTTGAGGCCGGACGCGTTCGCGGCCGTAACCGTGCCGTCCTTGTCGAAGGCCGGGCGCAATTTCCCCATCGCCTCGAGCGTGGCGCCATGACGGATATATTCGTCAGCATCGACCGTAACGTCGCCCTTACGTGTCTTGATGACGTAAGGGATGATTTCGTCGACAAAGCGGCCGGCCTTCTGCGCTGCCTCCGCCTTGTTCTGCGAGCTGACGGCGAGTTGATCCTGGTCGTCGCGCGAAAGCTGCCACTGGCGCGCAACATTCTCGGCGGTGATGCCCATGTGGTAGCCGTGGAAAGCGTCGGTCAAGCCGTCCTTGATCATCGTGTCGATCATCTTCATGTCGCCCATCTTGACGCCGCCGCGCAGATGCGCGGCATGCGGGGCCATCGACATGGATTCTTGGCCGCCGGCAACGATGATCTTGGCGTCGCCGGTGGCGATCTGCTGCATGCCGAGCGCAACCGCGCGCAGCCCCGAGCCGCAAAGCTGATTGACGCCCCAAGCGGTCGCCTCCTTCGGAATGCCGGCCTTCATCGCCGCCTGGCGGGCCGGGTTCTGGCCCTCGCCGGCGGAGAGCACCTGGCCGAGGATCACCTCGTCCACCTCGCCGGGATCGACGCCGGCGCGCTCGAGCGCGCCCTTGACGACGGCCGCCCCGAGCTCATGCGCGAGAACCGTCGCGAAAGCGCCGTTGAAAGCGCCGACTGCTGTTCGCCCTGCACTGGCGATGACGATGGATGGATTGCTCATGGGGACGCTCCTCGTTTTCGTCTCACTTACATAAGTGGAAACTGGCAAAGCTTGGAGCACAAGTCAAACGCGAAGACCGGCTGCCGTCATTTTTCGGCAGCAGCCCGCGAAAGCCCGATTCATCTGCTCTGTGAAAGGTTTGCCGCATCGCACAAAGAGATTGTCACCGGCCTTCTTTTGCGTTTACAGTCTCAACTGGAGGAATATCCATAAATCAGACGGGGGTTCAGGAGACTGATATGGCGAAGCATGAGGGTCAGATTGTTATCAAGAAATACGCCAATCGCCGCCTATACAACACGGGCACCAGCACTTACGTGACGCTGGAAGACCTGGCGGAGATGGTGAAGAAGGGCGAAGAATTTACCGTACAAGATGCAAAAAGCGGAGATGACATCACCCATTCGGTGCTGACCCAGATCATCTTCGAACAGGAATCAAAGACCGGAAACACACTGCTCCCCATCTCCTTCCTGCGCCAGCTCATCACCTATTACGGCGACCAGATGCAGATGGTCGTGCCGAGCTTTCTCGAACATTCGATGCGCTCCTTCACCGAACAACAAGCCCAGATGCGCGAGCAGGTGACCCGCGCTTTCGGCGAAACGCCGCTCGGCAAGAACCTGCAGTTGCCGATGCAGATGGTCGAGGACCATGTTCGCCGCAACACCGAGCTGTTTCAGCAGGCGATGCAGATGTTCTCGCCCTTCATGACGCCGCCTGCCAAGGAAAGCCGCAAGGCCGAGGCCAAGGATATCGACGAGCTGAAGGAACAGCTCCGCGCCCTTCAGAACAAGCTCGACAACCTATAGTCCGATCGAGACATCCCGCCCGGCGCTTCGGATCGACACGGCAAAACCGCCGATGACATCGATCAGAGCGATCGTCATCAAAATGAAGAATACCTGCGTCGCAGCATCCCGGACGAGCAAAAACTCGACCAGGAAGGCGATGAAGACCAGCATCGACAACATGTGGTTGACGAGATTGCCGGGACCGGTTCTGGTCGCTTTGAGAATTTCGAAGAACAGCACGACAAGTGCGATGACGATGAAAAGATCGCCGAGCGCCATGCTCCAGATCGCGCCCGAGATCATCGACAGCACGATGATATCATGCTGCAGTGCCGGAATGCCGCCATCGCCCATCAGGCCCAGCATCGCCAGATTGTAAAGAATAAACGGGATAATCATCAGGGGCATGGCGGCTATCATCGGCAATCTCCCAGCGCATCATGCTTTCCGAAAATCGGATGCGATTTTCGGAAAGCATGATGCGTAGCTTCAAAGTGCTACAGCGTCCTTTGCGCGTCTGAAAAGACGCGCGGCACAGTAGCGCGCAAGAAGAATACTGCCGCAAACCGTTGGCTGACTGCAAGTCATTGCAAATATTATATTGTCGAAATGCAAAAGGCCGGCATGACGCCGGCCTTGAAACTTCGATCGGACAAGCCGGATCGGGAAATTATGCGCTTTCCTTCGGCGTCAGGACCTGGCGGCCGCGATACATGCCGGTCTTCAGGTCGATATGATGCGGGCGGCGCAGTTCGCCGGAATTCTTGTCTTCGACGTAGGTCGGAGCCTTCAGTGCGTCTGCCGAACGGCGCATACCGCGCTTGGACGGGCTTGTTTTTCTCTTCGGTACAGCCATTTCACTTACTCCACTTGCGGGCAAAACATTCCCACGGCCAGACTGGCGGCCGAAACGGACATGTCGCGATTTCGGAATTTGGCGCGCTTATACATGCAAGGGGCGGCCTTGACCAGTCCCCATGCGTATTTTTTGCGAAGCCGATGATTCCAGGCTCAGACTTCGTCTTCCGGCACGATCCAAGGCTCGGCGCGGGCCGCCTCTTCCCATTTCCGCCAGGCCGGATGCGCCTTCATGGTCTCCATATAGGCCAGGATATCGTTTCGGCTGACGAGATCGTAGATGTCGAACCGGTTGACGACAGGCGCAAACATCGCATCCGCCCCGCTGAACGCGCCAAACAGAAATGGTCCGCCGGATTGCTGCAGCAGGTCGCGCCAGATCGTCTCGATGCGGCTGATATCGGCGTCGACACCATCCGGCAGCGCGATCTTGCCCTTCGGCCGGCGGATATTCATCGGGCAGGCGCTACGCAGCGCCCGGAAGCTCGAGAGCATTTCCATCGAAACCGAACGGGCGAGCGCCCGCTCGGCACGATCCCTCGGCAGAAGGCCGGCGTCCGGATAAAGCTCGGCGACATACTCGATGATCGCCAGCGATTCCCAGATCTTCAATGCGCCGTGCTGGAGGATCGGCACCCGCCCGGTCGGCGAAATCGCCTTGATATTGGGATTGCCACTGGGATAGTCGAAGGGGATCAGGACTTCCTCGAAATCGACGCCGGCGCCCGTCAGCGCCATCCAGGGCCGGAACGACCAGGAAGAGTAGTTCTTGTTGGCAATGTACAGCGTCGGTTTATCCATGGGCCTCTCCCGTTCAGGCTTCGAAATCGAAAATCAGCAATTCGTGAAAATGGTTCATGTCCTCGAACATGCATAATGCCGGCGGAGTCAGCTCGAGAACAGGGGCCTTGCGGCGGATATCGTCGGCCACCTCATCGAGCATCGCCTGCCAGCGCGGCAAGGCTTCATCCTCCAGCCGTTCGATCGCATAGGCAAAGGTCATGTGGAACTTGTATTCCTCATGGCTCGGCTGGCGATAGCCCAGAAGATCAGCCAGCGCATTGCGCCAGGCGCGCATGACCCTGCGGTCGTTCTCCGTCGCCCCGTCGACGAGCAGGCCCGATGGGCGAGCATCGACGATGGCGACCTTGAAGGGATCGAACATCGAGAAACCTTCGAGCCTGGCCGCCATCAGCGCGGTCATGTCTTCGATCGGCGTATCGAGTGGGAGGTCGCCCGGCCAGGAATCCTGCCGGCGCCTGGTCTCGATGACACCTTCGAAAAGCGTCATGTGAATGCTTGATATCGGCGTGAAGAGGAACTGCGGGGCCTCGGGCATCGCCAGATATTTCTCACGCGCCTCGATCAGCGCCGTCTGCGTCTGCGAGCCCTTCTCGAGATGGCAGACGATGGTGTTGCCGGCTTCCGGCAGAAAGCCGCCGACCTTGCGATAGCGGCTGCCGAGATGGACGGGCGGGGTCGGATTATGCCTCTTCGAATAAAGGAGGAGTTCGGGCGAAAACATCGTGGTGGTCATGGGCGACTCGGGGGCTCTGGTTGGACTGCATTCGCCCATATGGCAGAACCAAGAATGTCAGATGACACTTGCCGCTTCTAGAGCATGATGCCGAAAAGTGTGAGCGGTTTTCGGACGATATCATGCTCTAACTATATAACTTAGAACAGGATTCAGATTTCAGGCCGAACCCGGACTGAAATCTGAATCCTGCTCTAACGACAAGTTCTGATGTCAATCATAGATGCACCTGATGTAATCGCCTGAACCTTGCGCGCGTCTCTCGATGACGCCGGCGAGCCGGCGAAGGCCTCGTCCGGGCTTGCCGGCATTGCGGTCGATCGGGTTTGGCAGCGAGACGGCAAGCAGCGATGCCTGGCGCCGCGTTAGCTTCGAGGCCGGCACCTTGAAATGATGCTGGGCCGCGGCCTCGATGCCGTAGATGCCGGGACCCCATTCAGCAATGTTGAGATAGATTTCCATCAGCCGCCGTTTCGACAGGACGAAATCCGTGGTCACCGCGAGCGGAAGTTCCAGCGCCTTGCGCACGAAGGAACGGCTGTTCCAGAGGAAGAGGTTCTTCGCCGTCTGCATCGGAATGGTACTGCCGCCGCGTGTCGCCTGACCTTTCAGCGTATCCTCGACCAGCATGCGCATTTCCGCCCAGTCGACGCCGCCGTGAAAGCAATATTGCCCGTCCTCCGACATCATCACCGACTGCACCACAACCGGGGCGATGTCATCAAGCGACACCCATTGCCTGTCGTAACCACGCAGCAGCACGAGATCACGCAACATCAGCGTCGAGACGGGGTGAATGAAGGGCAGCAGATAGAAAAAGATCAGTGCATAGGGAAGGATCAGCAAGATCAGCACGGCAAGAACAATGCGTTTCAACACACGCCGGTCTTCGAACCATCGCCGACGAGCCGGCATGTCGACGCTGTCCTCTCTCTCTGGCGCTATATCCAATGTCCCCAAGTCCGATTTCGCTCCTGTCGTTCTCATAACGCCTGTGCAGAGCTTATGCCAGAGTGCGCGGCGAATCTTGCTGCCGCCATCGACAATTCCGTTGCAAGCCCGTGGGCGCTCATGCCAAACAGCGCCCATGGACGCGAACCGGGACACTTTCGAGACGAGGCTGAAGAACAACGCCCACGAGATCGAGGCGCTGCTCGACCTATTGCTCTCGCCGAGCACCCTTTCCGATGAAATCGCCAGGCCCGAGACGCTGCGCGATGCCATGCATTATGCCGTGCTGAACGGCGGCAAGCGGCTGCGCCCGTTTCTCGTCGTCGAAAGTGCAGCCCTTCTCGGCGGCGACGCAGAGGCGGCACTTCGCGTCGGCGCCGCCCTTGAATGTGTCCACTGCTATTCCCTCGTGCATGACGACCTGCCGGCCATGGACGATGACGACCTGCGCCGCGGCAAACCGACGGTACACATCAAGTTCGACGAAGCGACGGCAATCCTCGCAGGCGACAGCCTGCTGACCTACGCCTTCGACATCATCGCTGGGCCGGAAACGACCCTTCCCGATACGAGCAAGGCATCGCTGGTGCTCGCCCTTGCCCGCGCAGCCGGTCTTGGCGGCATGGCCGGCGGCCAGGCGCTCGACCTCGCGGCGGAAAAGCAGGCCCCCGACGAGGCCGCCATCATTCGCCTGCAGGCGATGAAAACCGGCGCGCTGATCCGCTTCGCCTGTGAAGCCGGCGCCGTCATCTCGGCAAGCCCGCCGGAAGATCGCCGCCGCCTGCGCGCCTTCGGCGAAAAGATCGGTCTTGCCTTCCAGCTTGCAGACGACATTCTCGACCTGACCTCGGACACCGCGACCATGGGCAAGGCAACCGGCAAGGATGCGGCCCGCGGCAAGGGAACACTTGTAGCTCTTCGCGGCATGGAATGGGCCGAAGCCCAGCTGCGTGAGCATGTCCGCGATGCCGAGGCGCTGCTTGCCCCCTACGGCCCTCGCGCCTCGATCCTCACCGCCGCGGCGCATTTCATCGCCGACCGGAAGAGCTGACATCCCCAGGCCCGCCTCCGGCGTTGGGGAGCTTTGACTGTTCCCCGACGCCGATGATCCGATCGTTCAGGCGCCGGCTAAAACAGGCGCCTGAACCGCAGCGGTTCGCCGCCCCAGGATCGCAACGATCATCAGACCGCCGACGACGCTCAGATGCTCGATCGCAAACAGCATCTCGAGAAAGGCGGCTTGGCCGCTCATCGACCAGAAGGCGTGCGCGATCGGGATCGTCAGCACGGTAAAGACGCCGAGAGCGCCCGCCCCGAGCCAGATATGCCGACCGGAGATGACAAGGGCGGAGCCGGCTAGCTGCACGAATATGACGGCAATCGCAGTCGGCGCAGCAGGCGCAAGGCCGTAGTGCTCCATCTCTGCGATCGCGGTCGGGAAGTCGAAGAGCTTCGCAAGCCCGCTCGACCAGAAGACCAGCGTCAGCAGAATGCGGGCAAAGATCCGAAAGCTGCTCGATGCCAGCAGGCGATCGACATGATGCATTCTCATTGTTGATTCCTCGATAGTCGAAAGGATTGGGATCGGCGTCGCAGCGCTTGCTCCCCGGGGCCGCGGGCTCACGCCTGCGGCGGCGGCGGAATGTCGATGCCGAAACGGGCGGCCGTCGCGACGATCTTCGGAACGTCGGGCGCGCTCATCGGCGCAAAGGCTGTCGTGCCGGGTGCGACCGGCTCGCCGATCGCCATGAAGAACTCCTCATGCAGATCGCCGGGGAAATTGATCAAAAGCAGCCTCGAGGGCGTCTCGGCAATATTCCGGAAGGAATGCAGCGTGCCCGGAGAGACGTGGACGAAATCGCCGGGGCCGCAATGCTTGGTCTCGTCGCCGACGACGATCTCGTAACGGCCTTCGAGGATGAGAAAGGCTTCCTGATCCGTCTGCGTGTGCGGCGGCGGGCCGGCGTTCGGAGCCGTATAGGCTTCGATGACGGTGAAGCTGCCTTTGGTATCCGCGTAGCGGGCACGAAAGGTGAGGATATTGCCAAGAAAATGGACGGTCATCGGCGCAGCGGCGTCGGACCGGCCGGAAAGGGGAGCGGAATTCATCGACTTGCGCCTTGATTTGATTGTGATACACTTAACTCTTAATGAGACATCAATCTCATAACGAGGCATGAATGGACAGTCAAGAAAAAAGATTCGAGAGGGTCAATCAAAAGCGTCGCACGCGTGTCGAGTTGCTGCGTGCCGCGCGCGAGATCATAGAGAAAGGCGGCCACCCCTCGGTCGCCGAAGTGGCCGATCTCGCTGGCATTTCGCGAGCGACGGCCTACCGATATTTCTCGACGCCGGATGAAATCATCCGCGAGGCGGTCCTCGATGGCGTTGCGGATGTGATCAAGATCCCGCCAGCGCGGAACGACATGGGCGATGCGGAGGTCGGCCATCGGCTCGACGACCTGGTCTCGCAGATCTTCAAGATGGTCATCGACAATGAGGGCGTCTTTCGCGCGCTTCTCGGCAGCTCGGCTGTCGGCCAAGCGCAGGTCCGCCGCGGTGGCCGCCGCATCGCATGGCTGAAAGAGGCGATGTCACCGCTGCAGGCAACCATGCCGCCGAAGAATTTTCAGCGTCTCGTCCACGCACTGTCGCTGGCGGTTGGCATAGAGGCACTGGTGGTGATGCGTGACATCTGCGAGCTGGAGCCCAAGGAAGCGGAGAAGGTTCTGCGCTGGACCGCAAAGACCTTGCTTGCCGGCGCCATGTCCGAAAGCTGAGGAAATCGGTGGGCTGCTCAGGCCGCCAGCATGTCCTTGAGAGCGGAAACCAGGCGCGCACTCCTCGTCCGCGCCGATGCTGATGCGCAGGAAATCCGAAATACGTGGCTTGGCGAAATGCCGGACGAGAATGTTCCGCTCCCGCAAGCCGGCTTGAAGCGCTACACCCGATTGTCTCTCGTGCCTGGCAAAAACGAAATTGGCCTGGGACGGCAGGACCTAGAAGTGCAGCGTTTCGAGTTCGGAGACGAGGCTTTCCCGGCTGGCGATGATTTTCCTCCGGCATGTCTGGAACCACGCCTCATCCTTGATCGCCGCCGTCGCGGCGAGCTGCGCCTGACGATCGAGCGGATAGGAATTGAAACTGTCCTTGACCCGCTCCAGCGCCTCGATCAGCGGCCGCAGCCCCAGCGCGAAGTCGATGCGCAGACCTGCAAGCGAACGGGATTTCGACAGGGTCTGAATGACAAGCAGATTGGGATGCGTGGATATCAGCGGGATGGCGCTTTCACCGCCGAAATCGATATAGGCCTCGTCCATGACGACGACTGCATCCGGATGGGCGGCAAGAAGTGCCTCGATGCCGGCAAACGGCAGGCCGATGCCGGTCGGCGCATTCGGATTGGGGATGGTGATTGCGCCGCATGGCCTGTCGTAATCCGCCAGCCGGACCTAGAACCTGTCGTCGACCGGCACCTCGATCGCCCCGACACAGTATAGCAGGCGCTGACGATTGGCGACCAGTACTGGCTCATCCGAACCTATGGGCGCTCATTCCGCCGCCGTCCGCTGGCCGAACCGTTTCTCGATATAGTCGACAACCAGAGCCTCGAAGTCGGCGGCGATATTGGGACCGCGCAGCGTCAGCGCCTTCCGCCCGTCGATGAAGACCGGGGCCGCCGGCGTCTCGCCGGTGCCGGGAAGCGAAATGCCGATATCGGCATGTTTGCTTTCGCCCGGCCCGTTGACGATGCAGCCCATGACGGCGACGTTCAGCGCCTCGAC
Source organism: Rhizobium sp. 62_C5_N11_2 (assembly GCF_051811185.1). NCBI lineage: Bacteria > Pseudomonadati > Pseudomonadota > Alphaproteobacteria > Hyphomicrobiales > Rhizobiaceae > Rhizobium > Rhizobium sp. 62_C5_N11_2. The sequence continues at coordinate 4,311,604 of NZ_JBPWPW010000001.1, forward strand.
GCCAGGATATTTTTCGCGCCAGACCGGCATGTTCTTGCGGATGTCGTTCTGGATGTTCTGGGCAAGCTCCTGGAACACGGTCGACGTCGTGCGTCCGCAGCCCGGACAGGCCGCAACGACGGGTATGAACTGGCGGAAGCCCATGACCTGCAGGATTTCCTGCGCCACCTGGACTTCGCGCGTGCGGTCGCCCTTCGGTTCGGGCGTCAACGATACGCGGATCGTATCGCCGATGCCGTGCTGCAGCACGAAGCCCATCGCCGCCGACGAGGCGACGATGCCCTTGGTGCCCATGCCGGCTTCGGTCAGGCCGAGATGCAGCGCATGATTGGAGCGTTCGGCGAGCATGGAATTGACGGCGATCAGGTCCTGCACCTGGCTGACCTTGGCCGACAGGATGATGCGGTTGCGCGGCAGGCCGATCTCTTCGGCGAGGGCTGCAGAAAGCAGCGCCGATTGCACGATCGCCTCGCGTGTCACCTGCCGGGCCGAAAGCGGTGATCCGGCTTCGGCATTCTGGTCCATCAGCGCCGTCAGCAGATCCTGGTCGAGCGAACCCCAATTCACGCCGATGCGCACCGGCTTGTCATAGCGGATCGCCATCTCGATAATCTCGGCGAACTGCTTGTCCTTCTTGTCCTTGAAGCCGACATTGCCGGGGTTGATGCGGTATTTCGCCAGCGCCGCGGCACAATCAGGATGATCGGCGAGCAGCTTGTGGCCGATATAATGGAAGTCGCCGATCAAGGGCACGTCCATGCCGAGGCGCAGCAGCCGCTCGCGGATCTTCGGCACGGCGGCCGCACTCTCGTCGCGGTCGACGGTGATACGCACCAATTCCGAGCCTGCGCGGAACAGAGCGGCGACCTGCGCGACGGTCGAATCGATATCGGCCGTATCGGTATTCGTCATGGATTGCACGACGACCGGCGCCCCGCCGCCAACGATGACACCGCCGACATCGACGGCAACGGAAGCGCGGCGCGGTTTCGGATCAAAATCGGCGGCTGAAGACATGAAGAGTTCTTGCACCCCTATAAACAGTGCTTTTCAGGTGGATCAAGGCCGGCTGCTTGTCAACCGCCCCTGATATCACTTTTGTTGGGAGGCGGCTCAGTGACCGCCTCCGGAGGTCCCATCGGCATAGTGGGCCAGCTTGGAGAGCAGGAGAACGACGAGCAGCAGCACCGGCAGCGCCATGAAAACGACGGCAAAGCCGATATGCTCGGCGACGAAGCCGATCAACGATGGCGCAACCAGCATGCCGGAATACCCCATGGTCGTGACCACCGAGATGGCGATGCCGGGCTTGAGACCGGGTATGTTGCCCGCCGCCGAGAAGGCGATCGGCACCATGTTGGAAATGCCGATACCGCAAAAAGCAAAGCCCAGGATGGCAAGCTCGGCATTGGGCGCCAGGCCTGCAAGCAGCATGCCGACAATGGCAAACAGCGTGCAGATGCGCAGCGTCTTGACGCCGCCCAGACGGTCGCGCACCAGGTCGCCGGCAAAGCGCATGATTGCCATGGTCGCCGAAAAGGCTGCGAAACCAAGGCCGGAAAGTGCCACGGATGCATCCATTTCCTGCCGAAGATAAAGCGCACCCCAGTCCAGAACCGCACCTTCCGGCACCATGCTGAACAGCGCCATCAATCCGAGCAGCCACGGCAGCGGCACCATCGGCAACTTCGTCTTTTCCTTCTTGGTGTCGGGATGCGGCGGATCCGCAAGGACCATCGGCCAGGCGACGGCAACGAAGATTGCCGCCAGCAACGTCGCCAGTTGCGCATGGCCGAGAATGCCGAGCTTGGAGATCACGATGCCGCCGAGACCGGAACCGATCAGTCCGCCAAGGCTCCAGAAAGCGTGGCAGGACGACATGATGGCGCGGCGCATGGATTTCTCGACCGACACCGCATTGGCATTCATCGCCACGTCCATTGCGCCGATGAAGCCGCCGAACAGGAAGAGCGAGATTGCCCCGGTGAGCACATTTGGCGCGAGCGTCAATGCCAGAAGCAACGGCAACACGCAAAGAGCCAGTATCTGGACGACGACACGCGAGCCGTGTTTGGCGATCTGCGCACCGGCGAGCGGCATCATGACCAGCGAGCCGACGCCGAAGACGAGGATCATCAGCCCAAGCTCGAACTTCGTCAGCGCCAGACGCTCGGCAAAATCGGGGATCTTCGGCGCCCAGCAGCCGACGACAAAACCGTTCATGAGAAAGAGCAGAGAAACCGCCGCCCTGCTTCTGGTAACGAAGCCGCTCCGGGCTCCCGGCTTACTCACATGAGTATCCATTTTCCGATCTTTCCTCATTGCCGGGCTTGCTCGCGCCCGCTTTCCCTAAACTCTGTGATGGGGCCTCAGTTCGTTTTCTCGGCGAGAACAGTCCTGCATCCGCGCTCACGGTAACGGGCGAGAATGGTCGGATCGGCATCGTGCTCAACGACCAGGCATTCGCAATGCGCAACTGGCAGGATGCTATGGGGGGCAGCAGTGCCGAATTTCTCCGAGGTTGCAGCCACCAACACCCTCTTGCTCCTGGACGTCGCAAACCGCTTGAACTCCGCATCCTCGAAGCCGAACACCGTGATGCCGGCCTCGAGATCGACGCCGCAGGCGCCGAGAATGCAGAGATCTGGCGAAATCTGCTCCATATCCCGCAACGCCTTGGCGCCGAGCGCACCGCCCGTCTGTCGATCCACCATTCCGCCGATCAGGATGACGTTGACGGCCGGCTTGTCGATCAGCGCTGCGGCAATCGCCGGCGCATTCGTCGCAGCCGTCAGTGCAAGTTCGGCCGGCAATGCGTTGGCAATCGCCAGATTGGTGCTGCCAGCGTCGAAGAACACGGTCGAGCCGGCGGCAATCTGCTTTGCCGCAGCGCGCGCCAGCGCCTGTTTCCGGTCTGCGGCAAAGCCGATACGCTGCGTCAGGCTTCCATGCGCCGGCGAGACCGGCAATGCACCGCCATAGACCCGCTCGCAGAGCCCTGCCGCTGCCATCTCGCGCAGGTCCCGCCGCACCGTATCCTCGGAGACGCCGAATTCGAGCGCAAGCTCCGTCGCCAGTACGCGGCCATTGAGCCGCAGCCTCTCGGAAATCACGCCTTGGCGCTCTCGCAACAGAAAATCCTGCATGTTCCTACCGAGTTCGTAGCTTACAAATTAAAAACGTGCATAAACGCTTACGATCATGCAGGCAATATGCACGGTTACACGTTTTCTGACGTTTGGAAATAAGGCTCCACTACCGGAAGGAATAAGCCCTATTGACCGGTCCGAGAGGCGGGAATATCGATTGGTCATTCCCGATTCCCGCCGGCATATCCGCCACCTGGTGCGTTCCCCCGTGAAAAACTCCGTCAGCCTGGGCATCCTGCTCACGACCGTCGCCTATATGGCGTTCACCTTCCATGACGCGATCATCAAGATCCTGGCTTCCAGCATTCCCGTCTGGCAGATCCTGTTTTTCCGCAGTCTCACCATCCTCGTCGGTTGTCTTGCCTATGGCCGCGGCAAGCTCGTCCATCAGACGATGACATCGCCGATCATCAAGCCGATGATCGCCCGCAGTATCCTTCTGCTCTGCGCCTGGCTTTCCTATTATTCCGCCGCAAGCCGCCTGCAGCTTGCCGAAGTGACCACGCTTTATTACGCCGCCCCTGTCGTCGGCACCTTACTTGCTTGGCTCATCCTGAAGGAGAAGGTCACGCCGACACGTTGGCTGGCCGTCGGCGTCGGTTTCGTCGGCGTCCTTATCGCCTGCAATCCGATCGGCCTCACCATCTCCTGGCCGGTCTATCTGGCGCTGCAGGCGGCCGTGCTCTGGGCCTCTGCCATGGTGCTGCTGCGCAAGACCTCGCTGCACGAGAAGACCATTATCCAGCTCACCGTTTCCAACGTCTTTTTTCTTGCCATGACCGGCATTGCCGTGATCTGGACATGGCAGACCCCCGATATGACGCAGCTCGCGCTCCTCATTGCCACCGGCGTCGTTGCCGGCTGCGCGCAGTTCGCCCTTTTCGAAGGCATGCGTCAGGCGCCCGTCTCCGTGCTTGCGCCATTCGAATATACATCTCTCGTCTGGGCCTTCCTGTTGGGTTATCTGATCTGGGCCGACATCCCCACGCCCAATGTGGTTGTCGGCGCAGCGATGATCCTCGGCGCCGGATTGATCATCATCGTCAGCGAAAAACTGCGCCGCCGCATCACCGCCTGATGCCTGTTTCTGCAGGATTCTCGGTTCGAGCGGCCGTTTGAGAAAAATATTTGCAGTTGCTGCTTTTATTCGCAGTTTTCTACGCTTCCGGCGCCATGATTTTCTGCCAACTATCCCCATCCGAAACACCTCCCAAGGATGGATGAAACAATGAACTGGTTGAAAACCGCCGCTGCCGCCGCCCTCATTCAGGCTGCAGTCCTCCTGCCTGCTCATGCCGGTGAAAACCTCGCCGCCATCAAATCGGCCGGCGTCTTCAAGATCGGTACCGAAGGCACCTATGCGCCCTTCACCTATCATGACGAAAGCGGCAAGCTCGTCGGCTTCGACGTCGAGATCGGCGAAGCGATCGCCGCCAAGCTCGGCGTCAAAGCCGAGTTCGTCGAAGGCAAGTGGGACGGCCTGATCGCCGGCCTCGACGCCAAGCGCTACGACACCGTCATCAACCAGGTCGGCATCACCGAAACCCGCAAGCAGAAGTATGATTTCTCCGAGCCCTATATCGCCTCCAAGGCGGTGCTGATCGCCCGCGACGGCGACGACAGCATCAAATCCTTCGCCGATCTGAAGGGCAAAAAAGCCGCCCAGTCGCTGACCAGCAACTTCGGTAAGCTCGCAACCGAAGCCGGCGCCGAGCTCGTCGGCACCGATGGTTTCGATCAATCGATCCAGCTCGTATTGACCAAGCGCGCCGACGCCACGATCAACGACAGCCTCTCCTTCCTCGATTTCAAGAAGCACAAGCCGGACGCGCCGGTGAAGATCGTCGCCGAGCAGGAAAATGCCGATTACTCCGGCGTCATCATCCGCAAGAACGAACCGGAGCTTCTCGCCGAAATCAACAAGGCGCTTGCCGACATCAAGGCCGACGGCACCTATAAGAAGATCGCCGACAAGTATTTCGGCCAGGACGTTTCCAAGTAATTTGAACTGAAGAAAAGTCCCCTCCCCAACCCCTCCCCACAAGGGGGAGGGGCTTAGCCGGCGGACCGCCTCATCTCCAAATAATCGCGTCGGCCTGCCGCTCGGTCGCTATTTCTTGCGAGGCGACACCTAGATAAGTCCCTCCCCCTTGTGGGGAGGGGTTGGGGAGGGGTATTTCGAGTATCACGACCCAACCGACGAGAGAGAACTCCCTTGGCGCACTGGCTCCAACTGATGGCGGAATCACTGCCCTCGCTCCTGTGGGCGGGGCTGATCTTCACCATTCCTCTGACCCTGCTATCCTTCGTCTTCGGCCTGGCCCTCGGGCTCGCCACCGCAATCGCCCGGCTCTTCGGGCCGATGCCGCTTTCGGCCATCGCGCGCTTCTATGTCTGGGTCATCCGCGGCACGCCGCTGCTCGTGCAGCTCTTCGTCATCTTCTACGGCCTGCCGAGCCTCGGCATCCTGCTCGATGCCTTTCCGGCCGCCCTCATCGGCTTCACGCTGAATATCGGTGCCTATAGCTCCGAGATCATCCGCGCGGTCATTTCCTCAGTACCGAAGGGCCAGTGGGAAGCCGCCTATTCGATCGGCATGAGCTGGCGCCAGGCGATGAGCCGCACCATCCTGCCGCAGGCAGCCCGCGTCGCAGTGCCGCCTTTGTCGAACACCTTCATCTCGCTGGTCAAGGATACCTCGCTTGCCGCCGCCATCACCGTGCCCGAGCTCTTCCAGGCGGCGCAGCGCATCGTCGCCACCACTTATGAGCCCTTGATCCTCTATATTGAGGCGGCGCTGATCTATCTCGTCCTGAGCTCCGTCCTCTCGCAGCTGCAGGTGCGGCTGGAACGCCGCTTCGCGCGTTATGGCGGCATGCTGGAGGCAAACGCATGATCGAGCTTTCCAATATCGAAAAGCGCTTCGGCGATGCGGTCATCCTCAAGGATATCAGTATCCGCATCCCCGAAGGCAGCGTCACCGCGCTGGTCGGGCCTTCGGGCGGCGGCAAGAGCACGCTTCTGCGCTGCATCAACCTGCTCGAAATTCCGACCGCCGGTTCCATCCGCCTCGGAGAGGAAAGGCTGGCCTTCGCACCGGGCAAACGAACAAGCTGGTCGGCGATCCAGAAGATCCGCCGCCAGACCGGCATGGTCTTCCAGAATTTCCAGCTCTTCCCGCATCAGACCGCGATCGAGAATGTCATGGAAGGCCTGGTAACCGTACTGAGATGGCCGAGGGAAAAGGCACGCGAGCGTGCGATGGAATTGCTGACCAAGGTCGGCATGACCCATAAGGCCGATGCCTGGCCTTCGACACTGTCGGGCGGCCAGCAGCAGCGCGTCGCGATCGCCCGCGCACTGGCGCCGTCGCCGCGCGTGCTTCTCTGTGACGAGCCGACATCCGCCCTCGATCCCGAGCTTTCGGCCGAAGTGGTCGATGTGCTGGGCCAACTTGCCAGCGAAGGCACGACGATGGTGATGGCGACCCACGATCTCCGGCTCGCCTCGAAGATCGCCAATGACGTGGTTTTCCTGGAAGCCGGGAGCGTCGTCGAAACGGGCAGCGCCAGAGCGATCTTCAGTGCACCGGAGCGCGAACGCACCAAACGTTTCATTTCGACGATCAACGCCGCCCATACTTACGATATCTGAGCTAGAGCATGATGCCGAAAAGTGTGAGCGGTTTTCGGACGACATCATGCTCTATTTCTTTGATTTAGATCCGGATTCAGATTTTAGGCCAACCTGGCCTAAAATCATCCGGATCTAATGCCGGGATGCGAACATCCCGGCATTGCTGGAACTCCAATCAGGAGGCCGTGACGACCGAGCGCGCCGCCTTCAGCGCATTGCCCCACCAGGTGAGCTGGTCGAGCTGGTTCTTCGCCGCTTCGTTGAGATGCGCGTAGTCGCTGAGGCTCTTGCCTTCCTTCAGGACGCCGAGATATTCGCCGAGCGCGATATGCACGCCCGTTTTCACCGACGCCGCACCCATTTCCACGAAGATCAGGCGAAGATGCTCGACCGCACGTGCGCCGCCGACGCCGCCGTAACCGACGAAACCGACCGGCTTCTGGATGAACTCGCCGAGGTCGATGGCGTTCTTCAGAACCGCCGTCGGAGCGTGATTGTACTCGGCAGCGGTGAAGATGAAGCCGTCGAATTCACGCAGCTTCTTTTTCCAGCGCTCTGCCGTTTCGCTTTCAGCGGTCGTCGCACGCTGCTCACCGAAAAAATGCATGGGGTAGTCGAGCAGGTCGAGAACCTCGACCTCGATGTCCTGGCGCTCGGCGGCGATAGCGGCAATCCACTTGGCCGGATGCTCGGCAAAACGGCCGATACGCGTGCTGCCGACGATGACGGCAATCTTCAATTTGCTCATGGAGATGATTTCCTGATGGGTCTTGGGGGCAGGTGGTAAGAGTGCAAGTCTATGAGAAAGCCTCCGCGCCGGGCAAGGCGCGAAGGCTGCGGACATTCGAAAAATCAACTTTTTGACAGGCCGATCGTACACAATCGAGTGAATGGAGCCGGCTCGCAAAGTCGGCTGATGGGCGTCTTTGCGAGGACGGCAGCCATTCAACCTGCGTAAACGACGAGCAGGTCCTTGGCGTCGATCTGGTCGCCGGCGCGCACCAGCACCTCGGAAATGGTGCCGTCCTTTTCCGCATGCAGCGCCGTTTCCATCTTCATCGCCTCGATCGAGACGAGCACGTCGCCGGCATTGACGGCTTGGCCGGGTGAGACGAAGACACGGCTGATGACACCCGGCATCGGCGCGCCGACATGAACGGCATTGCCCGGCTCCGCCTTGCGGCGGACGGCCGCACCCGTCGCCCCATGCGCCCGGTCCGGCACCTTGATACGGCGCGGCTGGCCGTTGAGCTCGAAGAAGATGGTCACCATGCCCTGGCTGTCGGTGGCGCTCATCGCCTGATTGACGATGACGAGCGTCTTGCCGCGCTCGATATCGGCAAACAGTTCCTCGCCGTCCTTGAGACCGTAGAAATAGGCGGGTGTCGGCAGCACCGAGACCGGGCCGTAGGTATCGGAGGCGAGCGCGAAGTCGGTGAAGACCTTCGGATACATCAGGTAGGAAGCGAATTCGAAGTCGCTGATCTCGCGCTCCAGCTTCGTCTCGATGACTTTACGCTCCGCATCGAGATCGGCCTCCTTGAGCAGCGAGCCGGGACGCACGGTATAGGGCTTGTCGCCCTTCAGCGCCTTCTTCTGCAGCGCCTCGGGCCATCCTGAAGGCGGCTGACCGAGATCGCCCTTCAGCATCGAGACCACCGATTCCGGGAAGGAGACTTCCTTCTCGGGGCTGACGACGTCGGCAACCGTCAGGTCCTGGGACACCATCATCAGCGCCATGTCGCCGACGACCTTGGAAGACGGCGTCACCTTGACGATATCGCCGAACATCTGGTTGGCGTCGGCATAGGCCTGCGCCACCTGATGCCAGCGGGTTTCGAGGCCGAGCGAGCGGGCCTGTTCCTTGAGGTTGGTGAACTGGCCACCCGGCATTTCGTGCAGATAGACTTCGGATGCTGGTCCCTTCAGATCGCTTTCGAAGGCGGCATATTGGTTACGCGCCGCTTCCCAATAGAAGGAAATACGGCGGATCCATTCCGGATCGAGGCCCGGATCACGCTCCGTACCGCGCAACGCCTCGACGATCGAACCGAGACAGGGCTGCGAGGTATTGCCGGAAAGCGCATCCATGGCGGCATCGACGGCATCGACGCCGGCATCGACAGCGGCAAGAACGGTCGCGGCCGCAATACCCGATGTATCATGGGTGTGGAAATGGATCGGCAGGCTGGTCGCCTCGCGCAGCGCCTTGAACAGAACCTTCGCAGCCGCAGGCTTGAGGAGACCTGCCATATCCTTGAGCGCAATGATATGTGCCCCGGCCTTCTCAAGCTCGATCGCAAGGTCGGTATAGTATTTCAGATCGTATTTCGGACGGGCCGAGTTCAGGATATCGCCGGTGTAGCAGATCGCCGCCTCGCAGAGCTTGTTCTCCTCGGCAATGGCATCCATCGAGACACGCATGTTCTCGACCCAGTTCAGACAATCGAACACGCGGAAGAGATCAATACCGCCCCTGGCCGCCTGGCGGACAAAATATTTGACGACATTGTCGGGATAATTGGTGTAGCCGACGCCGTTGGCGCCGCGCAACAGCATCTGCAGCAGAAGGTTCGGCGCGCCCTCGCGGATCAGCGCCAGGCGCTCCCACGGGTCCTCGGTCAGAAAGCGCATGGAGACGTCGAAGGTCGCGCCGCCCCAGCATTCAAGCGACAAAAGGCCCGGCAGCGCATGCGCATAGGTGCCTGCAACACGGGCGATGTCATAGGTGCGCATACGGGTGGCGAGCAGCGACTGGTGGCCGTCGCGCATCGTCGTATCGGTCAAAAGCACGCGCTTTTCGTTGCGCATCCATTCGCCGAATTTCTTCGGGCCGAGCGTGTCGAGGAGCTGCTTCGTACCATCCTTGACCGTATTGCCATTGGCGTAGGGAACCACCGGCTCGGCAGCATTTTGCAACGGCTTCGGCCTGTCCTTGGCCTCGGGATGGCCATTGACGGTGACGTCGGCGAGATAGGTCAGGAGCTTCGTGGCGCGATCCTGGCGCTTCACCTGCTGGAAGAGCTCCGGCGTCGTGTCGATGAAGCGTGTCGTGTAGCTGTTATCCCGGAACTTCGGATGGCCGATGATCGCTTCGAGGAAGGTCAGGTTGGTGGCCACGCCGCGAATACGGAATTCGCGCAACGCACGATCCATGCGGGCGATCGCTTCGGACGGATTGGGCGCCCATGCCGTGACCTTGACGAGAAGGGGATCATAAAAACGGGTGATGATGGCGCCCGAATAGGAGGTGCCACCATCGAGGCGGATGCCGAAACCGGATGCCGAGCGATAGGCGGTGATACGGCCGTAATCCGGAATGAAATTATGCTCCGGATCCTCCGTGGTGATGCGGCACTGCAGCGCATGGCCGTTGAGGCGGATATCCTCCTGGCGCGGCACGCCCGATTCCGCGGTGCCGATCGCAAAGCCGTCGAGGATGTGGATCTGCGCCTTGACGATGTCGATGCCGGTGACGACCTCGGTCACCGTATGCTCGACCTGGATGCGAGGATTGACTTCGATGAAATAGAATTTCCCGGTATCGGCATCCATCAGATACTCGACGGTACCGGCGCCGATATAATTGGTCGCGGCGGCGATCTTCAATGAATAGGCGGCGAGTTCCTGGCGCTGCGCCTCCGAGAGATAGGGTGCCGGCGCGCGCTCGACGACTTTCTGGTTGCGGCGTTGGATCGAGCAGTCACGCTCGAAGAGATGCACGACATTGCCGTGCGTATCGCCGAGAACCTGGCTTTCGACATGGCGGGCGCGCTCGACGAGCTTTTCCAGATAGACCTCGTCCTTGCCGAAGGCGGCCATCGCCTCGCGTTTGGCTTCCGTCACCTCGCGGGCAAGATCCTTTGGATCGCGGATCGCGCGCATGCCGCGCCCGCCGCCACCCCAGGAAGCCTTCAGCATGACGGGGTAGCCGATTTCTTCCGCCATCTTCGCCACTTCAGCCATGTCCTCCGGCAGAGGCCCGGTGGCCGGGACTACAGGGACACCGACCGAAATCGCCAGGTTGCGCGCCGCGACCTTATTGCCGAGCTGGCGCATCGTATCGGCCTTCGGGCCAATGAAGATGATGCCGGCCTTGTTGCAGGCATCGACGAATTCGGGGCTTTCCGACAGCAGGCCGTAGCCAGGATGGATGGCATCGGCGCCGGAGAGTTTCGCGACGCGGATCACCTCCTCGATCGACAGATAACTCTCGATCGGACCCATGTCCTTGGAAAGATGCGGGCCGCGACCGACCTGGTAGCTCTCGTCCGCCTTGAAGCGATGCAGCGCCAGCTTGTCCTCTTCCGCCCAGATCGCCACGGTTTTTATTCCAAGCTCGTTGGCCGCGCGGAACACGCGAATGGCAATTTCGGAGCGATTGGCAACGAGAATCTTGGAAATGGGCAAAACGGTCTCCTCAGACGTTCAGGCGCGGGCAATGCTGCACCCGCGAAGAAAATTCTTAACTTCTTGTTACAGAAAGTTCAATTTCTCTTGCGACTGCGAAATGCAATTTCTCGCCATGCTGAGCAACTCCAGGAAAAGTGCGAAGCGGTTTTCCGTCTGGAGTTGCGTAAAAGTAAAAACCAGAGCGGTTCCGCTTCGATCAGAAGCGGAATTGCTCTAACTTATCAGGCCGTGGCGGAAGGCAAGCGCCACCGCCTGCTGCCTGTTTTTCGCCTTCAGTTTATCCTGCAGACCGTTCATATACCAATCGACCGTGTGGTTTGAGATCTTCAGCATCTTGCTGATCTCCATCGAAGTCATGCCTTCGGCGAGATAATGCAGGATTTCCATCTCGCGCCGCGTCAGCGGCGTGTCGGCCGGCAGGATGGTTTCCAGCGCCGGCGCCTCGCCTTTCAGATCGAGCAACCGCCAGAAGGCCTTGCGCGCCACCGCCTCCAACAATGCGATCTCCACCGGCGACAACTCGATCGGCTTGCCGGCGAGACTGAGGCTGGCGAGAGTACCGTTGCGTCCGTGGATCGGAAAGATGTAGCCGTCCTCCAGCCCGTGGCCAAAGGCATCGACCATCATCTGCTCCATGCGGCGCTGATGCGCATCCTTGTGGAAGGCCGCCATCGCCTCCCGCCAGCGGAAAGGCCGCTGCGCGTGGCCGAGATAGCGCACCATCGGATCGATCAGAGCATATTTTTTCGCGGCATATATCCGCGGCCAATGCTCCGGCCAGCGGCCGGCCAGCGCCGCAGCCCAGGACTCTGGATTCTGCTGCACCGGTTTCTGCGGCAAATGACGCAGCAGGCCGTAATATTCGAAACCGCAACCGTGGAGGATCTGCTCCAGCTCGGTGACGACAGCTTCAGGATTTGAGCATTCTTCCAGAATTACAAGCAATTGAATTAACGAATTAATATTCACAAAAATGCCCCTTGCCCGGACCTGTTGCCCGCATGAGGCCGTCGGCGGCTGGTCAAACTGGTCGCGAAACGGTCTTCTTTAATAAATGCAGTCTGTAATTTAATGCTGTGCTAAACATTTAATAAAATGCAAGCGCAAATTGTTGCGAGATATGGCCAGGCGACAATTTCGGCGTCATGGCCACTCGTCGCATCCTGCGATAATACGATCGCGGCAATCATCACATCGATCGAACCCTGACTACTCCGTTAATCGCCCGTTCAGGTAGGCTTTTGTAGCATCGCATTATCCCGTTTTCGCAGATGCACAAGAGGTTCGACGTGACGCTATTCAAGGTCTATGCAAGAGCTCTGCGCTATCTTGGCGCCTACAAGCTGCGCGTATCCCTGGTCGTTGTCGCAAACATTGTTCTTGCGACGATCACCATCGCGGAGCCGATCCTGTTCGGTCGCATTATCGATGCGATTTCGGGCAAGGGTGAGGTCAAGCCCATCCTCTTCATGTGGGCGACTTTCGCCGTCTTCAACACCATTGCCTTCGTCCTGGTGGCCCGCGAGGCCGACAGACTGGCCCATGGCCGGCGAGCGACACTGTTGACGGAAGCCTTCGGCCGCATCATTTCCATGCCGCTCGGCTGGCACCATCAGCGCGGCACCTCCAACGCGCTGCATACATTGCTGCGCGCCTGCGAGACGCTGTTCGGCCTCTGGCTGGAATTCATGCGCAACCATCTGTCGACGGTCATCGCGCTTGCCCTTCTGATACCGACCGCAATGTCGATGGACCTGCGCCTTTCCGCCGTACTCATGGTGCTCGCCATCGCCTACTGGCTGATCGGCCGCGTCGTCATGAGCCGCACCAAGGACGGCCAGGCTTCGGTCGAGAACCATTATCACACCGTCTTCTCGCATGTCAGCGACTCGATCAGCAACGTTTCTGTCCTGCACAGCTATAACCGCATCGAGGCCGAAACCAGGGCGCTGAAATCCTTCGCCGACCGTCTGCTCGAAGCGCAGTATCCGGTGCTCGACTGGTGGGCGATCGCCAGTGCACTGAACCGTATGGCGTCGACGATCGCGATGATGGTGGTCCTGATCATCGGCACCATGCTCGTCCAGGCCGGCCAGCTGCGCGTCGGCGACGTCATCGCCTTTATCGGCTTCGCCAACCTGTTGATCGGCCGCCTCGACCTGATGCGCCAGTTCGCCACGCAGATTTTCGAGGCCCGTTCCAAGCTCGAGGAATTCTATGCGCTGGAAGACTCGGTGCGTGAACGTGAAGAGCCGGCCGGCAACGGCGAAATCAAGGACGTCAGGGGTTCGATCGAATTCCGCGACGTCTCCTTCGGCTTCGGCAACAGCTCGCAGGGCCTGCATAACGTCTCCTTCTCGGTGAAGGCAGGCCAGACGGTTGCGATCGTCGGCCCGACCGGCGCCGGCAAGACGACGCTCGTCAACCTGCTGCAGCGTGTCTATGATGCCCAGGGCGGCAAGATTCTCGTCGACGGCACCGACATTACCAAGGTGACCCGCAAGTCGCTGCGTCGCCACATCGCCACCGTCTTCCAGGATGCGGGCCTGCTGAACCGTTCGATCAGCGACAATATCCGCCTTGGTCGCGAAGGCGCCAGCGAAGAGGAAATGCGCCGTGCGGCCGAAGCCGCCGCCGCCGCCGACTTCATCGAGACCCGTGAGGAGCGCTACGATACGCATGTCGGTGAACGCGGCAACAAGCTCTCCGGCGGCGAGCGCCAGCGTATCGCGATTGCCCGCGCCATTCTGAAGGACGCGCCAATCCTGGTGCTCGACGAGGCGACCTCGGCGCTCGACGTTGAAACCGAAGCCCGCGTCAAGGCCGCAATCGACAACCTGCGCCAGAACCGCACCACCTTCATCATCGCCCACCGCCTGTCGACGGTCCGCGAAGCCGATATGGTGCTCTTCCTGGATGACGGCCGTGTCGTCGAACAGGGCAGCTTCGACGAACTCAGCCACAGCAACGGCCGCTTCGCCGCCCTGCTGCGCGCCAGCGGCATCCTGACGGACGAAGAAGTCCGCAAGGCCCATACCACCGAAGCCGCCTGATCGGTTCGGGTTTCAAGATAAAGGCCGGAAGGGTAGCTCCTTCCGGCCTTTCTGTTTGCTCTGAGACCTGGCAGGCTTTCCTGGTCAGATTGAAGTATTCTTGGTCCAAAAGGAGCCGGATGATTGAGCGGCCGACGCCCGTCGCCGACGGCGGCAAAGGTCCAGAGATCCTGCGGCCGGCGGGCGATCTTGCGAGCCCCCAGGCCGAATGCTCGTCACAGATATCAAGCAACCGCATGTTCGAGATCGGCTCCCGTGCGCCATGGGCTGGCACGCGGCCGGCGGGAGCAGTCCTCCACCGGCTCGCCCGCCCGCAGGCGCCGCAGCCAGACGTAGCCGGTCTGTCGGCTGATGCAGTGGCGCTGGCAAAGCTCAGATCGTTCTCCCCCTCAAGCTCTGCCAGCCGGCAGAATTCCAAATATTCGTCCGCAATCGACCTCGGCCGCTAGAGCCTTTCCTGGTCAGATTGAAGCATTCTGCCGGAGCAGGTTTTCGTCAGGGCAAAGGCGATTGGCGAAGGGCATACCACTTGGTACGTCCGAGCCGATCGCCTCTGCCCTGGCGGAAAGATGCCCGGCCCTTCGGGTTGGCTCAAACGGAGTCGGAATGCTTCAATCTAACCCGGAAAGGCTCTAACCTCCGCCAGTCGAAGAGCAACGGGGAGCGAAGCCATGAAGGTCCTGCGCATCGTCGCGAATATTCAGGCACCGGATATCACTCTGGCCCGGCGCTTCTATCAGGATATCCTCGGTCTCGACGTCATCATGGATCACGGCTGGATCACGACGTTCGGCGCCCCGCGCTCGATGAACGTTCAGCTCAGCATCGCCAGCGAAGGCGGTTCCGGAACGGAGGTGCCCGCCCTCTCGATCGAGGTCGACGACCTCGATGCTGCTTTCGCGGCGATGTCGGCCTCAGGCTTTCCGATCGAGTACGGCCCGGCCGACGAGCCTTGGGGCGTCAGGCGCTTCTATGTGCGCGATCCCTTCGGCAAGCTGGTGAATATCCTCGTTCATAAAAATTGAGCCGGCGGCCATCGGTCATGTCGGGCAAATCCGAGCTCTATTTCCGATCGTTCTGGCGATAGACATTTGCCGTTCTGCCAATGCGGACAGGAACGGGGATGGTGGCGGTATCGGCGACAAGTTTCCCCTTGAGCCTGCCCTGCTGGCGCTTGCGTTCGAGATAATAGGCATAGGCGAATTGTGTCGCGACCCCAGCGATCACGAAGAGCGGACCGATCAGTTGGTCCTTATTGGTGATGTAGAGCACCACCTGACCGATCATGGCGAGGATCGTGCCGGCGACGAAGATGTTCAGCGAGTGGCGGCCGAGGATCGTCAGCGGATGGTCCGCAGGACGGCGCAGGATACGCGACAGTGCCGGGATGCTGATAACGAGATAGGTCAGCGCCAGCACATGCAGCAGCCGCGGCAGCGACAGGAAGGTCTTGTCGAAACCGGTGATGACAGGCGGCAGGCCAAGTGCTGCCAGCGAGTTGCCGAAAATCCAGAGATGGCCGGTCACCCAGATGAAGGACAGCATGACGTAACCGGCAGCAACCGTCAGCAGCAGCGGATGCTGCGGGACCGTGCCGCCGCGCTTGATATGCAGCATCGAGACGATGCCGATCGTAAACAGGAACTGCCAGGAGAGCGGATTGAGGAACCAATAGCCCTCGATCAGCATGTTGTGCGGCGCCACTTCGTAGATGCCCGCAAGCAGCCAGACCGTGCCCGAGACACCGAGCGCCAGCCAAGGGCTTCGCGCATTCAAGAGCAGGATGACCGGCACCATCAGCATCAGCGCCCCGTACATCGGCAGGATATTATTGTAGCCGATCTGGTGGCCGAGCAGCAGCAGCGCTGGAATGCCTTCCTTCAGGTTCATCAAAACCGCCAGGATATTGATCTCGACCAGCAACCCCGGCCTATGAAACAGCCACGCACCGCAGAGAAAGAGCGCCAGCGTCATGAAGGTGGTGATCATATGGGCGAGATAGAGCGTGAAGGCGCGCTTTGCCGACTTGATCGCCACCGTGAGCCGGTTGCCCGGCTGGAAGCGGCCCCCATAGGCAAGGCCGACGGCAATGCCGGAGATCAGCACGAAGGCCTCGGCGGCATCGGAGAAACCGAAATTCTTCGTCGTCACATATTCGAAAATCTGTCCGGGAACATGATTGATGAAGATCATGATCAGGGCCACGCCACGCAAGACGTCGAGCCTCGTGTCACGCACTGACGCAGCTGCGGATAGGGAACTGCGCCCCGTGACGATGGCTTGGGTCGGCGTGCTTGCCATTGGTCTCTCCTTATTATCCGATTTGCAAACGCGACGACGGCCAAAAGGGTTCCCTTTTGGCCGTCGCGAATCGCCGTCTTTTTCAGCGTGGAGAACGCTGTTATCCGAGCGGATATCCCTCTTCGGGATCGGTGACTTCGCAGCCGTTGATTGACAGAGTGTAGCCGCTGTCATTGGACGCTTTTGAGACCGAAATGCGGTATTTGCCGCCGCCTTGCTCCACCTCTGCCGCAAAACCGTCCCATTCCGAAGGGAGCGACGGGCGCACGTAAATCCGGCCGTCCTTCAGCCGGATACCGAGGATGCCCTCGACGGCGGCGCGATAGAGCCAGCCGGCTGACCCGGTATACCAAGTCCAGCCGCCGCGCGACGTATAAGGCTCGTTTCCGTAGACGTCGGCCGCAACGACATAGGGTTCGACGCGGTATTGCTCCGCTGAAGCCTTGTCGAGCGCATGGGTGATCGGGTTGAGGATCTGGAAGCAGCGGAAGGCATCGTCGCCCCGCTTCAGCTCCGCCAGCGCCATCACGACCCAGGTCGCGGCATGGGTATATTGCCCGCCGTTTTCGCGCACGCCCGGCGGATAGGCCTTGATATAGCCGGGATCCCTGGCGGAATTGACGAAAGGCGGCGTGAACAGCCGGATGATGCGGGCATCCTCGTCGACCAGCTGATCGAGCACCGCATCCATCGCCGTGACGGCGCGGGCTGGATCGCCCTCGCCCGACAGCACGCTCCAGGACTGCGCGATCGAATCGATCCGGCATTCGGGGCTTTCCCTGGAGCCGAGCAGCGCACCGTCGTCGAACGTGCCGCGGCGATAGTAGCCGCCATCCCAGGCCGCAGTTTCCAGCGCCTTCTTCAGCTCGGTGAGATGCGCCGACCAGCGCCCTGCACGGGCCGTGTCGCCGCGCTCTTCGGCATAGGGAATGAAGGAGCGCAATGCCCCCGCCAGGAACCAGCCGAGCCAGACGCTGGTGCCGCGCCCGCCGACGCCGACGCGGTTCATGCCGTCGTTCCAGTCGCCGCCAAGGAACAGCGGCAGGCCGTTGGCCCCCTTGCGAGCGATGGCGAGATCGAGCGCCAGCGCCGCGTGTTCGTAGACGCTCGCCTTGTTCTCGGAGATCTCCGGCTTGTAGAACGAGTCGTGCTGGCCTTCGAGCAGTGCCGGCCCTTCCAGGAAGGCGATCTCCTCGTCGAGCACGTTTTTGTCGCCGGTGACGCTGCAATAGTGGTGGATCGCGTAAGCGAGCCAGACGACGTCGTCGGAGATCAGCGTACGCACGCCCGCACCCGTTCCCGGCAGCCACCAATGCTGTACATCGCCTTCGCGGAATTGCCGCGAAGCGGCATTCAGGATCTGGCGGCGGGCAAGCGAGGGCTCGTGCAGCACGAAGGCCAGCGTGTCCTGCAGCTGGTCGCGGAAGCCGAAGGCGCCGCTTGCCTGGTAGAAGGCGGTGCGGGCCATGATGCGGCAGCCGAGGCTCTGATAGGGCAGCCAGGTGTTGACGAGATTGTTCATCCCGCGATCTGGAGTCGATATCTGCAGCCTGCCGGTGAAATCCCGCCAGAAGGCGCGGTTTGCCTCGACGGTCTCGTCGAACGAAACCTTGCGGATATCGGCGATGACAGTGCGCGCTTCTTCTTCCGTCGACGTATCGCCGAGGAAGAATGTGAAGTCGCGCTCTTCGCCGGCGCCGAGCTCGATGTCGATTGCAAGCGCCGCGGCCGGATCACCATCGAGTTCCGTCGCGCCGGAAAGAGCGGCGGCGGAAGTGACGGCCTGCGGTGCCTGGATCGTCCCCGCCTTACCGATGAATTCGCGCCGGCTTGCCGAGAAACTCGAAAGTGTCTCGCTCGCAGCGAAGAATGCAGTGCGGTTCGAAAAATCGATGCTGTAGGGATTGGTGGCAAACAGCGCCCCCGTCTCCTCATCATGGCTCGACAGGATGAAAGGCACCGTGCGTCCCGGATTGCTGCCGAGAATCCATTCGACATAACCGTAGAGACGCAGCTTGCGGCCAGTCGAACCGGTGTTGCGCAGGCGCAGGCGTTGCAGTTTCACCGGCTTTTCGCGGTCGATCGTCTGCGTCAGCTCAAGCGCGATATCGTGCTGAACGCTGGAGAAGACGGAATAACCGAGCCCGTGGCGGGCTTCGAAACGGATGTCCGGCCGGCGGGAAAGTGCTGCGAACGGCGTCATGACGGCACCGCTGTCCAGATCGGTGAGATAGAACGCCTCTCCCGAACGGTTGACCACCGCATCGTTCGACCAGGAGGTCAGCTGATAGTCGCGCGAATTGACGCTCCAGGTGAAACCCGAGCCCTCGGCCGAAACGTGGAATCCGAAGCTGTCGTTGGAAATGACATTGATCCAGGGCTGCGGCGTCGCATGACCTCCAGGCAGCCGAACGACATATTCGCGTCCGTCGCGGGCAAAGCCGCCGATGCCGTTCCAGAAGTCGAGATCGCCTTCCTCCTCGATGATGACGGCGGGCACGACAGGTGGCGGCACCGGCGCAACACGCTTGACGGGGGCCTTGTTGCGCTCGACCCGTTCCATCTCCTGCAGTTCCTCCTTGGAGGGTGCAAACAGCGCGACGGCGCGATTGATCTGGTCGACCACCTTGCCGTTCTTGGTGTGCAGCGTGACGCGGGAAGCCGCGATCAGCGCATGATAAGTGGCTTCTTCCATCAGATCCCTGCGAACCGCAAAGATATGCTGGCGCAACCCGTCGGCCTGGCCCATGCGGCGGACGTTTTCGCACATGGCGTCGAGCGCATGCTGCATGTCCTGCGCATAGGACGAAGCGCGTTCGTTCATGATGACGAGATCGGCGGTGACGCCGCGCGAGCGCAGATATTCCTGCGCCAGCAGCGCCTCGCGGGCGATGTCGAGATCCATGTCGTCGTTGATGCGCAGCGTGAAGATCGGGAAGTCGCCGGAGATCGCCAGCGGCCAGAGCGCCGATTGCGACTGTAGGCCGGCCTCGACGGTCGCCTCGTCCTTGCGCAGTTGCATGTCGGGATAGACGAGATAGCGCCCGAGATGCTGGAAGGCGGCCGCCTGCTGGGAGGTGACGCCGACATGGCGCATCTGCACCTGCGTGCGTGTCCAGGCCTGGACGAGCTCGTGGGTGAAGGCATCGGGATGACGGTAGCGATTGACCGCCTTGTCGACTTCCTCGCGGCTTGGCGCCGCAATCGTCCAGAAGATCACGCTGACTTTCTTGCCGGCCGGTACGCGGACGGTGCGACGCAGCGACATGACGGCATCGAGCATGAAGCCGTCGCTGCCGGAAAGCGTGGCACCCGGATCGAAGGCCGCCGCATCGGCGAGGCTGCGGCCGCGGCCGATGAACTTGCGCCGGTCGGTCTCGAATTCGGTATGGCGGGTGTCGCCGGCATTGTCGACGATCAGATGTGCGATGCTGATATTCGGCTCGTTCGGGTCGCGCTTGTTGCGTTCGGCGCGGATGACGTCGCCGCGCTTGCCGATCTCTGTCTTGACGAACATGCGGGCGAATGCCGGATGCGCATTGTCGGTATCGTCGGAGGTAATCACCGGTTCGAGATAGGAGGTGACCTCGATGAAACGGTCTTCCGTGCCCATGTTGAGCAGCGTGACGCGACGGGCCTCGGCATCATGCTCGGTCGCGACGATGCATTCCACCTCGCTTGTGAGGTCGCCGACCATCTTGGTGAACTGCGCCTTCTCGTCGGCGAATTCGACCTTGATCTTTTCGCCTTCGACACCCTTCGGCTCTGATGTCGCCGACCACCATTCGTTGGTGGCAGTATCGCGCAGGAAGATGAAGCTGCCCCAGCGGTCTTCAGTCGGATCAGGCTTCCAGCGGGAAACGGAAAGATTGTTCCAGCGGGAATAACCGGCGCCCGTCGCCGTCAGCATCACCGAATAATGACCGTTCGACAGGAAGACGAGTTCGCGGTCACGGGAAGCCGGATCGCTGATCTTCCTGAGCTCGGGCCGCAGGAGATCGTCCTGGATGCTGGCCGGTGTGTCGGATTCATGCTTGCCGCTCATGACGGGAATGTCGCGCGGCGCCTTTTCCTGCAGCAGCAACTCCGCCGCCTCGATGACGGGATCGGCGTGGAAGAGCTCGCGCAGATGACCGTTGAAGGCGACGTTGGCGACCGCCGCGATCGACATGCCGTGGTGATGGGCATAATAATTGTAGACCACCGCGCATTTCTTGCCTTCCGGCACGCGCGTCGGCGTGAAATCGACGGCGTCGTGGAAGCCGAATTTGCCGAGTGCGCCGAGCTTGCGCAGCTTCTGCAGGTTTTCCAGCGCGGCTGGCGGATCGTACTGGCTGGCGAGCAGCGAGGCATAGGGCGCGATGACGGCATTATGGCCGAGGCCGCGCTTCAGGCCGAGCGTGGGCACGCCGAAATTCGTGTACTGATAATTGAGGTTATGGTCGCGGGCATTGAAGGCCGCTTCCGAAATACCCCAGGGAATACCGAGCTTGCGGGCGTAATTCATCTGCTCGACGACGACCAGATTGTTGGTCTGGTTGAGAATACCCCCGCCGCGCTCCTGCATGACGAGCGGCGGCATCAGATATTCGAACATCGAGCCGGACCAGGAAACCAACGCACCGCGCGACCCCACAGGCACGACCTGGCGGCCGAGGCGGTACCAGTGTTCCGTCGGCAGGTCACCCTTGGCGATGCCGAAGAGGCTGGTCAGGCGGCATTCCGAGGCGAGAAGGTCATAACAAGCCTGATCGAGTTCACCACTTTCGACGCGATAGCCGATCGACAGCAGACGCCGTTCCGGCCGGAACAGGAAGCCGAAATCCATCGAGAAGGCGAGATCGCGCGCCTTGTCGCGCAGCGCCACCAGGCGCGGCCGCAGCGCATCGACTTTGGAAAGGTCGAAGGTGCTGTCGGAAATATGCGCCTCGCAGACCTTCACCAGGGATGCCGCCCATTGGGTGACCTCTTCGCTCTGCTTCGACTTGACCTCATGGTCGAGATTGGCGGCGAGCTTCTCGATGTCGCGCGCGAGAACCGCAAGGTTGATGATGCGGATCGAGGCGAATTCGTGCTCGCGTTTGACGGCGGCAAGCGCGTTCTGGAAGCCGACGATGCGCTCCTCCAGGCGCCGGCGCAGCGGGCGCACGGTCTTGCGGTCATCGGGCAGATCCGCCAACACTTCTCGGAGAATGCCGGCCGTGTCGCCGACGCCGTCAAGATTGCCCTGCATATGGGCGGACGGCGCCTCGGCCCAGTTGCGGCAGGCCGACGAAATGGCGATCAGATGGCCGGCGAGATTGCCGCTGTCGACGGCCGAGACGTAACGGGGGCCCAGCGTCTGCAGCGTATCGGTGTGATACCAGTTGAACAGATGGCCGCGGAATTTCTCCATTCTGTCGATCGTCGCGATCGTCTGCTCCAGCCGTTCGAGCGTCTCCTCGAAGGAGAACCAGCCGAAATGCCGGCCGGAAACGACGGAAAGCAGATAGACGCCGATATTGGTCGGCGAGGTGCGCGCCGCGACAATCACATGCGGCGTTTCCTGGATATTGTCCGGCGGCAGATAGTTCTGCTCGGCCGTCGTGAAGGTCTCGAAATAACGCCAGGTGCGCCGGGCGATCTTGCGCAGTTCGCTCGACACGGAATCGGCGACCTCGAGCCGGTCCTCGGTCTCCGCCGACTGGCTGACATACCAGGCGACGACAGGCGAGAGGATCCACAGCAGCGCGAAGGGAATGCCGACGAGAAAGGCGTTGTCACCGGGAAGGGCTGCGAAACCGAGCGCCAGCAGCGCCAGCGCCGGCGCATGCCACATCGCCTTGTAATAGGAGATCAGCGTGCCCTGGCCACCGGCCTGAACGCTGGCGGCGGTCCGCCACTGCAGCATCAGCTTGCGGCTGACGAACAGGCGATAGAGCGAACGGCCGATCGCATCCGCCATCATGCAAGCCGAATCGGCGATGAAGACGATGCGCAGCGCAACCTGCGCATTGGCGGCCGTGATATCGGACCAGACCGTATAGAGATGGGCGCGGGCGATGATATCGCTGGTGCGCGGGATGATGCCGTTGATGAGCGACAGCGTCGGCGCGACGAAGAGGCAGAAGATCAGCAGAATCTGCCAGATCAGCGCCCCGAGCGGACCCATGAAATACCAGCCGAGCACGGAGGCGAAGAACCAGGCGATCGGCGTCAGCGACGCGGCGCAGATTGTCGAACATCTTCCAACGGCCGAGTGCCGTGACGCCGTATTTCGGATTGAACATGTAGGGGAGAAGCTGCCAGTCGCCGCGTGCCCAGCGATGCTGGCGCGAGGTTTCCACCTCGTAGCGGATCGGGAAATCCTCCACCAGTTCGAGATCGGTGACGAGCGCGCAACGCGCCATCGAGCCTTCGAGAAGATCGTGGCTGAGCACGGAGTTCTCGTCGATCCGGCCCTTCAACGACGCTTCGAAGGCATCGACATGGTAAAGGCCCTTGCCGGTGAAGGTGCCTTCGCCGGCGAGATCCTGATAGACGTCGGAAACGGTGAAGACGTAAGGATCGAGGCCACGGTTGATTGAAAAGACGCGCTGGAAGACCGACGCGTCCTTGCCCGTCGTCAGCGACGGGGTGACACGCGGCTGCAAGACGCCATAGCCGCTTTCGACGCGGCCGGTTTTCGGATTGATGACCGGGCGGTTGATCGGATGATAGAGCTTGCCGACGAGCTTGGTGACGGCATCGCGCATCAGGCGCGTATCGGCATCGAGCGTCATGACATATTGCACATTGGCCGGCACGGTATTGGCGCCCGGCAGATAGGTCGTGTCGCGGTCGCCGCGCAGAAGCATGTTCAGCTCGTGCAGCTTGCCGCGCTTGCGCTCCCAGCCCATCCAGACGCCTTCCGCGGGATTGTAGAGGCGGCGGCGATGCAACAGATAGAAACGCGTCTTGCCGTCATAGGCATAGCGGGCGGAGAGATTGGCGATCTCGCGCCTGGCATAATCGAGAACCTCGAGATCGGCAGGCGTTTCCTCGACCTCGCTGTCCGGCCAGTCGCTGAGCATCGCGAAATAGATCTCACCGCGCGGATTGGCGAGATAATGAACCTCGAGATTGCGAACGTGATCGTCGACGCTGTCGCGGTTCGAGATCAGGCAGGGCACGACGAGCAGCGTGCGCGCATCTTCCGGAATGCCTTCCTTGAACTCGTAGCCGACGAGGCGCGCCGGCGTCACGAAGAAGGATAGCAAGGTGTTGAAGAGACCTGTCGCCCCCTCCGACGCCGGCACCGAGAACATGATCAGCAGCAAGGCGATTTCAAACGCACCCATGCCGGCATTCGCCATGAATTTGCCGACGATCGCCATGGCGATGATGGTCAGCAGCATGACGGGCACGGCAATCGCCAGCCAGTTGAACCGGCGCACGGCGCGCACAAAATGCTGGATGATCGTCGGGCGATAGTTCGCCCGCGCCTCGAGCTTCGGCCGCTGCGCGCCCGACAGGAAGCCGCCGACATTCGGTTCGTGCGGCTGCGGCTCGTCGGAGGCCTTGGCGGCGTCAGTCATGTCGAGCGCCAGCTGGGCGATTTCCATTTCCGTCAGCGGCGAGCGCTTGGCC
This sequence comes from Rhizobium sp. 62_C5_N11_2, assembly GCF_051811185.1. Taxonomy (NCBI): domain Bacteria; kingdom Pseudomonadati; phylum Pseudomonadota; class Alphaproteobacteria; order Hyphomicrobiales; family Rhizobiaceae; genus Rhizobium; species Rhizobium sp. 62_C5_N11_2. The sequence continues at coordinate 4,335,764 of NZ_JBPWPW010000001.1, forward strand.
AGCTTCTCGATCTGTTTGCGATATTTGTTGCGCGAGCCGGAATCGAGGATGCCGTAATCCGAATGCTCCCAGAGCAGCTTGTCGACATGGCTGACCTGCTCGACCCAGACCGACCATTCGGCGTCATCGATCTCGCGAAGGCTGCGGATGATGTTGCCCATCGTCACGTTGCCGGAAGAGAGTCGGCTGTGTTCGGCCGTCGTCGTCTCTTCGGTGTTGCGGCCGAGCTCTTCCAGCCGCGCATCGAGCCAGGTGATCGCCAGGCTCGACGTCTGCGAGCCGTCGCGCAGGCGATAGAGGAACTGCGTCGAGAAGGTATTGTCCTCGGCAAGCGATTCCAGCGTCTTCAGATACGCGGTCGCCCCGGCTGGATCCGTTAGGCGCACCAATTCATCGGCCGCCTCGTTGGCGCGGCGGCGCAGGCGGCGGCTTGCTTCGACACGGCTCGAAATGCGGCGAAGGTTTTCGACGAGCACATAGCGCACGAGGGAGGGCAACGCCCAGAGTTCGCCGATCCTGAGCGTCTCGCTGGCCTGGAAGCCATCGACCAGCGCCGTCAGGCTTTCCTGCGAGATCGTGCTATGGGTATGAGCGACATAGAGCCAGGCAAGCACGAGGGTGCGCGGCACCTCGACGCCGCCGACGACCATGGTCGGCAATTCGCGATAGAAGCGGCGAGGGAAGTCGCGCCGCACCTCCTGGATCGCCTCTTCGACGATATAATGATTGTCCAGCAGCCATTCTGCCGCCGGCGTGATCGTCTCGCCGGCTTCGACGTCGGTCGCCGTGGTCCGGTAGACACGCAGAATTTCCTTCTCGTTTTCCTTATGGCGGGCGAAGAAATCGAAGGGAGCGAAAGCCGGCAGCTTGTCGACGCCGTTGCGGGCGACCGCATCGCCCATCGCCTTGATGTCCTCGATGGAAAGATAGGTCGAGCGGATCGAATCGTTATGATCGATCTGCTTCGTCTCGGGTTCGCGCGAAAGGCTCGGAGAAAGATTGGAAATAGACATGGGTTCGGTTCTGGATCCAAACGAAGTTATGGCTGTTTTGCTCAGCCTTTTGCACTGCTTATCATGACTGCTACATGAACGGAGCCCTATTCTTCAAAGATCGATGAAGTGGGGGTGAACGACACTTGGCAAGCGATGCAGACGGGCTAAGCCCTGGTTCAGGACGCGGCCCGACAGGATCGAGACCATCGATACCTCTCCGCGAAAGCCATGTCGAAAATTTGGACACTATCGGGATAATTCAAGTCAAGAGGCGTTCACCGCTTGCCCGCCGAGCTTGTCTGGGCGGTGGGAATGACGAAAATGCCGGCCCCTGGTCCCGGCGATCAACAGCTTCGATTTCAGAAAAAGAAAAGAAGACGATCGCCAGATCCTACGCCTGACAGCGATTTGGGCGAGCCTGCACCCCGCGCATGAGCAAGTTCGCCGTGGCGCGCTTTGGATGGCGTGAAAAGAATAGAAGAATGACGATGAGTGAGAAAGCCGAGACAAATTAATGTTCGGAATTCAATAAGGGCGGAAACCGCCGCAGCGCCGGCATCTGCCGACGCTCAATCTTCCACCGGATTACCCGACGACGCCGCAAACCATGGCCACGACGAACAGGAACGCCGCGGTGAAGATCGCTCCATGAAGCACCGTCTGAAGCCTGTGGCGTGTGGTGAGCGGCTTCTTGGTCGGTACGGAACCATACTGGTTCACGTGAGCATGCGAAATACCCAGATCTGCCATATGTCGCCTCCGTTGTTCTCGTGCGGCCGGTTGTGCGGCTCGCGCTTATATTCTTATTTTCTCTATCAAGTAGGTAGAGATAAAATTCCGTCTAGAGCGAACGGAAGAGAAAATTCAACCAGCCCTTTTAGCAGAGCGTGCGCCATGCCCAGATCAACGAGCGCTCGACGGCACTCTCCTTCTCAGGCGGGTTGGAGGAAGCCTCGATCAGCCGGCGGTCCTTTTCCGCGGGAAGGGATACCGAAATCTGTTCCCGGCGATCGGTTTTAACCGGAGGATCGAGGTAGCCCATGGTCATCCCACCGAGAAAGAACATGCTTCAACCTCCATCGATCACGAAAGCTAACAAACGTTAACGGGATCATGACAGAAGCAAGGCAGCTGTCAATAGTCTAGTCGAATGGTCGTCTTTTAGGAAAACATTATCCTTAACAGCGCCGCCGATCTTTTCTTTTCAAAGGTTTGAAAAGATTGGCTTTCAGGCTTTGACGAAACCCTTGCTCGCGATCATCAAATTTCTCGTATAGTCCTCATGAACCGCACCCGTCGCCAGCTCTTGCGAGCTCAACCGCTCGACGACGGCGCCGTTGCGCATCACGGCGAGCCGCTCACACATATGGGTGACGACACCGAGATCGTGGCTCACCATCACGAAGGTGAGCTTGCGGTCGCGTCGGATCTGCTCCAGCAGGTTCAGCACCTCGGCCTGCACCGAGGCGTCGAGTGCCGATGTCGGCTCATCGAGCAGCAGGATTGACGGTTCCACGATCAGCGCCCGGGCGATCGCCACGCGCTGGCGCTGGCCGCCGGAGAGCTGGTGCGGGTAGCGGAAACGGAAACCATTGCCGAGGCCGACCTCGTCGAGCGCCCGGGCGATGCGCTTGTCGCTGTCGGCGATGCCGTGGATTGCAAGCGGTTCGAGCAGAAGCCGGTCGATGGTCTGGCGCGGATGCAGCGAACCATAAGGATCCTGGAAGACCATTTGCACGCGCCGGTAGAAGACTTTGCTGCGCTTCGAACCTTTCAACACTTCGTCGTCGATGTGGATCGCGCCGCCGCTGATCGGCGCAAGCCCTGCAACGGCCCGCAGCAAGGTCGATTTTCCCGAGCCGGACTCACCGACGAGGCCAAAGGATTCGCCGTGTTGGACGGCGATGCTGACATCCTTCAGCGCATGAAAATGGTCGTAGACGACGCTGAGATTGTCGACTTGGAGAGCTGCACTCATGCCGCCCACTCCGGCTTGCGGTCGAGCACCGGCAGCGGATGGCGGTTTGCACCGATCTCGGGCATGCAATTCAGCAGTCCTTGCGTATAGGGATGCTGCGCATGTTTGAGATCGGCCGCCGCCAGTTCCTCGACGATCTTTCCGGCATACATGACGATGACGCGGTCGCAGAAGGAAGAGACCAGCCTCAGATCGTGGGAGACGAAGATCAGCCCCATGCCGCGCTCGGACACCAGCTTGTCCATGATCCTCAGCACGTCGAGTTGCACCGTCACGTCGAGCGCCGAGGTCGGCTCGTCGGCAATCAGCAGCTCAGGCCCGGCAATGAGCATCATGGCGATCATCGCCCGCTGCCCCATGCCGCCCGAAACTTCGTGCGGATGCAGGTCGAAGACACGCTTCGGGTCGCGGATCTGCACCGCTTCCAGCATGGCGAGCGCGCGCTCGCGCGCCTCCGCCTTGCCGACCTTCTCATGTGTGCGCAGTGTCTCGCAGATCTGCCGTCCGATCGACATGACGGGATCGAGCGAATATTTCGGATCCTGCAGGATCATGGCGATGCGCTTGCCCCGCAGCCTGCGCCTTTCGCCGGCAGACGCATTGATCAGATCGATGCCGTTGAAATTAAGCCTGTCGGCCGTGACGATGCCGTGTTTCGGCGTCAGGCCCATGATCGCCCGTCCGGTCTGCGACTTGCCGGAACCGGATTCGCCGACGATGCCGAGCCTTTCCTTGCCGAGCGTGAAGGAGACGCCGCGCACGGCCTCGATCACGCCCGTGCGCGTGGGGTAGCTGACCTTGAGCTTGTCCACCGTCAGAAGTGTCGTCATTGGCCGCTCTCCTTCGGATCGAGCGCGTCGCGCAGGCCGTCGCCGAGGAGATTGAAGCCGAGGCTGACGATGAGGATGGCGATGCCGGGCATCGCCGCGACCCACCATTGATCGAGGATGAAGCGCCGGCCCGAGGCGATCATCGCACCCCACTCCGGCAATGGTGGCTGCGCGCCCAAGCCGAGGAAACCGAGACCGGCCGCCGTCAGGATGATGCCCGCCATGTCGAGCGTCACGCGCACGATCAGCGAGGAAATGCAGAGCGGCATGACATGGCGCACGACAATGCGAAGCGGCGAGGCACCCATCAGCTTCACCGCCGAAATATAGTCGGAACGCCGGACCGCCAGCGTCTCGGCACGAGCGATGCGCGCATAGGGCGGCCAGGAGGTGATGGCGATGGCGATGATCGCGTTCTGGATGCCGGGACCGAGAGCGGCGACGAAGGCAAGCGCCAGCACCAGCTTCGGAAAGGCAAGGAAGATATCGGTGATGCGCATCAGCGTCGCATCCACCCAGCCTCCGGCATAACCGGAGACGGTGCCGACGATCAACCCGATCGGTGCCGAGATGACGGCAACGAGCGCGACGACAAGGAGCGTCAATCGCGATCCGTAGATCAGCCGGGAATAAATATCACGGCCCTGGTCATCCGAACCGAGCCAGAATTCCCCCGTGCCGGGCGGCAGCAGGCGGGCGTTGCGCAGATCGCCGACAACGGGATTATGCGTGGCGATCACATCGGCAAAGGCGGCGATAAAAAGCAGCGCCACGATGATCAGCAGGCCGACGACAGCGAGCCTGTTTGCCGTGAACTGCCGCCAGGTGACATAGGTGCGGCCGAGGCGGGCCTGCATGCGCGATTGCGGCCGGTCGGAGAGCAGCCATTCGCGGCGGCTCATCGCAGGAGATGGGCTGGCATTGGCCGTCATCGATTTCGCGTCCTCGGGTCGAGCGTCCGGTAGAGAAGATCGGACAGAAGATTGATGCCGATGAAGACCGTACCGATGACGATCGTGCCGCCGAGCACGGCGTTCATGTCGGCGTTCTGCAGCGAATTGGTGATGTAGAGCCCGATGCCTGGCCAGGAAAAGACGGTCTCGGTCAGTACCGATCCCTCGAGCAGGCCGGCATAGGAAAGCGCAATGACGGTAACGAGCGGCACGGCGGCATTGCGCAGTGCATGGCCCCAGATCACCCGCGTTTCCGAAAGCCCCTTGGCACGTACGGCGACGATATATTCCTGGGAAAGCTCGTTCAGCATGAAGCTGCGCGTCATCCGGCTGATATAGGCGAGCGAGAAATATCCGAGCAAGGAGGCAGGCAGGATGATGTGGCGGAAGACATCATAGAAGACATCCCACTGCCCCTGCCAGGCACTGTCCAGCAGGTAGAAGCCGGTGATCGGCGTGAACGTGTATTCGAAGACGATGTCGATGCGGCCGGGAAAGGCCACCCAGCGCAGTTGCGCATAGAAGATCACAAGCGAGATCAGCGCCAGCCAGAAGATCGGCACCGAATAACCGATCAAGCCAATGACCCGCACCACCTGGTCGACGATGCTGCCGCGGCGCACCGCGGCGAGAACCCCGAGCGGCACGCCGACGAAAGCGCCGATCAGCGTTCCGAGCGTCGCGAGCTCCACTGTCGCCGGAAATGCACGGCGAATATCGACCATCACCGGATTGGTCGTCAGGACCGAATTGCCGAAATCGCCGGACAGGATGCCTTTGATATAGATGAAGAACTGCTGGTAGAGCGGCAGGTTGAAGCCCATCTCCTGGCGCACGCGCTCGACGACATGGTTGGGTGCGCGATCGCCAAGGATGGCGAGCACGGGATCGATCGGCACGACGCGGCCGATGAAGAAGGTGACGGCCAGCAGGCCGAGATAGGTGGTGACGGCGGCAAACAAAAACCGCCCTAACGCCTTTGCAAAGGCGCCGGCACGGCCCTTTCGGGGCCGCGCCTCCTGTGTTGTTTCGATGGTGCTCAAGCCACTCAATCCCGCCGGATTATTCCTTGGCGATCGGACCGACGAAATTGGTGTCGAAGCTCGGACCCAGCTTGAAGTCCTTCACGCTTTTGCGGTAGCCAGCCACCTCGGTCTGCTGGAAGATGAAGACGAAGGGGCTGTTTGCCAGGTACTTCTTCTGGATGTCCTGATATATGGCGGCGCGCTTGGCTGCGTCGCGTTCGAGAAGTGCGGCCTTGGCTTGCTTGTCGAGTTCCGGCGCTTCCCAGGTGTTGCGCCATGCGAGCGTCTTCACCGTGCCGGCATCGGAATTGTCGGGGTTGCCGGTGAAGGTGTCGGCATTGGAATTCGGGTCGAAATAATCAGAACCCCACTGGCCGATATACATGTCGTGGGTGCGGGCACGATATTTGGTCAGCGTTTGCTTGCCGTCGCCGGGGATGATTTCCATCTTGACGCCGGCCTGTGCCAGCGTCTGCTGCATGGATTCGGCAATGCCCGTCACCGGCTGCGTGTTACGCACGTCCATGGTGATCGAGAAACCATCAGGCACGCCGGCCTTGGCGAGCAGTTCCTTGGCCTTGGCGACATCGAGCTTGTAGGGATTCTCGTCGAGCTCACCGAGCTGTCCCTTCGGCAGGAAAGTCTGGTGGATTTCGCCGATCCCTTTGATCAAAGTCGCACCGATCGCGTCGTAGTCGACCAGATACTTAAAAGCTTCCTGGACTTCCGGCTTCTTCAGGTTCTCGTTCTTGTTGTTCAGGCTGACATAATAGATCGTGCTTTTCGGCGCACTCGTCGTCGCCAGATCGGCATTCTTCGCAACGGCATCGAGGTCGCCCGGCTCGAGATTGCGGGCGATATCGATGTCGCCAGCTTCGAGCGCCAGCCGCTGCGCCGAACTTTCCTTCATGTAGCGGTAGATGACGCGGTTGAGCTTTGGCTTGTCGCCGTAATAATTGTCATTGCGCTCCAGCACGACGACTTCGTTGGCGCGCCATTCGCGCATCTTGTAGGCGCCGGAACCGGCATAGCCGGTCTTCAGCCACTCATTGCCGAAATCATTGTCGTATTTGTGCTCGGCATCCGGCGTCACCGCCTTCGTATGCTCCAGCACCAGCTTCTTGTCGACGACGGAAGCGACGGTTGCCGTCAGGCAGTTGAGCACGAAGCTCGGCGCATAGGCCTTGTCGACCGTGAAGACGAAAGTGCCGGCATCGGCAGCCTTGGCTTTTTCCGTGACGTTGTCGCCGGTCAGGCCGAACTGGGTGAGGATGAAGGCCGGGCTCTTGTCGAGCTTGACGGCGCGTTCGAAGGACCAGGCGACATCTTCGGCGGTGACCGGGTTGCCGGAGGCAAATTTCAGGCCTGACTTGAGCTTGAACGTATAGGTGAGGCCATCATCGGAAACGCTCCAGCTCTCGGCGAGATCGCCCTTCACCTTCGACGTATCGTCCATGTCGAGACGAACAAGCAGGCTGTAGCTGTTGGTGGTGATTTCAGCCGTCGAAAGCTCGAAAGCCTCGCCCGGATCCATCGTGATGATATCGTCGATGGCAACTCCTTCGACCAGCGTATCCTTCGGCGTCTCGGCGAAGGCGGCGGGTGCCGCCATCATCAGGAGCGAAAGCGCGGCTCCGGCGGAAAGCATGCGAAAATTGCGGCTGAGTTTGGTCATCATCATGGTCTGTTCCCCTGTTTTTTGATTGGATTAGGAAAGGCTTAGGCGCGGTCCTCCCGCCAAGCTTGGGCCAGAATGCGAAGCCAGTTTTCACGGGCAAGTTTTGCGAGGTCGGCATCAGCATAGCCAACCTCTCTGAGAGCGGCAATCAGCTTCTGATTGCCGGCTGCATCACCGATTTCCTCAGGAATGGTGGCCCCGTCGAAGTCCGATCCGAGCGCCACGCAATCGATGCCGATGCGGTTCACGAGATAGTCGATATGGCGGATCATGTCGGCAAGCGGCGTATCGCTGTCCGAGCGGCCGTCGGCACGCAGCATGGCGGTGGCATAATTGATGCCGACGAGCCCGCGGCTTTCGCGGATCGCATCGAGCTGCCTGTCTGTCAGGTTGCGCGCGACCGGCGTCAGGGCGTGGGCATTGGAATGAGTGGCGACCAACGGCTGATCCGTCGTCTTCGCCACGTCCCAGAAACCCTTCTCGGTGATATGAGCAAGGTCGATCAGGACGCCGAGGCGATTGCATTCCCTGACCAGCGCGAAGCCGGCATCGGTCAGGCCGGGCGCCGTGTCCGGCGACATTGGGAAGGCGAAGGGCACGCCGTGACCGAAGACATTGTGCCGGCTCCAGACCGGCCCGAGCGACCGCAGCCCCGCCGCGTAGAATACCTCGAGCGCCGAGAGATCGGCGCCGATCGCCTCGCAACCTTCCATATGCAAGACGGCGGCAAAAATGTTATCCGCCATGGCGCCGCGGATATCTTTCACCGTCCGGCAGAGCCGCCAGGCGCCAGCTTGGTCGAGCCGCAGCGCGATCGCCGCCATTTCATTGGCGATGGCAAGGGAAGGCAGCGGATCAAGAGGTGCCGCCATCGGCGTGATATAGCGACCGTTAGCATCCGGATCGGCAAAGACGAGATCGCCCGAGGGAATGTAGATGGCGCAGAGACCGCCCGAAAGACCGCCCTCTCTGGCGCGACGCGCATCGATATGGCCGACCGTCGTGCCGTCTGCGAATTCCGCGATCGGGTCGCTGCCGTCTTTTGAATGTGTCCAGAGTCGAAGGAGAACGTCGTTGTGACCGTCAAATACGAATTGCATCTGTCTTCCTGCGCTGCCCGAGCGGGCGAATGAAGCGGCAGAATAGAAAAGCTGACGGAATTCGCCACCTCTTTTTTTAAAAATCCGTCATCGACGCTGGAACAGGATGATTTTCGGCCAGTTCGGCTTAAAATCTGAATGCTCTTCTAAGTTAAATAGTTAGAGCGTGATGTCGTCCGAAAACCGCTCACATTCTTCGGCATCATGCTCTCAAAACGGAACGGGGGCCGAGGCCCCCGCAAAACTATCGGATCACGCTGCCGGAAATTAGTGCTTGCGGCGTTTCTTCTGTCTGTAGACGTCGATGACAACAGCCGCGACGATGATGAGGCCCTTGACGATCTCCTGGTAGTAGGCGTCGATCCTGAGGAAGGTGAAGCCGGAGGTCATGACGCCGAGAATGATGGTGCCGATGACTGTGCCGGTGATGCGCCCGACACCGCCGGTGAGCGAGGTGCCGCCGATGACGGTCGCGGCGATCGCGTCAAGTTCATATCCGACACCCATGCTGGCCTGTGCGGTTTCCGCACGTGCCGCAGTGACGATACCGGCAAGGCCGGCAAGCAATCCCGCAATCACATAGACCTTGACGAGATGAGCCTCGATGTTGATGCCGGAAACACGCGCGGCCTGCGGATTCGCGCCGATGGCATAGGTGAACTTGCCGTAGCGGGTGTAGCGCAGCGCGATATGAAAGATCAGTGCAACGACCAGGAAGACGACAACCGGCCAGGCTTTCGTTCCGATGAAATGAAACTGCTCGGTGATTCCGGAAACCGGCTGTCCCTTCGTATACCACTTCGCCACGCCTCTGGCCGAAACGAACATGCCAAGTGTGGCAATGAACGGCGGGATCTTGGTGTAGGCGATGAGCGCGCCGTTCGCGAGGCCGGCCGCCGCCCCGATCAGCAGACCGACGACGATGGGCACGAAAGCCGGCAGGTCGGTCAGCGAGGGAAAGACGGCCCGTCCCCAGGTCGAGGACTGGGCAAAGCTCGTTGCGATCATCGCCGTCATGCCGACGACCGAACCCGACGAAAGGTCGATGCCGCCGGTGATGATGACCTGCGTGACGCCGACGGCGATGATGCCGATGACGGAGACCTGCAGGATCATGATCGTCAGACGCTGCGAATTCATCAGGAAGCTTTGGCCGATGAACATCCAGCCGAGCACTTCGTAGATGAGTGCGATGCCGACGAGCACGAGGAAAATGCTGAGTTCCGTCGGTATGCGCCGCCGCCTTTGCCGGGTTGCGAGCGGAGCCGCGCTCTCTGCTGCCTTGGTAGTCATGTCAAACCTCCCTTGGACGATCGCCGTCGACGCATCACTGCGCAGCCAGCTCCATCACCTTTATCTGCGTTGCTTCGTCGCGATTGAGGAAACCGGTCACGCGTCCCTCGTGCATGACCATGATGCGGTCGCTCATGCCGAGAACCTCGGGCATCTCGGACGAGATCATCACCACCGCCACGCCGTTTCGCGCCATCTCCACGACCAACCGGTGGATTTCCGCCTTGGCGCCGACATCGATGCCGCGCGTCGGCTCGTCAAGGATGAGGATGCGCGGATTGGTGAGCAGCCAGCGGCCGATCAGCACCTTCTGTTGATTGCCGCCCGAAAGATTTTCCACCCGCTCGTAAAGATTGGGCGTTTTCACGCGCAGCTTTTTTGCCATGTCTTCGCAGGTTGCCTCGACTGCGCCCTGCTGCACGAAGCCGCCCTTGACGTATCTGTCCTGCAGAACGGCGATCTGCATGTTCTCGAGAATATCGAGGATCAACAGGCAGCCGGTATCTTTCCGGTCTTCGGTCAGGAACGCCATGCGATTGCGGATGGCCTCGGTCGGCGAAGAAATGGTCACCGGCTTGCCGTAGAGCTCGATCGAGCCGGAACTTGCCGGCGTCACGCCAAACAGCGTTTCAGCGACGTTCGACCGGCCGGAGCCGACCAGGCCGGCCACACCGAGGATTTCGCCGGCCCTGACCTCGAAGGAGACGTTCTTGAAAACGCCGTTGAGACACAGATCCTTGACGGAGAGCACGACCTCGCCGATCGGCACCTCTTCCTTGGGAAACATCTGGGTGATCTCGCGCCCGACCATCATCCGGATGATGTCGTCGCGGGTGACGTCGGTTGAGGCATGCGTGCCGATATATCGGCCGTCGCGGAAGACGGAAAACTCGTCGGCAATCTCGAAGAGCTCGTTCATCTTGTGGGTGATGTAGACGATACCGATGCCTTGGGCCCTGAGGTCGCGGATGATACGGAAAAGATGCTCGACCTCGCGCTCCGTCAGCGCCGAAGTCGGCTCGTCCATGATCAACACGTCGGAATTATAGGAAACCGCCTTGGCGATCTCGACCATCTGCCGGTTGGCGACAGACAGGAACCGGACCTCGATATCAGGATCAATTGCGATATTGAGCCGGGTAAACAACTCCTCGGTCATGCGGTGCATCACGCCGTGATCGATGAAACCGAGGCGGTTCTTCGGTTCGCGGCGAATCCAGATATTTTCGGCAACCGTCATGAACGGCATCAGGTTCAGTTCCTGATGGATCATGGCAATGCCGTTCTCCAGCGCGTCGAGCGGAGATTTCAGCTGGATTTCGATCCCCTTCAGGCGAATATCGCCCTTGTCGGGCGTGTAGATACCGGCGAGGATCTTCATCAACGTCGATTTGCCGGCGCCGTTTTCGCCCATCAGCGCATGCACGGAGGCGCGCTTCAGTCGGAACTGCACGTCGTCGAGGGCGACGACACCGGGAAATTCCTTGCGGACACCCTCGGCGCTCAAGAGATATTCCGCATTCGGAACTGCGCCGCTCGCGCGCACGGCGGCCATGGTTGTCGGGCTGACGGCCATATCATCTCCTCCGGATACGGGTAGGCGAAAAGGATGCGGGCTTTGCCCGCATCCTGCTTGGCCTTCCCCTCAGTTCTTGGTGACGAAGTCCTTGACGTTGGCAGGCGTCACGAGCTGGAAGGGAATGTAGACCTTCTTGTCGATCTTTTCGCCCTTGGCGAGCTTGAGCGCTGCATCGAGCGAGCCCTTGCCCTGGCCGGCGGCATCCTGGAACACCGTGACGTCGAGATCACCCGCCTGCATGGCGGCAAGCGCGTCCTGCGTGGCGTCGACACCGCCGACGACAACCTTGGTCATATCCTTGCCGGCCGCCTTCAGCGCCTGGATGGCGCCAATCGCCATTTCGTCGTTGTTGGAGATCACGGCGTCGAATTCGATGCCGCTGGAGAGCCAGTTGGTCATCAGGTCGGCGCCCTGGGTGCGGTCCCAGTTCGCCGTCTGCTCTTCGACGATCTCCAGGCCCTTGCATTCATCCGTCTTGATGACGTCGTGGACGTCCTGGGTCCGCATGCGCGCAGCCTGGTTGGAGAGCTCGCCCATGATCACGACGGCCTTGCCCTTGCCGCCGAGAATGCGGCAGATTTCCTTGGTTTCCAGCGTGCCGGATTCCTGCTCGTTGGAAGCGACGAAGGCCTGCTTGTCCGGCAGCGTGTCGACGTTGACCGGCTGACGGTTGACGTAAACCAGCGGAATGCCGGCATCGGCCGCGAGCTTCGACATTGCCGTGGTTGCATCGGTATCGACAGGGTTGACGATGATTGCATCGACCTTGGAGGCGATGAAATTCTGGATCTGGCTCTGCTGCTTGGAAACGTCGTTCTGTGCGTCTTCGACCTGCAGCGTCACACCGCTGAGTGTCTTTGCATAATCGGTCATGCCGTTGCGCAGAACCGTCAGGAAATTGTCGTCGAATTTCGCCATCGAGACGCCGACAGTTTCCGCGTGAGCCGCCGTCGACATGACGAGCGCCATCGCAGTGCCCAGGATAAACTTTTTCATTTTACTTCCTCCACAAAGCGGTGCCCGGCTGCACCCTCCTCACGCCGGAGCCCCAGGCATTTGCTCTGAAGCCGCAATTCCCCGCGCCACCTCTCCCGCGGCGCTCCACAAAAACGGAACAAACAAACCGTCAAATCCGCTCTGCGGAATATTCATTCCATTTTCTGGGAGCGGCGTCAAGTATCTTTAGCGGCGTCAAGATATGGATGAGAGCGCAATGCCATGCGGGCTTCAGGACCGAGGCCCGCATTGTCGGTGTTGTGAAAGACGAAACGAGCATCCATCTATGCAGGGTCGAAGACAGGCTCACGGCCGCAGACGCCTTCGACCTCTCGCCGCGACCCAATCATTTGAAGATTTTGGAGACAGGACAGATGTCCATTTCGATGTATCGCCTCACCGTTCCGATGTTCCAGCGCGGTCTCGCCAGCCTGAAAACCTACCTCGACAAGGCCGAAGCCTATGCGAAGGAAAAGAATATTGATCCCCTCATATTGGTCACCGCTCGCCTTGCGCCCGACATGCTGCCGCTCTCCGGCCAGTATCAGCGCGCCAGCGACACCGCCAAATTTGCGCTCGCCCGCCTGACGGCGACCGACGCCCCGAAGTTCGAGGATAACGAAACGACGTTCGACGACCTGCGTGAGCGCCTGGCAAAGACCGAAGCCTATCTCGCCGGCTTCTCGGCGGAAGCACTGGAAGGCACGCAAACCCGCCAGATCACCCTGCCGGGAAAGAGTGGTATCGTGCTGCCGGGCGACGAATACATCGCCACCTTCGCCCTGCCGAACTTCTACTTCCACGTCGCGACGGCCCACGCCATCCTGCGTAGCCAGGGTGCTCCGATCGGCAAGCGCGATTATCTCGGCTGAACCCTAGTTCGGCTCGGCTAGACTAACATCAGGGCCGGTGGGTCACCGGCCCTCTTTCCGTCAGTTCGGTATAAGCGAGCGTCTGATCGAGATGCCGTGCTCGGAGCGACAGCAGCTTCTCGGCATAGTCGAGCCTTATCGCCGCATAGGCCGGATCCGCCGCGACATTGTCGAGCTCCATCGGATCATCGGCAAGATTAAAGAGGAGCGGCGGCAATGCGGTAAAATGCACATATTTGAACCGCGCGTCGCGGATCACCGCGAGATTGCATTCATTGGACCGCAGCCGGAAATGCCGCTCGGCCTCGCCATGCGCAATGTCGCGGAAATCGAACTCCCAGAATGCCGCGTCCCGCCAGTTCTGTCCGCTGCCACCCTTGACAAACGGCATGAGCGACCGGCCATCGAGCCCGTTCTTCGCGTCGACGCCGAGCCTTTGGCAAAGTGTCGGAAAAATATCGGCAGCGCTGGTGAATTTGTCGACGACCCCACCCGCAGCACTGCTTGCGGGATCGCGAATGACAAGCGGAATATGGTAGCTGCCGTCGAAGTAACCGCCCTTGCCGAGCGTCCAGTGATCGCCCGCCATCTCGGCGTGGTCGGAGGTGAAGACAACAAGCGTATCGTCCCAGGCATCCGCATCCTTGAGGGCCTGCCAGATACGGCCGAGCTGCGCATCGACCTCTGATATCATGCCGTAATAGATCGCCCGGATCGCAGCGAAATCCTCACCGTTCCAGTCGCTGAGCGGCCCCGTTGCACCGTGAATGAAGCTGCCCTTGTCGGAGCGTGGCATGGCATAGGCGAGGTAGGGATGACCGTCCTGTTCGGCTTCGCAGTTTGCCGTGCGTGTAAAAACCGGTCCGTCCCCCGGCTTGAACATTCGGTTGAACGGCTCCGGCACGGAGAACGGCGGATGCGGACGCAAGAAAGAGACATGCGCAAACCACGGCCTGTCCTGTTCGCCCACCCAGCGAATGAACTCGCCGGCCAGGAAAGCCGTCTGGGTCTCGTCGCGCGAATAGGCCGGCGCTGCATCTGAGATTTCTCCCGCTTCCGCACCGACGGGAATGTGAATATCGCGGCTGACGGCATCGGCATGGCCGCGGGACCGTAGCCAGGAGAGCCATTGTCTTTCGTGCTCGGGCAGAAGCTGGCGGGCCGTAAAACCCGGCAGCACGCCTTCGTAGGTCGTCAGATGCGGATCGCCGGCATCCATCCCGCGCGGATCGGGCGCCGTATCCGTGTAACCGAACAGCGTCGGGTCATATCCCGCCCGCCGGGCGGCCAGCGCCAGATTGTCAAAGCGGGCATCGAGCGGCGAACCGTTACGGCAGACGCGGTGGTTCATTTGATAGAGGCCGGTATAGAGCGTGGCCCGCGCCGGCGAGCAGGGTGCCGCGCCGGCATAGTGCCGCCGGAAGAGCGTGCCTTCCCGCGCCAGCGCATCGACACCAGGCGTCTTTACACAGGCGTGACCGACGGCTGACAGGCAATCGCCGCGCCACTGATCCGCCGTGATCAGCAGGACGTTCGGCCGGCGCGCCTTCTCAATGCTGGTTGGATTTTGCATGCCAATCCCAGGCGGAGCGGATGATCTCAGACAGATCATACTGCGGCACCCAGCCGAGCACGTCGCGCGCCTTGTCGTTATTGGCGACCAGCGTGTGCGAATCGCCTTCGCGCCGGCCGATATATTCGACCGGGAAAGGCCGGTTCGACACTTCTTCGATCGCGCCGAGCAATTCCTTCACCGTCGTGCCGGTGCCGGTGCCGAGGTTGAGCGCAACGGAATCGCCGCCCTTCAGCAGATATTCGACGGCGCGCACATGCGCATCGGCGAGATCCAGCACATGGATATAGTCGCGCACACAGGTGCCGTCGCGTGTCTCGTAATCGCTGCCGAACACCTTGAAGCCTTGGCGGCGGCCGAGTGCCGCGTCGATCGCCAGGGGTATCGCATGCGTTTCCGGCTGGTGCCATTCGCCGATCCGGCCCTCAAAATCGGCGCCGGCCGCATTGAAATAGCGCAGCACCACCGAGCGCAGGCTCCTGTACTGGTCGTAATCGGCAAGCGCCTGTTCGACGATATATTTCGTTCGCCCGTAGGGATTGATCGGCACCTGCCGATGCGTCTCGTCGAGCGGCACGCTCTGCGGCAGGCCGTAGGTCGCGCAGGTCGAGGAGAAGACGAAGGCATTGATGCCGGCCGCCTGTGCCGCCGAAAGCAGCGTCAACGTGCCGATCACATTGTTCTCGTAGAAGGAAACCGGATCCTTGACCGATTCGCCGACCTCGATCAGCGCCGCGAAATGCAGGATCGCCGCCGGCTTGTGCTTGGCCAGCACCTCATCCAGCCGGGCGCGATCGCGAATATCGCCCTCTTCGGCCGGCCCCCATCTGACAAACTCGCGATGACCGTTCGAAAAATTGTCGAAGACGACAGGCCTATAGCCCTTGTTCGCCAGGTCGAGGCACGTATGCGAGCCGATATAGCCGGCGCCGCCGACGACAAGAACCGTTTCACCTGCCATACACCACCCTATTGTTCACGAGAGATGGGAGAAGCCTAAACGAGATACACGTCAATAAAAAGAAGGAACTGCGATCGGCACAAACGGACAATACGTCAAATGCCGAAGCCGCCCGTCCGGGCGATGTGTGCCGGACCCGCAATATTCATGAATTATTCGCGTGATTTGCATAACCGCGCGATCTAAGGGGCTTCTACCACCATGTGATGATCAACGGTCTGCAGCCATCAGGCAGGGAGAGCGCGAATGAGGAAGGCATTGGTCGTTTGGGGCGGCTGGCAAGGTCATGAACCGGAGCAATGCGCTCATATCGTCGCCGACCTTCTGCGCGAGGACGATTTTGCGGTCGAGGTAACCGGCGATCTCGGCATTTTCGGATCTCCGACGCTGGCGAAGGCCGATCTGCTGGTGCCCATCATTACCGGCGAAACGCTCGAAAAGCCTCATGCTAGCGCCCTCGTCGAAGCGGTGCGCGGCGGACTGGGGCTTGCCGGCCATCACGGTGCACTCGCCACGTCCTTCAAGGAAAGCGCCCCTTTCCGTTATGTCTCCGGCGTCACCTGGGTCGCCCATCCCGGCAATATCATCGACTTCCGCGTCGCCGTCACCCGCCAGGACGATCCCGTCATGGAGGGCATTCCCGACTTCGACTATCGTTCGGAGCAATATTATCTCCACTATGATCCCACAGTCGAAATCCTTGCGACCACCACCTTCACCGGCGCCTACGATCCGGCAGCCCGCAATGTCGTGATGCCCGTCGCCTTCAAGCGCCATTTCGGTGCCGGCCGCATCTTCTATTCCGCCCTCGGCCATGTCGCAGCCGAATTCGACCATCCCTACATGCCCCTCATCCTGCGACGTGGCCTGAGCTGGGCCGCACGCCAGTAGCGGCAGGACGAGCCGCCCGCCCGCGAATGCCAATCGGCGGCGATAGCCAAACGACATCGGCCGCTAAAGAATGAGCACCTCAAGCTGGAGGGCCGCGCCGGCTGATCGGCCGGCACGGGCGACCGCTTGCCGATCGTCCGCCCGCGCCATAATTTGCCCGGATGCAGGAACGCTTCTCTTTCTTCCCCGCCACCGCCGACCGCCTGGCCGATATCGAAGCGGTCTTCGACGATTGCGCAGGCGGTCGGAATTGCCGCTGCGCCTACTGGTATCGTCCGAATGCCGACTACAAGGCGGAATGGGGCGAGGGAAATCGCAATTGGTTCCGAAGCCTCGTCGCCGAACGGCGTGCACCCGGCATTCTCGGCTATCATGAGAACGAGCCGGCCGGATGGTGCGGTGTCGCGCCACGCGCCGTATTCGATCGGCTGCGCCGCTCAAAACCCTTTGCGCCGGTGGATGACAAGCCGGTCTGGTCGATCAATTGCTTCATCGTCCGCAAGCCGTTCCGGCGGCAGGGTCTGTCGCGATTGTTATTGAAACACGCCGTCGAATTCGCAAGCGCGAACGGCGCCGAATGTGTCGAAGCCTACCCTGTCGATCAGGCAGCCCGTGCTTCGAACGGAGCCGAGCTCTATCCGGGAACGCTGTCGATGTTTCTGGATGCCGGTTTCGTCGAGGTGGCAAGACGCCTGCCGGCAAGGCCGATCGTCCGCCTGGAATGCCGCTGAATATTTCGGCAACCCAGGGATTGAAAAATACGGCCTAGCGAGCCGCCTTGATCTGCCGGTCGTTCTCAACGGCGGGCGCCGCCTCGTCATAGATCCGCATCAGCCGCCCGGCTGCCTTCAGCTTCTCGATGAGATCGTTTCCATCAGGCGAGGCCTTCGTCAGCTCCAGCTGCTCGAACTCCCTCAGCGCCTGCGCCCAATGGCTTTCCCCACGCCCATCCGGCCTGCCTTCCGATTCCCATAGTGAATAAGCGCGCTGGCTGACCCAGGCGTCTTTATTATGACTCATAATCAACCCCAGCGAGAAATTTGGAAGCAATATTCGACAGGCAACAAGGTGCCAAAACCGGCTTTAGGAGTCGTTACGAGGCAGCGTTAGTTTTTAGCTAATAGCGAGGCACAGAGGATTATCCCTGTGCACATTCCCGGACCTTGGCCTCGTACCGCCTGCAGGGTAGGGTCATCGCAGAAACGATAGCGATGACCGATGGCAGCCAAGACAACACTCAATGCGAAGAATCTTGAATCCCTTGGTGCGCAGCGCCTTGCCGAGCTGCTGGTCGAGATCAGCATGGGCAGTGCTGCCCACAAGCGACGGCTTCGAATGGAGCTTGCCGGCAATCACGGCAGCGCCGAGGTGGCGCGTGAGGTGCGAAAACGGCTTGCCAGCATCGCCCGGGCTCGAACCCTCATCAACTGGCGCAAAGTGAAGGCGCTGAAGAGCGACCTGGAAACGCAGCGCAAGACGATCACAGAGACGGTTGCCGCCGATGATCCCCAGGAGGCTTTCGAACTGATATGGCAGTTCCTCGCCCTGGCGAATTCGATCTTTGAGAGATCCAACGAGAGCAGCGGTTCTGTCATCCAAAGTTTTCATCAGGCTTGCGAGGATGCTGCCGCAATCGCCGCGTCCGCCAGGATCGACGCCAATGTCCTGGCCGAGAAGGTGTTCAAAGCCGTGCAAGACGATGGTTACGGCCAGTATGACAACCTGATTGCGGCGATGGCGCCAGCTCTCGGCAAGGATGGTCTCGATTGCCTGAAAACCCTCTTCATCCAATGGTCCAAGGAGCCGAAAGACAAGCCGGCGGAGGACAAGCGCGAGATCATCGGCTGGGGCAGCGCGGGCCCCCTTTACGAAGATGAGATCGACGGCACTCAGCGAGATCTGACGGTGCGCATAGCCTTGCAGGAAATTGCCGACGCCCAGGGCGATGTTGATGCCTACATTGGCCAACACCCCGAGGACGCGCGCAAGGCGCCGATGATAGCTGCCGACATCGCCAATCGTCTGCTCTCGGCCGGTCGGGCGAAGGAAGCGCTTGAGACGTTGGATGAGGCCGACAGGAGAGGCTGGGCCGACATGCCATTCGAATGGCAGCGCGCGCGCGTCGAGACGCTCGAGGCCCTGGGGCGTGCAGCGGAGGCACAGACCTATAGATGGACATGTTTCGAGCAGTCGCTGCATGGCGAGCACCTCAAGGCTTTCCTCAAGCGGCTGCCTGATTTCGACGATCTTGAGGCCGAGGAGAAGGCATTTGTCCATGCCCGGGCTTTTCCTGACGTCCACCAGGCACTTGCGTTTTTTCTCAATTGGCCGACGCCTGCCGAGGCGGCAAAACTTGTAGTGAGCAGGAAGGCGGAACTGGATGGCAATCTCTATGAGCTGATGAC
Source organism: Rhizobium sp. 62_C5_N11_2 (assembly GCF_051811185.1). Taxonomy (NCBI): domain Bacteria; kingdom Pseudomonadati; phylum Pseudomonadota; class Alphaproteobacteria; order Hyphomicrobiales; family Rhizobiaceae; genus Rhizobium; species Rhizobium sp. 62_C5_N11_2. Next base: position 4,354,893 of record NZ_JBPWPW010000001.1, read on the forward strand.
GCTGGCAGCCGAAGCTCTGGCGGAGAAACATCCGCTCGCGGCAACCATTGCCTTGCGCTCCATGATCGATTTCGCGCTCGATAGCGGCCGGTCCGGCCGCTATAAGCATGCGGCGAGGCATCTGGCGGACTGTGCATCCTTTGCGCCTCATATCGATGACTTCGGCAACACCAGGTCCCATGACCACTATGTCGCGGAACTGAAACGTCGGCACGGCAAGAAGCATGGCTTCTGGAGCCTGGCGACCTAAGTCGCTTCAGATATCTCACCTTCGGAGGAATTCCATGACGACCACCGCCTGGCACGCCGATCCGCTGACTTGGGGCAATGGACCGCGCATTTTCGAGGCCTTTCTGGAGCCGACTTGCCCTTACTCGGTCAGAGCGTTCAACAAGCTCGACGAACTGCTGAGCCAGGCAGGCGAAGACAAGATCACCGTGAAGATCCGCCTGCAGTCGCAACCCTGGCATATGTATTCGGGTGTCCTCGTCCGCTGCATCATCGCAGCCTCAACGCTGGAAGGCGGCAAGCAGACAGCAAGGAAAGTGATGGCCGCCATTGCCGCCCATCGCGAGGAGTTCGAGTTTGAACGCCATGCCGGCGGCCCGAATATGGATGTGACGCCGAACCAGATCATCGAGCGCCTCGAACGCTACAGCGGCGTCAAGCTGAAAGAAGCCTTCGCAATCCCGGATCTCGACCGGGAAATCAAATGGCACTGCAAATATGCCCGGCAGAACGGCATCCACGTCTCGCCAACCTTCATGATCGACGGGCTGGTGCAGCCCGACATGAGCAGCGGCGATGAGGTTGGCGTCTGGGTGAAGAAGGCGCTGGGTAACTGACGAGATCCCGCACCAAGAGCCACCCGTATATTTGTCTCCTGCCTGTTTCGCTCAATGGATATCGGGCAGAATCAGCGCAAGCAAAGCGCGATGTTTTGATTCGGGAACGGCTCTGGTGCGGCCTTGGAATGCATGCGATTCTGACCGCCGGTCACGGCAATCTCCCGGTAATCTCAAACGTTAATAATCCCGGGAAATTGATGGCGGAGAGGGTGGGATTTGAACCCACGATACCCTTGCAGGTATGCCGCATTTCGAGTGCGGTGCATTCGACCACTCTGCCACCTCTCCGCGGTCTGGTCGGCGCTTGTTCGGCGCGGGCGTTCTCATAACGGGCAAATGACAGGCTGGCAAGCCGAAAAGTCGAACCATTCCATCCTTTTGCCTTGACAGCTTTTTGTCACTCGCGTATCTCGGCTGCGCAATAGGTTTGGAGAAATCCGTGCCTAGCTGGTCCTGCGTTTGCGTGGGGCGCTTCACCGGCAGGAAGAGTTCGAGGATTAGACCTCTGAAATCCCTGCTTAACTTCGACTGATAAAAAGACGGCCACCTTGCTCAATCGGCGAGGAGAGCTGGAACGAACATGAAAGGATAAAAAATGTTCGCAGTCATCAAGACCGGCGGTAAACAGTACCGTGTGGCAGCCAACGACGTGCTGACCATCGAAAAGCTGGAAGCCACCGCTGGCGATTCCATTGAATTCACCGAAGTGCTCGTGATCGGCGAAGGCGCCGACGCTGCGATCGGTGCGCCCTTCGTTACCGGCGCCTCTGTCAAGGCAGAAGTCGTCGAACAGAACCGCGGCAAGAAGGTCATCGCCTTCAAGAAGCGCCGCCGTCAGAATTCGAAGCGTTCGCGCGGCCATCGTCAGCATCACACGGTCGTCCGTATCACGGACATCGTGGCTGCCAAGTAAGATCAACGGGACAAGGTTTAAAGGAGAACTCCAATGGCACACAAAAAAGCTGGCGGTTCCTCGCGCAACGGTCGCGATTCCGAATCCAAGCGCCTTGGCGTGAAGAAGTTCGGCGGCGAAGCCGTCATCGCAGGCAACATCCTCGTGCGTCAGCGCGGGACGCAGTGGCATCCGGGTTCCAACGTCGGCCTCGGCAAGGATCACACGATTTTTGCACTTACCGCCGGCAATGTGAACTACCGAACGAAGGCCAACGGTCGCGTCTACGTGTCTGTCATGCCGAAAGCGGAAGCAGCGGAATAAGCCGGTAGCGCTCAAAAACAGCCGGCGTCTCATCGACCCGGCTGGCCGTATCAGGTTCAGTCTAGAAAACAGGGGAGATGGGGCGCCATCTCCCTTTTTCTTTACCCCTCAAGGAGGACTGAACCATGCAAGGCGAATTGTTAAGGGCAGACCAATCACGGTCTCCCCGGGAAGACCAGCGGTCTTCCGAAGAACGGCTGAGGCCGGAACGGTTAAGGACCGATTGCCCTGTCTTGTTATCGGAAAGGCTCGTCATGCGCGCGCCCCACGAAGAAGACATCGACGCCCTTGCCCATCTCGCCAACAACGCCAAAGTCGCCACCATGGTATCGCGTATGCCGCACCCTTATACCGCCGATGATGCTGCTGACTTCGTGCGTCGCACGAAAAATGGCGATATTGGCAAGTGCGTCTATGCGATCACCAAGGCCGAAAACGGCGCTTTTATCGGCTGCTGCGGCGTCGAGCCGCATGCGGACGGCAGAACCGTCGAGATCGGCTACTGGCTGGGCGAGCCCTATTGGAACAAGGGTTATACGACCGAGGCCTGCCATGCCCTGGTCGATATGGTGTTCAGGACCCGCCAGGACGTCGATCAGATCGATGCCCGCTGCCGGGTAATGAATGTCGCCTCGCGCCGCGTCATCCAGAAGTGCGGCTTCCAGTTCCAGGGATCGGGGCTCGCCGCCTCGCTGGCGCTGGGCAGTAACGTGCCGGTCGAATGGTACAGGCTCGACCGCAAGACCTGGATGTCCCTCCGAAGCTGGGGGAACATCGCATGAGCACGACTGCGCTGCAAAGGCCTGAGGTCAAGCCGATGATGCCCGGCCCCGCGCCTGTTATCTCGACCGCCCGGCTGACGCTCCGCCCCCACAGGCTGAGCGATGCGCCTGCGATCGCGGAATCGCTTTCCGATTTCGCGGTCACGCGCATGCTGTCCCGCGTACCGGCGCCGTTCGACCGGCAGGATGCGCTGGACTGGCTGATCCCGGTCACCTCGGGCACCCTGCCCGACTGGCCGCTGGCGATCACCGATAAGGACGATGTCCATATCGGCAACGTCTCGATCGAGCTGCGCCACGGCCGCTGGCACCTCGGCTACTGGCTGAACCGCTATTACTGGCGGCGCGGCTATATGAGCGAGGCGGTAGCGGCGATCATCGAGCGCTTCTCGCGCCGCATGCCGGAGACGCCGATCCATTCCGGCGTCTTCGCCGACAACCCCGCTTCGCTGCGACTGCAGGAGAAGCTCGGTTTCCACATGACGGGTTGCGGCGAAATCTATTGTTTCTCTCGCAACACGATGGTGTCGCACATCGAAACCGTGCTGCAGCCGGGCATGCTGCAGCCGCGGAAGGTTGCCTGATCAAACTCGAGACGTCGCCACTCGGGCGGCGTCTCAATCAACGATTTCCACCCATAGTGGGAAATGGTCGGAACCGACGGATTGCGTATCGATCCGGGCGGATTTCAACCGGCCCTCGAGGCCGCAACTGACGAAGCAATAATCGAGATGCATGCGTTTGCCGTGATCTTCGGGATCCATCCAGCTGTAGCTCCCCGGGCGATAGGCCTCGAGCGCCGCAAAGGCGTCCATCGGCGTGCCGATCCTGGCGACACGTCCATAATATCCGCCGCCAGCACCGGCAAGCGCGCAATATTCCGGCGATTCCGGCTCCATGTTGAAATCACCCATGATAATATAATCCTCCGGCAGCGGCGGCTCCGGCAGGTCGAATTCACCACCCCCCGTCAGCGACCCACCCTCCTGGACGAAGGCATTGATATGCGCGTTCAAGAATTGCAGTTGGCGGATGCGCTCGTCGGCGGAGACATGGTCGAGATGGACGGAGTAGACGCGGATCGCCCCGCCGGGGGCTGCGATTACCGCTTCGGTTGCGCCGCGCTGCGGGTTGATCTTGCCGATCGTCCGGCTGCGCGGCAGAAGCAGCGTCCGGGTCGAGACAACAGGCCAGCGCGACAGCACCATGTTGCCGAACTGGAAACGGGTGCCCGGCACCGGCTGGAGCCCGCCTTCATCAGCTTCGACATGCATGTCGCAGGCTGGCCCATACACCCAGAAATAGTCGGGAAAGAAGGCTGCAACATCGGCCACCATGTCGGCAAAACCGTTGCGGGAGAAACCGCGAGTCACCTCCTGCAGCGCGATGACATCGGCTCCCTCGAGGCTCCGGGCAATACGCGCCAGATCGTATCTGCCGTCGAGACCGAAGCCGTACTGTATGTTATAGCTCGCAAAATTCACGATAATCTTTGACCTCCGTCGGAACCGCCTATATCGAATGGGCCAAGACGGGCCGTCCAACTGCCACTGAATATTGGAAGTAAAATGAAATTTCTCGACGAAGCAAAGGTCTATATCAAGTCCGGGGACGGCGGCGGCGGCAGCGTTTCCTTCCGACGTGAGAAATTCATTGAGTTCGGCGGCCCGGATGGCGGTGATGGCGGACGCGGCGGCGACGTCTGGGTCGAGGCCGTCAACGGCCTGAACACGCTGATCGATTTCCGCTATCAGCAGCATTTCAAGGCGACGATCGGCACCCATGGCATGGGCAGAAACCGCACCGGCGCCAATGGCAGCGACGTGACGCTCAAGGTTCCGGTCGGCACCCAGATCTTCGAGGAAGATCAGGAAACGCTGATCTGCGACCTGACTGTCGAAGGCCAGCGTTACTGTCTCGCCCATGGCGGCAATGGCGGCTTCGGCAACGCCCATTTCAAGACTTCGGTCAATCAGGCGCCGGATTGGGCCAATCCCGGTCTGCCCGGCGAGGAAAAGACCATCTGGCTGCGCCTGAAGCTGATTGCCGATGCCGGCCTCGTCGGCCTGCCCAATGCCGGCAAGTCGACCTTCCTGGCTGCCGTCACCCGCGCCCGGCCGAAGATCGCCAACTATCCCTTCACCACGCTGCATCCCAATCTTGGCGTCGCCACCATCGACGAGCGCGAATTCATCCTTGCCGACATTCCGGGCCTGATCGAAGGCGCCCATGAGGGGGTCGGCATCGGCGACCGTTTCCTCGGCCATGTCGAGCGCACCCGCGTGCTGCTCCACCTCATCTCCGCCCAGGAGGAAAAGGTCGGCAAGGCGTATAAGACGGTCAAGCACGAGCTCGAAGCCTACGGAAACGAGCTGGCCGACAAGGCTGAGATCGTGGCGCTGTCGCAGATTGACGTGCTCGACGATGCCGAACTGAAGAAGAAGACCAAGGAATTGGCCAAGGCCTGCGGCAAGACGCCGTTCCAGATTTCGGCCGTCACCGGCAAGGGCATGACCGAGGTGCTGCGCGCGCTGCGCGACATCATCGTCGAGGCCAATACCGAAGAGAAGCCGGCCAAGGTGCCGAAGCTGCGCCATCGCGACATGGTCGTCACCGATGAGGGCGAGGACGATGACCAGCCGTAAGCCGCTTGGCCGCTACCGCCGCATCGTCATCAAGATCGGCTCTGCGCTTCTGGTCGACCGCAAGGCCGGGCTGAAGAAGGCTTGGCTCGATGCCATGTGCGCCGATATCTCCAGCCTGAAGGCCAAGGGCATCGACGTGCTCGTCGTCTCCTCGGGCGCAATCGCGCTCGGCCGCTCGGTGCTCGACCTGCCCTCGGGCGCGCTGAAGCTGGAGGAAAGCCAGGCTGCGGCTGCCGTCGGCCAGATCGCGCTGGCGCGCGCCTGGTCGGAAAGCCTGTCGCGCGACGAGATCGTCGCCGGCCAGATCCTGCTGACGCTCGGTGATACCGAGGAGCGCCGCCGCTATCTCAATGCGCGCGCCACCATCAATCAGCTCCTGAAGATCGGCGCCGTGCCGATCATCAACGAGAACGACACCGTCGCCACCAGCGAGATCCGCTATGGTGACAACGACCGGCTGGCCGCCCGCGTTGCGACGATGACCGGCGCCGATCTGCTCATCCTTCTCTCCGATATCGACGGCCTCTACACCGCACCACCGCATCTCGATCCGAACGCGACGTTCCTCGAGACGATTGCCGAAATCACCCCCGAGATCGAGGCGATGGCCGGCGGAGCCGCTTCGGAACTTTCGCGCGGCGGCATGCGCACCAAGATCGATGCCGGCAAGATTGCGACGGCATCAGGCTGCGCGATGATCATCGCCTCCGGCAAGACCGACAATCCGCTGTCGGCGATCGAAAACGGCGCGCGTTCCTCCTGGTTCGCGCCGTCGGGCACCCCCGTTACCGCCCGCAAGACCTGGATTGCCGGGCAGTTGCAGCCGGCCGGCGAACTGCATGTCGATGACGGCGCCGTCGTTGCCCTCGGGGCCGGCAAAAGCCTGCTTCCAGCCGGCGTGCGCAGCGTTTCCGGCCTCTTCAGCCGCGGCGATACGGTGGCGATCATCGGCCCGGCCGGCCGCGAGATCGCCCGCGGCCTGGTAAGCTACGATGCCGACGACGCCCGTCGGATTGCCGGCCGCAAGTCGGCGGAGATCGCGGCCATTCTCGGTTATGCCGGGCGCGCCGCCATGGTCCATCGCGACGACATGGTAATGACCGCGCAGGTCGGTTCGAAATCGGAAAGGCAGAAGAAGGACGCGAGCTATGCTTGATACCGTTGCGCCAAGCCCTGACATTGACGCGCTGATGAACGACATCGGCCGCAAGGCAAGGGCTGCAGCACGACCACTGAGCTTTGCGTCCACTGAGGCCAAGAACAGCGCATTGAATGCCATGGCCGATGCGATCCTGGCGAACAAGGCGCATATTCTTGCCGAGAACGCCAAGGACCTGAAGGACATCGAAGGCACCGAGATGCTCGCTTCCTTCATCGACCGGCTGACGCTGAATGACAAGCGCGTTGCCGAAATGGCCGAGGGAATCCGCGCCATCGCAGCCCTTGCCGATCCGGTCGGCGAAGTCATTGCTGCCTGGGACCGGCCGAACGGGCTGAAGATCGAACGCGTCCGCACCCCCCTCGGCGTCATCGGCGTGATCTTCGAAAGCCGGCCGAACGTCACCGCGGATGCCGGCGCCCTCTGCCTCAAGGCGGGTAATGCCGTCATTCTGCGTTGCGGCTCGGATTCGCGCCGTTCATCGCAGGCTATCCATGCCTGCCTGGTCGAGGGTCTGAAGGCGGCGGGACTTGCAGAGCATGCTATCCAGCTCGTGCCGGTCACCGACCGCGCTGCAGTCGGCGCCATGCTGCGCGGCCTCGACGGCGCGATCGACGTCATCGTGCCGCGCGGCGGCAAGAGCCTGGTCGCCCGCGTGCAGAGCGAGGCCCGCGTGCCGGTTTTTGCCCATCTCGAAGGCCTTTGCCACATCTATGTCGATGCCTCGGCCGATATCGAAATGGCGAAGAAGATCGTCGTCAACGCCAAGATGCGGCGCACCGGCATCTGCGGCGCGGCCGAAACCCTGCTCGTCGATGGCGCCGCGATCGGCACGCATCTGACGCCGCTGCTCGAGGTTCTGACCGAGGCCGGCTGCGAGATCCGCGCTTCGCCGACGGTGCTGAAGGTCGCGCCCGGCATGAAGCCCGCGACCGAAGAGGACTGGTCGACGGAATATCTCGACGCGATCATTTCGGTTGCCGTCGTCGACGGCATATCGGGCGCCATCGCCCATATCCAGACATATTCCTCCAACCACACCGAGGCGGTTATCGCCGAGGACCCTGAGGTCGTCGCGCGTTTCTTCACCGAGGTCGATTCGGCGATCCTGCTGCACAACGCCTCGACGCAATTTGCCGATGGCGGCGAGTTCGGCATGGGTGCAGAAATCGGCATCGCCACCGGCAAGATGCATGCCCGTGGGCCTGTCGGTGTCGAACAGCTCACCTCTTTCAAATATCGGGTGCATGGTGCCGGACAGACGCGGCCCTGACGTGACGACCGAGAATGTGGACCGGCACTATCTCCGCATGCCGCACAGCGAGCGCGGCATGGTCGTCGGTCTGTTCGGTGGTTCGTTCAATCCGCCGCATCAGGGCCACGCGCTTGTCGCCGAAATCGCCATCAAGCGGCTTGGCCTCGACCAGCTCTGGTGGATGGTCACCCCCGGCAATCCGCTGAAGAGCCGCAACCAGCTCGCCCCGCTTGCCGAGCGCATCGCCGAAAGCGAGCGTGTTGCCGCCGATCCCCGCGTCAAGGTCACCGCCTTCGAACAGACGTTCGGCGTCAGCTACACAGCCAACACGCTTGCCCGCGTCAAGGCGCGTAATCCGCATGTGCATTTCATCTGGATCATGGGCGCAGACAGCCTGCAGACCTTTCACAAGTGGCAGAAATGGCAGGAGATTGCCCGCACTTTCCCGATCGCGGTGATCGATCGGCCGGGCGCGACGCTTTCTTTCCTCTCCTCGAAAATGGCCAGGACCTTCGATTTCGCCCGTGTTGATGAGGATGACGCGCGTGTTCTCTGGAAGAAGCGTGCACCGGCCTGGACTTTCATCCACGGGCCGCGCTCCGGCCTGAGTTCGACGGCAATCCGCAACGGCTCGTCGCACGCCGACGCAGAATAGAGCGCCGCGCGCCCGGCAAGACGCACGCGCCGGCCTGATTTTAGAAGATCCCGAAAACGAGAAAGCCCGACGGGGGAGGAGATCCGTCGGGCTTATAAACTCGATCGACAACTGGGAGGAGGAGTGTTGTCGACCCTATCGAACGGCTATGGGAGGAGGAGAAGCCGTGTCGATGAGTATGTTTTATCATATTCGACAAAAAGGTGAATATCGATTGGTGCATTGCAGCAATGCATAGGATGCAAATCTCGAGGTGAATTTGGCTTCCCCATTGCCGTTTTTATTAGCAAAAATTAAGGAACTGGTCCCGGCCGCCGGGAGTCCTTGCGGTTTGCAAACTGACTCCCAGGTATTTTCACCCTGCTGATCTCAGTTTCGGCGGAAGCCATGCACCTCACGAATGCGTGAACATTGCGCCGCTGCGAACGCGAGCGCCGGATACGGTTATATTTTCTTGGATATATCCCTAGCCAAGACGTGCGGCTCGTTATATTCGTCGCAATATTTCGAACGCTGGGGAATAAATCATGCAAAACCGCCGCCAATGGATGAAGCTGGCAACCGCCGCGATCTCTGCCCTCTGGCTTGGCGCGACAGCGCTTTCAACGCCTGCCGCCGCAGCCGAAAAGCTCACTATCTTTGCGGCAGCGAGCCTCAAGAATGCGCTCGACGCCGCCAATGCCGCTTGGACGAAGGAAAGCGGCAAGGACGCCGTCGCTTCCTATGCCGCGAGCGGCGCGCTGGCCAAGCAGATCGAAAACGCCGCCCCTGCCGATGTATTCATCTCGGCGGACCTCGACTGGATGGAGTATCTCGCCAAGAAGAACCTGATCAAGGCCGACACCCGCTCCAACCTGCTCGGCAATAAGATTGTGCTCGTGGCGGAAAAGGACAAGGCAAAGCCAGTCGAGATCAAGCAGGGCTTCGATCTCGCAGGACTCCTCGGTGGCGGCAAGCTTGCCATGGGTGAGCCGAAATCGGTTCCGGCCGGTAAATACGGCATGGCCGCGCTCGAAAAGCTCGGCGTCTGGAAATCAGTGGAAAGCAAGGTCGCCGGCGCCGAAAGTGTGCGCGCCGCCCTTGCCCTCGTCTCGCGCGGCGAAGCGCCTTATGGCATCGTCTATCAGACGGATGCCGCGGCCGATAAGGGTGTCGCCATCGTCGGCACATTCCCCGCCGATTCCCACCCGCCGATCATCTATCCGATCGCAATCCTCGCCGAGAGCAAGAACCCGGATGCATCCGCCTATCTCGACTTCCTGAAATCCGACAAGGCGGCCGCCTTCTTCACGGCGCAGGGTTTCACCATCCTGAAGTGATATGGGCCTGAAATGATCTGGGCTTCAAGTGATTGAGGGCTGAAATGATTGCGGAATCGTCGGCCGCAGCTTAGCGTGAGGGCTCGCCTCGGCGAGCCTTCGATTTTCCGGGGAGACCGTAGCATTTGGACATGTTGGGCTTGAGCGATGAGGAATGGACGGCGATCCTGCTCAGCCTGCGCGTCTCGATTGTCGCCATGCTGGCGAGCCTGCCCTTCGGCATCCTCGTCGCCCTGCTGCTTGCACGCGGCCGCTTCTGGGGTAAATCGGTGCTGAACGGCGTCGTTCACTTGCCGCTGATCCTGCCCCCGGTCGTCACCGGTTTTCTTCTCCTCATCCTGTTTGGCCGCCGCGGTCCGATCGGCCGCCTGCTCGACCAGTATTTCGGCATCGTCTTGTCTTTCCGCTGGACGGGTGCTGCACTGGCCTGCGCCATCATGGCCTTTCCGCTGATGGTGCGCAGCATCCGCCTGTCGATCGAGGCGGTCGACCGCAAGCTGGAAGAGGCGGCTGGAACGCTCGGCGCCGGCCCTCTCTGGGTCTTCCTGACGATCACTTTGCCGCTGACCCTGCCCGGCATCATCGCCGGCATGATCCTTTCCTTCGCCAAGGCGATGGGCGAATTCGGCGCGACGATCACCTTCGTCTCCAACATTCCAGGCGAAACCCAGACGCTGTCGTCGGCGATCTACACCTTCACCCAGGTGCCTGGCGGCGATGCCGGCGCGCTCCGCCTGACGCTCGTCGCCATCGTCATTTCCATGGCTGCCCTGCTCGCCTCCGAATTCCTTGCCCGTCTCGCCGGCCGGAGGATCGATCCGGAATGACGCTGATCGTCGAGGCAAAACAGAGGCTCGGCGACTTTTCGCTCGATGCCGCCTTCACCTCCGAGCGCGGCGTCACCGCGCTGTTCGGCCGCTCCGGCTCCGGCAAGACCTCGATGATCCGCATCATCGCCGGCCTCGCCCGCCCGGACGAAGGCCGCGTCGTCCTGGACGGCGAACCCCTGACCGAAACCGCAACCGGTATCTTCGTCCCGAAACATCGCCGCCGCTTCGGTTATGTCTTCCAGGAGGCCCGGCTTTTCCCGCATCTCAGCATTCGCGCCAATCTCTCCTATGGCCGCTGGTTCGCGGCGAGACCGGCACACGGCGAGAGCTTCGACCACATCGTCGACCTGCTCGGCATCGAGACGCTGCTGGAGCGCAGCCCCGCGAAACTCTCAGGCGGCGAGAAGCAGCGCGTCGCCATCGGCCGCGCACTTCTCTCCTCGCCCCGCCTGCTGTTGATGGACGAGCCGCTCGCCGCCCTCGATGATGCGCGCAAGGCCGAGATCCTGCCTTATCTCCAGCGATTGCGCGACGAAACCGACATCCCGATCGTCTATGTCAGCCATTCGATCGCCGAGGTGGCGCGGCTGGCAAACCAGGTCGTCGTCATGCGCGACGGCAAGGTAGAGGCGACGGGCCCCGCTATCGACATATTGAGCCGCCCCTCCGCCGCCTCCGAGCGGCGCGAGGCGGGCGCGCTGCTGGAAGGCACGGTGGAAAGCTTCGATGGGCTTCACCGCCTGTCGACTATCGCGCTGAAATCCTGCCAGCTCCATATTCCCGGTGCCGCCCTTGCGCCCGGCAAATCGGTCCGCATCCGCATTCCCTCCCGAGATGTCATGCTAGCGACCGCAAGGCCCGAGGGGCTCAGCGCGCTGAATATCCTGGAAGCACGGATAGAAGCGATGTCGTCGACCGAGGACGGAACGGTGGAAATCCGGCTCGATTGCGGCGGCGATATCATTCTTTCCCGGATCACCACACTGTCCTGCGAGCGTCTGGATCTTCGACTGGGAAGGGCGGTCTTCGCCGTCATCAAGACAGTTGCCCTGGAGGCCTGATCAGCCGCGCTCGCCCTGCTGCAGGTTACGCTTGCCCTCGAGCCAGGCGAGATCTTCGGCAAGGCTGGTGCGCATCGTCCTTTCCATCCGGCGGAAACGCGCCAGCAATTCCTCGCCGAACGGCGTCAGCGCCGCGCCGCCGCCCTTCTGCCCGCCGCGCTGCGATTCCACCACCCGTTCAGAGAACATCCGGTTCATCTCGCTGACCAGCAGCCATGCCCGGCGATAAGACATGTCCATCGCCCGCCCCGCCGCCGAGATCGATCCGGTCTGGCGGATATGCTCCAGCAGTTCCATCTTGCCATGGCCGAGGCGATCCTCATCCGGGAAGCTGATTCGCAGGACGGGCACGAGTGTTTTTGCGGCTGAGTCGGTCATTGAATCTGGAGATCGTGGAATTTGCCGCACTTTACGCTGCGGCATGGAAACTGTACACCGCCCGCACGAGGCCGCCCCGAGCAGCCAAATACTTCAATTCGAACGGCAGATCGGTTTTTCGGCCGTTCCGTACCTTAGCATGTCTTGAAACATTAATCGTTTGATGCCTATCTTAACCATGATCCGGTCTCGATCGGATCTGTGTTGTGCCTAGTTTGTCATTCCAGGAAAGGGAAAGCACTGACAACAGTACACGCCAAGGGAAAAACGTTCGCCGTTATCCCGAAGAGTGCGGAACGTGGCGCCGATGCCGCTGCCCGTGCCCTAGAAACCGTCCTCGCCAGCCTCGAGGACTCCAAAGCTGAAGATATCGTCACCATCGACATTGCCGGAAAATCGGCGCTGGGAGACTACATGATCGTCGTCTCCGGCCGTTCGAACAGGCATGTCATGGCGATCTCCGATCATCTGCTCACCGATCTTAAGGACGACGGCCTCGGTACGGCCCGCGTCGAAGGTCAGGAAGGCGGCGATTGGGTCCTGATCGACACTGGTGACATTATCGTGCACGTGTTCCGTCCCGAAATCCGCGAGTTCTACAACATCGAAAAGATGTGGGCGGCTCCGGATATGGATGAAGAAACACGGCACTGACAGGCGTGCCGGCATCTGTCCGGCGCCTGAGACGTGGCATTGGCTGGCCGGAAAACATCACAAGCCGGCCGGTGGCGTAGTGTGCGCCCGAAGTGCCGCATGAGCGGGAGCGGATGAATGCGAATAGGTCTTTTTGCGGTGGGACGGCTGAAGTCCGGCCCCGAAAAGGATCTTGCCGCCCGTTATTTCGACCGTTTCGCCAAGGCCGGCCCTGCCGTCGGCCTCGAACTTACCCGCGTTGCCGAAGTTGGCGAAAGCCGTGCCTCCAATGCGGAAACCCGCAAACGTGAAGAGGCGGCGATGCTTTTGAAATCGCTTGCCGATGGCAGCATCCTCATCCTTCTCGATGAACGCGGCAAGGCGCTTGATAGCGAAGCCTTCGCAAACCTGCTCGGCTCCTATCGCGACCAGGGCAAACGCGAGCTGACCATCGCGATCGGCGGCGCCGACGGCCTCGATCCTTCGCTGTACGACCGTGCCGACGCCACGCTGTGCCTGGGCAAGATGACCTGGCCGCACCAGCTCGTGCGCACGCTGATCGCCGAGCAACTCTATCGTGCCGTCACCATCCTGTCTGGTCACCCCTATCACCGCGTCTGATGCCGCATCGGCCCGATGTGTCGGCAAAGCGTTGGCCAATGCGTCGCAATGTCACGCAGCCGTGTTTGCTTGGCCACCCCTTCTCCTGCAAACGTTATGGCAAAGCGCATCAAATCAGCTTAGTCTCCGCGCGATTTGTGAAAGTGCCCCAACACGCATGACGAGAGCATCCACCAGGCGACACCGCATGATCCTCCCGGCTATCGCGGCCGGCGTCGGTGTAGCGGTGATTGTCGTGTCGGCAAATCCGTTCATCGTCCGGGCGCAGGATGCCGTGCCCGAGGTGGTACAATCTGCACCGCAGCCGGCAGCCGAGCCGGCGCCACCCGATCCGGCCGCCGAACTTGCCGCCAAGCGTGATCAGACCCGTGCCGAACTCGAAACCCTGTCGAAGACGATCAGCCTCTCCACCGACAAGGTGAGCGCGCTTCAGCAGAGCATCGCCGATCTCGAAAAGAGCACCGAAAGCATCCGCCAGGCGCTGATCGATTCCGCCGCCCGCCGCAAGGCGCTCGAAAAGCAGATCCTCGAAAGCGAGAAGAAGCTTGCCGATCTCGGCGTCAAGGAGGATGGCATCCGCCGTTCCCTGCACGAGCGCCGCGGCCTGCTGGCCGAGGTGTTGGCAGCGCTCCAGCGCATGGGCCGCAACCCGCCGCCCGCTTTGCTCGTCACCCCCGATGACGCGCTCGCCTCCGTGCGCAGCGCCATTCTGCTCGGCGCCGTCGTGCCTGGCATCCGCAAGGAGACCGACAAGCTTGCCGCAGACCTCGCAAGCCTCGCCGCATTGCAGACTGCAAGCGCCGCCGAGAAGGCCTCCCTGACCGGGACGATGACTGATGGCATCGAGGAAGAGCGGCGCATGGACCTGCTGCTTGCCGAAAACGACAAGCTCAGCCGCAGCAATGCCGCCGAACTCGCGGCCGAAAGGAAACGTTCCGAGGAGCTGGCAGGCAAGGCGACCAGCCTTGAAGGCCTCGTCGCCTCGATGGAATCCGAGATCGCTTCGGTGCGGGATGCTGCCGCTGCCGCCCGCCGGGCGGAGGAGAACCGCAAGCTTATGACGGACGAGCAACGCGCTCAGGCCAAGGCTCTCGCCGACAGCGGTGTGCCCGATAAAAACCGCATTGCGCCCGCATATCCCTTCGGAGAATTGAAGGCGAAATTGGAGGTGCCCGTAGCGGGCGATATCCTGCGCCAGTTCGGCGATGCCGACGGCACCGGACACGAGGCCATGGGAATGACGGTCGCCACCAATCCGGAGACGGTGGTGACGGCGCCTGCGGATGGCCTGGTGGTTTTCGCCGGCGCATTTCGCAGTTACGGCCAGATGATCATCCTCGACGCGGGCGATGGGTACCACCTGGTTCTCTCGGGAATGGATACGATCAATACCCGTCAGGGAAAATTCGTTTTCTCCGGCGAGCCACTTGCCGTGATGGGCGCGAAAAGAGTGGCAAGCGCAACTGCATTGGCGCTGGAAACGAACCGGCCAACGCTTTACATTGAATTTCGAAAGGACGGTAAACCGGTCGATTCCCGGCCGTGGTGGACCGCCAAAGACACTGGAAAGGCACGCAATGATTCGTAGGGCTTCTCTTGTTCTGGTCGGCGCATTGATGGGTGCGACCGCAATGAGCGTCATTTACTCGGCGGGTGTGCCGGCAGAAGCGGCCGGATCCTCGACCTACAAGGAACTGTCTGTTTTCGGAGATGTCTTCGAGCGTGTGCGTGCGCAATATGTGACGCCGCCTGCGGAAGACAAGCTGATCGAGAACGCCATCAACGGCATGCTTTCCTCGCTCGATCCGCATTCGAGCTACATGAATGCGAAGGACGCCGAGGACATGTGCACCCAGACCAAGGGTGAGTTCGGCGGCCTCGGCATCGAAGTCACGATGGAAGATGAACTCGTCAAGGTCATCACCCCGATCGACGATACGCCCGCCGCCAAAGCCGGCGTTCTCGCCGGCGACTACATCTCCGAGATCGACGGCCAGTCCGTGCGCGGCCTGAAGCTGGAAGACGCCGTCGAGAAGATGCGTGGCGCCGTCAACACGCCGATCAAGCTGACGCTGATCCGCAAGGGTGCCGACAAGCCGATCGAGCTGACGATCGTCCGCGACGTCGTCGCCGTTCAGGCAGTCAAGTCGCGTGTCGAGGACGATGTCGGTTATCTCCGCATCATCTCCTTCACCGAGAAGACCTATCCTGACATGGAAAAGGCGATCAAGAAGATCAAGGACACCGTTCCGGCCGACAAGCTGAAGGGTTATGTTCTCGACCTGCGCCTCAATCCGGGCGGTCTGCTCGACCAGGCGATCAACGTCTCCGATGCCCTGCTGCAGCGCGGCGAAGTCGTTTCGACTCGCGGCCGCAATCCGGATGAAACCCGCCGCTTCAATGCCGGCCCGGGCGACCTGACGGATGGCAAGCCGGTGATCGTGCTGATCAACGGCGGCTCGGCTTCCGCATCGGAAATCGTCGCCGGCGCGCTTCAGGATCTGCGCCGTGCCACCGTTCTCGGCACGCGCTCCTTCGGCAAGGGTTCCGTCCAGACGATCATCCCGCTCGGCGAAAACGGCGCGCTGCGCCTGACCACGGCGCTCTATTACACGCCGTCGGGCCGCTCGATCCAGGGTACCGGCATCACTCCCGACATCAAGGTCGAGGAGCCGCTGCCGCAGGAACTGCAGGGCAAAATGGTGACCGAAGGCGAATCCAGCCTGCGCGGCCACATCAAGGGTCAGAGCGAGACCGACGAAGGTTCGGGCTCGGTCGCCTATGTCCCGCCGGACCCGAAGGACGACGTTCAGCTGAACTACGCGCTCGACCTTCTGCGCGGCAAGAAGACCGATCCGGCCTTCCCGCCGAACCCAGACAAGGCCGTCGTCGCCAAGTAGTCGATCACATCAAGGCCGGGCACCTCGCCCGGCCTTGACCCTTTCTGCTGTTTCCCGGTTTTGGAGCGGGCGAAAAATTGGGAACGGACCTGCATACGCCCCTGGGCCGCAACCGCAAAGCCGGCCGCAAGCGTCCGGGTTTTCTGCGCCTGGGCCGCATCGCCGCCAGTCTTTGTCTTTTCGCCATAGGCGGCTTTTCCCTCTATACGGCATTTCGCGGCGATGGGCTCGAACGCACCAAACCGCCGGCCGCCGAACAAGCCGCAACGCCCCCTGCCAATACGCCTCAGCCGCCGACGGCCACAGCGGGCCAAGCGGCCGACGGCATGCCACGCGCCGACCCGCGCTCGGGCGCCAATGTCGAGCAGATGGTCACCGGCGACGGCTCGGTCGTCACCAAATACAGCCCCCGCCCGCGCGACGGCGGCGGGCCGGTGCTGGTCGACGCCATGCAGATCGGCCAGGATCCGCGCATGGCAGCCCAGCCCAATGATGCGCTGCTCGAAGAAACGCCTTTTGGCAGGCTGCCGATCGTCGGCCCCGATGGCCGGCGGCCAATGGATCAATATGCGCGTCCCTCGTCCGGCGCGCGCGGTGTCCGCATCGCCATCGTCGTCAGCGGCCTCGGGCTCAGCCAGACCGGAACGCAGCGCGCCATCGCCGAACTGCCGGAAGAGATCACCTTCGCTTTCGCCGCAAGCGGCAACAGCCTGCAGCGCTGGATGCAGGAGGCCCGCCGCGGCGGTCACGAGATCCTTCTGCAAGTACCGCTCGAACCTTTTGATTACCCGGCGAACGATCCGGGCCCCGAAACCCTGCTGACCACGAAGTCGGCCGCCCGCAACATCGAGAACCTGCACAAGGCGATGGGCGAGATCACCAACTATACCGGCGTCATGAATTATCTCGGCGGCCGTTTCTTGTCTGATCCCGCCGCCATGGAGCCTGTCATGCGCGACATCGGCAAGCGCGGGTTGCTGTTTCTCGACGATGGCACATCAGCGCAGTCGAAGACGGCGGCGATCGCCAAGGGAACCGAACTGCCCTATGCCTTCGCCGACCTGCAGCTCGACGGCCAGCTTGATATCAATGCCGTCCTGAAGAAGCTCGACGAACTCGAGCGCATTGCCCGCAAGAACGGCCAGGCGATCGGCGTCGCCGCCGCTTTCGATGAGAGCGTTGACGCCATCGCCAAATGGAGCGAGGAGGCTGCGATGCGCGGCATCGAGATTGTCGGCGTTGCCGCCCTTTCCAACGACCCCAGGAATCCTTGAGAGAATCCCTGAGAAGAATCCCAGAACGGAGAAGAAGATGAGCCAGGCGACCGTGAAAGCCGAGGATCTGCCCTACCGCCCCTGCGTCGGCGTGATGATCCTGAACCGCGATGGCCTCGTCTGGGCCGGGCGGCGCATCTCCGACGGCAATTCCGAATATGACGGCTCGCCGCAGCTCTGGCAGATGCCGCAGGGGGGCATCGACAAGGGCGAGGATCCATTGGACGCCGCCTACCGCGAGCTTTACGAGGAGACCGGCATCAAGACGGTGACCCTGCTTGCCGAAGCGAGAGACTGGATCAACTATGATCTGCCGCCGGCACTGATCGGCATAGGGCTGAGAGGAAAATTCCGCGGCCAGACTCAGCGCTGGTTCGCTTTCCGCTTCGACGGCGACGACAGCGAAATCGCCATCAACCCGCCGCCTGGCGGCCATGAACCGGAATTCGATGCCTGGGAATGGAAGCCGATGCAGCAACTGCCGGAGCTGATCGTGCCCTTCAAGCGCGCCGTCTATGACCAGGTGGTGGCCGAGTTCCAGCACTTGGAGACACTTCAATCGGAAGATTGATCACGGCAGGATGACTGCCTCCGTTTGTCTCGGCGGCAGGAATAGGATCACCGGCCGCCATCGGCGGCCGGCATCTCGTTCGAATCTTATTCGGCTTCGTTGGCGGAATCGGCGTTGAGCTGGCCGTATTTGCTCTCGCCGATTTTCTCGAGCAGGTCGATCTGTGTTTCGAGGAAGTCGATATGACCTTCCTCGTCCGCCAGCAGCTCCTCGAAAAGTTTCATGGAAACGTAGTCGCCGGCGTCATGACAGATATCGCGCGACTTCTTGTAGGCCGTGCGGGCGTCGTACTCGCCGGCAAGATCGGCTTCTAGAACTTCCTTGACGTTCTGGCCGATGCGCAGAGGTGCGAGGGTCTGCAGATTGGGATGGCCTTCGAGGAAGATGATGCGTGCAACTAGCCGGTCGGCATGGTGCATCTCTTCGATGGATTCGGCGCGCTCCTTCTTGGCGAGCTTGGTGTAGCCCCAGTCCTCAAGAAGACGATAGTGAACCCAATATTGGTTGACCGCACCGAGTTCGAGGAACAACGCCTCGTTAAGCCGCTCGATGACCTTTTTGTCGCCTTTCAATGTCCGCTCTCCTGTTTTCCTCATGGAATTGTTTCAAGCGGGACATGAAATCAAATATTTCGGTCTCCGTCGAGTGGCGACGGGCGTGATATTCCTCGGTCGTCTGGATAATGATGTCGACGACGTTGGGGAAACAACCGCAGCAGCGGCCGCGTTTTTCCATGGCGTGGTAGACCTTCGCAGGCACGATAAGCTGCCAACAATCTTCATCGAGAAGATTGGTGATAACCTCCCGGATTTCCTTATCGGTTATATAATTGCAGCTGCAGACAAGCACGTCTTCATTCCAAACATGACACTGACTATCGTGTTTTCTGCTAAAGAAGATGGTGGCTGTCAAGAAAAAATTCGAGTCCCGCAGCATTGAACAACGGTGTGCGAATGAGGCCTCATGCATATCGTCCGGGATTATGCAGCGGTTTCAGGATGATGACGCCATAAGGCAAATGAAGACAACCTGCATGGTCCTGATCGCTGCGACGTACTTCAATGGAAGTTGCGTCCGCGCGGCATCACCTCAGCGGTTTCCCCCGCGCCGGCATGGCGGCCTGTGGCAACCATCCGTTTTTCCAGCTCCGCCCGCTCCTGCGCATTCGCAGGCTTTTTCTGCCGCTGATCGACACCCGGCCTCAGCACCTCGTCTGCCCGCTCGCAGACGCCGAAACGCCGGGCCTCACGTTGCAGGATACCGAGCGCCGGCGTCATATCCTCGATATGCTCGACGACGGTATGGATCACTCCGCTCTGGCTTTGCAGCCTGCCGCGGATTTTCACCAGCCGGGCGCCCATCACAACTGAGCGGTATTTGTCGAATATCTTGTTCCAGACGATCGCATTGGCCACCCCGGTCTCGTCCTCCAGCGTCATGAAGATCACACCTTTTGCCGAACCAGGTCGCTGGCGCACCAGCACGAGGCCCGCAATCGTCACCCTCTGCCCGTTCGCGACCTTCAACAGATCGACATTGCGCGTCACACCCGCCTTGCGCAATTCCTCACGCAGGAAGGAGACGGGATGCGCCTTCAGCGACAGTGAGAGATAACGGTAGTCCTCGATGACCTGCTCTCCCGGCAGCATTTCCGGCAGCTTCGCTACAGGCTCGATCTGGAGGTCGACATGACGGACCTGCTCGAAGAGCGGCAGCTCCTCGGCCGCGCTCCTCACATCCAGCGCCCGCACCGCCCAAAGCGCGTCGCGTCGTGACAGTTTGAGGGACTGGAACGCATCGGCATCCGCCAGTCGCTCGATGACGGATTTCTGCAGACCGGACCGCAGCCAGAGATCGCGTACCGAACCGTAGCCTTCGCCTCGATTGCTGACGAGCCGCTCCATATCGCCTGTCGAAAGGCCCTTGATCTGCCGGAAACCCAACCGCACCGCATGCCGGGTCTTGATGATATCGCGCATCTTGTCATGCCGGAAATCGATGGCATTCCAATCGAAGACAGCCTCTTCCAGACCGCAATCCCAGTTCGATTCATTGATGTCGACCGGCAGGATCTTTACCCCGTGCTCGCGTGCGTCCCGCACCAGCTGCGCCGGCGCATAAAATCCCATCGGCTGGGAATTCAGCATCGCTGCGCAGAAGATGTCGGGATAATAGGCCTTGAGCCATGAGGAAGCATAAACGAGCAGCGCGAAGGAGGCGGCATGGCTTTCCGGGAAACCGTATTCCCCGAAACCTTTGATTTGGTTGAAGCATTGCTTCGCGAACTCCGGATCATAGTCCTTTGAGACCATTCCTTCGATGAACCGCTTTTCGAAGTTACCGATCGTACCCGTTCTCTTGAATGTCGCCATCGCTCTGCGAAGCTTGTCGGCTTCCGCCGGTTTGAAGCCGGCGGCGGTAATGGCGATCTGCATGGCCTGTTCCTGGAACAAGGGCACGCCGAGGGTTCTTTCCAGAACCGTTTCCAGCTCCTTGCTCGGATATTTGATCGGAATGTTTTTGGCCCGCTGCTCCCGGCGCTTCAGATAGGGATGCACCATATCGCCCTGGATCGGTCCTGGCCGCACGATCGCCACCTCGATGACGAGATCGTAGAACACCTTCGGCTTCAGACGCGGCAGCATGCTCATCTGCGCCCGGCTTTCGATCTGGAAGACACCGAGCGTATCGGCCCGGCCCATCATCTCGTAAACCGGCTCGCCTTCGTTCCCATGTTCCTTGTTGCCGAGGTCTGCGAGCGTCTTCTTCACGTCGTAATGCAATTCAAGCAGCGAAAAGGCCTTCCGCAGGCAGGTCAGCATGCCGAGCGCCAGCACATCCACCTTGAGGATCTTGACGTTATCGAGATCGTCCTTGTCCCACTCGATCATGTAGCGATCCGGCATCGCCGTCTTCATGATCGGCACCACCTCGTCGAGCCTATCGCGCGTGATGACGAAGCCACCGACATGCTGGGTGAGGTGGCGCGGGAAGCCGAGAAGTTCGGACGCATACTGAAGAACGTTTCGGGTCACCGGATCCTTGACGTCGAGACCCGCCGCCTTCGCGTCCCGCTCCGAGAGATTATCCTCCGACCAGCCCCAGACGAGGCTGCTGATCGCCGACTGGACATCCTCCGAAAGCCCAAAGGCCTTGGAGACCTCACGGCCAGCCGAGCGCGTACGGTAGGTCGTCACCCCCGCCGTCAGCCCAGCATGTTCTATGCCGTATCTTTTATAGATGAACTGGATGACCTCTTCGCGCCGGTCATGCTCGAAATCGACATCGATATCCGGCGGTTCGTCGCGATCCATCGAAATGAAGCGGTCGAAGAGCAGTGTGCTTTTTTGAGGATCGACTTCCGTTATTTCAAGGCAATAACAGATGACCGAATTTGCCGCCGATCCGCGCCCCTGGCACAAGACCTTAAGTTCATAGCGGGCGTGCTGGATGATCCTGTGAACCGTCAGGAAATAAGAGGCATATTTCTTTTTTTTAATGAGATCGAGTTCATACTCGATCTGTGGCGCCACCTTGGGCGGGATACCCTTGGGATAGCGTCTTGCCGCTCCCGCTCTCGTCAGCCTTTCGAGAGTCTCCTGCGGCGTTTCACCAGGATCGTTTTCCGGCGGATAATTGTGCTCCAGTTCCTTCAGCGAAAAGGTCAATTTGCCGAAAAGGGCCTGCGTATTGTCGATCGCACCAGGATAGTCCCGGAATATCCGGGCCATTTCACGTGAATCCTTGAGGTAACGCTCGGCATTCGGCGCCAGAAGGAATCCGGCTTGCGATATCTGTACATGCTCCCGAATCGCGATCACGATATCCGA
Source organism: Rhizobium sp. 62_C5_N11_2 (assembly GCF_051811185.1). Classification (NCBI taxonomy): domain Bacteria; kingdom Pseudomonadati; phylum Pseudomonadota; class Alphaproteobacteria; order Hyphomicrobiales; family Rhizobiaceae; genus Rhizobium; species Rhizobium sp. 62_C5_N11_2. The sequence goes on from NZ_JBPWPW010000001.1 coordinate 4,376,870, forward strand.
AAGCGGCCGGCGTTCAGGATGATGGTAAAGCGGCTGGTTTGTTGCAACCAGCCGCACACGGTTTCGAGCGGCAAGCATGGCATGCACCGCAAAGACCTGCCTGTCTCGGCCATCATAGGCTGGCGCCAGCGCCATATAAAAAGCCTTGCGGAAGCGCCTGCGAAACCGTTCCAGATAATCTTCCAGCGTCGGCTGACCCGCCTGACGATCGACAAGGGTGCGATCGGGAACGAGAGCAAGCATCATCTCATCCCCCCATTCCATGAGTTCCGCTTCCGTCAGAATGCAGCATCCCTTGACCGCTTCTTCTTTCAGGTTGCCGGCGCTCAGAAGACGGCAAAGGTTCGCCCAGCCCCGCCGGTTACGGGGATAGGCGAGAATATCAGGCGTTCCGTCGGAAAAAACGAGACGAGCGCCCGGCTGAATCCGGATGGGATCGAGGATCTCCTCCTCTTTTCCTTCCTTCTTCGCTTGGGCTATAATTTCATCCCTGTTCTTATATCTCTCCTCAAGCTGCTCCGCCTGCGCATGCGCCCTGACCACACCGGCAACCGAATTCCGGTCCGCAATGCCGAGACCGCCGAGCCGTAGACGAGCAGCCTGCACGACCATCTCCTCGGGGCCAGAGGCGCCTTCAAGAAACGAGAAGTTCGTCCTTGTGCCAATCTCGAAGAATGCGCGCGCGATTGTCATGCGAACACGCCATGCATGAACCAGCGAGGATCAAGCGCCTGACCATAAAAGCCCCGCCGATAGATCCAGAAGCGATGTCCGGTCTCATCCTCGATGCGAAAATAGTCACGCGCCTCGGCGTCATCCCCATCGATCCACCACTCCATCGCAATCCGTTCCGGCCCTTCGCTTCTTGCCACCTGATGCTGCATGCGCCGCCAGCGAAAGATCTGCGGCGGACCATCGGGCACTTCGGCAAGTATGGTCTCGACGGGCTCCGGCGTTGCAAAGAGCCGCAGCGGGCGCTCTTCGCGGAAAGGAAGCTGGATGTCCTGCGCTGCCTTCCGCCTGGGAAGGCTCTCCATCACAGGAACCGTGATGACGGCGCGTTCCGGAACATGGCTCTCGCGGAGCTGGAAGCTTTGCAGGCAATCCGCACCAAGTCGGGCCGAGACCCGGTCGACGAAGGCCGAAAGCGAGATCTCTCCCTGCCGGTCGCCCTCGAAATCACCCTGCGCCTCGTTGAAGGGATCGTGCCGCAACACATTCAACCGCAGGATCTCGAAACCATAGCCGGCATCGAGATCGTCATAGACCGCCTGCAATCGCTCGGAAAAAAGCCCGGCAATGAATTTTGGTTCGCGAAGCGGCTGCGAAGCACCGACGGAGATGCGAAAGACCCTGCCGTCGACGCGGAACAGGACCAGTTCGAACACCCGTCCGCCAGCCCCCCGCGCCTCCAGCGACGGCTGCAGCGATAAGGCGACCTGCCTGGTGACGGCAAGGATCTGCTCTTCCGTCCCGATGGGCTCGATCAGACGGCTTTCGGCCGAGAGGCTGGCAACAGGACGCCGGGGCGAGACCGGCTCCTCTTCACGTCCCAGCGCCTGGTCGAGACGCAGAAGCAGTTCCGGGCCGAACCGGCGGGTCAGCGGCGCGCGCGGTGCATCGATGACGTCGCCGATATATTTCAGACCGAGCTTGTTCAGGGCAGCGACGGTTTGTCCCTCCAGCCGCAGGGCTGCGACCGGCAAGGACATCAGCACATGTTCCGTCTCTTCGTCCTCGATCACGCCGCCCTGCCCGAAGCGGGACGCGGCCCAGGAAAGGCCGGGCGACGATGAGACTGCGCCTCGCGCATCGAACCCCATATGGAAAAGCCGCGACAGCACATCCCGAAGAAGCGCCTTTTCACCGCCGAAGAGATGGGCGCAGCCGCTAATGTCGAGAAACAGGCCGTCCTTGCCGTCGAACGCCACCAGCGGCGTATAACGGTCGCACCAGTCGGCAATTGCCTCCAGCAACCGGCGGTCGGCCGCCGGATCTTCTTCCGCGACCTCGAGCATGGGGTACATGGCGCGCGCTTCGGCAACGCCCAGCTCCTTCCTCAACCCCAGCCTCTCGGCCAACTCGTCCAGTGCCGTCAGCCGCATGGCATTGTTGAGCTTGCCGGAACAGACGATAGGCGGCGTCTCAGGACGCCCTTTCGAACGCCAGGAGAGCCCCCATCGCTTGCGGGCGATGCGGTCCGTTGGCAGATGCGGGAAGCTGAGCGCCAGAATGCGCTGACTGTTCGCCTGGAGGACGAACGAGGTTTGGTTCGGCGATAGGGAGAAATTCGCGTTCATGGGGGTTCCACTCCAGAAGAAAGGAGAGCGGGGCCGGATTGCGGCTCTTCTCCAGCGTGAGACGGAAAATGGGATTGCCGATGCTGCCGGAAAGTTTCGATCCATCCGGCAACGGCCGCAGACCGGACGGGACTGGTTCGACATGCAGACGGAAGGCCGCACTGCTTGCCTCCTCCGCCCCGGCCTGGCGGACAAGAAAAAGCGGACGGCGGGCAGCATGCGCCCTGAGACTGAGCCTGCGGCTTTCGGTCAGGCCGAAATGGGCGGGATTGCCTCGCACTTCGAAAATGACGGCCGAGAAGGCAGCGCTTTCCACCGCCACCTCCGCCAGCCAGAGCGCCTCGTCCAGCTTGCGCGGCGCCGCATGGAGAAACCGCTCCGGGCTCAGCCCGAAATCCCGAAGCCCGGGGGCATAGGGACGACCGGCCTCCAGCGTGCCGACGGCATCGCCGATCCAGAGCAACGGCAGAAGCCTGCCGGCATCCGCTTCCCGTTTTTGCAGTCGCGCGGCAACAGCCATCGCCAGCCCGCTTGCAGCACCTGCATCGCGAGACAGAGCCGAGCGGAATTCGGTGATCGCATCGAGCGGCAAGCCGCCTTCCAGCGCCCCGTCGAGAAACTCCACCCCAAACGGCAGGGGCGGCAGAATGCGCTCCTGGCGGGTCTTGCGTCCTTCCGCCAGGGCTTCCTGCTCCGCTGCGGCAAGCGCCGGCGCGGGCCTTCCCTCCAGTCGGGCAATGGTTTCGCGGAGCGCAAAAAGCCGCTCGCGCGCCAGGGCGTGCTGCGCCATGGCGTTCTCCGATCCGTCTTGTTCCTGTTATGTTCTTATAGATTCCAGAGAGCTAATGAAGAGTCAACGGGCATTTTCTATGAATTTATTCCTGCCTTTGATTCCGCACTCGAAAATCGGCGCTAAAGGTTCTATATGGGCCCGCAAAGGAAGGAATATTCATGGCCCGCATAGACCAGAGCGATGATTGGCGGGACCGCCATGCGCCGACGATCAGCACCTTCGAGTCGCTGGCCATGGAGGCCTATAGCCATCTGCCGGATGAATTCCGCCAGCTGACGACCAACCTCACGATCGAGATCGAAGATTTCCCCGATGACGACGTTTTCGAGGACATGGCGCTGGAAACCCCTTTCGATCTGCTCGGCCTTTTCGAGGGCAGGGGCATTTCCGAACGTTTCACGCTGGAAACCGGCGAGATGCCGAACCGCATCCGCCTCTACCGCCGCCCCATTCTCGATTACTGGGCTGAGAACGACGAGACGCTCGGCGATATCATCACCCACGTCCTGATCCACGAGATCGGCCACCATTTCGGGCTGAGCGACGATGACATGGAGCGGATCGAGGCAAGCGCCGAGGAAGCCGCCGAGCGCTAGAGCGCCGCGCGTCCAAAGGACGCGCTAAGGACGCTCCATCACTTTCAATCACGCATAATCCTCCGAAAATCGATTACGATTTTCGGGGTTATGCGCTGAGCCTCACTGCTCGGAGAGCTTCATCTCAGGATGGTAATCCTTGCCTTCGACATGCTTGACGACGGCCTGACCACACTGCATCGCGCCGGTTGCGGCATTGAAGGCATAGGTCGGCGAGCCCTCCAGCGACCAGCCCTTGTTGAGGGCGGCAGTGACCTTGTGGCAGAAGGAAGCATCGTCGGGACCGGTCAGGAAGCGGTAGAGTTTCATCACATCGTCTTTCGTGCTGCAGCCTGGCGGGCTGCGATCAGGCGGGCTTTATGGACCAGACTTTCCGCCTGGACAAGATGCAACCGCTCGACCATCCGCCCGCCTGCGTTGATGACGTTCAGCCCGTCGGAGGCGGGATCGGCAAAGGCCGCGATGATCGCCTCCGCTTCTGCAATCGCTGCCGGATCCGGGCCGAAATGATGGTTGGCGGGCTCGATCTGCGCCGGATGGATCAGCATCTTGCCGGCAAAGCCCATCGCCCGGCCCTGCAGACATTCGGCATCAAAACCCTGTTCGTCCCTGAAATCGTTGAAGACGCTGTCGATCGCATCGAGCCCGTAGGCGCTGACCGCAAGGACGACCTGCATCAGCCACGGCACGAGATAGTTCCGCCCCGGCTGTGGCAGCACGCCGGTTTCCTTGCGCAGGTCGTTGAGCCCGACGACGAGGCAATCGAGCCGCGAGCCCGGCGTGCGCCCGGCTTCGGCGATAACAGCCGCATTCAGGATGCCGCGCGGCGTCTCGATCATCGCCCAGATACGCAGATCTTCCGGTGCATCCGCCTCGGAGAGAAGGTCGCCGACCGCCATTATATCCTGCGGTTCGTCGACCTTCGGCAGCAGCACGGCGTCGGGATTGAGCGCGATTACCAGTTCCATGTCCGCCAGGCCGAAATTGGTCGACAGGTCATTGATGCGAATGATCCGTTCCTTGCCTTGGAGCGGCCGAGCCGAAAAGAAATTCCTCAGATTTTCCCGCGCTTCCGCCTTCCTTTCCGGCGCCACGGAATCCTCGAGATCGAAGATCACCGCATCGCAATCGACCGCATGGGTTTTTTCGAGGGCGCGGGGATTGATGGCAGGCACGCTCAGCACCGAACGGCGCAGGCGGGCGGAGCGGGTCGCGGGGTTTCGGCTCATGGCGAATTAGTGCCAAGCTTTGAAAGCCGAAGCAAGCAGCCCACTCCAGAACATCGAGCAGAACAACAAAAAGCCACGCTTGCCTTGCAGAGAGGAAAGAGAAGGACCACATTCCTTTCCGAAGAAAGGTCTCTAACCATGCAGAACATTCGCTCCATCTTCCTCATGCTTGCCGGCGCCACCGTTTTCGTGGCCATGCTGCTTCTCACCTTTTCGGTGACGCTCGCCGTCGGCGGCATCCTGACCGTGCTCATGGTCGGACGCGCGCTTTCGATGAAGATGAAGCCCGCTCCGGTCCGCGCCAAGGCGAACAATGGTAAGCCGGAGATGCGCGTGTGGAACGACGGCCGCGGTACGATCATCGATCTCTGATCACCGGATTTTCCAAAAATTTTGACCGACACTGTCGGCTCCAGATTCCATCATGCGTCCTTGAAACAGCCAGGCATTCTGCCGGCTCGTGAAAAACGTATGGAGGACGAGCATGGATACGACGACAGAGAGAGCAACCCGACGAAGATGCCACCGGTCAAGAATGGCCTGCTGCCCTATCTGACGGTCGACGGCGCGGTGAAAGCTGCGGAATTCTACAAGAAGGCTTTCGGCGCCGAAGAGGCATATCTCGTGCCGGTCGACGAGAGCGGCCGAACGATGCATGTGCATCTCTACATCAACGGCAGCTCCCTCATGCTGTCGGATGCCTATCCCGAATACGGCCATCCTTTCAAAGGCCATGAAGGCTTCGCCATCCAGCTGGTTATCGACGATATCGATTTCTGGTGGGATCGCGCGGTTGCTGCCGGCGCCGAAGTCGTCATGCCGGTCGAACTGATGTTCTGGGGCGACCGCTACGGCCAGCTTCGCGATCCGTTCGGCGTCCTCTGGGGCCTGAACGCACCGTCCAAATAAGGGGACAGGCGCAATCGGCGGATCGCGCGAAACGTCGCGTGGCCGCCGTCTGTGAAAGATTCTCCTTCATTTCGGCGAAAAACTGGACTAGATGCAAATTCAGAAAGTAGATTTGCTGAAATGGAGCATGGATCATGGATAAATTCGTGAAGCTCACGGGCGTTGCAGCACCGCTGCCGGTCGTCAACGTCGACACCGACATGATCATTCCGAAGGATTATCTGAAGACGATCAAGCGCACCGGCCTCGGCACCGGCCTCTTCGCGGAAGCCCGCTACAATGAGGACGGCTCAGAAAACCCGGATTTCGTGCTGAACAAGCCGGCCTATCGCGATGCCAAGATCCTCGTTGCCGGCGACAATTTCGGCTGCGGCTCCTCGCGCGAGCACGCCCCCTGGGCGCTTCTGGATTTCGGCATCCGCTGCGTCATCTCGACCAGCTTCGCCGATATTTTCTACAACAACTGCTTCAAGAACGGCATCCTGCCGATCAAGGTCAGCCAGGAAGATCTCGACAAGCTGATGGACGACGCCTCGCGCGGCTCCAACGCCATCCTGACCGTCGATCTTGAGAATCTCGAGATCACCGGCCCCGATGGTGGCTTGATCAAGTTCGATCTCGACGAATTCAAGCGCCACTGCCTGCTGAACGGTCTCGACGATATCGGCCTGACCCTGGAAAAGGGCAAGGCGATCGACAGCTTCGAAAAGAAGAACGCCGCTTCGCACCCCTGGGCAGCCTGAGCCTCTCCAATCGGTTACCGATCAAGCCGGGTTTTTGCCCGGCTTTTTCTTATGCGGCACATCAGAGAAATTTCTCTTTCCAGGCCTCAAGCTTTTCGAGCGACACGCCGATGCCGCCGCAGACTTCGATAAGCGGATTGTCGAAGCGCTGAAGCAGCCCGGCATGCACATCGGCAACGGCAAGGGCCGCACCGCAAGCCGGCTCGACCAGAATGCGCTGCGCATCGGCAAATTTCAGGCAGGCGGCAACGGCATCGGCGTCGCTGACGACAACACTTTCGATCGGATGCTGCTTCGGCAGGTCGAAGACATGCTGCGCCACCTGCCGCGCCCCGAGCGAATTGGCAATCGAGGTAATGGCGGGAAGGGTGATACGCTCACTCGCCTTGAGGCTGGCATTCAGCGAGGCCGCCCCTTCAGTTTCGACGGCGATAACAGGCACATCGGAAAGCCCGTTTCGCTTCAATCCCTCGACAATGCCGGCAAGCAGCCCGCCGCCGCCGACGCTGGTGACGACGCAATCGAATTTTGCACCTTTCGCCACCACCTCGTCGATCAGCGTGGCATGGCCATCCCACAGAAGCGGATGGTCGAAGGGGTGAACATAAGTCGCCTTTCGGCTCCGGGCGAGGTCGACTGCATGGGCATTGGCCTCATCGAAAACCGAACCGTGAACGAGGACATTCGCGCCCGTCGCGGCAATCGTCTGCCGCACATCGGCCGCCGTCGTCTCCGGCACGACGATCGTGACCGGCACACCAAGCGCCCGGCCGGCATAAGCCGCGGCAATGCCGGCATTGCCGCCGGAAGCACAGAAGATCTCGCGCGCCCCATTTTCCACCTCGTGCTGGCAAAGCCGTCCGACGCCGCGCAGCTTGAAGCTGCCGGAAGGCTGCAGCGCATCGAGCTTCAGCCAGAGCGGTTTGCCGCTGACGCTGTAGCCAGGTGCCGTCTGGACCAAGGGCGTGTCGAGATGGAGAGGCGCGAAAGGCATGGGAACCATCCAGGGAAATAAAGGTCGGGGCTGCCGTTCTAATCTGTTTGCGGGCGCAGGAGCAACCATCGCTGCTCAGAGCGAAGCGTACCGATTCACCGCTTCCGTCGCTTGAAATGCCCATTTCCGGGGTCTAAGAAGCCGCAACTAGTTTTTCCCAGGAGGGTTTCATGACAGCGCGCAATCTTTTCCTGTTGCCGGGTGACGGCATCGGTCCCGAGGCCATGGGCGAGGTCCGCAAGATCATCGCCTATATGAACGAGGCGATGAATGCCGGTTTCGTCACCGACGAAGGCCTTGTCGGCGGTTGCGCCTATGATGCACATGGCGCTGCGATCTCGGAAGCCGACATGCAGAAGGCACTTGCCGCCGATGCCGTTCTCTTTGGCGCCGTCGGCGGCCCGAAATGGGATAGCGTGCCTTACGAAGTGCGCCCGGAAGCCGGTCTGCTGCGCCTGCGCAAGGATCTGCAGCTCTTTGCGAACCTGCGTCCTGCCATCTGCTACCCGGCCCTTTCTGCGGCCTCGTCGCTGAAGCCGGAGCTGGTCGAAGGCCTCGACATCCTCATCATCCGCGAGCTGACGGGCGGCGTCTATTTCGGCGAACCGAAGGAGATCATCGACCTCGGCAATGGCCAGAAACGCGGCATCGACACGCAGGTCTACGATACCTACGAGATCGAGCGCATCGCCGGTGTCGCCTTCGAAATGGCCCGCACGCGGCAGAATCGCGTCTGCTCCATGGAAAAGCGCAACGTCATGAAGTCGGGCGTGCTTTGGAACCAGGTGGTGACCGAGACGCACAAGGCGAAATATTCCGACGTCCAGCTCGAACACATGCTGGCCGATGCCGGCGGCATGCAGCTGGTGCGCCAGCCCAAGCAGTTCGACGTGATTGTCACCGACAACCTCTTCGGCGACATGCTTTCCGACGTCGCCGCCATGCTGACCGGCTCGCTCGGCATGCTGCCGTCGGCCTCGCTCGGCGCGCCTGACGGCAAGACCGGCAAGCGCAAGGCGCTCTACGAACCGGTACACGGCTCGGCCCCCGATATCGCCGGCAAGGGCATCGCCAATCCGATCGCCATGATCGCCTCCTTTGCCATGTGCCTGCGTTACTCCTTCAATCTGGTGAAGGAAGCCGACGATCTGGAAAAGGCGATCGCCAACGTGCTCGACAAGGGCATCCGCACCGGTGATATCATGGCCGATGGCGCAAGGCAGGTCGGCACCGTCGAGATGGGCGATGCGATCCTCGCCGAGTTCAAGACGCTTTCCGCCTGATATTTCACGTGAAACAGTTCTGGCCTTTCGCAGGAACCTTGCGGAGGGCTTTTTTCTCAAGGCCGCGAGCCGCATCGGCTTGGTCGAATTATCCCAAACCGACTATCCTCGGCCACAATCTCGTGTATTTTTGCGCCGGATTTTAACGAGCGCATAACCTCGACATTGGAAACGATCTTCCAATGGATTATGCGCCAATTCAAAATAATAGAGCGTCCTTAGCGCGTCGTGGCACTTTAGGGCAAATTCGAACGGACGACGGAATGCGGGCATTTTGGGCTTCCCTGAACAGGCGCTGGCGCCGGAGTAGCGCCGGCATGCCGCCTTTGCGTTGGCAGGCCTGCCTCTTCATCACGCTCAATGCGGTGATCCTCTCCATGCTGCTCTTCGACGCGCCGATCGGCGCCAGCGAAGCTCCCGCGCCGGTGAAGCACCTCGGCGAGATGCTGACCGGTTTCGGCGATTCCGCTTGGCTGATCTACACCAGCATCTTGCTGTTCTTTCAGGGCCGGGCAGGCTACAAGCTTGTGAAGACGGCGCGCTCCAAGGCGCAAGCGCTTTATGTCAGCTGGATCGGCGCTTATCTCTTCATCACGGTTGTCTTCTCTGGGCTTCTCGCCAATCTGCTGAAGCGGGCGATAGGCAGGGCGCGTCCCGATCATTTTCATGACTACGGCATGTTTTCCTTCACGCCCTTTTCGGGCCATTCCGCTTTCGAAAGTTTCCCGTCCGGCCATTCCACCACGGTCGGCGCCTTCTTCGCCGCCTTTGCCCTGCTGTTTCCGCGCTATCGCGTTGCCTTCATCGCTTGCGCCATCTGGCTCGGCATGACGCGTGTCATGGTCGGCGCCCATTATCCGAGCGACGTGATCGCCGGCCTTGCCTTCGGCGCCTGGTTCTCACTGCTGACGGCGATCGTCTTTGCCCGCTGCGGCTTGCTCTTCAAGCTGGCACCGGACGGCTGGCCGCTCTCGAAGCGCCTGTTTCGCACTGCATAATTCCTTAGATCGGAATCGATTTAAGGATAAAATTATGCAGCAATTCAAAATGTTACAGCGTCCTTTGCGCGTCCGAAAAGACGTGCGGCGCTGTAATATGGAAAAGCCCGGCGCCTTGTGAGCGCCGGGCCTTTTTCTCAAGCGCGGATTGGCCTCAATCCGCCGCTCAATCCATGGCGTGGATATCCCTGTTCTTCGTTTCCGGCAGGAAGATCAGGCCGATCACCAGTGTGATCGACGCAAAGATGATCGGGTACCAGAGACCGTAATATATATCACCCGCGGCAGCGCTCATCGCGAAGGCTGTCGCCGGCAGCAGGCCGCCGAACCAGCCGTTGCCGATGTGATAGGGCAGCGACATGCCGGTATAGCGGATGCGGGTCGGGAAAAGCTCGACCAGCAGAGCGGCGATCGGGCCGTAGACCATCGTCACATAGAGGACGAGGACGAACAGCACGGCGATCGTGCCGATCCAGTTGACCCGGGCCGGATCGGCAACCATGGCGAAAGTGCCGCCATTGGCGATGTTGTAGACCGCCATGTCGGTGACGCCATTGGCCTCATCCGCCGTCAGCAGCTTGGTCTCGACCAGCTTGGCCGCTGGTACGGTTTCCTTCTCGCCGGCGCGCACGGCATCGGCATTGAGCGACAGTTCCGGATTGGCTGCGATGAAGGCATCGAGCTTGGCATCCGGCACCTTGACGGCGCCGCGGTTCAGCGGGTAGCCGGCATCATGGAGCGCGATGTTGACGCCCTTTTCGAAGGCGGCGGTCATGCCCTTGGCCTTGTCGCCGGCAGCGACGACGTCAAAGCTTGGGATCGTCGCGTTGCCGACCTTCACCGTTGCCGGCTGTCCGGCGGTACCGGGCACGACGTCGTAAGGGACCGAATTCCTCGTCAGGAACGCCGTTGCCACGTCGCAGGAACTGGTGAACTTCGCGGTACCGGTCGGATTGAACTGGAACCTGCAATCGGCCGGATCAGCCGTCACCGTTGCCCGGATCGAAGCCTGCGCTTCGGCCAGCGCCGGGTTCGCCGTCCAGGTCATCGCCTTGAACAGCGGATTATAGGTCACCGCCGCAATGAGAAGGCCTGCCATGATGATCGGCTTGCGGCCGATCTTGTCGGAGAGACCGCCGAAGATGACGAAGAACGGCGTGCCGAGGAGAAGTGCGATGGCGACCATGACGTTGGCCGAGAACAAGTCCACCTTCAGCACGTTCTGCAGGAAGAACAGCGCATAGAACTGGCCGCCGTACCAGACGACTGCCTGGCCCATGGTAGCGCCGAGAAGCGCGATGATCGCGATCTTGGCATTTTTCCATGTCCCGAAGGCCTCGGTAAGCGGCGCCTTGGAGCCTTTGCCTTCCGCCTTCATGCGCTGGAACGCCGGCGATTCGTTCATCTTCAGGCGGATCCAGACGGAAATGCCGAGCAGGACGACCGAGACCAGGAACGGAATGCGCCAGCCCCAGGCGGCGAACTGGGCCGCACCCATCAGATATTGAACAAAGACGATGACGATGAGCGACAGGAACAGGCCGAGCGTCGCCGTCGTCTGGATCCATGAGGTGAAATAGCCGCGGCGCCCGTTCGGCGCATGTTCGGCGACGTAAGTTGCCGCACCGCCATATTCACCGCCCAGCGCCAGACCCTGGAGCAGGCGCAGCCCGATCAGGATGATCGGGGCTGCGATGCCGATGGTGGCGGCACCCGGCAGGACGCCGACGAGGAAGGTCGACAGACCCATGATCATGATCGTCATCAGGAAGGTGTATTTACGGCCGACGAGATCGCCGAGACGGCCGAACACCAGCGCGCCGAAGGGGCGCACCAGAAAGCCGGCGGCAAAGGCGAGCAGCGTGAAGATGTTGCGCGTTGCCTCGGGATATTGGGTGAAATAGGTCGCGCCGATATAGGTGGCGAGCGAGCCATAGAGATAGAAATCGTACCATTCGAAAACGGTGCCGAGCGAAGAGGCGAAGATGACCTTCTTCTCCTCGCCGGTCATCGGACCGGCCTTCGCGCCGTCGATGCTTGCGACATTTGCCATTGTCTGTCCTCCACAGAGTGATGATCACGCGCGCGACCTACTCTCCTCAAAGCATACCCCTGGCCGCGACACGCCTGACGAGAGTGTGCCAGAAACGACAGATCAAAAAGAGAGATGCTTTGGGATTATGACTTTAGTCTAAGATTGGCGCGGTTCTCACGCACATCAGGCCGTCCGTGACGATTGAGCTGCCGGAGGTTTGAAAGCAGGTTTCACTGCGGTTTGCGACGTGGATCCGTTATGCTCTCAGCGCCTGCGCCGGCGATTGCCGATAAGCGAGCACTGCCGGCAGTGCAGCGAGAATTGCGGCAAAGGCAAGCAGCACTGCTGCAAGCCCGACGTCTTCACGAGTGAAGACGACCGGCATGGCGACCCCGCTCGTTTGCGAGAACATACCGGACAAGATGAGAGCCGCGACATAACCGAGCGCGAATCCGAGTGCGATGCCAACCGCCACCAGGAAGAAGAATTCCAGCCAGACGATGCCGAAAATCGCGCCGCGCGGGGCGCCGAAGGCCCTCAGTGCGCCGATCTGACGGCGGCGCTGGCCGATATGGATGACCGTGACCAGTACCAGCGAGGCTCCGACGAGAGCTTGCGCGCCTGAGGCGACCGCGACGAGGATCTGCTTGGCATCGCCGAGCGTGGCGTAGAGATTGGTCAGCACCTCGCCGGGAAAGACAGCGACGGTATTGCCGCTGCGATATTCCTGCCGCAGCTTGTAGGCATCGGCGATCGTCTTCGGCTTGACGAGAATGGCGGGAAGGCCGGGAGCGCCCGCAGTCAAGGTCTCATCAAGCGCGGCATCCGGATCGGCTTTCCCGTGATGCCCATGCCCATCGTGATCAGCGCCGGCCTTCTCATGTTCATGGCCATGTTCAACGCTATCCGTTCCGGACGCCGCTTCATGTTCGTGCCCACTGTCCTCCTCATGTTCCTCCGCCTCCATGCCATGAATGTGCCAGACGGCTTGGATGGGAACGAGAATGGCTCGGTCCCAGGCGGTGCCGGTCGGCCGCAAGCGGCCGGCGATGTGATAGACGAGCTCGGTATGAGTCTCGCCGCCCTCTTCCAGCGACCCATGCATCGGCTTGATCTCGCCGCCGAGCGACAGCTTGACGGCAGCGCCGATCACCGCCTCGCCCTCGCGCGCGAAAATCTTGCCTTCGGCTAAGCCGCCGGACAGGTTCTGCGTCAGCGTGGTCGTTGTGCCGATGATCGGATAGCCGGAGAAGGAATCGCCGAAGCCGATCGGGGCTGCCCAATCGACCCGCGGATCTGCGGCAAGCTTGCCGAGCACCTCGCCCGGCATCAGCGGCAGCGGCGAAGGCTGCAGGAAGACGGAGGACAGCACGAGCTGCGTCTCGCTGCCGCCAGCGCCGATGACAAGATCGAACTTGTCAGCGGCGCGCGCGCTGCCGAGACGAAGCGCCCGCTCCTGCAGGACGACGCAAACGCCGAGCGCGGTCGCAAGCGCCACCAGCAGCACGACCACCAGCGATCCCGCCCAGAGGCGACGAAGATCGGAAAGGATGAAGCGGATCATGCAGCCTCTCCCGCCGCTGCTGCGGAATCTTCGCTGATCCGGCCGGAGCCGAAGGTGATGCGCCGGTCGAGGCGGCCCACCAAGCGCTGGTCGTGCGAAACGACAATCAGCGTGCTGCCTTCGGCAATGGCAAGATCGAGGAGGAGATCGCCGACCGCCTCGCCGCTTTCGGCATCGAGGCTTGCAGTCGGCTCGTCGGCGATGATGACGCCGGGCTTGCGCAGCAGCGCCCGGCCGATCGCCACGCGCTGCATCTCGCCGCGCGACATGGTTTCGATTTTCTGGCCGGGTCGGGAAAGACCGACCGTGCCCAAAAGCGCATGCCCCCGCTCGATGACATCGACTGTGGCAGCGCCGGCAAGCCGCGCCGGCAGGAGTACGTTCTCCAGCGCCGACAGGCCGTGGAAGAGATGGAACTCCTGCATGACCAGGCCGATATTGGCGGCACGGAACCGGTCACGCCGGCTTTCTGAAAAACTCGCTATATCCTCGCCGTTCCAGCGGATACGGCCTTGCCGTGTGCGCTCCAGTCCGGCAACGATATTGACGAAGGTGCTCTTGCCGGAGCCGGACGCCCCGGTGATGGCGACCCTGCTGCCTGCATCGATCGACAGGCGGCCGATCGCCAGTGCCGGCGAGGACAGGCCCGGGAAGGCAACGGTCAGGTTTTCGATATCGAGAGAGAGCATATCGGTTTAGACGGCGGAATATTCGGCCTGGCGGATCCGCAGCAGGCTGACGAAGCCAGTGTCCGGATCCGTCCACGAACCGTATTCCAGCGTGCCGCGCACTTCGATCGTCTGGCGCGGCTGCACGAAGGTCTGTTTCTCCAAGAGATAGACGACGACGATATTGTCCGGCCAGTCCGCATCCGAGGAGCAGAAGGGGCAGAGGGACATCGGCACCTCGGTGAGCACGAAGAACCGGGCCTCAGCCTTCAATGGCGGCGCCATGAAACCTTTCATGCTGACGTCTTTGCCGGCAAGGCGCTTCACCTTGTCTGAAAATTCGAGGCCGAGCACGCCGAACTTGCCGTAAAGCTCATCGAAGCTGATCAAGGAATCCGCAGCAAAACCCGGGCGAGCAATAGCGGCGAAGGCCAGCGTACCGATGGCGCCGATCAGGCCGCGGCGGCTGAGATGCAGCGAAGGGAGCTTTTCCATGGCGATCTCCAAGAATGAAATCCCGGCCGCTAACGGCCGGGACCATGATCGGTGAAAGAGGCAAGGCCGGCAAGCGGCCTAGCCGGATGGGCCAGAGCATGATGCCGAAAAGTGTGCGCGGTTTTCGGACGACATCATGCGCTATTTCTTTGATTTAGATGCGAATTCAGATTTTAGGCCGAGCCGGCCTAAAATCATCCGCATCTAGAGATCAGTTCGTCTGCTTGGCGCCGAGAGCGAAGGTGTCGGCGAGCACGCGATAGACGTCGCTCTGTTCCATGTAACCATGGAAGCCTTCAGCGCCCGGACCAGCCGACTGCAGGACGACGTCGTCGACGGCGTGGACGCCACTATCGCCGCTCTTCGGAATATTGCCCTGAACGAAGACCGCGCCGGGAACATCCTTATACTGCTCGTTGGCGACATATTCCTTCTTTTCGTTCTGGACAGCCGGAACGAACGGACCATCGAGCTTCGGACGGAAGGTCTCGTAGTGATCGGGGCCGTTATTGGCGCTCAGGAACAGCCGGCGGCTGACGTCGACCTTATCGGGATAGCCGTCGCCGTTTTCGTCCTTGTAGTTCGGGAAGCCGGCCTCGGCATAGGTCCCGACCTTTTCGCGCATTTCCGTGCCGGGCTTCTCATCATCGACGGTGCCGATGATGGATACGCCATGCGTGTGGTCGCCGGTGACGACGATCAGCGTGTCCGGATGGGCCTTCTGGAATTCGCGGGCAACGCCGATGGCCTGGTCGAATTCGATGGTTTCGATGACGGCACGATCCCAATCGAGCGGATGGGACATTTTGTCGATCGAGGAGCCTTCGACCATCAGGAAGAAGCCATCGGGATTCTTGGAAAGGCGGTCGAGCGCAACCTTGGTCATGGCGACGAGGCCCGGCTGGTTCGGGAACTTGTCGACGGTGCCCTTCTTCAGGAACTCGCGATCAAGCGTGACGTCCATATTGCCGGTGTGGAAGAGGCCGAGGAGATTGCCTTCAGCCGATGCATTGGCTGCGAGCTCGTTCTTGTCGGTCGCAAGCTTGTAGCCGGCATCCTGGAACTGCTTGATGTAGTCCTGGTTGTCCTTGCGCTTGGAGCCGGGGACTTCCTTGCCGAGGAAATAGGCCGAGCCACCGCCAAGGAGGACTTCCGGCTTGACGTCGAGCAGCATGCCGACGACGTCGGCCTTGTCGTTGCGGTTGCGGGTGTGGGAAACAACCGCCGCCGGCGTGGCGTCCTCAACCTCGGCCGTTGCAACGATGCCGATCGACTTCTTGGTCAGGCGGCGAACGGCTTCTGCGAAGGTTTCAACACGCGGGTCATCGAGCGAGGCCGGCGTACGGTCCGCGTAAACGCCGATCGCGTTGACGGCCGTCTTGTGACCCGTCATGTAGGCCGACATGGTGTTGGCCGAATCCGTATCGACGGCATTCGTCGCCGACGTGCCGATAAAAGCCATACGCTCGAGATCGTCCATATTCAGGCGGCCATTCGCCTTCCCTTCAGTCATGCCCTTGGACATGATGCGGGCAGCGGTGCGATGCGCAACGGAAAGCCCGTCACCCAGCAGGAAAATGATGTTCTTGGCCTTCGGCTGGGCTGCTGTTTCGTAAACGTTCCAAGTGACGGACTTCGCTTCGTCTCCGGTCGCGACTTCGATCTTGTAGTCGCCCGGAGCGGAAATCTTCAGGCCGCGCAGCAGGATAGCGGAGCCGAGGGCCTTGTCATCCTTGCCTTTTTCCAGTTCGACGAACTGCGCCTCGCCCCCAAGCACGGTCTTGTAGTCCTGGCCATTGACCGTGATCTTTACGTCTTCAGGCTTGACCTGCTTGTTGAGCTCGACCTTGAAATCAAACGGTGAACCGGCAAGAATCGTGGCGCGATCAAGCGGATAGACCGTCGTCGCCTGAGCGGCGCCCGCAAGGATGGTGGTGGCCGCAAAGGCGGCAAGAAGCGTACGCATGGAAAACCCCCGTTTTCGTTGCAGACATTAACAACCGGGCCGGGATACCTCCCGAGGATGACAGCGGCATGACAAAACGTCGCAGCATTGCGGCGGCCGCTTTCGTCTGCGGGCTCTAAGCGCAAAAACCTTGACTCCTGTGGAAAACCTTCTAAGAGCAACATCGGAAAAGGAATCTCCATGGTTCGCGACGAACACGCCATTGCCGAATGCAATGACCGGGCACGGGTTGCCGGGGTGGACATTGCCGTTCCGGTTTCTGCCAAAACCAAGGCCAAAACGACGACGAAAACCGTCTGACGTCTCTGGCCTGCCGCTCTCTCCCCGGCTCGGCTGGGGACAGGAAGACGCGATTAATCGCGCCTTTCCCCTCACCGGACAAGAGGAGAGAAGAGAAAGAGAGCTTGAGAAATGGGTTTCAAAGTAGCAGTTGCGGGAGCGACCGGAAATGTCGGCCGGGAGATGCTCAACATCCTCTCCGAGCGAGGCTTCCCCGCCGATGAGGTCGTGGCACTCGCCTCCTCGCGTTCGCAGGGCACCGAGGTTTCCTACGGTGACCGGACGCTGAAGGTCTCCAATCTGGAGAATTACGATTTCTCCGATACCGACATCTGCCTGATGTCGGCCGGCGGCGAGGTCTCCAAGAAGTTCTCGCCGAAGATCGGCCAGCAGGGCTGCATCGTCATCGACAATTCCTCGGCTTGGCGCTACGACGCCGACGTGCCGCTGATCGTGCCGGAAGTGAACCCGGATGCCATCAGCCAGTTCACCAAGCGCAACATCATCGCCAATCCGAATTGCTCGACCGCCCAGCTGGTGGTGGCGCTGAAGCCGTTGCACGACTTCGCCAAGATCAAGCGTGTCGTCATCTCGACCTACCAGTCGGTCTCCGGCGCCGGCAAGGACGGCATGGACGAGCTGTTCAACCAGACGCGCGCCGTCTTCGTGGCCGATCCGATCGAGAACAAGAAGTTCACCAAGCGTATCGCCTTTAACGTCATCCCGCACATCGACGTCTTCATGGAGGACGGCTACACCAAGGAAGAATGGAAGGTGCTGGCCGAGACGAAGAAGATGCTCGACCCGAAGATCAAGGTCACCTGCACGGCGGTGCGTGTGCCGGTTTTCATCGGTCATTCGGAATCGGTCAACATCGAATTCGAAAACGAGATCACTGCCGACCAGGCCCGCGACATCCTGCGCGATGCACCAGGCTGCCTCGTCATCGACAAGCGCGAGGACGGCGGCTACATCACGCCATATGAATCGGCGGGCGAGGATGCGACTTACATCTCGCGCATCCGCGAGGATGCAACGGTCGAAAACGGCCTCAATATCTGGGTAGTCTCCGACAACCTGCGCAAGGGTGCTGCGTTGAACGCCATTCAGATCGCCGAGCTGCTCGTCAATCGCGGCCTTGTCAAGCCGCGCAAGCAGGCCGCCTGATACCATTTGTAAACCATAATATGCTAAAGCCCTGCTGATGAAGGCAGGGCTTTTTGCCGAGCCGTAGGCGCCCTCTATCCATAAGCGCTTACTAAAAGGTGATCGTGACAAAATCGCCTTCGGCTGGCATTCTGCCCGGCGTCAAGCCAAGCTATGCCGCCCGAGACCGTGTAGCGGTTTTGGGGCAACGACATGAACAGAACGAAGATTTAAAGCGCGTCGCATGGTCCCGATCGGCCGCGGCGCGCTTCAGCAGACCGGAGCGGGGTTCCTCATGCGCATGACAACATTCCTTCTGGCGGCGTTTACGGCAGCCGGCGTTCTCCACGCGCTGCCGGCAGCGGCCCAGAGCGCCCAATGCGGCAATAATAGCAGCGGCTTCACTGCCTGGGTCGCCGATTTCAAGCAGGAAGCGGCGGCAAACGGCGTCAGCCGCTCGGTCCTCGACCGCGCCTTCGCCAACGTCAATTACAACAAGCCGACGATCGCCGCCGACCGCGGCCAGAAGAGCTTCAAGCTCTCCTTCGACGCTTTCATGCAGAAACGCGGCGGCGCCACGGTCATCTCCCGCGGCCGCAGCATGAAGGCCGCCAACCAGGCGCTTTTTGCCTCGATAGAGCGTCGTTTCGGCGTTCCGGCCGGCCCGCTAATTGCGATCTGGGGCATGGAGACCGGTTTTGGCAGCTATATGGGCAACCAGCATACGCTATCGGCTGTTTCGACCCTGGCCTATGACTGCCGCCGTTCTGAATATTTCACCGACCAGCTCTATGCCGCGCTCCAACTCGTCTCCGAGGGGTATCTGAGCCCTCAGGCCAAGGGTGCCGCCCATGGTGAAATCGGCCAGACGCAGTTTCTGCCGCGCAATGTCGTGCGCTTCGGCGCCGACGGCGACGGCGACGGCCGCGTCGACATGGTCGGTTCCCGCGCCGACGCGCTAGCCTCGACAGCGAATTTCCTCAAGGGCCATGGCTGGCGCGCCGGCGCCGGCTATCAGCCTGGAGAGCCCAATTTCGTCGCCATCCAGGGCTGGAACGCCGCCAGCGTCTACCAGCAGGCGATCGCCTATATCGGCCAGGAGATCGACGGCAGGTAGGCCTTCTCGGTAGATAAGCCTTCATCGACACCCATACCCGAAAACGCCGCTGCGACATGCGGCGTTTTTCATTTGCGGAAATCAAAGCCGCCGCCCGACGCCGCCTTGCGTCGCTCCTCCTGGGCCGGGGCCGGCAGGGTCGGTCCCGAGATGACGCAGTTGCGGCCGGAGGCCTTGGCGGCATAAAGCGCCAGATCGGCACGTTTGACCAGATCCTCGAAGTTCCGGTTGGAGGCTTCATTTGGCCGTCCGGCGCACCCGAAACTCGCCGTCACCTTGAGAACATCGCCGCTCGGCAGCGGGATTTCCGCCGCCTCGATTGCCAGCCGCACGCGCTCGGCAACGATTGCGGCATCGTCAGGCGTCGAATCCGGCAGAAGCGCCAGGAACTCCTCGCCGCCATGGCGCACCAAGAGATCGAAGGAACGAAAATTCTCACGTGCAACGCCCGCGACCTGCCGGAGTACGGCATCGCCGGCGTCATGCCCGTTGATATCGTTGATCTTTTTGAAATGATCGAGGTCGAAGAGCACAACGGAAATCCAGCGTGATCCATGCTCGGCCTGTGTGAGAAGCGCAGATGCAGCGACCTCGAAGCCGCGCCTGTTGTAAAGACCGGTCAGAAGATCGGTCTGGGCGGCGCTACGCAACTCGCCCACCAGCGCCTCCCTATCCTGCGTCAGCCGGTCGATCAGCCGCAGCCCCTTTGCCGCCAGCACCATCACCAATGTGGCGAGAATCAGCAGGCCGGCACACAGCGCCAGGATCCGCGTCAGGTGAATGTGCGAGCGCATGGAAAGATTTTCGCCGGTCTCGTGAATATCTTTTGCGGCCTCGATCATCTTCTGCTGCAGGAAGGTCATGCGTTCGCTCTGCGCAGCGGCCCAGACGTCATGCACGGCGCCTGTCGGCCGCGATCCGGCGAGAATGGCATCGGTGATCGCATTCGCCTTCACCTGGTTGCTGCGGCCGAGATAGGCAACGATGTCGCGCACGATCGGCGCGGAGGAATGGAAGACCATATGATCCATGCCCTCGCCGAGCATGACCTTGCCCTGCACGAAGAGCTCTACCGGCAATCTGGCGGAAACACCGTGATCGAGGTAGCGGGTGCCAACGCCGGTAATTAGCCTTTCGCCGTAATAGGTGAGCAGGATGCCCATCAGCTGGTTGGATTTCTCAAGCAGCACCGGATCGCTGATCAGCGGTGAGAGCGCATCGACGACAGCAAGCTGCTTGAGAGCCGCATACCAGTAGATGGAACCGGGATCGCTGCCGGTATAACGCCCCTGGTCGACGGCGCTGCGCGCAGCGATGATGCGGCTGTAGGCAAGGCTGAGAATCGATAATTCGCCGACGAGCCCCTCGTCGAGCGCATCGCGGGAGGGCAGGCTGGCATAAAAAGCGCGGCGCTCCCGATCGAGCGTCACCCGGCTTTGCAACATGTCGGCGGCAGTCCGGCTGTTTGGACGTGCGAGGTAGCGGCGGGTGGCGCCGATTTCACTCAGGATCTCGGTGGCGGCGATGGACCCGCCACGGGCAAGCACATCGGCGAACTGCCGGTCCTTTTCAAGGTTCCTGTATTGTGTGACCGAAGAACGTATGACGACGACGCCTTCGATGAGCATGAAGACGAAGGGCAGCATGATAGCGGCCAGGATAACCTTTTTGATGGTTTCGAACTTCATCGCCAATCGCCACGGTGATCAAAACCTCGGTCGTACCCGACCAATTGACGGCGAGCTTAACAACAATCCTTAAAAAAGTGATAAACTGGCATGTCCCTAGATTTCGGGACGAATGAAGTCGCGTGTCTCGGCGTCCATGACCCACAGTTCACCGGTAGAAATGTCGAACCAGGCGCCGTGGAGATGAAGGTTTCCCGCCTCCTCGAGAGCCTTGATATCGGGGAAGCTTCTGAGATTGTTGATTGAATTGCGGATGGAGACACGCTCCAGCGCCGTCTGCCGCTCGGCGGCCGTCATCACGTCGTTGCTCTGGATCTGCTCGGCGGCAGGTTTGACCAGCGACATCCAGCGGCCGATGAAGTCACCGGGCGACAATGGCTCGGCATTCGGATCGAGCGCAGCGCGGATGCCACCGCAGCGGCCGTGACCCATCACGACGATATCCGAGACCTTCAGCACCTGCACGGCAAATTCGAGTGCGGCCGACGTCGAATGAAAATGGCCATCCGGCTCGTAGGGCGGCACCATGTTGGCGACGTTGCGGATGACGAAGAGCTCGCCCGGGCCGGCATCGAAGATCAGCTCCGGTGCCGCGCGAGAATCCGAACAGGCAATGACAAGCGTATGGGGACTTTGACCGTTTTCGGCAAGCTGCCGATACCTGTCGCGGGCGTCGGAATAGCGCCCGTTCATGAAGTTGCGATAGCCGTCCAGAAGAGGGTTTGGAAAACGCTGCATGCTTCTGGATTAGCGCGCGCGGACGACAAGATCAACTGCTGCACCGCAAAATGAACATATTGGCAGATGCGTCACTTTTTCCGCCGCTGCGCCGGGTGCACGAGCCGGCGCATCTGCACCATGGCCATCGGCGTTGAAAGGCTGGAAGCATCGCTTGCCAGCATCAACTCGTTGCTGCCGCGCTTGACGGCCCGCGCAAGCACCTCGAAGACGCTGGCGGTGGCAAGCTGCAGCGCCTTTTCGTCCTCGAGCCCGGAAAGCAGGCGCGACAGGAAGACGGCGGCGAGCAGGTCGCCGAGACCATTCGGCGGGTTTTCGACGACACGGTGCTCGGCAAGAAGCGCGTGGCGACCGGAAAGATAAAGATTGCCGGTACCGCCCGCCATCATCGGCACGGCTGAAGTGACGAGCATGCGCGATGGTCCGAGCGCGAGCGCCGCCTCCATGATCGTACTGTTGTCTTCGAGGGCCGCCCCCGAAAGCCATGCAAGCTCGTACCGGTTCGGCGTCGCGAGCGAGGCAAGCGGAATGAGATGATCGCGAATAGCCTCTGCAGTTGCTTCCGGCACGTAAAGGCCGCCGAGATCGCCCATGACGGGATCGCAGACATAGAGCAGCTCGGGATTGTTTTGCCGGAGCGCACCGATCAGCCGAGCGACGGAGCGCGCCTGGGCGGCATTGCCGAAATAGCCCGAAAGCACCGCCTTGACTTCGCCGATCCAGGGCGCGCGGATCAGATCGTCGATCGCCGCGTCGAAATCCGTTTCCGCAAAAGTCAGCCGCGTCGAGCGGCCGTGGCCGGGATGCCAGGGCAGCACGATGGTCGGCATGGCCCAGACCGGATGACCGAGCGTCTCCAATGCAAAGACGGCTGCCCGGTTTCCGACCGAGCCACGCACCACATGGCTGGAAATGACGATGACTGCGCCCGCTGCATTTTCCGACATGATACCCAAGATCCGAATGATGACCGCGTTTGATGATCTTTTTGACGCCACGCTGTCAACCATTCTTCATGCGAGCGTGGAAATGTTCGCCGGGACGAAAAACCGGGAGACGGGACTTTCCCTTTCGTTTGGCGACGAAAGCGGAAAATCTCTTACAATTTCTCATTTCCAGCGCCAAAAAAGCATCAAAACAATCCTTCGGTCCGCTCTTTTAGAGATTTTTTCGAAGAATCTTCTGCTAGCTTGCGAAAAATCAGACATTGAGGGAGGCGATCCATGGCTGCCAGAAACAATCCGAAACGGGAAAAGCAGATCGAAAGCGCGCGCAAGATCGCCAAGGCGACGGGTGACGCGCATCTCGATCCGGAAATTCTCTTCGGCCGGGCAAGCAATGACGATCTCGAACTCTACACGCCGGAGATGCTGGCACTCTCCGCCGTGCATTCGGCAAAGGAGCTCGCCGCCTGGAACGGTAAGGTGCCTCGTGTCGGCATCGACACCATTGCCGATGTGACGCCTGACGGCATCGCGGTCTCGGTGCTTTCGGTCACCGACCAGAACATGCCTTTTCTTTTTGAATCGGTCATGGGCGAAGTGACGAGCACCTATCGCGACCTGTTCATGGCCGTGCATCCCATCCTGATCATGGAGAAGGGCAAGGCGCCGGCGCTTTATTCCGCCGATCACCCAAGCGATCCGGCCAACCGCGTCAGCCATATCCAGCTTCATATTGCGCCCCTCAATTCCGCCCAGGCCGCCGATCTCGTCAAACGCATCGAAAAAGTGCTCGAACAGGTCCGCCTGTCGGTTTCCGACTGGAAGCCGATGCTTTCCAAGATTGACGGAGTGATCGCAGAGCTTGCGGCCAATGGCGCCAGCCGGAAGAAGGCCGATCGCGACGAAGCCGTCGCTTTCCTGACCTGGCTGCGCGATGAAAATTTCACGTTCCTCGGCATGCGGGAATATGTCTATTCCGGCAAGGGGAGCAATGCCAAGGTCGAGCGCGACAAGGGTGCTGGCCTCGGCATCCTTTCCAATCCCGATGTATTGGTGCTGCGCACCGGCAAGGACGCCGTAACGACAACGCCTGAGATCCTTGCCTTCCTCGACGGCCCCGACTTCCTGATCGTCACCAAGGCGAATGTGAAATCGATCGTCCATCGCCGGGCCTATATGGACTACGTCGGCGTCAAGCGCTTCGACGCTGAGGGCAACGTCACCGGCGAACTGCGCATCGTCGGCCTCTTCACCTCGACGGCCTATACCTCGCTCGCCTCCGAAATCCCGCTGCTACGTTCCAAGATCGAGAAGGTGAAGGAACATTTCGGCTTCGACCCGATGAGCCATTCCGGCCGCATGCTCGACAACACGCTTGAGTCCTATCCGCGCGACGACCTTTTCCAGATCGACACGACGCTACTTGCAAGTTTTGCTGAACAGATCAATGACTTGGCCGATCGGCCGCGCGTGCGCGTCCTGCCGCGAATCGACCATTTCGACCGCTTCGTCTCGGTGATCATCTACGTGCCGCGCGAGGAATATGACTCGATCGTACGCGAACGGATCGGCACCTATCTGAAGACTGTTTATGACGGCCGTGTCTCTGCCTATTACCCGGCTTTCCCGGAAGGGGGCGTGGCGCGCGTGCATTTCATCATCGGCCGCTCGGGCGGCAAGACGCCGCGCATTCCGCAGGCAAAGCTCGAGCAGGCGATCCGCGAAATCACGGCCCGCTGGGACGACCGTTTCGAGGCGTTGGCCGGGGCCAAGGCGCCGAAGATATCCGTCGACCAAGCCTTCCAGGATTCCTTCACCCCGGAGGAAACCGTGGCCGACCTCGCCGATATCGGCGCCTGCGCCGCCGGCGAGCCGCTTCGCATCCAGTTCTACCATCGCCAGGAGGAACAGGGACGCACCCTTTCCTTGAAGATCTTTCACGCCGGCGGCCAGCTGGCGCTGTCGCGCCGAGTGCCGCTCCTCGAGAATCTCGGCTTCAATGTCGTCAGCGAACGCACCTTCGACATCGGGGTGCCTGCCGCTGATGGAGAAACCAAACTCGTCGTGTTGCACGACATGGAGCTCGAGGCCCGCAACGGCGGCGAAATCGACTTGCAGCGTTACGGCGCCGCCCTCGAGGAAGCCTTCGTCGCCGCCTTCGCCGGCACGATCGACAATGACAGCTTCAACCGGCTGATCCTTTCGGCCGGGCTCTCGGCGCGCGAGACGAATGTTCTGCGCGCCTATGCGCGTTATCTCCGGCAGGCCGGCATCGCCTATTCGCAGGATTATATCGCGACGACTCTCGACAAATATCCCGGTGTCGCCGCTGCTATCTTCCGTCTCTTCCATGACACGCTCGACACCAGGCTTTCGGAGAAGGCTCGCGTGAAGAAGCTTGCCGAATTGCATCAGGCGATCGAGACCGAGCTTGCAAACGTGCCGAGCCTTGACGACGATCGCATCCTGCGCCGCTACGTCAATATCGTCGATGCGACGCTGCGCACCAATTATTTCCAGAAGAACCCGGACGGCTCGCCGAAGCCGATGCTGGCCTTCAAGCTCGATCCGCATCTGGTGGACGGATTGCCGCAGCCGAAACCCTTCCGCGAGATGTTCGTCTATGGCGTCGAGGTCGAAGGCGTTCACCTGCGCTTCGGCAAGGTGGCGCGCGGCGGCCTTCGCTGGTCGGATCGCGCCGAGGATTACCGCACCGAAGTGCTCGGCCTCGTCAAGGCCCAGCAGGTCAAGAACGCGGTGATCGTGCCGGTCGGCGCCAAGGGTGGTTTTTATCCGAAGAAGCTTCCTGTCGGCGGCAGCCGCGACGAGATCTTCAATGCCGGCCGTGAAGCTTACAAGACCTACATCCGCACGCTGCTTTCGATCACCGATAATATATCGGGCGCCGATATCGTGCCGCCGAAGGATACGGTCAGGCTCGATGGTGATGACCCCTATTTCGTCGTCGCCGCCGACAAGGGCACTGCGACCTTCTCCGACACCGCCAATGCCTTGGCGCAGGAAGCCGGCTTCTGGCTGGACGACGCCTTTGCCTCCGGCGGCTCGGCCGGTTACGACCATAAGAAGATGGGCATCACTGCCCGCGGCGCCTGGGAAACCGTGAAACGCCATTTCCGAGAAATGGACACCGATATCCAGACGACGCCCTTCACCGTCGCCGGCGTCGGCGACATGTCGGGCGACGTCTTCGGCAACGGCATGCTGCTCTCTCCCAAAATCCGGCTCATATCAGCCTTCGATCACCGCGACATCATCATCGATCCCGACCCCGATATGGAAAAGACGCTGGCCGAACGCCAGCGGCTCTTCGACCTGCCGCGTTCAAGCTGGCAGGATTTCGACAAGAGCGTGCTGTCGAAGGGTGCGATGATCATTTCCCGCGCCGCGAAATCGGTCACGCTGACGCCGGAAGCGGTTGCCGCGATCGGCATCGACAAGGCCGTAGCCACGCCCTTCGAGATCATGATGGCGATCCTGAAGAGCCCGGTCGACCTGCTCTGGTTCGGCGGCATCGGCACCTATGTGAAAGCGCCGTCCGAAACCGACACCGAAGTCGGCGACCGCGCCAACGACCCGATCCGCATCACCGCGGTGGAAGTGCGTGCCAAGGTGATCGGCGAAGGCGCAAACCTCGGCGTTACCCAGAAGGGCCGCATCGCCTACGGTCTGAAGGGCGGGCGCTGCAACTCCGACGCCATCGACAACTCGGCCGGCGTCAACACCTCGGACGTCGAGGTCAACATCAAGATCGCGTTGGCAGCCGCCATGCATGACGGGCGCCTGACGCGCGCAAAACGCGACCAGCTTCTTTCTTCGATGACCGGCGAAGTGGCGACCCTGGTGCTGCGCAACAACTACCTGCAGTCCCTGGCGATCTCACTGACCGAACGCAAGGGCACGGCAAACGGTCTGCAGCTCGGCCGCTTCATGACTGTGCTCGAGGGCGCCGGCCAGCTGAACCGCAAGGTCGAGACGCTGCCGGACGACCAGACCCTGGCCGAACGCTATACGGCCGGCAAGCCGCTGACGCGGCCGGAAATCGGTGTGCTGGTATCTTATGCCAAGATCGTGCTCTTCGACGCGCTGGCCGCAAGCGATCTGCCGGACGATCCCTATTTCATCGCGACGCTTTTGAATTATTTCCCTGTGAAGATGCAGAAGTCGAATGCCGGAGATATCACCACTCACCGCCTGAAGCGCGAAATCGTCGCGACCGTGCTTGCCAACGAAGCGATCAACCGTGGCGGACCAAGCTTCACCGTCGCCATGATGGACGCGACGGCAGCTTCGGCACCGGAAGTGGTGCGCGCCGCAATCGTTGCCCGCGACGGTTTCGACCTGACCCGGCTCTGGGCCGAAACCGACGCTCTCGACGGCAAGGTTTCCGGCGATATGCAGAACCGGATCTACGAGGAGATCAGCCATAGCTTTACCGTTCTGACGCGGCTGCTCTTGAAGACCGGCATGACCAAGGCGGATATGGCAGAAGTGATTAGCCGGCTGCAGGCCGCTCTGAAGAAACTGAAGCCAGCCTTCGCCGAACAGTCGGCCGGCGATGCCGCCCCGCGCCAAGCGGAATATAGCCAGGCGGGCGTGCCCGAGAAACTCGCGGCCGAGATCGCCAACCTGCAGAGCTTCGCGCTGGTGCCTGAGATCATGCAGATTGCCGAACGCACCGGCGAGCCCCTGGTGCGCGCCGCCGAAAACTACTTCGCGGTGTCGCAGACCTTCCGTATCGGCAGATTGCTGGCGGCTGGCGGGCGGATCCTCACCTCGGACCATTACGAGAATTTGGCGCTTGCCCGCAGCATCGACCAGATCGCCAGCGCAAGGCGCGACATCGTCATCTCGGCCCTTTCCGATCACGGCAAGGAAAAGCTTCCGGTTCAAGCCTGGCACGCGCAGGATCGCATCCGCATCAACCGCATCCTCGAGGAGCTTTCAACCCTCAGCGACGGCGGCGATCCCAATCTTGCGCGTATTACCGTTGCTGCAGGTATCCTGACCGATCTTGCGCGCGACCGGGCGAGGTGAGACAGTCCGCGTCAAAAGAAGGAGCGGATGTTGAATCGCATTGACTGGACAGGAACGCAACCGCCGAAGGCCACGGAGAAGGGCATCTGGGGGTGGATGTTCTTCGATTGGGCAGCACAACCCTTCTTCACCGTGGTCACAACCTTTATCTTCGGACCCTATTTCGTGTCCCGCCTGACCGATGACCCGGTTTCCGCGCAGACGACGTGGAGCAATATGGCGACGATCTCCTCGGTGATCATCGCCCTGCTCTCACCCGTCCTCGGCTCGATCGCCGACCAGTCCGGCGCACGCAAACCCTGGATCGGCTTCTTCGCGATCATCAAGATCGCCAGCCTCTTCTGCCTGTGGTTCGCAGCCCCCGGTTCGCCTGTTGTCTATCCCGTCATTTTCATGATCCTCGCCTCGATCTCGGCTGAGTTCTCGATCGTCTTCAACGATTCGATGATGCCGCGCCTGGTCGGCAAGCACGAGGTCGGCAAGCTCTCCAACACCGCCTGGGGGCTCGGTTACCTCGGCGGCATAATCGTGCTCATTGCCGTCGTGACGCTTTTGGCGGCGAGCCCCGAGACCGGCAAGACCATCCTCGGTCTCGATCCGCTATTCGGTCTTAATCCTGAGACCGGCCAGGATGCACGTATCACCGGGCCGATCTCGGCCGTCTGGTATCTGATCTTCATCCTGCCGATGTTCTTCTTCACGCCGGACGTCGGCAGGGGTCTTCCCTTCGGCATCGCCGTCCGCTCCGGCTTGCGAGAACTCAGAAACACGCTTGGCGAACTCAGAGAACGCCGCGGCATCCTGACATTCCTCATCGCCCGCATGATCTATCAAGACGGCGTCAACGGCCTGCTGATCCTTGGTGGTATCTTCGCGGCCGGCATGTTCGGCTGGGCGACGATCGAGATCGGTATCTACGGTATCATCCTAAATGTAGTCGCGATCTTCGGCTGCCTGATCGCCGGCCGCGTCGATAAGAGCGTCGGTTCGAAGGTGACTGTCGTCATCAGCCTCACCATGCTGCTTCTCGCCACCATCGGCATCATCTCGACAGGACCGGGTTACACCCTGTTCGGACTGATGCCGCTGCCGACCGCCGATTCCGGCGGCCTTTTCGGTACTGCGGCGGAAAAGGCCTATATCCTTTACGGTCTGCTGATCGGGCTCGCCTTCGGGCCGGTGCAAGCCTCGTCGCGCTCCTATCTCGCCCGCAGCGTCAGTCCGGAGGAAGCCGGCCGCTACTTCGGCATCTATGCACTTTCGGGCCGCGCCACGAGTTTCATGGCGACGCTGCTCTTCTCGCTGATGACCTATATGAGCGGATCACCGCGGCTCGGGATGGCAACGCTGATCCTGTTTCTTGCCGGCGGACTGGTGCTCTTGTTCCGCACACCCTATCCGGCCGATCGGGCATAGCAATCAGCTCTGCCCTGGCCGGCGGCTACAGCGCCGCGCGTCTTTTAAGACGCGCAAAGGACGCTGTAGCACTTTGAGTTGCTGCATAATTTCATCCTTAAATCGATTTCGATTTAAAGGAATTATGCAGTCGCAATCACTCAGTGCCGGAAATGGCGCATGCCGGTAAAGACCATTGCGACGCCGTGTTCGTTGGCGGCATCGATGACTTCCTGGTCGCGCATCGAGCCGCCCGGCTGGATAACCGCTGTCGCCCCTGCGGCGATCATCGACAGAAGACCGTCGGCAAAAGGCAGGAAGGCCTCGGAGGCGACCGCCGAGCCGTGTGTCATCGGCACTGCAAGGCCAAGCGCCTTGGCTGCCTCTTCGGCCTTCAGCGCGGCGATGCGGGCGGAATCGACGCGGCTCATCTGGCCGGCGCCGATACCGGCGGTCTGGCCGTCCTTGGCATAGACCACGGCATTCGATTTCACATGTTTGCCGACCTTGAAGGCAAACTTCATGTCATCAAGTTCCCGTGCCGTCGGCGCGCGTTTGGTGACGACCTTGAGTTCCAGATCCTCGACCATGCCGTTGTCGCGGCTCTGGACGAGCAGGCCGCCGGAAACGGTCTTCGCCGTCAGGCCCGCCGCACGCGGATCGGGCAGGCCACCAGCGGACAATAGCCGCAGGTTCGGCTTACGGGCGACGATCGCCTTTGCCTCTTCCGTGACATCGGGCGCGATGATCACTTCGGTGAAGAGCTTGACGATCTCCTCAGCCGTTTCGGCATCCAGCGTCCGGTTGAGCGCGATAATGCCGCCGAAGGCGGAAACGGAATCGCAGGCGAGCGCCCGCTGATAGGCCTCGACCAGGCTGGATCCGGTGGCGACGCCGCAGGGATTGGCGTGCTTGATGATCGCGCAGGCCGGCGCCTTCTCAGGCAGGAACTCGGCGACGAGTTCGTAGGCGGCATCCGTATCGTTGATGTTGTTGTAGGAGAGCTGCTTGCCCTGGAGAAGAGCGGCCGTCGAAACACCCGGACGCTTCTCGCCGGTCACATAGAAGGCAGCCTTCTGATGCGGGTTTTCGCCGTAGCGCATCTCTTCCTTCAGCGCGCCGCCGATCACCCGGTGACGCGGCGTGTCGATCGACAGCGCCTCAGCGAACCAGTTGGAGATCATTGCATCATAGGCGGCGGTGCGGGCATAGGCCTTGGCGGCCATACGCTGGCGGAAGGCATAGGCGGTCTTGCCGTCATCTGCGGAAAGCTGCTCCAGCAGCTCGGCATAATCGGCCGGATCGGTCAAGGTCGTCACATAGGCATGGTTCTTGGCCGATGCGCGGATCATCGCCGGACCGCCGATGTCGATATTCTCGACCGTCGTCGGATAGTCGCCGCCGGCCGCGCGCACCTCCTCGAAGGGATAGAGGTTGATGACGGCGAGGTCGATGCCCTCGATGCCGTGTGTTTTCATCGCATCCTGGTGTTCGCCGTCGTCACGGATCGCCAGCAGGCCGCCATGCACCATTGGGTGCAACGTCTTGACGCGTCCGTCCATGATCTCGGGAAAACCGGTGATTTCGGAGACATCGGTGACGGCAAGACCGGCCGCAGCGATCGCTTTATAGGTGCCGCCGGTCGAAAGCAGGCGCACACCTCTGGCAGACAAGGCGTGGGCGAGTTCGACGATCCCGGTCTTGTCGAAGACGGAGATGAGCGCGGTCTTGATTTCGACCTTGTCGGGGGCGGGGATCTTCTTGGAAATGACGGCCATGAAACCTTCTCCGTTCGGGCTTCGGGAGGACATCCGCAAGGGATGTTCGCATGCTGGCGCCGCGTTAGCACAGGTTTGCCGCCGCGCAAACAGGCGTCAGAGCAGATGACGAAAAGCACGAGCCATTTTTGGATGGCATCATACCTTGCTTCCTTGCTGTGGATGCGATCCCAATCTTTGGCCACTCGGCCTAAAATCCTCCGCCTCTAGCTTTTACGAGATAGGAACCAGCGGATTTCCGTCTTTTCGGCAAGATCGAAGTCGATTTCGATCTGGTCCGAACCGCAGATGCCGGAGCTGTCGGCAAAGAAGATGTCCTCAGCGATCAGCACCTCATTGCCGGGCGCCGAAAACAGCCAGCTTTCGCCGTCCGGCGCTGTCAGCAGCACGGACTCCCCGTCACTCTGATGCAGGACGATCGAGGGATGGATATGAAAACGGGCGACAGCCTTCAGAGGTTCGTCATGCTCATATCCTTCGCGGACAACGA
The DNA here is from genome assembly GCF_051811185.1 of Rhizobium sp. 62_C5_N11_2. Lineage (NCBI taxonomy): Bacteria > Pseudomonadati > Pseudomonadota > Alphaproteobacteria > Hyphomicrobiales > Rhizobiaceae > Rhizobium > Rhizobium sp. 62_C5_N11_2. Next base: position 4,408,073 of record NZ_JBPWPW010000001.1, read on the forward strand.
GCCGGTCGCGGCCTGTCACGATCGAGCCTGCGGCATTGAGTGTCAGCTCACGCTCGTGCAGCACCCCGAACACCCTGAGATAGCCGTCATGGCTGAGCTTGATGCCGTCGCGTCCGTCCTCGGTTTCGGCGCGCTCGACAGTGATGGTTCTCACCGGTTCGGTGATGGCGTGACTAAGGAAGGGTGAGGGCGAAAAACGGCTGGACGACGTGTCGTTGAGGATGACGGTGGAATGCGCCGCCGTCGTGCGCGCCATCTGGACATAACGATGCCCGGCAAATTTCGGCGAACCGGAATTGACGATGAAGCGATGACGGCCGGACGACATCTCGAAGGAGAGGCTGCCGGCATGCACGGTCCGAAGTGCGCCTCCCGAAGGCGGCGTGCCGGTATCGGCAATAATCACCGTCTTTCCCCCGGAAAGCCGCTGATAGCGCGACTGCGGCAAAGCCTTGAACGGCTGGCCGGCGGTCTCGTCATATCGCAGCACCGACATCAGCTCGTTTGCGAGCGTCGAGGTTGCCCCGTTGAACAGCGCAAGGTCTCCGTCCTGATGGCGAAAGAACCGCAATGCCGGATACATCCGGTCTATGCCGGAGATCAGCTTCTGCGGCAGGTCATGGCCGAGATTGACATAGGTCTGCCTGAGCGGCAGCAGATCGAGCAGCAATTCCAGCCCGACGCGCGGATTGCGCGAGACATGGCCGCCATCTGATAGAATCTGGCTATCGAATTCGCGGTCGAGTGCCTGCGCCGCCCTTCTCAGCGTGGAGGCGCGCGCCGGCATGGCGACGGAGGCCATGGCGAGCGCGATACGCAGCCGAAACAGCTCCAACCCGCCGAGGGTGAACGGCGCCATGCGGTGCAGGAACCTCACCTGGAACGCCAGCGACTTCATGAAGCGGCGATAGAAGCCGCGGTCGGCGTTCTGCAGCACCACCGGCGAATGCGACAGCCAGGCGATAACGCGTTGGGCGGTGACGTCGATCTCCCAGGCAATCCCCTCCATGCGACCGGCATGGATGGAAAGCCAGCTGTCGACGATCGCGCGGGCCGCAGCCGAACTACGCTCCGTCTTGTTCGCCCGCATATGCCGCAGCCAGCCGAAGCTGTGAAGACGCGTCGCGAAGGGGCGCGAGGGCAGGGTGAAGGTGAAGGGCGACTTTCCGTTCGTTTCCAGCATGCGCCCGGCCAGGAGAAACCGTCCGTTGAGGATTTCGTCGGCCACATGTGGATCGATGCTGCGGAGATCGGTCGGCGCGACGATCAGACGCTCGGGCACCTTGATCGAATGACGAAAGAGCTTCAGGCGCAGCAACGCGACGCGGCGCAAGGCGCGCCGCCAAGCCTCCCGAACATACATGCTCGCAAAACGCCGACCGGACTGCATATTCTATTGTCTATTGACCCTCGTGGTTAAGAATAGGTGAAAAGCGGCCGATTTCATCGTCCACAATGAATTAATTCGTGACAAGGTTCGAATATACGCAAATTAACGCGTTTCGCCTGAAATCGTGGGGACGGTTTTGGAAAAGGGCATGCGTGACCCGAGGCTATGAAGCACCTCGTATAATGCAGGCTCGCCGCGCGCGCTCAAGCCTTGCAATCAGGCCACGCGCCGCAGCACAACCGCATAGAAGCCGTCGAGGCCGGAGCCGATGCCATCAGGCATTTTCAGCATGGTGGGAAGCGTACGGAATTCGCCGAGCGGCGTAATCGCCGCCTCAAGGCCGGGCCAGTCGCCGGCGCCGATCGGAACGCGCTCGACCGCATCCGTATCGGAAAGAACACGGGCGACGACTTCCTCACCCTCGACAGGATCGAGCGAACAATTCGAAAAAACCAGTGTGCCGCCCGGCTGCAGCAATGTCAGCGCATGACGCAGCAACCGCTCCTGCAGCGCCGCCAGCCGGGCGATATCCTCAGGCCCCTTGGTCCACAACACGTCAGGGTGCCGGCGTGTCGTGCCGGTGGAAGAGCAGGGAGCGTCGAGCAGGATCGCATCGAAGCGTTCCGCCGGCTCGAATGTCGTCAGGTCTGCCGCAATCGTCTCCGCCTTGAGGCCGAGCCGGTCGAGATTCGAGCGCAGCCGTCTCAGCCGGCTTTCCGACTGGTCGAGTGCGGTGACTGCGCCGCCGGCCAGGATGAGCTGCGCCGTCTTGCCGCCGGGCGCAGCACAGAGATCGGCGGTGCGTTTGCCGGAGAGATCGCCGAACAGCTTGGCCGGGATGCTTGCTGCCGCATCCTGCACCCACCACGCGCCCTCATCGAAGCCTTCGAGCGAAGGAATGCCGCCGTCGAAGGCGGCGAGCCGCACGCCGCCCGTGGGCAGGACGACGCCGGTAAGCCGCTTCGCCCAGCCTTCCGGGTCGGACTTGACGGTCAGATCGATTGCGGCCGGTTCGAGCTGGGATTCCGAAATCGCCAGCGCCGCGTCCCGGCCATAGGCCTTTTCCAACCTGGCGATGAACCAGGCCGGCATCGGCGCGACCTTGCCGATCGCATCAAGCACCTGCTCCTTCTCGCGGCCGAGCCGGCGGAGGATGGCATTGACGAGCTTGGCGAAACGGCGATTGCGTGGATCCAGATTGGCCTGCTCGACGGCAAGATCGACAGCCGAATGATCCGGCACATCGAGATAGAGGATCTGCGCCGCCCCGATGGCGAGCACGTGATGCAGCGCCCTTGCCCCCTCCGGCAGCGGCGAATCCAGCAACGCGGCAATCGCGGCATCGATGCGCGGCAGATGGCGCAGCGTCGTGTTCAGGATGGCGCGGACGAGCGCCCGGTCGCTTTCGCCGAGCGCCCTATAGGCTGGATTGCCGTGTTCATGATCGAGAGCGCCGTCGAGCGGCAGCTTGCGGTCGACGACGGCTGCAAGAATTTTTGCCGCCGCTGCCCGGGCCTGCAAGCCTGGCTTATCAGGCGCAGATCGCTCAGTGGAGGGCTTATGCTTGCGGAATGGCTTCTTCGTGCCGTCTGAATTCAAGACCACGGACCTTTTGGCGGTTGCGAACCACCGCGACCGAGGCCCGTATCCGGAACAGAGCGCGATTTGCGCGACGGATTAGCAGTACGAGCCGGCGACGTCGAGACATTCATGCCGCCTTGCGCCATGTCGTGCAGCGCAGCGATGCGGTTTTCCGTATTCGGATGGGTGGAAAACAGATTGTCCATGCGCTCGCCGGACAGTGGATTGATGATGAACATATGCGCCGTCGCCGGGTTGCGCTCGGCATCTTCGTTCGGCACGTGAGCAGCGCCGCGCGCGATCTTGCCGAGCGCCGAAGCGAGCCAGAGCGGATTGCCGCAGATCTCGGCGCCGCGGCGGTCTGCCGAATATTCGCGCGTGCGGCTGATCGCCATCTGCACCAGCATGGCAGCGAGCGGCGCCACGATCATCGCGACGATGACGCCGACGAAGCCGAGGGGATTGTTGTTGTTCTCACGGTTGCCGCCGAAGAAGAAGGCGAAGTTGCCGAGCATAGAGATCGCGCCGGCAAGCGTTGCCGTGATCGTCATCGTCAGCGTGTCGCGGTTCTGAATGTGCGCTAGTTCGTGCGCCATCACGCCTGCGACTTCCTCGGGAGACAAGGCGCTGAGCAGGCCGGTCGAGGCGGCGACGGCTGAGTTATCGGGATTGCGGCCGGTGGCGAAGGCATTCGGCTGCGGGCTGTCGTAGAGATAGACCTTCGGCATCGGCAGGCCGGCATTGCGGGCGAGATCGCGCACGATCCGGAAGAATTCCGGCGCATTGCGCTCGTCGACCTCCTGCGCGCGATAGGCCGAAAGCACCATCCGGTCGGAATTCCAGTAGGAGAAGAAATTCATGCCGGCGGCAATGACGAATGCGATCATCATGCCGGCCCGACCGCCGATCAGGAAGCCGACAAACATGAAAAGCGCCGTCATGAAGGCAAGCAACATGGCAGTGCGAACGAGGTTCATTGCGGATCTCCATCTCCGATTTCGGCGTCACAAGCTTTTAATCCCGGCACCGGCGCATTATGATTTGGTTATTCACCAGCCATTTTCAATATTTCCGGCAGGAGACGGCCATGCAGGACGCCGATAACGACAATAGCGAAACGCCGATGGCCGAGGGAACGGAGCCACCGCGTAAGATGCTGTCCCCGGCTGCCAGACGCGCCCTTGCCGAAGCCGAGGAGCGGCGAAAGAGCCAGAAGCCGCTGGAACTACCGCCGGAGATCGGCGGCCGCGGCGGAGCCGAGCCGGCGCGCTTCGGCGATTACGAAATCAATGGCCGAGCGATTGATTTCTAAGTCAATATTCCAATTGGCGTCTTACGATCGGAATAGCCGAGAATCCGGCTAACTAACGAGCGAGCCGCTCCGGGCGGGCCGGAGCGGCTCGATATGTCAGACGGTGGCCTTGTTTTGCCGGTTGGCGATCAGATCGTCGACGACGGCCGGATCGGCAAGTGTGGAGGTGTCGCCGAGAGCACCGAAATCGTCTTCGGCGATCTTGCGCAGGATGCGGCGCATGATCTTGCCGGAGCGGGTCTTCGGCAGGCCGGGCGCAAACTGGATCTTGTCAGGCGCGGCGATCGGGCCGATTTCAGCACGAACATGTTTCACCAGTTCCTGGCGAAGCGTATCCGATCCCTCGTGACCGGACATCAGCGTCACGTAGCAATAAATGCCCTGGCCCTTGATCGGATGCGGATAACCGACGACTGCGGCTTCCGAAACCAGGTTGTGAGAGACAAGCGCGGATTCCACCTCTGCCGTACCGAGCCGGTGGCCAGAGACGTTCAGCACGTCGTCGACGCGGCCGGTGATCCAATAATACCCGTCCGCATCGCGCCGGCAGCCGTCGCCGGTGAAATACTTGCCCTTGTAGGTGGAGAAATAGGTCTGAATGAAGCGCTCGTGATCGCCATAGACCGTGCGCATCTGACCTGGCCAGCTGTCGGTGATGCAGAGATTGCCGTCGGCCGGGCCTTCCAGCACCTTGCCCTCATTGTCGACCAGCTGCGGCTTGATGCCGAAGAACGGGGTCGTCGCCGAACCGGGTTTCAGATCGGTGGCGCCAGGCAGCGGCGTGATCATATGGCCGCCGGTTTCCGTCTGCCACCACGTATCGATGACAGGGCAGCGCTTGTCGCCGACGACATTGTAATACCACTCCCAGGCCTCGGGATTGATCGGTTCGCCGACCGTGCCGAGCAGGCGCAGCGAAGAACGCGTGGAGCGCGTGACGAATTCGTCACCGGCACCCATCAGCGAGCGGATTGCCGTCGGCGCAGTGTAGAAGATGTTGACCTTATGCTTGTCGATGACTTCCCAGAAACGGCCCTGATCCGGGAAATTCGGCACGCCCTCGAACATCAGCGTCGTCGCGCAGTTCGCGAGCGGCCCGTAAACGATATAGGAGTGGCCGGTGACCCAGCCGACATCTGCCGTACACCAGTAGACGTCACCGTCGTGATAGTCGAAGACATATTCATGCGTCATCGCCGCATAGACGAGGTAACCGCCCGTCGTATGCAGCACGCCCTTCGGCTTGCCGGTCGAGCCTGACGTATAAAGAATGAAGAGCGGATCTTCCGCCTTCATCTTCACCGGCGGGCATTCCGCCTTCACCGTGGCGATCTCCTGATGATGCCAGAGATCGCGGCCCGGCGCCCAGCCGGTCTTGCCGCCGGTGCGGCGAACGACCAGCACCTTGCTGACCCTGACATGCTGTCGAGCGGCGATATCGATCGCCGTATCGGTATTGTCCTTCAGCGGCACCGGCTTGCCGCCGCGCACGCCTTCGTCGCAGGTGATGACGAAGGTGGATTCGCAGTCGACGATGCGCCCCGCCAGCGCCTCCGGCGAGAAGCCGCCGAAGACGACCGAATGCACCGCCCCGATGCGGGCGCAGGCAAGCATCGCATAGGCCGCTTCCGGGATCATCGGCATGTAGATGGTGACGCGATCGCCCTTCTTGACGCCGTGCTTCTTCAACACGTTCGCCATCCGGCAGACATGCTCGTAGAGCTCGTTATAGGTGACCTTCTTGTCGATATAGGGGTTGTCGCCCTCCCAGATGATCGCCACTTGGTCGCCATTCGTTTTCAGATGACGGTCGATGCAGTTGTAGGAGACGTTCGTCTGACCGTCCTCGAACCACTTGATCGAAACCTTGCCGGTAAAGGAAGTGTTCTTGACCTTGGTATAGGGCTTGAACCAGTCGATCCGCTTGCCGTGCTTGCCCCAGAACTTGTCCGGGTTCTCGACGCTTTCCTCGTACCATTTCAGGTACTTTTCCTTATCGATCAGGGCGCGCGCCTTCACCGGCTTCGTGACCGGATAGATCTTCTCGGACATGCAACTCCTCCTCATGGGACATGCGACGGGCCGCGTGAGCTAGGAAGGGCCCGGACTTGAAATCACGGCAATTCATAGCAGTTCGCATCGCCACGGCAATTAGACAAAGGTCATTTCATTTCGGAAGAATTGCAATTATGCGACAGTGCGGTTATATAGCGGCATATTTCCCGGACATTGTGGTGACAATCCACGGACCGCGACCGGCGCGGACGATAGAAGGACTATATCCATGGCTCAAACACTGCTCATGCCGAAGGCGACCGCCATCTGGCTCGTCGACAATACGGCACTGTCTTTCGATCAGATCGCGCAGTTCTGCAAACTGCATCCGCTCGAAGTCAAGGCGATCGCCGACGGCGAAGCGGCGCAGGGCATCAAGGGCCTCGACCCGATCTCGACAGGACAGCTTTCCCGCGACGAGATTGCCCGCGCCGAGGCCAATCCGAACCACAAGCTGAAGCTTTCCGAACCGAAGGTGCGCGTGCCGGAATCCAAGCGCCGTGGTCCGCGTTATACGCCGGTTTCCAAGCGCCAGGACCGCCCGAACGCCATTCTCTGGCTCGTTCGCAACCATCCGGAGCTGAAGGACGCGCAGATTTCCCGCCTGGTCGGCACGACCAAGTCGACCATCGAGCAAATCCGCGAGCGCACCCACTGGAACTCCGCCAACCTGGCGCCGATGGATCCAGTAACGCTCGGCCTCTGCAGCCAGATCGATCTCGACATGGAAGTGGAAAAGGCCTCCAAGGGCCGTCCGCTGCCGACCGCCGCCGAGCTTGGCGCGACGCTGCAATCGGCACAGGAGACCGAGCGCCTGACCCCGAGCTACGAGCGCGAGGAGGAAAAGGAAAAGGAAATCGACGCCGATGCCGTCTTCCGCAAGCTGAGTTCGCTGCGCTCGGCCCCGAAGGACGAGGACGACGATCAGTACTGAGATATCAGCGATTTCATGAAAAACCCCGCCGGTATGAGCTGACCGGCGGGGTTTTTTATTGCGAATTGCCTGTTTCGAATTAGCTGCGGAACAGGGTGAGAATGTTCTGCGCCGAACTGTTGGCGATCGAGAGCGACTGGACGGCGAGCTGCTGCTGCGTTTGCAACGCCGAGAGCTTGCTTGATTCCTCTTCCATATCGGCATCGACCAGGCGGCCGACGCCGGAGTCGATCGAATCGTGAAGGCCGCTGACGAAAGTTTCCTGCAGCTGAATACGGGTCGAGATCGAGCCCAATGCCGAGCCCGCGGCGGTCATAGCGCCGAGAACCAGTTCGACACCGGTCAGGGCTGCGTCAAGCTGACCCTGGGTGAAACCGGTGATGTCGAGATCATATATTGACGCCATGACGATGACGGTGCCGCCATAGGTTCCGTTGAAGGCCGTGCCGATGATGCCGCTTGATGTCTCGATTGCACCGGTGCTCGTCATGCCGAAAAGCACGTTTCCAAGCGAGCCTGAATCGAGCACGTAGTCCGTCATCTTGACGGAGACAGCATTGCTGCCGTCGCGGACGAAGGACGAAACGACGCTCTTCGTGCCGGAGGCGCCGGCAACCCAGTTTTCGCCGGAGAAGGACGCCGATTGTGCGATGCTGAGCAGCTGCTCCTGCAGCTGGTCGAGTTCTTGCTGGATCTTCGTCTTGTCGACGCCCTTTTCCGTGGCGGCGACGATCTTGGCCTTGATGTCGCTGACGACATCGAGCGCGCTGTCCATGGCCGAATAGGCCGTGTCGACCTTGGCCGCGCCGAGACCGAGCGCGTCGGAGACGGCCGAAAGCGCCTTGTTGTCAGAACGCATGGTCGTAGCAATCGACCAGTAAGCGGCATTGTCAGCCGCCTTTTCGACACGATAACCCGATGAAACGCGACCCTGGGTGTCCTTGAGGCTATCGTTTACGCCGCGCAAAGTCTGCAGCGCTGCCATGGCAGCGTTGTTGGTAAGGATGCTTGTCATGATCCGTTCCACAATCGTTGAGAAAGGGGCAATCCGGACTAGGCCGGTAACGGCGACCGCGTCATGCAAAGCCTGCTATGCAAGCCATTGCCGTTAACAAATGCTTGCATCAACATGGTTAACAATTCCTCAATTAGGCTTACCGAAAGTTTAATTCACATCGGCAGGGAGCCTAAACCACGCCCACGCAGCGCCTCGGCAATTTCCTCTAAAATCGTTGGATCATCAATGGTTGCAGGCATTTTCCAGGGTATGCCGTCGGCGATCTTCTGCATCGTGCCGCGCAGGATTTTGCCGGAGCGTGTCTTCGGCAACCGGTTAACGATGATGGCCGTCTTGAAGGCAGCAACAGGCCCGATCGAATCACGAATCATCGCCACGACCTCTGATTCGATCGCCGTTGCGTCACGGGAAACATGTCGTTTCAGCACCAGGAAACCGCAGGGCGCCTGACCCTTCAGCACATCGATCACGCCGATGACAGCGCATTCGGCGACATCGGGATGGCGCGCACAGACCTCCTCCATCGCCCCGGTAGAGAGCCGATGACCGGCGCAATTGATGATGTCGTCGGTGCGCGACATGATGAAGAGATAGCCATCCTCATCGACGTAGCCCGCATCGGCCGTCTTGTAGTAACCGGGAAACTCATCGAGATAGGCCGATCGGAAGCGTTCGTCCGCGTTCCAGAGGGTCGGCAGGCAGCCGGGCGGCAAGGGCAACTTGACGACAATATTGCCGAGCGTTCCCGCCTCGATCGGATGACCGGCATCATCGAGCACCGCCATATCATAGCCGGGCATCGGCAGTGCCGGCGAACCGTGCTTGATGGGAAGGGCGCCGAGGCCAAGCGGATTTGCGGCAATCGGCCAGCCGGTCTCCGTCTGCCACCAATGATCGATGACGGGTATGCCAAGCATACGCTCCGCCCATTTCAGCGTCTCCGGATCCGCTCTCTCGCCGGCCAGAAAGAGCGCGCGTAGATCCGGCATGGGATACTTGTGCATCAACTCGCCGTCACCATCCTCCCGCCGGATGGCGCGAAATGCCGTCGGCGCCGTGAACAGCACCCGCACCTTATACTCCGAAACGATGCGCCAGAATGTGCCCGCATCCGGAGTGCCGACCGGTTTTCCCTCGAAGATCAAAGTGGTTACGCCGGCGAGCAGCGGGGCATAGACGATATAGGAATGTCCGACGACCCAGCCGATATCCGAAGCCGTCCAGAAGACCTCTCCCGGCTTCAAGCCGTAGATATTCCGCATCGACCAGTTGAGCGCGACCATATGGCCGCCATTGTCGCGCACGACGCCCTTCGGCTGGCCCGTTGTGCCCGATGTATAGAGGATGTAGAGCGGATCGGTCGCCTTGACGGAGACACAGGCGATCTCGGCGCCACGGTGCTGCGCCACCGCCGCCTCGAAATCCTGATCGCGGCCGCTGACGAGATCTGCCCGAAGCTCCGGTCGCTGCAGCACCAGACAGCGCCCCGGTTTCGAACGTGCGATCTCGATCGCCTGGTCGACCAGGGGCTTGTAGGCGACGATGCGACCAGGCTCGAGCCCGCAGCTCGCGGTGATTACCAGCTTCGCACCGCAATCGTCGATGCGCGCCGCAAGTTCGCTGGCGGCAAACCCGCCGAAAACGACGGAGTGAACCGCACCGATGCGGGCGCAGGCGAGCATGGAAAAGACCGCCTGCGGCACCATCGGCATATAAAGGATGACACGATCACCTTTGCCGATGCCGCGCTCGACCAACTCTGCTGCGATGGCCATCACTTCCCGAAGCACCTCATCATAGGTAAAATGGCGCTTCTCGCCGTTCATTGCGCTGTCGAAGATGACTGCAGTCTCGCCGCCGCGGCCGGCGGCCACATGCCGGTCCAGGCAATTGTGGCAGGTATTGGTTTCCGCGCCGGAGAACCAGCGGCCATAGACGCCCTCATTGGGCGAGAAAATCCGCTCCGGCGGCTTGAACCAGTCGATGTCATTGGCCGCTTCGCGCCAGAAGGCTTCGGGATCACCTTTCCAGGCCGCATAGGTCTGATGATAGCCGTTCTGCATCTGCTCCTCCCCAGGACATGCAAACCTCGATATCAATCTAGGCGGCATTAAGGGGAACAGGAAGCCCGACCAAAGCAGCGTTTCAGCGCGTGCCGAAAATTGCGGATCCCACACGCACGCTGGTGGCGCCGAAGGCGATTGCCGTCCCGTAGTCACCCGACATGCCCATGGAAAGTTTTCCGACGCCGCATTTGAGCGCGAGCTTTGCCAGCAGGGCGAAATGCGGTCCGGGATTTTCCTCGGCCGGCGGAATGCACATCAAACCTTCGATGGAAAGGCCGAGCTCGTCGCGGCAAAGGGCAACGAAGGCCGGCGTGTCGTCAGGAGCGATACCCGCTTTCTGCGGTTCGAGCCCGGTATTGACCTGGACATAGAGCCGCGGCGTCTTGCCCTGCCGCTTCATCTCATCGGCAAGCGCGCGGGCGATCTTTTCCCGGTCCACCGTCTCGATGACGTCGAAAAGCGCTACCGCATCCGCCGCTTTGTTCGATTGCAGCGGCCCGATCAGATGCAATTCGATGTCCGGACGCTCGACTTTCAGCGCCGGCCACTTGCCCTGGCTTTCCTGCACCCGGTTCTCGCCGAAGACGCGCTGTCCGGCTTCGATGGCCGGACCGATCGCGTCCGCCTCGAAAGTCTTCGACACCGCGACCAGCTGAACGGAACTCGCCGGACGACCTGCCGCGCGTTCCCCGGCCGCAATCCGTGATCGCACGTCGTTCAACCGCTCTTGAAGTTCCATTGTTCTGCCTCGACATACCAGCATGAAAGGATTGGCAATGAACTAACCAGCCAACCTGTGCTTGCCAAGACCCGCCTTCGCGAAATCGCTTGTGCGTGATCAAGATCAGACGCTTGCAGCGCCTGCAAAACTTGACGCTACGGTGGTTTCATGGTGAAGGTCTCGACCAACTCCCCTGATTTTCCGGAAATACGAATACTATGGCCACCGAACGTTATAATCCGCGCGATGCCGAGCCCCGCTGGCAGCAGAAATGGAATGAAGACAAGGTCTTCGAGACCGACAATGCCGATCCGCGCGAAAAATATTACGTCCTCGAAATGTTCCCCTATCCGTCGGGGCGCATCCATATGGGCCATGTCCGCAATTACGCCATGGGCGATGTCGTCGCCCGCTATAAGCGCGCCCGCGGCTACAACGTGCTGCATCCGATGGGCTGGGACGCCTTCGGCATGCCGGCAGAGAATGCCGCCATGGAGCGTGGTGTTCACCCCGCCTCCTGGACCTACCAGAATATCGGCTCAATGAAGGCGCAGCTGAAGGCCATGGGGCTTTCACTGGACTGGAGCCGAGAATTCGCCACCTGCGACGTTGAATATTACCAGCAGCAGCAGCATCTCTTCCTGGATTTCCTGGAGAAGGGCCTGGTCTATCGCAAACAGTCGAAGGTCAACTGGGATCCTGTCGATAACACCGTGCTGGCCAACGAACAGGTGATCGATGGCCGCGGCTGGCGTTCCGGTGCGCTCGTCGAGCAGCGCGAACTGACGCAATGGTTCTTCAAGATCACCGACTTCAGCCAGGATCTGCTGGACGCGCTGGATACGCTCGATCAGTGGCCGGAAAAAGTGCGCCTGATGCAGAAGAACTGGATCGGCCGTTCGGAAGGCCTGACGATCCGCTGGGAGATCGTGCCGGAAACGGCACCGGCCGGCGAGAGCGAAGTCACCGTCTATACCACCCGACCGGACACGCTCTTCGGCGCCTCCTTCCTGGCGATCGCCGCCGATCATCCGCTGGCAAAGGATGCCGCCGCGAAGAACCCGGCTATCGAAGCTTTCTGCGAGGAGTGCCGCCGCGCCGGCACGTCGCTCGCAGCACTCGAGACCGCCGAAAAGAAGGGCATGGATACCGGTATCCGCGTCAGGCACCCGCTCGATCCCTCCTGGGAGCTGCCGGTCTATATCGCCAATTTCGTCCTGATGGATTATGGCACGGGCGCGATCTTCGGCTGCCCCTCGGGCGACCAACGCGACCTTGATTTTGCTCGGAAATATGGCTTGCCGGTGGTGCCCGTCGTCATGCCGAGGGATGGCGATGCCGCAAACTTTTCCGTCGTCGACACCGCCTATGACGGTGATGGCGTGATGATCAACTCCCGCTTCCTCGACGGCAAGACGACCGAGGAAGCCTTCAATATCGTCGCCGACCGGCTGTCGGCCGCTTCGCTCGGCAATGCGCCGCAGGGCGAGCGCAAGGTCAATTTCCGTCTGCGCGACTGGGGCATTTCCCGCCAGCGTTATTGGGGCTGCCCGATCCCGGTCATTCATTGCGATGATTGCGGTGTCGTGCCGGTGCCGAAGGAGGATCTGCCGGTCAAGCTGCCCGATGATGTCACCTTCGACCAGCCGGGCAATCCGCTTGACCGTCATCCGACCTGGCGCCATGTCTCCTGCCCGAACTGTGGCAAGGATGCACGCCGCGAGACGGATACGATGGACACCTTCGTCGATTCGAGTTGGTATTTCACCCGCTTCACCGCGCCCTGGGAGGAAAAGCCGACCGATCCGCAGGCGGCAAACCGCTGGCTGCCGGTCGACCAGTATATTGGCGGCATCGAGCACGCGATCCTGCACCTGCTCTATTCCCGCTTCTTCACCCGCGCCATGCGCGAGACCGGTCACGTGGCCGCCACCGAACCTTTCAAGGGTCTCTTCACCCAGGGCATGGTGGTCCACGAAACCTATAGCCGCGGCGCAGGCGCCAGCCGCGAATGGGTGGCACCCGCCGATATCCGCATCGACGAACTCGACGGCAAACGCCGGGCTTTCTTGCTGACGAACAACGAGGAAGTCGCGATCGGCTCGATCGAGAAAATGTCGAAATCGAAAAAGAACGTCGTCGATCCCGACGATATCATCGCCTCCTACGGCGCCGATACCGCTCGTTTCTTCGTTCTGTCCGACTCCCCGCCGGAGCGTGATGTCATCTGGTCCGAGGCAGGCGTCGAGGGCGCTCATCGCTTTACCCAGCGTCTGTGGCGCCTGATTTCCGAAGCCGCGGACGCGCTCTCCGCCGTCGCACCGGCGCCGGCAATCGATGGGGACGCGTTGTCAATCTCCCAGGCTGCCCACAAGACGCTGAAGGCGGTCCAGAACGACTATGACAAGCTCTGGTTCAACAAAGCCGTTGCCCGAATTTATGAACTCGTCAACGCGCTGGCCGCACCGATGACGAGGGTTGCAGCAGGCGAGGGTGATGCCACCTATCGCGCGGCCGTACGCGATGCCGCCGAGATCCTGATTCAGCTCGTCTCTCCGATGACGCCGCATCTGGCTGAGGAATGCTGGGCCGCGCTCGGCAATGCAGGACTGCTTGCCCGGGCAAGCTGGCCGCAATACGACGAAACACTCGTCATCGAAAACGATGTCGTCCTGCCGGTACAGATCAACGGCAAGAAGCGCGCTGAATTGACAATTTCTCGCGATGCAGATCAGAATGCCGTCACCGACGCCGTGCTGGATCTGGATGCGGTGAAGAACGCGTTGAACGGACAGGCACCGAAGAAGATCATCGTGGTTCCCCAAAGGATTGTAAACATTGTCGTCTGATATCGCTTGCAAGCTGGCTCGCAATGCCGGCATCGCCATGATCCTTGCCTCCGCGGCTTTTCTCTCCGCCTGCCAGGTTCGCCCGCTCTACTCCGAGAATTCCGGTGTCACTGAAAAGCTTTCCTCGGTCGGCTTTTCCCCGGCAGGCAGCCGCATCGAGCAGCAGGTTCGTAACCACTTGATCTTCCTTGCGTCGCGTGGGGCCGGCGAGCCTGAAAAACCGGAATATCAGGTCGAAATGCACGCCTCATCCACCGTTGCCGATACGCTGCTTACGGAATCCGCCGATACTTCGCGAGCCGGTCGTGTGACCGTCAGCGTCACCTACACGCTGCGCGCGGCGACCGACAATCACGTCATCAAGGCCGGCAGCCGGGCGACCACGGCGCTGGTGGATTTCCCTGACCAGGAATTTGCCAAGCAGCGGGCAATCCGCGATGCCGAAAACCGAGCGGCGGATCAGGTGGCGGAATTCGTAGGAGCCGATATCGCCGCTGCTCTCAGCCGCTGAGGGCGGAGATGTGGCAGAGATAAAATCCCACGAATTCGAGACTTTCCTGCAGAAATCGGCGCGGAACTATCGGATTTTCGTCATCTACGGGCCGGATCGCGGCCTCATTTCCGAACGAGCAGGCTTGCTCGCCGGTAAGACTGGTGTCGCGCTCAATGATCCTTTCTCGCTGACGAAACTCGATATCGGCGACCTGCAGAAGGATCCCGGGCGGTTGGTCGACGAGGTCCAGTCGATCGGGCTGTTCGGCGGTGAGAAATTGATCTGGATCCGCGGCGCCGCCAACGAGAAATACCTCGTCGATTCCCTGGCGCTGCTGGCCGAAAAACCACTCGAAGCCGCCTATCTGATCATCGAGGCCGGCGACCTGAAGAAGGGCGCGTTGCTGCGGAAGACCGCCGAAGCCGCGCGATCTGTCATGACGATCCCGTCCTACGCCGATGACAGCCGCGCTCTCAATGCCTTGATCGATACTGAGCTCGGGGCAGAGAAGCTCGGCATTACGCCGGCCGCGCGCCAGGCGCTCATAGCCTTGATCGGCGGTGACAGGATCGCTTCCCGAAACGAGGTTCGCAAGCTTGCTCTATACTGCCGCGGCTTCGATACAGTCGAAGAACATCACGTTACCGAAATAATCGGCGACGCCAGCGCCATCTCGGTTGACGACGCCGTCGATGCCATTCTCGGCGGCGATCTCAACGCCTTTTTGCACGCCATGCAAAAAATCAGCAGCTCGAAAACCGCGATCTTTCTCGTTCTGCAGGCATGCCTGAAGCAATTCCAGCTTCTGGATTCGATGCGCGCCGAGATGGATGAAAAACGGCTGCAGCCGCCTCAGATCATGCAGACGATGGGGCGGCATCTGCATTTTCGCCGCAAACCGATCATCGAACAGGCATTACGCCAATGGACCGCGGAAAGCATCGCGCGGGAATCCAATCGGCTGCAGGCCGCTATTCTGCAAAGCCGACGGAGACAGGTGCTAGAGGACAGCGTCGCAATGCAAACGCTTCTGTCCACCACCCTTCAATCCGGCCGGAAATCCGCCTGAGTAGCATCAGGCCGAGAATCGGAACCGATTTTCGGCCTGCACGATGCGAGGATTGAAAGAGTGGTGAGTGCGTCCTTTGCGCGTCCGAAAGGACGCACAGCGTTTTAGCGCCTTTCGAGCAAACGGCAGATTTCCTCCAGCTGCTCCAGTGACTTATAGGAAATTTTGATCTGGCCACCGCCCGCCTTGTGATTGATCGCAACCTCAAGACCGAGTGCATCGGAAAGTGTCCGCTCCAGCGCCAGTGTGTCGGAATCCTTCTGATCCCGTCGTAAGGCCGCCTGCTGTGGTTCCGACTGAGCCTTTATATTGTTCTGTGCCAGCTTTTCCGCGTCACGCACCGACATGCCCTTGGCAACGATCGTACGGGCAAGACTTGCCGGGTCAGATGTCGAAACCAGCGCACGCGCGTGCCCAGCCGATAGGCTGCCAGCGGCCAGCAGATCGCGAACCGGATCCGGCAGCTTCAACAAGCGCAAAGAGTTGGCAACGTGGCTGCGGCTTTTGCCAATGATTTCCCCAAGGTCGTTCTGGGTGTAACCATATTCAGCAATAAGCTGCTCATAGCCCAATGCCTCTTCGAGGGCATTGAGATCCGCGCGCTGCACGTTTTCGACAATAGCGATTTCGAGCGCCGTCTTATCATCCACGTCACGGACGATGACAGGAATCTCGATCAGCCCGGCAAGCTGAGCTGCGCGCCAACGTCGCTCGCCGGCGATGATTTCATATCGATCCCGCGACATAGTCCGCACAACAATTGGCTGAACGATACCGTGTTGGCGAATGGAACTTGCGAGATCATGCAGCTCAGCATCATCGAAGAAACGACGAGGATTGCGGGGATTACGGCTAACGAACTCGATCGGGATCATCCTGTCGGCACTGATAATCCGCTCGGCTTCCACCGGGACAGGCTGATCCATTTCACCAATCAGCGCCGCAAGGCCACGGCCCAATCGCCTCTTCGATACATCGTCATTCATGATCTACACTCACCTACACCCCGAAAATGATATTACGCGGCCAGCCTTTGGCGCTCTCGCTGGATGACCTCGGAGGCCAGCTGCAGATAGGCCTGACTGCCCGCGCACTTCAAGTCATAGAGAATAGCCGGCTTGCCGTAGGACGGAGCTTCAGAAACCCGAACATTGCGCGGAATTAACGTGTGGTAAACCTTGTCGCCGAGATGCGTGCGCACGTCATTGACAACCTGCTGTGCCAGATTGTTGCGCGCATCGAACATCGTCAGGACGATCCCCTGAATATCCAGACGCGGGTTAACCGTCCGCCGAACCTGGCTGACGGTCTCAAGCAACTGACTCAACCCCTCCAGCGCAAAGAATTCACATTGCAGCGGAACCAAGACCGAATGAGCTGCTGCCATGGCATTCATCGTCAGCAGATTGAACGACGGCGGGCAGTCCAGAAGAACATAAGAAAACGCCATGGCTTCGGGCGAAGACAACGCTTTCCGCAGTTTGAAGACCCGATCGCTTTGCTGCGAGATCTCCATCTCGATGCCGAGCAGGTCCATCGTCGACGGGACGATAAAGAGGTTGGGAACCGCTGTCTCGAGAGTTACGTCGGGGATCCCACGATCACCAACCATCAGATCATAGGAGGAAAGCTTGCGATCACGACGATCGATACCGAGGCCGGTGCTGGCATTGCCCTGCGGATCGAGATCAACGATCAACACACGCTCACCAATAGCCGCGAGCGCCGTTGCCAGATTGATTGCTGTGGTCGTTTTACCAACGCCACCCTTCTGATTTGCGATGGTGATAATCCGATGTCGTTCGCCAGCCATTGCCGCAATATCCCATCTGTTAAACCAAGCGCCGGAGATTTGATACTTCCAAGATAACGGATTCCTGCTCGACGGCGCTCTTATGTTCTAACAGATCGAATTCCCACCGACCACGTGCTTTGTCGATTTCCCTCAGGTAATCCCGGCCTTTGTGAAAAAAGCCACGACAATTTTCCTTGCCAAGCATCCAAGGGGCTGAATAGCCGAGGAGCCCGTCAAGATCGGCAAGGGCGCGCGCTGAAATCGCATCACATTCGCCAATCTTCGGATAGGCATCTTCGATTCGAAGGATATGCACGCTGCCGCGCGCATTGGTCTCCCGCAACGCTGTCCGCAGAAACGCCGCCTTTTTATGGTTGCTTTCGACCAGATGTACCCATCCGTCCTGCAATTCGGCCAGAAAAATCGCCGTAATGACGCCGGGAAAGCCACCGCCACTTCCGAGGTCGACCCAGCTTATCGGTTGCGGATGAATCTGAAAAACCTGGCTGCTATCAGCGATGTGCCGGTCCCATAAGTCTTCAAGGGTCGACGGCGCCACCAGATTAATAGCTTTCGCCCACTTCTGAAACAGCGCAGCGAAGTGTCGAAGCCGTTCCTGTGTTTCACGTGAAACACGCAAGCCGTTTAATTCCATTCTGAAAGACTCTCAAATCTTGTAATCAGGCCCGATGACGCTCAGGCGAGGGGAGGCGACGCAAGTGCACAAGAAGCAATGCGATTGCCGCGGGCGTCATTCCTTCAACGATTGCAGCCTGGGCAATATTGAAAGGGCGAGCAGCATTGAGCTTTGCCTTAAGCTCGTTGGAGAGTCCGGAAAGTGCGTCATAATTGAAAGTAAGTGGGATCTGTCGGTCTTCGTCGCGCTGCTGATCAGCAATCGCCGTCGCTTGCCGATCCAGATAAACCGAATAGCCCGCCTCGATTTCCAACGCTTCCGCAACTTTCGGCCTCATCGCGCCAAGCGTCTCTGGCCAGACATGCCGGAGCGCGGAAAAATCGTAATTTGGATAAGATAGCAAATCATAGGCGGTTCGGCGCTGCCCATCCAGATTGATATTTAGGCCGGCGCGTCGCGCCTCATTCGGTGTAATCGTCAGCGACTGCAACAGCGCCCGACCACTTTCAATTTCTGACTGATAGGATGTGAATCGCTGCGCCCGCTCGCCACTTACACATCCAAGCCGCATGGCCAGGGGCGTTAAACGCATATCGGCATTGTCAGCGCGCAAAGTCAGTCGATACTCTGCACGCGATGTAAACATACGATACGGCTCCGTAACGCCGCGTGACGTGAGATCGTCAATCATGACGCCGATGTAGGAGCTTGTCCGACTAAAATGAAACGGATCCGAATCATTGCTTCGCAAAGCAGCATTCAACCCGGCTGCGAGCCCCTGAGCGGCTGCCTCTTCATATCCGGTGGTGCCATTGATCTGGCCGGCGAGAAACAGGCCTCTCAGCCGCTTGACCTCCAACGATGGCGTCAACTCTCTCGGATCGACATGATCATATTCGATCGCATAGCCCGGTTGCAGTATTCTTGCCACTTCCAGACCCGGGATCGTTTTAATGAATTCGGCCTGTACTTCCGCCGGCAAGGAGGTTGAAATCCCGTTGGGATAAACTGTGTCATCGTCCAGCCCCTCGGGCTCGAGAAAGACCTGATGTCCATCCCGCTCTCCAAATTTCACCAGCTTGTCTTCGATAGACGGGCAATAACGGGGCCCGACGCCTTCGATCTGCCCAGAATACATTGCCGAGCGCATAATATTGTCGACGATGATGCGATGGGTCGCTTCGGTCGTTCTGGTGACGCCGCATTCGATCTGTGGGGTGGTAATCGCATCGGTCATGAAGGAGAAAGGAACAAGCTCCTCGTCAGCCCCTTGTTCACCGACGGATTGCCAGTCGATCGTCTTTCCATCCAACCGCGCTGGTGTTCCGGTCTTCAGACGTCCCAACTGCAATCCCAAGCGGCCGAGGGTAGCAGACAAGCCGATCGACGGTGGTTCACCGACACGCCCGGCCGGTGTCTTTTCCGAACCGATATGAATAAGGCCGCGCAGAAAGGTACCAGTGGTCAAAACCACCGCTGGCGCTTTCAAGATCCGACCATCCTTCATGATCACGCCAGCGACGCGACCATCGACAACTTCTAGATCAAACGCATCGCCTTCGATGATATCCAGGCCAGGCGTCGCTTCGATCGCCGCCAGCATTGCCAAGCGATAAAGCTTTCGATCGGCCTGGGTCCGCGGTCCTCGGACAGCGGCCCCTTTCTTCTTGTTCAGCATCCTGAACTGAATGCCCGCGGCATCGGCGACGCGTCCCATCAGACCGTCCATCGCGTCGATTTCCCGAACCAGATGGCCCTTGCCAAGCCCGCCGATCGCCGGATTACACGACATGACGCCGATCGTGTCTCGTCTATGCGTAATCAGGCCGGTTTTCGCCCCGAGGCGCGCAGCTGCGCTGGCAGCCTCCGAGCCCGCATGGCCGCCACCTATCACAATCACATCGAAGGCATTATCCGTCATTCAAGACTCCACATCCGGCGGACGTTTCACGTGAAACCAAGGCAAGCTGACGCCCAGGGTTTCACGTGAATCATTTGCCGATACAAAACTCCGAGAAGATCACCCCGAGCAGATGTTCGACATCCACTCTTCCGGTAATTCTGCCCAAATACTCTGCGGCAATTCGCAGCTGCTCGGTCCGCAGTTCGAGATTCACATCTGTCTGCGATAACGCCGCCTCGAGCGCTGCTAAACATTTCGTTAGCGAATCTTTATGCCGCTGCCGGCTGGGAATCGCCATGGACAGACCGGCGAAACGTTTCTCGACAATATTGCCGATCAACCGTCGCAGTTCCGGCAAACCGACACCCGTCGCCGTCGAAATCTCCAGATCATACCGATCCGTGGAAATATCGATGAGATCCCTCTTTGTCCCGACAGTAACATGTGGAGAGGTCTGCTCCAAGTCATCGGGTATCTGAGGCTTCGCCATGTCAACCAGCAGCAGAACAAGATCGGCATCGCGAAGCGCAATACGCGCCCGCCGCACGCCTTCCATTTCGACACGGTCGTCCGCCTGCCGAAGTCCAGCAGTGTCATAAAGCTTAATCAGATAGCCATCAATATCGAGATCAACCTGCAGGACGTCGCGGGTGGTTCCGGCAATCTCCGTCACGATTGCGACGTCACGACGCGCCAAGGCGTTCAACAGGCTTGATTTCCCGGCGTTCGGAGCCCCGGCGATGACCACCTTGAAGCCATCCCTGATAATTTCGCCCGCCGAAGCTGCGGCCAGGTGATGCTGGATATCGTTGCGCAGCTTCTCCATATCGGCCCAGACCATATCCGATACTGACCCCGGAACGTCATCCTCGTCGGGGAAATCAAGTTCGGCCTCAATCAGCGCCCGAGCGCGCGTTAATCGTTCCGCCCACGAATCGTAAATTGTGGAAAGCCCGCCTGCGCTATGTTCGACCGCAAGGCGTCGCTGCATTTCAGTCTCGGCACCAATGAGGTCTGCCAGCCCCTCTACCTCGACGAGATCAAGTTTGCCGTTCTCAAAAGCCCGGCGGGAGAACTCACCCTCAACCGCCATCCGAACACCTGGAATTTCGCCAAGCGCGTGAAACAGCGCCGCCAATACGGCTTTGCTGCCATGGATCTGCAGCTCAGCGACATCCTCACCGGTAAACGAATGAGGGGCAGGAAAAAACAGCACCAGGCCGCTATCGATCGGCTGGTTGTTACGAGTCCGAATCGTTCGGTGAGATACGTGCCGGGCTGCCGGAACTGATCCGACAAGCCTCGCCAATATATCTCTGGTCAGGGGACCGCTGATTCGAATGACTGACACGCCCGAAGGTGGAGCACCGCTCGATAGCGCATATATGGTATCATTCAACATGGCCATATCGCCTGGTCCGTCGGTTGGAATCGAACGTGATTCCTCTCAAATAGAAAAGCTGGCGACATCATGACGATGCCCCCAGCTCTTATAGAATGAATCCGGCTAAGGATTACGTATTCATCGAATCGAAGAAGTCGGAATTGTTCTTCGTCTGCTTCAGCTTGTCGATAAGGAATTCGATCGCATCGGTCGTGCCCATTGGAGCAAGGATGCGGCGGAGCACAAAGATCTTCTGCAGATCCTGGCGTGGAACGAGAAGATCTTCCTTGCGCGTGCCGGACTTCAGAATGTCCATAGCGGGGAAGATGCGCTTATCGGCGACCTTGCGATCGAGGACGATTTCCGAGTTGCCCGTACCCTTGAATTCTTCGAAGATCACTTCGTCCATGCGGCTACCAGTATCGATCAGCGCGGTCGCGATGATCGTCAACGAGCCGCCTTCCTCGATATTGCGCGCCGCACCGAAGAAACGCTTCGGCCGCTGCAGAGCGTTAGCGTCCACACCGCCGGTCAGGACCTTGCCTGACGAGGGAACGACGGTGTTATAGGCACGGCCCAGGCGCGTGATCGAATCGAGCAGGATGACAACGTCGCGTCCGTGTTCGACAAGACGCTTGGCTTTCTCGATGACCATCTCGGCCACCTGCACGTGACGCACGGCCGGTTCGTCGAAGGTCGAGGAGATAACCTCGCCGCGAACCGAACGCTGCATATCGGTCACTTCTTCGGGGCGTTCATCGATCAGCAGGACGATGAGATAGCACTCCGGATGGTTGGCGGTGATCGAATGCGCGATGTTCTGCAGCAACACGGTTTTACCGGTACGCGGCGGCGCGACGATCAATCCACGCTGGCCCTTGCCGAGCGGCGCCACCAGGTCGATCACGCGCGGCGACAGATCCTTGGTGGTGGGAATATCAAGTTCCATCTTGAAGCGCTCGTTCGGATAGAGCGGCGTCAGATTGTCGAAGTGAACCTTGTGACGGATCTTTTCCGGATCGTCGAAATTGATGGTGTTGACCTTGAGCAGCGCGAAATAGCGCTCGCCTTCCTTCGGTCCACGGATCGGGCCCTCGACCGTATCGCCGGTTTTCAGCGAAAACCGGCGGATCTGCGATGGGGAGATGTAAATATCGTCCGGGCCCGGCAGGTAGTTCGCATTGGCCGAACGCAGGAAGCCGAAACCGTCCTGCAGCACTTCGACGACGCCTTCACCGATGATTTCGACATCCTGGCTGGCAAGCATCTTGAGGATCGCAAACATCAGCTCCTGCTTGCGCATCGTGCTTGCATTCTCGACCTCGAGCGATTCGGCAAATGCCAGCAGATCCGTCGGGGATTTACTCTTAAGTTCCTGAAGCTTCATTTCAGCCATGAAGTGACCAATACTCTTTTCAATTTCAAAGGGGAAAGGCGATGTTGGGTCGTATTCGGTACCGCGAAAGGGCTCGCAGACGACTGAACTCTACACACATGCCACGTAGATGAGATGCGCGGAAAATAGCGACTCGCAATCGCTGCCGCAAGAGGGCTGCTTAAAATGAAGCAAATTTAACCCAGAGGGCGATTTTCTTCAGAACGGCTTCACCACGACGAGGATGACGATCACGATCATCAGCACGGTCGGCGCCTCGTTCATGAACCGCCAATAGCGCGCCGAGCGGCGATTTTCATCCCGCTCGAACGCTCTGACGGCGCGGCTGAAGAACATATGAACACCGGTGAGCAACACAACGAGACCGATCTTGGCATGCAGCCAGCCGCCCTGGAATCCATAAACCGACCAGGCGAGATAGAGGCCGAAAATCCACGTCAACATCATCGCCGGGGTCATGATGATTCGAAGTAGCCGGCGCTCCATCACCTTGAAGGTTTCCGATTGCACCGAGCCGGGCTCGGCATCGGTGTGATAGATGAACAGCCGCGGCATGTAGAACAATCCGGCCATCCAGGAAATGACCGCGATAATGTGCAGTGCCTTGATCCAGAGGTAGAGATTATCGGGGTTCCAGGCAAAAAGCCCGATCGCCATCAGCGCGAAGAAAACCAGCGCAAAATGAGCCCGACGCCGGGCGTAAGCGCCAGATCTCCGGTCGGTCTGTTTTTCCATCGTCACGCCCCGCCTCGTACGCGCCCACTTCGCACGCGATCGACCAGCAGACGCACATGCTCGGGGTCAGCCTGCGGCGTAATGCCATGACCGAGATTGAAAATCAGCGGACCATTGCCGAGCTGCTGCAGAATATCGTCGATGCCGTCTTCCAACGCCCGGCCGCCGGCAACGACGCGCATCGGATCGAGGTTGCCCTGAACCGGTCCATCCTTTTGAAGTTCGGCTGCAAAGGCCAGCGGGACCGACCAGTCGAGGCCGATTGCATCTGCGCCCGTCTTCTGGCGATAGGTTTTCAGCTGATAACCGGCGCCCTTGGCAAAAGCGATGATGCGAGCATGTGGCCGTTGCGATTTGACCGAAGCGATCATCCGCGCAACCGGCCTGATCGCAAACGCCTCGAATTCCTTCTCTCCGAGAACACCAGCCCAGGAATCGAAGATCTGCACGGCATCGGCGCCGGCATCGATCTGGGCGACGAGATAATCGGCCGATACGTCGGCAAGCAGCATCAGCAGATGCTCGAAGGCGCGGGGATGCCTGTAGGCGAAAAGACGGGCAGGGGCCTGATCCGGCGTGCCGTGACCGGCAATCATGTAGGTCGCAACCGTCCATGGCGCGCCACAGAAGCCGAGCAGCGTCGTCTCGACTGGCAACTCCTCCCGCAGCCGCCGCACCGTTTCCAGAACCGGCCTGAGATAATCGACAACCTCTTCGCCATTCAATCTGCCGATACCGGCTTCATCGATGGGATCCATCTCCGGACCACGGCCCTCGGTGAACCGGACATTCCGCTTCATTGCATCGGGAATGACCAGGATATCGGAAAACAGAATGGCGGCATCGAAGCCATAGCGGCGGATCGGCTGCAATGTCACTTCGACGGCGTGGTCAGGCGTGTAGCAGAGATCGAGAAAACTCCCGGCCTTTGCCCGCGTCTCCCGATATTCCGGGAGATAACGTCCTGCCTGTCTCATCAGCCAGAGAGGAGGAGGGGAGAGGCTCTCGCCACTCAAAACCCTCATGATCTTTCGGCGCGTATCGCTCAAGCGCTTCTTCCCTATAAAAAAACAAAGATATTTTAAAAGGTTTCTATTTCTTAGAGTCGGTGACTATCAAGGATTAAAATCCATCCACCGCCGATGCCATTTGTCGCGCGGCTGCAAAAGAACATCGGAAAGATTGGTCGATCTCGTCCAAATTTCGGGGAGAAGCCGAATCCGAAAATGATTCCAAATCCTTCCAGCTCGGCAATTTTTTTCATAGCTGTGGATAGGCTGTGGACGAGCATTCAAGAAGCCTAGCCCTTCCCCGTCGTCCACAGGGCCAACCAAAACCGATCGGCAGAATCCGAAATGTGGATAAAGAGGCATGTTTTCCCTTGCCGGAGACTGCCTCGCCGCCGTAGCTCTGTTTCATCCAGTCTTTTCAACAGGCAGCGGAAAATAGCGTGGAGAACAGAACGAACTTCTTTCATCTGCATCTGATTTCTGACTCAACGGGAGAGACTCTGATCTCCGCCGGGCGCGCCGCGTCAGCGCAATTCAGATCGGCGCAACCGATCGAGCATGTCTATCCGCTGATCCGCAATCGCAAGCAGCTGCTGCCGGTTCTGCAGGCGATCGATGACGCCCCCGGCATCGTGCTCTACACCATTGTCGACCGGGAGCTTGCAAGCCTGATCGATGAGCGCTGCATCGAGATGGGCGTCGCCTCCGTGAATGTGCTGGAGCCGGTGATGAATGCCTTCCAGATCTACCTCGGGGCCCCGTCGCGCCGTCGGGTCGGCGCCCAGCATGTGATGAATGCCGGCTACTTCGCGCGCATCGAAGCGCTGAATTTCACCATGGATCACGATGACGGTCAGATGCCCGACGACTACAATGACGCCGATGTCGTGATCATCGGAATCAGCCGTACGTCGAAAACACCGACCAGCATCTACCTCGCCAACCGAGGCATCAAGACCGCGAACATTCCGATCGTCTATGGCGTGCCATTGCCGGAGAGCCTCTTCGTCGCGAGCAAACCGCTGATCGTCTGCCTGATCGCCACCACCGACCGCATTTCCCAGGTGCGGGAAAATCGTGTGCTCGGGGTGACGCAGGGTTTCGACCGCGAACACTACACCGATCGTGCCGCGATCTCGGAGGAGCTGAAATATGCCCGCTCGCTTTGCGCCCGTCACAACTGGCCGCTGATCGACGTCACCCGCCGCTCAATCGAGGAAACAGCCGCGGCGATCGTTGCCCTGCGCCCGAAGCTGCGCTAAGCGCTGACGAAAAGCCGGCACTCCGAGGAACCCATGACGCCAAAACTCATCCTTGCATCGTCGAGTCCCTTTCGCCGGATGCTGATGCAAAATGCAGGTCTGGCCTTCGAGGCGCATGCCGCAAGGATCGATGAACGAGCCGTCGAAGCGCCGCTGGAAAGAGCCGGCGTTAGGCCTGATGCCGTGGCCCTCGTTCTGGCCAGGGCCAAGGCCGAGGAAGTGAGTAGCCGTTTTCCGGATAGCCTGGTCATCGGTTCGGATCAAACGATGTCGCTCGGTGACCGCGTCTTCCATAAGCCGAAGGACATGGCCGACGCAGCCAGTCATCTTCAAGCCCTTTCGGGTGTAACCCATCGGTTGAACAGCGCTGTCGCCATCGTCAGCGATGGCGTGGTCTTGTGGGAACATCTCGCCCATGCGGAACTGACGATGCGGCCGCTGACGGCGGAGTTCATCGCCAGACATCTGGCGCGGGTTGGCGAAAAGGCGCTTTCCAGCGTCGGCGCCTATCAATTGGAGGGGCAGGGCATCCAGCTCTTCGAAAAGATCGAGGGTGACTATTTCACCATTCTTGGCCTGCCGATGCTGCCGTTGTTACAAAAATTGCGAGAACTCGGAGCGATCGATGGGTGATTCACGTGAAACATTCGGGCCGAAAGCGTTTGTCACGGGCTTTCCCATCAAGCATTCGCGCTCGCCGTTGATCCACGGACATTGGCTGAAGACGCTCGGCCTGCCAGGCAGCTACCGCGCTCATGAAGTGGCACCCGAGGCCTTTTCCGATTTCATTCAGTCGCTGAAGGACGGCAGTTCCGGCTTTGCCGGAGGCAACGTCACCATTCCCCACAAGGAATTGGCGTTCCGGCTCGCCGACAAACCGGACGCGTTATCGCACGAGCTCGGCGCCGCGAACACGCTCTGGCTGGAGGATGGTGCGCTACATGCGACGAATACCGACGGTCGCGGCTTCATCGCCAATCTCGACGAACGCCATCCGGGCTGGGACCGGCATGGCACGGCCGTCGTCTTTGGCGCCGGCGGCGCCAGCCGGGCGATCATCCAGGCGGTCCGCGATCGTGGTTTCAAGGAGATCCATGTCGTCAATCGTACCGTCGAACGCGCGCGTGAACTCGCGGATCGCTTTGGCCCGCGTGTTCAGGCCCACCCGGCCGGGGCGCTTACTGAAGTGATGAAAGGCGCCGGCCTCTTCATCAATACCACCTCGCTTGGCATGGACGGCGAGACGGCGCCGCAACTCGATTTCTCGCCTCTGGCGGCCGATGCCGTCGTCACCGATATTGTCTATGTGCCCTTGAAGACGCCGATCCTGGCACAGGCGGAAGAGCAAGGATTTCCGATCGTCGATGGTCTCGGCATGCTGCTTCATCAGGCCGTGCCCGGATTCGAGAGATGGTTCGGCCAGCGTCCCATCGTCGACGCGGCGCTGCGCGCCCTCATCATCGCGGATATGGAAGCACACTGATGCTGAAGATCGGTCTCACCGGCTCCATCGGAATGGGAAAATCGACGGCGGCAAAGCTCTTCGCCGATGCCGGAATCCCGGTGAACGATTCGGATGCCGTGGTCCACGATCTCTATGCCGGCGAGGCTGCACCCCTGGTGAATGCCGCCTTCCCCGGCACGATGAAGGATGGAGCAGTCGACCGACATGAACTTGGCCGCCAGCTTGCTCTTCATCCTGACGGCTTCAAACGCCTGGAAGCGATCGTCCATCCGCTGGTTCGCAAACGCGAGAGGGAATTTGTGAAGCGACAGCGCGCCACCGGCGCCGACATGGTATTGCTCGATATTCCATTGCTTTTCGAAACCGGCGCCGAGGCAAGAGTGGATATCGTCGTCGTCGTCAGCACTGATCCACAGATTCAGCGCCAGAGGGTGCTTGCGCGCCCAGACATGAGCGAGGAAAAATTCAACATGATTCTGTCCCGCCAGACGCCGGACGCAGAAAAACGGCGGCGGGCCGATTATCTGATCGACACCAGTCATAGTGTCGCGGTGACGAGGGAACGGGTGCTCGATATCGTCGCCGACCTGAAAACGCGGATTGCCAAAGGAGATTTCCGGAATGCGTGAGATCATCTTCGATACGGAAACCACCGGCCTCGACAACCGCGCCGACCGCATTATCGAAATCGGCGGCATCGAGCTCTTCAATCATTTTCCCACAGGCAACACGATCCATATCTTCATCAATCCTGGAGATCAGAAAGTTCATCCGGATGCGCTCGCCGTGCACGGCATCACCGATGAATTCCTGAAGGACAAGAAGCCTTTCGGGGAGGTTGCCGAACAAATCCTTACCTTCTTCGGCGATGCGAAGTGGATTGCGCATAACGCCACCTTCGATATGGGCTTCATCAACGCGGAATTCGCGCGAATCGGTTTGCCGCCAATCCTGCCGGAAAGGGTGCTCGACACCCTGTCGATGGCGCGGCGCAAACACCCGATGGGACCGAATTCGCTCGATGCGCTCTGCCGGCGCTACGGCATCGATAACTCGCACCGCACCAAACACGGCGCGCTGCTCGACTCCGAATTGCTTGCCGAAGTCTATATCGAGATGATCGGTGGCAGACAGGCAGCCCTCGGACTCGGCATGGCCGGCAAATCCAACCAGGCAGCTCGCGGTGACATGGCGATGGAAGACGATGTGGTGATTGCCGCAGTGCTCGATCGGCCCCGGTCGCTCGCGCCGCGCCTTAGCCAAATCGAGGAGCAGGCGCATGAGGCGCTCGTCGCCAAGCTCGGTGAAAAAAGCGTCTGGGCGAAATACGCCAACCTCGATTAAACCGGTCCTCAATTGAAAATGCCCGGGACCAGCCCGGGCATCCGCATTTCAGACAAGAAAGAGCCGATCAGTTCGGAACGGCCTGAACCTTGGCGCGGGCCTGTTCTTCGGCAACGCGCTGAGCGAACATTTGCGTGAAGTCGATCGGGTCGATCATCAGCGGCGGGAAACCACCGTTGCGGGTGACGTCGGCAATGATCTGACGGGCGAAGGGGAAGAGCATGCGCGGGCACTCGATGAAGAGAACCGGCAGCATGTGTTCTTGCGGGAAACCGGCAACGCGGAAGACGCCGCCATAGGTGAGTTCGGTATGGAAAACCGTCTTGTCGCCGTCCTTGGCCTCGGCATTCAGCGACAGCACGACATCGAAATCCGTATCGGAAAGCGGGTTGGCGTTGACGTTCACATTGATGTTGATCGTCGGTGCCTTGTCGCGGGCCTGCAGCGAACGCGGCGCACCCGGATTTTCGAAGGAAAGATCCTTGGTATATTGCGCAAGGATCGAAAGGGTGGGGTTGGTCGCACCGTTGCTGTTGTTATCGTCTGCCATTGGCTTTTCCTCGAGGGGCATGGGAATGGTGCCGCCATCTAACATTTCAGGGAAGGGCTTACAACCCTGGGCGCTTGGCGCGGTTGATCAGCCGCAGTGCCTCAATCGCCGAGATGTTTGCCGGACCACGGCGAGTTGCGATCCGGCTCTCTATGATAGTCCTCTTCGTCGAGATCGACCACCTTCGAATTCGGCTTGCGGTCGCGGAAATCGGGTTGCGGAGCGGAGGAAAAACCGCCCTTGGCATTGACGACGACGAAGCGTTTGGCGATCGCCCGCCAGACGAGATCGCGCACCGGCGGAATGAGAATAAGGATCGCAATGATATCCGTGAGGAAGCCGGGAATGATCAGGAGCAGCGAGGCGATGACATTCATGGCCGGCCGCAGCAGGTCGCGGCCCGGCATCACCCCGTTTCGTCCTTCACTCGACATGCGGCGCAAAATACCAATGCCCTGCCGGCGCAGCAGGACCACGCCGATAACGAAACCCAGCATGACGAGCGCGAGCGTCAGCCACAATCCGATAGCCCGGCCGACGACGACGAAACCGGCAATTTCGGCGAGCGGCAGCAGCAGAATGAAGGCTGGCAGGATCGAAAAACGCATGTCGGTCATGTCCCGGGCTCGCCGGTCTCCTCTTGGCGCTGGCGAAGATGCCAGCCATCATTTGAATCATCTGTATAGGCAGACTATATGGGAGTACAAATCAGAGATGTTAACGGCGGCTGCGATACGATATGAGTTCGAACGACTTCATCACATTATTTTTCCTGGTGGCGGCTGTGCTGATTTTCTTTCAGCTCCGCTCCGTGCTCGGGCGCCGCACAGGAAATGAGAAGCCGCCGCGCGATCTCTATACGCCGCGGGATGCGGCTCCGGCTGAAGCCGCCGATGCCGGCAAGGTCGTGACTCTGCCGCGGCGCGATGCGACGACGGAGGACGAGGATCGCTTCGCCGCCATCGATGCTTTCGCGGCACCCGGAACGCCGCTCAACGAATCGCTGCGCGCGCTGAACAAGGCCGATCCCGCCTTCAGCCCGAAGGAGTTTCTGAACGGCGCCCGCATGGCTTACGAGATGATCGTCATGGCCTATGCCGATGGCGACCGGAAAACGCT
Source organism: Rhizobium sp. 62_C5_N11_2 (assembly GCF_051811185.1). Lineage (NCBI taxonomy): Bacteria > Pseudomonadati > Pseudomonadota > Alphaproteobacteria > Hyphomicrobiales > Rhizobiaceae > Rhizobium > Rhizobium sp. 62_C5_N11_2. The sequence continues at coordinate 4,438,161 of NZ_JBPWPW010000001.1, forward strand.
GAAGAACTTGCTGTCTCGCGAAGTCTATGACGGGTTCGATGCGGCGATCGGCGAGCGCGAAGCCCGGGGCGAGAAGGTGAAGTCCACTTTCGTCGGCATCGACAAGGCCGAAATCATCCATGCGGAGACGAAGGGAAGCGAAGCGCAGATCACCGTGCGCATCGTCAGCCAACTGATATCGGCCACCTACGACAAGGCGGATGTGCTGATCGAAGGCGACGCCGAAAACGTCGCCGAGGTCAACGACCTCTGGACCTTTGCCCGCGACACACGTTCGCGCGATCCGAACTGGAAACTCGTGGCGACCGAATCGGAACATGAGTGACCACGCATCGGACTTCGTCCTGCAGGCCATAAACTTCGACACTTTGGAAGGCTGGAAGGATGATGATCCCTGCGGCCTTTTTGAAGTCATGCGAAGCTGCCGGCGGCAGATCACCGATGTCAAACCGTACCGCACCGGATCGCTTGGCCTGAGCTCGGAAGACCTGCTTCCGCTTCTCGCCGCCGCCGAAGATTTCACGCCGTCATCTCCGGCATCGGCGCGCGCCTTTTTCGAGACGCACTGTCGGCCCTTTCTGATTCGCCGCAAGGATGGCAATTCCGGCTTCGTCACCGCCTTCTACGAACCTGATATCGACGTGTCGGAGCGGCCGGACGAAATTTTCCGTTTTCCTTTCTACAGGCGCCCGGACGATCTGATCGATCTCGACGACGCCAATCGTCCCGTCGAGTTGGACAAGGCCTATGCTTTTGGCCGTCTGCATGACGGCCGCGTCGCGGCCTATCCGGACCGCCGCGCCATCGATCAGGGTTTTCTCGAAGGCCGCGGCCTCGAAATTGCCTGGGCGAAGTCGAAGGTCGATGTCTTCTTCGTTCATGTGCAGGGTGCTGCCCGCCTGCGTTATAAGGATGGTCGTATCGGCCGCATCACCTATGCGGCGAAGGCCGGCCATGCTTTCTCGGCGATCGGTAAGCTGCTGATCGAGCGCGGGGAGATGGACCGGGCGGAGATTTCGATGCAGGCGATCCGTGCCTGGCTGGCGCGCAATCCCGAGCGCGTCGACGAGGTGTTATGGCATAACCGCTCTTATATTTTTTTCCGTGAAGCGCCGGTTGCCGATCCGCAGGCAGGTCCGATCGCGGCCGCCAAGGTGCCGCTTCTCGCCGGGCGCTCGCTTGCGGTCGACCGGATGATCCATACCTTCGGCTTTCCGTTTTTCATTCACGCCAAAAGCCTCACCCATCTCGACCAGGGCCGGCCGTTCAGCCGGCTGATGCTGGCGCTCGATACCGGCTCGGCGATCATCGGGCCGGCGCGGGGTGATATCTTCACCGGCTCGGGGGATATGGCCGGAGAAAGTGCCGGCACCGTTCGCAATGACGCCGATTTCGCCATCCTCATTCCCAATGCCGCCGCCGGAAGATTCGACTGATGGCCAGGGATCGCAAGCTGAGCGCGGATGAGAGGATCCTCTGGGGCAAGGTTGCCCGCAGCACGCGGCCGATGCCCGGCAAGGCGGGGGCGTTGACCGAACTTGATGCTTTTCTTGCCGAAGCCGAAGCGGCGGCTGAACGGGAACAGGAAAAGCAGACGCCCGCCACACTCATGCCGCCACAGCCGACAGCACCGTCAACGGCGAAGCCATCGGCCGGGGTGCATCATCCGCTGGAAAAGCCGGTCAAGCGTAAGATCGCCAAGGGCCGGCTGGCGCTCGAAGCGCGGATCGACCTGCACGGGATGGTGCAGAGCCAGGCTCATGCCATCCTTCTCGATTTCCTGATCCGCGCCCACGAGCGCGGCATGCGCCACGTGCTCGTGATCACGGGCAAGGGCAGCTCGATGGGCAGCGAGGGCGCGCTGAAGCGGGCCGTGCCGCTCTGGTTCTCGAAGCCCGAATTTCGCTACCTGATCTCCTCCTATGAGCCGGCCGCACAGCATCATGGCGGTGAGGGCGCGCTCTACATTCGCCTGTCGCGGCGGCATGGGGAGAGGCCATGACACCCTTCGGAGAGGCGGTTCGCAGGCTACGGGCGCGCAAGGGCGTCTCGCAGAAGGAGATGGCGGAAGCGCTGAATGTCTCTCCCGCCTATCTTTCGGCGCTCGAACATGGAAAGCGTGGTTTGCCGACCTTCGATCTGCTGCAGCGCATCGCCGGTTATTTCAACATCATCTGGGATGAGGCCGAGGAACTGTTCCTGCTCGCCCGCTCGTCCGACCCGCGCGTCGTGATCGACACCTCCGGCCTGCCCCCCGAATATACCGAATTTGCCAACCGGCTGGCCCGGCAGATTCGCAACCTTGACAGCGCAGAGATAGGCCGGCTATCGGCTCTTCTCGAAAATGGCGGCAAAGGCGACGGAAAAGCGTCATAATCCCCTGTTTTATGCCTTGTTTTAGGGGCTTGCCATTGGGAAGTGGGTTCAAAAAACCTATATACGAGAGTGAAGAAAGCCGGTGATTCGCAAGGCGCGCCGCAGCTTTACGACAACAGGGAAAATCTCAACAGAATGAGCGATACATCCGCGACGGAAAACGGCGTAAGCACCGAATATGGCGCAGATTCCATCAAGGTTCTGAAGGGCCTCGATGCGGTGCGCAAACGCCCCGGCATGTATATCGGCGATACCGACGACGGCTCCGGCCTTCATCACATGGTCTATGAAGTCGTCGACAACGCGATCGACGAAGCGCTTGCCGGCCATGCCGACATCGTCACCGTCACCCTCAATCCGGATGGCTCGGTGACCGTCACCGACAACGGTCGCGGCATCCCGACGGACATTCACACCGGCGAAGGCGTGTCGGCTGCCGAAGTCATCATGACGCAGCTTCATGCCGGCGGTAAGTTCGACCAGAATTCCTACAAGGTTTCCGGCGGCCTGCACGGCGTCGGCGTCTCCGTCGTCAACGCGCTGTCCGTATGGTTGAAGCTGAAGATCCGCCGTCAGGACAAGATCCATGAAATGAGCTTCACCCATGGCGTCGCCGATGCTCCGCTGAAGGTTACGGGCGACGCGCCGAATGAGACCGGCACGGAAGTGAGCTTCATGCCGAGCACCGACACCTTCACCATGACGGAGTTCGACTACGGCACGCTGGAGCATCGCCTTCGCGAGCTCGCCTTCCTGAATTCGGGCGTCCGCATCCTGCTGACCGACAAGCGCCATTCCGATATCAAGCAGGAAGAGCTGCGTTATGACGGCGGCCTCGAGGCTTTCGTCGCTTATCTAGACCGCGCCAAGAAGTCGCTCGTCGACAAGCCGGTTGCCATCCGCGGCGAAAAGGACGGCATCACCGTCGAAGTCGCGATGTGGTGGAACGACAGCTATCATGAGAACGTGCTCTGCTTCACCAACAACATCCCTCAGCGCGACGGCGGCACGCATATGGCCGGTTTCCGCGCGGCGCTGACGCGCCAGGTCGTTTCCTATGCCGACAGTTCCGGCATCACCAAAAAGGAAAAGGTAACGCTGCAGGGCGAAGACTGCCGCGAAGGCCTGACGGCGGTTCTGTCGGTCAAGGTACCCGATCCGAAATTCTCCTCGCAGACCAAGGATAAGCTCGTTTCCTCGGAAGTCCGTCCTGTTGTCGAAAGTCTCGTCAACGAGGCGCTGAGCACCTGGTTCGAAGAACATCCAAGCGAAGCCAAGATTCTTGTCGGCAAGGTCGTCGAGGCCGCCGCCGCCCGCGAAGCAGCCCGCAAGGCACGCGAGTTGACCCGCCGCAAGGGCGCGCTCGATATCGCTTCGCTGCCGGGCAAGCTCGCCGACTGCTCCGAGCGTGATCCGACAAAATCCGAAGTCTTCCTCGTCGAGGGCGATTCTGCCGGCGGCTCGGCCAAGCAAGGCCGCTCGCGCGAGAACCAAGCGATCCTGCCGCTGCGTGGCAAGATCCTGAACGTCGAACGCGCCCGTTTCGACAAGATGCTGTCGAGCCAGGAAATCGGCACATTGATCACCGCGCTCGGCACCGGCATCGGCAAGGACGAGTTCAATGTCGAAAAGCTGCGCTACCACAAGATCATCATCATGACGGACGCCGATGTCGACGGCGCCCATATTCGCACCCTGCTGCTCACCTTCTTCTTCCGGCAGATGCCGCAACTGATCGAGCGCGGTCATCTCTATATCGCCCAGCCGCCGCTCTATAAGGTTTCGCGCGGCAAGTCGGTGCAGTATCTGAAGGATGAGAAGGCGCTCGAAGAATACCTCATCAGCCAGGGCCTGGAAGATGCTTCGCTGAGGCTTGGTAGCGGCGAGGTTCGCGCCGGCCAGGATCTGCGCGAGGTCATCCTCGATGCCCTGCGCATGCGCGCCCTGCTCGACAATCTCCATTCGCGCTACAATCGTTCCGCCGTCGAACAAGCGGCGATTGCCGGAGCGCTCAACGCCGAGCTCGCCAGCGACCCGGCTAGAGCGCTGGCGCTGGCAAACGAAGTGGCAGGGCGGCTCGACATCATCGCCGAGGAAACCGAGCGCGGCTGGCAGGGCGATGTGACAACCGATGGTGGGCTGCGCCTGGAGCGCATGGTCCGCGGCGTCAGGGAAATGGTCGTGCTCGACATGGCGCTGATCGGTTCCTCGGATGCCCGTCACATCGACCAGCTGACGGCACGACTCAAGGAAATCTATCAGACGCCGCCGTCGCTGCATCGCCGCGAAGGCGACGTCGAAATCTCTGGTCCGCGCGCCTTACTCGACGCGATCTTCGCAAGCGGCCGCAAGGGCCTCACCATGCAGCGCTACAAGGGCCTTGGCGAGATGAATGCCGAGCAGCTCTGGGAAACGACGCTCGATCCGAATGTTCGCTCGCTGCTGCAGGTCAGGGTCAATGACGCCACGGACGCCGATGGCCTCTTCGCCCGCCTGATGGGTGACGAAGTCGAACCCCGGCGCGAATTCATCCAGGACAATGCGCTGAGCGTTGCAAACCTTGATATCTAATTGATATTTCGAAAGTAAAAGCCCCGCCGCCCCTGGACGCGGGGCTTTTGTTTGCCTGAGGGCTCAATTCGCGACGAAGCGGCCGTTGAAGGCGACCTCGGAGAGCGGCTTGCGTTGGCTGGGGAATTCGCGCGCTTGATTGCGTTCGGAAAGAACGCTCTTGTCCGCCAGGCGGCCGACAGCGACGCCTGCTTCGACCCGGTATCCCTCGGGAACGGCGAAAGCCTGCCTGATCTCATCATGCTTGATGCCGCCCATGCCATGGGCGTAAAAGCCGGAGAGGCGCGCCTGGATCGCCAGATGCCCCCATGCCGCACCGGCATCGAAGGAATGGGTGTAGCTCGGCTTTTCCTCGGCTGAGCCGGCAGCCCCGGTGAAGGCGCGCGACACGACGAAGATCAGCGCCGATGCATTCCTGGCCCAGTCCTGATTGGAATCGTTGAGCAAGGCAACAAATTTCTCCCAATGCTCCGAACCCTTGAGGCCATAAATGAAGCGCCAGGGCTGGTGGTTGGCCGAGGACGGCGCCCAATGGGCGGCGTCGAGCAGACCGAGCAGCTGCGTTTCCTCAATGATTTCGCCGGTGAAGGCGCGCGGCGACCAGCGGTCGAGAAACATCGGATCGACCGGATATTCGGATTCGCGGTGATTGCTCTTCGTCATGCTTGTTCCAGGGTTTGGGGCAGAAAATTTGGATCGTGGGCTGGGCTTAGTCCGTCCAGACGATGTCGAGTTCTTCGCGGAAGGCGAAGCGCTTCAGATGATCGTCGATGACGTGCTGCATCCTTTCCTGTTGCGAGGGATCGGCGACGGAAAGCGTCATGGTCAGAGCCGCATCGTCGGCCGCAAACGTCACCTCGGCCGTATCGCTGAACGGCACCCGCCCCTTCAGAGGATCAAAATCGACGCTGAACTTGTGGCTCCAGTGTTTGCAGAGCTGCTGCAGGTAGCGGCTTGCATGTTCGGTCCGCACGATGGCCTTCGAGAGATGCATTTCGAACTCCACGTCATCTTGACTAAAGCATGTCGCGCAAGAGTGTGTAGCGGTTTTGCGATAACGACATGCGGCGAAATAAAAAACTAAAGCGCGAGGAGCGAAGCTGAAAGATTGCGACACGCTTTAGCGCAGTCATATTTCCTGCTTCACCGGCTTGGCAAGCGCAGCATCGTCGCAGTTTGGGTGTACAGACTGTCTTCATAAAAGCGGCCTCACGCCGGCGTCGAAGCAGGATAATGAACCGTTTTAGTCAATTGGTCGGGGAGTTGTGCATGCTGGTGAACGGAAAGTGGACGGAAGACTGGCAGCCCGTTCAGGCAAAGGACGAGAAGGGCGGCTTTGTCCGTCAGACCTCGAGTTTCCGCAATTGGGTAACCCCGGATGGCAGCGCCGGGCCGACGGGCGAAGCTGGCTTCGAAGCCAGCGCCGGCCGTTACCATCTCTATGTCGCCTATATCTGCCCCTGGGCCTCGCGCACCCTGATCGGCCGCAAGCTCAAGGGCCTGGAAGATGTCATCTCCGTCTCGGTCGCTGAACCGCTGCTGGGCAAGCAGGGCTGGCGCTTCGGTGATTATCCTGGCGCGACGGAGGATCACGTCAACGGCGTAACCTATATGCATGAAATCTATACCAGGGCGGCGCCGGATTTCACCGGCCGGGCCACCGTGCCGGTTCTCTGGGACAAGCAGAGAAACACCATCGTCAACAATGAATCCGCCGATATCCTGCGCATGCTGAACGGCGGCTTTGGCGCCCTGGCAAAAAGTCCGATCGATCTTTACCCGGCGGAGAGGCGCACCGAGATCGATGCTTTCAACGACCGCATCTATCCCGATCTCAACAACGGCGTCTACCGCGCCGGTTTCGCCACCACGCAGGTCGCCTACGAAGAAGCCTTTGCCGATGTCTTTTCCTGCCTCGACTGGGTCGAGCAGCAGTTCGAGGGCCGGTCTTTTCTCTTAGCCGATCATCCCACCGAGAGCGATATCCGGCTTTTCGTGACGTTGGTGCGCTTCGACGTCGCCTATCACGGCATCTTCAAATGCAATCTGCGCCGGCTTTCCGACTACGCCAAGCTGCGCGCCTTCTGCCGCCGCATGCTGGATTGGCCGGGCATCGCCGAAACGGTGAACCTCGATCACATCAAGCGCGGCTACTATTCGATCGAAAGCCTCAATCCGACGAAGATCGTTCCCGTCGGCCCTGATCTGGCGGAAATTTTTAGAGCTTGATGCCGAAAGATACGGGCGGTTTTCGGCAGAAAATCACCCAAATCGCGGAAAAGCCGTACCGCTTCCCGGCAAAGCCGTAATGACACCGATGAATAATTCGTTCATAGGTGGTTGCAAATCCGTTTTCGATGAGGAGGAATTCCATGAAGCTGATGCGTGTTGGCGAAGCAGGCAGTGAAAAACCCGCACTTCTCGATGCCGATGGCAAGATCCGCGATCTCTCCGGTCATGTCGCCGATATCGGCGGCGAAGCGATCACACCTGCCGGCCTTGCAAAGATAGCGGCCATCGATCCGAAGAGCCTTCCGGAAATCGCGCCCGGCCGCATTGGCGCCTGCGTCGCGGGCACTGGCAAGTTCATCTGCATCGGCTTGAATTATTCGGATCATGCTGCCGAAACCGGTGCGACCGTGCCGCCCGAGCCGATCATCTTCATGAAAGCAACATCGGCAATCGTTGGACCGAACGACAATGTCATCATTCCCCGCGGTTCGGAAAAGACCGATTGGGAAGTCGAGCTCGGCGTCGTCATCGGCAAAACCGCCAAATATGTGACAGAAGCCGAAGCGCTGGATTATGTCGCCGGTTATTGCGTCTCCAATGACGTTTCCGAGCGCGCTTTCCAGACCGAGCGCTCCGGTCAATGGACCAAGGGCAAATCCTGCGACACCTTTGGCCCGATCGGCCCCTGGCTCGTGACCAAGGATGAAATTCCGGAACCGCAGAACCTCGGCATGTGGCTGACGGTCAACGGCCAGAAGATGCAGAACGGCTCATCGAAGACGATGGTTTACGGGGTTGCGTTCCTCGTCTCCTATCTTAGCCAGTTCATGTCGCTGCATGCCGGTGACGTGATCTCGACCGGCACGCCTCCGGGCGTCGGCATGGGCCTCAAGCCGCCGCGTTATCTCAAGGCGGGAGACGTGGTCGAACTCAGCATCGAAGGTCTCGGCACGCAGAAGCAGACCTTCGTAGCGGATCGTTAACGACGCTTCTTGCTGAGAAACTTAAGTTTTCAGCTCGATTATGATGCCGGAGGTCAATTCTCCGGCATTTCTTGTGTGGGTTTGGTTCGTCCATGTTGCTGTGCAACAGAAACCTGTTAGTCTGCGTTACGTGCCCGCATTACGGAAAGACTCGATGCCTCTCAATCAGCGTCATCTTTTCGATAGAGAAAGGTGGCGCCTTCCATGTTTTATCAGCTTTATGAATTGAACCATGCCGCCATGGCGCCGTTTCGCGCCGCGGCCGATATCATGCGATTTGCCTATGCCAATCCGCTGAACCCGTTCTCCCATACGCCATTCGGCCGGACGATGGCGGCAAGCCTCGAAATGTTCGAACGCACGACACGCCGCTACGGGAAGCCGGAATTCGGACTGAAGCAGACGACGATCGGTGACCGGACGGTGTCCGTCCGCGAAGAGGTCGTCTGGTCGCGACCCTTCTGCAATCTCCTGCATTTCGCGCGCAGTGTTCCCGCCGCGCGCGGCAATGATCCGCGCATCCTGATTGTCGCGCCGATGTCCGGCCACTATGCCACGCTGCTGCGCGGCACGGTCGAGGCGCTGCTGCCGAGTGCGGATATCTACATCACCGACTGGATCGACGCCCGCATGGTGCCGATGACGGAAGGCACGTTCGATTTCGACGATTACGTCGACTATGTCATCGAGATGCTGCATTTCCTCGGTCACGACACCCATGTCATCGCCGTCTGTCAGCCTTCTGTTCCGGTGCTGGCAGCCGCTGCGGTGATGGAAGAAGCCAGGGATCCGCTTTCGCCGGCGTCGATGACGCTGATGGGCGGCCCGATCGACACGCGCATCAACCCGACGGCAGTCAATAAGCTCGCCCAGGAGCGATCGCTGCAGTGGTTCTCCGACAATGTCATCATGAACGTGCCCTGGCCGCAGCCGGGCTTCATGCGCCCGGTCTATCCGGGATTCCTGCAGCTCTCGGGCTTCATGTCGATGAATCTCGATCGCCACCTCGTCGCGCACAAGGAATTCTTCATGCATCTCGTGAAGAACGACGGCGAGCCGGAAAGACATCGCGATTTCTACGACGAATATCTCGCCGTTATGGATCTGACCGCCGAATTCTATCTGCAGACGGTGGAGGAGGTCTTCATCAAGCATTCACTGCCGAAGGGCGAACTGATGCATCGCGGCAAACGCGTTGATCCGGCGGCAATTCGCAATGTGGCGCTTCTGACCGTCGAAGGTGAGAATGACGATATCTCCGGGGTCGGGCAGACAAAGGCGGCTCAGACCATCTGCGTGAACATTCCCGAAGATATGCGCATGCACTATCTTCAGCCGGATGTCGGCCATTATGGTGTTTTCAATGGTTCGCGTTTCCGCCGCGAGATCGCGCCGCGCATCATCGATTTCGTCCGCCAGCATTCGCGTTCTGCCATTAAGCCTCCGGTCCCGCGTGTCATCAAGGGCGGCCGGGCGGGCTGAATCAGGGATAGCTGAATTAGCAAAACGGATTCAAGGCCTTGTCCGATTTCGCGGGCAATCGTCTTGAAGGCGGTTATTGTGGTAACCACATCGATTTCAGCGTTCGGTATTCTGCCGGGCGCGGAAAGCGAGGGATACCCGCACGATGAACCAGTCAGCATTGCTTCGACCGGATTGGACTCCGGCTACCATTGCCCTGATGATTCTCGGCTTCATGGTTTTCTGGCCTCTGGGTCTTGCCATGCTTGCCTACATCATCTTCGGCGACCGTCTGCGCGGCTTCAAGCGTGACGTCAACCAGGCGACCGATGGCTTCTTTGCCTCCTGCCGCCGCCCGCATGGCCGTCACCGCCCGCACTTCTCGACCGGCAACGTCGCCTTTGACGACTGGCGCAAGGCCGAACTCGACCGGATGGAGGAAGAGCGCCGCAAGCTTGACGAAATGCGCGAGGAATTCGACTCCTATCTGCGTGAGCTCCGCCGCGCCAAGGATCAGGAAGAGTTCGACCGTTTCATGCGCGACCGCAGGAACGCCAAGCGCGATGATAACGGCCCGGTCGCTGAATACCAGACGCCGTAAACACCTGAACGATGAATTGATGACCGGCATCTCGCGATGCCGGTTTTTCCATGTCCGCCCTTCCGACGATCATTTAGATCTGCCGGCGAATCGTATAGAAAACACGCATGTTCTCGCTTCTGAAAACAAGGTCGAAGGCGCGAAAGCCGGCTCCGCCCGAAATGCGGACGCTCGACGTCGCTGGCCGGCTCATGCCGCTGACGATCAAGCAGCATGACCGGGCGACACGCATCACGCTGCGCATCGAACCGGGTGGCCGCGCCTTGAAGATGACGGTGCCGAAAGGCCTTGCGGCGCGTGAGGTTAATGCCTTCCTCGATCGTCACCAGGGTTGGCTCCTCACCAAGCTTGCGAAGTTTTCGACCGATGCCGGCCTGCGTGACGGCGCCGAAATCCTTGTTCGCGGCGTTTCCCATCGCATTCAGCATAGCGGCAGCTTGCGCGGGCTGACCGAGGCGGTGTCCATAGATGGCAGGGCGGTGCTGCGCGTCAGCGGCATGCCGGAACATGTCGGACGGCGCATTGCGGCCTTTCTCAAGAAGGAGGCGCGCTCCGATCTCGCAAGACTGGCGACGATGCATGCCGCAACGATCCGGGCGCCGATCCGCTCGATCTCGATGAAGGATACACGCAGCCGGTGGGGCTCGTGCTCGTCGGAAGGAAATCTGAGCTTTTCCTGGCGTATCGTCATGGCGCCACCTTCGGTGATCGATTATCTCGCCGCCCATGAGGTCGCTCATCTCAAGGAAATGAACCACGGTCCGCACTTCTGGGCCCTCTGCCGTAAGCTTTGCCCCGGTATGGAGGAGGCGAAGTCCTGGCTCAAACGGCATGGAAGCCAGCTGCATGCCATCGATTTCGACTAGCGCACAACCCGAAAACCGGAATCGATTTTTCGGAAAGGATTATGCGCAGATTTAAAGTGATAGAGCGTCCCTAGCGCGTCGTTTGGACGCGCGGCGCTCTAGCCGAGAGCCGCGCTAAATTCAGTGTCCGTCGCAAATTGGCTCGACTCTTTCCGCATTTCGTGTCACTTCGCTGCCATGAGACCGGATATCAAGATCTGTGGCTTGAAGACGCCCGACGCAGTCGATCGCGCGCTGAAACGCGGCGCGACCCATATCGGTTTTATCTTCTTCGAAAAGAGCCCGCGCTATATCGAGCCGGACCTGGCGGCAAAGCTTGCCGAACCTGCGCGTGGCAAGGCGAAAATCGTCGCCGTCGTCGTCGATCCGACCAATGACGAACTCGACGAGATCGTGTCGTTGTTGAAGCCGGATATGCTACAGCTTCACGGCAACGAGAGCCCCGAACATGTGCTGACCATAAAGGCGGTCTATGGTCTGCCCGTGATGAAGGCCTTTTCGGTCCGCACGGCAGACGACCTGAAGCGCGTCGAGGCCTATATCGGCATCGCCGACCGTTTCCTCTTTGACGCCAAAGCGCCGAAGGGTTCGGAACTGCCTGGCGGCAACGGTATTTCCTTCGATTGGAGCCTTCTCAGCTGGCTTGACGGCAACGTCGACTACATGCTTTCCGGCGGGCTGAACAAGGACAATGTCGCAGAAGCGCTTTTCATCACCAAGGCACCGGGTATCGACGTCTCGTCGGGAGTCGAAACTGCGCCTGGCGTGAAGAGCGTCGCGAAGATCGATGAATTTTTTGACGCGGTCGAAAAGGCGAATGCGCCGATGATGGCCTCAGGGAGTTGAGAGTGAACGAGACGCCTAAACCGAATTCCTTCCGTTCCGGCCCCGATGAAGATGGCCGTTTCGGCATTTATGGCGGTCGTTTCGTCGCCGAAACATTGATGCCGCTGATCCTTGATCTGCAGGACGAGTGGAACAGGGCAAAGAACGATCCGGCATTCCAGGCCGAATTGAAGCATCTCGGCGCGCATTATATCGGCCGCCCGAGCCCGCTCTATTTCGCCGAGCGGCTGACGGCCGAACTCGGCGGCGCGAAGATCTATTTCAAGCGCGAGGAGCTGAACCATACCGGCTCGCACAAGATCAACAACTGCATCGGCCAGATCCTGCTCGCCAAGCGCATGGGCAAGACCCGCATCATCGCCGAAACCGGTGCCGGCCAGCACGGCGTCGCCTCCGCAACCGTTGCCGCCCGCTTTGGCCTTCCCTGCGTCGTCTATATGGGCGCCACCGACGTCGAGCGTCAGGCGCCGAACGTTTTCCGCATGAAGCTGCTCGGCGCGGAGGTCAAACCGGTCACGGCAGGCAGCGGCACGCTGAAGGACGCCATGAACGAGGCGCTTCGCGACTGGGTCACCAATGTCGAGGATACCTATTACCTGATCGGAACGGCAGCCGGTCCGCATCCCTATCCGGAGATGGTCCGCGATTTCCAGTCGGTGATCGGTATCGAAGCGAAAGAGCAGATGCTGGCAGCCGAAGGCCGCTTGCCGGATCTCGTCATCGCTGCCGTCGGCGGCGGCTCGAACGCCATCGGCATTTTCCATCCTTTCCTGGATGATCCCTCTGTGAAGATCGTCGGCGTCGAAGCCGGCGGCAAGGGTCTGCAGGGCGACGAACATTGCGCCTCGATCACCGCCGGTTCGCCCGGCGTGCTTCACGGCAACCGCACCTATCTGCTGCAGGATGGTGACGGTCAGATCAAGGAAGGCCATTCGATCTCGGCCGGTCTCGATTATCCCGGCATCGGCCCCGAACATTCCTGGCTGAACGATACCGGCCGCGTCGACTATGTGCCGATCATGGATCACGAAGCGCTCGAGGCTTTCCAGACGCTGACCCGCCTCGAAGGCATCATCCCGGCGCTCGAGCCCTCGCATGCCATTGCTGAGGTGATCAAACGCGCACCGATGATGGACAAGGACGAGATCATCCTGATGAACCTCTCCGGGCGCGGCGACAAGGATATCTTTACCGTCGGCAAGATTCTGGGAATGGGACTGTAAGACATGACCGCACGCATGGACAAACGCTTTGCCGAGCTGAAGGCCGAGGGCCGTCCGGCGCTTGTGACCTATTTCATGGGCGGCGATCCTGATTATGACACCTCGCTCGGCATCATGAAGGCGCTGCCGGAGGCGGGCTCCGACATCATCGAGCTCGGCATGCCCTTTTCCGATCCGATGGCCGACGGCCCGGCGATCCAGCTGGCCGGCCAGCGCGCCTTGAAAGGCGGCCAGACGCTGAAGAAGACGCTGCAGCTGGCGGCCGATTTCCGCAAAACCAACGATGCGACGCCGATCGTGATGATGGGTTACTACAACCCGATCTATATTTATGGCGTCGAGAAATTCCTCGATGACGCGCTCGCCGCCGGCATCGACGGCCTGATCGTCGTCGACCTGCCGCCCGAGATGGATGACGAACTTTGCATTCCGGCCATCCGCAAAGGCATCAATTTCATCCGCCTGGCGACGCCGACGACCGATGAGAAGCGCCTGCCGAAGGTACTGAAGAACACCTCCGGCTTCGTCTACTACGTCTCGATGAACGGCATCACCGGTTCGGCGCTGCCTGATCCGTCGCTGGTTTCGGGCGCTGTCGCCCGCATCAAGCAGCATACCAGCCTGCCCGTCTGCGTCGGCTTTGGCGTCAAGACGGCGGAACATGCAAAGGTCATTGGCGGTTCGGCCGACGGCGTCGTCGTCGGTACCGCGATCGTCAATCAGGTCGCGACCAGCTTGACGAATGACGGAAAGGCAACGGCGGATACCGTTCAGGCCGTTGCCACGCTGGTGCGTGGCCTTTCCACAGGAACACGTTCGGCGCGCCTTGTTGCTGCCGAATAGTTTGCCCACATTGGCGCTAAAGCATGTCGCGCAAAGGTGTGCAGCGGTTTTGCGGCAACGACATGCGGGAAACCAAAGACCTAAAAGCGTGGCAAGCAAATCTGAAAGATCGCGACGCGCTTTTGTCAATCAGGAGTATTCGAGTTGAACTGGATCACCAACTACGTTCGCCCGCGGATCAATTCCATGCTGGGCCGTCGCGAAGTGCCGGAGAACCTCTGGATCAAGTGCCCGGAAACGGGCGAGATGGTCTTCCACAAGGACCTGGAAGGCAACAAATGGGTCATTCCAGCGTCCGGTTATCACATGAAGATGCCGGCCAAGGCCCGGCTGGCCGATCTCTTCGACAATGGCGAGTTCGAATCGCTGCCGCAGCCGAAGGTCGCGCAGGACCCGCTGAAGTTCCGCGATTCGAAGAAATATAGCGATCGCCTGCGTGACAGCCGCCTGAAGACCGAACAGGAGGATACGATCCTCGCCGGTGTCGGAAAGGTGCAGGGACTGAAACTCGTGGCCGTCGTGCATGAATTCAACTTTATCGGTGGTTCGCTCGGCATGGCCGCCGGCGAGGCGATCGTTAAGGCTTTTGAGCGTGCGACGTCTGAAAAGTGCCCGCTGGTGATGTTCCCCGCTTCCGGCGGCGCGCGCATGCAGGAAGGCATCCTGTCGCTGATGCAGTTGCCGCGCACGACGGTTGCCGTCGACATGCTCAAGGAATCCGGCCAGCCCTATATCGTCGTGCTGACCAATCCGACGACCGGTGGCGTCACGGCCTCCTATGCCATGCTTGGCGATATTCATCTGGCAGAACCCGGCGCCGAAATCGGCTTTGCCGGCAAGCGCGTGATCGAGCAGACGTTGCGTGAAAAACTGCCCGAAGGCTTCCAGACCTCCGAATATCTGCTGGAGCATGGTATGGTCGATATGGTCGTTAAACGTCACGATATTCCGGAAACGCTGGCGCGCCTCTTGAAGATCCTGACGAAGAAGCCGGTTTCTGCGGCGAACGACATGAATGGCGGCGCGATTGCTCTAGCGGCGAGCGCCTGATAACCGACAAGCAGGCGGGGTGCCGAATTGATACCCAGAGGCCAAACCGCGGTGAGTGAGGCAGCACAGGAGATCGACAAGCTTATGGGATTGCATCCCAAGGGCTTTGATCTGTCTCTCGATCGCATCACTCGCCTTCTCGATGTGCTCGGCAATCCGCACAGGAAGCTGCCGCCGGTGATCCATGTCGCCGGCACCAATGGCAAGGGGTCTGTCACCGCCTTCTGCCGCGCCCTGCTCGAAGCCGGCGGCTACAGCGCCCATGTCCACACCTCGCCGCATCTCGTCAATTGGCACGAGCGTTATCGCATTGGCGTCAAGGGCGGACGCGGGCAGCTTGTGGACGACGCCGTTTTTGCCGAGGCCGTGCGTCGCGTGGCCGATGCCAATGCAGGACAACACATTACCGTCTTCGAAATCCTGACTGCGGTCACCTTCATCCTGTTTTCCGAACATCCGGCCGATGCCGCGATCATCGAAGTCGGTCTCGGCGGCCGGTTCGACGCCACGAATGTCATTTCCGATCCGGGCGTCTCGGTCATCATGCCGATTTCGCTGGATCACCAGCCCTATCTCGGCGACAGGGTCGAGCTGATCGCAGCCGAAAAGGCCGGCATCATGAAGCCGGGATTTCCCGTTGTCATCGGTCATCAGGAATATGACGCAGCACTCGACGTGCTGATGTCGACGGCCGAGCGGCTGCATTGCCCGAGCGCGGTCTTCGGGCAGGATTTCATGGCGCATGAGGAATATGGCCGGCTCGTCTACCAGGACGAATTCGGGCTTGCCGACCTGCCGCTGCCGCGCCTTCCCGGCCGGCATCAATATGCCAATGCCGCCGCCGCCATTCGTGCCGTCAAGGCGGCGGGTTTCACGGTCACCGAGACGATGATGGAAAAGGCGATGAGTTCGGTCGAATGGCCGGGCCGGCTGCAGCGTCTGAGCGAGGGCCGGCTGCTGTCGCATGCGCCCGCCGGCGCCGAGATCTGGATCGATGGCGGACACAATCCCGGTGCAGGCGAGGTGATCGCCGAAGCCATGGCCAATTTCGAGGAACGCCAGTCTCGGCCGCTTTTCCTGATTACCGGCATGATCAACACCAAGGATCCGGTCGGCTATTTCAAGGCCTTTACCGGCCTGGTCGAGAAAGTTTTCTGCGTGCCGATCCGCGGCAGCGAAGCGATGATCGACCCCGTGATATTGTCGAATGCCGCTTATGATGCCGGTTTGGTTGCCGAACCGATGTTGACGGTCGGCGATGCGCTGGAAGCAATAAAAGCCGTTCTCGATCCAGAGGCTTTGCCGCCGCGCATTTTGGTCGGCGGCTCTCTCTATCTTGTCGGCGATGTCCTCGCCGACAACGGCACGCCCCCGAAATGAAGGCGGTAAGATGAAAAAAAGCCCGGTCGAACCGGGCTTTTTTCATTGTGATGCAAATTGATGATATCAATCAGGCAGCGTTCGAAATCCAGTTCGAAAGGGCCGTCTTCGGCTTTGCGCCAACCGAGATGTCGGCAACTTCGCCGCCCTTGAAGATCGCAAGCGTGGGAATGGAGCGCACACCGAACTGTGCAGCGAGTTCCGGGTTCTCATCGATATTCAGCTTGGCCACCTTGACCTTGCCTTCCATCTCGACGGCGATTTCTTCGAGGCTCGGAGCAATCATCTTGCACGGGCCGCACCATTCAGCCCAGAAATCGACGACGACGGGTTCTGCGGATTCCAGAACTTCTGACTGGAAGTTATTGATATCGACTTTCACGGTAGCCATGGGCTGCTCCTTTAACCGAATTGGGTGTTGAACCACATGTGATGGTGCGGTGCCGAATTTTCAATGTCCGGTATTTCACTTTGTCTTGACCGCTGCAAGCGCCAAACCGAGCGCCTTTTCGCTCAGTGTGAAGAGCGAGGCGTTCTCGGTATAGACAAGCATGCAATCGATACGCTTCTCAGGATAGAGCGGCGCCAGGATCTCGCGATAGATCGCCAGCTGCGCCCGGTGCGCGAAGGGGATGGTCTCTTCTGTTGTCGGCGGCACCCGATTGGTCTTGTAGTCGAGAATGACGACGCGATCGGTAAGGACGGCAAGCCGATCGATACGGCCGGAGACAGCATAGCGCCTGTCTTCCAGCGTCAATGTTCCCATGATCGAGACCTCTGGCTGGGCCTGCGCACCGAGGACGACCTGCAGACCCTCCTCGTCCAATAGTTTCAGAACCGAATCGACAAGCTTGCGCCGTTCCGCTTCCGGCCAGAATCGCGCCGCTCGTTCTGCATAGCGGCTTGCCGCATCAGGCCGTTCGCCAAGTGGAATTTCGGGAAGCGCCTGCAGCATGCGATGGATCAGCCTGCCCTTCTCCAGTGAACGATCGCTGCGCTCCTTCTCGCCGAACAGCGGCGAAATGACGAGCAGACTGCCCTCGTCTTCATCGACGATCGTCCCGGCACCGGAAGGGCTGAGCGGCCGAGGCAGCTCAGCCTGCGGCGGCAATGGCCGCAACAGGCCGTCCGGCAAGGTCTCCTCGCTGTCGCGCTCTTCGTTGCGATCGGTACGCTCGAAGCTTCGTTCTACCCGCGGCACGCGCCATTTGATGCCCGGCCATTCACCATCGGGGCCGGAGAATGTGGTCGCCTCCACATGCGGATGGTCGTCGTGCAGTGCCGTCGAAATCATCATATGCCAGGTGTCGTTGTTCACCCGCACGCCACGATAGCCGCAGACGACCAGCCGGTCGGCCGCGCGCGTCATGGCGACATAGAGCAGCCGGCGATATTCTTCTTCCGCCAGCATCTGGATACGCGCCGCATCGTCCTGGGTCAGCGAATTGGCGAGATCGGAGACAGGAACCCAGACGGGCATCGACGGCTCGTCGGGGCCGGTCTCGATCAGGCGAAGCTTCGGCAGATGGGTATGGGTGAAGGCCTTCGAACCGCCGTCGACGAGGAAAACGATCGGTGCTTCAAGACCCTTGGAGGCATGCACCGTCATGATCCGCACCTCGTTGCGCCCCTTATCCTGCTCGCGTTTCATCACGGGTGCTTCGAGCTCCAGCGTCGAGATGAAGGATTGCAGACCGGGAAGACCGGAGCTCTCGTGGTCGAGCGTGAAGGTCAGGAATTCGTCGAGAATATCGCTGACCTCGGTGCCGAGACGGGCAAGGAATTGCCGCCGTCCGCCATAACTACCCAGCACGCGCGCATAGAAATCATGGACCGACAGGCTCCTGGATTGCCGGAGAAACAGCTCCAGCCTCTCGACGGCAGCACGGAAACGTTCGGTGCCGTCGGCGGCGAAGCTTTTGAGATGGCTCCAGACGCTCTGATTGTCGCCGCGCAATGCGGCGATCGCAAAGATGTCGTCTTCGGAGAGATCGAAAAGCGGGCTCTTGAGCACGGCGGCGAGCGACAGGTCGTCTTCCGGCAGAAGCAGGAAACGACCGAGCGCCAGCAGATCCTGCACGGCGATATGGCTGGTCAGCACCAGCCTGTCCGCACCGGCGACCGGAATATCGCCGCGGCGTTTCAGCGCCCGCGTCAACGCATTGACGAAGGCGTCGCGCTTGCGCACCAGCACCAGGATGTCGCCGGCCTCGATCAGGCGCTCCTTACCTTTGTCGACGATCGTTTCGCGGCCGACGAGCGTGCCGATCGAATGGGCGATCCGCCGCGCGAGGATTGCGGCCGGCGCGCTTTCCGGCGTCGCGTCGAAGGGCGCCGTCCAGTCTTCCTCCTTCACCACGGCTTCCGGCGCGACCATCTCCCAGAGGTCGACAGCGCCGGGATGTCCGATGCGGCTGGAACGATGCACGACCGGTTCGCCGAGCGCGCTCAGGCCGCGCGCGTTGTCGGGTGCCTTGAAAATGTGGTCGACGGCCTCGAGCACGTCGGCAGTCGAGCGGAAGGAAAGCGGCAGCCGCACCGAGGAAAAGCTCTGCCCGCTGTCGGAAACGCGCCGCCGCGTCCGGTCGCTCTCCTCGGAAAAACGCTCAGGCCGCGCCCCCTGGAAGGAATAGATCGACTGCTTTTCGTCGCCGACGGCAAAGAGGGTGCGCACGATCGGCCGGGCGCTTTCGCCGGAGAAGAAATCTTCGGCGAGCGACTGGATGACGCTCCACTGGATCGGGCTGGTATCCTGCGCCTCGTCGACGAGGATATGATCGATGCCTCGATCGAGCTTGTAGTGGATCCAGGGGCCGACGCCACTTTTCGTTAGCAGGTCGGCGGTGCGGGTGATCAGGTCCTCGAAATCGAGCTGGCTGCGCTGCTTCTTCAACTCCTCATAGTCGTGATTCAGCCGGTCGGCGAGCACGAGTGCTGCATGTGTGGCGCCGTACATCCGCATCAGTTTCAGCCGGTCGCGGCTTGTTGCGACATGCGCGCGGGCAATGGCGATGGCGCTCGCCAGCTGCGGTGCCTCGGCAAGCATGGCCTTGACGAAGAATTGCGAGTCCGCCTTGGGCTCGCCCTTCACGGTCAGAAAGATTTTCTCGAGAAACTCAGCGCGCCTTGCCTCATCGCGCTCCCGCCCAGCGAGCCTGAGGCCGTAGGCAACCTCCTGCGCCTTCGCACCGCCCTTCTGGTCGGCAAGCGAGAGATAAAGCTCCAGCGTGCCGCCCGAAAGCTCCGGCAAAGGCCAATATTGCGCTGCGATCCGGCTTTCGGTGTCACCAGCGGCGAGACCCAGCCTCTTGCGCAGGACCTTCTCCACACCGCCCTGCTGTTCAGCCGTCGCCGTGAAACGACGAATGGCGTTGCGGTTGGCGACGATGTCGCCGAGCAGGTTCTCCAGTCCGGATTCGTCGCCGAGATTGAGCACATAGGCGAATGCCTCGGCAAGCGCGCTGTCTTCCTCCGGCGCTGTTGCCGTCAGCAGCGCCCGGCGCGCATCGGAAAGCAGTGCCACCGCCGCGCGATCGTCGAGAACCGAGAAATGTCCGGCAACGTTGGCTTCCAGCGGGAACTGATGCAGCAGCGCCTCGCAAAAGGCATGGATCGTCTGGATCTTCAGTCCGCCGGGTGTCTCCAGCGCCTTGGCAAACAGCCGGCGAGCTTCGGCGAGCTTCAGTCCGTCGGGAGCCGTACCCTCGATCTGCGTGATCCGCCGGCCGAGGTCTTCATCGTCAAGCACCACCCATTCCGCCAGCCGTTCGAAGACGCGGTTCGACATTTCGGACGCCGCGGCCTTGGTATAGGTGAGGCATAAAATGGCGGAAGGCCGCGCACCAGCAAGCAGCAGCCGGATGACGCGCTGTGTCAGGACATGCGTCTTGCCGGAACCGGCATTGGCTGAGACCCATGCCGAACGCAGCGGATCAGAGGCAATCGCCTGCTGGATCGTCGTCCAGCCGATCCACGCGCCCGGATCGTCGTCGTTGGGAAGGGCGGTCACATCACTCATCACCGCCCTCTTCGGTTTCGGCCGTCGACCATTCGGAGACGCGGGCAAGATGATCGTAGTCGCCGCCGAAATCGAATTGCTGGGCCGGGATCAGCCGGGAGGTAAAACCCCTTTCGTTGGATTGCAGCAACCCCACGAATTTGACCAGCTGATCGATCGATTCGGCCGCGAGATTCATCGCCGATTTCGCCTTGTCGCTGCGGGCAGAGCTCTCGTTGTTGACCGTATCGACCTGGAAGCGGCTACCTGGACGCAGACGCACATAGAGAAGGTCCTGCGGCACGAGGCTGCCGGCATCGCGGAAGGCGCCGGCGCTCAAGGCGGCCGCTTCGAGCGCAAGCTGCGGATCGAGAAGCACGCGTGCCTGTGCCGGCGAGGGATTGTAGCCGGTCTTGTAGTCGATGATATCGGCGGCGTTCGGTCCGGTGACGTCGATCCGGTCTGCGACGCCGGTGAGCCGGATATTGATCGCCTCCAGCTCCATGCCGCCCCGCACTTCCGTCAGCGTTTTCCGGATGCCATGTCGCCGTCCGGCCTCCCATTCGAGGAAGACGCCGGCCACCGCGCGAAAGCGCGGCCGCCACACGGCATCGATATGCGGCGGCAGCTGCTCCATGTCGAAAAGCTCGGAAAGGATGCGCTCCATGGCCGCTGCCGCATCCGGCGTGCCGGCGATGTGAGCCTCGCGAATGAACCGGTCGATGATCTTGTGGTAGAGCGTTCCGCGTTCGGCCGCCCCTGGATCGCGATTGAACGGGTCGACGGGGTCGAGCCGCAGCACACGGCGGGCATAGATGGCATAGGGATCACGGCGCAGCCGGCCGACTTCGCTGAAGGAATAGGATTTTGGTTGCAGGGCCAGCGGCGGTTTCGGCGAAGGTCGCAGCGCCGGCGCCTGACCATCTCCCCGATCAATGAGACCGGCCCATTGGAGAAACCGGTTGCCGCGTCCCTTCAATTCCGCTTCGAACGCCTCTCCGCCGAGCGCCAGCAGCCGCTGCAGCCAACGCGAGGCGACGGTCGGCGTCGAACCTTGGCGCAGCGCGCGCGCATAGATCAGATGGCGCGTGCCGTTTGCCATCTCGAAATCATGCGCCAGCTGGCCGATGCGCCGCTCCGGCGGCTCCAGGCCGATCTCCGTCTTCATCATTCGCGGAATGAAGGGATTGTTGGCGGTCTGCCCCGGCCAGGTGCCTTCGTTCAGGCCGCCGAGTATCAACGTATCGACGCTCTGCAGTCGGGCTTCCAGCGTGCCGAAGATGAAGAGCCTGGGATGGCTGAGCGCCCGCGGCTTCACCGCATGACCGGCGGCAAGGGCTGCCATGATGTCGATCCATTGCGGCCCGTCGGCCTCCATCTGGCCGTCCGTGTCGATCACTTCACCGAGCAGGGCAGCGAGTGCATCTCCTGCTTCACCAGACCAGAGATCGGCGAGATTGCCTTGCGGATCGACCGCGACCGCCTCAAGCGAACGGCCGGTGCGCTCCGCCCATTCGGACAATGTGAAGCGCACTGTTCTTCCGCGATCTTCCGGCCGGTGCCGGATCAGCGCCGAAGCCAGCGGCTCGGTCGCTTGTGCGACCCGCCGGGCGAGGCCGTATGCGCCGTCGGCGGCCTCAGGCGAAAGCGCTTTTCGCCATTGCGGCGCATGCCTATCCAGGGCCTGTTCGGCAAGTTGGTGAGTGAGCAGCGGTTCCAGCGTGCTGATATCAACCTCTGCCACGCCGCCGCGCAGCGCCAGCAGCTCGAGCGCCTCGGTAGCGGAAATCAAGGCGTCGCGTTCCAGCCCGAAGCGGGCAAGCGGATGTTTGAGCAACGAGATGATCGCCACTGGATCACCCGGCCGCAGCGCTGCCTCCAGCAACAATTGCAGCAAGGTGCCCTGCGGCATGGCCGAAAGTGGCGTGCCCGCCGAATCATCGGCGAGGATGCCGAAGCGGGAAAGCTCGGCCATCACCCGCCGCGCGAGATTGCGGTCCGGAGTGATGAGTGCCGCCCGGCTTTCACCATCCTGTCCAGGTCTTTCCAACGCCAGCCGGAGTGCGATGGCAATTGCGGTTGCTTCCTCGCGCTCATTGGCGGCTTCGATCAGCGAGACATCGGAGAAGGCCGAAGACAGCGCGCCTGCCGGCAGGTCGTTCTTCCATGCTCCCCAGTCGCTGGTCGCCTCCGCCGGCGCAAGTGCCCGCGACAGGATTTCGGCGCGCCGGTCGAGATCAGCCTCCGACCTATCGAGGAGCATGACGTCGGCCCGTGTCAGCTTCAGCCGCTTAAGCAGCGACGACAGGCCATATTGCGAGTGGCTCCGGCTTGCCGGATTGGCATGTTGGCCGGGCGCCGGTTCCGGCGCGACCATCTGCCAGTGCTTCTCGGGCATGGAGAGATCGAGACCGGGAAGCACGATCACGCCTTCCGGCAGATGGGCGACGGCGGCGATGAGGTCGGCGGTGGCGGGAACGGACCCTGTCGAACCGGCGATGATGATCGGTCCGGTGGGTTTCGTCGCCGAAAGCCGGCTTGCTTCGGCCCGGAGAATGGCGTTTCTGTGCCGTGCCGGCGAGGATTTGCCGAGTTCGGACAGCCGCTCCGGCCAGAATGCGCTGGCGATCTGCAGAAATTCCGCCGTCAGCTGCCACCAGGCGGCATAGTCGCCGGTGTCGAGTTTCGACAGTTCCGCCCAGTCGAGATCCTCGGTCTCGATGGAATCGATCAGCTCCGCAAGGTTGCGGGCGAGCCAGATGGCATCCGCCGGACTTGCCGGCGCAACGAGCGGCGAGTCCGAATGGATGTGGCGGACGATCTCCGGCAGCTTGTTTCGCCAGGCAAGGATCAGGCGCGCCAGCTCCAGCAGACGGGCGGTATTCGACAGCGGCTGGGCGAGATCGATCGTTGCCGGCAGCACCTCGTCGAAATAGCCGCTATCGTCGTCGGTTTCGCCGAGTGGACGGATGACCGGCAGGATGGCTGAGCGGCCGCCGAGCAGGTCGACGAATTCCGAGCGCAGCACACGCACGGCGCGCCGGGTCGGCAGGTAGATCGTCACCTTGGCGAGCGACAGCGGATCATCGGCCTCGTGCCGGAAAAGCGGCGTCAGTCGGCCATCGCAAAGCGTCGTCGCCAGCATTTTCAAGAAGGGGAGGCCCGCCGGGATTGTCAGGATGCGTGGCTGGTGCCGCTCTGCCATGGCTCAGGCAAACGCCCGCAACCTGCGGATCGTTTCCTCCGCCTCGCCGATTGCCTCCGGCGTTCCCACAGTCAGCCAATGGCCTTCGAGCACCATGCCGAAAAGCCGTCCGCGCGCGATCGCCTTGTCGAAATAGATATTGAGGTTGAAGGCATCCTTCGGTGCATCGTCGAGCAGCGACGGGTTCATGACGATCGCTCCGGCATAGACAACGGGATTGGACGGATCGTCGCGATAACGCGTCAGCCGGCCATCGGTTGCGAGGCTGAAGTCATTCTTGCCGTTGTGACCTGTCGTATCCTCGATCCCAACGCAAAGCAGCGCCATGTCCATGCGTTCACTATCGAAGAATCCGGCTAAGCGTTGCAGGTTGGTCGGTCGCCCCGGCTGCTCGCCGATCCAGAAGAGATCGGCATTCATGACGAAGACATTGTTGCGGTTAAGTAATGTCAGGCCCTTCGCCAGCCCGCCGCCGGAATTCATCAGAGCGTCCTGCTCGTCGGAAATGATGATGTCGAGGCCGCGGTAGTTCCTGAGATGGTCGAGCATCTGATCGGCGAAGTGGTGGACGTTGACGACGGCCCGTTCGACGCCGGCCGCCACCAGTGAATCCAGCGCGTAGTCGATCATCGGCTTGCCGTCGATCTTCACCAGCGGCTTCGGGATCGTATCGGTGATCGGGCGCATGCGGGTTCCGAGACCCGCGGCCAGTACCATGGCTTGTCTGATGGTCATTCTGATCCGGAACTTATGATTCGCTCTGGCCTATTCCAGCCCTTGTGCACCAATCGCGCAAGGGGGCAAGCGTTTCATGCTCTAGCGCGACGTTCAGATAGGCAAGCGTGCGCGGCATGTGTTTCAGATAGCCCGGCTTGCCGTCGCGCTGCAACAAGCGCACCCAGAGACCGGCAAGCTTGCAATTGCGCTGCGCCGACATGATTGCCCAGGCCCTCATGAAGCCGGCTTCGTCGAAACCGCCCTGTGCGCGGCGAAGCCCCAGATAATCATCCATCAGTTGCCGGAAGAGGCCCGGCTCGATCGTTACGCGCGCATCCTGGACGATCGAGGCGAGATCATAAGCCGTGGGGCCGATCATGGCGTCCTGGAAGTCGATGAGGCCGATCCGTTCGACGCCCTTCGCATGCGGTCTCCAGATGATATTCGGCGAGTGGAAGTCGCGCAGCAGCAGGTTCTTCTCGGCCGTTGCGAGTTCGTCGATGAGTGTATCCCAGATCGCCAGATAATCCGCGCGTTCGGCTTCGGTTGCGGGTGCGCCCTGGCGCTTCCAGGGCAGGTGCCAGTCGAGCACCAGCCGCACCTCCATCTTCATCGCCGTACGGTCGAAATCAGGAATATGATGGACATGCCTCTTTCCAACTGGGATGTCGTGCGGAAATTTCAGAGCGTGCAGTCTGGCCAGGCAGGCAACGCTTTCGCGATAGCGTTCGATAATAGGCTGTCCATGGGCGTCCAGCACGCCGTCACTGCCGAGATCTTCGATCAGCAGGATACCCTTGTTATAATCCACCTTATAGACTTCGGGCGCCGCAAAGCCGTCCTTGCGCAGCGCATCGGCGATCGCCACGAAGGGATAGGCGTTTTCGGCAAGATGCGCGACTTTGGGATAGGGTTTACCGTCGAGAACCGGCGGGCCTTCGGCAAGAGGCGGCCAGTCCATCAGGATGATGCGCTGGTTTTCGGCCTTCGGATAGATCGCCTCATAGGCGCGCAGCGAGGCATCGCCGGTCAGGAAGCGGCGTTTCGCTTCGGGGTAACCTGCAGCGTCAAGGAAATCGCGGATCGCCAGGACACGGCGGATGCGTGTAATTTGCGCGCCCGCGGCTCTGATTGTCGCCCGCCGGCCGTTGCCCTCATGTTCCAGCGTCAGCGCGATGCGCTGAACGGGCAGTTCGCTCTCCGCCATCTCCGGCCATTCGACGAGACAGATGCCGTTCTGCAGAGCCTCGTCGAAGCCGAGTTCGGTCAGTTCGGCGGGATCGCCGAGCCGGTAGAGATCGAAATGCGAAATGGGGATGCGCAGATCGTAGGACTGGACCAGCGTGAAGGTCGGGCTCGGGACCTCGAGCTCTTCATCATCGGCCATGGCGCGCAGGATCGCCCGGGCGAGCGAGGATTTCCCCGCGCCGAGATCGCCGGAAAGGGCAAGGCAATCGCCGGCCTTCAGGGCCAGTGCCAGATCTTCGCCGAGGCGGATGGTAGCCGCCTCGTCTTTCAGGAAAAGCGAGATCGCATGGCTGGTCGTCATTCGGCGGCGGCGGAATGCGGTACATCGACCGAGGGGATACGGCAGACGACGGTCGTGCCCTTGCCCGGCTCGCTGTCGATCGTCACGTCGCCATGATGCAAACTGACGAAGCTGTCGACGATCGAGAGGCCGAGGCCGGCGCCGCCGCGTTTACCGCTTTTAGCCCCCGTGGCAAAACGGTCGAAGACGGTCGCGATCATATCAGGTGAGATGCCGGGGCCGCGATCGCTGACGGAGAAGACGAAATCCGTGCCTTCGCGATGGCATTCCAGCGAGATCGAGGTGCCTTCGGGCGAGAAATTCGCCGCATTGGAAAGAAGCTTCAGAAGGATCTGCTTCAGCCGCTGCGGATCGGCAATGATCGAGCCGAGATAGGCGGGTGCGGTGATTTCAAGCGCCACGCCGCTTTCGTGCAGGCGATCGGCGATCTGCATCGAGACGTCGTCGAGCAGGTCGTTGAGATCGATATCCGCATAGTTGAGGCGCATGATGCCGGCGTCGACGGTCGCAAGGTCGAGGATATCGTTGACGAGCGTCAAGAGAACCGAGGACGAGGTCGAGATGTGGTCGATATATTCGGCCTGCCGTTCGTTCAGCGGCCCGACACCCGGCGTGCGCAGGAGATCGGTGAAGCCGATGATATTGGTCAGTGGCGAACGCAGTTCATAGGAAACGTGCTGGACGAAGTCGTTCTTCAGCTCGTCGGCCTTGCGCAGTGCTTCGTTCTTCTCGGTCAGCGCGCGCTCGGCACGCACGCTGTCCGTCATGTTGACGAAGGTCAGCATGGTCTGCGCGTTGGGCAGCGGAATGACGGCGTAGTCGAGCACGAGGCCGGAGAAGAGTTCCAGCGTTCCCTGACCCGAGCGGCGTTCGTCGTCGAAGCTGGTGATCAGCTCCGCGAAGGTCTTCCATCCATCCGGCCGGTCATAGGACGGCGCGCAGGCCTCGCCCAGCGCACGGATATGGGTGCCGGGCTTGGCTTCGGTTTCGGTGATTCCCCAGAGCGCGCGGAAGGCCGGGTTCGAAAGGCGGATGCGTCCATCAGGGCCGAACACCGCCACACCTTCGGAAAGATGGTCGATCGTTTCGCCCTGCACCTTGACCAGCGTGTTGTAGCGCGTTTCGAGATCGACCTGCTCGGTCAGGTTTTCGAACACCCAAGTGGCGCCGCCCTGCGGATGGGCGGTTGCAAAGACGCGCAACGTCTGTCCGTTCGGCAGGTGCCAGAGATCGGATTGCGTGTCGAGCGCGCGATAAACGGAAAGTGCGGCTTCCTTCCAGCTTTTCCAGTTGAGCTGGTCCGGCAGCTTCTTGGCCGCCCGCAGCCGCTCGAGCAGCTCGCTATTGTCAGGTCGGCCTTCGAGGAAGGCGATATCCAGCTCCCAGAGCGCGACGAAGGCCTGGTTGTAAAATTGCAGCCGGCGGTCGCCGTCGAAGATGGCAACCGGCGTGGCGAGATGGTCGAGCGTTTCGGCATGGCTCTTCAGCGTCCGTTCCAGCTCGGCGCGCACTGCCTCTATGTCGGACACATCGATCGCGATGCCGGCCGAGCCGCCGGGAACCCTGACGTCGACGACGTCGAAGAAAGTGCGGTTGCCGTGAACGACCGTCGAAATCTTGTCGTGGAAGGGCGATTCCGGCGTCGTCGTCGCGCGAATGCGTTCGCGCGCCACGGTCGTCAACATCTCGCGGCCTTCATTGATCGCCTGCTGCGGCGATCGCGCCTCGACCGCCTCGCCATAAGCCTGGTTGACCCAGGTGAGGCGGCCCACCGGGTCACGCTGCCAGGCCGGCATGTCGATCGCGTCGAGCATGGTCTGGAAGGCCGAGATCGAGGTCATCAGCCGGTCGCGCTCGATCCTGAGCTCTGCGAGCTCGGCGCGCAGATTGTTGAGCGCCACGAAACGGACGAAGGCCCGCCCGCCGGAAACCCGGCCCTGCGCCTCGAGGATTTCGTCGCGGATGGTTTCGACCACCATGTCGAAGCTCTGCGCCTCGTCGCGCAGCCGGTCGATCGCCTTTTCCAGCTCGGAAGCCGAACGTGACTTCAGCCACAGGCCGAAGGCCAGGAATTCGCCGTCCTGCGGCGCGCCGGTCTCAGGTGGAAGTTGGCCGAGCAGTTCGGGGCGCGCATTGCCGTCCCAGATGACGATCCGCCGGTTCTTGTCGGCGATCAGAGCCTGGTATTGCGAAATACGCTGCTGGGCATCGGAGAGCGCCGAGCGGATTTCCCGGCTCTCGTTTTCCAGGTTGCCGCGCTGGCGCACGAGCCACAGCGTCGACAGCAGTGCTGCCGATATGACGCCGATGACGACGGAAACACCGATCACCTGCGAGGATGTGAAGAGGTGAGCCGAAGCCGCCGCTTGCTGCTCCGCCTGCGCCAGAGCCGGCCGCGCCAGCGCGGCAAGCGCCGTGCCGGCAGCGCAGCTTTTCAGGAAGCGCGCCAATGGTCCGTGCCCTTGCTTTGCGGCCTCGTGTGCCGTTGCAGATTTATATCCTTGGCCTGCCATGAGCGGGCGGCGATCGGCGCGAGCGCCATCATCCGCCTGACCGGGCAGGCTGCTTTTCATTTCCGACATCCGCGGTATGTCTCCGTCCTTCAATGTGCCGCATTACGACAAGACATCCCATTTTCGCAGCGGTCGGACAGAGTCCGGCGCCACGAATCAAGTCTTAAAACAATACTTCGGAAGGGAATCGGCGGGAAGGGAGCGTCCAAAAAATAAGCCGCGACATTTGTCAATGCCGCGGCTTCTACATCTTGTGGATATTAACGATCAGATCAATATCTGTAGTGGTCAGACTTGAACGGCCCCTTCGGCGAGACGCCGATATAGGCAGCCTGCTCCTCAGAAAGCTCAGTCAGCTTCACGCCGAGCTTGTCGAGATGCAGGCGTGCGACCTTTTCATCGAGATGCTTCGGCAGGATATAGACCTGGTTGGAATACTGGTCGGGCTTGGTGAAGAGCTCGATTTGCGCCAGCGTCTGGTTGGTAAACGAAGCCGACATCACGAAGGACGGATGGCCGGTGGCGTTGCCGAGGTTGAGCAGACGGCCTTCGGAAAGAAGGATGATGCGGTTGCCCTTGGGGAATTCGATCAGGTCGACCTGTGGCTTGACGTTGGTCCACTTGAGATTGCGCAATGCAGCGACTTCGATTTCGTTGTCGAAGTGACCGATATTGCCGACGATGGCCATATCCTTCATCGCCCGCATATGATCGATGCGGATGACGTCCTTGTTGCCGGTGGTGGTGATGAAGATATCGGCCGAGGAAACGACGTCCTCGAGCAGAACGACTTCATAACCGTCCATCGCAGCCTGCAATGCGCAGATCGGATCGGCTTCGGTCACCTTGACGCGGGCGCCGGCACCGGAGAGCGAAGCGGCAGAACCCTTGCCGACGTCGCCATATCCGCAAACGACGGCAACCTTGCCGGCCATCATGACGTCGGTGCCGCGGCGGATGCCGTCGACCAGCGATTCCTTGCAGCCATACTTGTTGTCGAACTTCGACTTGGTAACCGAGTCGTTGACGTTGATCGCCGGGAAGGGCAACAGGCCCTTCTGGCTGAGCTGGTAAAGACGGTTGACGCCGGTCGTCGTTTCCTCGGTGACGCCCTTGATCGCGTCGCGCTGCTTGGTGAACCAACCCGGGGAAGCGGCAAGGCGTTTCTTGATCTGTGCGAAGAGGATTTCCTCTTCTTCGGAATGCGGATGAGACAGCACGTCCTCGCCGGCTTCTGCGCGGGCGCCAAGCAGGATGTACATGGTGGCATCGCCGCCGTCATCGAGGATCATGTTGGAAAGGCCGCCATCGGCCCACTGGAAGATCTTGTCGGTATAGACCCAGTAATCCTCAAGCGACTCGCCCTTGATGGCGAAGACAGGCACGCCGGAAGCGGCGATCGCGGCAGCGGCATGATCCTGCGTCGAGAAGATGTTGCACGAGGCCCAGCGGACTTCGGCGCCGAGCGCGACCAGCGTTTCGATGAGCACGGCCGTCTGGATAGTCATGTGCAGCGAGCCGGTGATGCGCGCGCCCTTCAGCGGCTTAGTCTGGCCGAATTCGGTGCGGCAGGACATCAGCCCCGGCATTTCCGTTTCGGCGATCGTAATTTCCTTGCGGCCGAAATCCGCAAGCCCGATATCGGCGACGACATAATCTTTTTCAGTGCTCATAGAGGCCTCCAGGCTGAAAAACGTCTCAAAATTGGCGCAGGCGCGAAGATGACCGCGTGCAAGCGCACGGCATGTCCGCCGTTTAGCAGGCTTCGCCCGGGATGGCAATAAGGATATAAAGAAGTCTTTATATGTTTATATGAGCTCGCCGGCGCTCACATTTCTTCGCCGAACCTATTCTGGATCAGCTGGTCCAGCGCCTCCAGCGCTTCCTCGGCCTGGCTGCCGCTCGCCGAGACGACGACGCTCGAGCCGGGGCTTGCCGCAAGCATCATCAGCCCCATGATGGAGGTGCCACCGACCGTCATCCCGTCCTTGGAAACGGTAATGGCGGCATCGAAGGTCTCGACCATCTGCACGAATTTGGCGGAAGCGCGCGCGTGAAGACCGCGCTTGTTGATAATGAGGAGTTCCCGGGAGAGCGATGTCATGAAGGCTCGTTATTTTCCGCTGAGCACACGGCTTGCGACATTGATATATTTCCGCCCGGCTTCGGAAGCCTCCACCAACGCCTTCTCCATGTTGTTCTCGCCGCGCACGCCGGCAAGCTTGATCAACATCGGCAGGTTGACGCCGGCAATGACTTCGGTATGGCCGCTGCTCATGACTGATATGGCAAGATTGGACGGCGTGCCGCCGAACATGTCGGTCAGGATGACGACGCCATGGCCATCATCGGCACCGGAAACGGCTTCCAGAATATCCTGCCGTCTCTGGTCCATGTCGTCTTCGGGGCCAATACAGACCGTCTCGATAAATTTCTGAGGACCGACGACGTGCTCGACAGCATGACGAAACTCTTCAGCCAGCTTGCCATGAGTGACAAGCACAAGTCCGATCATGATATTACTGCTCCCATAGACGCAAACGGTGGACCCAATATCGCAATGCAGCAATTACGTCCACCGGTGGGGGCACATCTTGGCTATGAAAAGCCGAAGTGCAAGATAAAAATGCGACTATATAAGGCAGATTGACCAATCCGGAAGGCCCTAGCGCCCGATATCCGGCACTTTTGCCATCAGGATCGCAAGGGGTGAGGAAACGCCCGCGAGCAACCGCAATGCGGGAAGCGACAAACCGGCGGCAAGGCTCACCATTTCGCCCTCGGGAGGCACCCGGTTTTCGCCGGTGGCACTGCCCGGGAGCACGGCATAATGCATGGCCGCCCTGGGAATATGCTCCTGATGAACGATACCGGTGCCACGAAGCTCCATCAGCCCGGTGATCGACGGCGGGCACGCGGCAATCACCGCGCCGGCCTCTCCTGAGAGAAGAACTTGGTCGTCGGCGACCAGCGCCGTGAACAGTCCGAGGCGGCGCGCCTCCGTCATGCAGGTGAAGGCCAGCATCGATTTGCCCCAGCCGGAAGGCCCGCTGAACAGCAATCCCGTCTTGCCGACCACGATCGCCGTCGCATGGATGTTGAAAGCTGCCTCGGTCATGCCGCGGTGCCGACTGGCAAAGAGAGGATGAAGCGCGCGCCGAGCACATGCCCGCCTTCGGCATCGGTGATGTTTTCAGCTCTCAGCGAACCGCCATGCGCTTCGGCAATTTGCCGGCTGATCGAAAGGCCGAGACCTGAATTCTGGCCGAAGCCTTCCGATTCCGGCCGGTCCGTATAGAAGCGCTCGAAGATACGGTCGATATTTTCCGCCTGGATGCCGGGGCCGTTGTCTTCGATAGTGGTGACGCAGCGCGAACGCGTCCGCACCAGCCGCACGGTAATCTTGCCGCCCTTTTCCGGCACGAAAGAGCGGGCATTCTCGATCAGGTTGGCGATGATCTGGCCGATGCGCAGATCGTGGCCATTGACGACGAAGCGCGTCTTGATGTTCGGCTTGCGCTCGATCGCATATTCGATCTCCACCTGCTTCTTGCTGCTCCTGACCTGGCGCGAAACCTCGATGAGGTCACGCAGCAGCACTTCCATATCGACGGAGCCGGCATCGACGCGTGCGAGTTCGGCATCGAGACGGGAGGCGTCTGAGATATCGCTGATCAGCCGGTCGAGGCGGCGGACATCGTGCTGGATGACGTCCATCAGCCGCTTCTTGGAATCGTCGGATCGGGCAAGCGGCAGCGTTTCCACAGCGCTGCGCAGCGAGGTCAGCGGATTCTTGAGCTCGTGGCTGACATCGGCCGCGAAACTCTCGATCGCATCGATGCGGTCGTAGAGCGCCGTCGTCATCTCGCGCAACGCGATGGAAAGGTTGCCGATTTCGTCCTGGCGGGCGGAGAAGTCGGGGATCTCCTCGCGTGCCTTGGCCCCCCGGCGCACACGGATGGCGGCCGCCGAAAGACGGCGCAGCGGATTGGCGATCGTCGATGAAAGCACCAGCGAAAGCAGCACGTTGACGAGAGTCGCGACGCCGAAGACGCGCATGATGGCAAGCCGCTCGGCATGGACGATATTGTCGATGTCGCCCGCCTGCGTCGACAGCAGCAAAACGCCGAGCACGGCACGGAAACGCTGGATCGGCACGGCGACGGAAACGATGAGCTCGCCTTTCTCGGTGGTGCGCACGACCGCGCCGCGCACGCCGGTGAGCGCATTCATCACCTCGGGATAAATCGAGCCGTCGCCGCCCGGCGCTTCCTTATAGAGCGGCAGATTGCCGGGCTGCAGCGCCTTGTTGAACAGGGTGGCGAACCACTCGCTCCAGGTCTGTTTCTCCTCTTCAACAGGCGGCAGGTCGAAGCGCAGCACCTGGCCGCGCGAATAGAGATGGCGCGAATCGAGCAGCAGATTGGCGTCGGCATCGAAGATGCGGGCGCGCGTGCGCGTCGGAGAAATCAGCCGGCGCAGGACGGGCGCGACCTTCTCGGGATCGATCGGGAATTCGAGATCCTCGTCATTCGGCACCGGGGTGATGCTCTGGCCGGCCTGCAGCTCGAGCAGTTTCTGCGGATCGATGGTGATCGAGTTGGTATCGACCGAAGCGGAGGCCGAAACGGCGCCGGCAATGATCTCGCCCTGCGTCAGCAGGCTCTCGACGCGGGCGTCGATCAGCCCCTCGCGGAACTGATTGAGGTAGAGAATGCCGCCGACGAGCACCAGCAGTGCGGCAAGATTGAAGAACAGGATGCGCCGCGTCAGGCTCGAAAAGACCGCATTGCCGAAGATGCGGCGGATCAGGGTGAAGGGATGCGACCAACGCCGGCCTCGGACGCGACGGGTGCTTACGCCCTCCGCATCGTCGAGATCCCTTTCCTGCACCAACTGTGCCAATGACAGGCCCTTTCGAAGGGCGGGGCCGGATGAACCGGCCCGCAGCCCTTAATATTTCCTACAGCGCCGCGCGTCTTTTCAGACGCGCAAAGGACGCTGTAACATTTTGACTGCTGCTGCGCCGCTTGGGCTCAGGCTGCTTCGCGGAAGCGGTATCCCACTCCGTAAAGTGTTTCAATCATATCAAAGTCGGTGTCGACCATCTTGAATTTCTTGCGCAGCCGCTTGATGTGGCTGTCGATGGTTCGGTCGTCGACATAGACCTGTTCGTCATAGGCCGCGTCCATCAGCGCGTCGCGGCTTTTGACGACGCCGGGGCGCTGCGCCAGCGAATGCAGGATCAGGAATTCGGTCACCGTCAGCGTCACCGCCTCGCCCTTCCAGGTGCAGGTGTGGCGTTCCTGGTCCATGACCAGCTGACCGCGCTCCAGCGAGCGGGCCTGCTGCACCGCGCCGGTCTTCGGCGCGCCGGTGGGGCTGGTGCCGGCGGCGGCGGCTTCACGGCTTGATGCGCGGCGCAGGACGGCGCGCACGCGCTCCACCAGCAGACGCTGCGAAAAAGGCTTGGTGATGAAATCGTCGGCGCCCATCTTCAGACCGAAGAGTTCATCGATCTCCTCGTCCTTGGAGGTGAGGAAGATGACGGGAATATCCGACTTCTGCCGCAGGCGGCGCAGCAGTTCCATGCCATCCATGCGCGGCATCTTGATGTCGAAGATCGCCAGCTGCGGCGGTCGTGCCAGAAGGCCGTCGAGCGCCGAGGCACCGTCCGTATAAGTCTCGACCTTGTATCCTTCGGCCTCCAGCGCGATCGACACCGAGGTGAGGATGTTGCGGTCGTCATCAACGAGCGCGATTGTCGGCATGGTGTTGGTCTCCGTCATCAGTGCGCAATCTCCCGGATTTTGCTCTCCCCAGGCGGTCTCAATGACCGGATGCGCTTATGGAGGATAAAGGTGGAACAAATTGTGGCAAAGATAAAGGGGGAGGATTGTCGTAAAATTCGCAAAGCAATCTCAGGTGGCATATCAAAATAGTTAAACGCAGACTTTTCAAACGATTTAAAATTGAGGGTATAAATTTAAATCGATTAATTATTTGATATCACTGCATTTTCTCAAGTTTTCCATCTTGTGTTTTAAAATTTCTGCCCGTATTTTCGTGCTCAGTTTTAACGGCAACGAGCCTGAGCGAAGGGAACTAGCCATGGAAATGTTCGGAGTTCATAACCCGGCAATAGAGCTGGCAACGGTGGGATTGGGCGGCGCAGCCAGCGTTCGTTACAACTTTTCCGCCGCCGCGCTCTATGAAGAAGCGATCCGCCGGGGCGAAGCCGAACTGACCGCTCAGGGCGCGCTGCGGGCTATCACCGGCCAGCACACGGGCCGTTCGCCGCGCGACAAGTTCGTCGTTCGCGACATCAATACCGATGGCGAAATCTGGTGGGACAACAACAAGCCGATCTCGCCGGAACATTTCGCCTTGTTGCGCGACGATATGCTGGCGCATGCCGCGGGCAAGGAGCTTTTCGTCCAGGACCTCGTCGGCGGCGCCGAGGAAGGCCATGCCCTGCCGACCCGCGTCGTGACCGAGTTCGCCTGGCATTCGCTGTTCATTCGCAATCTGCTGATCCGCCCCGACACCGCAGCGCTGTCCAGCTTCGTCCCGAAGCTGACGATCATCGATCTGCCGAGCTTCAAGGCCGATCCGGCTCGCCACGGCTGCCGTTCGGAAACGGTGATCGCCTGCGATCTCACCAATGGTCTCGTCCTGATCGGCGGCACGTCCTATGCCGGCGAAATGAAGAAATCGGTCTTCACCGTGCTCAACTACCTGCTGCCGGCCAAGGGCGTGATGCCGATGCACTGCTCGGCCAATGTCGGTCCGGACGGTGACGCGGCGGTCTTCTTCGGCCTTTCCGGCACCGGCAAGACGACGCTTTCGGCCGATCCGGCACGGACGCTGATCGGCGATGACGAACACGGCTGGAGCGAAAACGGCATCTTCAACTTCGAAGGCGGCTGCTACGCCAAGACGATCCGCCTCTCGGCTGAAGCCGAGCCGGAAATCTATGCGACGACGCAGCGCTTCGGCACCGTGCTGGAAAACGTCGTGCTGAACGAAAGCCGCGAGCCGGATTTCAACGACGGGTCGCTGACCGAAAACACCCGTTGCGCCTATCCGATGGACTTCATCCCGAACGCTTCGGAAACGGGCCGCGCCGGGCATCCGAAGACGATCATCATGCTGACCGCCGATGCCTTTGGCGTCATGCCACCGATCGCCCGCTTGACGCCTGACCAGGCGATGTATCACTTCCTCTCCGGCTACACCGCCAAGGTGGCCGGCACGGAAAAGGGTGTCGTCGAACCGGAAGCGACCTTCTCCACCTGCTTTGGCGCACCCTTCATGCCGCGGCATCCGGCCGAATATGGCAATCTGCTCAAGGAGCTGATCAGCCGTCATGGTGTCCAATGCTGGCTCGTCAATACCGGCTGGACCGGCGGCGCCTACGGCACCGGCAAGCGTATGCCGATCAAGGCGACGCGCGCACTTCTCGCCGCCGCCCTGACCGGCGAACTTGGACAGGCCGAATTCCGTGCTGACACGAACTTCGGCTTCGCCGTGCCCGTCTCCGTCGACGGCGTCGACAGCAGCATTCTCGATCCGCGCTCGACCTGGGCCGACAAGGCAGCCTATGACGCGCAGGCCGAAAAGCTGGTCTCGATGTTCATTGCGAACTTCGCCAAGTTTGAAAATCATGTCGACGGCGGTGTTCGCGATGCCGCCCCCGGCGTGAAGGTTGCCGCCGAATAAGGCGAACAAGCAATTCCAGCAAAAGTGCGCAGCGGTTTTGCGTCCGGAATTGCGTGAAAACAAAAAGCTAGAGCATTCCGTACTTCCAAAAAGAACGGAATGCCCCAGTCTCTGACTCACGTGAAACCCGGCATCGCGGGATTGCCGGGTTTTTCTTGATCATGGCCGATATTTTCAATTCGCCATTGATGTGAGATAGAACGCCGCATGGCCAGCGACGCGCTCTATATCGATGACAGGATCACCATCGCGGGATGGGAGCTGACGGAACAGTTCGTTCTGGCGGGCGGCCCCGGCGGGCAGAATGTCAACAAGGTCTCGACCGCGGTCCAGCTGTTCTTCAACATCCCGAATTCGCCGTCCCTGAATGATCGTGTCAAAACCAATGCGATCAAGCTGGCCGGCCGGCGCTTGTCGAAGGACGGCGTGCTGATGATCGAGGCGAGCCGGTTTCGCAGCCAGGATCGCAACCGCGAGGATGCGCGCGACCGGCTAAAGGAGCTGATCCTGGAGGCCGCCAAGCCGCCACCGCCGCCTCGCAAGAAGACCAAGCCGACCAAGGGTTCGGTCGAACGCCGCCTGAAAGAAAAATCCGGCCGCTCGGAAGTCAAGAAAATGCGCGGCCGCCCCGGCGGTAGTGAATGACATGGTCGCGCTCTTGAACGGCATCCGCCATCTCCCCGGCTATCTCGACCGCGCGCGTCAGGAGGCATTGGTCGAGGTGATCCGCACCATCGTCGCCGAAGCGCCGCTTTACGTGCCCGTCATGCCCGGCACCGGTAAGCCGATGTCGGTGCGCATGACCAATTGCGGGCCGCTCGGTTGGGTGACGGACAAGGAGCGCGGCTATCGCTACCAGCCGACGCATCCGGCAACCGGCAGGCCCTGGCCTGATATGCCGCAGCAATTGCTCGATATCTGGAATGACGTTTCGGGTTGCGACAAGCTGCCGGAAGCCTGCCTCGTCAATTTCTACTCCGACGAAGCCCGCATGGGCCTGCATCAGGACAAGGACGAACAGGATCTCAAGGCCCCGGTCGTCTCGATCTCGCTCGGCAACAGCTGCCTCTTTCGTGTCGGCGGCCTCAGCCGCAATGATCCTACGCTGTCTTTCAAACTTTCAAGCGGTGATCTGGTGGTGCTGGGCGGCGAGGGGAGGCTTTGTTTCCACGGCGTCGACCGTATCCATCCGGCGACTTCGACGCTGCTGAAGAATGGCGGCCGCATCAATCTGACGCTGCGCTGCGTCAATCCCTGAAATAGAGACGTCGCTATAGTTTTCGCAGCGCGACCTGTTCGATCAGGTGATCCTTGCCCTTTTTCAGGATGAGATCGGCGCGCGGACGCGTCGGCAGAATGTTCTGGCGCAAGTTTTTCAGGTTGATGTTTGCCCAGAGATCCTCGGCGATTTCGAGCGCTTCCGCGTCGCTGATCGAGGCATAGCGATGGAAATAGGAATTCGGATCGCGGAAGGCGGTCTCGCGCAGCCGCATGAAGCGCGTGACATACCAGTTGTGGATCTCGTCTTCCGCGGCATCGATATAGATCGAGAAGTCGAAGAAGTCGGAGACCATCGGCACAATTCTGCCGCCGGCAGGCAGGTCGCGCGACTGCAGCACGTTGATGCCCTCGAAGATCAGGATGTCGGGCCGGTCGACGATCTTGTATTCGTCCGGCAGCACGTCGTAGACGAGGTGCGAATAGCTGGGCGCCTTCACATCCGGCTGTCCGGCCTTGATGGCCGAGAGGAAGCGCAGGATCGCAGCCGTGTCGTAGCTTTCCGGAAAGCCCTTGCGCTGCATCAGCTTTTCCCGCTGCAGCACGGCGTTCGGATGAAGGAAGCCGTCGGTGGTGACGAGATCGACCTTCGGACTGGAGGGCCAGCGCCCCAGAAGCTCCTTGAGGATGCGGGCGGTGGTCGATTTTCCCACAGCGACCGAGCCGGCGATGCCGATGACGAAGGGCGTCTTCGTCACATCGGACAGGCTGAGGAAGCGGTTGCGCTGTTCGAACAGCATCTGCGAGGATTCGACATGCGCCGACAGCAGCCGTGACAGCGACAGATAGATGCGCCGGACCTCGTCGAGATCGATCGGATCGCCCATCGAACGCAGCCGTTTGACCTCGTCGCTCGTCAGCGTCAACGGCGTGTCGGCGCGGAATTTCGCCCATTGTTCGGAAGAGAAGAAGTGGTAGGGGGAATAGGATTCCGACTGGAAGTGATCCAACGTTTCCGGCACCCCGATAATCTCAGTCGCGATACTCATGAACTCTGCCGGCTGGCCTTTTCCTTGAGGCCGGACTGCGCGGTTCTGCGCTCGAGCTCGGCCATGACATTCTCTAACGGTATTTCAGCAATCTTCAATACGACCAATAGGTGATAGAGCACATCCGCAGCCTCATAGGTCAGATTGTCGCGGTCGCCCGTCACCGCCGCCATCACGGCTTCGATCGCTTCTTCGCCGAGCTTCTTTGCCGCTTTCGGCTGGCCGGCGGCCACGAGCTTGGCGGTCCAGGATTGCTCCGGCGAGGCTTTCGATCGCTCTTCGACGATGCTCTCGAGATCGGAAAGGGAAAATCCGCTCATAGGTCCGCTTTCAAGGTTCAGTCGAGACGCATGTCGATGCCGCACTTCGACATATAGTGCTTTGCCTCGCTGACGGAATAGGTGCCGAAGTGGAAGATCGACGCGGCGAGGACGGCATTGGCATGGCCCTCCTTTACCCCGGCGACGAGATCGTCGAGATCGCCGACGCCGCCGGAGGCGATGACAGGCACACGCACCGCATCGGCGATCGCCCGCGTCAGTTCCAGATCGTAGCCGACCTTGGTGCCGTCGCGGTCCATCGAGGTGACCAGCAGCTCGCCGGCGCCGCGCGCCACCATCTTCTGGGCGAATTCGACGGCATCGATGCCGGTCGCGTTGCGGCCGCCATGGGTATAGATTTCCCAGGCGCTGAGATTGTCGCCGCCGACCGCCTGGGTGCGCCGGCGCTTGGCGTCGATCGAGACGACGATGCACTGGTCGCCGAACTTGTCGGCCGCCTCAGTGACAAAGTCGGGATTGCTGACGGCCGCCGAATTGATCGAGACCTTGTCGGCACCGCACAGCAGCAGCTTGCGGATATCGGCGATAGTACGCACCCCGCCGCCGACCGTCAGCGGCATGAAGCATTGGTCGGCCGTGCGCGACACGACATCGAAGATCGTCTCGCGATTGTCCGAGGAAGCGGTGATGTCGAGGAAACAGAGTTCGTCGGCACCGGCCGCATCATAGGCCTTCGCGGCTTCGACGGGATCGCCGGCATCAACGAGGTTGAGGAAGTTGACGCCCTTGACGACGCGGCCGTCCTTGACGTCGAGGCAGGGGATGACACGGGCCTTGAGGGTCATTACGCGGTCTCCTTGGTCCGGGCCGCCTTGATCAGCGCCAGCGCTTCCTTGGGGTCGATACGGCCATCATAAAGCGCACGGCCGGAAATCGCCCCTTCCAGCTTTCGCGCATCGGGCTCCAGCATGCGCCTGACATCGTCGAGAGAGGCAAGGCCGCCCGAGGCGATGACGGGAATGGAAACCGCGCCGGCAAGTTCCAGCGTCGAGGTCCAGTTGATGCCGGCCAGGATGCCGTCACGGTCGATATCGGTGTAGATGATCGCGGCGACGCCGGCCCCCTCGAATTTTCTGGCGAGCTCGATGATACCGAGTTCGGAGGCCTCCGCCCAACCCTCGACGGCCACCTTGCCCCCCTTGGCATCGATGCCAACGGCGACATGACCAGGAAATTTCCGGCAGGCCTCGATGACCAGCGCCGGATTTCTGACCGCCACGGTGCCGAGAATGACGCGTCGCAGCCCGCGCGACAGCCAGGCCTCGATATGATCGAGCGTGCGAATGCCGCCGCCGAGCTGCACCGGATTTTCAGTTGCCTTGAGGATCGCTTCGACGGCATCGCCATTGGCCGAATGTCCCGCGAAGGCGCCGTCGAGATCGACCACATGCAGCCATTCGAAACCCTGATCTTCGAAGGATCTCGCCTGGGCGGCCGGATCGGTGTTGTAGACCGTCGCCTGCTGCATGTCGCCGAGCTTCAGGCGGACGCATTGGCCGCCTTTCAGGTCGATCGCGGGAAAAAGGATCATGTCGTCTTACGTCCGTAGAGTGGTCGGTACCATCAGCGCATTCCACGCATCTACGATATCCGAGCGGAAAAAGACAGCGGCAATGGTAGCCGCGCCGAAAAGCAGAAGAAGCAGCAGGATGACGGCAAAGCCGGCCCGGACCTGACGCCAGAAGCCCAGGCGCCTCTTGATCGATTTCTCGATGTTTCGCACCTGGCGCAGCGCATCGTTGTTGACGGCAGTGAGCCGGATCTGCGGCTCCATCGCCTCGACATAGGTTTCGGCATAACTCGAAAGGATCTGCGAGGCGCGGTCGCGCAGCGTATTGCGCAGGTCGGTCGAGAGATAATTGCTGTTGACGGCGGCAAGTTCGGCCTCATCGGGCGAACGGCCGGCATTTCGCTTGCGATGGCTGAGAACGAAATCGCGCTTTTGACGCTCGTAGAGTGCGTAGGCGAGCAGGCCGATCAGATCGTCCTCACCTTCGATATAAAATTCCAGCACGGCCTCGGCGATGTCGCTGGCGCTGACCCCATTTTGCCGCCGGCTCGCACTGTCGTTTGCGGGGAACGATTCATGGATCATCGGTCCAGCCTTTCTTTCAGCGCCTTGGCTGCATTGGAAAGCGCTTGTCTGTGGATGGCTTCGTCGACACGGCGGATGATCGTGCCGCCGGGAAGCTTGATATCAGAAAAGGCAGGCAAGCCTTCCCTGGAGGGCCGCAACGTGTAGAACACCTTGCCTGATTTCCGTGAAGCCGGCATCGAGTGCGCTCCTGTTCCGCCGTTTCCATACAGAGGAAATAAGGCGGCTGTATTAAAAGCCAGCCCTTGGAGCAATTCCAGCAAAACTGCGCAGCGATTTTGCGTCCGGAATTGCGTGAACTATGGGTTCCAGCGCAGGAAATTGCCGATCAGGGCCAGGCCGAGCTTCTGGCTCTTTTCGGGGTGAAACTGTGCTCCGACCATGTTGTCGCGCCCGACGAAAGCGGTCATCGGACCGCCATAGTCGGCCGTCGCAATGACATCCTCGGCGTTTTCGGCAGCAAGATGGTAGGAATGCACGAAATAAGCATGTAGCCCCTGCGACCCTGTCGGAATTCCCTCGAAGAGCGGATGTTCGCGCTTCAGGTCGAGCGTGTTCCAGCCGATCTGCGGGATCTTCAGCGCGGGATCGTCAGGCGTCATCTCGACGACGTCACCGGGAATCCAGTTAAAGCCGTGCGTCACGGTTTTCTCAAGGCCGCGCGAGGACATGAGCTGCATGCCGACGCAAATGCCGAAGAACGGCCGCGCCTTCTTCTCGACAGCCTCGATCAACACCTCGGCCATCCCAGGCACGGCATCGAGGCCGCGCCGGCAATCGGCATAGGCGCCGACACCGGGAAGCACGATACGATCGGCCGCGGCAACATCCTCCGCCCGGTCGGTAAGATCGATATGGGCATCGATGCCCGCTTCGCGGGCGGCACGCTCGAAAGCCTTGGTCGCCGAACGCAGGTTACCGGAGCCATAGTCGATAATCGCGACGCGCATCGTCAGCGTCCTCCATCAAAACCAAAGAGACCAAGCGATGTGCCGTGGCCGCGCGGGCTGTTCGGACGGGCCCTGTTCTGCCAGTCCGGTGCCGCGGCGTCGTCGCTATCCGCGATTACAGCCCTGTCCGAGAAATAGATCTGCTCTGCAATGCCGATCGTATCGGCTGCAATGAGTGCGTCTTCGTTCCATCCCTTGGCGGCAAGCTTGCGGACACGGAAATTCTGGCCCTCGAGACCGGCCAGCATATTCACGCCCAGGAGGATTGCCGCTCCCGCCGGCCCGAGGCCCGGTTCGTCCATCAGCGCACCACCAATCCCCTGCAGCAGAAAGGCGGCGGCGGCGTGCAGCCAAAGCCGATGCGCCAGCAGCCAAGCCCATGGAAACAGGAAGCCGAGCAGCGTGAAGCCGTCGCGGATGGTTCGCGTCTCGTCGGCCGTGGCGCTCGTGCTGCCGGGCGGTGTCAGGAAGATATAGCTGGATGTCATTGTCGCCGCTCCCTCTAAGGGCTCAGACGAGCGTGCCCTTGGTCGAGGGAACACGGCCCGCCTGTCTCGGATCGATCTCTGTCGCCGTGCGCAATGCGCGGGCAACGGCCTTGAAGCATGTCTCGGCAATATGGTGGTTGTTGGCACCATAATGGTTGAGAATATGCAAGGTGATGCCGGCATTCTGGGCGAGCGCATGGAAGAATTCGCGAACGAGTTCGGTGTCGAAAGTGCCGATCTTCGGCGCGCTGAAGGCGACATTCCAGACGAGGAACGGCCGACCGGAAAGATCGACAGCAGCCTTGGTCATCGTCTCGTCCATGGCGAGATCGATCGAGGCGTAGCGGGTGATGCCGCGCCGGTCGCCGAGCGCCTTGGAGATCGCCTGGCCGATGGCGATGCCCGTATCTTCGACCGTATGGTGGTCGTCGATATGCAGGTCGCCCTTGGCATCGATCTCCATGTCGATGAGGGAGTGTCGCGAAAGCTGGTCGAGCATATGGTCGAAGAAGCCAACGCCCGTCGAAATCGTCGATTTGCCGGTGCCGTCGAGATTGACGGAAACGGAAATCGAGGTTTCGTTGGTCCTGCGGGAAACGCTGCCCGTGCGGCTTGCTGCGGTCTCGGCCATATGGCCCTCCATCGGGAATAAGGCCGTTCCTTATCAGGCGCATCGGGAAATATCCAGAAGCCGGGCAAGAGAAAAGCCGGCCCATTTGCAATCTGCCTCGGCCCACTTACATAGGGCTCAACAAGGCCGGTGTACGGCTTAGATCCGGATGATCTCAGGCTCTTCGGCCTAAGATCTGAATCCGGATCTAAATTGAAGAAATAGAGCATGATGTCGTCCGAAAACCGCTTCACACTTTTCGGCATCATGCTCTAGCGTAACGGCCCGCGTCATGGGCGGACAGGTGTTTTATGACAACAATCATTACAGTTCGAAAAGGCGGCAAGGTAGTGATGGCGGGCGACGGCCAGGTGAGCCTCGGCCAGACCGTCATGAAGGGCAATGCCCGCAAGGTGCGCCGTATCGGCAAGGGCGAAGTCGTCGCCGGTTTCGCCGGCGCCACTGCCGATGCCTTTACACTGCTCGAAAGGCTCGAAAAGAAGCTTGAGCAATATCCCGGTCAATTGATGCGTGCCGCCGTCGAGCTCGCCAAGGACTGGCGCACCGACAAATACCTGCGTAATCTCGAAGCCATGATGCTCGTCGCCGACAAGTCGATCACGCTGGCGATCACCGGCAACGGCGACGTCCTGGAGC
Organism: Rhizobium sp. 62_C5_N11_2; assembly: GCF_051811185.1. Taxonomy (NCBI): domain Bacteria; kingdom Pseudomonadati; phylum Pseudomonadota; class Alphaproteobacteria; order Hyphomicrobiales; family Rhizobiaceae; genus Rhizobium; species Rhizobium sp. 62_C5_N11_2. Next base: position 4,481,704 of record NZ_JBPWPW010000001.1, read on the forward strand.
CTGAGCATGGCACGACGGCGATCGGTTCGGGCGGCAATTTTGCCTTGGCCGCCGCCCGTGCGCTTATGGATACTGACAAATCGGCCGAAGAGATTGCTCGCCGCGCCCTCGATATCGCAGCCGACATCTGCGTCTACACGAACCACAATATCGTGGTGGAATCCTTGGATGTTGAAGGCTGAACCCCATGCCTTCCGGCCGCTTGGCCTAGACGAACAGGCCTTCGAGGACTTGGCGAAACAACGACGAATTACGGCCGGGCGCTGCTAATGGCCCTGGACCGCCAGGAGAATAACACCCAATGACGACCTTTTCCCCCCGCGAGATCGTTTCCGAACTCGACCGCTACATCATCGGCCAGCATGATGCCAAACGCGCCGTCGCAATTGCGCTGCGCAACCGCTGGCGCCGCCAGCAGCTCGACCCGAGCCTGCGCGATGAAGTCATGCCGAAGAACATCCTGATGATCGGCCCGACCGGTGTCGGCAAGACCGAGATCTCCCGCCGCCTGGCAAAACTTGCCGGAGCACCCTTCATCAAGGTGGAAGCCACCAAGTTCACCGAAGTCGGCTATGTTGGCCGCGATGTTGAGCAGATCATCCGCGATCTGGTCGAGGTCGGCATCGGTCTGGTGCGCGAGAAGAAGCGGGCCGAGGTGCAGGCCAAGGCGCATGTGAGCGCCGAGGAGCGTGTTCTCGATGCGCTGGTCGGCACCACCGCTTCGCCCGCCACCCGCGAAAACTTCCGCAAGAAGCTGAGAGATGGCGAGCTCGACGACAAGGAAATCGATATCGAGGTGGCCGATGCCGGTTCCGGCATGGGTGGCTTTGAAATTCCTGGCATGCCGGGCGCCAATATCGGCGTGCTGAACCTGTCGGAAATGTTCGGCAAGGCGATGGGCGGCCGCACCAAGAAGGTCCGCACCACAGTCAAGGCCTCCTACAGCGACCTGATCCGCGACGAATCCGACAAGTTGATCGACAACGAAGTGATCCAGCGCGAAGCCGTTCGCTCCACCGAGAATGACGGCATCGTCTTCCTCGACGAAATCGACAAGATCGCCGCCCGCGACGGTGGCATGGGCGCCGGCGTTTCGCGCGAAGGCGTCCAGCGCGACCTCTTGCCGCTCGTTGAAGGCACGACGGTTTCGACCAAGTACGGACCGGTGAAGACAGACCACATCCTCTTCATCGCCTCCGGCGCCTTCCATGTCTCCAAGCCCTCGGATCTTTTGCCGGAGCTGCAAGGCCGCCTGCCGATCCGTGTCGAATTGCGTCCGCTGAACAAGGATGATTTCCGTCGAATCCTGACCGAGACGGAAGCGAGCCTTATCCGTCAGTACCGCGCACTGATGGAAACCGAAAGCCTGAGCCTCGAATTCACCGACGACGCGATCGACGCGCTTGCCGATGTCGCCGTGCATCTTAACTCTTCCGTCGAAAACATCGGCGCACGCCGTCTGCAGACGGTCATGGAGCGGGTGCTCGACGATATTTCCTATAACGCGCCGGATCGGGGCGGGACGGCCGTGACGATCGATGCCGCCTATGTGCGCGAGCATGTCGGCGATCTCGCACAGAACACGGATTTGTCGCGCTTCATTCTGTGATATCGGCGCACCGGTTCATGTCTTTCCCGGTATGAATGCCGGATTGTGACGAACTCGACTCTCGACAGCGGGCCTTTTACTTTCTAGTGAAGGCCCGTCTTGTTTTCTGCTCCGGCTTTATTCGGCCAAGATTCTGGTCCAGGCAGCCGCATCGCAAACAGGACGATGGAACGGACGGGATAACGGATCGTGCGACGCCTTTTGACAAGCCTTATGATTGCCGTTGCCCTGGTGAATTCGGCGCCTGCCTTCGCGATGCAGACGGTGCCGGCGGGCAATCGTCACGCTGAGCAGCCCGATATTCCGGGCGCTTCCATCAGGCGCACCAAGGGCACCAAGAGCAGCTTCGATCTGAAATACGAAAAGGTTCATGAACTTCTGGCGACCGATCGCGAGTTGATGGGCAAGATCCGGAAGATCTCCAGCGCCTACGGCATCAATCCCATCCATGTCGTCGGCGCGATCGTCGGCGAGCACACCTATAATGTCGACGCCTATGACCGGCTGCAGGCCTATTATGTCAAGGCGGCCTCCTATGCCGGAGAAAGCTTCCGCTTCGCCTATGACGGCGAAAGCGTCGACGAATTCGTGGCGCGGCCGCAATTTTCCGAATGCAAGGGCAAGAGCGATTCCTACACGCTCTGGTCCTGCCGCGAAGATGTGTGGGAAAGCGATTTCCGCGGCAAGACGGTAGGCGGCAAGAGTTTCCCCAACAACCGCTTCAGCGCGGTCTTCTTCCAGCCTTTCTACGCCGGCCAGACCTTCGGCCTCGGCCAGGTCAATCCGCTGACGGCACTGATGCTCTCCGATCTCGTGACCCGCGTGTCGGGTTATCCGAAGCTGAATGAGAAGGATGCCGGCGCCGTCTACAAGGCAATCATGGATCCCGATATCTCGCTCGCCTTCGTCGCGGCTTCGATCCGCAGGTCGATCGACGACTACAAGGAGATCGCCGGCATGGATATCTCGGGCAATCCCGGCCTGACGGCGACGCTTTATAATGTCGGCAATTCGCGCCAGCGCGCCGCAGCACTTGCTGCGAAGAACCGGGGCGCCGGTACGACCGTCTGGCCGGAAGAGAATTATTACGGCTGGCTGATCAACGACAAGCTGGACGAACTTAAGGGCCTGCCCTAGCTTCAAGCTTGCCGGGAAGCTTAGATCTTCCCCGAAAGGCTTTTACGATGGACATGCGTCCGGACCCCTTCGTTCCGCCAGCACCGCTGCCGCGTACCGTGCCGCCGAGCCGGCTGGAAATCATTCGCATCATCCTGCGCAATCCGCTCGAACTCTGGGGCGAGCCGTCCTACACGCTTCCCTGGATCCGTACCAATTTCTTCGGGCAGCGGACGCTGATCGTCAACGATCCCGGCCTTATCAAACATGTGCTGGTCGACAATGCCAATAATTACCGCATGTCGGATGTGCGCCAACTCGTCCTGCGTCCGATCCTCCGCGACGGCCTTCTGACCGCCGAAGGTTCGGTCTGGAAAAGATCGCGCAAGGCGGTGGCGCCTGTCTTCACGCCTCGCCACGCCCAAGGCTTCGCCGGGCAGATGCTGCGCCAGTCCGAAGACTATGTCCGTAAATATGAGAGTGCAGACGAGGCAGGCGCAATTTTCGATATCAGCACCGACATGACCGAGCTGACCTTCGCGATTCTCGCCGATACGTTGTTCTCCGGTGAAATCGTCACCTCGAGCGGCCATTTCGCCGACGATGTCAATGAACTCCTGCATCGCATGGGCCGCGTCGATCCGATGGATCTGATGCGCGCTCCGTCTTGGGTTCCACGTGTGACACGCATCGGCGGTCAGAAAGTGCTGGAGAAATTCCGCGCCATCGTGCGCAACACGATGGATATGCGGCTCGCAAAGATGAAGGCGAATCGCAGCACCGCGCCCGAGGATTTCCTGACCCTGCTCCTGGAACAGGCCGGCCCTGAGGGGCTGACGAAGGAGGAGATCGAAGACAATATTCTGACCTTCATCGGCGCCGGGCATGAGACCACAGCCCGGGCATTGGCCTGGACGCTGTATTGCGTATCAAACAGCCCGCATATCCGCGAAGCGATGGAAGAAGAAATCGACGCGGTGCTCGCCACCGGGGCTGAACCCGTGGAATGGCTGGATATGATGCCGCAGACGCGCGCCGCCTTTGAGGAGGCTTTGCGCCTCTATCCGCCGGCGCCATCCATCAATCGCGCCGCCATATCGAATGATTCCTGGACAAGCCCCAAGGGCGAGCGGGTCGAGATCGAGGCCGGTGTCACGGTGCTGATCATGCCCTGGACGTTGCATCGCCACGAACTTCATTGGGACAGGCCACGTGCCTATATGCCCGAACGCTTCCTGCCGGAAAATCGCGGCTCGATCGGCCGTTTCCAGTTCCTGCCTTTCGGCGCCGGTCCGCGTGTCTGCATCGGTGCAACATTTGCACTTCAGGAGGCGGTGATCGCCCTTGCCGTCCTGATGCATCGCTATCGTTTCGATTCCACCGATCAGACCAACCCCTGGCCGGTGCAGAAGCTGACGACGCAGCCGCAGAATGGCCTGCCGATGCGCGTGACACCGCGCATAATTTCCACGAAGGCATAAATCTTTCGAATTATTGCAGAATTGACTGTGAATGAAAGCCGGGCAAAGTGGCAGCATTCAAAGTCGTTGCCAGGGAGAATGTCGCATGAGCCGCGTTGATAAGAACGGTCTTGCCATCGAAACCGTCCTTCATGATTTCCTCGTCAAGGAGGTGCTGCAGAGTCTGGCGGTCGATGCAGACAAGTTCTTTGCCGATTTTTCGGCGATCGTCCACGATCTCGCCCCGAAAAATCGTGCGCTGCTGGCAAAACGCGACGACCTGCAGGTGAAGATCGACGAGTGGTATCGCCGGCATGGCGCCCCGGCGGATATGGACGACTACCAGTCCTTCCTCCGCGAAATCGGCTATCTCCTGCCGGAAGGCTCGGACTTCCAGGTTTCGACCCAAAATGTCGATCCGGAGATCGCCTCGATCGCCGGCCCGCAGCTCGTCGTTCCCGTCATGAACGCCCGCTATGCTCTGAACGCCGCCAATGCCCGCTGGGGCTCGCTCTACGATGCGCTCTACGGCACGGACGCGATTCCCGAGAGCGACGGCGCCGAGAAGGGCAAGATCTACAATCCGAAACGCGGCGAGAAGGTCATCGCCTGGGTGCGCGATTTCCTCGATACATCAGTGCCGTTGCAGGACTGCCGCTGGAAGGATGTAGGAAGCTTCGCCGTCAAGGATGGAGCGTTGGCCGTCAGATCGATCGATGGCGAGCAGGCAATGCTGACGGACGACAAACATTTTGCCGGCTATCGTGGTGACGCCGCCGCTCCCACGCATATTCTTCTGAAGAACAATGGTATTCACATCGAAATCGTCATCGATGCGACGACGACGATCGGAAAAGCCGATCCGGCCGATATTTCCGATGTCTGGCTGGAGTCGGCAATCACGACAATCATGGACTGCGAGGATTCGATCGCCGCTGTCGATGCCGAGGACAAGGTCGTCGTCTATCGCAACTGGCTCGGTCTGATGAAAGGCGACCTGCAGGAAGAGGTGGCAAAGGGCGGAACAAGCTTCATCCGCAAGCTCAACCCGGATCTGCAATATGCCGGTCCGGACGGCACCTCCTTCGAGGTGCATCGCCGCTCGCTGATGCTGGTGCGCAATGTCGGCCACCTCATGACCAATCCGGCGATCCTCGACCGCTACGGCAACGAAGTGCCTGAAGGCATCATGGATGCTGTGATCACCGGCTTGATCGCGCTTTATGATATTGGCCCGGCCGGCCGGACGAAGAATTCCCGCACCGGCTCCATGTATGTGGTCAAGCCGAAGATGCATGGGCCCGAAGAGGTCGCCTTCGCCGTCGAAATCTTCTCGCGGGTCGAAGATGCGCTTGGCCTGCCGCGCAATGCCATCAAGATGGGCATCATGGATGAGGAACGCCGCACGACCGTCAACCTCAAGGAATGCATCCGCTCTGCCCGCGAGCGCGTCGTCTTCATCAATACCGGCTTCCTCGATCGGACCGGTGACGAGATCCACACCTCGATGGAAGCCGGTCCGATGATTCGCAAGGGCGACATGCGTCAGGCGGCCTGGATTTCCGCTTATGAGAACTGGAACGTCGACATCGGCCTCGAATGCGGTCTTTCCGGCCACGCCCAGATCGGCAAGGGTATGTGGGCGATGCCCGATCTGATGGCAGCGATGCTCGAACAGAAGATCGCCCACCCGAAGGCTGGCGCCAACACCGCCTGGGTGCCGTCGCCGACGGCCGCAACCCTGCATGCCACCCATTATCACCGGGTCAATGTCGCCCGTGTTCAACAGGGACTGAAGGACCGCGCTCGCGCCAAGCTCTCCGACATTCTCTCCGTGCCGGTTGCGGTGCGGCCGAACTGGACGCCGGAGGAAATCCAGCGCGAGCTCGATAACAATGCCCAAGGCATCCTTGGCTACGTCGTGCGCTGGGTCGATCAGGGTGTCGGCTGCTCGAAGGTGCCCGACATCAGCAATGTCGGCCTGATGGAAGATCGCGCGACGCTGCGCATTTCGGCCCAACACATGGCGAACTGGTTGCATCACAAGGTCGTCACCGAAGCTCAGATCGTCGAGACCATGAAACGCATGGCCGCCGTCGTCGACGGGCAGAATGCGTCGGATATCGCCTATCAGCCGATGGCCGGCAATTTCGACGATTCGATTGCCTTCCAGGCCGCCCTCGATCTCGTCCTGAAGGGTAGGGAACAGCCGAACGGTTACACCGAGCCGGTGCTTCACCGCCGTCGCCTCGAGCTCAAGGCGAAACAGGCCGCCTGATGGCGTGAGGGAGGATGCGAAAAGGCCGCCGGTACGACAGTCCGGCGGCCTTTTTTATACCGAATTCGGCAATTAGCTTACTGGATGACGACGACCTTGGACGTGCCCTTGCCGGGACGGACGCGGCTGTACAGGTCGATGACATCCTGGTTCATCAGGCGAATGCAGCCCGAGGAAGCGGCGGTGCCAATCGAGGCCCATTCCGGCGTGCCGTGCAGGCGGAAGAGCGTGTCCTTGCCGTCTTCGTTGAAGAGATACATGGCGCGTGCGCCGAGAGGATTGGTGAGGCCCGGGCCCATGCCGTCTTCGACGTACTTGGCGAGATCAGGCCGGCGGACGGCCATCTCCTTTGGCGGGTGCCAGTTCGGCCATTCCTGCTTCCAGGCGACGTAGGCGGTGCCGGCCCATGCGAAGCCCTGCTTGCCGACGCCGATGCCGTAGCGCATCGCCTTGCCGTTGGCCAGGATGTAATAGAGGAAGCGCTCGCGCGTGTTGACAATAATCGTACCGGGGCGCTCGGTGGTCTCGTAGCTGACGACCTGGCGGCGGAACTGCGGCTTGACCCTATCAATCGGGATCGCCGGCAGGGAGTATCCGGCATCCTTCGTCACGCCGTAGGCGTCATTGAAGATCTGTGCTGTCTGCACCGTTGGGCCTGCGCCCTTGTCGTCGACGGATGCGCTGTCTGATGTCGTGGAGCAACCGGCCAGAGCGAGCGTCGCCAGCAGGCCAAATACAGGGAATGCATTGCAGATGCGCATGGATGACTCTTGAAGTTTTGGGGCAAGGAGAACGGTCTTTCGACCATCGTTGATTATGGTTTATTTTCGATTAACTTGCGCTTTGCAAGGCTACTGCAGCGCGACAAATCCGTCTGCCGCGCAAATTAGAAGCGCATGGTTTTTTTGCAACAACACGCCAGCCCCTCTGATGGTTATCCATGACGATTTTGAGCGTTTACAATAACAATCCGTTAATCGATGGCCGGCAATCGGACAGGGCCATGATGGTACGGCGCGGAACGCAGATGTTGCTGCATGAAATGCGCCACGCCGTGCTGCCCGAACTGCCGCTAGCCAGCGGCCGCCGCGCCGATCTGATCACTCTTTCGGACAAGGGCGAGGTCTGGATCATCGAAATCAAGACGTCGATCGAGGATTTCAGGGTGGATCGCAAATGGCCGGAATATAGGCTGCATTGCGACCGTCTATTCTTTGCGACTCACAAGGATGTGCCGCTGGAGATCTTTCCCGAGGAATGCGGACTGTTCCTGTCGGATGGTTATGGCGCCCATATGATTCGCGAGGCGCCGGAACACCGCATGGCGCCGGCCACGCGCAAATCCGTCACGCTCAACTTCTCGCGTGCCGCCGCCCAAAGGCTGATGATGGCCGAATGGGCGAGCGGAAAACCGTTCACTGTGGACGACGTCTGATTATAAGCGCGCGAGGTGTTCGTCTATTTCGGCGCGCGTTTGGCAAGGATACGCTGCAGCGTCCGCCGGTGCATGTTGAGCCGGCGCGCCGTTTCGGAAACATTGCGCTCGCACATTTCATAGACCCGCTGGATGTGTTCCCAGCGCACGCGGTCGGCCGACATCGGATTTTCGGGAAGCTCAGCCTTTTCGCCCGGCCGCTGTGTCAGCGCCGAAAACACGTCGTCGGCATCTGCAGGCTTTGCAAGATAATCGACGGCGCCGAGCTTCACGGCCGTTACCGCCGTTGCGATATTGCCGTAGCCGGTCAGCACGATGATCCTGGTGTCGTCGCGCCGCTGACGGATCGCCTCGATGACGTCGAGCCCATTGCCGTCGCCGAGCCGAAGGTCGACCACCGCATATTTCGGCGGCCTGCCTTTCGATTTCGCAACGCCCTCCGCCACTGATTCGGCCGTCTCCACCTGGAAGCCGCGCGTCTCCATCGCCCGTGCCAGGCGGCGCAGGAACGGCCCGTCGTCGTCGACGATCAGCAGGCTGGCGTCGGGACCGATATGATCCTCGTCCGACGCGGCGAAATTGTCATGATTCTGTTCTGTCATCGTCTCGGTCCCGGCGGTTGAGCGCCCGATCTGCGTCAACCGCTATATCCTGTTTATGCCGACAAAGTCATTTTGTCGAATTTGCGTCAATCAGCATGCGCGGCCATTCGATTCGGATACGCGCGCCCGCACTTTCCGGATCGCGGTTCTCGAAAACCAGCGATGCGCCGGAGCGCTCCAGCAGCGTCTTGGCGATGAAAAGTCCAAGCCCGAGGCCGCCCGCCGTATCCTCCTTCTGCCGCTTGGTCACATAGGGTTCGCCGATCCGCGTCAGAATGTCAGGCGCATAACCGTTGCCATCGTCCTCGATGACGATCAGCACTTTGTCGTGATCGTGCTCGACAGTAACGATCACTTTCTCCCGCGCATAATCGACGGCGTTTTCGATCAGGTTGCCGAGCCCGTACATGATGCCGGCATTGCGGTCGGTGACCGGCTCACCCTTGCGCGGGCTCTTTTCGATGAGCTCGAGAGCGATACCGAATTCCCGGTGCGGGGCGACGATCTCCTCGATCATCGACGAAAGCGGCAGGCGGCGCATATGCGCCTCGCCTTCGGAGGAAAGCGTCGTCAGCCGCCGCAGGATGTCACGGCAGCGTTCGCTCTGGCTGCGCAGCAGCATCACGTCCTCGCGGAAACGATCGTCATCCTTGAGTTCGCGCTCCATTTCCTTGGCGACGACGCTGATCGTTGCAAGCGGCGTACCGAGCTCATGGGCGGCCGCAGCCGCCAGGCCGTCGAGCTGCGACAGATGCTTTTCCCGCTGCAGCACCAGTTCGGTCGCAGCCAGCGCATCGGCAAGCTGGCTCGCTTCCATCGAGACCCGATAGGCATAGAAGGCGGCGAATGCCATCGTCGAGGCGATCGAGCACCAGACACCGAACTGCATGACGTTGTGCACGTTGATCTCGACCCCGTCGAACCAGGGCAGGGGAAAGGGCGAAAAGGCAAGCACCGTGATGCAGACCATCGCAAAGCCGATCAGCGCGGTGCTGTATCGGATCGGCTGCGAAGCAAAGGAGATGATGACGGGCACGCAGACGAGTGCCGCGAAAGGATTGGCAAGGCCACCGGTGATGAAGAGCAGAGCGCAGAGCTGCAAGAGATCGAAGCCGAGCAGCGCAAAGGCGGCTGGAGGTTCCAGCCGATGGGTCGGTGGATAGCGGATCGTCAGGTAGAAATTCACCCAGGCAAGGGCGGCGATCAACGAAGAGCTGGCAATCAGCGGCAGAGGAAATTTCAGCCAGAAGGCAACGATGAAAACCGTCAGCGCCTGTCCGCCGACGGCAAGCCAGCGCAGCCGCACCAATGTCTGCAGACGCAGCCTGCGGCTGTTGTGCCGGTCCTCCAGCGTATAGCCTTCCGTGTTGTCGATCATGCTAGGCTTGTCGATCATGCCGGGGGCTCCTTGAATGGCCCTCATGTACCACGCGGTTTTGCCCGTGTCGTCGGCAACGCATCCTCCGGCCGCTCCGGCCAGGGATGCCGGGGATAGCGGCCGCGCATATCAGCCCGCACATCCTTCCACGAGCCGGCCCAGAAGCCCGGCAGGTCGCGTGTCGTCTGGATCGGCCGGTGCGCCGGCGAGGTGAGCTCGAGCAGCAGCGGCAGGCGGCCACCGGCAATGGCTGGATGCTGCTTCAGTCCAAACAGCTCCTGTACGCGGATCGTCAGCACCGGCTCCTCACCCTCATACTGGATCGGATGCCTTTGGCCGGTCGGCGCTTCGAAATGCGTTGGCGCAAGCCGGCTAAGGTCGCGCTGCAATTCGTGCGGTACCAGCGCTATCAGCCCGTTCGAAAGGCCGGCTGCGGAAATCTCGGAAAGGCCGCGGGCCTCGGTCTGAAAGGGTGCGAACCACTCGTCCAGCCGGGAAAGCAGGGCGCCGTCGCTGACATCGGGCCAGGGCTCGCCGATCGTCCGATGAAGGAATCCGATCCGCTCGCGAAGCTGCACGGCCTCTTTCGAGAAGGCAAGCTGATCGAGCCCCAGCTCGCGCACTCCCTCCACCAGTGCCTGGGTGACTGCTGCCCCGGAAGGTCGTGGCAACGGCGTCTCTTCGAAGACGATCGCGCCGAGTCGGGTTGCCCGCCGCGCTCTGACTTGCCGGCTCTGTCGGTCGAAGAATATCTGGTCTCCGGTTTTGATTTCGCCGGGCAACTCTGCTTCAATGTCGCCGCGTGTCACCTCGGCAGCTGCCAGAATCCGCGCCTGGGCTGCCCGTCCGGTCAGGTCGGCAATCACCAGCATCTGGCTGCCGGCCAGCCTCTCGGTTTCCGGTAGCTCCGCTCCACGCCCGTTCGCCATTACGAATCGGCCGCGCCCGCCGCGCTGAAGTGCGATTCGATCTGGGAACGCATGCAGCAGCAGCTGGCCTGCAAGCGCCGGCGCCGTTGAGGCAACGCTGTCGAGACCGCTTGCCAGCCGTCCTGCCAGCCGCCTTGAAGCCTCCGCTCTCTCGCCCCGCTCGGCCTTGAAGCGTCGCAGCCGCTCCTCGATATCGATACTCGTTCCGCCAAGCCCCTGCTCGGTGAGAAGCACGGCGATCATCGCCGCATCCCGTGCGTGTCCCGCTTCTCCGGCCGAGACGACCATGGCGGCAAGCCGCGGCGGCAAAGCCAGATCGCGCATGACCTTGCCCCGCGCTGTCAGCGCTCCGTCCTTGTCGAGCGCTCCGAGCTGGCCAAGCAGAACCCGCGCCTCCCTCAGCGTCGTTTCCGGCGGCTGATCGACGAAGGCAAGCGATGCAGGATCTTGGACGCCCCAATGCGCGAGGTCGAGCACCAGCCCCGAGAGATCGCTGGAAAGGATCTGCGGCGGTGTGAAGGCCGGCAATGCCGCCGTCTGTCCCTGGTGCCACAGCCTGACCGCGATGCCAGGCTCCGTTCGTCCGGCACGACCCGCCCGCTGATCGGCGGAAGCCCGCGACACGCGCACCGTCTCCAGCCGCGTGATTCCGGTCGACGCCTCGAACACCGGCAGACGCTGCGAGCCGCTGTCGATCACGATCCTGACGCCGTCGATGGTGATCGATGTTTCGGCGATAGACGTTGCAAGCACGATCTTGCGTGTCCCCTGGGATGCCGGCCGGATCGCCGCATCCTGCTCCTTCTGGCTGAGATTGCCGTAGAGCGGCGCAATCAGCGTCTCGGCTCCGAATCGTCCCTGCAGGCGTTCTACGGTTCGCGTGATTTCCGCCTGGCCGGGCAGGAAGGCAAGGATCGAGCCGGCCTCATTGGCATGCGCATCGAGTATTGCCCGCGTGACCGCATCCTCGATGCGCTCGCCGCCCGGCCGATCCTGGTAACGGACATCGATCGGAAAGCTGCGCCCGAGGCTTTCGATCACCGGTGGGTGGTCGAGCAGGGCAGCCACGCGTTCGACGTCGAGGGTCGCCGACATCACGAGGATACGCAGATCGTCGCGCAGCGCCGACTGGACGTCGAGCGCCAGTGCGAGTCCGAAGTCTGCGTCCAGCGAACGCTCGTGGAACTCGTCGAAGATGACAACCGAGACACCGGTCAGTTCCGGATCGTCGAGGATCATCCGGGCAAAAACCCCTTCGGTCACCACCTCGATCCGTGTCGCTGCCGATATCCTGTTGTCGAGGCGCATGCGGTAGCCGACCGTCTCGCCGACCTGTTCGCCGATCAGCGATGCCATCCGGCCTGCCGCCGCCCGCGCCGCCAGCCGACGTGGCTCCAGCAGGATGATCTTGCCGTCGCCGCGCCAGGCCTGACCAAGCAGGTGGAGCGGCACCAGCGTCGTCTTGCCGGCGCCGGGCGGGGCGGAAAGAACGGCGCGCATTTGCTCTTCCAGCGCAGCAGCGACGGCCGGCAGGACATGTGAAACCGGAAGTTCCGGCAAGGATGCACTGATTGTCACTTTCGGCCCGTCACTGTCTCATAGGCAAGAATGGCGCCGGCGAGATCCTCCAAAGCCGCGCCGACCGACTTGAACAGCGTGATCTCCGCGTCATGGCTTCGTCCGCCATGGACACCGCTGACGAGTTCCGCAAGCTCAGCCCTGATGTCGCCTTCCTTCAGCACGCCACTTTTCAGCGGCTGGACGATGTCGCCTGCCTCGCTGATGGCGCCGGCGCGGGTATCGACATAGACCGAAGCACGACGGATGGCCTCGTCGTCGCTTTCGCGCATGCTCGGCTTGAAGGCGCCGACGAGATCGAGATGGGCGCCGGGCTTCAGCCATTCGCCTGATATCAACGGCTCGTTGGAAAGCGTGGCGCAGGAAATGATGTCCGCTGTCCGCGCTGCGGCTTCAGCATCCGCGACCGCTTCGGCATTCAGCCCGAGCGCCCGTGCTTCGGCTGCGATCTTTTTCGCCGCTTGGCCGTTGCGGCCCCAGACCCGGTACCTCTTGATCGGCCGGGTCGTGCCGTGGGCCAGCATCAGGTTGAGCGACAGCCGCCCGGTTCCGCAGACGAGCAACTCTTCCGCGTCGGGGCGGGCGAGATGACGGGCCGCCAGCGCCGATGCCGCCGCCGTCCGCCGCGCGGTCAACTCGCCGCCGTCGATTGCAGCAAGCATTTCGCCGGTAGTGCCGGAGGAAAGAAGATAGGTTCCGAAGATCGCCGGCAGGCCCCGCCGCACATTGCCTGGAAAGACCGAGACCGTTTTCACCCCGGCATAGCGTCCGGGAACCCAGGCCGGCATTAGCAGCAGTGTGGCGCTTTCCTCATCCGGCACATCCATTTCATGGTGATGGCGCACCGGCATCACGCATTCGCTCTGGAACATGCGGGCGATCGCCTCGATCAATTCCGGCCAGGGCAGGGCC
>NZ_JBPWPW010000001.1:4500000-4850909 GCF_051811185.1 Rhizobium sp. 62_C5_N11_2
AGGGTCTGACGCCTGCCCGGTGCTGGAAGGTTAAGAGGAGAGGTGCAAGCTTTGAATCGAAGCCCCAGTAAACGGCGGCCGTAACTATAACGGTCCTAAGGTAGCGAAATTCCTTGTCGGGTAAGTTCCGACCTGCACGAATGGCGTAACGACTTCCCCGCTGTCTCCAACATAGACTCAGTGAAATTGAATTCCCCGTGAAGATGCGGGGTTCCTGCGGTCAGACGGAAAGACCCCGTGCACCTTTACTATAGCTTTACACTGGCATTCGTGTCGGCATGTGTAGGATAGGTGGTAGGCTTTGAAGCGGGGACGCCAGTTTCCGTGGAGCCATCCTTGAAATACCACCCTTATCGTCATGGATGTCTAACCGCGGCCCGTTATCCGGGTCCGGGACAGTGTATGGTGGGTAGTTTGACTGGGGCGGTCGCCTCCGAAAGAGTAACGGAGGCGCGCGATGGTGGGCTCAGACCGGTCGGAAATCGGTCGTCGAGTGCAATGGCATAAGCCCGCCTGACTGCGAGACTGACAAGTCGAGCAGAGACGAAAGTCGGTCATAGTGATCCGGTGGTCCCGCGTGGAAGGGCCATCGCTCAACGGATAAAAGGTACGCCGGGGATAACAGGCTGATGACCCCCAAGAGTCCATATCGACGGGGTTGTTTGGCACCTCGATGTCGGCTCATCGCATCCTGGGGCTGGAGCAGGTCCCAAGGGTTTGGCTGTTCGCCAATTAAAGCGGTACGTGAGCTGGGTTCAGAACGTCGTGAGACAGTTCGGTCCCTATCTGCCGTGGGTGTAGGAATATTGACAGGATCTGTCCCTAGTACGAGAGGACCGGGATGGACATATCTCTGGTGGACCTGTTGTCCTGCCAAGGGCATAGCAGGGTAGCTATATATGGACGGGATAACCGCTGAAGGCATCTAAGCGGGAAACCCACCTGAAAACGAGTATTCCCTATCAGAGCCGTGGAAGACGACCACGTTGATAGGCCGGGTGTGGAAGTGCGGCAACGCATGAAGCTTACCGGTACTAATAGCTCGATCGGCTTGATCGTTCTCATTGACTATGCTCATCTCAAGGCGACCGCAAAGCGGTCGTCCGGATCGATGATGCAAGACCTTTGTCCTGACGCGCCAATGGCGCTGCGGACGGCCCGCGCTACCAAGCGCGACGGCCTCTGGCCTGTATGGGTGCCACAAGCATCCGCAGTCAGAAGAGGTTCCAAAGACGTGTTCAAAAAAAGAAAACAGGCTAATGCCTGCCAGCTTCTCAAAACATATAGTTGCGCTTTGCCGACCTGGTGGTTATGGCGGGGTGGCTGCACCCGTTCCCTTTCCGAACACGGCCGTGAAACGCCCCTGCGCCCATGGTACTTCGTCTTAAGACGCGGGAGAGTAGGTCGCTGCCAGGTCTGCAAAGCGCAACTAATCAATCTTCTCATCACTAAACAAACGGCCCAAAGCCGAAACAAAAGGGCCGCTCACAAAGCGGCCTTTCGTGTTATAATACACCAGCAAATCCCAGCGATTTGCGCATGGCGCGGGGTGGAGCAGCCCGTTCGGCCTGAAATCGATCCACTGGATCGATTCCTTCACGGCCTCACCTCGTCAGGCTACGCCTGACAGCGCTCCCGGGCTCAAACAGCTCGGAATACATTAACGCGGGGTGGAGCAGCCCGGTAGCTCGTCAGGCTCATAACCTGAAGGCCGCAGGTTCAAATCCTGCCCCCGCAACCAGATACACAAAGGCCCGCCTCGTGCGGGCTTTTGTGTATCTGGTAACGGGTCGAGGATTTAACGCCTCCTCAGGGGCCCGCCAAGAAGGCGAAGCCGACGCAGCGGGACAGAAACTTCAAATCCTGCCCCCGCAACCAATCCTTCATTCCAAAAATCAAAACGCTCCTCGTGGAGCAGCCCGCTCGGCGGGCAATCGATTCACTGGATCGATTGCTTATCCGCCTCGCCTCGGCAGGCTCATAACCTGAAGGGTCCGAAGGACGGTTCAAATCCTCCCCCGCAACCAAATCCCAAATATACGAACATTGACACACAAATGCCCGCCACTCCGGCGGGCTTTTTTTGCGTCTAGTCTACGGTACATCGCAGCAACAATCGTCAATGCAGACGCGGTCGGCGTCGCTCGCTGAGATACCGTCCAAATTTCCAGGGGACGATGGTCTAAAGAAAAGCCCGCCTCGTGCGGGCTTTGTGCGTTTGGTAACGGGGCGAGGTTAACGCCTCTTCAGGGCGCCGGCGCGGTCCATCCTCATACAAAACGAGCCTCCGCTGCAGTACATAGCTAATCCCAGGTTAGCCTTATTGCGACTTTTTACCGAACGTATCGAGTGCAGCCAGCTCGTCCCCTTGTCTATGGCCATGGTGCGCCTACATCTCTACAAGATATGGTTGCAGTTACGCAAGCCTCACACGAGTGCCTTGCGGTTGATGATTTTGGAATTGCCAATGATCTGGAACCACCGCATTACCCGCATTCTGATCGGCATATTACTGTTCGCGCTTGCCATCGTCCTTCTGCTGCCCGGCCTAACTGGCTTTACAAGTCTCGACGGTACAGTCAATGCGCGATTTGCGATCGTGAACGCTCCTATCGACGGTGAAGTCGCAGAAACGCCCCCAAAAGTTGGTGCGCGCGTGTCGGCAGGAGCGCCGCTCGCCGTGATACACAATGCCCGCGTGAACCGCGCAATACTGACTTCGCTGCAGGCCGACCACATGACTGCTGTCGAACATGTTGCGGCGCTAAAGCGGGAACGTGATGAGCTTGTAAGGCTTCGTGATCAATTGGGCGCACGCATGGAAGTCTTTACGCGGACAACCGTTGCCGACTTGGAGCGACAAGTTGAAATTCTAAACAAACGGGTCAAGGTTTCCAAGGCGCAGGACAATGTCGCGCAAGTCGACTTTGACCGGCGGCTCGCGCTTGAGGCGAAGGGTATCCTGTCCACCAAGATGGTCGAGTCCGCCCGAGCCGCCTGGGAAGCGGCGGGGGGCGAACTCGAAATCAGTGGCTTGACCGTAGCCCAGCTCGAACAAAAGCTGGAAGCCGTTCGCAAGGGTGTTTTCGTTTTCGGTGACGGCCAGAACGACGTACCCTATTCTCGCCAGCGACAGGATGAGGTCATCGTTCGGATCAACGATCTCAATACGCGCATCGCCGAAAACGAAACACGGGGCGCGCAGGTACAGATGCAGCTGATTGAGGAGGAAAACCGCGTCCGCAGTCTCACTTCGGCATCAGATCCATCACCTTTCGACGGAGTCGTGTGGAGTAGCAACATCGTCAACGGCTCGAACGTCATCCTCAATACCGAGCTGATGCGCATCCTCGATTGCAGCGATCTTTTCGTCGATATCCTTGTTCCGGAGGTCGATTACCAAGAGATTTATCCAGGCCTTGCTGCGGAGGTGCGCTTGTTAGGCGGAGGCGAGGCCTTCAAAGGCGTTGTCCTATCGGTAAGAGGCAGTTCCGCGGTCGCCGAGAAGGACACGCTGGCAGCCAATCAGCCCGAAACAACCAAACGCAACGATCGAATACGCGTCGGTCTGGCTCCCTCCGCTCTCAATACGGATTATGCGAACTTTTGTCAGGTGGGGCGTTCTGTTCAGGTGCGCCTTCCCAAACCTAACCTCCACATATGGAACTGGGTAGAGAGCCTGTGGTTCAGTATCTCATAGCACTGGCTCCGACATTTTCGGTTTTGGCGTTCTTTTTGCTTGGGCCTTTCAACTGGTCGCGTAACTATAGCTCGACGCGCGCAATCACATGCGTGGTCGTTGGCGCCATTGCGTTGCGCTATATACTCTGGCGGTTATTCGAGACGGTACTTCCCTATCCCAACAATGGCCTCAACTTCTACTGGGTCTGGTTTCTGTTCATCGTAGAAATCCTCGCATTCTTCGAAGTCGTGCTCTTCCTGGTTTTGATGAGTCGATACGTGGACCGGAGCGCAGAAGCCGACAGGCTCGCGCCAGACTTCTTTAGAGGTGACGAGGATGAATTGCCCACGGTGGATGTGTTCATTCCTACCTATAACGAGCCGCTCGACGTCCTGGAACGGACGATCATAGGGGCGCTTGCGCTCGATTATCCGCAAGACAAGCTGAAAGTCTACGTGCTCGACGATCAGCGTCGTAATTGGCTCAAGGCCTACTGCGAGGAGAAGGGAGCAATCCACGTCACACGGCCCGACAACAGCCATGCCAAAGCCGGCAACATGAACAATGGTCTGAAGGTCAGCTCCGGCGACTTCATCGCGATATTCGATGCTGACTTCGTGCCCTATCGTCACTTCCTGCGCCGGACGCTTCCCTTCTTTTCCGATGCGACCATCGGCATCGTTCAAACGCCACAGCATTTCTTCAATACCGATCCGGTGCAAACAAATCTCGGCCTCGAAAATATCTGGCCGGACGAGCAGCGTTTGTTCTTTGATGAAATTGCACCGAGCCGAGATATCTGGGACGTCAGTTTCTGCTGTGGGTCATGTTCAATCGCGCGACGCAAGGCGATCGATGAGATTGGGGGGTTTCCAACGGAATCCATCACGGAGGATCTGTTGACCACCCTTTCCATGCTCAACAAGGGCTACAAGACCCGTTACCTGAATGAGCGCCTGTCGATGGGATTGGCCGCTGAGAATCTGACTGGCTATTTTGTACAGCGTGAGCGCTGGTGTCAGGGGGGAATTCAAACACTTTATCTTCACAACGGCCCACTGCGCGGACCTGGTCTGTCGCTTTTTCAACGCATCATGTTCCTTCCGCTGTCGTGGTTGGTGCAGTATCTGGTGCGCTTTACGATATTGATCATCCCGATCATATATCTCTGGTTCGGCTTGCTGCCGCTCTACTTCACCAACGCTGCAGACTATATCTCCCATCAGGTGCCGTTGCTGACGGCCTATTTCCTTTTGATGCTCTGGATAACACCGACCCGATATTTGCCTGTCGTATCGAGTGCCGTCGGGGCTTTTTCGACGTTTCGGATGTTGCCAACCGTTATTTCCAGTGTGGTGCGTCCCTTCGGCAAGCCATTCAGGGTGACCCCGAAGGGCAGCGGCAACGAGGCGATCGGATTTGACGGATACAGCCTTGCCTGGATAGCGGCGTTGATCGTGGCGACGGCCATCGGTCTTGTCATCAATATTGTCCCTGAGACCTCCCATATCGAGGCGCAGTTCTCGCCGATTGCGGTTTGCTGGTCGGGCATCAACATTCTCGTTCTCGCTATTGCGTCCTTGATCTGCTTCGAAAAACCGCGACGGCTCTTCGATGCGTTCAAACTTGACGAAACGGTTCACGTCGACGGTGTTTCCGGCCGCATAGTCAGTCTGGCGCTCGACAAGGCAGTCGTTGCTGTGCCACCGGAGACGCGCTTTGCATCCGCCGATGTCACGCTGTCGCTCGAGGGGTTCTCGCCCTTCAAGACCGAACTAAGGACGGTCACCCAAAGACGAAGGAGCATTGCCCGCTCAGGCGACAAGGAGGCCTTCTACCTGCACCTTTTTTTCAATCTTAGCGGTTCGCCCCGCGATAAAATGATCGTGAAACTTTATACCGGGCGTTACTCCCAGGACGTTCGTGACATTGACAAAGTCGCTGTCTCGATCAACCTTCTGCTTCGGACATTCGGTCGGACCCGGACGCTTTGAGCGAGGCGTTTCCCGGCCCGGCAGCCGGCCAATCGCCAGGCCGGCCGCAGGTTCAAGTCCTGCCCCCGCAACCAGATACACGAAAGTCCGCCTCGTGCGGGCTTTCGTGTGTTTGGACACTGGGCATCGCGCGTCCACAACAATCGTCAATGCAGCCGCAGGCGGCGCCGCTCGCTCAGATGACGGCCGCGGCTCCAGCGGGCGAGGGTCTCCGGCACGACGTCCGTCTTGCGAGCGGTGGCCTCGGCACTCATGCGGATCCGTTCAAGGGCAACACCCGCCTTGACGGCATAGTCGAGGGCGGCCGGATCGTCCGAATGCACCTCCTGGATCGCGGCGAAGACGGTCTCCGCCTCGGCCAGCCGTTTGCTGGCCGCAAGGGCGATACCGCGCTTGTAATGCGCCTGGATGAGATGCGGCCCGATCTCGCCAACCCGGCGGAAAGTCTCTGCGGCCTGCTCATATTGATGTAGCGCAAGCTGCGTGTCGCCAAGCCGCATATGGATCGGCGTCGGATCGGGCGCTTGCTCGACGAGGGCCTTGTAGGCAGCCAGTGCCTCTGTCAGCTTGCCCCGGTCGAACAGCAGATTGGCGAGCCCGAATTCCGCGCCGGTATGGCCTGGAGCCGATTGCAGGACCTGGTTGAAGGCGATCTCCGCCTTGCTCCGGGCCCCATTGCGGTACATGTCGAGCGCCTGTTCATAGACGAAACGAATGCTGCGCGGGTTGAGCACGCCATGCAGATTCTGGCCGCTGCGGGTGCGGAACAGGGTGCAGCTGATCCGCCTTTCCTCCACCCCGAACATGTACTTATAGGGTTCGTTTCCGCGCAGGAAGTCATAGGTCTTGAAGCCGTGCTCAATAGCTCGCCGGATGCAGTATCCATGCAGGATGAGGCCGGGAGACGGCGTCTTCCAATTCTCGTCGCGGCCGGTGATATAGAAGAGGATGGCCTTCCTCTGCCGGTCGACGATATTCGCCAGCGCCCCGAGCGGCTGGTCGCCATGCCAAAAGACCGGCACCTCGAGATTGCCGCAGTGGAAGCTGTCCATCAGCATCTCGCGCGTGGTGATGATCAGCCGCTCGGTCCGCTCCGCGCCTTTGCGGGCACTCCATTTGATCCGCCAGAGATTGAAGAGGATGTCCATGTCCCGATCGATGGTCTCGGGAGTTGCCATCGTGATCCGGTAAATATCGTCGCCTTCGACCTTGCGCAGGAACCGCCGGAGCTTTTGGCGCGTCTGGCTGCTCATCCGCTGCTCGAGATAGTCGTCGAAGCTGGCCGGCAGGGGGACGATGGGACAGATCGTATTGTCGATATTCTCGCTGTTCTTGGGCGAGCTGTCGCGAAACATCACCTCCGGTCCCTGCAGCGCCTCGATCATCTTCTCGCGCCGGCCGGCAGGGCCGCTGAAATATTCGAGCTTCAGGTCGGTCCAGTTCTGATGTTTGAGAAACGAAGCAAAGCCGGCAATGGCATGATGCTCGTAATCCGGTCTGACGATGAGACCGGTATAATCGGCCGCAAAATTCCCGGCCATGATGATCTCGTCGTAGAAGAGCCCGGTCTTCTCGTTCAGATGCGTGATGAGGCGCAGCGGAAAGAAGGCGACATAAGGTGCTTCGGGGTCGCGTTCGCGCAGAGCAAGGATGAACCAGCGGCGTCGGCGGGACAGATAATTCTTCAGCCAGATCCAGGAGAGGAAATGCTGCGCGTCGGGGTCTTCCATGAAGACCTGATCCCAGTTGTCGCGTACCGCCTCGAGCCCGGCAATGGTGTCGATGATATCTATGCGCATGCCGCCCCCCAATACCCCATACGTCACTCGGGAGATTTCATTCTAATGGCAAACACCGATCTTCAAATAAACCGTCCGGATGATTTGCAGGACCTAAATGTGATTAGTCCGGAGCCGGCGTATAACCCAAAATCGCGACCCGTTTTTGGTGGAAATCATGCATAGATTCAGAGTGATAGAGCGTACCGCCTCTTGGAGGACGGCGCGCTTCAATGTACATCGCCCGAAAGTGTGCAGCGGTTTTGAGAACATGCATACATAAGGATTAGGTCAGAGCTCACCGGCGATCTGCGGGCTCGCATGGATGAAGGCCCAGAGCGTCCGGCTGATGGCGACGATTTCGGCGATCGACTTTTCCAGAAGGTCGATCTCGCGTGCGTCCATCTGCTCGATCTTGCCGTAGCGGATCTCCTTGTCGTCCTCGACGAGCCGCATCAGCTGCGTGCTCGAGATCTCTCCCTTATCGTCGAAGGAATAGATGCAGTGATTGTATTTGTTGCGTGTCTTGGATTCCTTCTTCAGCCGTGACATGGCCGAAAGGATCGCCTTGCGGTCGGAAGGAGAGGTCGAAGCGAGCTTGGAAAGCCGTTCGATGAGATCGATCCGGGCGCGCGTCGTGTTGAGCGTCAGGAACACGACGATTGCTGCTTCCTTTTCGACCCGGAGAAGATGGGCGATGATGTAGATCAGCAGGCTTTCGGTGTTCGTCCAGACATAGTTCAGCCGGCCGACCCGCAACAGGACATCGGACATCGCCGCCATGCTTGACCCTTTCTCCCCGGAGGGGATCCATCCATGAAGGATGGCATATGGACATTACATCAGAACAACGGGCAAGTCCGTCGCATTTACCGGATCGCGGGCGATCAGCGTTCCTTGAAAGCCCGCGACATGCTGTCGGTGATTGGTTTGCTCAAATATTCGAAGAAGGTGCGTTCCGACGTCTGGATCAGCACTTCGGCCGGCATGCCGGGAACGGGATGGAAATTGTGCACCCGTGCAATCTCGGAATCGGGTATTCCGACGCGGACGATATAGACGTCCTTGACTGAAGCTCCCGAATTTTCCTCGATCGAATCGGCTGAGACATAGAAGACCTTGCCCTGCAGAACAGGGGTCGTGCGCCGATTGAGCGCCGTGAGGCGGATCGAGGCCGTTTCGCCCTCATGCAGCTGATCGATCGAGGTGCGCAGCACCTGCGCTTCCAGGATCAGCGGCACATGCGCCGGCAGGATCTCCATGATCGGCTTGCCTGTCGTGATGACACCGCCGGCTGTGTGAAAATAGGAGCGCACGACCGTGCCCGACACCGGCGAACGGATGGTGGTGCGTTCGAGCACGCCGGCGGCCTCGCGCATCTGTTCGCGCACGCTGTCCAGATCGGTTTCGGCGGTCTCGAGTGCATCGAGTGCCGCCTGCTTATTGGAGTTGACGGCGATGACGGCTTCCTGGCGGAATTTGGCGATCTCCGCCTCGCTCTCGTTGAGCTCACCATTCAGTCGAGCAATGTCGCCCATCGCATCGGCGATCGCCCGTTCGATGGCCAGAAGATCCGTCTTGCGCATATAGCCGACCTTGACCAGTCGGGCCTTGGAATCGCGTTCCTCGGTCAGCAGCGACAATTGCCTTTCAAAGGATTCTCGTTGGCCCTTATAGCCGGCGAAACGGTATTCCAGCGACTTGATGTTCTTCTCGATCAGGTTGAGCTGTTCTTCGAGCTTGATCTGCTTGCTGTGGAAGACGACGTTCTGGCTCTGGATGATCGCGTTGATGTCGGGATCGCTTGCCTCTTTCATCACGATATCGGGAAGCTGGAATTCGCGCAGGCCCTGCGCTTCGGCGCGGAGCCTTGCGACGACAGCTTCCAGGCGCAGCCGGCGAAGCTGCAGCATCCGCTCATTCGAGCGGGACGCTGTAGGATCGAGGGTCAGCAGGATATCGCCTTCCTTGACCGTATCGCCCTCGCTGACGCGCATCTCCCTGATGATGCCGCCTTCCAGATGCTGGACGATCTTGTTGTTGCCGGTCGCGACGAAGCTTCCTTGCGCGATAACAGCGGAAGCAAGCGGTGCCGTCGCCGCCCAGAAGCCGAAGCCTCCGAACGAGGTGAAGAGTACCGTCAGGCCGACGATGCTGTGCATCCGGATCGAGCGCGGCACGTCGCTATACCATTCGAGCTGCACCGGACCGGTCGTCTCCTGCTTTTTCCGTCCCATGTCGTTCATCCTTCGATGCGCGGTGCTTGTTGACCGTTATTGCCGTTGTTCTTGGAAAGCGCCTGCAGCACCTCGATCCTTTCCCCGAACATGGCGACAGTGCCCTCCTTGAGCACGAGGATCTTGTCGACGCATTGGAGAAGGGCCGGGCGCTGGGTGATGGTCACGGTGGTGATGCCCTGCTTCTTGGCATGGATCAGCGCCCTGGCAAGCGCGGCCTCGCCCTGGGTATCGAGGTTTGAATTCGGCTCGTCGAGGACGACGAATTTGGGGTTGCCGAAAAAGGCGCGAGCCAGTGCGATTCGCTGCTTCTGGCCGCCCGAGAGCGGAGCGCCATCGGCCGCCACGATGGTTTCGTAGCCCTGGGGGAAGCCTGCGATGAGCTCGTGCACGTCGGCCAGCACTGCGGCTTCGTAGATCTGATGATCGTCGACGTCGTCGCGCATGCGGCAGATATTGGCCTTGATCGTACCGGGAAAGAGCTGCACGTCCTGCGGCAGATAGCCGATGCTTTCGCCGAACTGGCGCTGGTCCCAGTTGCGCAGATCCATCAGATCGAGGCGAACATTTCCCGATGTCGGGACGATCGAGCCGACGAGCATCTTGCCGAGCGTCGTCTTGCCGGACCCGGAATTGCCGATGATTGCAAGCGATTCCCCCTTCCTGAGCGAGAAGGAGATGCCGTTGAGAATGACCTTCTTCTGCGGCGGCGGCACGAAGAGAATGCGTTCGACATCGAGCCGGCCTTCGGGATTGGGAAGGCGCAGGCGCGGGAAGTTCAACGGCGAGTTCAAGAGCAGGCTCTTGATCCTGCCATAGGCGGCGGCCGACCGGTTGAACTGGTGCCAGCCTTCGATGGCGCCTTCGATCGGCGCCAGCGCGCGTCCCGATATGATCGAGGAGGCGATCACCATGCCGCCCGTCAGCTCGCCCGAAAGCGACAGATGCGCGCCCCAGCCGAGCAGGGTGACCTGGGTGATCATGCGGCAGGCCTTCGATATGCCGGAGAAGATGATGTTGCGGTCCTGCGCCTCGACTTGCGATTTCAGCGAGCCCGCCGTTTCCCGGCCCCACATCTTCACCGCTTCGGGGATCATCGCCATTGCGTTGATGATCTGCGAATTGCGCGACATGGAATCGAGGTGGAAATTTGCCCGGCTGAGATAGCCGTTGGATTCGGCAAATTGCCGGGCGGTGAATTTCTGGTTCAGGTAGGCGATCACGAAAAGCACCGCGCAGCAGGTCATGATGATGATGCCGAGATGCGGATGCACGAAATAGACGACGACCACGAAGAACGGCATCAGCGGCGCATCGAGAAATGCGATCAGCGTGCCGGATGTCAGGAAGCCCCGCAAAAGCTGCAGGTCCTGCAGCGTCTGATAATCCTTGCCGCTGCCATGCAGCGATGCTCTCGCTGCAGCGCTGAGGATCGGCGCGCCGAGCTGCACTTCGAGTTCCACTGCGGTGCGCATCAGGATGAAGCGCCGCACCGAATCCATGAAGGCCTGCAGCAGCACGGCGCCGATCACGGCGATCGAGAGCATGACGAGCGTATCGATGGAGCGGCTCGTCAGCACCCGGTCGGATATCTGGAAGAGATAGAGCGGGATTGCCAGCAGAAGGACGTTGATGGCGATCGTGAACATCATGACGACCACCATGTTGCGTCGCACCGCCGCCATGCCACGCGAGAGGCTGGCGGCGAAATTCACAGGCTCGCTGCGCTTGTGAAAACCGCCGCCACTTCCTCCGCCCCCGCCCCCGCCGCCCCCGGGATCGGAATCCTTGCCGTTTCCGCCGCCGCCGGTGCGCAGCCGCCTGTCACTCTCGCTGATCGGGCCACTTTCGCCTTCGATGGTCTTGCCGAAGGGCATCGTCGGGCTCGATTTGAGCTCGGTCTTCTCTTTCGGCAGTTCGGGGGGCACCCGCGCTTCGATCCGCGGCTGGGCGAGTGCTTCCACCGGTTCTGCTGTCGCCGGGCTCTGCGCCACTGCGGCAGGAGGCGCCGTTTTCACATTCGAGGCTTCCGCCGGCACTGTTTTCTGCGTCAGGGGCGGCTGAGTTGCACTTGCGCCTCCGATATCGGCAGCCTCGCGCGCCGCGATTTCGATCGTCTCCTTGCTGCCATCGGGAGACGAAGCAACGGCGCCACTGAGCCTGCGAAGATTCTCGACCGCCTGGTCGATAGCGGAGATGCACACCTCGCTCATCGCAGCGTCCGAGGGGGCAGCGGAAGGAATATTACCCGACCTCAGATCGAGGGCGCTGCCTGCCGCAAAGATTTGTTTTGAAATCTGGTTCATCGTGGTTCCTCCGCAATACTCAAGGTCACGCGACCATGGCTTGCATTACGTCGGCGGGGTGCGCCGACGACCATGAAAAATCATGTCCGGCATTGATGACGCCGTCCGCAGAATCGCTGCCCGCCGGATCGTCGTTGTCGAGAAAGGCAATAACTTCGTTGGCGAGCCTGTCGTCGGCCGGCTGCGGCTGCGTCGTGTCATGCTCCACCAGCCCGCCCTGAATGAGGATGGCGTCTGAATAGAGCTGGCCCGCCAGATAGGTCGTCTGGCCGAAACTGTCGTAGTCGACGATCTCGGCGATGTTGATGACCGCATTGCTGCCTGTGTCGATCGTAACCGTTGCATCGGGATTGTTGTCGAGGATGGTCGATGCCGCCTGAGTCACATCATCGGAATCGCCGAGAATGCTGACCTGTTTTATGATCGTCATGTCGTAGAGATTGCCGGTGATATAGAGCACGTTGAGGCCGGCATATCCCTGGAAATTCACGTCGAACGACAGCCCTTCGGGCATATTGGGATCGCGATCTTCGATCGCCTTCTGCGCCTCGACCATATAGTCCGGCATGGCCGCGAAGGGGCTGTCCGTCCCGACATTGTGGATCGAGGCGAAATTCCAGATCAGGTTGTTGCCGGTCTGGATGTCGGCGCCGGGATCGACGCCGTCTTCCGCCCGCACCCAGTCATTGTCGTAGAGCAGCGAGATCTGCGTGATGCTGTTGATGTCGAGCACATTGCCGCCGATGATCACCAGATCATACTGCATGCCCATCCCGAAAAAGGAGGAGAAGTTGATGGAGGTATTGCCGCCCGTCAGAACCGTGGCTTCGGATCCCGAGGTGGTTACCGTCATCGTGTCGTTGTCGCTGACGAAGTGATATTGCTCGATCCACTGTACGAAGGAGACGTCGCCATCGATGACGCTGACGCGCCAGCTGTTCGGGAACGTCGGCTCGGCAGCATCGCTGTCGGCGTGGCTCGATGCTTCGAAGGTGCTGTGTTCGAAGATGGCGATATTCTTGGCGACCGTTCCCGCCTCCTCGGCCGAATGGCCGGATGAGCGCAGCGCCGAGGCGATCTCGTCGTGATCGCTGTAGACGAAGGCCTGGGAGATCGCGTCGATCTGGTGGTAGTTGCCCATTACCGCGGTGACCGAAGTAATGACGCCGGTGTTGATCACCGAGGCGACGTTGACAAGGAGATTTGCACCGGCGGTCACATCAAGGCTACTGCCGCTGGGATCTGTCTGTTCGACGGACGAATTGCTGTCGTCGGGTTCTTCCTGGAGCTTGGCGAGACCGCGGTCGGGCAGGAAGTCGTCGAGGACGGGTATATCGGTCTCGGCCTTGCCATTGACGTAGACGATGGGGCCGTCGCCCGCGGGATGGGTGGTGACAAAATGATGCGTCGCGTCGGTGCTGGGCGAGGTTGTCCCGCTGTCCTCGGTATTCTGGGCATTCTGGATATAGCTTTCGAGATCCTGGGCGATCTTCAGCGCGCCATCATAGGTGTCGGTTCTGTGGAGGCTCGAAAAAGGCGTGAAGATCTCGGCCTTGGTGCTGAAGTCCGCGAGCTTTTCGATGACAAAAGTCGTGTCTCGCGGCGCATGGACGCCGTTCGTCATGTCGAGATAATCGTCGTCGTAGAGGACGTTGACCTGGAGGACATGACTGATCGTCGAGCCAGGCCCGGCAAAGACGGTCAGTTCCGGCTCATCCATGAGCACGATATCCGTGGGATCGCCGAAATGCGGTAACGGGATGTCCTTTGCGGCAATCGCCGCCAGCTTCTCGAGGCTCTCTTCGAAGACGCGGCCTAAATGGCGCGCCGGACCATATTCGATCTCGTAGCTGCCGCTTTTGTAAATGACGCCTGGATCGTAATCCTTGAGCTGAAGATCGGAAGAGAAGGCAGCCGTATAGGCATCCTGATCCGGCAGAACGGGTCCATCCGCGCCCGGTCCTGCGCCTTCAGCATAGTTGGTGCGCAACCGCATCTCGTCGGTCGTCATCTCGAAGAGACCGATGAAGTGCGCGATGATTTCCGAAATCTTCTCGATATGCATGGTTCGGCCCTCCCATTCGAAATGACGATCGGCCTTCTGGGCGCCCCTCGCTGGGAGCTGCGGTGTGGTCGTCAAACCGTTTTCAAGCAATCAAGCTGCACCGGCCGGGGCCGGTGCAGCTCGTCTTGGTCGTTGGAGGTCCGTGTCAGGTGCTGGTATCCTCGCCGACGTCGGAAACATGAGAATTGCCGCCGATGACGCTGGAGTCAATTGTGTTGCTGAGCAGGTTAGCACCCTGAACAAGCTCGAGGTGGAAGCCGGAATTGGCAAGGATGGCCGAAGCGTCGGCCGTGCTCGAGCCATTGGCATCGTCGCCAGCCTTGAGATCCCAGCCCTTGCCGTCCATCTCAATGCCTTCTGCACTATCGGCGTGGCCGCCATCGGCCTTCAGATGGTTGTCGGCCCCGCCATTGTCCATCTTGATGTTCCAGGCCTGGTCCTGGTCAGCCAGATGGCTCGCCTGGACGGCGCTGAAGCCGCTGTCGTTGCCCTCGCCGGACAGCGAATTGTTGAGGATGCTGTCAACGTCGAGAGTGAAGGAGAAGTCGTCGCCGAGGTTGAAGGTGAGGTCGTGGCCGGCAACGCCGAGATTGTCGAAGTCCTTGACGTCTTCGATGACGGCGAAGTCGGTATCCGTCTTGTTGAAGCTGTCGGCCGTGTTGTTGCTGTCGGAGACCGTCTTGGTATCCGTATCCGTAATGGTCTTGATGTCGGTGTCTGTCACGGTCTTCGTATCGGTGTCCGTGATCGTCTTGGTGTCGGTGTCGTTGTCGCTGTACGACTTGCTGTCATAGCTCCAGTCGTAGTCGTTATTGGAGTCGGTGATCGTCGTGGTCTTGGTGCTCGTATCGTCGTCGGACTTGTAGCTCCAGTCATATTCGTTGTCGCGGTTGTCGCCATTATTTGCGGAGAGCTCGGCCTTGACGTCCACATCTACGCTGTTGTCGGTATTGTCGCGATTGTCGCCATTGGCGACGCCGCCGACATAACCGGTCGAGCCGTCGTCAACTTCAGTTGAATTGATAGCGCTGTTGGCAAAGCCGTCGGCAAGCGCCCCGACCTTCGTGATTTCGATGTCGTCAGACATTCAAGTTTCTCCAGAAAAAAACCGGAGCAGCTTTTCGAAATCCCTCTCATCTCAAATGGGATTTTACTCGCGCTCGCTCCGATGCGGTTAACATCGGCAGATGTATTCGGTACTAGTCATCTGCGGCTTCTTCGCGATTTGTTGATCAAACCGTTGGTATTGGGAACGTACGTACTCAGTACAAGGCCGCACATATCCGGCTCCGAATCCTGAAATGGATAAGGAGTAGTCAGGTCTTCTTTTCGTTGAGTTGCCCTAAATGGAGGCCATGTATAAAAACGCTAAACAGTACATGGGTTTTCCATGTCGCCACTTGGACGACGATCACAGATTGCTGGAAAAAATGCGGATCCGATAGACATCAATTCGGGCTAAGGCGGATCTGCCATGCCCGGCTAGCCCTGGATAGCCCCTGTCGTTGGAGCGTTAAGATCTCTTCGGCGGGAGCGTCGGCGGGCAATGAGAATTCGGGGCTCTCGGCATTCGCTGCCGGGTTGAGGGGCACCTCTCGATGTTTCCCCGTCCTGTATCCGGCCACCACCCTGCATGACGAAATTATGACAATCTGTACTGAAATATTACATTAAGCTGTTCAGCTATAGTCAGAGCAAATATAACCTTGAAGTATCTATCGAAGTGAAAATACAACCAAGGCTTTGTATCGTATCGTTTTTCCCCCGCTAAAACTAATCACTTTGGGCCATTTCCTTCCTTCTCAATCCGTATTAACATAATTAAGAAATGTCTAAAAAATAAGGCGATGACATTCGGGATCGACATTTCATACTATTTAATACCCGCCATCGCTCCACGTTTGAGTAAAGTGTAACGCTAGGGGAGGCGTATATGTTCATGACAGGGTCTGGAATGGAGAATGCGGACCAAGGAAGGAAGTTGAGTTCGTCTGGAGATACTATACTAGTGGTAGCCAAGGCGGATCTGTTTTCGGAATGCATGGTAGAAGCACTGGCGAAGAAATTTCCGAACTGTGAAGTAGCAAGCATAACGAGCACAAAGCCGATGCTGGAAAAAGATACCAGCGATATGAAGCTCGTTTTATTCTATCATATACCTGGCCCTGAGCTTCAAGAAGCGCTGCAGGCTGCCCGCGAAAACCACCCTGAAACCTCGATCGGACTTGTCGTCGAAGCTATCGACATGCTCGAGCCCTATGTCAGCCGGCTGGTGGAGGCAAGGATCATCGATGGCGTCCTGCCGCTCAACCTCCGGCTCGACGTCTTCATGGCCGCTGTGGATCTACTGATGAAGGGCGGCGAACATTTTCCGTCAGCACTTCTAAACCGTCTCAACAACAAGAACACCCAGCTGGAACCTTCGCTCTATCAGACAAAATCGGTCGATGCGGCGCGCAACAATGCGCTCAAGCTGAGACGCGACAGTATCTCCGCTTTGACCACCCGGGAGGTTCAGATCTTGGATCTCATATGCAAGGGGACGCAGAACAAGATCATCGCCGACAAGCTGCATCTTTCCGAAAACACCGTGAAGGTTCACGTCCGCAACATCTACAAGAAGATGAATGTCCGAAACCGCACGGAAGCGGCTTCCCGTTTCTTCAATGAACACCCTGCCGGCGAAGACGATATGTCCGGTCGGTGGCGCAATTGATGTAACGATCAGTTTTGCTTCAGATAGAGGGACGCGCAAAGCAGCGCGACTTCTGTCCGAAGCCGCTTGGGGAGCAGATATAAGGCGCTGAGCCGTGATAGGCGACAGTGCGGGCCGTGACCCCGGCCGGGCGCTCGGCGCGATTTTCCGGATAGGCATAGGCCTTGGAGACGCGCGGCGCCTCGACGATACTCTTCTTCGCGACGACTGCGATATCGTCATCAACGACCGTGCAGGCCGTCTGTCCGATCGCCATAAGCGCCGTTCCCCAGACGAACATCGCCAAGCGAAGACGCCGGCCTTTCAGCTGCGCTGCATCTTGTTTTTTCAACATAGCCCAAACCCCTCGCATATGGCGCTTCCGGATGCAAGACCGGCCTTGCCGTTGAGCGCGGCCGATCACCCGACTTCCCTCGTATATTAGCTGCATTGAGTGAAGCTTGAGAGGCGGATGAGAGGCGTATTGGTGGTAAAGCGTTGAAAGTGATTAATCATTTGTTACTTTGAAGAATACTTGCGTAATTATTTTGGATAGCTGGAATTTTTCAAGTTGACCTTGGCGGAAGTCGTTGTATTGTTTTAATAGTAATTCGGTATCTGGAGAGTAACTACAAAGTTATTCATGTATGGACGCTCAGTTTCATGAATATCCAGAGCGGATAACGGAGGCATGCAGTGCATAAATAATCAAAAGACTAAATACATGGGAAGGAGTTTGTAATGCGTAGTTTCGTTCCCAACGAAGGTTATTCTGAAGTGTCAGGCATACCGGTGCTCCAAGGGCGACGCACCGTTCTTGTGAATGGCGGGGGCGGCTTCCTCGGTTCACATCTCTGCGAAAGGCTCCTGCAGCGCGGCCACAGCGTCATATGCCTCGACAATTTTTCGACCGGCCGCCGTGCGAATGTCGATCATCTCACATCGAACACCCGCTTCCGCATCGTCGAGCACGATGTTAGGCAGCCCTTCGATATCGACGCGTCGCTCATCTTCAATTTCGCCTCCCCAGCCTCTCCGCCCGATTATCAGCGGGATCCGGTGGGAACGCTGCTAACCAATGTGCTCGGCGCCGTCAACACCTTGGACTGCGCGCGAAAGACCGGTGCGATCGTCGTCCAGTCGTCGACGTCGGAGGTCTATGGCGACCCGAGCCAGAGCCCGCAGCACGAATCCTATTGCGGCAATGTCAACCCGATCGGACCGCGCGGCTGTTACGACGAAGGCAAGCGCAGCGCTGAAACGCTGTTCTTCGATTACCACCGGACTTACGGCGTCGACATTAAGGTCGGCCGCATCTTCAACACCTACGGGCCGCGCATGCGCCTGGACGACGGGCGGGTGGTTTCCAATTTCATCGTGCAGGCTCTGCGCAATGCCGATCTGACGATCTATGGTGATGGCCAGCAGACCCGTTCCTTTTGCTACGTCGACGATCTCGTCGACGGTTTCCTGCGTTTTTCGGCTGCCGGCAGTGCTTGCAACGGCCCGATCAACCTCGGCAATCCAGCCGAAATGACCGTTCGCCGCCTGGCGGAAATCATTCGGGACCTGACGAACTCGCGTTCCCGGATCGTCCACCTGCCTGCGGTCACCGACGACCCCCGTCAGCGGCGGCCGGATATTTCCCGGGCCATGGCCGAGCTGGGCTGGGAGCCCCGCATCGGGCTCGAAACCGGCCTGGCTCGCACCGTCGAATATTTCGACGGCCTGCTGGCCGGCACAGAGAAGGCGGAGGTCGTATGAGATGCCCCGCTACATTCTCGTCACCGGCGGCGCCGGTTTCATAGGCAGTCATATCTGCAAAACGCTGTCGCGTGCCGGCATGATCCCTGTCACCTACGACAATCTCTCGACGGGACATGCCGACAGCGTCCGCTGGGGCCCGCTCATCCGGGCAGAGATTGCCGACGCCGCCGCGCTGCGCCGGACTCTTGCAGAGTTTTCGCCCGATTGCGTCATCCATTGTGGTGCCAATGCCTATGTCGGCGAATCCGTCGACATGCCCAGGAAATATTACCGGAATAATGTCGTTGGCAGCCTGACCCTGCTCGAGGCCTGCCTCGATCAGGACATCGACCGGATCGTCTTTTCGAGCAGCTGCGCCACCTATGGCGTTCCCGCCTCGTTGCCGATACGGGAGGAAAGCCCGCAGCACCCGGTCAATCCCTATGGGCGCACCAAGCTGATCTTCGAGATGGCGCTCGAGGATTTTGCCGCTGCCTACGGCGTCCGCTTTGCCGCACTGCGTTATTTCAATGCGGCCGGCGCCGATCCCGATGGCGAGCTTGCCGAACGGCATCACCCCGAGACCCATCTCATCCCTCGCGCCCTTCTTGCCGCCGCCGGCAGGCTGGAGCGGCTCGATATCTTCGGCACCGATTATGCGACCGAGGATGGAACCTGTGTTCGCGATTATGTTCATGTCAGCGATCTGGCGCAGGCGCATCTCGCCGCCGTCAATCATCTGATGGCGGGCGGCGGCTCGCTCAGCGTCAATCTCGGCTCTGGCCGGGGCACCTCGGTGCGCGAGATTCTCGAGGCGATCTATCGCGCGAGCGGCCGTGAAGTCCCCGTGAATTATCGCGCTCGCCGCGCTGGCGATCCGCCGGTCCTCTTTGCCAATACCGCAAGGGCGAAGGCGGAGCTCGGTTTCTCGCCGGTTTTCTCGGATATCGATACGATCATCCGCACCGCCGGCCCCACCTTCGGACTGGAGCTGACGGCATGAGCGACGCACTGCAAGTCGGTCACCGCGCCAGGACGGCGAAGGCCGCCGCAGCTGAGGCATTCGATCCTGTTTTCGCTGGCTGGAACCGCGTCGCCTATGGCTTCGGCATCCTCTGCTGGCTGACAGCACTCGGTTATTTCTGGATCTGGTGGTGCCAGTCCGCCCATATCATTTCCTGGGCCGCCTTCGTGCTTATCACCCTCGTGCTTGCCTGGATCACGCTCGTGCCGGCCTATTTCATCCTGATCTTCCTCGATGCGAGGACGGTCAATCCTGCGGCACGGCTGCCGGAAGGGCGGGTGGCAATGGTCGTCACCAAGGCGCCGTCCGAGCCCTTTGCCGTCGTCCGCGCCACGCTGCAGGCGATGCTTGACCAGATCGACGTCGATTTCGATGTCTGGCTGGCCGACGAGGACCCTTCGGAGGAAACCAGGCGCTGGTGTGCGGCGCACGGCGTGCTGATCTCCACCCGAAAGGGCGTGGCGGAGTATCATCGCACCACCTGGCCGCGCCGGACGCGTTGCAAGGAAGGCAACCTCGCCTATTTCTACGACCATTTCGGCTATGCGCGCTACGATTTCGTCGCCCAGTTCGATGCCGACCATGTGCCGACGCCGACCTACCTCCGTGAAATCCTGCGCCCCTTCGCCGATCCTAAGATCGGCTATGTCTCCGCTCCCAGCATCTGCGATGCCAATGCCGGCGAAAGCTGGGCGGCGCGTGGCAGGCTCTATGCCGAGGCAAGCCTGCACGGTTCGCTGCAGACGGGTTACAATAATGGCTGGGCGCCTCTTTGCATCGGTTCCCATTATGCGGTTCGCACGGCGGCCCTTCGTCAGATCGGCGGCCTCGGCCCGGAACTTGCGGAAGACCATTCGACAACGCTGATGATGAATGCCGGCGGCTGGCGTGGCGTGCATGCCGTCGATGCGATCGCTCATGGCGACGGACCGGCAAACTTCACCGATCTCGTCGTCCAGGAATTCCAGTGGTCGCGCAGCCTCGTCACGATCCTGCTGCAACATTCCCGCCGTCACATCATGCACCTGCCCTGGCGACTGAGATTTCAGTTCGTGTTCTCGCAGCTGTGGTATCCGCTCTTCTCCGCCTTCATGGCCGTGATGTTCCTGCTGCCGGTTGCCGCCTTGATGACGGGCCAAGTCTTCGTCAATGTGACCTATCCGGATTTCCTGCTGCATTTTACGCCGATATCGGTCGTGCTGACGCTGTTTGCCTTCTTCTGGCGGGCTACGGGAACCTTCAGGCCGCACGATGCGAAACTGTTCGGCTGGGAAGGGCTAGCTTTTATCTTCCTGCGCTGGCCGTGGTCGCTTGCCGGCAGCCTCGCTGCGCTTCGCGACTATATCTACGGCTCCTTCGTCGATTTCCGCATCACGCCGAAGGGAAAGCAGCAGCAGCGGTCTTTGCCGTTGCGCGTCATCGCGCCCTATATCGCGCTCGCCGGACTGTGCGCAGCCGCCATGGCACTGGCCAGTGAGGCCGCTGCCGCCCAAGGCTTTTATATTTTCGCGGCGATGAATCTCTCGATCTATCTGTCGCTGACGGTGCTGATCGTCATTCGCCATGCGATCGAGAACGATCTGCCGCGGCTGCCGCAATCACGCGGGCTGTGGCTTGCGACGGCCACGGGGCTTGCGATTTGCATCACCGGCGGCATGCAGGCGGGCAGCCATGGTCTGCATAGCCTCGAGGCCCTTTCCCACGGCCAGACGTTCATCAGTTTCAGCCAATCACAGTTTGCCGTAGCCGGTGCCGGTGTCGGCGGCGGCAAGACCAGGATCGTGAAGTTCCGCCTCAGATGGAATGGGTTCGGAAGCACGGGGCGGGACGAACAAGGTGTCTGAGCCGGCGGAACCGGCAAGTGTCGAGTAGGAGGATGTAATGAGTATCGGATCGAGACTATACGGAGCGGCCCTCGCTTTCAGCCTGTGTCTGCCCATGGCGGCACACGGCGCCGAGGTCGCCAAACAGAAAGCGCCGACGCCGGTCAGCGCCTATGAGCTCTATCGTATCTATGGCGACAAGACCTGGACCTGGAACACCGGCGGCGGCCGTTTCTTCGATGACGGCCGGCGATTTATCGCCTGGAGCAATGACAAGGGGAAGCCGTCCTTCGCCGAAGGCAGATGGGTGGTCGACGATCTCGGCCAGCTCTGCATGCGTGCCACCTGGACGAATGCCGAGGGTGCGGCCCGCGCCAGCACCTGTTTCGGTCACCGCAAGATCGGCAACACGATCTATCAGCGGCGCCAGCCGGACGGCAAGTGGTACGTCTTCCGTCATGCATCGGTGCTCCCGGATGACGAGTTCCGCAAGCTCGTTCCCGTCGATACGGTCAGCGCGAAGGCGCGCGAACTGAAGCAGGTCCTGCTGAGCCAGGAAATAGCCCGAAAAGGAGGGTGAAGCCATGAAGAAGCTAATGAAAAACAACCTCTCGACCACCGCGATTGCGCTGCTGTTGTTGTGTCTCGCGGATCTTCCGGGCCGAAGCGAAGTGCAATATGCGGGCATTGCGCCAAACCCGGCGGCGGCCGTGCAGACGATTATCGACAAGCGCCCCGTCCTTCATGCCGACGGCATCAAGTTCGGGGCCTACGATCCGCACGGCGATTTCGGCGCGCAGGCGAATGTCGCGACCGAAGCCCTGTTCCTGCCGTGGGAGGACGTCGACCTCGAAACGTTGCGCGTCGCCGATGCCTATGCGCTGGCTAGAGGCCGCAACCTGCTGATCACTGTGGAGCCATGGTCCTGGGACGTCGATTGGCGGCTCACCTCGGCACAGCTTCGCGCAAAGGTCCTGCGCGGTGACTACGATGTCAACATGCGTTCGATCGCGCAAATGATATCCGAGCTGAAAAGCCCGGTGATCGTCCGCTGGGGACAGGAGATGGAGGACAAGTCAGGGCGGTTCTCATGGTCCGGCTGGAGCCCGCAGGACTATATCACGGCCTACAAGCGGATGATGGACATTGTCCGCCAGGAGGCGCCTGGCACAGAGCTCATGTGGTCGCCGAAGGGAGAGCCTGGCCTCCAGGCCTATTATCCCGGCGACGATTATGTCGATCTCGTCGGGCTCTCGGTCTTCGGTCTGCAGCGCTACGACGAGCTTGCCCACAATGAGCACCGGACGTTCTCGGAAGCATTGAAGCAGGGGTATGATCTCGTCGCCGGTTACGGAAAGCCCATCTGGGTGGCGGAGCTCGGCTATGAAGGCGGTGACGCCTATATCAGGCCGTGGATCGAAACTGCCACGTTGAAGCAGAGCGCCTTCCCGAATCTGCAGGAAGTCGTCTATTTCAACGACCGGGATGTGCACGCATGGCCGTTCGATCTCGGCCGGCCGGACTGGCGCGTGGTCGAAAACCTGGACAGCAACTGATAGTCCGGAAAACAGAGGCCTGAAAAACGGAGAGGCCCGCCGGGGTGTTGCGGGCCTCTCCTCATGTCGGGCGACCGATCATCCCTTGATCGTTGCCTTACCCTCTTCGATGAGCCGGGTCGCCGCATCGGCGGGCGATATCCGTTCGAAGGCGAGTTCGTCACAAATCGGGCGCAGCACGCGCTGGTCGAATTGCGTTGCGCCCATCGGCACCGGCGGCGGATACTCGCCGACCTGATCCTTGAGCAGGTTCACGTATTTGACCGTTTCCTGCTCCGTCGGGTTGAGTTGCGGCAGGATGGCTTCACGGACGGTAGGCGACATTGGCACGCCGCGTTCCACACCGAGAATCTTGCCGGCTTCGGGATCATTGACAAAGAAGCTGATGAACTTCGCGGCAGCTTCGCCCTGCTTGGTCGTAGCGCCCACACTCCAGATCAGTGCCGGACGGTAATAATGGCCGGATGGTCCGCCCTTCTTTTCACGCGGCAGCATGGTGATGCCAAGCTTGTTCTTGATGATCAGCTGATAGCCGACCATCTGGTTGGAATAGGCCATGCCGATCACCGATTTGCCGAGACCAAGGCAATTGGTGTCGATCGTGTTCTGATCGAGGGTCTGCACGTCGGCAGCAACGGTGCCGCCCGCCTTACGCAGTTTCTCCCAGTAGTCGAACCATTCCCTGGCATCGTCGGCCGTGAAGCCGAGCCCCACGCTTTCCCTCGCAAAGAGGCTCTTGCCGCGCTGGCGCAGCCAGGCATCGAACACATAGTTGTAGCGCGCCGCATAGGGGCCGCCGCCCTTGCCGGAGGACTTGGCGAGTTCTACCGCGAGCTTGGCGTACTCATCCCAGGTGATGTCGGGCGTCGGCAACGGGATGCCTGCCTTTTCGAATTCGACGGTGTCGAAGAACATCGAGAAGGAGTTGAGGCCGAGGCCAACACCATAGAGCTTGCCGTCAATGGTGGTCAGTTTCAGCATGTCGGCGCCAAAGGACTGAACGTTCAGCGTCGAGGGGACGAATTCATCGAGCGGCAGGCAGGCGCCGCGCTTCGAATAGTCTGAGATTGTTCCTGGCTCGAGTTGGAAGATGTCGGCGATCGAGCGGCCGGCCATCTGCGTTGCGAGTTTCGTCCAGTAGCCGTCGCCCGACAGCGATTCGCCGACCAGAGTGACGCCAGGCGTCTTCGACTGATAAAGCTTGGCAACATCGAGCGTACGCTTGGCACGGTCGTTGGACCCCCACCACATGGCACGCAGCTGTGCGTCTTCGGCAAAGGCCGGAATGGCGCTTCCGGCACCGAGGGCGAGACCGGCGGCCGCACCGGCTGAACCCATCAGAAATGAACGGCGATTGACCTGCATGATATTCCTCCTTGTCCCAACTGCCCGCTGCCATCCTCCAACGGCATTATCGAGCACTTCGGCAAACAGATTACGCAAAAAAAATTTTATTGCAAGAAGCAACCATTTTCTTGCAAATTTGCATTATTTGCATAATGTTTGCCTATGAACGACCAAAAGATCAGACGGCCGCGTCAGGCCGATATAGCCACATTGGCCGGCGTTTCCGTTTCCACGGTGTCGCGCGTGCTCGCCAACGAACCTGGTATCAGCGAAACCGTCCGGCGCCAGATATTGAAGGTGGCAGCCGAGAACGGCTATCCCGTCAAACCGGCTTCCGAAGCCGTTGCCGGCGGGCTGGCGCTGATTGCCAGCGACGGCGTCACCGGCACTCTCAGCGTCTTCTATGAAGCGATCGTCGACGGCCTGCGCGCCGGCGCTGCGGAAGCGGGCATGCCCTTCGACGTCCGGCTGGTCCGCGAAGATCGTATCACGCCGGATGCCGTGCGCGACTATATGCAGACCGCGGGAGCTGAAGGTCTCTTTCTCGTCGGTATCGATCCGAACGAGACGTTGCGTGGCTGGCTGCAAGCCAGCATGACACCGACCGTTCTTGTCAACGGCACTGATCCAAGGATGCAGTTTGACGGCGTTTCGCCGGCTAATTTCTTTGGCGCCTACGAGGCCACCCGCCGGCTGACCGAGGCCGGCCATCGTCGGATCCTGCATCTGAGCGGCTCCCACCGCCACACAATCCGCGAGCGCGTGCGCGGCTTCGAGGCGGCGATCGCCGCCGTCCCCGGCGCAGAGGGCCGTCTCGTGTCCCTGACCCTTGACGGCAGCGCCAGCCGGGAGGCGCATGAACGCACCGCCGCCGCACTTGCCGAGGATGCCGGTTTTACCGCCGCTTTCTGTATGAATGATTTTATCGCCGTCGGCGTGCTCGAAGCCGTCACCGAGGCCGGGCTGCGTGTGCCGGAGGATTTCGCGATTGTCGGTTTCGACGATCTGCCCTGCGCGCTGATGACAAGTCCGCAGCTTTCCACCATGCGCGTCGACCGCGCTGCCCTCGGGCGCGAAGCCGTTTCGCTGATGCTGTCGCGCTTCCGCAACAGGACGGCCGCTGCGCGCCATATCTGCCAGGCGGTCATTCCCATTCCGGGAGGAACCGTTCCGAACATCGAAAACCCGTGAGTGATGCCGATGACCTATGATCCCGCCAGCGCCAACCCGCTCGCAGGCAATCCGCTGGAAACCCGCGCCGATATGAGCCGTGCGCTGCTTGCGCTCTTTGATCCGCTGCTTGCCTGTTTCTCGAACGGCAATGCCCGCGTCACCCTCAATGGCGGCGGCGCCCATTTCGACCGGGCAGCGGCCGATCTCGAAGGGTTCGCCCGCCCGCTCTGGGGTTTAGCGCCGCTTGGCGCAGGCAAGGGCGACTTCGCCCATTGGCATCGTTTCGCCGAGGGTCTCGCAAATGGCACCGATCCCGCCCATCCGGAATATTGGGGAACGGTCAATGGCCGCGATCAGCGGATGGTCGAGCTTGCCGCTCTCGGTTTTGCCCTGGCGCTGGTGCCCGAAAAAATCTGGGAACCGCTCGATGCGCGCGCCCGCAGCAATGTCGTCGCCTATCTCAAGCATGTCAGGCAGTTCGATTATGCTGACAACAACTGGAAATTCTTCCGGATCTTCGTCGATATCGCGCTCGATCGTCTCGGCGCCGATTTCGACCGCAGCCTGACGCGGCAATATCTTGAGGAGCTCGAAGGCTTTTATATCGGCGACGGCTGGTATCGCGACGGAAACGTGCGCCGTATCGACCACTACATTCCCTTCGCCATGCATTTCTATGGCCTGATCTATTCGAAGCTCGTCGACGACGATTATGCAAAGCGCTACCGCGAGCGCGCGGTCCTCTTCGCCCGGGATTTCCAGCACTGGTTTGCCGCTGACGGGGCGACGATCCCCTTCGGCCGCAGCCTGACCTATCGTTTTGCCTGCGCCGGCTTCTGGTCCGCGCTCGCCTTTGCCGATGTCGAGGCTCTGCCCTGGGGCGAGGTCAAGCATCTCTGCCTGCAGCATCTGCGCTGGTGGAAGGACAAGCCGATTGCCGATCGCGACGGCGTGCTGTCGATCGGCTTCGGCTATCCGAACCTGCTGATGTCGGAGAGTTACAATTCCGCCGGCTCGCCCTACTGGGCCTTCAAGGCCTTCCTGCCGCTGGCGATCGCTGAGGATCACCCATTTTGGACGGCGAAGGAAAAAGTGCCGGAGCAGGCGCCTGACATCGTTCCCCAGCGTCATCCCGGCATGGTGATCATGCGGGCGGGCGGCGATGTCGTGGCGCTGTCTTCCGGCCAGGAAAACCTGCAGATGCGGTGCGGCACGGAAAAATATGCGAAGTTTGCTTATTCCGCTCGATACGGCTTCAGTGTCGAGGCCGATGAGCGTGCCTTTGCGCTTGCCGCCTTCGATTCAGCGCTTGCCTTCAGCGATGACGGCCTTCACTACCGCGTGCGCGAAACGAACGAGGAAGCCAGGCTCGCAGGTGAGGTGCTCTATGCGAAATGGTCGCCTTTCCCAGATGTCGACGTCGAAACCTGGCTCGTGCCGGTCGCACCCTGGCACATCCGCTTCCACCGGATCAGGACAAGCCGGCCGTTGCGGATTGCCGAAGGCGGATTTGCCATCGGCCGCCGGGATTTCGAGCTGGATACGCTATCCGCGTCGAATGGGGTTGCCTATGCGATCGGCGAAGCCGATTTCACCGGCATTCTCGATCTCGGCTCTTCGGTCAAACGTTCGGGGCTTGTCCAGAAGGCAATGCCCAACACCAATGTGATCGTCGCGAAAACCCTCGTGCCGCAGCTGCGCGGGCAGATTTCGGCCGGTGAAACCATCCTGGTGACGGCAGTGCTGGCACTTGACGATCCTGCTGCTGTCTCGTCTGTCTGGACGAACCCGCCGAAAGCGCCTGACATTGCAGCGCTGGAGGCCCTAGTGAAGGAAAAGGGCGTGACAGTCAGCGCCATCGAAGCGCCGGGACAGATGCCATGAGCCAGCCGGCCATCGTCTTTGCCATGCAACCGTCGCGCACGGAGCATGTGCTGCCGGATGAGGTCCTGCGCCGGCTGAGTGGCATCGGTCGCCTGCTGGATCCCAAACCGCTGCAGCGCTTCGACGACGAGCGTGCGAGACGTCTGCTGGCCCAAGCCGAAATCCTGATCACCGGCTGGGGCGGGCCCTATGTCGGGCCCGAAATCCTCGCCGCCGCGCCGCATCTTAAGCTCATCGTCCATGCGGCGGGCACGGTCAAAGGCGTCATAGACGACGCCATCTTCGAAGCCGGTATCCCGGTCAGCCATTCGGCCGAGGCCAATGCCGTGCCGGTGGCCGAATTCACGCTGGCGGCGATCATCTTCGCCGGCAAGCGCGTTTTCCGTTTCCGCGATCTCTACGTCGCCGACCGAAACCGCAACCGCACCCATCCGATGCAGCGCGAAGCGATCGGAAATTACCGCCGCACCGTTGGCATCGTCGGCGCTTCGCGCATCGGCAGGCGCGTCATCGAGCTCTTGAAACCCTTTGATTATAGACTGCTGCTCGCCGATCCGACGCTTGATGCCGCCGAGGCAGCCGGCCTCGGAACGGAAAAGGTCGATCTCGACGAACTGATGCGGCAAGCGGACATCGTTTCCCTGCATGCGCCGTCGCTGCCGTCGACGCGGCATATGATCGATGCGCGAAGGCTGTCGCTGATGAAGGACGGCGCGACGCTCGTCAACACGGCGCGCGGCATTCTCATCGATGAGGCCGCGCTGCTTTCGGCGCTCAAGACCGGCCGTATCGACGCGGTCCTCGATGTCACCGATCCGGAGATCCCGGAGGCGGGTTCTGCTTTCTACGATCTGCCGAACGTCTTTCTGACACCGCATATTGCCGGCGCTATTGGATTGGAACGGGCGCGCCTCGGCGAGATGGCAGTGGACGAAGTAGAGCGCTTCGTGACTGGTCAGCCGCTGCTCTACCAGATCCATCAGGCTAATCTCGAAAACATCGCCTGAGGCGCGTCGAGCGGCTTAGAGTTCGGAATTGCGTAAAACAAAGAGATAGAGCATTTCCGTGATTCGGAGAAAAACGGAAACCCTCTAGGCAACAGGCATCAGCGCGACGTCCTCAGCGAATTTGGCGAACCGTCATTGGCAAGTTCGGGCATGAGATCGGCAATGTTGACCACCTTGCCGGTGCGCGAACTCGTCAGCGCGGCAATGCCGCAAAGCACGGACATGGCGCCCGCCCGCGTGCCGGCGCGCTGGGCGAGCCTGTCTTCCATATCGGGTTTGAAGATCATATTGCGCATCCGGTCGTCGCCGCCGTAGTGGCCGCCTGTGAAATGCGGAACGACGATGCGCTCCACCGCCTCTTTGCCGTTCGGGAAATTGCGGATGAGGAGGATGGTGTCCTCCTTCGGCTCTTCCCAGGGCTGGGCCTCATATTGACGAAGCTCGAT
The DNA here is from genome assembly GCF_051811185.1 of Rhizobium sp. 62_C5_N11_2. Lineage (NCBI taxonomy): Bacteria > Pseudomonadati > Pseudomonadota > Alphaproteobacteria > Hyphomicrobiales > Rhizobiaceae > Rhizobium > Rhizobium sp. 62_C5_N11_2. Next base: position 4,528,764 of record NZ_JBPWPW010000001.1, read on the forward strand.
GCGCCCTTTGGTGCCGTTGAAGGCAAGGTGGTGGCCTTCGATCGGTTGGAAAGTGTTCAGCGAATAAGAGACATGGACGTTGTTGCGGTAACGGAGCGACACCACCATCGTATCAGGAATGTCTATGTCCTCGCGGAAGACGCAGCCGTCTCGGAAGTAGCCGTCGATCTTCGAGGGATCCTCGTAGAGTGAATCGAGGAAGGGATCGGCCTCGAGATCGAGGTAGTAGTCGCATTCATGCGTGTGCGGACAGAGCTTGCAGCGCGGGCCGCGGAACGGGCCCTTGCGACCGTAATTCTGCAGGTCGGCGAAGGAGGTGACGGCGTCGGGATCGCTGTCGAGATACCAGTTCAGCAGGTCGAAATGATGGGTCGCCTTGTGGACGAACAGACTGCCGGAATTTTCCGTATAGGCATGCCAGCGGCGGAAGTAGTCGGCGCCGTGCTTGGTGTTCAGATACCAGTGGAAGTCGACCGAGGTGACCCGGCCGATTTCGCCGGCATTCAGCAGTTCCTTGATCTTCGCAGCCGTCGGCGCATAGCGATAGTTGAAGGACACGTCGACCCGGCGACCCGTGCGCTTTTCGGCATCCAGAATCCGGCGAATCTTTTCGACCGAGGTCGTCATTGGCTTTTCGGTGATGACGTCGATGCCGGACTCCAGCGCCCGCACGACAATGTCGTCATGCGTATGGTCGGGCGTACAGACGATGACCAGATCCGGCTTCTGCTCGTTGAGCATCGAATCGATGTTTTCGTAGAGCGGTGCATTGCTGCCGATCATGTTGCGCGCGCGTTCCCCGCGCAGCGAATTCTTCTCGACGATCGCGGTCAGGTCGACATGCTCGCGCCAGCCGGCAAGCAGATCCTTGCCCCACATGGTGGTGCCGCGGTTTCCCGTACCGATCAGGGCAAAACGGCGTTTTTCCATCGAATGATCCTCCTGCATGCGTGATGAAACAAATACTGAAAATCAGGCCTAAAGCGCGTCGCGATCTTTCAGATTCGCGTGGCCCGCGCTTCAGGTCTTTGGTTTTTCGCACATCATGGTCGCAAAACCGCTGCACACTTTTGTGCGACATGCTTTAGCAGCAGCTCCTGAAGCGCTCGACGCAGGTGGCGATCACTTCCTCGGCCGGGCGTTTCCACCAGTTTTCGGCCGAAAAGATCTCCACCTCCTGCGCGCCGAAGAAACCGGCGGTCTCCACCATCCGTCTTATGCCTTTGAGGTCGATCACACCATCGCCCATCATGCCGCGGTCGAGCAGCATGTCCTTTGTCGGCACCAGCCAGTCGCAGATGTGATGGGCAAAGATGCGTTTCATGCGCCCGGCGCGGGCAATCTGGTTGGCAAGATCGGGGTCCCACCAGACGTGATAGACATCGACAGCGACGCCGACATGCTCCCCGAGCTGCTCGCACATGTCGAGCGCCTGGCCGAGTGTATTCACGCAGGCACGGTCGGCGGCATACATTGGATGCAGCGGCTCGATAGCGAGCTTTACACCCGAGGCCTGCGCATGCGGCAGCACGGCGGCGATGCCGTCGAACACCATCTGCCGGGCTGCGACGATGTCCTTCGAACTGCCCGGCAGGCCGCCGACGACGAGCACGAGGCAATCGGCTGAAAATGCCGCCGCTTCGTCGATGGCACGCCTGTTGTCGTCGAGATTTTTCTGCCAGTCGGCATCGTTTGCCGCCGGGAAGAAGCCGCCGCGGCAAAGCCCGGTCAGCTTGATCCCGTTCGATTTGACGATACGCACCGCTTCATCGAGACCGACCTTGGCAACCTGGTCGCGCCAGGGCGCGATCGCGGTGATGCCGTGTTTCAGGCAGATATCGACGGCCTGCGCAAAGCCGCACTGTTCGCGGATCGTCGCCAGATTGATCGAAAGCCCTTCGACCTGCATGTCATTCTCCTCCCATCACCTCAGCGCTTCAGTTGACGCCGTGGACGGCGAGCACCTGGCGCATGCGGCTTGCGGCAAGTTCGGGATCTGCCAGAACCCGTGCCTTGTCGGCCAGGCGGAAGAGTTCGGCCAGATGCGTCAGCGAGCGGGTGCTCTGCTGGCCGCCGACCATGACAAAATGGTCCTGCAGGCCGTTGAGATAGGCGAGGAAGACGACGCCGGTCTTGTAGAAGCGGGTCGGCGCCTTGAAGATGTGGCGCGACAGCGGCACGGTCGGCTCCAGCAGATCGAAGAATTCGTGGTTGCTTTTGCGGCCGAGCGCTTCGAGGGCTGCCGAGGCTGCCGGCGCGATCGCATCGAAAATGCCGAGCAGCGCGTCGGAATGGCCTTCTTCGTCGCCGGCAATCAGTTCGGCATAGTTGAAATCGTCGCCGGTATACATGCGCACGCCTTTCGGCAACCGGCGGCGCATCGCCACTTCCTTCTCCTTGGAGAGCAGCGAGATCTTGATGCCGTCGACCTTGTCGGCATGGGCTTCGATCACCTCAAGGCAGGTGGACATGGCTTGGATATGATCACCATTGCCCCAATAACCCTCGAGTGCCGGATCGAACATTTCCCCGAGCCAATGGATGATGACGGGTTCCCTGACCTGGCGGAGGATGCGGTCATAGACGCTTACATAGTCGTCCGGTCCTTTGGCGGCGGCGGCAAGCGCCCGGCTTGCCATCAGGATGATGCGGCCGCCGGCCGCCTCCACCGTTTCGATCTGCTCCTCATAGGCCCTGAGGATCGTGTCGATAGTGACGTCAGGTCCCGGCGTCAGATGGTCGGTGCCGGCGCCGCAGGCGATCAGCGCGTCCTTGCGGCCGGCCGCCTCACTGAGCGCCCGGCGGATGAGGTCGCGCGCATCCGGCCAGCCGAGGCCCATGCCGCGCTGCGCCGTATCCATCGCTTCGGCAACGCCGAGGCCGAGATCCCAGAGCCGATGGCGGAAGGCGAGCGTCCGCTCCCAGTCGATCGCCGGTGTCAGCCACGGATCGTTGTCGGCCAGCGGATCGGCGACGACATGGGCCGCGGCAAAGGCGATGCGTGGAAAGGCCTTGGCGTCGCGCTTGGCGAGCGCGATCGGCGTGCCTGTCAGCGTGTAGGGGACGATCTTGCCGTCAAGAGGGAGATTGATCGTCGTCACGGCTCAGAACTCCAGTGCGGGAACATCGAGCCAGCGGCGCTCGGCCCATGATTTCAGGCCGAGTTCGGCAAGCTGTACGCCCTTGGCGCCGGCTTCCAGGCCATAGGGCCACGGCGCATCTTCGACGACATGGCGGATGAACATTTCCCACTGGGCCTTGAAGCCGTTGTCGAATGGCTGCGTGTCAGGAACCTCGTCCCAGGTCTTGTAGAAGTCGATCGTTTGCGGCTGGTCCGGGTTCCAGACTGGCTTCGGCGTGTTGACGCGGTGCTGGCTCCAGCATTTCGTCAGGCCGGCGACGGCCGAACCATGTGTGCCGTCGACCTGGAAGGTGACGAGGTCGTCGCGGCGGACGCGAACGGCCCAGGAGGAATTGATCTGCGCGATCGCGCCGCCTTCGAGCTCGAAGGTCGCATAGGCCGCATCGTCCGTGTCGCAATCATAGGGCTTGCCCTGCTCGTCGATGCGCTGGCCGATATGAGTGGCGCCGAGGCAGGAGACAGCCTTGACCTCCCCGAACAGATTGTCGAGCACGTAGCGCCAGTGGCAGAGCATGTCGAGAATGATGCCGCCGCCGTCGCCTTTACGGTAGTTCCAGGACGGGCGCTGAGCCGGCACGCCCCAATCGCCTTCGAAAACCCAGTAGCCGAATTCGCCGCGCACCGAGAGGATCTTGCCGAAGAAGCCGGAATCCCTGAGCAGCGCCAGCTTACGCAGGCCGGGCAGGAAGAGCTTGTCCTGCACGACGCCGTGCTTGAGGCCGGAGCCGCGCGCCTTGCGCGCAAGGTCGAGTGCCACCTGCAGATCGTCGGAGATCGGCTTTTCGCAATAAACATGCTTGCCGGCATCGAGCGCCTTGGACAGCAGCTCGGCCCGCATCAGCGTCGTGCCGGCGTCGAAGAAGATCGTGTCGTCGGGATTGGCAAGAGCCGCATCGAGATCGGTCGACCAGCGCTTGATGCCGTGCTTCTTCGCCAACTCTTCCATCTTGGCGCCGTTGCGGCCGACGATGATCGGGTCGATCTCGAGTTTCTCGCCCGATTTGAGCGTGATGCCGCCCTGGTCGCGGAAAGCGAGAATCGAACGCACCAGGTGCTGATTGTACCCCATGCGGCCGGTGACGCCGTGCAAGATGATCCCCAAGCGTGCCATTTTTTCCTCCCAGCAATCTTTTGCGGCGGGAGCGGGCATCTTGGCCCGGCCCTCCCAAGCCGGTAACTAAACAGTTACTTGATGGCAGAAGATCGGAGCGGCTGTCAAGAGTCAAATCCGATTTTCGAGATCAGGAAAGGCTCTAGCGCTTGATCGAGGCGAGCGTGACGTGGACGATATGCCTCTCCCAGGCATTGAGATGGGTCGGCTCGATCAGGTCGCGGCCGAAGATCGTCGACAGCGTGTACTGGTTGGAAAGGTAGAAATAACCGAGCGAGGCGATCGTCAGGTAGACATGCAGGGGATCGGCGGTCTGGATGAAGACGCCCTGCTTCTTTCCCTGCTCGAGCACTTGAGAAAGCTCGCCGATCAAATGTGAATGCAGTTCCTTGAGCCGGACGGACTGACGCAGCCAGCGGGCGCGATGCAGATTTTCCGTGCCGAGCAGGCTGAGAAATTCCGGATGCTGGAGAAAATAACGCCAGGTGAAGAGTGCCAGTTCGCCGATGCCTTCCTCCGGGCTGCGGTCGCCGATATGAAGCGCGCGCTCGGCGGTGCGGATGCCGACATAGGCTTCTTCGAGCACCTTGAGGTAGAGCTGCTCCTTGTCGCCGAAATAATGATAGAGCATCCGCTTGTTGGTGCCAGCGCGCTCGGCGATCGCATCGACGCGAGCCCCACCCATGCCGTTTTCAGCGAATTCCCGGGTTGCCGCTTCGAGGATCGCAGCGCGTGTCCGCTCCGGATCGCGGTGGGCCGTCCGTTCCGCGACCGGGCGTCGAGACCGTTTCTTCGCCCCCTTCTCCCCGCTGTCGTTCATCTCTCCACCTCCGTCTTCACATGTTGCGCTCATAAGCCTTCGGTGCGAAATTGTAAAAACCGAATTTGAACGGCCCGCGAGCGACACCGCTTGACACGCTCGCCGCTTTGCCCGTAGCTTGTAACCAATTAGTTATTTATGCAAGGGTAACTAGGTTCGGAAGCGTGTGGAGGCGCTTCCCTTTGGAGGAGGAAAAAATGAGCCTACGTGTAAGCAGACGTAATTTCGTTGCGGGAGGAGCGACGCTTCTTTCGCTCTCGGCGCTGGGAACCAGCGCTTTGGCACAGGAAACGCGCCTGCGTCTCCTGTGGTGGGGCTCGCAGCCGCGCGCCGATCGCACCAACAAGGTATCGCAGCTCTATCAGACGAAGAAGCCGGGCACGTCGATCACCGGCGAATTCCTCGGCTGGGGCGACTACTGGCCGCGCCTTGCGACCCAGGTCGCCGGCCGCAACGCGCCCGATGTCATCCAGATGGACTATCGCTATATCGTCCAGTATGCGCGGCGCGGCGCGCTCGCCCCGCTCGAATCCTATATGCCGGCCAAGCTCAACCTCGACGATTTCGACAAGGCGCAGATCGAAGGCGGCAGTGTCGACGGCCACCTCTACGGCGTCAGCCTCGGGGCGAATTCGGCGGCCACGGTCCTGAACACCACTGCCTTCAAGGAGGCCGGCGTCGATCTGCCGACCCAGGCAACCACCTGGGAAGAATTCGGCCGCATCGGTGCGGAGATCACCAAGGCGGGCAAACGCAAGGGCATGTTCGGCATGGCCGACGGCAGCGGCGGTGAACCACTGTTCGAAAATTGGCTGCGTCAGCGCGGCAAGGCGCTTTATACTGCCGACGGCAAGATCGCCTTCGGCGTGGACGATGCCTCGGAATGGTACGACATGTGGGCCAAGTTCCGGGCTGCCGGCGCCTGCGTTCCTGCCGATGTCCAGGCCCTCGATAAGAACGATATCGAAACCAACACGGTATCGCTCGGCAAGTCGGCCGCTGGTTTCGCCCATTCCAACCAGTTCGTCGCCTATCAGGCAATGAACAAGGACAAGCTGGCGCTGACCAACTACATGCGCGTCAAGGCGGATTCGAAGGGCGGCCACTACCGCAAGCCGTCGATGTTCTTCTCGGTCTCAGCCCAGTCGAAAGCCGTGGACCTGGCCGTGGACTACGTCAATTTCTTCGTCAAGGACCCCGAGGCAGCGCTGCTTCTGGATGTCGAACGCGGCATTCCGGAATCGAGCGCCATGCGTGAGGTCGTCGCGGCGAAGCTCGACGAGAACGGCAAGATTGCGCTGGCCTATGTCAGCGGCCTTGGCGAACTCGCCGGCAAATTGCCGCCGCCACCGCCCGCCGGCGCCGGTGAAGGCGAGCTGACCCTACGCAACATCGCCGAACAAGTGGCCTTTGGACAGGTATCTCCTTCCGATGGCGGCAAACAGCTTGTCGATGAAATCACGCAGATTCTCGCACGAGGCTGATCCCGTATGAGCAATGCGATGCGCACGCCCGCAGGGGCCATAAATGTGGAAAGATATCAGGGGGCCGTGGCCGAAGGACGCTTCAGGCGTCTCTGGAATGCCAATGCTCCCGGCTATCTCTTCCTTCTTCCGTGGCTCATCGGCTTTTTCGGGCTGACGCTCGGGCCGGCCCTGATTTCGCTCTACCTCTCCTTCACCGACTTCGACATGCTGCAGTCGCCGAGGTGGGTGGGAATGGCGAATTATGTGCGCATCGCCACGGCCGATCCGAAATTCTCGGCCGCCATGCACGTCACCCTGACTTATGTCGTCTTCTCGGTGCCGTTCAAACTGACCTTCGCCTTGCTGGTCGCCATGGCCCTGAACCGCGGCCTGCGTGGGCTGTCGATCTACCGCGCCATCTTCTATCTCCCCTCATTGCTGGGCGGCAGCGTGGCGATCGCCGTGCTCTGGCGTCAGCTTTTCGCCAGCGATGGCCTCGTCAATGCCGCACTCTCGCATTTCGGCATCGAAGGCCCAAGCTGGATCTCGCATCCGAACTATTCGATCTACACGCTGGTGGCTCTGTCCGTCTGGCAGTTCGGCTCGCCGATGATTATTTTCCTGGCCGGCCTGCGCCAGATCCCGCAGGATATGTATGAGGCCGCCAGCCTCGACGGCGCCTCGAAGTTCCGGCAATTCTACAAGATCACGCTGCCACTTCTGACCCCGGTGATCTTCTTCAACGCCGTCGTCCAGACGATTGAAGCCTTCAAGGCATTCACACCAGCCTTCATCATCTCCGGCGGCACGGGCGGTCCGATCAATTCGACGCTCTTCTACACGCTCTACCTCTATCAGGAAGCCTTCGGCAATTTCCGCATGGGCTACGCCTCGGCACTCGCCTGGATCCTGGTGGTGATCATCGCGATCTTCACCGCCTTCTCCTTCCTGACCTCACGTTATTGGGTGCACTACGATGACTGAGATGACCGCTTCCGTCACTGCGGCCAGGCCGCCATCCGACATCACCAAACGCAGCCTGCCGGCGTCGCTCATCATCCACGCCCTGCTGATCGCCGCTTCACTTCTCATGCTCTATCCGCTGTTGTGGATGGTTTCGGCATCGGTAAGGCCGGAAAACGAGATCTTCTCGTCGACCTCGCTCATCCCGTCGTCGATCGATCTCTCCTCCTATGCGCGCGGTTGGGTCGGTCTCGATGTCAGCTTCGGCCGGTTCTTCTGGAATTCGCTCGTCATTTCGCTGCTGGTGGTGACGGGTAATGTCATCGCCTGTTCGCTGACCGCCTTCGCCTTCGCGCGGCTGCGTTTTGCCGGCCGGAACTTCTGGTTCGCGATCATGCTCGGCACGTTGATGATCCCCTACCACGTGACGCTGATCCCGCAATATGTACTCTTCCTCAACCTCGGCTGGGTGAACACCATCCTGCCGCTAGTTGTGCCGAAGTTCCTGGCAAGCGATGCCTTCTTCATCTTCCTCATGGTGCAGTTCTTCCGCGGCATCCCGCGCGAACTCGATGAGGCGGCGATGATGGATGGCTGCAGCGCTTGGCGCATCTATTGGAAGATCATGCTGCCGCTATCGCTGCCGGTTTTGGCAACGGCCGCCATCTTCTCCTTCATCTGGACCTGGGACGATTTCTTCGGTCCGCTGATCTACCTGAACGATATGAACACCTACACGATCCAGCTCGGCCTGCGCACTTTCGTGGATTCCACCAGTGCATCGGATTGGGGCGGTTTGTTCGCCATGTCGACCCTGACGCTCGTGCCGGTCTTCTTCTTCTTCCTGTTCTTCCAGCGCCTGCTGATCGAGGGCATCGCCACAACGGGCATGAAGCGTTGATGGCGATAACGGGAAAGAGCGACATGAGCATCAGGACGGTCGCGATCGTTGGTTGCGGTATCGGCCGCTCCCATATCGTCGAGGGTTACCTGCCGCATTCCGACAAGTTCAAGGTCGTGGCGATCTGCGACCTGAACGAGCAGCGCATGGCAGCGGTCGGCGACGAGTTCGGCATCGAACGACGCACGACTTCCTTCGCGGAACTGCTGGTCGACGACACGATCGACATCATCGATATCTGCACTCCTCCCGGCATCCATCTGGAACAGGTGGTCGCAGCCCTGGCTGCCGGTAAACATGTCGTCTGCGAAAAGCCGCTGACGGGCTCGCTTGCCGCTGTCGATACCATCATGGCAGCGGAAAAGACCGCCAAGGGCGTGCTGATGCCGATCTTCCAGTACCGTTACGGCGACGGCATCCAGAAGGCCAAGCGGATCATCGACGCCGGTATTGCCGGCAAGCCCTATACCGCTTCGGTCGAAACCTTCTGGCTGCGCAAGCCGGAATATTACGCCGTGCCTTGGCGCGGCAAATGGGCGACGGAGCTCGGCGGCGTTCTCGTCACCCATGCCCTGCACCTACACGACATGCTGATGCATCTGATGGGCCCGGCTGCGAGGGTCTTCGGCCGCGTCGCCACCCGTGTCAACGATATCGAGGTCGAGGATTGTGCCTCCGCCAGCCTGCTGATGGAAAACGGCGCCTTTGTCTCGCTTTCCTGCACCCTTGGTTCGCAGGAGCAGATTAGCCGGCTCAGGCTGCATTTCGAGAATGTCACTTTCGAAAGCAGCCACGAGCCCTATACGCCAGGTAAGGATCCCTGGAAGATCATCGCCGCGAATGACGACGTCCGGGAACAGATCGACAAGGTGGTTGGCGACTGGCAGCCGGTTGCGCCGCGTTTCACCACCCAGATGGGCCAGTTCCACGCCTTCCTCAGCGGCCATGCGCCGCTGCCGGTGACGACGGTGGATGCCCGCCGTGCGCTGGAACTCGTCACCGCCATCTACCAGTCTTCCGACAGCGGCGCTGACGTGCCGCTGCCGGTCGGCCCCGACAGTCCGAAATACGCCGATTGGCGCGCAAGAACGAAGTAACCGACAAAATAAAACGAGAGGGTTTTGAGAAGATGGCAACCAGTGTCGTTCTTCAGAAGGTCGAGAAGCGCTACGGCGCGATGGATGTGATCCATGGCATCGACCTGACGATCGATCCCGGCGAATTCGTCGTTTTTGTCGGCCCCTCCGGCTGCGGAAAATCGACCCTTCTGCGCATGATCGCCGGTCTCGAGGAGATATCGGGCGGCGCGCTTTTGCTCGACAGCGAGCGCATGAACGAGGTGGCGCCCGCCAAGCGCGGCATCGCCATGGTCTTCCAGTCCTATGCGCTCTATCCCCATATGTCGGTTTACAAGAACCTCGCCTTCGGCCTGGAGACGGCGGGTTATAAGAAGGCCGAGATCCAGCCGAAGGTGAAGCGCGCCGCCGAGATCCTGCAGATCGAGAAGCTGTTGGAGCGCAAGCCGAAGGCGCTCTCCGGCGGCCAGCGCCAGCGTGTCGCGATCGGCCGCGCCATCGTGCGCGAGCCGCGGATATTCCTGTTCGACGAGCCGCTGTCGAACCTCGATGCCGAGCTGCGCGTGCAGATGCGCGTCGAGATCTCCCGCCTGCACCGCAGCCTCGGCAATACGATGATCTATGTCACCCATGACCAGGTCGAAGCCATGACGATGGCGGACAAGATCGTGGTGTTGAATTCCGGCCGTATCGAGCAGGTCGGCGCGCCGCTCGATCTCTATAACAATCCGGCCAACCGCTTCGTCGCCGGTTTCATCGGCAGCCCGAAGATGAATTTCCTGAAGGCCCGCATCGAGCAGGTCGGCGAGGCCGAAACCAGCATCCATGTCTGCGGCAATTCCGTCCGCCTGCCGCGCCGCCTGAACGGCGGGGCGGGAGAGGACGTCACCTTCGGCATCCGTCCCGAGCATCTTTCGCTGGCCGAAGGTACAATCGCCCTGTCGACCGTCAACGTCGATCTCGTTGAAAATCTCGGCGGTGCCACCATGCTCTACACCACGACGCCGGATAACCAGCTCCTGACCGTCGCGCTTGACGGCCAGCAGAAGGTGGAGCGCGGCGCCAATGTGAAGGCCTCCTTCGATCCGGCCCGCTGTCACGTCTTCGACGCGGCCGGCAAGACGATCTAAGCGCACCGCCGCTTGACATCAGATCCTCCTCTGCCCCATCATTTCGGAAGGGGTCGCTAGAACAGGATGATTTTAGGCCGGGTCGGCCTAAAATCTGAATCCTGTTCTAAGTTAAATAGTTAGAGCATGATGTCGTCCGAAAACCGCTCACACTTTTCGGCATCATGCTCTGGGGGATGAGCATGACGCCTGAAGATAGGATTCATGCGCTTGGTATCTGGCAGGGCCCGATCGAAATCTCGCCGATAGCAGGCGGCATCACCAACAGGAATTATCTGGTCAGCGACGCCGTCGCGCGCTGCGTGGTCAGGCTCGGCACCGATATTCCGATCCACCACATCAGCCGGCAAAACGAGCTTGCCGCAAGCCGTGCCGCCCATGCAGCCGGTATTTCGCCGGCGGTCATCCACCATTCGCCGGGCGTCCTGGTGCTCGAATATATCGAGGCAAGAGCGCTTTCGCCGGAGGATATCAGGAGGCCGCAAATGCTGGCCCAGGTCGTGCCGCTGGTCCGCGCTTGCCATCGCGACATCGCCCGGCATTTCCGCGGCCAGGCGATGATCTTCTGGGTCTTCCACGTCATCCGCGACTACGCCGCCAATCTGAAGGCGTCGAAGAGCGCCTATCTTCCGTTGCTGCCGGGGCTCCTCGGCAGGGCTGATATGTTGGAAGAAGCGGCAGGACCTTTCGAGATCGCCTTCGGCCACAACGACCTGCTGGCCGCCAACTTTCTCGATGACGGCAAACGGCTCTGGCTGATCGACTGGGACTATGCCGGTTTCAACACGCCGCTTTTCGATCTTGGCGGATTGGCCTCCAACAACGAACTCTCGGAAGAGGCCGAGCGCACGATGCTGGAGACCTATTTCGACCAGCCGCTGACCGATAATCTCAGCAGGCGCTATGCCGCGATGAAATGCGCCTCGCTGCTGCGCGAGGCGCTCTGGAGCATGATTTCGGAAATTCATTCCACCATTGATTTCGATTACGCCGGCTACACCGCCGAAAATATCGCGCGCTTCGAGCGCGCCTATCAAGCCTTTGAACAGGACCAATAAATGACGAAGGAATTACCGAAGACGGCGAAGGCCGTGGTCATCGGCGGCGGCATCATCGGCTGCTCGACGGCCTATCATCTCGGCAAGCTTGGCTGGACCGATACCGTCCTGCTGGAGCGCAAGAAGCTTACGTCGGGCACCACCTTCCACGCCGCCGGCCTCGTCGGCCAGCTGCGCACCAGCGCCAACATCACCCAGCTTCTTGGCTATTCGGTCGATCTCTACAAGCGGCTGGAGGCGGAAACGGGTCTCGGCACCGGCTGGAAGATGAATGGCGGCCTGCGCCTTGCCTGTAATGAGGAACGCTGGACCGAGGTCAGGCGCCAGGCGACTACCGCCCAGTCCTTCGGCCTCGAAATGCAGTTGCTGACCCCGCAGGAAGCCTTCGATCTCTGGCCGCTAATGACAACAGACGATCTCGTCGGCGCCGCCTTCCTCCCAACCGACGGCCAGGCCAATCCCTCCGACATCACCCAGGCGCTGGCAAAGGGCGCTCGCATGTCAGGCGTTTCGATCTTCGAGGATATGGAAGTCCTCGACCTTGAAATCGACAAGGGAAAGATCCGCGCCGTCGTCACGGCGCAAGGGCGCATCGAATGCGAGCGCGTCGTCGTCTGCGCCGGCCAATGGACGCGCGCCTTCGCCGCCCGCTTCGGCGTCAACGTACCGCTGGTCTCCGTCGAGCATCAATACATCATCACCGAATCCTTCGGCGTGCCCTCCAACCTGCCGACGCTGCGCGATCCCGATCGCCTGACCTACTATAAGGAGGAGGTCGGGGGCATCGTCATGGGCGGCTACGAGCCGAACCCCATTCCCTGGGCAAAGAGCGGCATCCCCGAGGGTTTCCACTACACGCTGCTCGACAGCAATTTCGACCATTTCGAACAGATCATGGAACAGGCACTCGGCCGCGTCCCGGCGCTGGAAAATGTCGGCGTCAAGCAGCTGCTGAACGGCCCGGAAAGCTTCACGCCGGATGGTAACTTCATTCTCGGCGAGGCCCCGGAGCTGAAGAATTTCTTCGTCGGCGCTGGTTTCAACGCCTTCGGCATCGCCTCGGCTGGCGGCGCCGGCATGGCGCTTGCCGAATGGGTGACAAAGGGCGAACCGCCTTATGATCTCTGGCCGGTCGATATCCGCCGTTTCGGCCGGCCGCATTTCGATACCGACTGGGTGCGGACACGCACGCTCGAAGCCTATGGCAAACATTACACCATGGCCTGGCCGTTCGAGGAACATTCGAGCGGCCGCCCCTGCCGCAAATCGCCGCTCTATGACCGGCTGAAGGCGCAGGGCGCCTGTTTCGGCGAAAAGCTTGGCTGGGAAAGGCCGAACTGGTTTGCCGATCTCTTCGCCAACGAGGAGCCGAAGGATATCTACAGCTACACCAGGCAGAACTGGTTCGACGCCGTCGGCCGCGAGCATAAGGCCGTGCGCGAAGCGGCCGTCATCTTCGACCAGACCTCCTTTGCCAAATTCGTGCTGAAGGGCAGGGATGCCGAGGCAGCGCTGTCCTGGATCGCCGCCAACGATGTCGCAAGGCCTGTGGGATCGCTTGTCTACACGCAGATGCTGAACGACAAGGGCGGCATCGAATGCGACGTGACGGTCGCCCGCATCGCCGAGAACGAATATTACATCGTCACCGGTACCGGCTTCGCCACCCATGACTTCGACTGGATCGCACGCAATATCCCGGCGGCAATGCATGCCGAGCTGGTCGACGTCACCTCAGCCTATTCCGTGCTGTCGCTGATGGGACCGAATTCGCGCGCCGTGCTGGAAAAGGTAACGGGCAGCGATGTCTCGAATGCTGCCTTCCCCTTCGGCAAGGTCAGGACCATCGGCATATCGGGCTGCCCGGTGCGGGCGCTGCGCATCACCTATGTCGGCGAGCTCGGCTACGAACTGCATGTTCCCATCGAGTATGCGACCACGGTCTATGACGTGCTGATGGCATCAGGCGGCGAGCTCGGCCTCGTCAATGCCGGCTACCGCGCCATTGAGAGCTGCCGCCTGGAAAAGGGTTATCGCGCCTGGGGTTCGGATATCGGTCCCGACCATACGCCTGTTGAAGCCGGTCTCGGCTGGGCGGTGAAGATGCGAAAGAATATTCCGTTCCGCGGCCGTGAGGCGATCGAACGGCAGCTTGCGGGCGGGGTAAAGAAGCGCCTCGCCTGCTTCATTCCGGAGGATGCCGATGCCGTGCTGCTCGGCCGCGAAACGATTTATCGCGACGGCAAGCGCGTCGGCTGGCTGTCGAGCGGCGGCTTCGGTTATACGCTGGGCAAGCCGATCGGCTACGGCTACGTCCGCAATCCCGACGGCGTGACCGAGGATTTCGTCCTCTCCGGCACCTATGAGCTTGATGTCGCGCGGGAACGCATCCCCTGCAAGGTGTCGCTGTCGCCGCTCTACGATCCGGATATGGCGCGCATCAAGGCGTAGCCGGGTCTAGAACAGCGGCAGCCGGTCGTCCTGAATCAGGATCTCCAGCTTGTCGGAGACGTCCTGCGTCCACGCGCGGTGTCCTGTCAAAGCTGCCGGGAAGAGTCCGGGAAGGGTGAAAAGAGCCGCCGAGATCGCCAGGCCGGTGCGCGGGACATCGGCGATGAGAGCGGCGATTTCGCCTGCACGGGGATCGCGCAGTTCATAGCGCTCGCCGTTGCCGTGCTCGCCGATCGCATAGCGCATCCATGCCGCAACGGCGATCGCATAGGTCTCCGCCTTGTCGCCATGCGCCAGTGCCTCGGTTGCCGGTTCCAGCAGCCGCTGCGGCAGTTTCTGCGTGCCGTCCATGGCAATCTGATAGGTGCGATGCGCAATCGCCTTGTTTGCAAAGCGCGCTATCAATTCGCTGGCATAGTCATCGAGGTCGATGCCGGGAACCGCATCGAGCGTTCTTGCGGCCGCATGCATGTGGCGGTAGGCAAGGGCCGCCAGGCCGGCATCACCCATCACGTCGCGGATGAATTCATAGCCACCGATATAACCGAGATAGGCGAGCAGCGAATGCGCGCCGTTCAGCATCCGGAGCTTCATCTTCTCATAGGCCGAAACATCCGTGACCATCAAGGCGCCGGCCTTCTCCCAGGCCGGCCGGCCATTGGCGAAATGATCTTCGATCACCCATTGCGTGAAGGGTTCGGTCTCGATCGCCGCCAGATCCTGCCGTCCGGTCAGCCGTTCGGCATCCTGGTAGGTCGCCTCGGTGCTCGCCGGCGTGATGCGGTCGACCATGGTCGAGGGGAAGGGCACATTTGCCTCGATCCATTGACGAAGTGAGGGGTCGACGCGTTCGGCGAAATCGAGAACCAGTCGTTTCAGAACGGCGCCGTTGCTCGGAAGATTGTCGCAGCTGAGCGGTGTGAAGGGGGCGATGCCCTTCGCCCGACGCCGGGAAAGTCCCTCGACCAGATAGCCGATGACGCCGCGCGGCGCATGGCGGTTGGCAAGGTCGGCCGCCACATCGGCATGGTTGAGGTCGAGCCCTCCCGTCGCGGTATCCATGCCATAGGCCTTTTCCGTCACCGTCAGGCTGACGACGCGGATCGCCGGATCTTCCAGCCGATCGAGCAGTCCTGCCGGATCACGTGTCGCCACATGTGCCCGCAGAATGGGGCCGATCACCTGCGCTACCGTGCCCGACGTATCGCGGATCAGCATCGTATAGAGGCCGTTCTGCTCGTTCAGGTGATCGGCGACATCGGCAGTACGCAGGCTCGCCACTTCGATGCCCCAGTCTCCGCCGCTTGTCGCAAGTGCGGCATCGGTAAACGGCGCGAAATGCGCGCGGAAGAAAGCGCCCGGCCCGAGATGCAGGATGCCGCTTTTCAGCTGGTTACGGTCATAGGCGGGAAGCTTCGCCGTCGGGGCGAGGCCGGAAAGGGTCTGCAGTCGTTCGCTCACAGCTTGTAGGCCTTCTTCGCATTGCCATAGGAGAGCTCGCCTGCAACGATCTCGGCTTCCCGCTTGGAAATCCGGTGCTCGGCGGCGAGCTGGGCGAGGAAACGGCAGACTTCGCGGCGCCAGACGTCATGCCGGGCCGGAATCGAAAGCAGCGCACGCGTATCGTCGTTGAAACCCGCCATATTGGCAAAGCCCGCCGTCTCGACGACTTGGTCGAGGTAGCGCCGGATGCCGTTCGGGCTGTCGTGGAACCACCAGGGCGGGCCGATCATCAGGCAGGGCCAATGGCCGACCATTGGCGCCATCTCGCGCGCATAGGTCGTCTCGTCGAGCGTGAAGAGCAGCACGCGCAGCCCCGGCGCGTGGCCGTATCTGGAAAGCAGCGCATTCAGGCCGCCGACCCAGTCGGTGCTTGTCGGGATATCGGCGCCCATATTGGGGCCTCGGGTCGAGAAAAGTCCGCGGTCGGTGTTGCGTCTGGAGCCGGCATGGATCTGCATCACCATGCCGTCCTCAGCCGAAAGCCCGGCCATTTCGGTCATCATCTGGCCACGGAAGAGCTCGGCCTCCCCGGCCGAAAGCGGCCCCTTCAGCGCCTTCTCGAGCAGCGCCTGCTTTTCGGCAAGCGGCAGATCTGATGTAAAGGCTGTGGGCACGCCGTGATCGGTCGCGGTGGCGCCGAACTGGCGGAAATAGGCGCGTCGGCGCCGATGCGCCTCGATCAGACCGTCCCAGCGCGTCACGTCGGTGCCGGTGATCTCTCCGAACTTGACAAGATTGTCGCGGAAGCCGACGGCGTCGGGATCGGTGACACTGTCCGGCCTGTAGGTGGTGCGCACCTTGCCGATCCATCCGTCGGCCGCCATCTTCTGGTGATGCGCCAGAGGATCGAGCGCCCCATCCGTCGTCGCGATCGTTTCGATGCCGAATCGCTGATGCAGCGCCCGCGGGCGGAATTCGGGAAGGGCAAGCTGGGCATTGATATGATCGTAGAGCGCATCGGCATTGTCAGCCGTCAGCGGCTCGGTGCAGCCGAGTACGGCCGACATGGCGTGGTCGACCCAGAGGCTCGAAGGCGTTCCGCGGAAGAGATGATAATGTGCGGCAAATGTCCGCCAGATCGCCCGCCCCTCAGCCACCGGCTTGCCGTCGAGCCGCGGCACGCCGAGTTCGTCCAAAGTGACGCCGACGCTGTGCAGCATGCGGAAGAGATAGTGATCGGGAATGACCAGCAGCGAGGCCGCGTCTTCAAAGGGCTTGTCGTCGGCGAACCAGGAAGGTTCAGTATGCCCGTGCGGACTGACGATCGGAAGATTGCGCACTGTCTCGTAGAGGTCTCGCGCGATGGTCCGTGTTGCCGGATCAGCCGGGAAAAGCCGGTCCGGATGAAGAAAGCCGTTTCCTGCATCCATCAGTATTCCTCCCTGATGGCTAAGGGCCTACCCCACAACATCAGGCACGGCAAGGTCTTTTAGTAACCAAACGGTACAGTTTTGCGCATGGCTGCGCCGGGTAGGGAAAGCATTGACGCGGCGGCCTATTTCCGCTTTGCAGAACCATCTGTTCTGCCGGTTTCGGCAAAGGAGGGTCTAGAGCCTTTCCGGGTTAGATTGTAGCATTCTGTTGGCTCAAACGGAGTCGGATGGTCGACCCGCCGGCGCGCGTCGTAGCCCAGCTCTACGGCCAAGCCGGCCGGTCGATCAGCCGGCCCGTTTCAGCCAACCCTCCCGCAGATTTGCATGGCAAATCTGCAAGACTTAAAATCGCCGGGCGCACCCATTGCTTCGCATGGCGAAGCAGTGCGGCCGGTGGGCCGGGCATCTTTCCGCCAGGGCAAAGGCGATCGGCTCGGACGTACCAAGAGGTATGCCCTTCGCCAATCGCCTTTGCCCTGACGAAAATCTGCTCCGGCAGAATGCTGCAATCTAACCCGGAAAGGCTCTAATGTCCGACGAGACGAACCGCATCACCCAGCTGGAAGAAATGCTGGCCCACCAGGCAAAGACGATCGAAGAGCTTTCCGATCAGCTCGCCGAGCAGTGGAAGACGGTCGAACAGATGCGCACCAAGCTCGACCGGCTCACCGAACGCTTCCTGTCGCTCGAGGAGCAGTCGCTGGAAGCTCCTGGCATCACCCGCCCGCCGCATTATTGACGGCACGCGGCGCAATGCCGCGTGCCTGTCTCATTAGGATGGTGAATCAGACGCCGCCGATGCAGAGATATTTCATTTCCAGATAGTCGTCGGCGCCGTGCCGCGAGCCTTCGCGGCCGAGGCCGGATTGCTTGATGCCGCCGAAGGGCGCCGTCTCGGAGGACATCAGGCCGGTATTGATGCCGATCATGCCGTATTCCAGCGCTTCCGCCACCCGCCAGACCTTTTTCAGATCGCCGGCGTAGAAATAGGCGGCGAGGCCGAACTCCGTGTCGTTTGCCTGTTGAATGACATCCTCGACTGTGTCGAAGCGAAAGAGCGGCGCCACCGGCCCGAAGGTCTCCTCGCGCGCCACCTTCATGCCGCGCGCAACGCCGGTCAGCACCGTCGGCGTGAAGAAGGTGCCGGCGCCGTCGATGCGCTTGCCGCCGGTCAGCACCTTGGCGCCCTTGGCAAGCGCGTCGCTGACATGATCTTCCACCTTGGCAAGGCCTTGCGCGTCGATCAGCGGTCCGATCACGACACCCGGCTTGAAGCCATCGCCGACCGACATCTCGGCGACCTTGGCGGCAAGCTTGGCTGCAAAGGCGTCATAGACGTTCGACTGGACATAGAGGCGGTTGGCACAGACGCAGGTCTGGCCGGCATTGCGGTATTTGGAGGCGATCGCGCCTTCGACGGCAGCGTCGAGATCGGCATCGTCAAAGACGATGAAGGGCGCGTTGCCGCCGAGCTCCAGGCTCACCTTCTTGATCTGGTCGGCGCACTGCCGCATCAGGATACGGCCGACCTCCGTCGAACCGGTGAAGCTGATTTTGCGCACCTTTTCGTTGCCGCAGAGTTCGCGGCCGATTGCCGGGCCGTCGACCCCGACGATGACGTTGAAGACGCCGGCCGGAATGCCGGCCTGCTCGGCGAGTACGGCAAGTGCTATCGCCGTCAGCGGCGTCTGTTCTGCGGGCTTCGAGACCACGGTGCAGCCGACGGCAAGCGCCGGGGCGATCTTGCGGGTGATCATCGCCGCCGGGAAATTCCACGGCGTGATCGTGCCGACGACGCCGACCGGCTGCCTGATGACGATCATCCGTTTATCATCGGAAGGCGCGGGGATCGTCTCGCCATAGATGCGTTTGGCTTCTTCCGCATACCATTCGATATAGGCCGCGGCATAGAGGATCTCGCCGCGCGCTTCCGGGAACGGCTTGCCCATTTCGGCGGTCAGGATTGCGGCGAGTTCGTCGGCATTGGCAACCATCAGGTCGAACCATTTGCGCAGGATCGCGCTGCGCTCCTTGGCCGGACGAGCCGCCCAGGCCGGCTGGGCGGCATGAGCCGCATCGATCGCCGCCCGCGTCTCGGCCGCACCCATATCGGGCAGCGAGGCGAGCAGCTCGCCGGTTGCCGGGTTCAGAACGTCGAATGTCCGAGTGGCATCGCCTGGTGTCCAGACCCCGTCGATATAGCCGGCATCGCGCAGCAGCGGCGAGGAGAAGTGAACGTGTTTGGTCAGCGCGTTGGTGAAAGCCATGTCATATCCTCCTTGGGAGTGCGGCTGCCGGTTGCCGGCAGCCGCTGAAATCCGGGTTCGGTGCGGTCACTTGCCCGCGCTCGCCTCCAGCATTGAGGCTTCGAGAATATCGAGCGCTTCGCCGAGGACCTCGTCCTGGATGGTAATCGGCGCGAGGAAGCGGATGACGTTTCCGTGGGTGCCGCAGGTGAGCAGGATCAGACCCTTGTCGAGCGCGATCAGCCGCACCCGGTTGGCGAATTCCGCGCTCGGCAGTCCCGTCGTCCGGTCGTTGAATTCGACCGCGTTCATGAAACCCGGCCCGCGGATGTCGACGATCTCCGGCACCGTCTCGCGCAACGATTCCAGCCGCTGCTTCAGCCGCCCGCCGAGCTGGTTGGCCCGGTTGCAGAGATCCTCGTCGACAATGACGTCGAGCACGGCATGGGCGGCCGCGATACCGAGCGGATTGCCGCCATAGGTGCCGCCGAGCCCGCCCGGTCCCGGCGCATCCATGATTTCGGCGCGGCCGGTAACCGCGGCGAGCGGAAAGCCGCCGGCCAGGCTCTTTGCCATCGTTGTCAGGTCAGGCGCCACCTCGTGGTGATCCATTGCGAACATCCTGCCGGTGCGGGCAAAACCGGTCTGCACCTCGTCGGCGATCAGCAGGATGCCGTGCTGGTCGCAGAGCTCGCGCAGCGCCTTCATGAAGGCGGCGGGGGCCGCATAGAAGCCGCCTTCCCCCTGCACCGGCTCGATGATGATGGCGGCGACGCGCTGCGGATCGACATCGGCGGCAAAGAGCTTCTTCAACGCCGCCAGCGACTGATCGGCGGTGACGCCGTGCAGCTCGATCGGGAAGGGAACGTGGAACACATCGCCCGGCATCGCGCCGAAACCGACCTTGTAGGGCACGACCTTGCCGGTCAGCGCCATGCCCATGAAGGTGCGGCCATGGAAGCCGCCGCCAAAGGCGATGACGGCCGAACGGCCGGTTGCGGCGCGCGCGATCTTGACGGCGTTCTCGACCGCTTCGGCGCCTGTCGTCACGAAGATCGTCTTCTTCTCGAAGTCGCCGGGCACCAGCACGTTCAGCCGTTCGGCCAGATGGACGTAGCTTTCATAGGGCACCACCTGATGGCAGGTATGGGTGAAGCGGTCGAGCTGATCCTTGACCGCTGCGATGACCCGGGGATGGCGGTGGCCGGTGTTGAGAACGGCGATGCCGGCGGCGAAATCGATGTAACGGCGGCCCTCCTTGTCCCAGATCTCCGCATTCTCTGCGCGATCCGCATAAATCTGTGTCGTCATGCCGACGCCGCGTGAAATAGCAGCGTTCTTCCGGTCCGTAAGGTTGATCGCGTTCATCGATGCGCTCCTGCGCTGAAAAGGGGCTTCAGAACTATCTTGCATAAGTTCTGCAAGATTTGTAGAAAGTTCCTACATTTTTCCTGCAAGAAATCAAGCGACATTTTTTGCTTCAAACATCGCGCTTTTTGATGAAGGCTCTGGGGCGATTGGAATCGGGGATACTTTCGGATGAACGATAATGGACCTGTACGCTACAAGGTGGCGGAAGCCGCGCGGCTGGCAGGCGTTTCGGCCTCGACGCTGCGCCTCTGGGAAAGCCAGGGTCTGGTGGTTCCCGGCCGTTCGGAAACCGGTCATCGGCAATACAGCGCCGACGACGTGGCGCGGTTGAAGCGCATCTCCTGGTATCGTGTCGAGCGTGGCCTCAATCCCGCGGCAATCCGCGAGGCGCTGGAGAGCGAGGAGCCCTCCGCTGATAGCGCCGAGGCAAGCCAGGACAACGGTCTCGGCCGCAAGCTGCGCAGCCTGCGCCATGCGAGCGGCAAGACGCTCGATCAGGTGGCCGGCGACATCGGCGTCACCTCGTCGACGCTCTCGACGCTGGAGCGCACCTCGCAGGGCGTCGGTTTCAAGACGCTGCATGATCTTGCCGAATATTACGGCACCACCGTCTCCCGCCTTTCCGGCGAAGAAAGCGGGGACGTGCCGGTGCTGGTGCGCGCCGGCGAATGGCGCAAGTGGCCGGAAACAACGCCGGGTGTCACGGTGCAGCTCCTTGCCGAAGGCCGCAGGATGATGGATTGCCATCGTTTCGTGCTGGCGCCGGGTGCTGCCAGCGAAGGCGCCTATCGCCACGAGGGCGAGGAATTCATGCATGTTCTGTCCGGCCGGCTCGAACTGGTGCTCGACAGCGATCAATTCTTCGATCTCGGGCCTGGCGATTCACTTTATTTCGAAAGCCGCCGCGACCATTCCTGGCGCAATCGCCACGATGGCGAAACCGTGCTTCTCTGGATCAACACGCCGCCGACATTCTGAACCGCCAGCACGATGCGGAGATTAAGAGAGGTAGAGCGTCCTAAATCCGTCCGAGAGGACGCACGGCACTCTAGTGGCAGGAAAGCGGTTTCGCATTCTGCGCCTTTGCGCTATAGCGCTGCTGCATAATTCCTTAAATCGGAATCGATTTGAGGATAAAATTATGCAGCCATTCAAAGTGCTACAGCGTCATTTGCGGCTCTCGAAAAGACGCGCGGCGCTGTAGGGGATGCATTCGAACGAAAGACAGTCTCATGGCGGCGACCATACGTTTTCACGAAGGCGATATTTCCGCGGCCGATGCCGCCCGCTACACCGGCGCGATAGCAATCGACACCGAAACGCTCGGCCTGGTGCCGCGCCGCGATCGGCTCTGCGTCGTCCAGCTTTCGCCGGGTGACGGCACCGCCGATATCATCCGCATCGCCGCCGGCCAGAAGCAGGCGCCAAATCTTGTCGCCCTGCTCGAAGACCCCACCCATCAGAAGATCTTTCATTACGGCCGCTTCGATATTGCCGTGCTCTTCCATACTTTCGGCGTCACGACGACCCCGGTTTTCTGCACCAAGATCGCCTCGCGCCTGATCCGAACTTATACGGATCGCCACGGCCTCAAGGATAATCTCAAGGAGATGCTCGACGTCGATGTCTCCAAGGCGCAGCAATCTTCCGATTGGGCGGCCGAGACGCTGTCTCCGGCCCAGCTCGAATATGCCGCGTCCGACGTGCTTTATCTGCATGCGTTGCGCGATAAGCTGACGGAACGCCTGATCCGCGACGGCCGCTACGATCATGCGACGGCCTGCTTCGAATTCCTGCCGACCCGCGCCAAGCTCGACCTGCTTGGCTGGGAAGAGGCCGATATCTTCGCCCACAGCTGAGCGAATGGCCTTCATTCTGCGTTTGCTAATAACCCTGCGGCAGACTTGTCCGCGGCCGTTAGCGATTCATTAACGCCTGTTTATTAACATTCCTGTTAATTTTTATGCATTCGATGACGCCGAAACTGCGTCATGCGGACAGGAGGATCTGCTGGGATGCAAGGGGACCGGATGAGCGCGGTCCTTTTCTAGAGCCTGCTTTCATCGTCACTTTACGAAAGGAGCATGCCATGTTGACTCCCGTTCGTGCAGCGTCCAATGCAAGCTTTTCGTCCCAGGGTCAGACAGCGGCGATCGTCGCCAGCGGTCTCGGCCACTCCGTGATTGCCCCCCCGCCCGTCAACGCCGTCGAAGCCGCAGACCTCAATTCCGCCATTGCCGGCAAGCTCAATATTCTGCTCCTTGCGGCGCGTGAGCGCATGGTCGAAGCCCTTTTCGATGTCATCGATGCGGCAGGCCGCTCGATCTCGCTGGATCGTGGCGAGGACGAGAGCAATCTTGCCTTCGCCTCTCGGCTGGCCGATGCCATCCGGCAGCTGCCAACCGCTGGGATCGACGAGGTTGAGCGCCAGCTCACCGAGCAGGGGCATAGCGTGCCGCTCCGGACAATCGCCGAGGCCCTGAAGAACCCGACAGGCCCTGAAGCCGCCCGCATCGTCGCCTATCTGGAAATCGTCCGCTACAAGGATCGCGACCTCGCCGCCCGCGCCGTCGTCCGCTCCTATGGCCAGAATGACGCTTCGCCGATGCGCGCCGAAGCTCGCCCCGAGATCCGGCTGCATGAGGACAGCCTGCCTGCCGCCATGCGCCAGCCGGCAGACAAGGTGGCCGCGCCGGCCGATTCGCTGATCGAGGCCGCAGCTCTGACGACCACCGAAGAAGCGCTTATCGCCGAAGCCGTGGAAGCTGCCGATCCGGAAACGCCGCATGCTGAAAACCGGGCTCAGCCCACCCCTGCGACGGCAAGGGAGGTCGCCCTGGAAAAGTCTGCGTCGCAGGAGATCGAAACCCGGCAACCCTTGTCGACGGAAGCCGCGGCGGCCGGCGATACGCAGGAAACGCCGGAGCCGCCCGCCATCCAACCCCACGCGATGTCGGAAAAGGTCGATCCTGTCATTCCCAGGAACTGGGCAGGAATCGTTGCCTCCATGACCGAAGAAGTCTCCGAGCTGATCGCCACGATCATCCGCGAGCAAGACGTCGAAACCGTGCTGGAGGATGTTGCCGTCGAGGCGGCCGTGGAGATTGATGCGATCCTCGACGACGCCGTCATCAGCGATGCGACCGAGACCTTGAGGCAGCCGGCCGAATTCACAGCACCCGATCCCCGCCAATCGACAGCACTCCGCCCACCGCAGATGGATATTGAGGCGGCGGCGGCAGCCCGTCAGCCGAAAGAAATCTCTGCGCAACCGCAGATGATGCCGATCCCCGAGACGGCCGAGGCCTCCTATGTGCCGCTGGCGGCAAAGATGCCGGAGGGCCTTGCCTATAGCCAGCTGCCCTACCAATTCGCCAAGGATACGCCATCGAACGAGAAGGCGGGCGAAACGCACCACCAGCATCAGCACCACCGCGACGACGAGTCCGAGGATCAGCAGCAGGCACGGTCCGGTGGCGAGGATGCCGAGCCCGATGCCGAAACGACCGACGCGACACCCGAGCGGAGGACGCCGAGGATGATCGATACCGAACCGTCGGCCTATCAGCCCGGCCGCCCGGCCGACGACCCGGTCTATGCGCTCTATCAGCGCATGGTCGGCTGGGAATAACACTTTGATTGCCTGAAAATGAAGAACCCGCCGGATCGCTCCGGCGGGTTCTTCAATTCAAAGGCGGATGCGAGGCTTATTCGCCGCCGCGGTTCTTCAGGGCTGCGCCCAGGATGTCGCCGAGCGAAGCGCCGCTGTCGGACGAACCGAACTGGGCAACGGCTTCCTTCTCTTCCGCAATCTCCAGAGCCTTGATGGACAGCATGATCTTGCGGTCCTTCTTGGAGAAGTTGGTGACGCGGGCGTCGAAGACCTGGCCGACCGAGAAGCGCTCAGGGCGCTGTTCGTCGCGGTCGCGGGCGAGATCGGCGCGACGGATGAAGGAAGTGATATCCTCGTGGTTGACGAGCTTCACTTCGACACCGCCGTCGTTGACTGCGATGACTTCGCAGGAAACGACTGCATTCTTGCGCAGGTCGCCAGAAGCAGCGGCGTCGCCGACTGCATCCTTGCCGAGCTGCTTGATGCCGAGCGAGATGCGTTCCTTCTCGACATCGACGTCGAGAACGACGGCCTTGACGACGTCACCCTTGTTGAACTCCTCGATGACCTGTTCGCCTGGACGGTTCCAGTCGAGGTCGGAGAGGTGCACCATGCCGTCGACATCGCCGTCGAGGCCGATGAACAGGCCGAATTCGGTCTTGTTCTTGACTTCGCCTTCGACTTCAGTGCCGGCCGGATGGCTGCGGGCGAATGCTGCCCACGGGTTTTCCAGCGTCTGCTTGAGGCCGAGCGAAATACGGCGCTTGGACGGGTCGACTTCGAGAACGACGACTTCGACTTCCTGGCTCGTGGACAGGATCTTGCCGGGGTGAACGTTCTTCTTGGTCCAGGACATTTCCGAGATGTGGATCAGGCCTTCGATGCCCGGCTCCAGCTCGACGAATGCACCATAGTCGGTGATATTCGTAACGGTACCGGAAATCTTCTTGCCTTCCGGATACTTGGCCTGGATGCCATCCCACGGATCGCTCTCGAGCTGCTTCATGCCGAGCGAGATACGGTGGGTTTCCTGGTTGATACGGATGATCTGAACCTTGACCTGCTGGCCGATGTTCAGGATTTCCGACGGATGGTTCACACGGCGCCATGCCATGTCGGTGACGTGCAGCAGGCCGTCGATGCCGCCGAGGTCAACGAACGCACCGTAATCGGTGATGTTCTTGACGACGCCGTCAACAACCTGGCCTTCTTCGAGGTTCTGGACGATTTCAGAACGCTGCTCGGCACGGGATTCTTCCAGAACCGTACGGCGCGAAACCACGATGTTGCCGCGGCGCTTGTCCATCTTGAGGATTTCGAAGGGCTGCGGATTGTGCATCAGCGGGGTCACGTCGCGGATCGGGCGAATATCGACCTGAGAACGCGGCAGGAAGGCGATCGCACCGTCGAGGTCGACCGTGAAGCCGCCCTTGACCTGGTTGAAGATCACGCCTTCGACGCGCTCGCCAGCTTCGAACTTGGCTTCGAGCTTGACCCAGCTTTCTTCGCGGCGAGCCTTCTCGCGCGACAGAACGGCTTCGCCAAGCGCGTTTTCGATGCGCTCGACATAAACTTCGACTTCGTCGCCGACCTTCAACAGGCCGTCCTTGGCGCGCGCGCCGAATTCCTTGAGCGCGATGCGGCCTTCAACCTTCAGGCCGACGTCGACAACGGCGACGTCCTTCTCGATGCCCGTGACGATGCCCTTGGTGACATAGCCTTCGGCCAGGTCGTTCTTGGCAAAGGACTCTTCGAGAAGAGCCGCGAAATCCTCGCGGGAGGGGGTAGCTACTGACATAAAATCTCCTGCGTGTCCTGAAACGGAAGCGGACACGTATGCGCCGGTTGGTTTGCGTTGAACGGGCCTGAACCCAGTCCGCCCTCTCACGAAGGCAATCCGGCGCTTGGACGGAATTTCAGGCTTGCTATATTAGAAGCGATCCATGCTCAGAGCACGCAAAATCGCTTGAATTTAGGCATTTCGGCTCAAGACCGCATCGATGATCGATTGAGCAGCTTGAAACGCGGCCTCTATACTCATTTCCGACGTATCAAGCAAGTGCGCATCATCAGCTGGTTTCAAAGGGCTGTCGGCCCGTCCCATGTCACGTTCGTCCCGCCGCTTGACGTCCTCGAAGATCGCATCGAAATCTGCCGCAGCGCCCCTGCCGAGGATCTCGTCATAACGGCGTCGTGCGCGAACTTCCGGCGACGCCGTTACATAGAGTTTCACTGGCGCGTCCGGGCAGACGACCGTGCCGATATCGCGCCCGTCGAGCACGGTTCCCGGCGCTTTCGCCGAAAACCGCCGTTGCGCCTCGACCAGAGCCCGGCGCACCGCCGGCATGACGGCAATCTTCGAGGCGGCTTCGCCGATCTCATGTTTGGAAAGTATATCGCGATCCAATCCAGCGAGTTCAACCTCTCTTGCGATCTTTTCCGCCACCGCCTCATCGTCCAGCGGCAGGCCGGCATCGAGCAGCGCCTTGGCCGTGGCGCGATAGGTCAGGCCGGTATCCAGATGATGGAAGCCGTATTGGTCGGCGATGCGGCGTGAAAGCGTGCCCTTGCCGGCCGCCGCCGGGCCATCGATGGCGATGGTGAAGGTCTCGTTTGTCATATGATCAATCCTGCGGCAGCACGCCGAAACGGCGAATGAGGTCGTCTTTGCGGACATGCGGCAGCTGGCACATCATTCCGCCACCAGCTCGATCTTCGCTCCAAGGCCGGTCATCAGCTGCATGAATTCCGGAAAACTAGTCGCGATCATCGCCGCGTCGTCGATCGTGACAGGATGCTCCGAGGCGAGCCCCATGACAAGGAAGCTCATGGCGATGCGATGGTCGAGATGTGTGCTGACCTTGCCGTCGGCAGCGTTGCCGAGGCCCGTGCCGTCTGGCCGGCCGCGCACGATGAGAAAATCCTCGCCCTCGTCGCAATCCACACCATTGAGTTTCAGCCCGTCGGCCACAGCGGAAAGACGGTCGGACTCCTTGACGCGCAATTCCTCAAGCCCCTTCATGATCGTCGCGCCCTCGGCGAAACAGGCAGCGACAGCCAGGATAGGATATTCGTCGATCATCGACGGCGCGCGATCTTCGGGAACGGTCACGCCCTTGAGCTCGGAATGGCGCACGCGCAGATCCGCCACGTCTTCGCCGCCGGCAAGACGTGCGTTCAGCACCTCGATATCAGCCCCCATCTCCTGCAGCGTCAGGATCAGCCCGGTGCGGGTCGGGTTCATCAGCACGTTGACGATGGTGATGTCGGAGCCGGGGACAAGCAGCGCCGCAACCAGCGGGAAGGCGGTGGAGGAGGGATCGCCCGGAACGTCGATCACCTGGCCCGCCAACTTGCCGCGGCCTTCGAGCCGGATTGTGCGCACACCCTCGCTGTCCGTTTCGACGGAAAGGGTGGCGCCAAAACCCTGCAGCATCTTTTCGGTATGGTCGCGCGTCATCACCGGCTCGATGACGGTGGTGACACCCGGCGTATTGAGACCGGCAAGCAGGACGGCCGATTTCACCTGGGCGGATGCCATCGGCACCCGATAGCGGATCGGGCTCGGCGTTCCCGGGCCTCTGAGCGTCACCGGCAGCCTGTCGCCCTCGGAGGCGCTGACCTGCACGCCCATTTCGCGCAGCGGATTGAGCACGCGGCCCATCGGCCGTTTCGAAAGCGAGGCGTCGCCGATGAAGGTGGAGCGAAAGTCGTAGGTGCCGACGAGGCCCATGGTCAGCCGCACGCCGGTGCCGGCATTGCCGAAGTCGAGCGGCGCGTCAGGTGCAAGCAGCGCACCGTTGCCGGTGCCCTCGATCACCCATTGTTCGCCCACCTTGCGGATTCTGGCGCCCATTGCCTGCATTGCGCGGCCGGTATTGATCACGTCCTCGCCTTCGAGCAGGCCGGTGATCCGGGTTTCGCCGGAAGCAAGCCCGCCGAACATAAAGGAACGATGCGAGATCGACTTGTCGCCCGGAATACGCACGCTGCCCGTAAGACCGGCGGATTTGCGGGCGGTGGCGGGCCTGGGCGCAGAGCCGTGCAACATGCGTAATCCTTTGCAAATGCAGTCTATTTTTGCCACAAGACAGGCTTGGCCGGTCGCAATTCCCGTCCGCTTCTGCAGCTGTTGCGGCTCGTTAACACAAACGCGCCGGGCGGTCATCCGTCGGCTTGCCAAAAACCCCGGGCTTCGATCGCAAAGTTTGGCTTTGACATGGGAAGCCACAGCGATTAAGGGGACCGGCTTATAAATTCCGATGGAACGCCGGCTTGATCGGCATTTGCCGAATCTCTTATTCGGTCATTCACACGAGGCTTATAGTGGCGAAAGCGGAACTTGGAACCAAGCGTACCGATCCGGAAACCGGCAAGAAGTTTTATGATCTGAACCGGGATCCGATCGTTTCTCCTTATACCGGCAAGTCCTATCCTCTGTCCTTCTTCGAAGAAACCTCGGCGATCGCCGAAGTTGCCGAAGAAGACGAGGTCGCGGAAGTCGATACTGAAAACACCGAAGTCGAACTGGTTTCGCTGGAAGATGCCGATGAAGCCGCCGGCGGCGACGACATTCCCGATATCGGCGATGACGATGTTGAAATCGAAGGCGACGACGACGACGATACCTTCCTCACACCGGACGAAGACGACGACGATGACGACATGAGCGACATCATCGGCGTGACCGGCGACGACGACGAAGTCTGACGACTGCATTTCGGCCCGGCGAGGAAAAAATTCTCCGGGCCGCATTTTTTTAGGCTTGCTATCTCTGAAAACCGGAAGTAATAAGCCGCCACTCCGCAGGGCACGCCTTGAGGAGTATCCCAGGACCGGCCTCGAGCCGGACCACCTTGATGGGGCTATAGCTCAGCTGGGAGAGCGCTTGCATGGCATGCAAGAGGTCAGCGGTTCGATCCCGCTTAGCTCCACCACGCTTCGCCCTTACGGGCTTCGCGTGGCACCGCCGCGAGAAACCGTTAGGCCGAAGCAGTGCCCGGCATAGCCCGAAGGGGGACGACGGGCTGAAACGCTGATGTGGTATGTTTATATTCTCCGCAGCGTTGATTTTCCCGATCAGGAATATACCGGGTCTACCGCAGATCTGAAACAGCGGCTTGCGGCTCACAATGCCGGAAAATCCACCCACACTGCCAAATTCGTACCATGGAATTTGCTCTGGTATTGTGCCTTTCCCGACAAGCACAAAGCCCTTGAATTCGAAAAATATCTGAAATCGCATTCTGGCAGGGCTTTTGCCAGCAAGAGATTAGTCTAGCTTGATTGGGATCCCGGTCGCCTGACCAATTAAAAGACCGATTCCGATTAGGCACCGCATGCTGCCGTGCGAAAACCGAACAGCTAATTTGTGCGAATATGCTTGGCACATTCGCAAATAAAAGACTCTCACCTCCCCACGCCAACTCCGGCAGGCCGCCTGCGCAGCCCGCCGGCGCCTTGCGCTCACATCTCGACGATAACAGCCGTCACCCGCCTGACCACCGGCAGCACCAATAGCAGGACGGGAAAGGCGATCGCCCAGGAGAGCGCCCATGCGGAGGGCCACATGGCAAGTGCAGGCGCAGTCAGGCCTTGTGCTCTCACGATGCTGATCGCTGAGACGACTGAGGTCATCAACAGCGAGAGGATAAGCGGCATGACGATCGTATTGTAACGTTTGGGGAGTTTGCCTTTGGGCATTTTGATCTCCGTAAGGTGCCGATCAGACAATTGCGCAGCGCCGATCGGCGGGTTGCGCGTTGATTGACGTAAACGCTTACGGAGCTTCGATCTGAAGCAACGCCGTTTCTATGGCCGAAAATGTGTTGCCATTCAAGTCCGCCCCCATCCGCTTCCGATCGCCTTTGCCAATTCCTCAATGAGAGGATGTATGTTCGTTGCTGGAATCTCAGCGATTCGGCTCCAGGACCCTCAGCCAATGACCAGATCAAGACGCCGTCGCATCATCCGGACCCGACGAACCCTGACCGGGCTCGCCCTCGTCGGCTCGATCTCGTTTCTGGCTGGCATGACCGATGCGACCGGTCTTCTGCTGACCGGCGATTTCGTCTCCTTCATGACAGGCAACACGACGCGGGCGGCACTGGCCTTGAGTGAGGGCAATCTTTATCACGCGGCGGTCCTGATCTCCGCCATCGTCGTTTTCGTGCTCGGCAACGCGGCTGGGGTCGTCATCGCTCATGTCTCCGAGCGCCGCATCTTCGTGGTGCTCGGCTGCGTCGGTCTCGTCCTGGCGCTCGCCTCGATGATGACGGTGCAGAACATGCTGTTCGCTCGGTTCTACATGATCGTTTTTTCCATGGGCATGGTGAACGCTGCCGTCGAACACATCGAAGGCCTGCCGATCGGCCTAACCTATGTGACCGGCGCCCTGTCGCGCTTCGGCCGCGGCATCGGCCGCTGGATCATCGGCGACCGCCATATCGAATGGACGATCCAGATTGTGCCCTGGGGGGGCATGATGCTTGGCGCGATCGTCGGCGCCGTCCTGACGCGGCTGACGGGCGCGCATGCACTGTGGCTGGTCTCCCTCTTCGCCATGGTGCTTGCACTTGCTGCCATGTTCATCCCGCGGCCGCTTCAGCGGCGCTTCAACCAGAAGATCGCGCCACATCGATCGGCCGCTGCGCGCGTGAAATAGAACCGTCGCATTCCTGTTACCGTCGAATCGGATAGAAAGGACCGCCGCCAATCCCCAAGGAGTGGGTCTTGTTCCTGATTTCGAAGCTTGTCTGGATTTTCGCTCAACCGCTGTCGCTGGCATTCTTCCTCGTCTTTTTTGCCCTGCTTGCCGGTCTTCTGCGCTGGCGTACCTTAAGTATCCTCGGCGCAACGGGTGCGGCCCTCATCCTTTTCGTCACGCTCTACACCACGGCCGGCAACCTTCTGATGCAGGGTCTCGAGCAGCGCTTCGCAAAGCCCGCCGCTGATCCGGGTAGCCTGCAATGCATGATCGTGCTCGGCGGCGCCTTCGAAAATGAGGTGAACACGGCGCGCCACGGCATAGAATTAAACGGCGGGGCCGACCGCTTCATCGAAGCCTTGCGGCTTGCGCAGAAATTTCCGCAGTCGCGCATTCTGGTATCGGGCGGCGACGGCTCCATTTCGGGCATCTACGAAGGCGATGCGGCGGCATCCGAGCGCTTCTTCCCGCTCTTCGGCGTTGGCAGGGATCGCCTGATCGAAGAGAGGCAATCGCGCACGACCTTTGAAAACGCCGTTAACACCAAGGAATTCCTGGCAAGCCAGGGGCTTTCCAATTGCCTGCTGATCACGTCGGGTTTCCACATGCCGCGGTCCGTCGGCATCTTCCGCAAGCTCGGCATCGATATCGTGCCCTGGCCGACCGATTATCGCACCGATGGCCAGGTGAGGCTCGGGCTCGATTTCACCCAGCCGAACCTCAACGCGCAGAACCTGGCGACGGCGATCCGCGAATGGTACGGCTTGGTGGGATATTATCTCGCCGGTCGCACGTCGGAACTTTATCCGCAATAGAGCGCCGCGCGTCCAACAGGACGCGCCAAGGACGCTCTATCACTTTGAATTTGCGAATGACTCGAAAATCGATTCCGATTTCGGGTCTTGCGCTGAGCTATTTCTTCGAGATGGTGACGAATTTCGTGCCGCGGACGCGGGCCGTCACGATGCAGGGATCACCTTCGGTGCGGTCGCAGAAACGCGGATGCATCTTCATCGCCAGCACCATGTTGCCGAAGCGCTGGACGAAATCGTAGCCATAGATCTGCGCCGTCGCGATCATGAAATAACCGCCCTCGGCAACCTGCAGGTAGAAATTATAGGTGCAGCCGTCGTCATTGCATTGCGGCCCCTTCTGCCCGTCGCAGGTCAGCTGGCCCTCGTTGACCACCGCATCGATCAGGCCATCATTGTTGATGTCCTGCCGGATGATGAAGCCGTCGGCAAATTCGGCCGTCTTGCACTGCTCCTGGAAGTGTTTCTTCTCGTAGATCTCAGGATCCGAGATCAACGATTGCTGGCCGAAGGCGACAGCCGGCATGACAAGCAGCAGGACGATATTCAGAACGGCGAGCACCAGCGTTTTCACGGCTTTCCTCTTTTGGATAAAGGCTCTGTAGCCCAATGCATGTCGTCCAAAAGTGTGCAGCGGTTTTGGGACAAAGACATGCATCAAATAAAGACCTTCGCTTTATGACGCCGCCGCCTTGCGCCGCCCTTGCCGCCGTGGTTCTTTCCCGAGAATAGGTAGAGCATGATGTCGTCCGAAAACTGCTGACATTTTTCGCCATCATGCTCTGAAACTTCTGCCGGTTCCGAGGTTCGCATGTCCTTGCTCGTCTATCTCGATTATGCCGGCATTGCGCTGTTTGCCGCGACGGGCGCGCTCGCCGCCTCGCGCAAGCAGCTGGACCTGATCGGTTTTCTGTTTTTCGCCATGGTGACGGGAACGGGCGGCGGCACGGTCCGCGATATCGTGCTCGGCCGCGTGCCGGTCTTCTGGGTTCTGAACCCGGCCTATATCCTCGTCTGCTGCGTCATGGGCGTCATCGTTTTCTTCACCGCCCACCTGCTGGAATCGCGCTATCGCCTGCTGATCTGGCTGGATGCGATCGGCCTTGCCGCCTATTGCGTGATCGGCGCCGCCAAGGGCCTCGCCGCCACCGGCTCGCCGACCATCGCGATCGTCACCGGCACGCTGACGGCGACCTTCGGTGGCATCCTGCGCGATCTGATGGCAAACGAGCCTTCGGTGCTGTTGAGGCCGGAAATCTACGTGACCGCAGCCCTCATCGGCTCCGGCGTCTTCACGCTCGCCAATGCGCTCGGAGTGCAGCTCTATCTTGCGTCTGCCTGCGGCGTCGTGGCGGCCTTTGCGGTGCGCGGTGGAGCCCTGTGGTTCGGCTGGACCTTCCCCACCTACAGGCACAAGCCTGGCCGGCATCCGGACGATGTCATGTGAAGCCTAATGCATGTCGCCCAAAAAGTGCGCAGCGGTTTTGGGACACCGACATGCATAAAAAAAGGATCTAAAGGGCGTCGCATGAGGCCGATCCGGCGCGGCTCTAGAGGCGTCGTCAGCCCTGCTTCGCGCGCAGGCGGATCACCACGTCGACATGGGCGATCTCCATGCCTTCAGGCGGTTCCGGCAGATTGGCGATCGTCAGGTTGCTGACGGGAATGTCGAGCACCTCGTTTTCGCCTTCGACGAAGAAATGGTGATGGTCGGAAACATTGGTGTCGAAATAGGTCTTGGCGCTCTCGACGGCGAGAACCCGGATGAGACCGGCTTCCGTGAATTGATGCAGCGTGTTGTAGACGGTTGCCAACGACACTGGCACGCCGGCGGCAACCGCCTCCTCATGCAGTTCCTCGACGGTCAAATGCCGGTCGCCCTTGGCAAACAGGAGGTCGCCGAGCGCGACACGCTGGCGAGTAGGGCGCAGGCCCGCACCGCGCAGCCTTACCTCTATTGCGATCGGGAGTGCACCCGTCATCAAAACCAACTCCAGTTATTCTGGCATAAAGCAATCATGTTTCTTTAAGGGGTATAACTTTTGCATCGGAGCCTTTCAATAGTTCAATGGGGACAGGAGCCTCATAAACGCGGCAAAAACGGGCTTTTGACGCAAATAGGTCTGGTCCCGGCCCTAGCCTTCCTGTATGCGACCACCAAATAATGGCGCAAGCCTGGTCCGGGGCGATGAATGAAGCTGCCTTGCTTGTGCTTCATTTTCTGAAGAACTTGGACTACACGTTCACATCCATCGGCTTGATGCGGGGGGAAAAGAAACTTTATGACGACCAGACAGTCCAGCTTCTCGTATGAAGAACTCATCGCTTGCGCCCATGGCGAGCTGTTCGGCCCCGGCAATGCGCAGCTGCCCCTGCCGCCTATGCTGATGGTTCACCGCATCACGGATATTTCCGAAACGGGCGGCACCTTCGATAAGGGCTACCTCCGGGCCGAATATGACGTTCGCCCGGATGACTGGTATTTTCCCTGCCATTTCGAAGGCAATCCGATCATGCCAGGCTGCCTCGGTCTCGACGGCATGTGGCAGTTGACCGGTTTCTTTCTGGGTTGGCTCGGCGAGGCAGGCCGTGGCATGGCGCTTTCAACAGGCGAAGTGAAATTCAAGGGCATGGTCCGGCCAGAGACGAAGCTGATCGAATATGGAATCGACTTCAAGCGTGTCATGCGCGGCCGTCTGGTCCTCGGCACCGCCGACGGCTGGCTAAAGGCGGACGGCGAGACCATATATCAGGCGGCCGACCTTCGCGTCGGTCTATCGAAAGACAAGACGGCCTGAAACCGCATTTCGAGCGGCTGACGAAAACAACAAAGGTTTGATCAGATGAGACGGGTAGTTGTCACGGGTCTGGGTGTCGTGTCCTCGATCGGAAACGACGCGGCCGAAGTCACCGAATCCTTGCGGCAGGCAAAGTCGGGTATCTCCTTTTCGAGCGATTTCGCCGAACATGGATTCAAGTGCCAGGTCTGGGGTAGTCCCAAGCTCGGTTCGGCGGAACTTGCCGAACTGGTCGACCGCCGCGCCATGCGCTTCCTGTCGCAGGGCGGTGCCTGGAACCATGTCGCCATGAAGCAGGCGATTGCCGATTCCGGTCTTGAGGACAAGGACATCGGCAACAAC
The DNA here is from genome assembly GCF_051811185.1 of Rhizobium sp. 62_C5_N11_2. NCBI lineage: Bacteria > Pseudomonadati > Pseudomonadota > Alphaproteobacteria > Hyphomicrobiales > Rhizobiaceae > Rhizobium > Rhizobium sp. 62_C5_N11_2. Next base: position 4,563,646 of record NZ_JBPWPW010000001.1, read on the forward strand.
GAACGCACCGGTATCATCATGGGCTCCGGCGGCCCGTCCACCCGCACCCTCATCGAGGCTGCCGAAATCACTGTGAAGAACAACAGCCCGAAGCGTATCGGCCCCTTCGCCGTGCCGAAGGCGATGTCCTCGACCGCATCGGCCACACTCGCCACCTGGTTCAAGATCCACGGCGTCAATTATTCGATCTCGTCGGCCTGCTCGACGTCGGCGCATTGCATCGGCAACGCCGCCGAGATGATCCAGTGGGGCAAGCAGGACGTGATGTTCGCTGGCGGCCACGAGGACCTCGACTGGACGATGTCCAATCTCTTCGACGCCATGGGCGCCATGTCCTCCAAATATAACGACACGCCGGACAGCGCTTCGCGCGCCTATGACGTCAACCGCGACGGTTTCGTCATCGCCGGCGGCGCCGGCGTGCTGGTGCTCGAGGAGCTGGAGCGTGCCAAGGCCCGCGGTGCAAAGATCTATGCCGAAATCGTCGGCTACGGCGCAACCTCGGACGGCTACGACATGGTTGCCCCCTCGGGCGAGGGCGCTATCCGCTGCATGCGCCAGGCGCTCGCCACCGTCAAAGGTGATGTCGACTATATCAACACCCACGGCACGTCGACGCCGGTCGGCGACAGCAAGGAAATCGGCGCCATCCGCGAGGTATTCGGCTCGAAGATTCCGCATGTCCAGTCGACCAAGTCGCTGACCGGCCATTCGCTTGGCGCTGCCGGCGTGCAGGAATCGATCTATTCCCTGCTGATGATGCAGCAAGGCTTCATTGGCGAAAGCGCTCATATCACCGAGCTTGATCCCGAATTCGAAGGCGTGCCGATCGTGCGCAAGCGCATCGACGACGCCAAGATCGATATTGCCCTCTCCAATTCCTTCGGCTTCGGCGGCACCAACGCCACGCTCGTCTTCCAGCGCTATAACGGATAATAATATGACGGGAATTATGCAGGGTAAGCGCGGGCTCATCATGGGCGTCGCCAACAACCACTCGATCGCCTGGGGGATTTCAAAAGCTCTCGCCGCACAAGGTGCGGAACTCGCCTTCACCTATCAGGGCGATGCGCTCGGCAAGCGCGTCAAGCCGCTTGCTGCCGAGGTCAGCTCGGATTTCGTGCTGCCCTGCGACGTCGAGGACACCGCCTCGGTCGATGCCGTGGTCGACGCGATCAAGGAGCGCTGGGGCAAACTCGATTTCATCGTCCATGCCATCGGCTTTTCCGACAAGAATGAGCTCAAGGGTCTCTACGCCGATACGACGCGTGAGAATTTCAGCCGCACAATGGTCATTTCCTGTTTCTCCTTCACCGAGATCGCCAAGCGCTGCGCGCCGTTGATGGAAGATGGCGGTGCGATGCTGACGCTGACCTACAATGGCTCGACGCGCGTCATCCCGAATTACAACGTCATGGGGGTTGCCAAGGCAGCGCTTGAGGCTTCGGTGCGCTATCTCGCCGCCGACTACGGCCCGCGGGGCATCCGCGTCAATGCCATTTCCGCCGGCCCGATCCGCACGCTTGCCGGCGCCGGCATCTCGGATGCGCGCGCGATCCTCTCCTGGAACCAGCGCAATGCACCGCTGCGCAAGACTGTGACCATCGATCAGGTCGGCAACTCGGCTCTCTACCTGCTCTCCGACCTTTCCTCCGGCGTCACCGGCGAAATCCACTTCGTCGACGCCGGCTTCAACGTCACCTCCATGCCGACGCTGGAAACGCTGCGCAAAGCGGACGTCGAATAAACATTATTCGATCGAAACTCAAAGGCCGTGCGCAGATGATGCGCACGGCCTTTTTCTATCGATAAGAATGATCGGATCGAGGCTGCTTGAGCCCTATTTCTTCGCCCACAGCACCTTGAAGCGGGCGTTGCGGCAGGTTTCCCCGCTTTCCCTGAAATTCGCCGCCAGAACCGGTTCGTAAGGCAGGCCGCGATTGGCGACGAGCATCAGGCGGCCGCCGCCGCGAAGGGCGGATGCGGCAGTCTTGATCATTGCCTGGCCGAGTGCCGGCTCGGCTGCGTGCCCCTCATGGAAGGGTGGGTTCATGATGACGAGATCGTATTTGTCCTTGACCGGCTCACCCGCCAGATCGTGCCAGTAGAAGCGCGCAGGCGCGTTCGGGCAGTTCTCCGCCAGATTATCCCTGGCAGCCTCCAGAGCCGCGTGATCGGCCTCGTAGAGGTCGAGGCGCGTCAGTCCACGCGACTTCTGGGCCAGCTCGACGGAGAGATAGCCCCATCCGGCGCCAAAATCCGCAACGTCGCCGGTGAAATCCTGCGGTAGGCGCGAGGCCAGCAGTTCCGATCCGGCATCGATGCGGTCATGCGAGAACATGCCGGCGGTTGCATTGAAACGGCCGTCGACACGCACCGGCGCCTTTGCCAGCTTGGAGACAATCTCATCGGCATCCGCCGGCCGGCCGAACCAGAAGGCGACGCCGTGATATTTCGGCATATGGTCGACTGCGAGATTGAAACCTTCCATCCGCTTGCGCAGCGGCTGGATGCCGTCTTCCTTCGCGCCGGCAACGACGATCAGGCCGCCGACCCGTGTGCGGGCAATAGCGGCAGCAAGATTGGCCTCGTTCTCACCCTTGTGCTTGGTGCAGAGCACCAGAGCCGCATCGTAGTCCTCGCCGTCGATCTCTGGCTTCGCTTCGATGCGCTGCGCCAGCAGCTGCCGATAGAGTGGCCGGAAGCCCTGGACGGCGCTGAGCGAGGCGGCAAAGCCCTCCGGCAGCGCAAAGCCTGCCTCGGCGCCGAGGAAGAGTACGCGCTCGCCCTCGCCGGGCGCCTCGACTGTGCCGCTGGCAAAGGGATGGAACAGGGTCTTCAGCGTCTCGCTGCTCATGGGCCTCGTCTCGTCTTAAAGCATGTCGCGCAAAAGTGTTCAGCGGTTTTGCGATCACGACATGCGCAAAACCAAGGACCTAAAGTGTGGCAAGCGAATCTGAAAGATCGCGCCACGCTTTAGGATACAAAAAAGGGCGCGGAAGCATTCCCGCGCCCGATATTAAATTTGGAAGGCGGCTTATTCGGCCGCTTCTTCCTTCTTCTTCTCGTTCGGGATTTCCTGGCCGGTGGCCTGGTCGACGACCTTCATCGACAGGCGAACCTTGCCGCGTTCGTCGAAGCCGAGCAGCTTGACCCAGACCTTGTCGCCTTCCTTGACGACGTCCTGCGTCTTGGCAACACGCTCGGAAGCGAGCTGCGAGATGTGGACGAGACCGTCGCGGGCGCCGAAGAAGTTGACGAAGGCGCCGAAGTCGGCGGTCTTGACGACCGTGCCTTCGTAGACCTGGCCAATCTCAGGCTCGGCGACGATCGAGTGGATCCACTTGCGGGCCGCTTCGATCTCCTTGCCAGAGGACGAAGCGATCTTGACGGTGCCGTCGTCCTCGATGTTGATCTTCGCGCCGGTCTTTTCGACGATTTCGCGAATGACCTTGCCGCCGGAGCCGATGACTTCGCGGATCTTGTCGACCGGGATGTTCATGACTTCGATGCGCGGAGCGAATTCACCGAGCTGGCCGCGGCTTTCGGTAATGGCCTTGGACATTTCGCCGAGGATGTGGGCACGACCGCCTTGGGCCTGGCCAAGGGCGACCTTCATGATCTCTTCGGTGATACCGGCGATCTTGATGTCCATCTGCAGCGAGGTGATGCCGTCGGCGGTACCGGCGACCTTGAAGTCCATGTCGCCGAGGTGGTCTTCGTCACCGAGAATGTCGGAGAGGACAGCGAAGCGATCGCCTTCCAGGATCAGACCCATGGCGATACCGGCCACCGGCTTTGCCAGCGGAACGCCGGCGTCCATCAGAGCGAGCGATGTACCGCAGACAGTCGCCATCGAGGACGAGCCATTCGACTCGGTGATCTCGGAGACGACGCGCAGCGTGTAGGGGAACTGCTCGACGGTCGGCAGCATCGGACGGATCGCGCGCCATGCGAGCTTGCCGTGGCCGATTTCGCGGCGACCCGGGGAGCCCATGCGGCCGGTCTCGCCAACCGAGTAGGGAGGGAAGTTGTAATGGAGCAGGAAGCGCTCCTTGTACATGCCCGTCAGGCTGTCGACATACTGCTCATCTTCGCCGGTGCCGAGCGTGGCAACGACGATCGCCTGCGTTTCACCGCGGGTGAACAGCGCCGAACCGTGCGTACGCGGCAGAAGACCGACTTCCGAAACGATCGGACGAACGGTTTCGAGGTCGCGGCCGTCGATGCGGCTCTTGGTGTCGAGAATGTTCCAGCGGACGATCTTTGCCTGCAGGTGCTTGAAGATCGCGCCGACTTCTTCGGCCGTGTACCTGGCGTCGCCTTCCTCGGGGAGGAAGTGTGCCTTCACCTTCGCCTTGACGGCGTCGACGGCGGCGTAGCGGTCGGCCTTCTGGGTGATCTTGTAGGCTTCGCGAAGTTCACCTTCGGCAAGGCCGAGCATCTCGCTTTCGAGAGCGGAGTAGTCTTCCGGCTGGAAGTCGCGCGGCTCCTTGGCGGCAACTTCGGCGAGCTTGATGATCGCGTCGAGAACCGGCTGGAAGCCCTTGTGGCCGAACATGACGGCACCGAGCATGACGTCTTCGTTGAGTTCCTTGGCTTCGGATTCCACCATCAGCACGGCGTCGTAGGTGCCGGCGACGACGAGGTCGAGGCTCGATTCGTCCATCTCGTCGAGATGCGGGTTGAGAACGTATTCACCGTTGATGTAGCCGACGCGCGCACCGCCGACCGGGCCCATGAAGGGAACGCCGGACAGCGTCAGCGCTGCCGAGGTGGCAACCATCGACAGCACGTCGGGATTGTTTTCAAGGTCGTGCTGGATGACGGTGACGACGACCTGCGTGTCGTTCTTGTAGCCTTCCGGGAAGAGCGGGCGGATCGGGCGGTCGATCAGGCGGGAAACGAGGGTCTCGTTCTCGCTCGGGCGGCCTTCGCGCTTGAAATAGCCGCCGGGGATCTTGCCGGCAGCGTAGGTTTTTTCCTGGTAGTTGACGGTGAGCGGAAAGAAGTCCTGGCCGGGCTTCGGCGACTTGGCCGAGACGACGGTGGCGAGAACGACGGTTTCGCCGTAGGTGGCGAGAACCGCGCCGTCGGCCTGACGGGCGATCTTGCCGGTTTCGAGCTTCAGCGGGCGGCCGGCCCACTCGATTTCCACTGTGTGTGTATCAAACATCTCTTGTCCTTCAATGCGGGAGCACGCGCCATCGCCGATATCAAGGCGCAGCGCACAGTCGACCGCAATCAATGTGACGTATCACGGGCAAGACAACGGGAGGCTTTTCATCCTCGGCTTCCTCAGGAGTTCTTGAGAAACCGGGCCAAAGCTCATTGATAAGCCTTGGCCGAAAGCATCCGGCAATCCTGCCCCATGACAGGTCAACGGTTGGTTTGGCAGATCCGGCCCATCCGGGTCTACCGGTCTTTCCACCGCGTAAAATAGGGCGCGGCTGGAACATTTCATCGGGAGCCGTGTCCCGAAACACATCCGGCGGACGCTTGGAAAGCGCCCGCCGGATAATCTTAGCGGCGGATACCCAGGCTGGTGATCAGCTTGGAATAGCGGCCTTCATCCTTCTTCTTGAGATAATCAAGAAGCGAGCGGCGGCTCGAAACCATCGTCAGCAGGCCACGGCGGGAATGGTTATCCTTCTTGTGGTCCTTGAAGTGTTCGGTCAGGTTATTGATGCGTTCGGTCAGGATCGCGACCTGGACTTCCGGAGAACCGGTATCGCCTTCAACGGTCGCATATTCCTTGATCAGCGCAGACTTGCGCTCAGCAGTGATCGACATCGGGTGATCCTTTCTAAGAGGAGGAGATAGAGTCGCCAAAAGCCGGGATGTCGTCCAGCTTTGGCCGCGAATGCAAACGGGCGTACCCGATGCTGGCGCTGCCTATAAACCAAATATGGATCGATGGAAAGAGGGGTCGTCCTTGGCGGCTTCAACGGCCCGCCATGGCGCCCCGGATCATCCCGTCATAGGCTGAAGGATCCTGCAGCATGGCGAAATGGCTCACATCTTTCAGGATGACGAGTTTAGCGCCCGGAATCTGTTTTGCCATCATTTCCGTATGGTCGAGCTTTACGGCTTCATCATGATCGCCGATGGCAAGTGTGACCGGCACCGAGATCTTGCCAAGATCGGCGGCCGTCCAGGCAGGCTGGGTTGCCCACATTTCGGATATCTGCTTGACGAAGGCGTCGTATTCGTTCGGCGTCGGCGACAGCTTCCTGTAATATTCGCCGGCGACGTTGATGTAGTCGTTGAAGACCTTGTCGTTCAACACGTCTGGCTTGACGCCCTCTGTCGTGACATTGGCTGCCTGGGCAATGACCCGCGTCAGCTTCTCCGGATGTTTCATCGCCATGTCGATGCCGATGATGCCACCGTCCGACCATCCGACAAGCGTCACCTTGTCGATCTTCAGATAGTCGAGAAGTGCCACATAATCCGATGTCATCAGGTCGTAACCGAAGGGCTGCTGGCTGCGCGTCGAGCGTCCATGGCCGCGGCTGTCGGCAACGATGACCAAGTGGTCCTTGGCAAAATCGGCGACCTGATGACCCCAGACCTCGGCATTTCCAAGTCCGCCGTGAATGAACAGGATGGGGTCGCCTTCGCCGTATTCGGCGTAATACATCTTGATGTCGTTCACTTCGGCCATGCCGCTCGTCTTTGCCGCCGGCATCGAAGGAAAGGCCGGGAGCTCGGCCCAGCGCTCGGCGGATCGAGCGTTGGCCACGGTCAGGAACATCGAAAAGAACGTCAGTATTCCGATAGCAGTTACGCGCATATTCTTTCTCCTGTCGGGCCACCATGGCCCCTCGGGCCGCTATGGCGGCCCGACAGGGAAGATATCGCATCGTTACCGGCTGACAATCGCTATCGTTGTGGGGTCAGGCGAAAACACGCTTCGGGCGAAATTCGCCCTGGCCGATCTCGCCGATCGCGATCAGCCTGCCGCGGGCGGTCGCATAGGCTTCGCTTTCGGCAACCGGCGCATCGCGGCCACGCACCAGGATCGGGTTGCCCATCTTCAGCCGGTGCGCCTGGTCGTCGTTGATGACGAGATGGGGCAGGGCCGATAGCGCTTCGCAGGTGTCGATCAGCAGCGCGTCGAGGGCCGCCAGCCGCTCGTCCATATCCTCGATCGCCTCCAGTGCCACGAGATCTGCGAGCGGCACCATGGCCTCTTCCGCGAAGGGCGCGACGAAGGTGCGCCGCAGCCCGGACACATGGCCGTAGCAGCCGAGTTCGCGGCCGAAATCGCGCGCCAGCGCCCTGACATAGGTGCCCTTGCCGCATTCCACTTCGAAATGCGCGCTATTGGCGTCCGGGCAGGCAAGCAAGGTCAGCCGGAAGATATCGACCTCACGTGAGGGGATTTCGACGGTTTCGCCTTCGCGCGCCAGATCGTAGGCGCGTTCACCCGATATCTTGATAGCGGAAAACTGCGGCGGCACCTGGCTGATGGTGCCGATATATCGAGGCAGGATATCGCGGATCTGCTGTTCGCTCGGGCGTTTGTCCGAACTCTCAGTTACCTCGCCCTCGAGATCGTCGGTCGCGCGCTCCTCGCCCCAGCTCACCGTGAATTCATAGATCTTGCGGCCATCCATCACGTAGGGAACGGTCTTCGTCGCATCGCCGAGCGCGATCGGCAGCATGCCGGAGGCGAGCGGATCGAGCGTGCCGGCATGACCGGCCTTCTGCGCCTTGTAGAGCCATTTGATCTTGGAAACGGCTTCCGTCGAGCCGAAATCCACCGGCTTGTCGAGGATCAGCCAGCCGGAAATCGGCCGGCCCTTGGGTTTGCGTGGTTTGGACATGCGTCTCTTCTGTTTATTGTTCGTCATTATCGCCGTCGAGGTCGCGGCTCACCTCGGGCGAACGCAGCAGCTCGTCGATCTTCTTGTAGTTGTCGAAGCTGGTATCGTCGCGGAAGCGCACCTCCGGCATGTATTTCATCTGCCGGAGCTGCTGCCCGAGCCGGCCGCGGATGAACCTTGCATTGCGGTTCAACGCCTCGATGACGATGCTGTGGTCTGAAACGCCTAGCGGCGTCACATAGGCGGTAGCGATCTTGAGGTCTGGCGACATGCGCACTTCCGAGATCGAGATCACGGTCGCTTCGATGACGTCATCACGCACTTCGCCGCGCTGCAGCACCTGGGTGATAGCGGCGCGAACCTGTTCGCCAACGCGCAGCATGCGCTGCGAAGGCGCGGAAGAAGTTGCTCTGGTCATTGTTATCTCTATTTGCCGATGCGGCTGGGAATCGAACCCGTCAAAGGAGAGCGTCCATGACTCTTTTGGTCGAAAAGGTCAAGGCGGCAGATGCCCGAAAGCCATCCGCCGGTGGCGGATGGCTTTCGGAAAGCTCAGGCGCAGCAGTTTAGAGCGTGCGCGTGATATGCTCGACGCGGAAGCACTCGATGACGTCGCCGGCGCGCATGTCTTCGTAGTTTTCGAAGGCCATGCCGCATTCCTGACCCATCGGCACTTCGGACACTTCGTCCTTGAAGCGCTTGAGCGTCTTGAGCTTGCCTTCGTGAACGACAACGTCGTTGCGGATGAGGCGGACGCCCGCACCACGTTCGACCTTGCCTTCGACGACACGGCAGCCTGCGACCTTGCCGACCTTGGTGATGTTGAACACCTCGAGGATCTCGGCATTGCCGATGAAGGTTTCGCGCCGTTCCGGAGACAAGAGGCCCGACATCGCTGCCTTCACGTCATCCACGAGGTCGTAGATGATGTTGTAGTAGCGGATTTCGATGCCTTCGCGTTCGGCGAACTGGCGTGCCTGCGTATTCGCACGAACGTTGAAGCCGATGATGGCCGCGTTCGAGGCTTCGGCGAGCGAGATATCCGACTCGGTGATGCCGCCGGCACCCGAATGGACGATGCGGGCGCGGACCTCGTCGGTGCCGAGCTTCTCCAGCGCGCCGGCAATCGCTTCGATCGAGCCCTGCACGTCGCCCTTGATGACCAGCGGGAACTCCTTGATGCCGACGCTCTGGCGCTGCATCATCATCTGTTCCAGCGAACCGCGCTGTCCCGACTGGCGGGCAGCCGCCTTGTCGCGGGCCAGACGCTGACGATATTCCGAGATTTCGCGGGCGCGGCTTTCGCTTTCGACGACGGCGAACTTGTCGCCCGCCTGCGGCGTGCCGGAAAGACCGAGAACCTCGACCGGCGTTGCCGGACCGGCTTCCTTCACATGGTCGCCCTTGTCGGTGACGAGAGCGCGCACACGGCCCCAGACGTCGCCTGCGACGATGATCTGGCCCGGACGCAGCGTGCCCTTCTGGACGAGCACGGTCGCGACCGAACCGCGGCCACGATCGAGCTGGGCTTCGATAACCGTTCCTTCCGCGGTCCGGTTCGCATTGGCCTTGAGATCGAGAATTTCCGCCTGCAGCAGGATTGCCTCGAGCAGCTTGTCGAGGTTCTTGCCGGTCTTGGCCGAAACCTCGACGTCAAGCACTTCACCGCCCATGGATTCCACGAAGACTTCGTGCTGCAGCAGCTGGTTACGGACCTTCTGCGGATCAGCCTCGTGCTTGTCGACCTTGTTGATCGCCACGATGATCGGAACACCGGCCGCCTTGGCGTGGTTGATCGATTCGATCGTCTGCGGCATCACGCTGTCGTCGGCTGCGACGACCAGGATCGCGATGTCGGTCGCCTGCGCACCGCGGGCACGCATTGCCGTGAAGGCGGCGTGGCCGGGCGTATCGATGAAGGTGATCTTCTGACCGTTCTGCTCCACTTGATAGGCGCCGATATGCTGCGTGATGCCACCGGCTTCGCCGGAGACCACGTTGGCATGACGGATGGCGTCGAGCAGCGAGGTCTTGCCGTGGTCGACATGGCCCATGATGGTAACGACCGGTGGGCGCGAAACCAGTTCGCCATCCTCGTCGGAGACGTTGAAGATGCCGAGTTCGACGTCGGATTCCGACACGCGCCTGACCGTATGGCCGAATTCGCCGGCGATGAGTTCGGCAAGGTCGGCGTCAATGACGTCGCCCGGCTTCATCATCTGGCCTTCCTTCATCAGGTACTTGATGACGTCGACGGCGCGTTCGGACATGCGCTGCGACAGTTCCTGAATGGTGATGGTCTCGGGCAGAACCACCTCGCGGGAGATCTTCTCGCGGGTTTCCTGCATCTGACCGCGGCGGAACTTCTCCTGCCGGCGACGCATCGCCGAGAGCGAACGACCGCGGGCATTGTCCTCGCCGTCCACGTTGGCAGTGGTGATCGTCAACTTGCCGCGACGGCGCTCTTCATCCGTCTTCGGACGCGTGGTGACCGGCTTTGCGGGTTCCGGGCGAACGACGCGGCCACGGACCGGACCGCCGCGCACTGCGCCACGATCGTCGTCTTCCTTTTCCTCGCGACGGCCGCGAACGGCGCCGGGGACGGCAGCGCCGGGTGCCGGACGGGCAGCAGGTGCTCCAGCCGCATCGGACCGGCGTGCAGCAGGTGCCGACGATGCGGGCTGCGGCGGCCGTGGCGCGTCGGAGCGTGCTTCGGTCGGAGCCGGTTCTGCGACTGCGGGTTCTGCGACAGCGGGTGCCTCAGCCTGCCGGATAGCCTCTTCAGCGGCCCTGCGGGCAGCTTCTTCCGCTTCGGCGGCCTTGCGGATCACCTCTTCTGCGGCACGGCGCTTTTCTTCCTCGGCGCGGCGGATCGCATCCTGGGCGTCACGCGCCTGGGAGTCGGCAAGCGCGCGGCGCCGGGCGTCCATCTCTTCCGGTGACAGATGGTTCAGCACCACCGGGCGCGGACGATCGTTCTGGCGCGGCGGCTGGTGAGACTGCTGCGCCGGACGCTGGTTCGTCTGGTTGTTGTTGCCCTGCTGAACCCGCGGAGCCGGCGTCGGCTGCTGCGGACGCGCCTGCACGGGTGCGGGCGCCGGTTCGGCTGCGCGGACGGGGGCCGCCGGAGCGACGGGCGTGATCGGCTTTTCATCTTCCGGGCGCATCGGGCGCCGCTTACGGGTCTCGACGACGACCGCCTTGGTGCGACCTCGACCCATATCCTGGCGAACGGTGCCCTGGCTCATCCCCGATGGTTTCAGGGTGAGTGTCTTTTTGCCCGCTACGCTGATTGTCTTGTCGTCGTTACTATCGGTCATTCGTTCCCGTTCCTTCGGACAGGGAGCGATGACTAGATCAGACCCTGTCGTTCAATACTGTCGATCAATGAGTATGGGACCGGCCGATGCCGGTGACCGCCTCATTGTTTTTGCCGGCCAGCGCCGCCCGCTGCCCGGGACTGACCGCCAATACGGTACTGTTCGAGCATCTTTGCGCGCTTCACTACACCTTCACCCGCCTGCCCTGCAAGCACTGCGGCATGGATAAAAGCATTCTGGCCCATCAGGCCTTCCATTTCGCTCTCCGAGAAGAGACGGAAGGAAGGTATCTCCTCCTCGGTCTCCATTCCGAGGTGCCAGGCCTTGCGGGCCTGGTCGATTTTCCGGACGCCGTCGTCCGCTGCCCCAGTCGCGTGGAACACCGCAAGGGCTGCTCCGCTTCTAACCGCGGCATCCACTTTCGAGGATCCACTGACGAACTGGCCGGCTTTCCGCGCCATGTTCATCATCTGCATCAGTTGCGCCGCGAGCAGCCGATCGACACTCGCGCCGAGATCGTCCGCCGCCTTTACATCCGTCTTCAGTGCACGGGCGAAGAGCTTCTTCGCCACTGCCCTGTCGACCAGCGACCGGTCGATCTTCACCCAGCATCCACGTCCCGGAAGCTCGCGCTTCAGGTCGGCGACAACTGTTCCATCGGGAGCGGCGACGAAGCGGATCAGCTCTTCCGGCGATCCGCTTTCGCGCGTCACGATACACATGCGTCCGTTCACGTCATAACCTGCAAGATCGTCGTCCTCGAGAGGAGCGTCCGGTTCATGCGCGGTCATCATGCTTCTTGTTCGGCTTCGGTGACCTCTTCTTCGGTCCCCTTATCCAGGTCCTCTTGCGTGATCCAGCCGGCCGAAAGGCGGGCCTGGACGATCATCTGTTCTGCTTCGACGCGCGACACGTCGAACTTCGAGAACAGACCCTCGAACTTCTTCGTTTCGCCGTTCTTGCGCTCCGTCCAGCCGACGAGATCGTCGGCAGCACATCCGGCAAAGTCCTCGATCGTCTTGATGCCGTCTTCGCCGAGCGCCACCATCATCTGGGCGGTCATGCCGTTGATTTCACGCAGTTCGTCCTGAACACCGAGCGCCTTGCGCTTCTCGTCCATCTCGGCTTCGAGACGCTCGAGGAATTCGCGGGCGCGCTGCTGGATTTCCTGCGCCGTTTCCTCGTCGAAACCGTCGATCGAAGAGATTTCGTCGAGATCGACATAAGCCAGTTCTTCAACCGCGGCAAAACCTTCCGAAGCCAGAACCTGGCCGACCATCTCGTCGACATCGAGCGAATCCATGAACAGGTTGGTGCGCTCGTTGAATTCCTTCTGGCGGCGTTCCGATTCCTCGGCCTCCGTCATGATGTCGATATCCCAGCCGGTCAGCTGCGAGGCGAGGCGGACGTTCTGGCCGCGGCGGCCGATCGCAAGCGACAGCTGCTCGTCGGGAACGACGACTTCAATACGCTCTGCATCCTCATCGAGAACGACCTTGGCGACTTCGGCCGGCTGCAGGGCGTTGACGACGAAAGTCGCCGGGTCCTGCGACCACGGAATGATGTCGATCTTCTCGCCCTGGAGCTCGCCGACGACGGCCTGAACGCGCGAGCCGCGCATACCGACGCAGGCGCCGACCGGATCGATCGAGCTGTCGTTCGAGATCACCGCAATCTTGGCGCGCGAACCCGGATCGCGGGCGACCGACTTCACCTGGATGATGCCGTCGTAAATCTCCGGCACTTCCATGGTGAAGAGTTTCACCATGAACTGCGGATGCGTGCGCGACAGGAAGATCTGCGGGCCGCGCTGCTCGCGACGGACATCATAGACGTAGGCACGGACGCGGTCGCCATAGCGGACGTTTTCGCGCGGGATCATTTCGTCACGGCGGATGATGCCTTCGCCACGGCCGAGATCGACGATGACGTTGCCGTATTCGACGCGCTTGACGGTACCGTTGACGATTTCGCCGACGCGATCCTTGAATTCGTCGAACTGGCGGTCACGCTCGGCTTCACGCACCTTCTGCACGATCACCTGCTTGGCGGACTGTGCGGCGATACGGCCGAAATCCATCGGCGGCAGCGGATCGGCGATGAAGTCGCCGAGCGCAGCGTCCGGGTTGCGGTCGCGAGCAAGCTCCAGCGGGATCTGCGTCGAATAATCCTCGGCCTTCTCGACGACTTCAAGCAGGCGCTGCAGACGGATTTCGCCGGTCTTCGGATTGATGTCGGCCCGGATGTTGGACTCGGTGCCGTAACGGGAGCGTGCCGCCTTCTGGATGGCATCGGCCATTGCGGCCAGCACGATCTCGCGGTCGATGACTTTTTCGCGCGCCACTGCATCTGCGATCTGCAGAAGTTCGAGCCGGTTCGCACTGACTGCCATTGTCTTGTTTCTCCGTCTTTACTCGCCGGGTTCCCGTCCCTAGAGCGGTCTGTTGATCGGTTATTCTTCGTCTTCTGCTTCGTTCTGGTTGGCGGCCTGGGCTTTCGCCAGCTTATCGGCGCGCAACGCATCGCGGATCAGGTCGTCGGTCAGAATGAGCTTCGCATCGCTAAGCGCCGTGAAGGGAATGGTGACCTTCTGCTCTTCCCCATAGGCAACCTGGTCACGCTCGAGCGTGAAACCATCTGCGCCTGCTTCGACGATCTTGCCGCGGAAGCGCTTGCGATTGTCGATCAAGATCGACGTCTCGCATTTTACAAGGTGGCCCTGCCAGCGGACGAAATCGGATTTCCGCACCATCGGACGGTCGATGCCGGGCGAAGACACTTCCAGATGATACTCTTTATCGATCGGATCTTCCACATCGAGGACGGGAGAAATCGCCATCGAGACTTCTTCGCAATCCTGAACCGACATCGTGCCGTCGTTGCGTTCGGCCATAACCTGCATCGTCGCGCCGTTCTGGTTCAGCATACGGACGCGGATAAGCCTAAAGCCGATGCCGACGAGAACGGGTTCGATGATATCGGCAAGACGCTGGTCGAGCCCTGTTTCGGTAATCAGCCGCGGCTCAAGTTCGTTGTCTGCGTTTGTCATGTCCGACAAGCGGTGCGCTCCTCGCAATTTCATGCTGTTTAAGCGATCGCGGTAATAAAAAAGAGCGGGTCCTTGCGGCCCACTCTTCATCAAGCGATCAAGAATTTGAGAGCCATATAGTCGGGTTTTTCCGAAATTGCAAGGTCTGCGACCGATTCGGCCAATTCCCTTCCGGCGACGTGAACAGGCCTATGGCCAGCGCCGGTCTTGCGCATATATTGCCGTTGGCGCGCAATAACAAAAGCGGGAGAAATCGTGGCCTACACTTCGTCGACATTGGCGCCTTTGCGGCACGATACCTACCGCACCATCTGGTTTGCGAGCCTTTCTTCGAATTTCGGCGGCCTGATCCAGGCGGTCGGAGCCGCTTGGATGATGACCACGATCACCGCCTCGGAGGACATGGTCGCACTGGTGCAGACCTCGACGGCGCTGCCGATCATGCTGTTTTCGCTGATATCGGGCGCTCTGGCCGACAATTATGACCGCCGCCGGGTCATGCTGACGGCGCAGTGTATGATGCTCACCGTCTCGGCGCTGCTGACGGCCTCAGCTCTTCTCGGCTGGATCACGCCCTGGCTGCTGCTCTTCTTCACCTTCCTAATCGGCTGCGGCACCGCGCTCAACAATCCCTCCTGGCAGGCCTCGGTCGGCGACATGGTGCCGCGCGCCGATCTGCCGGCCGCGGTCACGCTGAACAGCATGGGTTTCAACATCACCCGCAGCGTCGGCCCGGCAATCGGCGGCGTCATCGTGGCGGCTGCCGGCGCGGCCGCGGCCTTCGCGGTGAACACGCTGAGTTACCTCGCGTTGATTTATGCGCTGCTGCGCTGGCGGCCAGCCGCGCCCGTCTCGACCCTGCCGCGGGAGGCACTCGGCAGCGCCATCTTCGCCGGCCTGCGTTATGTCTCGATGTCGCCCAATCTCGAAAAGGTCCTTGTCAGAGGGCTGCTCTTCGGCATCGGTGCCAGCTCGATCCTGGCGCTGCTGCCGGTCGTCGCCCTCGATCTCGTTGCCGGCGGGCCGCTGACCTATGGTTTCATGCTCGGCGCCTTCGGCATCGGCGCGATCGGCGGCGCGGTGCTGAATGCCAGGCTTCGCGAGGTGCTTTCCAGCGAGATGATCATCCGCCTCTCCTTTGCCGGCTTTGCACTGAGTGCTGTTATCGCAGCCTTCAGCCCGAGTGCCC
Source organism: Rhizobium sp. 62_C5_N11_2 (assembly GCF_051811185.1). Classification (NCBI taxonomy): domain Bacteria; kingdom Pseudomonadati; phylum Pseudomonadota; class Alphaproteobacteria; order Hyphomicrobiales; family Rhizobiaceae; genus Rhizobium; species Rhizobium sp. 62_C5_N11_2. The sequence goes on from NZ_JBPWPW010000001.1 coordinate 4,579,036, forward strand.
TCCTCACCTCTGCCGGGCTGCTCGTCTCCGGCGCCTGCTGGGTCTCCGCACTTTCGCTCTTCAACACCATCGTTCAGCTTTCGACGCCGCGCTGGGTGGTCGGCCGTGCGTTGTCGCTTTATCAGACCGTCACCTTCGGTGGCATTGCCGGCGGCAGCTGGCTGTGGGGCATTGCCGCCGATCGCTATGGCGTCGCCGATGCGCTGCTGATGTCATCCGTCGTCATGCTGCTCGGCATCGCCATCGGCCTGCGTCTTTCGATGCCGGCCTTCGCCTCGCTCAATCTCGACCCGCTGAACCGCTTCACCGAGCCGGCCCTCAGTCTCGACATCACGCCACGCAGCGGGCCGATCGTCATCCAGGTCGATTACGAGATTGCCGATGAGGACCTTGCCGAGTTCATGGAATTGATGGGCGAGCGCCGCCGTATCCGCATCCGCGACGGGGCCCGCAACTGGGCGCTGATGCGGGATCTAGAAAATCCCAGCCTTTGGACGGAAACCTACCATACGCCGACCTGGGTCGAATACATAAGACACAACCAGCGGCGCACGCAGGCCGATGCCGAAAACACCGACAGGCTTCGTGCGCTTCACCGCGGCGAAGGTCCGCTGCATGTCCACCGGATGATCGAACGCCAGGCCATTCCACCGGGTGACGACGTCTTCCACAAGGCGCCGATCGATCTGCATCATTGAGATCAGCTATGCATAGATCAAGCATGTACAAATTCAGGCTCGCCCACACGTCCGATCTTGCTGCCATCGTCCGGCTTCTGGCCGATGACGATCTCGGCGGCACCAGGGAGATCGTTTCTGATCCCGTCGACGCGCGTTATCTCTCGGCCTTCGCTGCGATCGAGGCGGACGCCAATCAGCTTCTGGCCGTCGCAACCGATGCGGCCGATCGGGTCGTCGGCTGTCTGCAGCTGAGTTTTGTTCCAGGCCTTTCGAGGACAGGCATGTGGCGCGGCCAGATCGAAAGCGTGCGTGTCGCAAGCGATCTTCGCGGCTCAGGCCTCGGCTCGCACTTCATCGAATGGGCGATCGCCCAATGCGCCGAGCGTGGCTGCGGCCTCGTGCAGCTGACATCGGACAAGACGCGAGGGGATGCAATCCGCTTCTACGAGAAGCTCGGTTTTGTCGCCAGCCATGAAGGTTTGAAACGCAATATCTAAAGCCGGTTACTTCAGCTTGCCCTTCATCGTGGCCTCCGGAAAACATGTCGGCTTCAGGCCGTTCTTTGCCTGCCACTGGCCGATCGAGCGCCGCGTCTTGTAGCCCGGCAGGCCGTCGGAACCGCCGACATCATAGCCCTGCCGTTCCAGCGCCTTCTGCATGGCGGCGACGTCCGAGCGCAGCATCTTGCCGACATCGCCCCATCTGCCCTGAAAGGCGGCGCCATTATAGGCGATCCGGTCGGCGAGATTGCCGATATAGAGCGCGTAGAGATCGGAATTATTATATTCCTTGATGATGTAGAAATTCGGGGTGACGATGAATTCCGGTCCGTCGCGGCCGGCCGGTACCAGCATCATGCCCTCAGCCTTCATCTCGCCTGAGGGAAAGCCCTTGCCGGAGATGCGGTCGATGCCGAGCGAGGCCCAGTGCGACAGCGGCTTTGCCAGATCGGGTCCCTCCTGTGCGCAGGAGACCGCCTCCGGTATCGACACCTCGAAGCCCCAGTCGCGGCCGCGCTGCCAGCCTTTTTTGACCAGGTAATTGGCGATCGAGGCGAGCGTATCCGGCACCGAGGTCCAGATATTGCGGTGACCGTCGCCATCGAAATCCACCGCATATTTCAGATAGCTGGTCGGCATGAATTGCGGCTGGCCGAGTGCGCCCGCCCACGAACCCTTGAAATTGGCAGGTGTGACGTCGCCGCCGTCGAGAATATGGAGTGCGGCCACCAGCTCGGTACGGAACATCTCCTTGCGCGTCGACATGAAGGCCTTGGTCGCCAGCACCTCGATCGCCGAATTCGGGATCTTCGCCGCACCGAAGCCCGTCTCCCGGCCCCAGATAGCCAGCACGATCGAGCCCGGCACGCCATAAGTCTTTTCGATCCGCTTCAGCGTCGAGCCATATTGGGCGGCAAAGCCGCGTCCCGTTGCGGCAAGCTTCTTCAGTTGGTCTTCGTTGAAATAGGGAGCGGGCGAGGAAAACTCGGCCTGCGTCTGCTTCTGTTCCTTCGGCGGCGGGAAGCCCGGCGGAGCGAGATCGGGCAGGCTCCAGTTCAGCGTGATGCCAGAGAAAGCTGCTTGAAAGACCTTCTCCGAAATGCCGTTGGCCTTCGCCTCCGGCCAGAGGTCGCTCTGCACCCATTTCTCGAACTGCGCCTCGACATCGGCTTTCGAAGTGGCCGCGTAACAGGAGAGGGGCAAGAGAGCTGCCGCCAACGCGAGTGCGAATATCCCCGTGCTCTTCGGCATAGACAAGCCTCTCATATCACCGTCCGCGCCCGAAGTGCCGCCGCAAGCGTGCCCTCGTCGAGATAGTCGAGTTCGCCGCCGACCGGCACGCCATGCGCCAGCCGTGTGATCTTCACGTCGAGCCCCTGCAACTGATCGGTGATGTAATGCGCCGTCGTCTGTCCCTCGACTGTGGCGTTGACCGCGATGATCAGTTCCCGGATGCCGCCTTCGCCGACCCGGTCGATCAGGCCGCGAATATTGAGATCGTCAGGACCGACCCCGTCGAGCGGTGACAGCGTGCCGCCGAGCACATGATAGGCGGCGTTCATCGCGCCTGCCCGCTCCAGCGCCCAGAGATCCGATACGTCCTCGACGACAATGATGACGGATTGATCGCGTTGCGTGTCGGTGCAGACAATGCAGGGATCGACCGTATCGACATTGCCGCAGCGCGAGCAGATCTTCACCTTGTCATAGGCCTCGCCCATCGCATTCGACAGCGGGCCGAGCAGCTGGTCTTTCTTCTTGATCAGATGCAGTGCCGCCCGGCGCGCCGAGCGCGGCCCGAGGCCCGGCACCTTCGCCAGAAGCTGGATGAGTTTTTCGATTTCGGGGCCGGTGACTCGTTTTGCCATGCGCCGTTCTTAGCTGATATGGAACGGAAACGGAATCGCGGAAGGATTGCCCGTCTCATGAAAATCCTGGCCTTGTGCACCGGCAATCCCGAAAGACTGCCCGGCAAGAGCTACAAGACCGGCATCTTCAAACATGCCGTCAATGGCGCCGTGGTGATCGACGCCGAAGGTCTTGTCGGCGATGCGATCTGCAACCGCAAACACCATGGCGGCGTCGACCAGGCTGTGTATGTCGAGGGATCGCTGACACTCGATTGGTGGAGCAGGGAGCTCGGCAGGCCTTATGAACCCGGCACATTCGGCGAGAACATGGTGATATCGGATCTCGACAATCGCGACCTCGCAGTCGGCGACCGTTTCGTCGCCGGCGATTTCGTCCTCGAAGTCACGTCATGCCGCATTCCCTGCGCCACCTTCGCCGCCAGGATGGCCGATCCGACATTCGTCAAGCGCTATACGGACGCCGCCCGTCCCGGCATCTATTGCCGCGTCATCAAAGGCGGTGTGGTCGAGGCCGGAATGCCGGTCGACCATCGGCTTTTTACGGGAGAGAAGGTGACGATGCCGGAGCTGATGAAAACCCTTGGCCGGCGGCTTTCGGAGGCGGACTGGGCGCGATATCTCGCCTCACCGATCCACAACAAGCTTCGAGCGTTGTTGGAAGCCGGGCGCTGACCACTGGGCATAGGCGGCGTATCGATCAAAACGGCAACTTGAAGCCGGGCGGGATCGGCAGGCCGGCCGTCAGCGCCTTGGTCTTTTCAGCGGCCAGCGCCTCGGCCTTGTCCTTGGCGTCCTTGTGGGCGGCGACGATCAGGTCCTCGAGGATCTCGACGTCGTCTTCCTTGAACAGCGACGGATCGATCTTCAGGCTCTTCAGCTCACCCTTGCCCGATATGACGACGGCGACGAGCCCGCCGCCCGCCTTGCCTTCGGCCGTGAGCTCGGCGATCTCCGCCTGCATCTGCTCCATCTTGGCCTGCATTTCCTTGACTTTGCCCATCATGCCCATGATGTCGCGCATCGTCTCGCTCCTTGTTGAAACTTTAGAATTCTATGTCGTCGCCGGGCAGGATGTCACCTTCCTCGGATTCGGCGGCGGCCGGCGTCGTCGCCTCGCCTTCCTCCTCCGGTTCGGGCGCCCGTACGCGCACGTCGATGATCTTGGCACCCGGAAAATGCGCAAGGATTGCCGCTACGTCAGGGTCCTGGCGCGCGTCGATCACATGCTGTTCCCGGGTCCTGGCCTCCGCTTCAACAAGCGTCGGCTGGCCCTCGTCGCGGCTGAGGCTGACGATCCAGTGGATGCCGGTCCATTCCTTCAGCTTGACGGCAAGCTCGTTGAGCAGCGTCGTCGGCGCACCGGGAGCCAGGCTGACGTCGAGCCGGCCGGCTTCGATCCGCACGGGGCGCAGGAAGGTGCGCACCATCGCCTTCAGCTTCGGATCGCGTTTCTCGGTGGCGAGGTTGACGATATCATTGACCGAATTGACCGGGACGAGCGGCTTTAGGGCTTCCGCCGGTTTTGGCTCGATCCGCCCGACAGACATCGTCTCGGGCTGGCTGCTCGGCACGGCACGCAGCATCGCCACCGGCGCCGAAGGCTGTGGCGGGCTCGGTGCGGTTTCCGCGGCACGCGCCGCGACACTGTTCTGATAGGAAACCCGTGTCCCGTTGCCGCCGCCATTGCCGGACGGCGGAGCCGCAGGCCGCGGGCCGGAATTGTCGCCGGAAAATTCAGCAAGCCGCCGCGCCGCATCTTCGGGCGCCGGCAGATGCGCGGCATGTGCAAGCCGGATCAGCACCATCTCGGCGGCCCCTGCCGTCCGCGACGAGCCTTCCGTTTCCGGAATGCCCTTCAGCAGCATCTGCCAGATGCGCGACAGCGTCGTCACCGCAACGCCCTTGGCGAATTCCGCCGCCTTGGTGCGTTCGACCTCGCTGAGCGAAGGATCGTTTGCCGCATCCGGCACATATTTCAGCCGCGTCACCAGATGGGTGAAATCGGCAAGGTCGGTCAGCACCACCACCGGATTGGCGCCGGCTTCGTATTGGTTCTGGAACTCGCCGAGTGCGGCGGCCACATCGCCTTTGACGATATGCTGGAAGAGATCGACGATCCGGGCGCGATCGGCAAGGCCGAGCATGCCGCGCACGGCTTCCGCCTGCACGACGCCCGCGCCATGGGCGATCGCCTGGTCGAGCAGCGACAGGCCGTCGCGCGCCGAACCTTCGGCAGCACGCGCGATCATCGCCAGCGCGTCGGCTTCCGCCTCGATGCCTTCCTTGGCGGCGATCGTCGTGAACAGCCCGACGAGATCGGAGGCGCTGATGCGGCGCAGGTCGAAACGCTGGCAGCGCGATAGCACGGTGATCGGCACCTTGCGGATTTCGGTGGTGGCGAAGATGAACTTCACATGCTCCGGCGGCTCTTCCAGCGTCTTCAACAGGCCGTTGAAGGCCTGCGTCGACAGCATGTGCACTTCGTCGATGATATAGACCTTGTAGCGCGCCGAAACCGGCCGGTAGCGCACCTGCTCGATGATCTCGCGGATATCGTCGATACCGGTATGGGAGGCGGCATCCATCTCGATCACGTCGACATGCCGGCCTTCCATGATCGCCTGGCAGTGCTCCCCCGGCGTGCGAAGGTCGATCGTTGGCTTGTCGATTTCCGATGTCTTGTAGTTCAGCGCCCGCGCCAGGATGCGCGCCGTCGTCGTCTTGCCCACACCGCGCACACCCGTCAGCATATAGGCTTGCGCGATGCGGCCGGTTTCGAAGGCGTTGGTGAGGGTACGGACCATCGGCTCCTGGCCGACCATCAAGTCTGTGAAATCCTTGGGGCGGTATTTGCGAGCCAGCACCCGGTATCCGGTGCCCGTCGAGGCGGCATCTTTTGATTGTCGCTCGGTGTCGCTCATCGCCCTGCTTGTCGCCCGGATCGTCGGGCACTTCGTGGAGAGAAGGTGGGAGGCTGGCACGATGACCCGTGCCGGGCTCGTTAGGGCTGCTTCCTTCCGGACCTGACCCGGTTGGCGAGTGGCTCGTCCACCACCAACCTCCCGGATGCACATATCGGCAATATCGTCATCAAAAGCAAGCCAACATGCAAAAAAACTGCTAGTCGTTGGAAAACATGAGGAGAATGCCCTTTGAAAGGTTTCGCGCTTGACCCTCGGCTGGAAAACGACAGCGTCAGCATCATGGTCACCGGTCTCTGCGATCTGAGATTGTCGAGGGATGCCCGCTGGCCCTGGCTCATTCTCGTGCCGCGCCGGGCTGGTATCACGGAAATCTTCGAGCTGACGCCGCTCGACCAGGTGCTGCTTGCCTTCGAGACGGAGCTGGTCGCCAAGGCGCTGAAGGAAATCACCGGCGCGACAAAAATCAATGTCGGGGCTCTTGGCAATATCGTCCGCCAGCTTCATGTTCATATCATTGCCCGCTTCGAAGGCGATGCCAACTGGCCGGGTCCCGTCTGGGGCTTCGGGCGCGCGGAGCCCTACGAGGACGGAAAGAGAGACGAATTTAGAGCGAAGCTGCGGGAAGCCCTTTCATCATGAGTCATTCGCTTTTCGATTCGGATGTGCCGCATCCGGAACCCAGCAATCTCACGGCCTTTGCCGCCAACGACCTCAATCGCGATTCCGAACATCGCGATGAACAATCCGTCGAAAAGGCGCTGGCAAAGGAAGGCACCCATATCTTCGCCTTCGCGGGGGATAAGCTGGTGCTGAAGCATGACGGCCAGGTGCTCGACCCGCTCTTTGCCCGCTATGAGCTGCAGGGATTGCAGCCGGATTGGGATGAAACGGTGCTTCTCGGCTACCGGAAGACCGGCGAGCCGCGCCTTGCCGTTCCCGTCGGCATCGATGTCGACGACCTCACCAGCCAGTACAAGCCTGCCGACGGCCGCACGCTGTTTCGCGAAATGCTGATCGACGAAGTGTTGCTCGGCGAATTCGCCCAGGCCGCAAGCCTCATCCGCTGGAACGGCGACAATCGCTTCTGCGGCCGCTGCGGCTCGGCGATGGAGATCCACATCGGCGGCTACAAGCGCGTCTGCGCCGCCTGCGAGCACATGATCTTCCCCCGAACCGACCCCGTGGTCATCATGCTGACGATCGATGAGCAGCGCGACCTCTGCCTGCTCGGCCGCAGCCCGCATTTCGCGCCCGGCATGTATTCTTGTCTTGCCGGCTTCCTCGAACCCGGCGAGACCATCGAGAACGCCGTGCGTCGCGAAACGCTGGAGGAATCGGGCATCCGCACCGGCCGCGTCCGCTACCACGCCTCGCAGCCCTGGCCGATGCCGCATTCCCTGATGATCGGTTGTTACGCCGAGGCGAAATCCACCGAAATCAGCCGCGATGAGACGGAACTGGAGGATTGTCGCTGGTTTACCCGCGAGGAAACGATCGAGATGCTGGAACGCCCGAGCGCGACAGGCAAGGCCTCGCCGCCGAAAGGGGCGATCGCCCACCGCCTGATGCGTGACTGGGTGGAGTGGAAGCGGTAGCGCCATGCCGGTCGCCCGCTCGGAACGGCTGCTGACGCTGCTCCAGACGCTCCGGCGTTACCGGCGGCCGGTGACCGGCTCGGTGCTCGCTGAGGAGACCGGTGTCAGCCTGCGCACGCTCTATCGCGATATTGCCAGCCTGCAGGCCCAGGGTGCGATGATCGAAGGCGAAGCCGGCATCGGTTATGTGCTGAAGCCCGGTTTCATGCTCCCGCCGATGATGTTTTCCGAAGAAGAGCTGGAGGCATTGGTGCTCGGCTCGCGCTGGGTTGCCCGCGCCGCCGAGCCGCGCCTTGCCGGCGCTGGCGCCGACGCGCTGGCCAAGATTGCCGCCGTGCTGCCGGCCGATATGCGCGAGATGATCGATTCGGCAGCGCTTTTCGTCGGCCCTAAACGCAGGGACGAGGACAAGGCCGATGTCTCGGCCATCCGCAGGGCGATCCGCCTGGAGCGGATCCTCGAACTGCATTATGGCGATGAGCAGGGCCGTATTTCGCGTCGCCGCGTCTGGCCCTTCGCGCTCGGCTATTTCGAGCATGTGCGCGTCCTCATGGCCTGGTGCGAACTACGCCAGGATTTTCGCCATTTCCGCACCGATCGCATCATCGATATGGCGTTGCATGAGGGGCGTTATCCGCGCCGCCGCACGGTGCTCCTCAAGGAATGGCGCGAGACGCAGGACGTGCCGATGGAGAACTGAACGCTGCTGCCATAAACTGTCAGCAGATGCAGTTATCATCAGTGCCAATCCACCAGGAAGGAGTACTGATCATGGTAACGCCTCCAGCCATTCATTTCACCAACGACCGTTTTGCGGCCGAGGCCTTTGCCGATGTCATTTCGGCCGAGACTTTTGCCGATGTTCGCCAGTCAGCGCCGTCCGGCCTGCTGGACCTGGTCATGAACATTTTCCGATTTCGCAGAGGAGACCGCACCGGCTCGACCTTGAAGCGACACCGGATTACTTGAAGCGCGACCTCGGCTTCATCGACGGACGCGACCCGCGCTGCGAGGACCGTTTTCCGCTGTAAAGCATATCGCGCAAAGGTGTGCAGCGGTTTTGCGACAACGACATGCGCGACCGCTTTAGGCCGCCCATCCTTATCGACATTCTGCCCGACGAGAACGGGGCGTTGCGATCGCAACGCCCTCGGTAGTCAGCTGCCATAATCTGTCAGCAGACGAGATCTCTCGCGGCGCCATTTTTAAATAACGGGAGAACCGAAATGACCAGCCCCAATCTCATCATTCTTTACGTCAAGGACCCCGGTGAAAGCGCCAGTTTCTACCGGAACCTGCTCAATCGCGAACCGGCCGTGGAGGCGCCGAATTTCGTCGCTTTTCCGCTCGAGGGTGGCTTCACGCTCGGTCTCTGGCGGCGCAGCAAGGTCGAACCGCAGCCCTCCGCCATCGGCAATCGAGGCGAAGTGGCCTTCATGGTCGAGGGAGAAAATGCTGTCGCCAGACATTATGAGGACTGGCGCCAGCGCGGCCTGCCGATCGCCCAGGAACTGACCGAACTGGATTTTGGTCCGACCTTCGTCGTGCTCGATCCGGATGGGCATCGGCTGCGTGTCTGTGAGCCGGATAAATAATTAAGGCGACTTGCGGGGCTTGCCTTACAGCTGGCCTCGCATCGCATGCCCCTTGTAGACGCCGAGGATGCGGACTTTCTCGGAAAAGAAACGCAATTCCTCCAATGCCCGGCGCACGTTCGGATCGTTCGGATGGCCTTCGATATCGGCGTAAAACTGCGTCGCCACGAATTTTCCGCCGAGCTGGTAGCTTTCCAGCTTCGTCATGTTGATGTTGTTGGTGGCAAAACCGCCGAGCGCCTTGTAGAGCGCGGCCGGAATGTTGCGGACGTTGAAGACGAAGGTGGTGACGACCTTTTCTTCCGCCGAATTCCGCTGCGCCCATTCCTCGTCGCGGGACAGGACGACGAAACGGGTGACATTGTTTTCGGTATCCTCGACATTTTCGGCAATGATCTCGAGCCCGTAGAGATCGGCGGCAAGGCGTGGTGCCAAGGCGGCCATCGAGCGGTCGCCGGTTTCCTTGACGAGTTTTGCCGCCCCTGCCGTATCGCCGGCGATCACCGGTTTCCAGCCGTTGGCGCGAACGATCTTCCGGCACTGGCCGAGCGCGTGGATATGGCTGTGCACCGTGCGGATCTCGTCCTTGGTGACACCGGGCAGCACCATCAGCTGGAAGCGGATCGGCATGAAATATTCGCCGATAATGTGCAGCCGCGACTCCGGCAGCAGATGGTGGATATCGGCGACGCGCCCGGCAATCGTGTTCTCGATCGGGATCATCGCGATATCGGCGTCGCCGTTGTCGACCGCCGTGAACGCATCCTCGAAGGTCTGACAGGGCAGCGGCTCCATGGTCGGAAACATGTCGCGGCTGGCCATATCGGAATTGGCGCCGAATTCGCCCTGGAAGGCGATCCTGTTGGTCTTGATGTTCATGATGGTTCCGTCAGTTCGACTTTGCGGAGAGGATGCGCCGCGCTTTTTCGAGGTCGGCCGGAGTATCGACACCGAGCGGAACCGTGTCAACGATCTCGGCGTCGATGCGCATGCCGGCTTCCAGCGCCCGCAGCTGCTCCAGCGATTCGCGCTTTTCGAGCGTCGAAGGCCCGAGCGAGACGAACCGTTCGAGCGCCGCCCGCCGATAAGCATAGAGGCCGATATGGTGGTAGAGCGGCCCTTGGCCGTAAGGGGCCGTTGCCCGCGTGAAGTAGAGCGCGTGCAGCCGGGCGTCGGAAATCGGCGAGCCGACGATCTTGACGATGTGCGGCGCGGACTTGTCCTCCTCATTGTCGATTTCGGTTGTCAGCGTTCCGATATCGACCGCCTCGTTCTCGAGAGGGCGCAAAGCCGCGCGCACCGTTTCGGGATCGATCGTCGGCAGATCGCCCTGGACGTTGACGATGATTTTCGCCTTTCCGTCCGGATCGACTTTCTTCAGCGCCTCAAAGATTCGATCAGAACCCGATTGGTGGTCTACGCGGGTCATGACGACTTCGAAGCCGGCGGCGGCGACAGCATCGAACACTCGATCATCGTCGACGGCGACGACAACGCGGCCGATGGCTGCCTCCCTGGCGCGTAGCGCCACCTGGACGATCATCGGCAGGCCGCAAATATCGGCGAGCGGCTTGCCCGGAAGCCGGGTGGAGGCCATGCGCGCCGGGATCAATACGAGCACGCCGTCTAAATTTGAATCACTCATTGTTCGGGCCTTCTATTCCGGGCTGAAAAGTGTCAAAAAGTCTCACGCACAAGACCATTTAGACAGTTGCAACGATCAACCAAAAGACATAGGTTCCGCGCGATTTCAAGATGGTCCGGTTTATGGTCTGCCGGCTGCAAGGGGAGCATTGCAGATGAATTCATACGTCAATACGGCCGTGGGGGCGCTGCTCGGAACGATTTTCGTTCTGATGTCGGTCTCCATCGCGTCCGAAGGGATCTTCCATTCCGAAGCACCGGAAAAGGAAGGTTTCGCGATCGTTGCCGAAGAGGCGCCCGCCGCTGGTGGTGAGGCTGCGCCTGCCGTTGCTGTTCCGATCGCGCAATTGCTCGCTTCTGCAGATGCCAAGGCCGGTGAAACGGTCTTCAAGAAGTGTCAGGCCTGTCATGACGGCACCAAAGGGGGACCGAACAAGGTCGGTCCCAACCTCTTTGGTGTCGTAGATCGCCCGATCGCCTCGCATGAAGGCTTCGCCTATTCCGCTGCCATGAAGGATTTCTCCAAGGGCAGCAGCGAGAAGTGGACTTTCGAATTTCTCAACAAGTTCCTGCTGGCGCCGAAAAAGGACGTTCCGGGCACCGCCATGGGCTTCGCCGGTCTGGCGAAGGATCAGGACCGCGCCAACGTCATTCTTTACCTGCACACGCTCGCCGATTCGCCGGTGCCGCTGCCGGATCCGAACGCCGCGACGCAGTGACGCGGAAGACAATCGCATGACATCGAAGCCCGGCCCGCAAGCCGGGCTTTTCGTTGTGCAGAGAGCCGCTTAAAGCATGTCGCGCAAAACTGCGCAGCGGTTTTGCGCTAACGACACTACGACGCGCTTTAGGCGCCGAGGAAATAGGCCCAGAGCGAGACCGTGATGGCGCCGAGCGCCGTCGTCACCGTGATCGTCGAGGCGGCGAGGCTGTGACCGACGCCGAAGCGATTGGCAATCAGCCAGGCGTTGACGCCTGTCGGGACGGAGGAAGTCAGCACGATCGCTGCCGTCCATTCGGGACTGAGACCGAGGAGATGGCTCGCCGCCCACACGCAGCCGGGCAGCAACAGCAGCTTCAAGGTCGAGGTGACGCTGGCGATGCCGAGATTGCCGGAGACGCCGTATCTCTCCAGCGCCATGCCAAGCGATATCAGCGCCGCCGGACCGGCAATGCCGGCGATCTGCCCGACGACCGTTGCCACCGTCGTCGGCATGGTGAGACCGGAAAGGTGCATTGCCATGCCGGCCGCAAGCCCGATCACCAGCGGGTTGCGCACGAGATTGACCGCGATCTGGCGAAGCACGAGCACCATGCTGCGATCGCTTTTGCCGGCGATCTTGCGCTCGGCATGCTCCATCAGGACCGTGCCGGCGACCATCATCACCGGCAGATGCACGGCAAGCAGGATCGACAGCGCCACCAGCCCTTCGTCGCCGACGGTTCGCTCGACCAGCGGCAGGCCGATGAAAATATTGTTGGCGAAGGCCGAGGAAACGCCGGCCAGCACGCCGATCCGTTCGTCGCGGCCGAAGAGGCGTGTGGCCGCGATATGGCCGGCCGTCCAGGTTATGGCAACGCCGGAAAAATAGACGATCCAGAGTCGGAAGGGCGAGGCGCCATGAAAATCCGCCTCGGCGATGGTGCGGAAGAGCAGAAGCGGCACGGCGATCTTAAAGACGAATTCGCTGAGCGCTTCGCCGACATTCGACGCCATCAATCCGCTGCGGACGATCACCCAGCCGATGAGAATCAGGATGAAGATGGGAAGGACGTCGAGAATGATGGCTGACATGGGGGAGGCTGCTCTGCGCGGGGGAGTATTCGACGTCTACAGCGCCGCGCGTCTTTTCGAGCCGCGCAAAGGACGCTGTAGCACTTTGAATTGCTGCATAATTTTTTCCTTAAATCGATTCCGATTTAAGGAATTATGCAGTAGCAGCAAACCGCTTGGATTGAAAAGGCAATCGCCGTCCAATCAGGCGCATCGGCAAAACAAAAAAAAGCGGGCATAGCCCGCTTTTCCGCTCCGGTCTTGCCGGAAACCCGGATCACGAAGCTGCCAGTTCATCCGTGGTCAGCGTCGCGCCGGTAAGATCGAAGGGATCATCCCTCGTGCGCCCGGCTGCAACTGAAAGCTGCTCATGCCGGTCTTCTTGCGAGTATTTCTAGATTTGGAAGATGACAGGGACATGACGAATAGGCGGCACTTTTGCGAAGAAATAGATGCGCCATCCACCATTTATCCTTCCAAACCGCGGAAATTTCGCTAAGACCAAACCCCGGCTATCACAAAATCCGGGACCCCCCATTTCATGACAAGATTCGATGTTCTGACAGTCGGCAACGCAATCGTGGATATCATTGCCCGTTGCGACGACCAGTTCCTCATTGACAACCAGATCACCAAGGCGGCGATGAACCTCATCGATGCCGAACGCGCTGAACTCTTGTACTCGCGCATGGGACCGGCGCTCGAAGCCTCCGGCGGCAGCGCCGGCAACACGGCGGCGGGCGTGGCTAACCTCGGCGGCAAAGCTGCCTATTTCGGCAATGTCGCCGAAGATCAGCTCGGTGATATCTTCGCGCACGACATCCGCGCCCAGGGCGTCCACTACCAGACCCGGCCCAAGGGTACCTTCCCGCCGACGGCACGTTCGATGATCTTCGTCACCGAGGATGGCGAGCGCTCGATGAACACCTATCTGGGCGCTTGCGTCGAGCTCGGCCCGGAAGACGTCGAGACCGACGTCGTGGCCAACGCCAAGGTCACCTATTTCGAAGGTTATCTCTGGGATCCGCCGCGCGCCAAGGAAGCGATCCTCGATTGTGCCCGCATCGCCCATGAAAACGGCCGCGAAGTGTCGATGACGCTGTCCGACAGTTTCTGCGTCGACCGCTATCGCGGCGAATTCCTCGATCTGATGCGCTCCGGCAAGGTCGATATCGTCTTCGCCAATCGCCAGGAAGCGCTGTCGCTCTACGAGACCGACGATTTCGATGAGGCGCTGAACAGGATCGCCGCCGATTGCAAAATCGCCGCTGTGACGATGAGCGAGAATGGTGCCGTCATCCTGAAGGGCCGTGAGCGTTTTTACGTCGATGCGATCCGGATCAAGGAAGTTGTGGATACGACGGGTGCCGGCGATTTGTTCGCCTCTGGCTTCCTCTATGGCTACACCCAGGGACGTTCTTTGGAAGATTGCGGCAAGCTCGGTTGCCTGGCTGCCGGCATCGTCATCCAGCAGATCGGCCCGCGCCCGATGACCTCGCTTTCCGAGGCAGCCAAACGGGCAGGGCTTATTTGAAGGCTTCACCAGGATAGGCGCCCCAGATCTCCGACTGCGCCACCCAGCCCGAGGCGCCGTCGGTTTCGGCGCGGCACCAGTCGCCGTTGCATTCGCCAATGGTGATCATCACGCCGGGTTCTAGCTTGGCAACGATCGAGGCAGAGGGCTGCGCCTCGCGGCGCAGATTGACATAGACGCCTTTGCCCTTGGTCTTCATCCACGGGGCGGCAATCGCCGCGCGCTGGCCGGACAACAGTGACTGGTTGACCCAGCCTTCGGTGCCGTCAGCATCACGGATGCGGCGCCAGTTGTCGTATTCCTGGATGATCTCCACCGGCAGGCCGGATTTCAGGTACATCCACGAAACGGCGTAATCCGTTCCCGGACCGATGCGCAGGTTGACGCGCTTGGATTTCAGCGTGACGAAGCGCGGCAACGGCAGTCCGCTTGGCCCCTTGGCCGCCTGCGCATGGGCGAATTCGACACTTCCCATGGATGCGGCCAGTGCGATGGCAAGGGCGAGGCAGGACTTCAGGACTTTGCTGCTCATGGAAGTTTCCGTTTGCTCGAATTCGCGGGCAGGCCCGGCCTGCTCGCGGTCCGGGCTTTGACATTCCCCGGCTGCACCGCGAGTTTTGTTTGTCTTCGCGTGCGGGTCTGGTAGAAAATGCCCGGAATGGGAAAATTATCACCCCTCTTGGTTAAAGACCTCTGAACAAGGCACCACAGGCAGCCATGACAGCGAAGAAAAAACCGAAGGTCTACATCACCCGCAAGCTGCCGGATGCCGTCGAAACCCGCATGCGAGAGCTCTTCGACGCCGAGCTGAACATCGACGACGCGCCGCGTTCCGTTCCCGAGCTTATCGCCGCGGTCAAGACCGCCGACGTGCTGGTGCCGACCGTCACCGATCGCATCGACGCGGCGTTGATCGAGCAGGCGGGACCGCAGATGAAGCTGATTGCAAGCTTCTCCAATGGCACCGATCACATCGACGTCGAGGCGGCGGCGCGCAAGGGCATCACCGTTACCAACACGCCGAACGTCCTGACCGAAGACACCGCCGATATGACCATGGCGCTGATTCTCGCGGTGCCGAGAAGGCTCGGCGAAGGTGCGCGCGTGCTGACCGACAAGCCGGGTGAATGGGCAGGCTGGTCTCCCACCTGGATGCTCGGTCGGCGCATTCACGGCAAGCGAATCGGCATCGTCGGTATGGGCCGCATCGGCACGGCGGTGGCCCGCCGCGCCAAGGCTTTCGGCCTGTCGATCCACTATCACAACCGCAAGCGCGTCAATCCGGCCGTTGAGGACGAACTGGAGGCGACCTATTGGGAAAGCCTCGACCAGATGCTCGCCCGTGTCGACATCGTTTCGATCAATTGTCCGTCGACGCCGGCGACCTTCCACCTGATCTCGGCCCGCCGTCTGGCGCTGCTGCAGCCGACGGCCTATCTCGTCAACACCGCGCGCGGCGACGTGGTCGACGAAGCTGCGCTGATCAAATGCCTGAGGGAGGGCCGGATCGCCGGCGCCGGCCTCGACGTCTTCGAGAACGAGCCTGCCGTCAATCCGAAGCTGGTCAAGCTCGCCAATGAGGGCAAGGTCGTGCTGCTGCCGCATATGAGCTCGGCGACGATCGAAGGCCGCATCGACATGGGCGACAAGGTCATCATCAACATCCGCACCTTCATCGACGGTCACAGGCCGCCGAACCGCGTGCTGCCGGGTCGTTGAAGAACGCTGTAAATCAGGCGACGCAGATTGGAGGCGCAAGGACCTTGCGCATCTCGACGAATGTCGTCCTGGCAAAGCCGGGATGCGCCTTTTCGGCGGTTCTGGAAAATCCACAGGCGGCAAAGACGGCGTGATTGTCGGTGAGTTCGATGCGTGTTTCCAGCCGCAAAGCGGGAAGACCGAGCACCGCAGCCGTTTCCTCGGCAATCGCCAGCAGCCGCTTGCCGAGGCCCTTGCCCTGCATCTCAGGCAGGACGGCGAGCTTGCCGACATAGAGACAATCGGCCTCCGGCCGCAGGAAGAGGCAGCCGATCAGCTTTTCGCCGTCGATGGCGACATGGCCGATCTCGGCCCTGGCCTTTTCGGCCAGTGACTCCGTCGTCAGCTTGAGCGCCGAAGATGGCGGGTCGATCCTGCCGTTCATCGAGGCGAAGGCGGAAAGGACGAGCGTCAGCAGTTCGTCCCAGCGCGTGAAGCTATGATCAAGACGAATAATCGTCATCCGGCTGGTCTTTGTGTTGTACGGCGTCGTTTGTAGCGAACCGTGTCGAAGCGGGCCGAGAGCGCGTCGTAGAGCAGCAACCGTCCGACCAGCGGTTCGCCGGTGCCGGTGACGAGCTTGATCGCCTCCATCGCCATCATCGTGCCGATGACGCCTGTGAGCGCGCCGATGATGCCGGCCTCGGCGCAGGCGGGAATCAGACCAGCCGGCGGCGCTTCCGGAAACAGGTCGCGATATCTAGGGTTGGACGTTCCGTCCTCAGCCGTCTCATAGGGCTTGAGAACCGTCAGCGAGCCGTCGAAGCGCCCGACGGCGCCGGTGACGAGCGGGATGCGCGCTTCTTCCGCCGCATCGGCGGCGGCATAACGCGTGTCGAAATTGTCGGAGCCGTCGATCAGTAGATCGAAACCGGAGAGCTGACGGCGGGCGGCCTCCGGGGAAAAGCGTTCCTCGAAGCGGATCAGTCGGACATGCGGATTGAGCCTGGCGATGGCGAAGGCGGCACTCTCCGTCTTCAACTCGCCGATCGTGCCGGAATCATGGATCACCTGGCGCTGCAGGTTCGACAGCGACACCCGGTCGTCGTCGACGATACCGAGCGTGCCGACGCCGGCTGCGGCCAGATATTGCAGGACCGGTGCACCGAGGCCGCCGGCGCCGATCACCAGCACGCGGGCGGCTTTCAGTTTCTGCTGGCCGGCGCCGCCGATCTCGGGGAGCAGGATGTGGCGGTGATACCGCGCTATTTCTTCCGGGCTGAGCGGTTCCATGGCGCCGATGTTATCATGACGCCCGACGCCGGGAAAAGCCGCCTCCGTCATTCGAACACTCTTCCGTCGGAAACCGTGAAAAACTGCGCCCTGTCGCCGAGTGCCGAAAACATCGCGCGATCTGTTCCGGTCATGAAGGCCTGGCCGCCGAGCCCGTCGATAAGGTCGAACAGCGCGGCGCGTCTGTTCTCGTCGAGATGCGCTGCGATCTCGTCGAGCAGCAGGATCGGCGCATGGCCGGTGAGATTGCCGACGAGCCGCGCATGCGCAAGCACCAGGCCGACAAGCAGCGCTTTCTGCTCGCCGGTGGAGCAACGCTCCGCCTCCATCGCCTTTTCGCGGTGATGCACGATGAGGTCGGCCCGGTGCGGCCCCTCGAGCGTGCGTCCAGCGCCGGCATCGCGGTAGCGGCTCTCTGCCAGCATCGCCGCGTAGTCATCTTCGAGGTCGACCGAGGGGCGCGAGAACTGACCGTCCATGAAGCCCGAGAGCTGCAGCGATGCCGAAGGGAAGGGCGAGCTCTCCCGTGTTTCCTCGATCAGCCGGGTCAGGAGGCCGAGCATCTCCTGCCGGGCGAGCGCCATGGCGATACCGAGGCTTGCCATCTGCTCCTCGATGCCGGCAAGCCAGGACGGATCGAAGCGGCCTTCGTCCAGCAATTTGTTGCGGCTGCGCATGGCGCGCTCGAAATCGCTGGCGCGGCGGCCATGAGCGGGATCGAGTGACAGCACCAGCCGGTCGAGAAAGCGGCGTCGGTCGGAAGAGGCGCCGGTAAAGAGCCCGTCCATCGCCGGTGTCAGCCAGAGAAGGCGCAGATGGTCGGTCAGTTCGTCCGCAGTCTTTGCCGTCGTGCCATTGATGCGCAGCCTGCGGGCGATGGTCTCCTCGCTCGTTTCGATGCCGGTGCCGATCTCGACGTCACCCTCCATGCCGTCGAGCGCGGCGAAGATCGAAAAGCCACCGGCGGCGCCGACGCGGGTGATATCGCCATAAGCCGCGCGGCGCAGGCCGCGGCCAGGCGAAAGCAGGGAGACGGCCTCCATGAGATTGGTCTTGCCGGCGCCGTTATCTCCCGTCAGTACGGCATGCCGACCGTCAAGGGTAAGAGCCGCCGCCGCATAGTTGCGGAAGTCTGTCAGCTTCAGACGGGAAAGAGAAACCTTGTGCGGCATCGAATGTCCGGAATCGTAAAGCGTGACAGCTAAGCCGAAGCGGCGCTGATGGCAAGGCTGGCAGCTTTTTGGCCGTGGGATCGTACCGTCGGTGCTTCCGCAAGTCAGGGACGCGGCGGCTGGCGCCACCCAGGACATATATTCCAGAGATCCCGTGACCGAAGTCCTGGTGTCCGACATCTTCCCGGTGTAACGGCAGCCATGACACTTTCGAAATTCTGCTAAAAATACAACCACCGGAGATGGTCTGACATCGCCAAGCTGATACTGTCGACAGTTATTGTCAATGCCTCCCAGCTCCGGATATTCAGGGTTTGCTGCCATCCTTTAAGGCTATTGACGTAACGTAAAGCCCAAAAAAAGTCGGTTGAATTTTGCAACTGCAGGGTTGAGTTATCTGGTGCAGACGATATGGTAAACGGAACGTTTATGTATAAGAGAGTGATGAAGTGCCAGATCCGGTTGATATTATCGTCGGTCGCAACGTCAGACAGTTTCGCGCCCTTCGCCGTGTTTCCCAACTTGAGCTTGGCGAAGCACTCGGACTGACTTTCCAGCAGATCCAGAAATACGAAAAGGGAACGAACCGCGTTTCCGCCAGCAAGCTGCATCAGATCGCGGTTTTTCTCGACGTTGAGATCTCTGCTCTTTTCGAGGGCGCCGGCATGTCACCATTCGGCAGCCGTGTCGAACTCAGCCCCGACGCCTATGCGCTTGCGCTGAGCTACGACAAGCTGAACTCACCGGCAGGCAAGGAAGCGGTCAAGACCATCGTCACCCTCATGACTGGCGAAGTGGCCGAAACCGCCGCTTGATTCCACGACAGCGCCGGGCATCTTTTCGAGAGCCGCAAGGACGCTCTAACATTTTGAATTGCTGCATGATTTTTTCCCTGCATCGGTTCCGATAAGCTATGCAGCGGGCAATGGATTCCCACCGAAAGCACGACCTGTTCAAGGTCTGGATGATCTCGGACCGATGCGGGAGTACAGCGGTTTTGGAAGGACGGCGTGCCTCAAGGCGAAGACCGGGAAGCAGGTCGCCCGGTTCAGGTTCGATGCCGCGCGCTTCAGTGAATCTCGCATTCGTGCAGCGCCATCAGCAGATCGTCCTGCGTCTGGTGGCCGGCATGATAGAGGTCGATCGCGATGTTGGCGATTGAAAGGCCCTGCTGGCTGCGAAGCTTGATGTTGCGCTCGGCGCACCAAGTGTAGATGGCGCCGGCGAGAACGTCGACGTCTTCGGACTGAGAGGAAAAGGCTGGCGCCATGGTCGATACCCTTGGTTTGGTTGTCCCCCGCTAGAGCGCTAAGGACGCTCTATCGCTTTGATTTGGTGCATAACCCCAAAAGGAGATTCCGATCTTCGGAGTTATGCGCTGATCGCAGAGACTGAATTCATTTGGAAAACTTGCAAGCGGCATCATCTGGCTGCGTTAACGCAAGCCGTCTTCCCGCCTGCCGCCGTATCGATCCGGGACAGATTGGCCGGCGCGGGCGGCGAATGTCGCAAATCAGGATTCCTGGAACAAAAAAACCGGAGACGTTTCCGTCCCCGGCTTTCGAAATGGGCGTGTCGATCGCGGCTTCAGCCTTCGAAGAATTCCTTCATGCGGGCAAAGAAGCCCGTCGATTCCGGATTGTTCTCCTTGGAGGAAAGCTGCTCGAATTCCTGAAGCAGTTCGCGTTGGCGCTTGGTGAGTTTTTGCGGCGTCTCGATCTGGATCTGGATGTACAGGTCGCCCGTCTGCACCGAACGCAGCACCGGCATGCCCTTGCCCTTGAGGCGGAACTGTTTGCCGACCTGCGTGCCCTCAGGCACGGTTACGCGCGACTTGGTGCCGTCAAGCGTCGCTACGTCGAAGGTTCCGCCGAGCGCGGCCGTCGTCATCGAGATCGGAACGGCGCAATAGAGATCGGCTCCGTCGCGCTGGTAGAATTCATGCGGTTTGACGGACAGGAAGATATAAAGATCGCCCGCTGGTCCGCCGCGGGCGCCGGCTTCGCCTTCGCCCTGCAGCCGGATGCGCGTGCCGTCCTCGATGCCGGCAGGAATATTGACCGAGAGCGAACGCTCTTCCGTCACCCGGCCCTGGCCGTGGCACTTCGGGCAGGGATCGGGAATGATCTGGCCGCGGCCGTGGCAGGTCGGGCAGGTCCGCTCGATCGAGAAGAAGCCCTGTGCCGCGCGCACGCGCCCCGTTCCCTGACAGGTGCCGCAGTTCTTTGGCTGCGTGCCGGGCTTGGCGCCCGAACCCGTACAGACGTCGCAGGTGATCGAGGTGGGAACGCGGATCTGCGCCGTCTTGCCGGAGAAAGATTCTTCCAGCGTTATTTCCATGTTGTAGCGAAGATCGGCGCCACGCTCGCGGCCGCCCGATGAGCGCTGGCGAGCGCGCCCACCACCCATCATTTCGCCGAAGATATCCTCGAAGATGTCGGAGAAACCGCCGCCGGCAAATCCGCCGCCACCGCCGCCCATGCCGCCATGCTCGAAAGCCGCATGGCCATAGCGATCATAGGCCGCCCGCTTCTGCGGGTCCTTGAGCATCTCGTAGGCTTCGTTGATTTCCTTGAACTTCCGTTCGGCGTCCTTGTCATCCGGGTTTTTGTCCGGATGAAATTTCATTGCCAGTTTGCGGAAGGCGCTTTTCAGCTCTTTCTCGTCCGCCGACTTGGCTACACCCAGAGTTTCGTAAAAGTCCGCTTTTGCCATTAAGGATTAAACCCCGGAAATGGATTTTCCGGCTGCCATGGTGAGCAGCCGGATCAGGTGTTGAAGCATAACCACGCCGTCGCGGATTACGCGGACTTCTTGCGGTCGTCGTCCTTGATTTCCTCGTAGTCGGCATCGACGACATTGTCGCCGCCTTCCGCGGAGGCATCGCCAGCAGCGCCGCTTTCAGCCTGCTGTGCTTCATAGATCGCCTGGCCGAGCTTCATCGACACTTCCATCAGCGTCTGGGTCTTGGCCTTGATGTCGTCGGCATCGGGCTCCGACGCTTCCGACGCCGTCTTCAGCGCAGCGATCGCATCCGAGATCGCGGTGCGGTCGGCCTCGGAAACCTTGTCACCGTAATCCTTCAGCGACTTTTCCGAGGAATGGATCAGGCTTTCAGCCTGGTTCCGGGCTTCGACGGCCTCGCGGCGCTTCTTGTCTTCGGTGGCATGGGCTTCGGCATCCTTCACCATCTTCTCGATGTCGGCGTCGGAAAGACCGCCGGAAGCCTGGATGCGGATCTGCTGTTCCTTGCCGGTGCCCTTGTCCTTGGCCGAAACCTGCACGATGCCGTTGGCGTCGATGTCGAAGGTGACTTCGATCTGCGGCATGCCGCGCGGCGACGGTGGCAGACCAACGAGGTCGAACTGGCCGAGCAACTTGTTGTCGGCAGCCATTTCACGCTCGCCCTGCGAAACGCGGATGGTCACGGCCTGCTGGTTGTCTTCGGCGGTCGAGAAGGTCTGGCTCTTCTTCGTCGGGATCGTCGTGTTGCGTTCGATCAGGCGGGTGAAGACACCACCGAGGGTCTCGATGCCGAGCGACAGCGGCGTCACGTCGAGGAGCAGGACATCCTTGACGTCGCCTTGCAGAACGCCGGCCTGGATGGCAGCACCAAGCGCCACCACTTCATCCGGGTTGACGCCCTTATGCGGCTCCTTGCCGAACAGCTGCTTGACGACTTCCTGTACCTTCGGCATGCGGCTCATGCCACCGACGAGAACCACTTCGTCGATTTCGGCAGCGGTGACACCGGCATCCTTGAGCGCTGCCTTGCATGGCGCGATCGTGCGCTGGACGAGATCGTCGACCAGGCTCTCGAGCTTGGCACGGGTCAGCTTCAGCGTCAGATGCTTCGGGCCGGAGGCGTCGGCCGTGATGAACGGCAGGTTGATTTCGGTCTGCTGCGAGGACGAAAGCTCGATCTTTGCCTTTTCCGCAGCTTCCTTGAGGCGCTGCAGGGCAAGCTTGTCGTTCTTCAGGTCGATGCCGTTGTCCCTCTTGAACTCGGCAACGAGATATTCGACGAGACGCATGTCGAAGTCTTCACCGCCGAGGAAAGTATCGCCGTTGGTGGACTTCACTTCGAAGACGCCGTCACCGATCTCGAGGATCGAAATATCGAAGGTGCCGCCGCCAAGGTCGTAGACGGCAATTGTCTTGCCTTCTTTCTTGTCGAGGCCGTAGGCGAGGGCTGCAGCGGTCGGCTCGTTGATGATGCGCAGAACTTCAAGACCAGCGATGCGACCGGCATCCTTGGTTGCCTGGCGCTGCGCGTCGTTGAAATAGGCGGGAACGGTGATGACGGCCTTCTCGACCTTTTCGCCGAGATAGGATTCGGCGGTTTCCTTCATCTTCTGAAGGATCATCGCGGAAATCTGTGCGGGCGAGTAGCCCTTGCCATTGGCTTCGACCCAGGCGTCGCCATTGTCGCCCTTGACGATGGTGAAGGGAACGAGGTGCTTGTCCTTCTCGACGGTCGGATCTTCGTAGCGGCGGCCGATCAGGCGCTTGACCGCAAAGAGCGTGTTCGTCGGGTTGGTGACTGCCTGGCGCTTGGCCGGCTGGCCGACGAGGCGTTCGCCATCATCGGAAAATGCCACCATGGAAGGGGTCGTGCGTGCACCTTCCGCATTCTCGATAACCTTCGCGTCCTTGCCGTCCATGACTGCGACGCAGGAATTCGTCGTTCCAAGGTCGATACCAATTACTTTTGCCATGTCATTCTCTCCTTGAAGCAAGCTGTCGGAACCCCGAGAAGGCATTTCCCTGACAGCCCCTTACGGGATGGGTCTACTTGCGATTACGCAATCGTGATTGCGGTGATGCGGCGTATATAAGGAGCGGTTTTCTGGACTGCAAGGCGAGAAATGCCCCGGAATCCAGCAAAACGAATGTGTTGCGTTCAATTTTTACAGTAGCCGGGAAAGAGGTCGCCCCATGTCCGGAAAGCGGCCGATTTTTAGAGCATGTCGCGCAAAACTGTGAAGCGGTCTTGCGACGACGACATGCGTAAAACGAAGACCTAAAGCGCGAGGAGCGATTCTGAAAGATCGCGATGCGCTTTAGAGCATCGGGCTTGTGTTGGACGTGCAGCAAAGATCTCACTGGCCCATGATCAGATCGAGCAGCGTCGTGCGCCGCGGCTGGACAGAAGAGGTTGTCTGCGCGCCTCCGACATCCCCGGGTGGCACCACGCCCTCATAGTTCGAGCCGCCGCCTTCGGCAATGTCTGCGGGCGGAACCGGGCCATTGCCGGAGCTTGCCGCCTGCTGCCGGACAGGCGCTTGCGGATAGCGGTTTGCATTGTCGTCGCCGCCGAAGACGCCGGAAATGATACCGCCGATCGTCGACGGCGGCGCCTCGGCCGTCATCGGTTGCCCGCTGCCCAACTGCCCATCGCCCGTTTGTCCATCACCAGGGGCTGCCTGCGCCATCGGCTGACCATTGTTCGGATCGGCGATCAACTGGCCGTTGCCGAAGAGCGGTGCCGGCGAAAGACCCTTGTGGGCGGCGATCATGAATTCCTTCCAGGCCTTGGCGGGCAAGCCGCCGCCTGTCACCTTCTTCATCGGCTTGCCGTCGTCATTGCCGAACCAGACCCCCGTGGTGAGGTTGCTGGTGAAGCCGACGAAGAGCGCGTCGCGCGAATTCTGCGTTGTGCCGGTCTTTCCCGCCGCCTGCCAGCCTGGGATCTTAGCGCTCTTGCCGGTGCCGTTGTCGATGACGCCCATCATCATCGCATCCATCTCGGCGACGATCTGCTCGGAGAGCACGCGCGGCGGGCTGTCATAGGTATTTTCGTAGAGAACCTTCCCTTCGGCAGTCGTCACCCGGCGGATGACGTGCGGCGTCGCCTTGTAGCCGCCGTTCATGAAGGCGGCATAGGAGGCGGTAAGTTCCATCAGCGACACCTCGGACGTACCGAGCGCGATCGAGGCGTTCGGCTGCAGCTCGCTTTCGATGCCGAGCCGGTGGGCAAGCTTGATCACCTGATCCGGCCCGTCATACATCACCAGCTGGGCGGCCACCGTGTTCAGCGACTTGGCCAGCGCGGTCGCCAGCGTCACTTCGCCATTGTATTTCTTCTCGTAATTTTCGGGCGTCCAGTCACCAATCCGGATCGGCGCGTCGTTGAACACCGAATAGGGCGTCAGCCCCTTCTCGAGTGCTGCGGCATAGACGAAGGGCTTGAACGAGGAACCCGGCTGGCGTTTGGCCTTGACGGCGCGGTTGAACTGGCTCGTCGCATAGTCCCTGCCGCCGACGAGCGCCCGGATCGCGCCGGTGCCGTCGATCGAGACGAGGGCCGCCTGCGAGGCGTCGAGCTTCCCGCCCTCCTTGTCGAGCACGTCGACCAGCGATTGCTCGGCCTTCTTTTCCAGCGACTTGTCGATCGTCGTATCGACGATGACGTCTTCCTTGACGTCGCCGATCAGACCCGGCAGCTCGTCCATCACCATGTCGGCGACATAGTGCCCGGCGCCCGACCAGTAGCTCTTGGCCGAAGCCGGGGTCTGTGACATCGCCGTCTTGACCTCGGAATCGGTGATGAAACCCTGTTCGCGCATTGCTGCGAGCACGAGTTGGGCGCGGGCATTCGCCGCGTCGGCATCGCGGGCCGGCGAAAGCCGCGACGGCGCCTTGAGCAGGCCGGCCAGCACCGCGGCCTCGCCGAGGTTCACGTCACGCGCCGATTTGTTGAAGTAGCGGCGTGATGCCGCCTCGACGCCATAGGCGTTCGATCCGAAGAACACCCGGTTGAGATACACCGCAAGGATCTGGTCCTTGGTGTATTTCTGCTCCAGCCACAGCGCGAGCAGCACCTCCTGCACCTTACGTTCCAGCGTCCTGTCCGGGGAGAGGAAGAGGTTCTTGGCAAGCTGCTGCGTCAGCGTCGAGCCACCCTGCACCATGTGGCCGGCCGTGAAGTTGGTCACGATCGCCCGGCCGAGGCCGAGCGGATCGACGCCGAAATGCGAATAGAAACGCCGATCCTCGATGGCGATGACGGCTTCCGGAATATAGGGCGACATGTTTTCGAGCGACAGCGCCTCGCCGCCGGTCGCGCCGCGATTGGCGATGACGCTGCCGTCGACGGCGGTAATCTTCACATTCGGCGGCCGTTCCGGGATCGCCCATGTGCTGGCGCTCGGCATGCGCGAGCCATAATAGACCACAAGCCCGGCAACGCCGATGCCCGCCCAGATGAAAAGCACGACGCACCAGTAGATGACGCGGCGCAGGAATCCGAAAAACCCGCCGCCTTCACGCTCCCGCGGCTCGCGCCGCCGCCGGGGGGCTGCACGTTGCGGCGGGGGTTTCGAGCCGCCGCGGCGCTGGGATCGGCCTCCGGCAATGCGATCGTCGGCATCGAGCGAGAATTCGTCATCGTCGCGCGCCGGGCGGCCGCTGAAGGACGGTTCTATTCTGTCGCCTGATCTGCCTCTGCCTGCCATCGCGGACCGGTCACACCCCATGTTCGATCGCGAAGCCAGCTTCGCATAACGGTGCTCTTCTCCAGCGCCGCGCGTCTTTTCAGACGCGCAAAGGACGCTGGAGCACTTTGAGTGCCGCCGTGATCATCCGACTGAACTGTAAATGCGGCGATTTAACGGGGTGTTAATAATGGAAAGTAAGGCAGATCGCGCCGGGCGACAGCATTGGCCTTCAGAACTGCCGGGCCTCGTAATCGTCGAGCGTTTCCGGGTCCTGCTTATATTCCCACTCGCCCAGATGAAAGCGGCGCCAGATCTGGCCGGAAGGGTTGAGGCTCGCCCCATCGGTGAGGCGCACAGGCAGGATAGGGTTGTGTTTATGCCAAACGGTAACATCTGTGGCGGCTGCCCGAGGGGCGAAAAGCCCGAAGAAAGCCAGGTAGTCTTGCGTCATCAGGGTCCAGCCTCGAACGGATTAAAATCAATCCGCAACGCCACAAAACTGCAATAAAGAATCCTGCAAAACAAGAGCCTCGCGATGGCTTCACATCAAATTGTCGGTGACCGCATTCGAGGATCGATGCTTCCCCCGCGGTTCCTGTCTTGCGCTCGCCGGCGAAGCGGCGCGCGTCGTGAAAACAAAGGCCCCGAAGTGCGTGGCGTGAGTTACGTGCGATACGACGTGGATTACCGCGCCGCGCGTCTTTTCGAGAAGCGCAAAGGACGCTGTAACACTTTGAATTACTGCATAATTTCGTCCTTAAATTCGATTCCGATTTAAGGAATTATGCAGGAGGCGGAACCAATAGGCTCCGCGATTGTTTAAGTACAAGCGGGACAACCCCTCACGTCCCGCGCATGATCGGCCGTCTCCCCTCAACACGCGCCGATCGACATCAGGCCCGGTGCATCCCGCATGGGAGCGCCGGGCTTTTTCTTGGGTGTTTTCCCTTGGCTTCAAGCCTCGGAAGAGGACGGCGCTGCCGTCCCCTTTCTGTTTCATTCGTCGCAGGAGGGATCGCCGGGGCGGCAATCAAAGTCCCTGCGGTCGGGCCTGCGATCATCGCCTCTCCGGTCGTCCCTCTGCCGTTCACCTCTTTGCCGATCGCCCCTCTGCCGATCGTCCCTTTGATTGTCGTCGCGCCAGTCACGATTGCGGTCGCGCCCATCTCGGTCGCCATCCCGCTCGCGCCAGTTACGGTCGCGATCCCGGTTATCCCGATCGCGATCGCGATCCCGATTGTCGCGGTCGCGATAGTAATAGTCCGGGCCGCGGCTCCAGCGGTCACGGTCGCGATAGAAATCGCGGTTGCGGTAGTAGCGGTCCCAATAATTGTCGACGCTGAAGCGAATCATCGGAATGCCGAGCGGACGGTAATATTGCGGGCCGACATAGACGCGGCGCTGCTGGTAGGAGGCCTGCACGTACTGGCCGGAAACCCAGCCGCGGCCGCCGTAGAATTCCACGTCGCACCAGTTGACGTCGGAAAGGCATCCGCGGATTTCGACGGAAGAACCAGCCGGGATGACCGCGACGGCAGGATAACGGGTGCTCGGACCCGCACGCATGTTGACGTTCGCCGTCGAGTAGCCCTCGGCAGCCTGCGCTACGGCAGGCGCCAGCATAAGCAGGCCGACCGCTGCGATTTTAACAAAGAGATTTTTCACGCTTCTCAGTCCTTGTTGGCACGTTTTTCAGGCAGCGCTGGGCCGCGTTTCCTTGGCATATGCCACTGAAACAAAAGATAGACGGATCGCCCGCAGGTGTTTAGGGCGTTATCATTCGTCTTATCTTTCAATGGCTTATACGTCGCTCGCGATGAATGTAGCTTGAACGGCGAAATGTCTGTCAGCGCCCTTGGAGCCGCGAGTGGTGCTTCCGGCAAGGGCGGGCACTGTTAACGGTCCGTTAACCTTTCGGCGGCAGTCTCATTGCAATACCCGCTTGCTCCTTGACCACGGATGAACTGGCACTGAGATGAGCGGATGACGAAAGGCCGGGTCGAACCGGCCTTTTTGTTTGTCGCGACTTTGCGTGGCGCATCTTGATGGAAGGTGCGCCTTTTCCTTCAGGCAGCGAGCGACTGAAGAATCCGCACCCAGGAGCGGATGCCCTTGTGGTAGGAGATAAGCTCGTATTTCTCGTTCGGCGAGTGGATGCGATCATCGCTGAGGCCAAAGCCGACGAGCAGCGATTCCATGCCGAGCATCTTCTGGAAATCCCCGACGATCGGGATCGACCCGCCCATGCCGATGACGATGGCGGGTTTCGGCCACTCGTCGGAAAGCGCGTTCTTCGCCTTTGTCAGAACCGGCGAATCATAGGAGAGATGAATTGCCGGCGAGCCGCCATGCGGATGGAACTCCACCGAGCAATCGGCGGGAATCTTCGAGCTGATGTAGCTGCGGAAAGCTTCGCGGATGGCGGCCGGATCCTGCGTGCCGACAAGCCGGAACGAAACCTTGGCCGAAGCCTTGGCAGCGATCACCGTCTTGAAGCCTTCGCCGGTATACCCGCCCCAGATACCATTGATTTCGGCGGTCGGCCGGGCCCAGGTGAGTTCCAGCACCGAACGGCCCTTCTCGCCGGATGGAATGGAAAGGCCGACTTCGCCGAGGAAGCTCTCCGCGGTCTTGCCGAGCGTCTCCCATGATGCCTTGATGTTGTCAGGCGTTTCCTCGACGCCGTCATAGAATCCGTCAAGCGTGATGCGGCCGGTCTCGTCATGCAGGCCGGCAAGAGCCTCGACGAGAATATGGATCGGATTGGCAGCCGCGCCGCCGAAGAGACCGGAATGCAGGTCGCGGTCGGCGGCCGTCACGATCACTTCCTCGCCGACGAGGCCGCGCAGCGCTGCGGCGATCGCCGGCGTGTCGCGGTCCCACATGCCGGTATCGCAGACGAGCGCATAATCGGCCTTGAGCTCTGCGGCATTGGCTTCGAGGAAGGGCTTCAGGGACGGCGAACCGGATTC
The DNA here is from genome assembly GCF_051811185.1 of Rhizobium sp. 62_C5_N11_2. Classification (NCBI taxonomy): domain Bacteria; kingdom Pseudomonadati; phylum Pseudomonadota; class Alphaproteobacteria; order Hyphomicrobiales; family Rhizobiaceae; genus Rhizobium; species Rhizobium sp. 62_C5_N11_2. The sequence continues at coordinate 4,607,727 of NZ_JBPWPW010000001.1, forward strand.
CTCCTCGCCCTCGAAGAGAATGGTAATGCGGCAGGGAAGCGCGCCGTTGATCTCCTTATAGGCGCGACAAGCCTCGACGAAGGTCATCAACTGGCCCTTGTCGTCGGAGGTGCCGCGGCCGGTCAGGATCTTGCGGCCCTCGCCGACATCCTTGATCGATGGCTCGAACGGGTCGTTTTCCCAGAGTTCGATTGGGTCGACCGGCTGAACGTCGTAATGGCCGTAGAAGAGAACATGCGGCGCATCGGCAGACGCGCCGGCATGATGGGCGACGACCATCGGATGGCCTGGTGTATCGCGCACCGAGGCCGCAAAGCCGAGCGTCCCGAGATAAGCGACGAGCCATTCCGCAGCCTTTCGGCATTCGGCTTTGTAGGCGGGATCGGTGGATATCGACTGGATGCGCAGAAGCTCGAACAGCTTGTCGAGGCTCGATGGAAGATTCTGATCCGCGCGCGCAAGCACTTGACGTACATCGGTCATTTTCGACTCCTTTTTGAAATTCGGCCGGACGATAGACCAAACCAGATAGGCAGGCGAGGCGGAAAAACAAAAAATCGGCGGCGCGAAAGACCGGCGGGGCATAGACTAATATCAAGAAGATTTGCTGGATAATATAGAAGGGAATTCTAATTCAATTTACCGTTATTTAGCATAACCTAAATAGCCTGACCGAATTCAGCTGTGCGAGGTTCGGATGTTTTCGGTCATTACATGTATTCGGGACAACCACGATTGGCGGCTGGTGCTTGCGGCTGCCGCCGTCTGCCTGGTCGGCGCTACGGCGGCTATGCTGCTGCTTTCCCGCGCCCAGGAATGCGATGCCGGGCGGCGCAAGCTCTGGATCGGCGCCTCGGCTTTCGCTTTCGGCACCGGCGTATGGGCAACGCACTTCATCGCGATGCTGGCCTATGACGGCGGCATGCCGATCGGCTACCAACTGGGCCTGACGACGCTCTCTTTCCTCCTGTCGGTTGTCGGTTCGTGGGCGGCGATCCTCGTCGCTTCGGAAAGCCGCGGCAGATTTTCTCGCATCCGCGGCGGCGTCCTGATGGCGCTCGGCATCGCCTCCATGCACCTGACCGGCATGCAGGCGATCGAAACGCAGGCGGTCATCCTTTATGATCCCTTGATGACGCTGAGTGCGGTTCTCGCAGGAGCGCTGTTGTCGGGCGCCGCCTTCCACGCCTTTTTCCAATTGAAGGGACTGAGGCGGCTCCTCGCCTCGTCAATCACTTTCGTCCTCGCGATCTGCGCTCTCCATTTCATCTCGATGGCTAGCATCACGCTGGTGCCGGATCCCGGCAAGCAAGTTCCGGCAACGGTGCTCGACGCCAGCCTGCTTGCTGTGATCGTCGTGGTGGCGGCGACGACGCTCATTCTGATTGCGCTCGCGGTGGTCTTTATCGAAAGCCACCTAACGGATCTGAGGGGGCTTGCGAATGCCTCGCAGGAAGGGCTGCTGATCCTGCGGGAAGGCCGGATCATCGATGCCAATGAACGCTTCCAGGGGCTTTCCGGCTGGAAGCTTGCCGATCTTGCCGGCAAGGCGCCCTCGGCTGTTTTGTCCGCTATTCAGGGAACTGGGCAGAACAGACCCAGCGAGACGCTGCTCAACACCAGGAACGGCAGGGAGATCGCCGTCGAAGTGACCGCGAGCAGGATCGTCTATCGTGGGCACAATTGCGAGGTGCTGGCGGTGCGTGATCTCACCGAGCGCAGGCAGGCCGAGGAGATGATCGAGCATCTCGCCCACCACGACGTGCTCACCGATCTGCCGAACAGGTCGCTGTTCGATACCCGCATCCGGCAGGCGCTGCAGATGGCCGAACGAAAGGACAGCGAGGTTGCCCTCTTCTATCTCGACCTCGATCGCTTCAAGGCCGTCAACGATATCTTCGGTCATGCCGAAGGCGACCGCATTCTCCGCAAGGTCGCCTCAATCCTGCGCCGCGTGGCCGATGAGAGTGATACGATCGCCCGCCTCGGCGGCGATGAATTCGCCATCATTCAGCCCGCCGGGCAACAGCCGGCGGCGGCGCAGAAGCTTGCGGCTGATATCCTCGACGAATTCGCCGCCGAGATGGACACGGCGCGTGACCCCACAGCCGTCGGCGTCAGCGTCGGCATCGCACTCTATCCCGCGGATGGCGCTGCTGCTGAAGAACTCTGCAACAATGCCGATACTGCACTCTACCGCGTCAAGCATGACGGTCGCGGCAAGGTCTGTTTCTTCGACGCGGAAATGGACAAGGCGGCACGGAACCGCCGCCAGATCGAAAGCGAACTGCGCCATGCGATCTCCCGCAACCAGATCCATGTCAGCTATCAGCCGATCCTCGATGCGCAGAGCGGCGAGATCGGCGGCTACGAGGCCCTGATGCGCTGGAACCGGCCAGGTTACGGCCTGACCGAGCCCGATATCTTCATCCCGATCGCCGAGGAAAGCGGCTCGATCGTCCAACTCGGCGAATGGGTGTTGCTGCAGGCCTGCAGGGAGGCCGTGCGCTGGCCGCTGCCGCTGATGATCGCCGTCAATCTCTCACCGGTGCAATTCATGCTGCCGAACCTCTGTGAGCGGATCGAGTCGATCCTCGCCGAAACCGGGCTTGCGCCCAGCCGGCTGGAGCTCGAGATCACCGAGGCGGCCCTCATTCGCGATCGCGACCGGGTGATGACGACGCTGCTGCGGCTACACAAGCTCGGCGTGCACATCGTCATGGATGATTTCGGCACCGGTTTTTCCTCGCTGTCCAACCTGCGTTCATTCCCTTTCGACAAGATCAAGGTCGACCGCAGTTTCACCGGCGTGCTGGAACATGATGCGTCGGCACGCTCGATCGTGCGCGCCATCATCGGCCTTGGTCATAGCCTCGGCATGCCTGTCGTGACGGAGGGCGTGGAAACGGAGATGCAGCGCCGGATCGTCGTCGAGGAAGGCTGCGCGCAAGTGCAGGGCCTTTTACTCGGCAAGCCGGATATCGAGCCGAGCGTCAAGCTTGCCGCCGACGAAAACGTCCTGACCATGCAGATCGAAACCGGCGTGTCCCTATTGCGACGCGCACAGCGTGCCGGCGAGTGACAGCGCCGCGCGTCTTTTCAGACGCGCAAAAAACGCTGTAACACTTTGAATTGCTGCATAATTTTATCCTTAAATCGATTATGATTTGAGGATAAAATTATGCAGCGGTCAGAGCGCCTTGGCGTTTTCCAGCAGCCGGCGGATATATTCGAGCGTCAGCTCGCGCTCGAAAACCCGGAAACCTTTAAACAGCGCAAGGTCGGCCTCACGCGCGGTCTCGATCGCCTCGGCCTCCATGGCGCGGGCCCTCGGCGTCAGGAAGAGCAGTTGCGCCCGCTTGTCGGACGGATGCGGCCGGCGCTCGATCAGCCCGTCGCGGACCATGCGCGAAAGCGTATTGGCCATGGTCGCCTGCTCGATATCGACCCGCTCGAGAAGCTGTTTCTGGGTCAGCCCGTCCTCGGCCCAGAGTTCCAGCAGGATGGGGAACTGGCCCGGAGAAAAACCAAGCCCGACCGCGCGCTGGTGCAGCGAGCGGGCAAAACCCTTCGCCAGCTGGCTGGCAAGGTAGGCTCCCGAATCCATGCGGTTAAATCCCATGATTGCAAGTTAGGCTCAAAACCATGCCGGAGACAATGCAGCAAATCGCATACGATGCTCCTTAACATGCAAGCCGTGATGATAATTTCGAGTGCCTCGAAAAAACAAAAGTCGCCATGGCCTGGAGGTTGGCCATGGCGACTTTAAAGTGGGGACAAAGGCCCGGAGAGGGGGATAAGGCCTTTGTCCAAGCCTGACGCGGCGGGGGACAAGCCGGTAATCAGACCCGCGACGCAATCAAGCGCCGGTGACATGGATTTGTGGCTCAGAATGTGGTTTTTCAAGGGAGGGCGATCGTTACAAATCGGTAACAGTTTGGTGAGCTGGAATCGCTGCCGCACAATTCCTGAGATCGGAATCGATGGAAGGATAAAATTGTGCAGCAACGCCAAGTGCTCAGCGTCCTTTGCGCGTCCGAAAAGACGCGCGGCGCTGTGTGACGCTCCGAACGCCACAATCCTTTTCGCGCGCCGAACTTTATGCCGAACTCTATATGGACCTCGTCCGATGCCCGCGCTATCCATGCACGCATGAAAAAAGGCGATCACCTCTTCCTAGTCGATGGTTCCGGATTCATCTTCCGGGCGTTTCATGCATTGCCGCCGCTGACCCGCAAGACCGACGGCCTGCCGATCGGCGCCGTGTCCGGTTTCTGCAACATGCTGTGGAAGCTGCTGAGGGATGCGCGCAATACCGATGTCGGTGTGACGCCGACACATCTTGCCGTCATCTTCGATTATTCCGCCAAGACGTTTCGCAAGGATCTCTACGACGCCTACAAGGCGAACCGCTCCGCCCCGCCGGAAGAGCTCATCCCGCAATTCGGCCTTATAAGAGAGGCGACCCGCGCCTTCAATCTGCCCTGCATCGAGACCGAAGGCTTCGAAGCCGACGACATTATCGCCACCTATGCCCGCCAGGCCGAGGCAACCGGCGCCGATGTCACCATCGTCTCCTCCGACAAGGATCTGATGCAGCTCGTCAGCCCCAATGTCCATATGTATGACAGCATGAAGGACAAGCAGATCGGCATTCCCGATGTCATCGAGAAATGGGGCGTGCCGCCGGAAAAGATGATCGACCTGCAGGCGATGACCGGTGATTCCGTCGACAACGTTCCCGGCATTCCGGGCATCGGCCCGAAAACCGCCGCCCAGCTGCTTGAGGAGTACGGCGATCTCGACACGCTGCTCGAACGCGCCACCGAGATTAAGCAGGTCAAGCGCCGCGAGACGATCCTCGCCAATATCGACATGGCCAGGCTCTCGCGCGACCTCGTGCGGCTGCGCACCGATGTGCCGCTCGATCTCGATCTCGACGCGCTGGTTCTGGAATCGCAGAACGGCCCGAAGCTGATCGGCTTCCTGAAGACGATGGAATTCACCACGCTGACGCGCCGCGTCGCCGAGGCCTGCGATTGCGATGCGAGCGCCATCGAACCGGCGATCGTTCGCATCGAATGGGGCGAGACCGCCCGCGGCCCGGATCTCGATGCCGCGGAGCCCGAGCCTGTTGCCGGCGGCATCCCCGAGGTCTCGGGCGAATCCGTGCCGATGCCGCCGCGTGCGAAGGCGAAGAGCGCCGTCGAAGGCGCCTTTTCGCCCGCCGATCTTGCCAAGGCGCGGGCCGAGGCCTTTGCAACGCTGCCCTTCGATCATTCGGCCTATGTCACGATCCGCGACCTGGCGACGCTCGACCGCTGGATCGCCGATGCGCGCGCTACCGGACTCGTTGCTTTCGATACCGAGACCACGTCGCTGGATGCGATGCAGGCCGAACTTGTTGGCTTTTCGCTGGCGATCGCCGACAATACGGCCGATCCCACCGGCACGAAGATCCGCGCCGCCTATGTGCCGCTTGTCCACAAGAACGGCGTCGGTGATCTGCTCGGCGGCGGCCTTGCCGACAACCAGATCCCGTTGCGCGATGCCCTGCCGCGGCTGAAGGCATTGCTGGAGGACGAAGCGGTTCTCAAGGTCGCCCAGAACCTGAAATACGACTACCTGCTGTTGAAGCGCTACGGCATCGAGACCAGGAGTTTCGACGACACAATGCTGATCTCCTACGTGCTCGACGCCGGCACCGGCGCGCATGGCATGGATCCGCTCTCGGAAAAATTCCTCGGCCATACCCCGATCCCCTACAAGGACGTGGCGGGCAGCGGCAAGGCGAACGTCACCTTCGATCTGGTCGACATCGACCGCGCCACCCACTATGCCGCCGAAGATGCCGACGTGACGCTGCGCCTCTGGCTGGTGCTGAAGCCCCGGCTGGCGGCAGCAGGGCTGACCAGCGTCTATGAACGGCTGGAGCGGCCGCTATTGCCCGTGCTTGCGCGTATGGAAGCGCGCGGCATCACCGTCGACCGGCAGATCCTGTCGCGGCTCTCCGGCGAGCTGGCCCAGGGTGCAGCAAGGCTGGAGGACGAGATCTACGTGCTGGCCGGCGAACGTTTCAATATCGGCTCGCCGAAGCAGTTGGGCGATATCCTGTTCGGCAAGATGGGCCTTTCCGGCGGCAGCAAGACAAAGACAGGCCAATGGTCCACCTCCGCGCAGGTGCTCGAGGACCTGGCCGCCGCCGGTTTCGAACTGCCGCGCAAGATCGTCGACTGGCGCCAGGTCACCAAGCTGAAATCCACCTATACCGACGCGCTTCCCGGTTACGTTCACCCCGAGACCAAGCGGGTCCACACCTCCTATTCGCTGGCATCGACGACCACGGGGCGTCTGTCCTCCTCCGAGCCGAACCTGCAGAATATTCCGGTGCGCACCGCAGAAGGCCGCAAGATCCGCACCGCCTTCATCTCGACGCCTGGCCACAAGCTGATCTCTGCCGACTACAGCCAGATCGAACTGCGCGTGCTTGCCCATGTGGCCGAGATCCCGCAGCTGACCAAGGCCTTCGAAGATGGCGTCGACATCCACGCCATGACGGCGTCGGAAATGTTCGGCGTGCCGGTGGAAGGCATGCCGGGCGAGGTGCGCCGCCGCGCCAAGGCAATCAATTTCGGCATCATCTACGGCATTTCGGCCTTCGGGCTTGCCAATCAGCTTTCGATCGAGCGTTCGGAAGCCGGCGACTACATCAAGAAGTATTTCGAGCGCTTCCCCGGCATCCGCGACTATATGGAAAGCCGAAAGGCCATGGCGCGCGACAAGGGTTATGTCGAAACGATCTTCGGTCGCCGCATCAACTATCCCGACATCCGCTCTTCCAATCCATCCGTGCGCGCCTTCAACGAGCGTGCGGCGATCAATGCGCCGATCCAGGGTTCGGCTGCCGACGTCATCCGCCGGGCGATGATCAAGATAGAGCCGGCGCTTGTTGAAGTCGGCCTTGCCGATCGCGTCCGCATGCTGCTGCAGGTGCACGACGAACTCATCTTTGAGGTCGAGGACCAAGATGTCGAAAAGGCGATGCCGGTCATCGTCTCGGTGATGGAAAACGCCACCATGCCGGCGCTGGAAATGCGTGTGCCGCTGAGGGTCGATGCACGCGCCGCCACCAATTGGGACGAGGCGCACTAACGACTTCCCCAAATTGGCAAAGATTTTTCTCACTGCCAGAGCTCATTGAAAGTGCAGCGATTTATCCCAACGGGTCGTATCGGAACGATACGGCAGGAAGGAACTTATTAACCTTCCTTTTCTATCCCGGTAGGGTCGTAATTTGCAAAGCATGAGTGAGTAGCGGACGCATGCGTTTTCCCAGAACCAATTTGACTGATGCCGGAGATTTTTCCAGCGAGATTGAAACGGACCTTCCGGCGGAAAACCCAGGGGAGAAGCCGGCGCCACCCATCTGGCAGAGCAACTTTTCCCTCGCGCCGAATGTCCGTTTCACCCGTACGCCGGAAACGCTGATCAGCAGGCGGCGCGCGCCGAATGAGCCCGTTCGCGATGATTCGCAGATTGGACAGCAGGCGATACGGATAGAGCCGGTCGCCGTCGACGTGCCCTTCGATATCTATCTGCCAGAGCCGGACGAAATTTCCGCAGCACCGCACAGGGTCGAACTGCAGCAGTCACCTTTGCCTGACCAGCCCGGCGCGCCGGCTTTCCGCGCCAGCGCCGAGCTTTCCTCCATTTCGGATTTCGCCTTCTGGGAAGTCATGGCCTTCGAAGAGGCCGAGCCGGTTCGCGCACCGCCCTTGATATCGTTCCCGAAGACCGAGACCTCGCCCGAATCGATCACGTCGCTGTTCCGGATCATGGAATGGCGTCCTGGCCGGTCGGCCCCTGCTCCCATCACCTCCCGCCCGCTCCCGCAGCCGGCTGCGATCTCCGCAAAGGTCGCCGTGCGCCCTCCGGCCGCCCCGTCCCTGGAAAGGCCCAGGCGCATCGCTGTCGAGGCACCGGTCGCGCCCGTACCTCAGGCGGCGCCAACCTCTCGGGTCGCGCCAGCCCCTCAAATTGCATCAGCCCCTCAGGCAGCACCAGCGCCGCAGCGCACGCCGCCTGTCGCCGCGGTCCTGCCGTCGCCGCGCCTGGCCGTGAGGCCCGAAAGGATCGACGCATCCGGCTATGAATTCCCGCCGCGTGCCCTGTTGCAGGAACCGCCGGAACGCCTCGGCGAGATCATGTCGCAGGAGACGCTGGAACAGAATGCCGGGCTTCTGGAAAGCGTGCTGGAAGATTTCGGCATCAAGGGCGAAATCATCCATGTCCGTCCCGGTCCTGTCGTCACCCTCTATGAATTCGAGCCGGCGCCGGGCGTGAAATCGTCGCGGGTCATCGGCCTTGCCGATGATATCGCCCGCTCGATGTCGGCGCTTTCGGCCCGCGTGGCCGTCGTTCCCGGCCGCAACGTCATCGGCATCGAATTGCCGAATGTGACACGTGAAACCGTCTATTTCCGCGAGATGATCGAGAGCCAGGATTTCGAGAAGAGCGGTTACAAGCTGGCGCTCGGCCTCGGCAAAACCATCGGCGGCGAGCCTGTCATCGCCGAGCTCGCCAAGATGCCGCATCTGCTCGTGGCCGGCACCACCGGCTCCGGCAAGTCGGTCGCCATCAACACGATGATCCTGTCGCTGCTCTACCGCATGACGCCGGAACAGTGCCGCCTGATCATGGTCGACCCGAAGATGCTCGAACTGTCAGTCTATGACGGCATCCCGCATCTGCTGACGCCCGTCGTCACCGATCCGAAGAAGGCGGTCATGGCGCTGAAATGGGCCGTGCGCGAAATGGAGGAGCGCTATCGCAAGATGTCGCGCCTCGGCGTGCGCAATATCGATGGCTATAACGACCGCATGGCACAGGCCCGCGAAAAGGGCGAGACCATCCATGTCATGGTCCAGGTCGGCTTCGATAAGGGCACCGGTGTTCCGATCGAGGAAAGCCAGGCGCTGGACCTGACGCCGATGCCTTATATCGTCGTCATCGTCGACGAGATGGCCGACCTGATGATGGTCGCCGGCAAGGACATCGAAGGGGCAATCCAGCGCCTCGCCCAGATGGCCCGCGCCGCCGGCATCCATCTGATCATGGCGACACAGCGTCCGTCGGTCGACGTCATCACCGGCACGATCAAGGCAAACTTCCCGACCCGTATCTCCTTCCAGGTGACCTCGAAGATCGACAGCCGCACCATTCTCGGCGAACAGGGCGCCGAGCAACTGCTCGGTCAGGGAGATATGTTGCATATGCAGGGCGGCGGGCGGATTTCCCGCGTCCACGGTCCTTTCGTCTCGGATGTCGAAGTGGAAAAGGTTGTCGCCCATCTGAAAACCCAGGGCCGCCCGGAATATCTCGACACCGTCACCGCCGACGAGGAGGAAGAGACGGAAGAGGAAGAAGCCGGCGCCGTCTTCGACAAGAGCGCCATGGCCTCGGAAGATGGCAATGAACTCTACGAGCAGGCGGTCAAGGTCGTCATGCGCGACAAGAAGTGCTCGACGTCCTACATCCAGCGCCGCCTCGGCATCGGCTACAACCGCGCCGCCTCACTGGTGGAACGCATGGAAAAGGAAGGTCTCGTCGGCCCGGCCAACCACGTCGGCAAGCGCGAGATCGTCTCGGGACGGGGTGACGGCGATTAATCGGGCGCGGAGTGCGGCTGCGCACTCCACGTCCTCAAGTCTGCCAACCGCAGCGTCTCGCTGACGAACGTGGTTTTTCCGGCGGTGTAAAAATCCCAATCGCCGCCTGCCTCTGCGGCCAGCCGGCGTTTCAGCTCGGCATAAGCCTTGGCTCTCTCGGGGTGAACCCTGAGATAATCGCGAAACAGAATGCGCTCCCGATGTCCGCGATTATCGGGTCCGCAAAGATAGAGCCTGAAGCCATAAGCTTGATGATCACGGGTGAAAGCCCATCGTTGCTCTCCGGTATCGCCGTGGAAGACGAAATCGGCAGCGCGCACCACCTCGATCGCCGTCGACAGGAACTCGTCGGATATCATCACGGCATCAAGGTCGATCTTCGGCTTGGCTGCCAGCCCAGGCACTGATGTGCTGCCGATATGATCGATCGAAAGCAGGCGGTCACCGAGCAGAATCGAGATCTCGGTGCTGATCTCGGCAAACAGCCGCGGCCAAGAGGGATCGTAGTCGACCACTTTGATGGCGCGCATGCCTTTTCCCTCGATCCTGGTCAGTGCGCCTTGGTCAGCAATCCGTCCAGGATCTCGATCATCTTCTGCTCGGCCTCTTCGAGCGAGCCGCTATTGTCGAGCTCCACCACGTCATATTCGCCACGCACGGTCAGCGGTCCGCGGGCGAGCCGGGCCATGATATCCTCATGCGTCTCGCGTCCGCGCGCCTCCAGCCGGCCGGCGAGCACCTCGGGGCGGGCGGTGACGTTGATGACCTTCAGCCGCGGGAAGGCGGCCTGGAAGCGGTGAAGCGCCGAGCGCGAGCCGTTGGCGACAACGACATGGCCTCTGGACAGCGCCACCGAGACCTCGGCGGGAATACCGTATTTCAGGCCGTGCGCTTCCCACCAGACGGCGAAGGAGCCTGATTGCTCCATGGCGGCAAACCCTTGGAGGGAGACGGAAAGATGGTCCTCGCCGCCGGCATCGCGGTGGCGGGTGATGACGCGGCGGACGAAATGCACGTTCTCACGGCCGGCAAAACGCCGGGCGGCGAGGTTCATCAGCGTGTCCTTGCCAGCACCGCTCGGACCGACGACAACGACCATGATGCCGCGCTCGGCACCGGCTCCTGCGTGGGGTTCGTGCGGCATCATGCGACACGGCGTCCTTGGCGCCAGACGGAGCGTGTCACCGGCACGCCGTGCGAACGATGGACGCGGACAAGATCGGCGCGCAGCCCGGTTGCGATCCGGCCGCGATCGTCGAGGCTGACGGTGCGGGCGGGCGTCGACGTCACCATGGCGATCGCCTTCGGCAGGCTGATGCTCTCCACCTCATCGGCGAGGATGAAGGGCGCATGCAGCAGGCTGAGCGGTACGTAGTCGGAGGAAAGCACGTCGAGCACGCCCATCTCGGCAAGGTCGCGGGCGGCGATATTGCCGGAATGCGACTTGCCCCGCACGATGTTCGGCGCGCCCATCAGCACGCTCATGCCATGTTCGTGCGACGCCCGGGCGGCATCGAAACTGGTCGGGAACTCGGCGAGGCGCACACCGTTGTCGATCGCCTCGTCGACATGCGAGAGCGTCGCATCGTCATGGCTTGCCACGGTGATGCCGCGCTCGGCGCAGACCTTGGCGATGGCGTTGCGATGCGGCGTCGAATTGCGCGCCGATTCTGCCTGACGCTTGGCGACGAAACGCGCGAACGCCTCGTCGCTCAGGCCCCGCTTCTTCTGGTAGTAGAAGATATATTGGTCCATCGTCTGGAACTGACGCTGGCCGGGCGCATGATCCATCAGCGAGACGAGCCGCACATGCCGGTCGTTTTCGAAATCGGCGAAGTGTTCGAGCACGTTGTCGGCCGAGACCTCGCAGCGCAAGTGGATGAGGTGCTCGGCGCGCAGCCTGCCTTCCTTCTCCGCCGATTGGATGGCGTCCGCCATCTCGCGCATCTCGCCATGTTCGAAGCCGCCGTCCTCGTCCGCACCCATGCGCAGGCAGTCGAACACCGTGGTGATGCCTGACGTGACGATCTGGGCGTCATGCGCCTGGACTGCGGCGGTCTTGTTCCAGCGAATGCCGGGACGCGGTTGATAATGGCCTTCGAGATGATCGGTGTGCAGCTCGACGAGGCCTGGAATGACGTAGTCGCCTTCGAAATCTTCGCCGGCTACCGAGTTGCCCTCGGAGATGTCGGCAATCTTGCCGTCGCGGATGAGGATCGAGCCTGAGAGGATGTCATCCTCGAGAACGATGCGGGCGTTGGAAAACACGGTCTCTTTGCTCATGTCGTCAGGTCTTTCAGCTTTTGGCGCCGGCAAGCGGCAGCCAGGAATGAACTTTGAACGGCGCACCGCGCGTCTCCTCGATGAAGACGGCAAGGCCGGAAATCGAAAGCGGCCGGCCGATGAAATCGGCAAAACGCTCTGTCAGGATCGCTTTCATCACCTGAGCACGTGTCTCTGGCACTTGGCCGCTCAGCGTCATGTGAAAGCCGAAATCCTCCATGACGTAAGGATAACCCCAGCGCTGCAGATGGGCGCGCTGGCTGTCGCTGAGCTTCTCCGGATTGCGCCGCGCCATATCGGCCTCGGAAAGCGCTGCCCGGAACGGTTCGAATGACCTTACCACTTTCGCGGCGAAATCCTGAAGAGGTTGATGAAGTGAACCGGGAACGAGGGCAAAAAAACGGCCGAGCTGGCCGAGCACGAGCTCAGGAATCTCGAAGGCTTGCGTGCGCTGGGCAAAATCCTCGGCAACGGTCATGAGATCCTTCTCGGTGACCGAGGAGGCGAGGGAAAAGGGCGCCTTGATCGTGGCGTGAAAGCCGTAACGGCGCGGGTCGGCGGTCAGCTCGAACTGTTCAGGCGCACCCAGTTGCTCATATTCCGGTGCGGGGTAGGACTCGCCGGTGAAAGCATTGCGGCCGAGCCAAAGCGAGGCCGCGCCGGTCAGGGGATCATCCTTCGGCGGCGAGAAATAGAGAGCGTAGCGCAAGGCTTTTATCCTGGAGATCGTCCAAACGGGGAGGGCACTGTGCAGTGATTTGGCGGCGAACCGCAAGCAGGCTCCCGGCTAAAAGATTTCCGTGACAGAATGATGATGGCGACAGCGCCGCCACTGCTTTGATGGATGGGTCAGTGGGCTTTCGTGCCCATCAGCCGGTGGCGCAGCGCGTTCGAGGCGGTGTCGAAAATGAAGACGACGATCAGGATCAGAATGACCATGTAGGCGACGTTTTCCCAGTTGGCGTTGGTGCGCATGGCCTCCCACAGCTTGAGGCCGATGCCGCCGGCGCCGACAGCGCCGATAATGGTCGCGCCGCGCACGTTCGATTCCCATTGGTAGAGCGTCTGGCTGACGAAGACGGGAACGATCTGCGGCATAATGCCATAACGATGAACGAGCACGGTCTGAGCGCCTGTTGATTTGATGCCTTCCCGCGGCTTGTTGTCGATATTCTCGAGGCCTTCGGAATAGAGCTTGCCGAGCGTGCCGGTCTCGGTGAGGAAGATCGCACCGCTGCCGGCGAGCGGGCCAGGGCCGAAGGCGCGCGTCAGGAACAGCGCCCAGATCAGCATATCGACCGAGCGCAGGAAATCGAAGAAGCGCTTCAGGATCTGGTTCAGCAGGCGGTTCGGCGTGATGTTGCGCGCTGCCAGGAAGGCGAGCGGAAAGGCGGTAAGCGAGCCGAGCAGCGTTCCGAGGAACGCCATGACGATCGTCTGGAAAAGCTTGGTCCAGACGTCGCCGTGCTGCCATTCGCTGTTGTTCCAGATATCGTCGAAGGCGAGCGACAGGTTGGATTGGTCGGGCTTGATGCGCGGAACGGAGACGATGAGGCTGACGACCTCGCCGAACGGCTTGTCGAAGAAGGATGATTGCGTGTCGAAGATGAAATTCGCCCAGCCCATGAAACGTTTGCGGATCTTCACCCGGTCGACTGAGATGCTGACATTGCCGGCAAAGCCGAGATCCGCCAGCACGTTGTCATCATAGACTGTCATCCAGCCGGGTACCGGTCCGACGACTTTCGGCGCGCCGCTCGAAACTTCCACCGGGACGCTGACGCCATGCGCGGTGACGATCGTCTCGTTCTTGGAGACGGTGACGCTGCGGCCGGTGCCGCTGATCGAAACGGTGATGCTGCCGTCGGGATTGTTGACCAGCCAGTCCGGGTGCGGATTGTTGCCGAGCGGCGAGAAACGCGGATAACGGATGTCGATCGAGCCGTCATCCCCAATGCGGAATTCCGGTTGAACGTCGTAGCTCACCCATTGGCTGAGATAGATGCCGACGCGCTCCCAATGGGCTTCGGCAAAAAGCTTGGGCAGGTCGAAGAACCACACGGCATAGAGGCTGTAGAGCAGCGTCGCGATGAGGATCATCAGCCCGCCGAAACGCTGGCGGAACGACCGGTGGAAATATTCCGGATAGCGCGTTTCTATCTCATGCATGCGGTTTGCGTCGATCACCGTCATGGCGGCCTCAATGTTGCAGGAGGAAGGCGTGCTCGCCGACGAGGCGGCGGCGCAGCCATGCGGAGAACTGGTCGACGGCGACGATCGTCACGAACAGCAGCAGAACGAGCGCCACCGTCTTGGCGCCGAAGCCACGCGAGATCGAGAGCTTCAGCTCCTCGCCGATGCCGCCACCGCCGACGGCGCCGATGATGGTCGAGGCGCGCACGTTGATCTCAAGGCGCAGCAGCGCATAGGAGGTGAAATTCGGCAGCACTTGCGGCAGGGCGGCAAAGCGCACGCGTTCCCACCAGTTGGCGCCGACGGCTTTCATACCCTCGTGAGGCTTCATGTCGATATTTTCGGCCACTTCGTAGAAGAGTTTGCCGAGCGCGCCGATCGTGTGCAGGGTGATGGCGATGATGGCGGCGACCGGCCCGATCGACAGGATCGCCGAAAACAGCCCGGCTATGACGATTTCAGGGAAGGCGCGCAGGAACTCCATCAGCCGCTTGGTGAAGATGCGCAACGGCCATGAATTCGTCAGGTTGCGCGCGGCAAAGAAGCTCAATGGGACGGCAAAGACGAAGGCGATGATCGTCGAGATCAGCGCGACGTTGATGGTGACGATCATCAGCTCGAAATATTCGGGAATGTAGAAGGCGCCCCAGACGTAGACGCGGCCCTTGTCGAAGTTGAATTCCTCGCCGCCCTTGTCGTTGACACTCGCTATATCAAACAGCGCGCGCCAGACGTCGTGCCAATCCTTGGGGATGAGCCAGCTCAGAAAGTCGAAGAGATGCGGCAGACGGTCGAAGAAATGGCCGGCATTGCTCTCGTCGGCGAAGCGGACGGAGCTGACGAAAGCCGCAATGAGGATAACCAGGCCGAGTATGGTATAGAAGCGGCGCTTGGCGACCATCCGGTCCCAGGCGGTGCCGATCTCCTTGGTGCTCTGCATCTGCGGCTGTGTATCGGCAATAGTCATCAACGCCTCGCCTACTTCATAATTCTATCCTCAAATCGGAATCGATTTGAGGATAGAATTACGCAGAAATTCAAAGTGCTACAGCGTCCTTTGCGCGTCTAAGACGCGCGGCGCTGTAGTCAAAAGATAGAGGGCGGCCGTTGCCGGCCGCCCTCATTCGAAACGGCTCGATCAGCCGCCGATGGCAGCTTTGCGGACGTCGACGACGGCGTTGTAGAAGTCGTGCTTGACGGGCGCGTAGCCCTTGTAGTCGCCGCCTTCGACAGCGGCGAAGCACTTATGGTCCTTCTCCGGCAGAGCCGTGAAGAAGGCTGCAAGCTTCGTCTGCCACTCTTCGCCGAGAGCGTTGCGAACGACGAGCGGGCCGTTCGGGATCAGCGGCGAACGCCATACTTCGACCAGCTTGTTCGGATCGACGGCGCCCTTGTCGACTTCCTTGCGGAAGGTACCGGAGGTGTAGCCGTCCTTGAAGTCGCCGATGCCCGAGCTATCGTCGACGGCAATGTCGACCTTGCCGTCATAGGCAGCGAGAAGGTTGTTCTCGTGACCGCCGTTGAACTGGGTCGAGGCGAAGAACTTGTCGTTCGGCATGCCCGTGTCCTTCGGGATCTGCGTCAGCGGAACGAGGTAGCCGGAGGTGGAATCCGGATCGGCGTAGCCGAGCTTCTTGCCCTTGGCGTCCTTGATGGACTTGATGCCGGAGGACTTCAGAGCAAGGCCGATCGAGTAATAACCCGTCGAGCCGTCCTTCTGCTGCGTCGTCAGGATCGGCGTGACAGCCTTCGAATCCTTGATGTAGACGGCGGCGTAGCCGGAGGCGCCGAGTTCGGCGAAGTCGAGCGTGCCGCCGAGCAGGCCCTGGATCACGCCGTCATAGTCGGCGGCCGGGAAGAGCGAAACCTTCTCGAAGCCGAATTCCTGCTTCAGGTGGTCGGCAAGGCAGGCATAGTTGCGCAGGCGGTCGGTTTCGTTTTCGCCGCCGAGGATGCCGATGCGGAATTCCTTCAGGTCTGCAGCGTGGGCAGCGCTGGCGAGCGCGAAGAGCGCCGTTGCCGCAAAGAGTGCTTTCTTCAACATGTTCTCTCCTATTGACCGGTGTCCCCGGCCTTCCCGTTACGAAGAAGTGTGCCCTTGACGCGGGCGCTCGATCGCGGCTGCCTCTCTCAGAGGCCGGCCAGCGCCAGCGGCTGTGTGCCGGCGGATTGATTGTCTGCCCGCTCGGGGGCGATATTGATCGATGTCGAGGTCACCGTTTCGTCGATGCCGGCGCCGTCCTTGTCCGTCCCGTAGATTTCCTTCACCGCTTCCGCGGTCAGCTCCGAGGGCTTGCCGTCGAAGACGACGCGGCCGCCGGCCATGCCGACGATGCGCTCACAATAGTTGCGGGCGGTGTCGAGCGTGTGAAGGTTGGTGATGACGGTGATGCCCTCGCGCTCGTTGATATCGCGCAGCGCATCCATGACGATCTTGGCGTTCAGCGGATCGAGCGAGGCGATCGGCTCGTCGGCGAGAACCATCTTCGGGTTCTGCATCAGAGCGCGGGCGATCGCCACGCGCTGCTGCTGGCCGCCGGAAAGCGTGCCGGCTGCCTGCAGCGCTGTCTGCTCGATGCCGAGGCGTTCGAGAGCCGCGATGGCATGCACGCGTTCCTCGCGAGTGAAGATGTTGAGCAGGCTCATAAGCGTCGAGCGATGATTGAGGCGGCCAAGCATGACATTGGTGAGGACGTCGAGGCGCGGCACCAGGTTGAACTGCTGGAAGATCATCGCGCAGTCGCGCTGCCAGTTGCGCAACGCCTGGCCGCGAAGCCCGGAGACCTCGACGCCGGCGAAATGAATGGAGCCGGAGCTCGGCTCCTGAAGGCGGTTGATCATGCGTAGCAGCGTCGACTTGCCGGCGCCGGAGCGGCCGATAATGCCGACCATCTGGCCCTGAGGAATAGCGAGCGTGACGGAATCGACGGCGAGCTTTTTTCCGAAACGACGTGTGACATTCTTCAGCTCGAACATCATGCTCTTCCCTTGCGATCCAGGCCTTGGTCAGCATCGCATTAGTCCCGCTTGATGAACCTCACATGTCATATTTGTGTAAGTCCTGTCACAATTCTCCGCCCCTATATCGGGGGTTTAAACGCCGTAACGGGACAGAAAATCTTCCGCGCTCAGGTTGCGGAAATCCGGGAGCGCCTGGCGCAGCCGGTCGTGCTCCCAGTCCCACCAGGAAAGCCTGTCCATCCGTTCGCCGACCTCTCCTGGAAAGCGCTCGCGGATGAGCTTTGCCGGCACGCCGCCGACGATCGTATAGGGCGCGACGTCCTTCGAGACGACGGCGCCGGCTCCGATCACCGCGCCGTTGCCGACGTTGACGCCCGGCAGAATGGTCGCCCCGTGGCCGATCCAGACATCGTTGCCGATCGTCACGCGATTTGCGCGCCGCCAGGCGAAGAAGTCCGTCTCCATATCGCCGTCCGGCCAGTAGTCGGCGGCGCGATAGGTGAAATGATGCAGTGTCGCGCGCCAGGTCGGATGGTTGGTGGCGTTGATACGCACGGCGGCGGCGATATTGACGAACTTGCCGATCGTCGCACACCAGACGGAGCCGTCCTGCATGATGTAGGAATAGTCGCCGAACGTGGCCTCGCTGATGCGGCAGCGTTCAGAGACCTCCGTATAGCGCCCGAAGGTGGAATCGCTGACGGACGCCGTCTCATGAAAATAGGGCTCGATACCCAGCTTGCGGCTCATGCAGCGATCTTTCTCGGTGAGAATTGCTGGACGTCGAGGATGCGGTCGGCGACGGCTTCGCGCACCTCTTCGTCGTGGAAGATGCCGAGAAGGGCCACCCCCGCCTTCTTCTTTTCCGCGATCATGCCGACGACGACGGCACGGTTCCTGGCATCGAGTGAGGCTGTGGGTTCGTCGAGAAGCAGGATCGTATGCTCGGTGATGAAGCCGCGCGCGATGTTGACGCGTTGCTGCTCGCCGCCGGAGAAGGTGGCGGGCGGAAGCTGCCAGAGCGTTTCCGGCAGATTGAGCCTGGCAAGCAGGGCGCCCGCCTTTTCCCGCGCGGTGACGGCGTCCTCGCCGCGTGCCACCAGCGGTTCGGCAACCACGTCGATCGCCGCGACGCGCGGCACGGTGCGCAGGAACTGGCTGACATAGCCGAGCGTATCGCGGCGGACGTTGAGCACGGTGCGCGGATCGGCGGAGGCGAGATCGACGATGCGGTCATTGTGACGGATGAGGATCTGGCCGGTGTCGACGGCATAATTGCCGTAGATCATCTTGAGCAGCGAGCTCTTGCCGATGCCCGATGGGCCACCGAGCACGACGCATTCGCCCGATGCGACCGAGAAGGTGACATCGGAGACGACAGGTAGCTTGATGCCGTCGCGCAGATGCATGGTGAAGCTCTTCGAGACTTCGGAAACGACGAGGGGCGTTGCCATGATTTCTTCTTCCTTGGTTTAGGACCTCAGACCTGCAGGATCGAGGAGACGAGCAACTGCGTGTAGGGTTCGCGCGGATCGTCGAGCACGCGGTCGGTAAGCCCGTGTTCGATGACGTAGCCGTCCTTCATCACCATCATCCGGTGCGAGAGCAGGCGGGCGACGGCGAGATCGTGGGTGACGATGATGGCCGAGAGACCAAGATCGTTGACGAGGCCGCGGACCAGATCGAGCAGGCGCGCCTGCACCGAGACGTCGAGGCCGCCGGTCGGCTCGTCCATGAAGACGAGCCGCGGCCCGGTGACAAGGTTGCGGGCGATCTGCAGGCGCTGGCGCATGCCGCCGGAAAAGGCGCGCGGCTGATCGTCGATGCGGTCGGCGTCGATCTCGACGCGTTCGAGCCAGTCGATCGCCGAAGCGCGGATCTTGCCGTAGTGCCGGTCGCCGATCGCCATCAGCCGTTCGCCGACATTGGCGCCGGCCGACACCGTCATGCGCAGGCCATCCGCCGGATTCTGGTGCACGAAGCCCCAATCGGTGCGCATCAGGAAGCGCCGCTCGGCCTCGTTCATGCGGTAGAGGTCGCGGTAGCTGCCGTCGCGCATGTGATATTCGACGCTGCCGGTGCTCGGCAGCAGCCGGGTGGAGAGGCAGTTGAGCAGCGTCGTCTTGCCGGAGCCGGACTCGCCGACGATGGCCAGCACTTCGCCGGGCCAGAGCTCGAAGGAGACGTCGCGGCAGCCGATACGGTTGCCGTAGAATTTCGAAACGTCATGGACTTTGAGAAGCGGCGTATCGCTCATTCTGCAGCCTCCCGGGCCAGCATCTCGCCGGCATGTCCGTGCGCGCGGCGGTCTTCGCAATGATCGGTGTCGGAGCAGACGAACATCCGCCCGCCCTTGTCGTCGAGAACCACTTCGTCGAGATAGACATCCTCCGCACCGCAAAGGGCGCAGGGTTTATCGAAACGTTGGATATCGAAGGGATAGTCCTCGAAATCCAGGCTGACGACGTCGGTATAGGGCGGAACCGCATAGATGCGCTTCTCGCGTCCGGCGCCGAAGAGCTGCAGCGCGTCCGACATGTGCATCTTCGGATTGTCGAATTTCGGCGTCGGCGACGGGTCCATGACATAGCGGCCGTGGACCTTCACCGGATAGGCGTAAGTCCGCGAGATGCGGCCGTTATGGGCGATATCCTCGTAGAGCTTCACATGCATGAGACCGTATTCTTCGAGCGCGTGCATCTTGCGCGTCTCGGTCTCGCGTGGCTCGAGGAAGCGCAGCGGCTCGGGGATCGGCACCTGGTAGACGAGCACCTGCCCGACCCCGAGCTTTTCTTCGGGAATGCGGTGGCGCGTCTGGATGATCGTCGCATCCTTGGTATGCGTCGTCACCGCGACATTGGCGACCTTCTGGAAGAAGGCGCGGATGGAAACGGCGTTGGTCGTATCGTCGGCACCCTGGTCGATGACCTTCAGCACGTCATCAGGTCCGATGATCGAGGCCGTCACCTGAACCCCGCCGGTGCCCCAGCCGTAGGGCATCGGCATTTCGCGCGAGGCGAAGGGCACCTGGTAGCCGGGAATGGCGATTGCCTTCAGGATGGCCCGGCGGATCATCCGCTTCGTCTGTTCGTCGAGATAGGCGAAGTTGTAGCTGGCCAGATCGGTCATTCGGCGGCTTCCTTCATGTCTTCGCCACCGTTGCGGGTGGCTTCGAATTCGCGGCGCATGCGGCGGACGAGATCGAGTTCGGCCTGGAAATCCACATAATGCGGAAGCTTCAGGTGCTCGACGAAGCCCGTCGCCTGGACGTTGTCGGAGTGCGAGATGACGAATTCCTCGTCCTGTGCCGGCGCGGTGATATCCTCGCCGAGCTCTTCGGCGCGAAGCGCCCGGTCGACCAGCGACATCGCCATCGCCTTGCGCTCGCTCTGGCCGAAGACCAGGCCGTAGCCACGGGTGAATTGCGGCGGCGCCTTGGCCGAACCCTTGAACTGGTTGACCATCTGGCATTCGGTGATCTGGATAATGCCGAGCGAGACGGCGAAACCGAGTTCCGGCACATCGAATTCCACCTCGACGTCGCCGATACGGATTTCACCGGTGAAGGGGTGGTTGCGGCCATAGCCGCGCTGGGTGGAATAACCGAGCGCCAGCAGGAAGCCCTCGTCGCCACGGGCAAGCGCCTGCAGGCGCAGATCGCGGGTCATCGGGAATTCCATCGGCTCGCGGGTCAGGTCGCCGATTTCGTGATCTTCCGGCATGTCGCCATCGGCCTCGATCAGGCCCTCTTCGCCGAGGATTTCGGAGACGCGCATGACGCGGCCGGTCTCGGCTGCGCGCAGCGCGGGCGTCTCGACCGCCTCGTCAGAAAGCAGCGAGGGATCGAGCAGCCGGTGGGTATAGTCGAAGGTCGGGCCGAGCAACTGGCCCCCCGGCAGATCCTTGTAAGTCGCCGAGATGCGGCGTTCGATCGTCATATCAGCCGTGTCGAGCGGCCTGGAATAGCCGAAACGCGGCAGTGTCGTGCGGTAGGCGCGCAGCAGGAAGATCGCCTCGATCATATCGCCGCGTGATTGGCGGATGGCAAGTGCTGCGAGCGTGCGGTCGAAAAGCGAGGCCTCGGCCATGACGCGATCGACGGCGAGCGCCAGCTGCGCCACGATCTGTTCGATGCCGATCGCCGGCAGCGAACGGTCGCCGCGGCGGCGGTCGGCCAGCAGGCGATGGGCATTGGCGATGGCGGCCTCGCCACCCTTGACGGCAACATACATGAGCTCAGATCTCCGTTGCTGTGATCTTGGTGGTGCGCGGCAGGCAGAGGAAACGCTTGCCCGCCGTCAGCACGATGTCGACGCCGCGCGGAAAGAGCGCACGGTTCTCGGTCCAGAGCCGCAGGAAGGTCTCCGGCAGGCCGATGGGCGCGATCTCCGTCACGCTCTGGATGCCCGGACCCATCAGGGCCAGCCTGCGGCCACCCTCGAGTTCGGCGAGCTCGATGACAACAGTCGTCGAGCGGTCGGGGTATTCCTGCGTGCCTGATGCAAAGAGGCCGAAGGAGGAAAGTGCGGTGCCGGCCTCGGTGAAGGCAAAGCGCGCCTCGGCCTTTTCGCTGGTCAACGGCGCGCCGGCATGGAAGCCGAGCCATTCCGGCACGGCGGATCTCGCCAGTCCATGGGAAAGCCAGACGGGCGTGTCGTGGTCGCAAAGCGTCAGCGCGATCGTGCCGGCGGCGATGCCGAGCGGTGCCGGCGGAGCGACATCGGGCTGAACGGTCTGGATCGTGCCGGGGCGGGCCATTCCGTCCATCAGCATCTTGAAGACGCTCTGGGCATGGAAGACCGGCTCGGCAAAGCCACCGGTCAGAGCTTCTGTCTTCAGGCCCATCAGTTGTCTCCCCGCACCATGGTGAAGAAATCGACGCGGGTTGCCGCCGTCTCGTCCGCCTTGCGGCGTTCGGCATCGGCGATCCGTTCGGCGATCGGTAAAAGCAGTGCCTGTTCGACGAAATCCTTCGTCGCGTCCTCCTGCCAGAGCGCGTCGAAGATCGCCGCAAGCCGGGCCTTCTCGCGGTCGGTGCCGAGCGCCTGTGCATGGCCGACCGAGCCCGTGTCGAGCCGGACCGTGGCCCGCGTCACGGTCACTTCGCCCAAATTGAAGGGAGCGCCGCCGCTGCCGATGCGTCCGCGCACCATCACCAGCCCGGTCTCCGGTCCGCGCACCTGATGGGCCACAGGCTTTTGCGGCAGCGCATCGAAGACCGCCGTGAGTTCGCTGCGTTCCGCACGCGCCAGCAGATCGGCGGCGCGTTTGCGCCCGGATGCCGTCTGTGACGCAGCGTCTGTCCTGTCCGCTGGTATCATCGCCGCTTCCCTTAAAATGTCTATTGATATAGACAACCATACAAGATACATTTAGCTCTAAATCGATGTCGTGACAAGCGTGTGACATCTACAGCGCCGCGCGTCTTTTCAGACGCGCAAAGGACGCTGTAGCATTTTGAATTGCTGCATAATTCGATCCTGAAATCGGGATCGTTTTCAGGATCGAATTATGCAGAAGGCGAGAAATAGCGGGCAGGGGTGGAATGGCGGGATTGAAGCAGGTGCAAAGGCAAACCGGCGTGGCGCTGTGGCGCCAGATCGCCGATCGGATTCGCGAGGCGATCAGCAACGGAGCCTATGACGAAACGGGAATGGTACCGCCGGAAACCATGTTGGCGGTGCAATTCGGCGTCAACCGGCATACGGTGCGCAGTGCGCTGGCGGCGCTGTCGCAGGAGGGGATCGTCCGTGCGGTACAAGGTCGCGGCACGCTGATCGAACGCAAGGAGCGGCTGAATTTCCCGATCACAAGGCGCACGCGCTTTACCGCCGGCATCGGCGATCAGGCGCGTGAAATGCGCGGTCTTCTGCTCGATGAGGCGAAAGAGGAAGCGAATGCAGAGGTCGCCCGCTGGCTGGGCCTGAAGCCGGGAGAACAGGTGATCCGCCTGGAAACCTTGCGCCAGGCGGACAAGCGGCCGGTTTCAAGGGCGACGAGCTGGTTTCCGGCCGAACGCTTCGCCGGTATCGGCGAGGCCTACCGGGCGGGGGAATCGATCACCAAGGCTTTCGCCGAACTCGGCCTGCCGGATTATGTCCGGGCGACGACCGAGGTGACGGCCGCCCATGCAAGCGCAGCCGATATGGCCGACCTTGAACTCACTCCCGGTGCCATCCTTCTGATCGCCAAGGCAATGAATACCGATCTTGACGGCGTGCCGGTGCAATATTCGATCAGCCGTTTCGCGGCCGACCGGGTGCAGTTCACCATCGAGAACTGAGCGTCTTTCCCCGCCGAAGCGGGGAAAGGTCAGCTGAGATCAATGCGCGCCCGACATGTCGCCGAGTACTTCCTTTGAAGCGACGGTGGAATCCGCCTTCAGCTTGTAGACCATCGGCACGCCGGTCGCGAGGTTGAGGGCGAGCACGCCTTCTTTGTTCAGCTTGTCGAGCACCATCACCAGCGAGCGCAGCGAATTGCCGTGTGCGGCCACCAGCACCTTCTCGCCCCTGAGCACGCGCGGCAGGATCTCGGTGAGGTAGTAGGGCCAGACGCGGGCGCCGGTGTCGCGCAGGCTTTCGCCGCCGGGAGGCGGCACGTCATAGGAACGGCGCCAGATGTGCACCTGTTCCTCGCCCCATTTGGCGCGGGCATCGTCCTTGTTGAGGCCGGAGAGATCGCCATAGTCGCGCTCGTTCAGCGCCTGGTCGCGGATCGTCTGGAGATCGGGCTGGCCGACCTTGTCGAGGATGAGCTTCAGCGTGTGCTGCGCACGCACCAGCACCGAGGTATAGGCGACATCGAATTTGATCCCGTATTCGGCAAGCGCCGTACCGCCGGCATTGGCTTCCTGGATGCCGAGCTCCGTCAGATCGGGATCCTTCCAGCCGGTGAAGAGATTCTTCAGGTTCCAGTCACTCTGGCCGTGGCGAACGAGGACGAGGGTACCGCTCATGAATATGCCTCCGTAGTATCGTTATGAGGAAGAAAGCCCGAGCACATCGAGCATGGAATAGAGACCCGGCTTCTTGTCGTGCGCCCAGAGCGCCGCCTTGATGGCGCCGCGCGCAAAGATCGAGCGGTCGGCCGCGCTGTGCGACAAGGTGACGATTTCGCCTTCTCCGGCGAAAAGCACGGAATGCTCGCCGATGACGGAGCCGCCGCGCAGCGTCGCAAAACCGATCGTGCCGGCTTCACGGGCGCCGGTATGGCCGTCGCGCACCCGGACCGACTTCGAGGCCAGATCGATGCCGCGCCCCTTTGCCGCGGCCTCGCCGAAGAGAAGGGCGGTGCCGGAAGGCGCATCCACCTTGTGCTTGTGGTGCATTTCCAGGATCTCGATATCCCAGTCATCAGGGTCGAGCGCACGCGCCGCCTGCTCTGCAAGCACACTGAGCAGATTGACCCCGAGGCTCATATTGCCTGATTTGACGATGCGGGCATGGCGGGCCGCCGCGGCGATCCTGGCGTTGTCATCGGGTAAACAGCCCGTCGTGCCGACGACATGGACGATGCGGGCCTGCGCGGCGAGACCTGAGAATTCCACCGTTGCAGCGGGCGAGGTGAAGTCGAGCACGCCTTCGGCATCGAGAAAGGCGTTGAGCGGATCGTCGCCGATGATGACGCCGGTCGGGCCGAGACCGGCGATCTCGCCGGCATCCTTGCCGACGAAGGGCGAACCGGCGCGCTCGACCGCGGCATGCACCGTCACGCCGTCGATGGAATGGATGAGCCGGATCAGCGTCTGCCCCATGCGTCCTGCTGCGCCAACCACCACCAGTTTCATCGCAGCATCGCTCATGTCAGTCTCACCAGGTCAGTTTGAATCGGAGGCCGAGGGCCTCTGCAGGTTGTTGAGGCGAGCGTAAAGACCGTCGCTGACCTTCGCAAGCGTCTCGTGATTGCCTTCTTCGACGACACGGCCTTGCTGCATGACGACGATCTTGTCGGCGCGCACCACGGTCGAGAGCCGATGGGCAATGACGACGACGGTGCGTCCGGTCATCGCTTCGTCGAGCGCCTTCTGCACGGCGGCTTCCGATTCGGTGTCGAGGGCGGAGGTCGCCTCATCGAGAAGCAGGATCGGCGCATTGCGCACCAGGGCGCGTGCGATCGACAGGCGCTGACGCTGGCCGCCCGAAAGCGTCACGCCGTTTTCGCCGACCGGCGTCTCGTAACCCTGCGGCTGTGCCGAGATGAAATCATGCGCATAGGCAAGCCTGGCCGCCTCTTCCACTTCGGCATCGGTCGCCTCCGGCCGGCCATAGCGGATATTGTCGCGGATCGTGCCCTCGAACAGATAGGGCTGCTGCGAGACATAGGCGAGTTGCTGGCGCAGCGACTTCTTGGTGATGTGGGCGATGTCCTGCCCGTCAATCAGAATTTCGCCTTCGCGCGGATCGTAGAAACGCGGAATGAGGCTGATGACGGTGGATTTGCCGGCACCCGAGGGACCGACAAGTGCGGTGGTCGACCCGCCCTCGGCGATGAAGCTCACGCCGCTGAGGACGCTTTCGTTGCCATAGGCGAAGGAAACGTTGCGGAATTCGATCCTCGCCTGCGTCACGGTCAGCGGCCGGGCATCTGGCAGGTCGCGCTGGCGCGGTTCCATGTCGAGCAACTCGTAGATCATCCGCGCATTGACGACGGCGCGCTCCATCTGCACCTGCAGGCGGGCAAGCCGTCGAGCCGGGTCATAGGCAAGCAGCAGCGCCGTGACGAAGGAGAAAAAGGCGCCGGGTGGCACATTAAAGTAGATCGAGCGGTAGGCGGCATAGGCAAGCACGCTGGCGACGGCAAAGCCCGCGAAACTTTCCGTCAGCGGAGAGGTGCGCTCGGAAAGCCGGGCAATCCGGTTGGCCCGGCTTTCGGCGCCCTTGATGAGTTTGTTGACCTTGCGCTCCAGTTCTTCTTCCATCGTGAAGGCCTTCACGATGGCGATGCCCTGGATCGTCTCCTGCATCGCGCCGAGCACGTGGCTGTTCAGATGCACGGCCTCGCGGGTCGCCGAGCGCAGCCGCTTCGAAACATAGCGCAGCGCGTAAAGCAGCGGCGGCGCCATGATGAACACGGCAAGGCTGAGCAGCGGATCCTGCAGGATCATCACGGCGAGCAGCGATACGAAGGTCAGCAGATCGCGCACCGTCGAGGTGATTGTCAGGTTGAGCACGTCGCGGATGCCGCTGACGTTCTGGCTCACCTGCGCGGCGATATGGGCCGAGCGCGCTTCGCTGAAGAAGCCGACCGAAAGCGTCATCAGATGCGCATAGAGCCGGCGCTGGTAGCGGGCGACGATATCGTTGCCGACCCTGGAAAGCGCCACCGCCTGGCCGTAGCTCGCAAAACCGCGCAGCACGAAGGCGATGAAGATCGAAAGACAGATGATCCAGACGACGTCGGCGCGCCGATTGGCGAAGGCCTCGTCGATGATCGCCCGCATGATCCAGGCGGTAAACGCCGTCGAAAGCGCCACCACGATGAGGCAGGCAATCGCAAAGACATAGCCCCAGAGATGGTCGCGGCCGTTTTCAGCGATGATGCGCTTCAGGATACCGGTTACGGTATCGCTGCTGACGCTCTGCGTTCTGCTTTCCGCCGCTTCCAAATAGGATTTCCTGTCTCGGACCAAGCGCCTCGCGAGGGCGACACGCACTTTTGCCGGGGTCTATAAAGAGTTGGGACCGGTTTGGCTAGAGCGCCGCGCGTCCGGATAGGACGCGCCAGGGACGCTCTATTTACTTTGCGCGCCGGGCTAGCGTCGCCAGCGGCGGCCTTCCGTCGAGACGCCGAAATTCGCCGGCATGCGCGCATAGGAGGAAAGCCCGGCAAGCGCTGCTAAGGGATGCGTCACCACATAGGTCGGGATGGTCCGGAGCAATGCCGTATGCGGCGCCTTGTCCTCGAAGGCCATGCGGAATTCCGGCTTTTTCAGCGCCGGGATGATTTTCTGCGAAATGCCGCCGGAGAGATAGACGCCGCCGCGCGCCATGAACACCATCGCCATGTCGCCTGCCACGCGGCCGAGATAGGTGGCAAACAGCGAGACGGTCTCTATGGCCGCCTTGTCGCTGCCGGCAAGCGCGTGAGAGGTGATATCGGCGGGATCCTTCATCGTCGGCTGGATGCCGTCGACAATGCAGATGGCATGGTAGAGGTTGACGAGGCCGCGGCCGCAGAGGATCTGCTCGGCCGAAACGCGGCCTTCGATCGTCTCGATATGTGGAAAGATGTCATAGTCGCGCTTGCTGCGCGGTCCGAGATCGACATGGCCGCCTTCGCCGGGAACCGGGATCCAGCTCTGCTGGGCATGCACGAGCCCGCCGACGCCGAGGCCGGTGCCGGGTCCGAGCACGACGCGGGAGGCGATCATGTCGCCGGTAGCGTCGCCGATGCGTTCGCGGTTTTCATCCGACAGGGCGGCGATTGCCAGCGCCTGCGCCTCGAAATCGTTGACGACGAGCACGTCCTCCATGCCGAGGCCCTCGATCATCGTCTTTGGCCGCACCACCCAGTCGCAATTGGTCAGCGGGATCTCGTCGTCGTTGATCGGACCGGCGACGGCGAGGATCGCCGAACGCGGCTGCACGGCCGTCTTGTCGAGCACGCCTTTCTGGATCGCTTCGTCGATCGTGGCGAAATCCGCCGTGCGCACGTTCGGAAACTGCTTCGGCTCGGCATAGGCATCGGTCAGGATGGAGAAGCGGGCATTGGTGCCGCCGATATCGCCGATCAGGATCGGGAAAGGCAGCGGAGCGGTGCTGTTGTTCGGTTTTGGCATGGCCGGTTCCGTGCTGATCAGGCTTCGAGTGTGGGAAGAAGTTTTATAGCGGTCGCGTGGTTGAGCGCCATCGGAATATCATAGACGATCGCCAGCCGCATCAATGCCTTCACGTCGACATCGTGCGGCATTGGCGTCAAGGGGTCGACGAAGAAGATCAGGGCGTCGACCTCGCCGGTCGAAATCAGCGCGCCGATCTGCTGGTCGCCGCCGAGCGGCCCGCTTTTCAGCCTGGTGACGTCGAGATCGGGGGCGGCGTCGAGCACGCGTCCACCTGTCGTGCCGGTGGCGACGATCTTCCAGCGGGAGAGAATGTCCCTGTTGGCGCGGGCGAAATCCGCCATGTCGTCCTTCTTCTGGTCATGCGCAATCAATGCAAGGCATTTGCCGCCGGCCATCAACCCCTCCGCCCGAGCAATTCAATCGATTTGATGGCTTCTATACCAAGAGTTTGCGATTTGAAAGACAACGCACCTCGGGCCTTACTCATTGTATCGCCGGCTTGTCGTTCGGAACCGGGCCGACATCGGGCAAAGCGTCGTCGGCGTCGGCGGCAGGTGCTGCTGCCGGCGCGGTGGTGAGCGCGCTGGCGGCGGAAGGTCCGCCATAGGTGGCAGCCTGCATCGAGGCGACGGAAGCAGCATCGAGCACGGCGGCACACGCCTTGGGCAGATCGGAAACCATCATCTCGCGCGGCGGTTTTGGCGGCTTGGCGCCGGGCTTCGGCGGCTTCGGCGGTGCCCAGGGCGCCGGCGTGAACCACCAGGCGAGCGACTTGTCACAGCCGTCGCCGGCGGCGACAGAGGCCTGCGGTGTGCAGCCCGCAGCACCGGGCGGGCACTTGATGCGGATGTGGAAATGCGAGTCATGGCCGTATTCCGGCCGGAGCTTGCCGAGATTGGTGCGGTCGCCCGTCCAGGTGTCGCACATCTTCTTCTTGATCGCCGGATTGACGAAGATGCGCTCCACCTCGGGATAGCTTGCCGCCAGCATCAGCAGCCGCGCCCGCGATTGCGTCCACACCTTCGGGTCTACGGTCAGAAACTTGTCCTTTTGCAGCATGGTGGTGAAGGGCAGATTCTCGCGCTCCTCGGCCGTCATGCGGCGCGCGGGCATCGGCGTGAACCAGACGTCGGCATCGAGGCCGATCTGATGCGAGGCATGGCCGTTGAACATCGGCCCGCCGCGCGGCTGTGCAATGTCGCCGACGAGAATGCCCGGCCAGCCGGCATATTTGACCCCATCCTGCGAAAGACGTTCGAGCAGCGCGATCATCGCCGGATTGCCCCAGCGGCGATTGCGCGAAAGCCGCATCGCCTCCCAGGTCGGCCCGTCGGTCGGCAGCGCCACCGCACCCGTCATGCAGCCCTTCGCGTAAAAGCCGATCGGCTGCGCCGGTCCTTGCGTCGGCAGGCTGACGGCGCCGAACTGCCCCTTGGCGCTGCCCGGGCTCGGCGTCTTCTGCTCCGCGCCGACGTCGCCGGCGGCAAGGCTTGCGCCGATTGCGCCGGCAAGCGTCAGTTTGCCGAATGTCCTGAAAGCCTGAGCGAAGCCGAAAGCCATACTGTTCCCTTGAGCCGCTGCCGAAGTGATTTGCGATCGAATCTATCGTGAAAAGCGATTTTGGTGAATCGATGTTTTGGCCAGCCGCCATCGAGGGAGGCGGTGACGGATCGCCGCATGCTGTGAAGGCGGCCCGAAGAGACGCCACTCCGAACACGGACCCGATGCTCGAAATTTCGCACGCCCGGCAAAAACCAAACTCTCTCCTGTTTTTCGCCCGTATTTTTCGTATTGTCGAACCCATCAATAATCAGGGGAAAGCGTGAATGGCGGTTCTGTGGTCGAAGATCGGTTTGTTTCTGTCGCTTGCGGGTGCTCTGGCGCCGATGCCGGCAACGGGTCAGGACCAGCCCTTTCAGATCGGAAGCTCGGTCATCAGCGAGATGAAGTACAAGCCGGGCTTTACGCATTTCGACTACGTCAATCCCGATGCACCGAAAGGCGGAGACCTGCGCCTCTCCGCAAGCGGCGCCTTCGACACCTTCAACCCATTGCTTGCCAAAGGTCAGGCGGCGGTGGGCTTGACGCTCGTTTACGACACGCTGATGAAGCCCGCCGACGACGAGCTCCTCGTCTCCTACGGTCTGCTTGCCGAGGGACTGTCTTTTCCCGCAGACGTATCGAGCGCGACTTTCCGCCTGCGCAAGGAAGCGAAATGGGCGGATGGTCAGCCGGTAATACCCGAGGACGTCATCTTCAGTCTGGATAAGACGAAGGAATTAAACCCCCTCACGGCGAACTATTACCGCCACGTGGTGAAAGCCGAAAAGACCGGCGATCGCGACGTCACCTTCACCTTCGACGAAAAGAACAACCGGGAGCTCCCGAATATTCTCGGCCAGTTGGTGGTCGTGCCGAAACATTGGTGGGAGGGGCAGGGACCGGACGGCAAGCCACGCGATATCTCAAAGACGACGCTCGAGCCCGTGATGGGTTCGGGACCTTACAAGATTGCTTCCTTCTCGCCCGGCGCGACAATCCGCTATGAATTACGTGACGACTATTGGGGCAAGGACCTCAATGTAAATGTCGGCCAGAACAATTTCCGCAACATCATCTACACCTATTTCGGTGATCGGGATGTCGAGTTCGAAGCGTTTCGCGCTGGTAATAGTGACTACTGGCAGGAGACAACGGCTGCCCGGTGGGCGACAGGGTATGATTTTCCCGCGGTGAAGGAAGGACGCGTCAAGAAGGAAGAGGTTGCTAACCCGCTACGCGCCACCGGTATCCTACAAGCGCTGGTGCCCAACATGCGTCGTGACCTGTTTAAGGACGAGCGAGTTCGCGAGGCCCTGAACTACGGCTTCGATTTCGAAGAGTTGAATCGCACCGTTGCCTTTAACAGTTACAAACGCATCGACAGTTATTTCTGGAATACCGAGCTCGCCTCCTCCGGCCTTCCACAGGGTAGAGAACTGGAAATTCTGCTGGGCATGAAGGATAAGGTTCCGCCCGAAGTCTTCACGACGCCCTATACCAATCCTGTCGGCGGCGATCCGCAGAAGAGTCGCGACAACCTCCGCAAGGCGATTGCACTGCTGAAAGAAGCCGGCTGGGAGCTCAAGGGCAACCGGATGGTCAATACCAAGACTGGCCAGCCGATGAGTTTCGAGATCCTGTTGTCGAGCCCCATGCTGGAGCGCTGGGCGGTGCCATATGCAAACAATCTCAGGAAAATCGGTATCGATGCGCGGGTGCGAACAGTCGACGCCTCGCAAGCTGTCAATCGCGAGCGCAGCTTCGACTTCGATATGATCTGGAATGTCTGGGCGGAGACCATGAATCCGGGCAACGAACAAGCCGACTATTGGGGATCCGGTTCCGTCAACCAACAGGGTTCTCGCAATTATGCCGGCATAGCCAACCCCGCCGTTGATGAGCTCATTCGCATGATCATCTTCGCGCCGAACCGGGATGAACAGGTCGCAGCGATCAAGGCGATGGACCGGGTCTTGCTTGCAAATCACTACGTCATCCCGCTGTTCTACCGTGATACCTATAACATCACCTATTGGAACACGGTCACGCATCCGGCCGAGTTTCCGGCCTACAGCCTTGGCTTCCCTGATGCCTGGTGGTCCACCTCGGCAAAATGAGCGGGCTTGCAATGCAGGGGCCCTCGGCTCCAAATGGCACGAGCGAATCACGACAAGCCGGCAGGGCCGGCAAGGGAAGGCTGGCGGATTGAGCGGCATGAGACTGGACGGCAGGCAGACAAGAAAAACATTCCCGGAGGCTGAAGGCTGATGGGCGCCTATATCCTTCGCCGCCTGCTTCTAATGATCCCGACCATCGTCGGCATTATGGCGATTTCCTTCATCGTCATTCAGTTCGCCCCCGGCGGTCCCGTCGAGCAGGTGATCGCCCAATTGACCGGTCAGGCCGACAGTGCCGACCAGCGCCTGTCCGGCGGCGGCGATCTTCTCGGCGGCACCGGCAGCGATGAAGGCTCGAAATATCGCGGTGCCCAGGGGCTCGATCCGGAACTCATCGCCAAGCTCGAAAAGCAGTTTGGTTTCGACAAGCCGCCGCTGACCCGTTTTGGCGAGATGATGTGGAATTACATTCGCTTCGATTTCGGCGAGAGCTTCTTCCGCAACACCTCCGTGCTCGAACTCGTCAAAGAAAAGCTGCCGGTGTCGATCTCGCTCGGCATCTGGATCCTGATCTTCTCCTATGCCATCTCCATCCCGCTCGGCATCCGCAAGGCGATCAAGGATGGGTCGACCTTCGACGTCTGGACGTCGGGCGTCATCGTCGTCGGCTATGCTGTCCCGAGCTTCCTCTTCGGCATTCTCCTGATCGTGCTGTTTGCTGGCGGCTCCTTCTACGACTGGTTTCCGCTACGCGGCCTGGTCTCCGACAATTTCGACCAACTGGCCTGGTGGCAGAAGCCGCTCGACTATTTCTGGCACCTCACCTTGCCGCTGATCTCGCTTTCCCTGTCGGCCTTTGCGACGACGACGCTTTTGACCAAGAATTCCTTCATCGAGGAGATCAAGAAGCAATATGTCGTCACTGCCCGGGCCAAGGGCCTCAACCAGCGGCAGGTGCTCTATGGCCATGTCTTTCGCAACGCCATGCTGATCATCATTGCCGGTTTTCCCGGCGCCTTTATTTCCGCTTTCTTCACCGGCTCGCTGCTGATCGAAAACATCTTCTCGCTGGATGGCCTCGGTCGTCTCGGCTATCTCTCGGTCATCAACCGGGATTACCCGATCGTCTTCGCCACGCTCTACATCTTCTCGCTGCTCGGCCTCGTCGTCAGCCTGGTTTCCGACCTGATCTACACCTGGATCGATCCGCGCATCGATTTCGAGCGGAGGGATGTCTGATGGACGCCGCCGCAAATCCTGCCGTCGCAACACCCGTCAAGCCGCCGCGCAAGGGCCTGCTCTCGCCGACCAATATCCGCCGCTGGCATAATTTCCGGGCGAACGGCCGCGGTTACTGGTCGCTGTGGTTGTTCATGCTGCTGTTCGTCCTCAGCCTGTTTGCCGAGTTCATCGCCAACGACCGGCCGATCATCGCCTCCTACAAGGGCGAGGTCCTGTTTCCGGTCCTCATCGACTATCCCGAGGAGAAATTCGGCGGCTTCCTGGCCGAAACCGACTATCGTTCCTCGGTCATTGCCGACGAGATCAATGCCAATGGCTGGATGATCTGGCCGCCGATCCGCTATTCCTACCGCTCGGTCAATTCCAACATTCCGCATTCGGCGCCCACGGCCCCCTTCTGGCTGATGACGAAGGAGGAGCGCTGTGCCGGCTACCCGCAAGGGGTGAACGATCCGGATTGCACCCTCGGAAATCTCAACTGGCTCGGCACTGACGACCAGGCGCGCGACGTGCTGGCGCGCGTCATCTACGGCTTCCGCATATCGGTGCTCTTCGGCCTGGTGCTGACCATTTGCTCGGCGATCATCGGCGTGACGGCAGGTGCTGTGCAGGGTTATTTTGGCGGCTGGACCGATCTGCTGTTACAGCGCTTTATCGAGATCTGGTCGTCGATGCCGGTGCTCTACATCCTGCTGATCATCGCCGCACTCCTGCCGCCCGGTTTCTTCGTGCTGCTCGGCATCATGCTGCTCTTCTCCTGGGTCGGCTTCGTCGGCATCGTGCGCGCCGAATTCCTGCGCGCCCGCAATTTCGAATATGTCCGCGCCGCCCGCGCGCTTGGCGTCAACAATCGCACCATCATGTGGCGCCATCTGCTGCCGAACGCCATGGTCGCGACGCTGACCTTCTTACCCTTCATCCTCTCTGGCTCGATCACCACGCTGACGTCGCTCGATTTCCTCGGCTTCGGCATGCCGCCGGGCTCCCCCTCGCTCGGCGAGATGATCGCGCAGGGCAAGACCAATTTGCAGGCGCCATGGCTCGGGCTGACGGCCTTCTTTGCCATGTCGATCATGCTTTCCCTGCTGATCTTCATCGGCGAAGCCGTGCGCGATGCCTTCGATCCGAGGAAGACGTTTCAATGAGTGATATGCCAGAACCGCTGCTTTCCGTCCGCGATCTCTCGGTTGCCTTTAATCAGGGCGGCGAGACCTCCCTCGCCGTCGATCATATCTCCTTCGATATCGCTAAAGGCGAAGTCGTGGCGCTCGTCGGCGAGTCCGGCTCCGGCAAGTCGGTCTCGGCCAACTCGATTCTGCGGCTTTTGCCTTATCCGTCCGCAAGCCATCCCTCGGGCGAAATCCTCTTCAAGGGCAAGGACCTCCTGAAGGCGTCGGAGCGGGCACTGCGGGAAGTGCGCGGCAACGACATCACCATGATCTTCCAGGAGCCGATGACCTCGCTCAATCCGCTTCATACGATCGAGAAGCAGATCGCCGAGATCCTGGCCTTGCACCAGGGCCTCACCGGCCAGCCGGCGCGCCAGCGCGTTCTGGAATTGCTGAACCAGGTCGGTATCCGCGAGCCGGAGAAGCGATTGAAGGCCTATCCGCACGAACTGTCAGGCGGCCAGCGCCAGCGCGTCATGATCGCCATGGCGCTCGCCAACCGGCCGGAATTGCTGATCGCCGACGAGCCGACCACCGCCCTCGACGTCACCGTGCAGGCGCAGATCCTCGAATTGCTCCGGCAGTTGAAGGCCGTCCACGGCATGTCGATGCTGTTCATCACCCATGATCTCGGCATCGTGCGCAAATTCGCCGATCGCGTCTGCGTCATGACCAAGGGCAAGATCGTCGAAACCGGCACGGTCGAGGACGTCTTCGCCAATCCGAAGCATGAATATACCCGGCACCTTCTCGCCTCCGAGCCGCGGGGCGAACCACCGCTGGCCGATCCCTCGAAACCGATGGTGATGGAAGGGTCGGATATCCGTGTCTGGTTCCCGATCAAATCAGGGCTGATGCGCCGCGTCGTCGATCACGTCAAGGCGGTCGACGGTATCGACCTTTCGCTGCGCGCCGGCCAGACGCTCGGCGTCGTCGGCGAGTCCGGCTCCGGCAAGACCACGCTCGGCCTGGCGCTCACCCGGCTGATTTCCTCAGAAGGACGGATCGCCTTCGTCGGCAAGGATATAGCCGGCTATTCGTTCAGTGAGATGCGGCCGCTGCGCAACCAGCTGCAGGTCGTCTTCCAGGATCCCTACGGATCGCTCAGCCCGCGCATGTCGGTCGGCGATATCGTCGCCGAAGGGCTGAAGGTGCATGAGCGCTCCCTGACATCAGAAGAACGCGACCAGCGCGTCTGCTGGGCGCTGGAGGAGGTGGGTCTGGATCCCCTGACCCGCTGGCGTTATCCGCACGAATTCTCCGGCGGCCAGCGCCAGCGCATCGCCATCGCCCGGGCCATGGTGCTGAAACCGCGCTTCGTCATGCTCGACGAGCCGACCTCCGCGCTCGACATGAGCGTCCAGGCTCAGGTGGTCGATCTCCTTCGCGATCTGCAGAAGAAGCACGACCTCGCCTATCTCTTCATCAGCCACGATCTGAAGGTGGTGAAGGCGCTCGCCAACGACGTCATCGTCATGCGGTTCGGCAAGGTGGTGGAGCAGGGACCATCCTCGGAAATCTTCCGCGCGCCGAAGAATGATTACACCAGGGCGCTGATGGCGGCCGCTTTCAACATCGAGGCGGTGCCGACGCTCGCCGTGCAGCAGTAAAGAAGATCATGTCCGCCCGTCCTCCCGTTCTCGTCGATATCAAGTTCAATCCCAAAGGCGTCGCCCGCGTGCTGAAGACGGCGTTTGCCGACCGGGGCAGCATCAATCTCGCCGATCCGGGCCATCAGGCCCGCGATCTCCGCGCGGTCGAATACGCGCTTCTCTGGAAACCGGATGCCGACCTTTTCGCGCGGGCGCCGAACCTCAAGGTAATCTTTTCGGGAGGCGCCGGCGTCGACCACATCATCGGCATGGCCGGCCTGCCCGAGATCCCGATCGTTCGCTTCGTCGATCGCAGCCTGACGACCCGCATGAGTGAATGGGTTGTCATGCAATGCCTGATGCATCTGCGCGGGCAATACGCCCATGACAACCACCAGCGGCAACGTGAATGGGCCAAGCTGATCGCGCCGGAGGCGGCTGAGGTGACGGTCGGCGTCATGGGCCTCGGCATTCTCGGGCAGGACGCGGTCGCCAAGCTGAGGGTGATGGGTTTTAACGTTATCGGCTGGTCGCGCAGCCGCAAACAGATCGACGGCGTCGAAACTTTCGATGCCAGCGAGTTGGACAACTTCCTCGCAAGGACCGACATCCTCGTCGGCCTGCTGCCGCTGACGCCTGAAACGTCGGGCTTCTATGACGCCAGGCTGTTTGCGAAGCTGCGCCGCAACGGCGCGCTTGGGCAAGCGGTCTTCATCAATGCCGGCCGCGGCAAGAGCCAGGTCGAGGCTGATATCGTTTCCGCCATCCGCAACGGCACCCTCGGCGGCGCATCCCTCGATGTCTTCGAGGCGGAGCCGCTTGCATCAGACAGCCCATTGTGGGACTTGCAGAACGTCTTCCTCACGCCGCACGACGCGGCGGTGTCCGAAGAAAATGCGCTTTTCCGTCATGTCGAGACGCAGATTGCCCGTTTCGAGCGCGGCGAGCCGCTGCAATTCGTGGTCGACCGCGCCGCCGGCTATTGAGCTTTCGGAACCTTCCAGACAGCCACCCGTTTCCTTTGCGGAAATTCTTGCGGCCGGCAAGGCCGGTTAAGACAGCGGAAGGAGACGATGATGGCGCATCAGACGGAAACACGCTGGGAAAAGTCCGATGGCAAGCTTCACAAGGAAGAGCTGATCCCGCCGGTGAAGGCAAGGCAGGGACGCACGGGTTATCGCATTCTGACCGTATTGATCGTCGCGCTGGTGCTTGCCTTCGTTGTTTGGATACCGGTCGAGATTTGGGGCAAGCGCGAAGCGAACGAGGTGGCGCCGCAGCAGCCAGGCCAGCAGCTTCAGTCGCAGCAGCCTGCTCCGCCCGCCGCGCCGGCGCTACAGAACGGCACTGCCGTTCCAACCGAAACGCCGAACACCACGCCGGCCGCTCCGAATGTGGCGCCCGCAACGCCGGCCCGATAATCGTGAGCAAAACCATGTTCACGTCCCGCCGTGACACTGCGGCGGGACGTTTATTGTTTTGTCTGGACTTTAGCCGCCGATTTTTCGATAAGAAGGCACACGAGCCGGTTTCGTGCGCTGGCCCGGAATTTGGCAATACCCGGGAATTTGGCAGCACCTGACCGGAGTGGACAGGGGCAGGAATTTCATGGCCAGGACTGATATCGCAAGACGCGTCTACAATCACGCCTGGAAACTCGATCCGATCATCCGCAGCCTGATCGATACCGACTTCTATAAGCTCCTGATGCTGCAGATGATCTGGAAGCTCTATCCTGACGTGAACGCGTCCTTCACCCTCATTAACCGCACCAAACGGGTGCGTCTCGCCGAGGAGCTCGACGAAGGCGAATTGCGCGAGCAGCTCGATCATGCCCGCACGCTGAGGCTCTCCAAGAAGGAGATGATCTGGCTTGCGGGTAACAGCTTCTATGGTCGCGCCCAGATTTTCGAACCGGAATTCCTCGCCTGGCTTTCCAATTTCCAGTTGCCCGAATACGAGCTGTCGAAAAAGGACGGCCAATATGTGCTGGATTTCCACGGATCGTGGAAGGAAACCACCATGTGGGAAATCCCCGCGCTCGCCATCGTCAACGAGCTGCGGTCGCGCTCGGCGATGAAGGCGCTCGGTCCCTTCACCCTCGATGTGCTCTATGCCCGCGCCAAGGCGAAGATGTGGTCGAAGGTCGAGCGGCTGAAGGAATTGCCGGGCTTGCGCATCTCCGATTTCGGCACCCGCCGCCGCCACAGTTTCCTCTGGCAGCGCTGGTGCGTCGAAGCGCTGAAGGAAGGAATCGGCCCGGCCTTTGCCGGTACCAGCAAC
Source organism: Rhizobium sp. 62_C5_N11_2 (assembly GCF_051811185.1). Lineage (NCBI taxonomy): Bacteria > Pseudomonadati > Pseudomonadota > Alphaproteobacteria > Hyphomicrobiales > Rhizobiaceae > Rhizobium > Rhizobium sp. 62_C5_N11_2. The sequence continues at coordinate 4,645,560 of NZ_JBPWPW010000001.1, forward strand.
GTATTGCTGGCGATGGATTCCGATCTCGAGGCCGTCGGCACCAATGCTCACGAGCTGCCGATGGTGGCCGCCGCCCTTGCCGAAACCGACGAGCAGTTGCGCAACGCGCCCTACAAGATCCTGCGCGACTGGAACAAGCTCTATGGCGGCAACCTTCTGATCGTGCTGCCCGATGCCTTCGGCACCGCCGCCTTCCTGCGCGATGCGCCGGAATGGGTTGCCGACTGGACCGGTTTCCGCCCGGACAGTGCCCCGCCGATCGAAGGCGGCGAAAAGATTATCGACTGGTGGAAGAAGATGGGCCGGGATCCGCGCCAGAAGCTGCTGATCTTCTCCGATGGTCTCGATGTCGACGCCATCATCGATACCTATCGGCATTTTGAAGGCCGCGTGCGCATGAGCTTCGGCTGGGGCACCAACCTGACGAACGATTTTTCCGGCTGCGCGCCGATCGAGATCTCCGGCCTCAACCCGATCTCCGTCGTTTGCAAGGTCAGCGACGCCAACGGCCGGCCGGCGGTGAAGCTCTCCGACAATCCGCAGAAGGCGACCGGCGAACCGGCCGAGGTCGAGCGCTACCTGAAATTCTTCGGCGCCGAGGACAGGATCGATCAGACCGTTCTGGTGTAGGTCTGGGCCAATGTGCCGCCATCCCGGGGCATATTGATGTGCCCCGCCATCGCATCCTCGATCGACCAACCGAAGCGCCAGGCGTCGAACATCGAGTACCATTCCTGAAAATCGGTGATCGGCAGGATATCCGGCTTCGACATCGGATTGTCGGCCAGACTGCGGCCACGCGCACGGTCCCGTGCGCCACGCTCCTGCATCTCAAGCAGATTCTCGAACATCATTACCCCCGTCTTTATCCCGATTTATGCAATCATGCTAATAAAGCATTGTCGAGTCCGGATGCGACAATTCGGGTTTTTCACAGGATTAGCCCCAATTCGTTAGTTCGGGGGACGATTAGGGTCGCAACCGGCCCGGGGTCATCTCAATCAGACAAGCAGAGCATGGCGGCGTCCGCGAGCCGCTCATGCGCTTCGTCATCACGCACACAACGAGCACCCGTGACGGGGAGGCTCGACTTCCTGGCTGGGGTCCGCCGCCGAGCCTCCCGGCTGGCCGACCTTGAACAGGCCGGCAGCGCCGACACGTTGGCGCTTTCCGGCAAGGGCGATCCAACTCAGATGATATCGAGGGCTAACAACCGGTTAATATCCACCGGCCTCGTCCCGATCTCGCGCAGCCCCGCAATGCGTACCGGGCGCTACCGCTCGAATTTTCAGGCTGCCAGTCTGCGAAACCGGGTTCTGATCCGGTCGAGATAATAATGGCCGGGAGACGGCGCCACCGTCATCGCATGCGCTTCCGAGGAGGGAACACCTTCGAACAGACGCTCCTCGCCATTCTTGAAACAAATCCTGAGCCGCCCGTCGTCCTGGCTGAAATAGACGGATTTGATGATCTTCGACTTTACCGAAAGTTCTTCCACCTGTTTTACCTCTGTTTTTTTAAATTTGGCAGAAGGTAAACCCAAACGTGCAAAGACGCGGTGAACTCGCATGGTAAAAAATCAGGAATCTTTCGACGCTTTGAACCTCGCCGCGCCGCCGGAGCGACGGGTTCGACGAGCCCCGAACGCACGCTTGCGAGCGGGGCATTTCGTTGCTCCGTCCCGACACGTCCAGCACAGGCAAGGCCTGTTTGGGCCATTTGATCGTGAACTCGAAAACAAGATCAAGGCCGATCAGATTTTGCCAATCCGGCGGAAAACGCCGTCAGCAAGGCCTTTCCCTGGCCCCACTCCTCAAGGCCGCTTTGCCCGTTGATATGGCCGAAAGGACCGATCGCGACAAGACCGCTGCCCCACAGATCCGCTCGCGCATGGGCATGATCGAGCGTGCCGAAAGGATCATCGGCGCTTGCGATGATCAGAGTGGGGAAGCGCATCTTTTGCGGCGGCGGATCGGCGAATCCGGCAGCCTCCTCAGGGAATGACGCGGACTGCGGATCCGGGACCGCCACAAGAAATGCTCCGGCAACGGCAAGCGAAGAAGCCTGCTGCCAATGAGCGACCAGCAGACAGGCAAGGCTGTGGGCGACCAGCAGGGGAGGGGTTTCCGATGCGCCGACGGCGCGCTCCAGGGCTGAAATCCAGTCCGCCAGATCGGGTTTTTCCCAATCGGCTGGTTGAAAACGTCGCATTTCCGGGTTCGACTTTTCCCAGCGTGTTTGCCAATGAGCCTCGCCCGAACCGCCAATCCCCGGCAATATGATGATGTCCTTCATGTCTTTTCCTCTGATCGTCCGTGCAGGTGAAAATGATGCATTTTCATTTGCTTCGGAATGAATGATCATCGGAAAACCGCGTCTCTCTCCGATGATTTCAAGGTGATCCCATGGCTTTTCAGGAAAACAATCGGGTACTGCTCGATCCAACCGATATCGCCATTATCGAAGCGATGCAGGAAAATGGCCGCATTGCGATTTCCGAACTCGGTCGAAGGGTCGGGCTCTCTCAGCCGGCAGCATCAGAACGGGTCAAGCGGCTGGAAGACCGCGGCATCATTGTCGGTTACTCCGCCCGTATCGACCCCACCGCTTTGGGAATTGGAATGACGGCTGTGCTTCGCCTGCGCACGACGCATGAGCATATCAAAGCCTGCCTGAAACAGTTCGCGGAGATGCCGCAGGTCATGGAAGTATCGCGCCTCACCGGAGAGGACTGTTTCCTTTTGAAGGTGCTGGTTCCGTCGCCGGGAGAGCTGGAAACGATCGTTGACACGATCGCGCGTTTTGGGGCCGTGACGACATCTCTCGTGTTGCGCAGCGAGAATCCGAAGCCGATTGGACGCGCCCTGCTTCAGCGCCCTTGAGAATATGCGGACGACCGGCTTGTTCCAGCGAAGCGTGCCGCCACAACGCTTCCGCGTCCCGCTCTCGATACGGTTTGAATCAATATTGAAAATGAGGGATATGGCGGACAGGGTGGGATTCGAACCCACGGTACGCTTTCACGTACACACGCGTTCCAGGCGTGCGCCTTAAACCACTCGGCCACCTGTCCTTTTTTGGCGTTCGCGCCCGGATAGGAGCAAATCGTCGGAACGGCGCGATATATACCGATGAATTTTTGTCGATCAACCGAAATCTAACAGTTTTTTGACTTCTTCCGATAAAACTCGCCTCGGCCACTCCATTGTGCTTCACCTCATCGACGACTATGTAATTCTCTAAGGTGGAGAATGGCGCGGCCGGCCGGAATTGTCCGGCATATCGAGCGTCGGAGGAATTGATGCGTTTCCTGTTGCGTCTGGCGAGTCTTGTCGCGCTTGCGGCGGCGGTTATTGCCGGGACCATCGATTCGATCCAGTCGGTTGCGGCGTCCTCCGTGGTGATGACGCCGATCTCCGATGCCTGGCAGGATGTGAGTCCGACAACCCTTACGTCGCTGCAATCCTCCCTTTCCTATTATATCCACCCGCGTTTCTACACCTTGATCTTCCAGTGGCTGATGCTCCAGCCGGCCTTTGCCGTTTTCCTGGTGATCGCGCTGCTTCTGTGGATGATCGGCTACAAGAAGCCGCCGGTGGCCGGTCGCTTCACCGCATAGCAAGGTGGTTTTACCGGCACGATCCGGCGGGAAATCCCGTTGGGCATCGCCAGCTCTTCGACCTCGGTATCTGCCGTTGGATTGGCTAGAAAATCCGCATTCTGATGCAAGGAATGTCCAAAAATCAGCCCCGAAGAGCTGATTTTCGGCAATCGCTGCAAATCTTTACCAGCTGAAAAATTTCTGGTGAATTTTTCCGTGAGCCATGCAAGGATGCGCGCAGCCAGGCCTCCGGGGGGAGGTCGGTGGTTCCGCAGACATGCCCGGAAAGGGCTTGCGGGAGGACCCCTAACGAATAGCAACAACAGGGCTGCACAATGAAAAAATCCCTTCTCACTCTCTTTGCCGTGGCTGCCATGTCGACGACGGCGCTTGCCGCCGATGTCAAGCCGGCGCTGGTTTACGGCACCGGCGGGAAGTTCGATAAGTCCTTTAACGAGGCGGCCTATAACGGTGCCGAGAAGTTCAAGGCCGAGACGGGCATTGCCTATCGCGACTTCGAGCCGACGGGCGATACCCAGGGTGAACAGGCCATCCGCAATTTCGCAAGCCGCGGTTTCAATCCGGTGGTTGCTGTTTCCTTCGCCTGGACTTCGGCCATCGAGAAGGTTGCAGCCGAATTCCCGGATACCAAGTTCATCATCGTTGACTCCGTCGTCGACAAGCCGAACGTCCGCTCGGTTGTCTACAAGGAAGAAGAAGGCTCCTACCTCGTCGGCGTTCTCGCCGGCATGGCGTCGAAGTCAGGCAAGGTCGGCTTCGTCGGCGGCATGGACATTCCGCTGATCCGCAAGTTCGAATGCGGCTACGAGCAGGGCGCACGCTCCGTCAAGGCCGATATCGAAGTCTTCCAGAACATGACCGGCACCACGGGCGCTGCCTGGAACGACCCGGTCCGCGGCGGTGAGCTCACCAAGAACCAGATCGACCAGGGCGCTGACGTCGTTTACGCGGCAGCTGGTGCCACCGGTCTCGGCGTTCTGCAGACGGCCGCCGACAACAAGAAGCTGTCGATCGGCGTCGACTCCAACCAGAACTACCTGCATCCGGGCTCGGTCCTGACCTCGATGGTCAAGCGCGTCGACCTCGCCGTCTACAATGCTTATAACGACACCAAGAACGACAAGTTCACCGGTGGCGTCCAGGCGCTCGGCGTCAAGGAAGACGGTGTTGGCGCGGCGATCGATGAGCACAACAAGTCGCTGATCACGCCGGAAATGCAGGCTGCCGTCGACAAGGCCAAGGCCGACATCATTGCGGGAACCATCAAGGTTCACGATTACACCTCGGACAACGCTTGCCCGAAGTGATCCTCGCCCGAATGTGATCGACGATTGAGATCGGGCGTATGGCGGAGGGGACTTTCGCCATACGCCCTTTTCTTATTTGGAGTCTGCAGTGACAGATAAGCCCGCTATCGAGCTTGTCGGCATCGACAAGAAATTCGGTGCCGTCCACGCCAACAAGGACATCAACCTCACCGTTGCCAAGGGGACGATCCACGGCATCATCGGCGAAAACGGCGCCGGCAAATCGACCTTGATGTCGATCATCTATGGTTTCTACCATGCCGACAGCGGCGAGATCCGCGTCAACGGCAATCCCGTCACCATCCGTGACAGCCAGGCGGCGATCGCCACCGGCATCGGCATGGTGCACCAGCATTTCATGCTGGTCGACAATTTCACGGTGCTCGAGAACATCATGCTTGGCGCCGAAGGCGGCATGTTGCTGGCCAAGGGTGTTGCCTCGGCCCGCGCCGAGCTCAAGCGGCTGGAAACGGAATATGGCCTGGAGGTCGATCCCGACACGCTGATCGAGGAACTCCCGGTCGGCCTGCAGCAGCGTGTCGAGATCCTGAAAGCCATGTATCGCGGCGCCGAGATCCTGATCCTCGACGAGCCCACAGGCGTGTTGACCCCGGCCGAGGCCGATCACCTTTTCCGCATCCTCAAGGTGCTGCGCGATCAGGGCAAGACCATCATCCTCATCACCCACAAGCTGCGCGAGATCATGGCAATCACCGATACGGTCTCGGTCATGCGCCGCGGCGAAATGGTCGCGACCCGCAAGACGTCGGAGACGACGGTGGAGGAACTGGCCGAGCTGATGGTCGGCCGCCGCGTGCTGCTGCGCGTGCAGAAGGGCGAGGCGAACCCGCAAGCCGCCGTGCTGTCCGTCCGCAACCTCACGGTCAAGGATAATCGCGGCGTCACCATGGTCGACAACGTCTCCTTCGACGTGCGCGCCGGTGAGATCGTCGGCATCGCCGGTGTCGCCGGTAATGGCCAGTCCGAATTGCTGGAGGCGATTGCCGGCATCCGCAAGCCGACCTCCGGTGAAATTCTTCTCGACGGTCAGACGATCGACAAGGCCGATCCCGCCCGCCTGCGTGATCTCGGCCTCGCTCATATTCCCGAGGATCGCCACCATATGGGCCTGGTGCTGAAATTCGAGGAATATGAAAATTCCGTGCTCGGCTACCATCGCCGCCCGGCTTACAGCAAAGGCCCGCTGCTCGATCTCGATGCGATCCGCAAGGATGCAATGGAAAAGATCGAAAAATACGATATCCGCCCGCCGAACCCGCGGCTGAAGACGGCGAATTTCTCCGGCGGCAACCAGCAGAAGATCGTCGTTGCCCGTGAGATCGAACGCGATCCGAAGATACTGATCATTGGCCAGCCGACACGCGGCGTCGATATCGGCGCCATCGAATTCATCCACCGCCGGATTATCGAAATGCGTGACGCGGGCAAGGCGATCCTGCTCGTCTCCGTCGAACTCGATGAAATCCGCTCCCTTTCAGACCGTATCCTTGTCATGTTTGCCGGCCATATCGTCGGCGAGAAGACGCCCGATGCCGGTGAACAGACCCTCGGCCTGATGATGGCCGGCATTGCCGCGTGAGGCCTTTATGAGCACTGCTTCCGTTCCACTACCAAACTGGATCAATTACGGCCTCATCCCGATTTTGAACCTCGTCGTCGCCTTCCTGATCTCCGGCTTCGTCGTCTGGATAATCGGGGAAAGCCCGCTCGATGCGCTGTCGCTGCTGATCCAGGGCGCGCTCGGCAATGGCGAAGGCATCGGCTTCACGCTGTATTACGCGACGAGCTTCATCTTCACCGGCCTCTCCGTCGCGGTGGCGATCCATTCCGGCCTCTTCAACATCGGCTCCGAAGGCCAGGCCTATGTCGGCGGCCTCGGCTGCGCGCTGGTGGCGCTGGCGCTCGATCGTTACGTGCCATGGTATGTGACGATGCCGATCGCCGTCGTTGGCGCCGGCCTGTTTGGTGCGGCCTGGGCCTTCATCCCGGCCTTCCTGCAGGCAAAACGCGGCAGCCACATCGTCATTACGACGATCATGTTCAATTATATCGGCGCGACACTGATGGTGTATCTCCTGGTGCATGTGCTGATCGTGCCCGGCAAGATGGCGCCGGAAACCCGCACCTTCCTCGAAGGCGGCCAATTGCCGAAGCTCGGCTGGGTTATGCAGCTGTTCGGCGCCAAGCTGGGGGCTGCCCCGTTCAACGTCTCCTTCATCATTGCGCTCGTTGTCAGCTACCTCGTCTGGTTGCTCGTCTGGCGCACCAAGCTCGGTTTCGAGATGCGCACGCTGGGCGTCAGCCCGACGGCGGCGGCCTATGCCGGCATCCCCTATGCCCGCACCGTGATCATCGCCATGCTGCTCTCCGGAGCGCTTGCCGGCATGATGGCGCTGAACCCCGTCATGGGCTCGTCGGCCCGCCTGCAGGTGGAATTCGTCGGTGGTGCCGGCTTCGTCGGCATCGCCGTCTCGCTGATGGGACGCAACCATCCGCTCGGCATCATCGTGGCGGCGATCCTCTTCGGTATTCTCTACCAGGGCGGTGACTGGATTTCCTTCGAAATGCCGAACATCACCCGCGAGATGATCCTCGTCATCCAGGGTCTGGTGATCCTCTTTGCAGGCGCGCTGGAATACATGTTCCGGCCGGCAATGGTGCGCCTCTACCAACAGTTCAAGCGCGGTTAAGGAGCGGGCGATGGATTATTATGACATCTTCATCAGCGTTCTGAGCTCGACCATCCGCCTGTCGATCCCGCTGATCTTCACTGCCCTTGCCGGTCTGTTTTCGGAGCGCGCCGGCATCTTCGATATCGGCCTTGAGGGCAAGATGCTGGGCTCGGCCTTTGCCGCCGCCTGCGTTGCCTATCTCACCGATTCGGCCTGGCTCGGGCTCTGTGCCGGCATCCTCTGTTCGGTGGCGCTGAGCCTGGTGCATGGCTTTGCCTCGATCACCAACCGTGGCAACCAGATCGTCTCCGGTGTCGCGATCAACTTCTTCATCGCCGGCATCACCATCGTGCTTGGGCAGGCCTGGTTTGGCCAGGGCGGGCGCACGCCGCAGCTGTCGCCGGAGTCGCGCTTCGCACCGATCATCCTGCCGGGCGCCGATGCCGCCCGTGGCATACCGATCATCGGCCCGATCTATGCCAATGTCATATCGGGTAACAATGTCCTCACCTATCTCGCGTTCCTCGCCGTGCCGTTTTCCTGGTGGGTGCTTTACCGCACACGTTTCGGCCTGCGGCTGCGCGCCGTCGGCGAAAACCCGGGCGCGGTCGATACGGCCGGCATCTCGGTCGCCTGGCTGCGTTACCGCGCCGTCATGTGTGCCGGCATTCTCTGCGGCTTTGCCGGCACCTATCTGGCAATCGCCCAGTCCGCCGCCTTCATCAAGGACATGTCGGCCGGCAAGGGCTACATCGCGCTCGCAGCTCTCGTCTTCGCCAAGTGGAAGCCTGTACCCGTCATGTTTGCCTGCCTGCTCTTCGGCTTCCTCGATGCGCTGGCAAATTTCATGCAGGGAAAGCAGGTGCCGCTGATCGGCGAAGTGCCGGTTCAGGTTTTCCAGGCGCTGCCCTATGTCCTGACCTGCGTCCTGCTTGCTGGCTTCATCGGCGTCGCGACTCCGCCAAAGGCCGGTGGCGTGCCCTATACGAAGGAGCGTTGATATGTCTCACGATCTGTTCGAAGCCGCCCGCGGCGCCATGGCCTTTGCCCATGCGCCCTATTCGAAATTTCCGGTCGGCGCGGCGATCCGCGCCGAGGACGGCAAGGTCTATACCGGCGCCAACATCGAAAACCTCTCCTTTCCGCAAGGATGGTGCGCCGAGCCGACGGCGATCAGCGCCATGATCATGGGCGGCGCGAAGAAGATCATCGAAATGGCTGTCATTGCCGAGAAGCTGCCGCTCTGCCCGCCCTGCGGCGGCTGCCGCCAGAAGATCTCCGAATTCGCCTCCAAGGAGACGAAGATCTACCTCTGCGATGAAGCAGGCGTGAAGAAGACCATGACTATGGAAGAGCTTCTTCCCTTCAGCTTCGAGACTGAACTCGGATGAAGGCGACGGTCAGCCTGCTCGCCGCACTGCTCGGCGGCATCAAGCCGCGCCACGGCATCGTGCTCGGCTCCGGTCTCGGCTCCCTCGTCGGTGAGCTGGAGGGCGCCGTTCGTGTTCCCTATCGCGATCTGCCGGGCTTTCCCGTCAGCGCTGTCTCCGGCCATGCAGGCGAAGTCGTCGCCGGCCGCCTCGGCGGCGTGCCTGTCGTCATGCTTTCCGGCCGCGTGCATTATTACGAGAAGGGCGATGCCAACGCCATGCGCCTGCCGATCGAGGTGCTGAAGGCGCTCGGCGTCGAAGCGCTGATCCTGACCAATTCCGCCGGATCGCTGCGCGACGACATGCCGCCCGGTTCGGTGATGCAGATCACCGACCATATCAACTATTCCGGCATGAACCCGCTGATCGGTGAGGAAAGCGATCATCGTTTCGTCGGCATGACCAATGCCTATGACGCCGGACTTGCCGCGGCGATGCAAAAGGCAGCGGCAAAGCTTAAAATCGAGCTGGCGCAGGGTGTCTATATGTGGTTCTCCGGTCCAAGCTTTGAAACGCCGGCAGAAATCCGCATGGCGCGCATCCTTGGCGCCGATGCCGTCGGCATGTCGACGGTGCCCGAGGTGATCATCGCAAGAATGCTGGGTCTGAGGGTTGCCGCCGCCTCCGTTATCACCAACTATGGGGCAGGCATGACCGGCAATGAGCTTAGCCATGAAGAAACCAAGGACATGGCGCCCATCGGCGGCGCCCGTCTCGCCGCGATACTGAAAGACATGATTGCGGCTAGAACAGGATGATTTTAGGCCGGGTCGGCCTAAAATCTGAATCCTGTTCTAAATTATATAGTTAGAGCATGATGTCGTCCGAAAACCGCGCACACTTTTCGGCCTCATGCTCTAGAGGAAGCGAAGATGAATAGCTATTCCAACCGGGAAACGGCGGCTGTCGCCCTTTCTCTTCTCGACCTCACCAATTTGAAGGATGATTGCACCGAGGCGCAGATCGACGCGCTCTGCGCCCGCGCGCAGACGCCCTACGGCAACAGTGCTGCGATCTGCATCTGGCCGCGGTTCGTCGCTCAGGCCCGCAATATCCTTGGCACCGGCCATGCCGTGCGTATCGCGACCGTCGTCAACCTCCCCTCTGGCGATATGGAAGTGGCCGATGTCGCTGCTGAAGCACGCGAGGCGATTGCCGATGGTGCCGATGAGATCGATCTGGTCATTCCCTACCGCAAGCTGCTCGCCGGCAACGAGAAGGCGGTGACCGACATGGTCAAGGCCGTGCGCGCCGAATGCGCCGGCCCCGTTCTTCTGAAGGTCATCATCGAGACTGGCGAGTTAAAGGATGCGGCATTGATCCGCCGTGCCGCCGAACTCGCCATCGAAGCCGGCGCCGATTTCATCAAGACCTCCACTGGCAAGGTCGCCGTCAATGCGACACTCGAAGCCGCCGATATCATGATCCGCGCTATCCGCGAAAGCGGCCGCAAGGTCGGCTTCAAGCCGGCAGGCGGTATCGGCTCGGTGGCTGATGCCGCACTCTATCTGAGCCTTGCCGAAACCATCATGACACCGGACTGGGCGATGCCGTCGACGTTCCGCTTCGGCGCTTCCGACCTGCTCGACGATATCCTGGCGGTTCTGAGCGGAACACAGTCAGCACCGGCTGCGGCGTCGAGCTACTGAAATGATTCCGCAGGAGATCATTCGGCGTAAGCGCGATGGCGACGAACTCGACGCCGCCGATATCAGGTCCTTCATCGCGGCACTCGCTGCCGGTCGATTGTCGGAAGGCCAGATCGGCGCATTCGCCATGGCCGTCTGGTTCAAGGGCATGTCGCGGGCCGAAACCGTGGCCTTGACGCTGGCGATGGCCGATTCCGGCGACAGGCTGCAATGGGCCGATATCAATCGCCCGATCGCCGACAAACATTCGACTGGCGGCGTCGGCGACAATGTTTCGCTGATGCTGGCGCCGATCGCGGCCGCCTGCGGCCTCGCCGTACCGATGATCTCCGGGCGCGGCCTCGGCCATACCGGCGGCACGCTGGATAAGCTCGAATCCATTCCCGGCTATATGATCACCCCGGATGCGGACCTGTTCCACAAGGTCGTGAAGGAGGCGGGATGCGCCATCATCGGCCAGACCGGCACCTTGGCGCCCGCCGACGGCAGGCTCTATGCCGTGCGCGATGTGACCGCCACCGTCGATTCCATTCCCCTCATCACCGCCTCTATCCTCTCGAAGAAACTTGCGGCCGGGCTCGAGACGCTGGTGCTCGACGTCAAGGTCGGCAACGGCGCTTTCATGGCTGACCGCGGCCAGGCGGAGATCCTGGCGCAGTCGCTGGTCGAGGTGGCCAATGGCGCAGGCGTGAAGACCTCGGCCATGATCACCGACATGAGCCAGCCGCTCGCCGATAGTGCCGGCAATGCCGTCGAGATACGCAACTGCCTGGATTTCCTAGCAGGCAGGAAAAGGGACACGCGGCTTGATATCGTCGTTCTCGCCTTCGCCGCCGAGATGCTGGTGAAATCAGGCGTCGCCGTTTCGCCTGATGAAGCCGAGGGGATGGCGCGTCAGGCCTTGTCATCGGGAAAGGCGGCTGAAGTCTTCGCGCGCATGGTATCGATGCTCGGCGGCCCGGCCGATCTCATCGAAAATCCCGACCGACACCTGGCCAGGGCGCCTCTGGAAAAACCTGTCCCGGCCGCCCGGTCCGGCTGGCTCTCCGCTTGTGATGCGCGCGGTGTCGGCCTCAGCGTCATTGATCTCGGCGGCGGAAGGCGCCATCCGGGGGACCGGATCGACCATCGCGTCGGCTTCTCCGAACTCCTGCCGCTTGGCACCCGTGTGACCGCGGGCGAACCGATCGCTCTCGTTCATGCCGCTGACGAAGCCGCGGCGGAGAGGGCGGCTGCGGCGCTTGCCATGCACTACCGCATCACCGAGGATAAGCCGGAGCTGACACCGGTGATTGCGGGCCTAATCTGATGCGGTTTACTGCTTGAGGCTGAGCGAACCGTCGGCGACGGAATAGGAGGCGAGCTTCTGCAGGAAACTCATGCCGACCAGCGTCGTCGTCAGCGCATCGTCCCTCAGGACGAAGGCTTCGACATCGCGCACGCGAATGCCGCCGATTTCGACCCGGTCGAGTGTCACATGCGCGGCCTTCGTCTGGCCGTTCGCAGTGTTCACCCCGTAGCGGAAATCGAGCTGGTTGGCGGTGAAGCCCAGTCGGCGGGCGAGCGTCTCGTTGAGTGCCACATAGGTGGCGCCGGTATCGATCAGACCTTGCACCGGCTTGCCGTTGATCTTGAAGCTGCCGGTATAGTGGCCCTGTGCATCGGCCTGCAGGCGGATCGCATTGCTGCCGTAGACGGGCTCCGGTGCGGCCGGTTGGTCGGTTTCGGTCGATACATAATTGGCGGAGAGAGCCTCAGCAGGCTGCTGGCTGGTGCCTCCGAAGAACGAAGGCGCCTGTGTGGCGAGCACCACGGCGATGCTGGCGAATAGGACGGTACGCACGAGCATGAAACAGAAATCCTTCCTGTATAAACCCCGCTTCATGCGGGGCCTCATGCTTCAGACCTCCTAAACCTCAAGTGCTGATAAGTTGCTAATATCGACGCCGAAAGGCCCGGAGCGAACCACCGGGCCGTAAAGTCTTTCGATTTGGTAAAGGAAGGCTGAAATTACTTGGTGCCGTACATGCGGTCGCCGGCATCGCCGAGACCGGGCACGATATAGCCCTTCTCGTTGAGATGACTGTCGATCGAGGCGGTGAAAACCGGAACATCGGGATGCGCCGCACGGAAGTTGCGGATGCCTTCCGGCGCGGCAAGTAGGCAGAGGAAGCGGATATTGTGGGCGCCGCGCTCCTTGAGCTTGTCGATCGCCGCGATCGAGGAATTGCCGGTCGCAAGCATCGGGTCGACGACGATGATCAGCCGCTCGGCCACGTCCTCCGGCGCCTTGAAGTAATATTCGACCGGCTGCAGCGTCTCGTGGTCGCGATAGACGCCGATATGCGAGACGCGCGCGGATGGCACGAGATCGAGCATGCCTTCGAGCAATCCGTTGCCGGCGCGCAGGATCGAGGCGAAGACCAGCTTCTTGCCTTCGAGGATCGGCGACTCCATCGTCTGCAGCGGTGTCTCGATCGTTTCCATTGTCAGTTCGAGATCGCGGGTCACCTCGTAGCAGAGCAGTGTCGAAATTTCGCGCAGCAGGCGCCGGAAACTTCCCGTCGATGTCTCTTTGCGCCGCATGATGGTGAGCTTGTGCTGCACAAGCGGATGATCGATGACCGTGACGCCGTCCATGGGGAAGCCTTTCATTCTTTCTATCGAATGTTTCTTTCACGGAAATCGGCCCGACCGCAAGAGTGGTGGTCAATTTGCGCCGATCTTCCCCAACCTCTACCCTCAAAGCCGGGCAAGCAAGACCTTGCGCGTCTGCTCGTCGACGAAGGCCGCCTCGATCGCGGTGCGTGTCATCGCGTCGATCTCGGCGTCGCTGAAACCGAAAACCCCTGCGGCAAATTCGTATTCCTGCTTAAGCGAGGTATGGAAGAAAGGCGGATCGTCCGAGCTGATCGTCACCCCCACGCCTGCTTCCTTCAGCCGGCGCAGCGGATGGGAAGCAAAATCGGGAAACACCCCGAGCGCGATATTGGAGCCCGGGCAGATCTCGAGCACGGTTCCGAGATCGGCAAGCCGCTTCACCAAGTCGAGATCCTCGATGGCGCGCACGCCATGACCGATGCGCGAGGGGCGCACCGCATCGAGCGCGTCGGCGACGCTGAAGGCGCCGCAGACCTCACCGGCATGGATGGTTAGCCCAAGGCCGGCATCGCGGGCGATATCGAAGGCGCGGGCATAATCGGCGACGCGCCCCATGCGCTCCTCGCCGGCAAGGTTGAAGCCGGCAATCAGAGGATTGCCGGCCTTAACAGCATATTCGGCAGCACCAATCACGCTCTCCGGACCGAAATGCCGCTCGCCGGTGACGATCAGCCGGGCCTCGATGCCGCTCTTTTCCCTAGCCCGCCGGATGCCTTCGCAGATACCCGCGATATAGGCGTCGGCCCCCAGGCCGATGCGCTTGCCGTGATCGGGCGAAACGATGAGCTCGCTGTAGATCGTGTGGATGCCGGCAAGTTCGTCGAGATAGGTTTCTGTCAGAAGCGCATAGTCCTCCTCGGTCTTGTAGACCTCGGAAACCTTGTCGTAACATTCGAGGAAGCTTGCGAAATCATGCCAGACATAGGCTCCGTCGCGAAGCTGTGCGCTGATGTCGACGCCATATTTCTGCGCCTGCGCCGCGGTCAGAGCTGGAGGGGCCGCACCCTCCAGATGGCAGTGCAGTTCGACCTTCTTCAAATGCGATGTCACAGAAAGCTCCTTCCGTGCGGTCCGGCCGTGATGCCGAGATGCCGTGCGATGCTCTCGCCGATATCGGCATAGCTGCGGCGCACGCCGATCGAACGCGACCGGATGCCCGGGCCATAGGCGATAACAGGCACGCGTTCGCGCGTATGGTCCGTGCCGCGCCAGGTCGGATCGCAGCCATGATCGGCGGTGAGCACGACGAGATCGCCGGGCTTCAGTTTCTTATGGACTTCGGGCAAGCGCGCATCGAAGGCCTCGAGGGCCGCGGCATAACCCGGCACGTCGCGGCGATGGCCGTAGATCATGTCGAAATCGACGAAATTGGTGAAGACGAGATCGCCGTCCTCAGCCTCGTCAATCGCCGAAAGCGACGCATCCATCAGCGCCTCGTTGCCGTTCGCCTTGATGACCCGCGAGATACCCTGATGCGCGAAGATATCGCCGATCTTTCCCACCGCGTGCACATGTCGCCCGTGCTCGATAAGCCGGTCGAGCAGCGTCGGCTCCGGCGGCAGCACGGAAAAGTCGCGCCGGTTTCCGGTGCGCTGGAAGGTAGCGGCAGACTGGCCGATGAAGGGCCGGGCGATGACGCGGCCGATGTTGTAGGGATCGAGCAGCCCCCTGGCCAAACGGCAGAAGGCGAGCAGACGATCGAGGCCGAAATGCACCTCGTGCGCAGCGACCTGGAAGACGGAATCCGAGGAGGTATAGCAGATCGGCTTGCCGGTACGGACATGTTCCTCGCCGAGCCGGGCGATGATCTCCGTTCCCGAGGCATGGCAGTTGCCGAGAATGCCGGACACCCCGGCTTCCCTGCACAATGCGTCGATAAATTCCTGAGGAAAGGCGTCGCCCTCGATCGGGAAATAACCCCAATCGAAATTGACAGGTGTTCCCGCGATCTCCCAATGGCCCGATGGCGTATCCTTGCCGCGTGAGATTTCGGTGGCGGCGCCATAAATGCCGTAGACCTTCTCCGGGACGGGCATGCCGGCCGGAAACCGGCCTGACGCCGACCGCGCAATGTGCATCAGCCCGAGTTCCGACATGTTGGGCAGGCAAAGCGGCCCTTCGCGCAATCCGACGCGATCCCCGGCTCCGGCTGCGCAGAACTCGGCGATATGGCCGAGCGTATCGGCGCCCTCGTCGCCATAGGCCGACGCATCCGGCGCTCCGCCAACGCCGAAGGAATCCAGAACGAAAAGAAAGGCACGCGCCATTTTACACCCGAGAGAGCCGATCGCCGGCCTCTGGAATGTCGGAGGCGGCTGAAATCCAGCCATATAATGCTGCGGCCGGCTTGGCAAATTCGAGAAGTGGGAAGGGCCGTCAGCAGTCGCCGCAGGGGATCGAGTCGCCTTGCCGCTGGCGGTAGAAATAACTGCGGCTGATGGTGATCGTACGCATGCCGTCCGGCATGAAGTTCGGGGCGAACAGGAACATCGTATAGGGGATGCTGAGCTCAGTCCGGACCAGGAAACTGTTAGCCGTCTTCATATCAGACGGCACGTTGGTCACCGTGCCATTCTTGGCATAGGGCACCGTCCCGTCCCGAGCCCAGGACCAGAGCACTTTCGCATTGGCGCTGGCATCGATGGTAATCCCGGTGATCTTCAGCGTCAGCGACGTCGAGTTGTAGGGCATGAAGATCGCGGTTGCGACCGATGGCATCTGCGCGAGCGTGCTCTTCGTGACGGATTGTTGCTGGGTGATGAGGTCGGCCACCGTCCCCGCAGCGCGTGTCGCGCGCTTGCTGACGCTGAGGCCGATCGTGATCTCGAAAGCGCCGATATAGAGCATGATCAGCACGGGAAAGAGGATCGCGAATTCGATCGCTCCGGCACCCTTGCGGTCTCGGGCCAGTCGCCGCGCCGTCAGGACCAATCTGGTGAACGGGTTGCGCAACGCCATTATGGATACTGCTCGTTCTGGAAGGCCGCGGTTGCGACGATCAAATATTGGCTCGGCATCGAACCGTCGGAGGGGCGTATCGTGGTGATATAGGGCCGGACCAGATCCGTGATGATTTCCCAGCGGTAATAGGCACGGACCATATTGATCGTGCCGGCGCCGCCCGGCCCATATTTGAAGGCCGCCGTATTGATTTCGGCATATTTGTCGGCGGAAAGCTTGGGGATCGTCGTCGGAATGGCCGAGAAGGTACTGAACGTCTGCACATCCAGGTAGAGCTTGCTCGGCGTGGCGACTTCGCTCGCCGAGCAGCGGACCAGGATTGAGATCTCGTTGCAGAAAGCCTGGCGGAATTGCGCCTGGTTCATATCGGTCGTGCGGCCGAGATTATAGGTGATCTGTCCGGTTCGCATCCTGCGGCTCATCGTATCAACGCCGTTGGAGACGAGTTCTTCGGCGGCGAAGGCGACAAAAGTTTCGAGGATTGCGAAAATCACCAGGAAATAGGGAATGGCGAGCAGAGCGAATTCGATCGCCGCTGCGCCGTCGCGCGAACGGGCGAGAGCGCGAAACCGTGATAAACGGAACGGAGCGAAGGCGCGCCCCTTGTCCGTCTGCTGATCAATTGCCGTCATTGCCTGGACCCGAGCGATAATTTCCACTCGGCAGACTACGGTCTGTTCGTTGATTTTCCGTTTCAACCTGACACGACGATTTTAACGAATGGTCGAGGAAGCTCCCAGATAGTACTCAGGGTGAGGCGGTCGTGGTGGCCGCTTGCTGCGCATGCTGCTCGCAGTTCGGCGTGCAGGACAGCACGGAGCGCTCGGTCTGTCGGTAGACGCGCACCGTATTGCCCTCGTCGATCGACACCAGGATGCGCTCGTCGAGGATCGCATTGCCGTCGCCATCGAGAAGGACCAGATTGGTGGTGCCGAAGCTGCGTCCTGTCAGCACGATGGTCTTGGCGTCGGCGACGGTCGCATCGGCGACCTTGGCATTGCCGACGATCACCTTGCTGACGGGGCGGTCGAGCTTCAATACGCGCGCGTGATCCATATAGACGCGCAGCATGTCATCGTCTGCGGCCGCGGAAACTCCCGAAATACCGAAAACGGCGATCAGGCCGGCAAAGAAAATGGTTTTGCCGCTCGATGACATTTGGTCCTCTTTCACGATCACAGCGCAATATGCACATAGAATGGAAAAAAATGGTGAACGAAGCCTTAAGCTTGCCGCTCTGTTCCAGGATGAAGCGTAATGCTCCGATTTGACGCGCTCCCTGGGCGGCGCACGCCTCGGCTGGAAGTGGAATTTGTGCTATTTCCGGATGAATGCAGCGATTATTCCCGGAATATTGTTAAATATTGAGGTAAGTGTGTAAGAAAATACTGACTCTACAAAGGCCTGTTGTCTCGTTCACATGTCGTTAACTCTTTTCCTTAAGCCGATGGAAACGGCCATTCGCTAGGTTGCAGTCATCCGATCAACGGCAAACAGTTGGCGGACGTGCTGAACATCAACTGGAGTTAGGAGTTACCATGACCAAGCTTTTTAGCCGTTTTCTGAAGGACGAATCCGGCGCGACCGCAATCGAATACGGTCTCATCGCCGCCCTCATTTCCGTAGCGCTCGTGACTGGCGCAACCACGCTCGGTGGTAAGCTCAACAGCACGTTCACCACGCTGGGTAACAAGCTGGACGACGCTGTCACCCCCTGATTGGCCAGAGCGTAGCTCTGTCTAGAAGATCGGGCTCACGAGCGAAATGCCGTGAGCCTATCTGTATCGGGCAGATAAGAATTTGAGGCAGGTGAGAAGATGATCGTAGCCGCAATCCTTCTGGTTTTTCCGCTCTGCCTTGCTTTTGCGGCCATATCCGATCTGTTGACGATGACGATCCCGAACAGGGTATCGTTGATCATAGTGATTTCATTCGCCGTGTTGGCGCCATTGAGTGGAGTGGCTCTTCCGGCAATCGGAATGCATGCGCTGGGCGCCGCCATAGTGTTCGGCATTTGCTTTGCCCTGTTTGCGCTCAATGTGATGGGCGGTGGAGATGCGAAACTTTTGAGCGCAGCCGCGCTCTGGTTCGGTTGCGAGCCTGCTCTGCTGACTTTTCTGGCCTATGTCAGTGCCATCGGCGGCTTGGTCACGTTGGCGATCCTGTTGATCCGGTCACAGTCAAATACGATATTGGCCATCGGCCTTCCGATCCCCAATTCGCTGCTGCTTGCCAAGAAGGTTCCTTACGGCATCGCGATCGCGATCGGCGGTTTCATGGCCTTCCCCTCCTCGCCGCTCTTCATCGCCGCGCTGGAAAGCCTGAAATGACGGCATTTTAAATGCCCGTTAACTTAAAATGTAAGCGCTCCATTAACCATAATTATACCAATTGCTGAGCATTCTACAGGGCGAACATATCGTGCCCCGAGGAATGATCGATGAAACCGGCCCGCCTTATAATCCTAGCTGTCGCCGTGGTGGCAGCCGGCCTCGCCGGCCTCCTGGCAATGCGCATGGCGGGCAGTGGCGGTGTCGTCACCCAGGTCCGCTCGGTCGTCGAGAAGGAACCCACCGTCAACATCCTCGTCTCGAGCGCCAATCTGCCGGTCGGCGCACGGCTGGACGACAAGTTGGTGCACTGGATGGCCTGGCCGCAGGGCGGCGTCGTCCCGGGCCTCATCAGCGAAGCCGATAGGCCGGATGCGATCAGGGATCTGCAGGGCGCCGTCGTGCGTCTGCCGATCTTCGAAGGCGAACCGATCCGGCCGGAAAAGATCGCCGATTCCAGCAGCCGTATCCTCTCCTCGCTGTTGCCGGCCGGCAAGCGCGCCGTCGCGACCGAGATATCGGTAGCAACCGGCGCCGGCGGTTTCATCCTGCCGAACGACCGCGTCGATGTCATCATGGTCCGCAAGGGCACTGAGGCTGACAAGCTCATCACTGAAACCGTGTTGAGCAATGTCCGCGTCCTCGCCATCGACCAGCAGATCCAGGAAAAGGACGACGGCTCGAAATCGGTGGTCGGCACGACCGCGACGCTCGAACTCACCCCTGATCAAACGAAGGTTCTCGCCGTCGCCCAGCAGATGGCGGACCGGCTGTCGCTCGCGTTGCGCTCAGTCGCCGATGCGCAGGAGCAGGATACCAGCGCCGCCGACTACCTCCTGAGCGGTGACAACGGCAGTGCGATCATCCAGGTCATCAAATCGGGCGCCATCGTCACGGATGCCAGCGCAGCACCGAAGGCGGAGTAGAAGGACGTGCAAATGGGCAATTCAAAGCGGCACGCCGGGCTTCTCCTGACAGGCTGCCTCTCGTTGGCACTCGGCGTTTCCGGCACGGCGCCGGCCTCTTTCGTTCCGGTTCTCGGTGTAGGTGAGGCGCGTGCCGATTCCGAAAGCCTGGTCCGCATCTCGCAGACCGGCCGCGACGCTCACCGTCGGCTGAAGCTCGGGCTGAACAAGGCTGTCGTCGTCGATCTGCCGGAGGATGCGCATGATATCCTCGTCTCCGATCCAAGCATGGCCGATGCCGTCACCCGCACCTCGCGGCGCATTTACCTGTTCGGCAAGAAAGTCGGCCAGACGAACATCTTCATCTTCGGCGCCGGCGGACAGGAGATCGTCAATCTCGATATCGAGATCGAGCGCGACGTCTCCGGCCTCGAAGTCAATCTCCGTCGCTTCATTCCCGACTCCAACATCAACGTCGAAATCGTCTCCGACAACATCGTGCTGACCGGCACCGTGCGCACGCCGCAGGATGCCACACAGGCCGCCGATTTGGCGCAGGTCTTCCTGAAGGGTGGCGAGGCGACGACCAGAACCGAGACGGCATCCGGCACCGGCGGCGACAGCTCGGTGGCGCTCTTTGCCGAAAACCGTCAGACCTCGCAGGTCGTCAACCTCCTGCAGATTGAGGGCGAGGACCAGGTCACCCTCAAGGTGACGATTGCCGAGGTCCGCCGCGAGGTGCTGAAGCAGCTCGGCTTCGACAATTTGGTTTCCAACTCCTCCGGTATGACGGTCGCCCAGCTCGGCAGTCCGAGCACCGACAGCGCGACATCGACGGTTGGCGGTGGCCTGGCGGCGCTCTTCAAGAGCTCGATCGGCAAATATGACATTTCGACCTACCTCAACGCGCTGGAGCAGGCCAAGGTCGTCAAGACGCTTGCTGAACCGACGCTGACGGCGATATCGGGTCAGGCCGCGACCTTCAATTCCGGCGGCCAGCAGCTTTATTCGACGACCGACAGCGACGGCAACGTCACCGTCGTGCCGTTCAACTACGGTATCAATCTTGCCTTCAAGCCGGTCGTGCTGTCATCGGGACGCATCAGCCTGCAGATCAAGACCAACGTCTCCGAGCCGGTGGCCGGCAGCGGCAACGCCACCTATCAGCGCCGTTCTGCTGAGACTTCGGTGGAGCTGCCCTCGGGCGGTTCGATTGCGCTGGCCGGCCTTATCCGCGACAACGTTTCTCAAACGATGGGTGGCACCCCTGGCGTCTCGAAGATCCCGCTGCTCGGTACGCTCTTCCGCCAGAAGGGTTTCGAGCGTCAGGAAACCGAGCTCGTCATCATCGCAACGCCCTATCTGGTGCGTCCTGTAGCGCGCAATCAGCTCAACCGGCCCGACGACAATTTCAGCCCTGAGAATGATGGTGCGACCTTCTTCCTCAACCGTGTCAACAAGGTCTATGGCCGTCGTGAGGCGCCCGTCGCCGACGCTCAGTTCCACGGCTCGATCGGGTTCATCTACAAATGAGCGGGGCGCGATCGGCAGCAATGTCAGAAAACAGAGATCAGGCGATGGCCCATATGAATTCGATGACACCCCACCTCGGAATCTCGAAGGCCCTTCTGGCCGCAGCCGTCATTTCGGTGGCCGTCCTTTCCGGATGTGCCGGCCCGCACGACCAACTGACGACTGGCGGCATTCCGGATGACTACCGCGCCCGCCATCCGATCATCGTCACGGAGGCGGAGCAGACGGTTGATATACCCGTCGCCTCCACCGATCGACGCCTGACCATTGCCCAGCGCGATCTCATACGCGGCTTTGCCGCAAACTACATCTCGCGCGCCTCAGGCCCGGTTTACGTGCTGTCGCCGCAAGGTTCGCCCAATTCGGCGGCAGCCTATCAGCTGCGCAATCAGGTCCGTGCCGAGCTGGCGTCGCGGGGGATCGCAAGCTCGAAGATTGTCAACACTTCCTATGCCGCCGCCGGTCCCGGCGATGCGGCGCCGATCCGGCTGAGTTTTACCGGCACCACCGCGGTCACCACGCAATGCGGTCAGTGGCCCAAGGACATCTCCAACGATTTAACCAACCAGAATTACTATAATTTCGGCTGCGCCTCGCAGAACAATCTGGCCGCCCAGATCGCCAATCCGGAGGATCTGGTGGCACCCCGCGGCATGACTCCGATCGACGCGCAGCGGCGCAATAATGCGATCCAGGAATACCGGACGACGACATCGACCATCGAAGATGTTGCCGACAGCAACAGCGGCTTCTGAGGCGGAACGGAACGATGAGCGCGATCGAATACGAAATCAGGAATCCCAGCGAGCTTCGCAACGCCGAGGAGGCGGTGCGTATGGCGGATCTGGAAAACATGCGGTCGCTGCCGCGCATCTCCGTCCATGCCTTCTGCGAAAGCGAGGTCCTCCAGCATGTCATGGAACGCTGCGCCAATGATCGGCGCGTGGCGAAAGTCAGCATGCGCATCACCAGCGGCGGCATCGCCGCTGCCGCCAACATGTTTTCCGGCGCCCCGACGCCGAACCTCATCATCCTTGAGACCAAGGCGAATGCCGCGAGCCTGCTTGCCGAACTCGCGCCGCTTGCCGCAGTCTGCGACCCGACGACCAAGGTCGTCATTATCGGTTATTACAACGATATCGGGCTTTATCGCGAGCTCATCCGCAACGGCATTTCCGAATATATGGTCCAGCCCGTCGCCATGCCCGATATCCTTGCGGCGATGGCATCGATCTTCGTCGATCCGGACGCCGAGCCGCTCGGCCGCAGCATCGCCTTCATTGGCTCCAAGGGCGGTACCGGCGCCTCGACCATTGCGCATAATTGCGCCTTCGGCATTTCCAATCTCTTCTCCACCGAGACGATTCTCGCCGATCTCGACCTGCCCTTTGGTACGGCGAACATCGATTTCGACCAGGATCCGGCCCAGGGCATCGCCGAGGCGGTCTTCGCGCCCGATCGTCTCGACGAGGTCTTCCTCGACCGCCTGCTGACAAAATGTTCCGAGCATCTGTCGCTGCTTGCGGCACCCTCGCTGCTCGACCGTGCCTATGATTTCGACGGCCAGGCCTTCCAGCCGGTGCTCGATGTCCTGCAGCGCAGCGCGCCGGTCACCGTGCTCGATGTTCCGCATGCATGGTCGGAATGGACTCGTTCGGTGCTGTCGAGCGTCGACGAGGTGGTCATCACAGCGGTTCCCGATCTCGCCAACCTGCGCAACGCCAAGAACATGCTGGACGCGCTGCGCAAGATGCGGCCGAACGACAGGCCGCCGCATCTCATCCTCAATCAGGTCGGCATGCCGAAACGTCCGGAGATTTCGCCGTCGGATTTTTGTGAACCGCTGGAGATCGAACCGATCGCGATCATCCCATTCGACATCAATCTCTTCGGTAACGCCGCCAATAGCGGCCGGATGATCTCCGAGGTCGACCCGAAGTCGCCGACGGCGGAAACCTTTTCGCAGATATCGCACATCGTCACTGGCCGTGTCGCGATCAAGAAGGCGAAGAAGGGCGGCCTGCTGGGCCTCCTGAAGCGCAAGTAGTTGAGTAGAACGAGCAGATTGGATCGAGCGGCATGTTTGGAAAACGCGGAAACGAAGGTTTCGGAAAGGTTGGTGGGACGATTGCTCCCCCGCCGCCGGCTCCGGCCGCCGCCCCTGCGGTCTCTTCCCCCTCCATTCTGGTCGAACCCTCGCGCGAGCCACCCGCACGCCAGCAGGTGACGCCGCCGCCGCTACAGACGCCGCAGCGCAAGCGCCCGGCCCGCACCGACGAATATTACGACACCAAGGCGCAGGTCTTTTCCGCGCTGATCGATACGATCGATCTCTCGCAGCTTTCCAAGCTTGACGGAGAAAGCGCGCGCGAGGAAATCCGCGACATCGTCAACGACATCATCACCATCAAGAACTTTGCGATGTCGATCTCTGAGCAGGAGGAATTGCTCGAGGATATCTGCAACGACGTCCTCGGTTACGGCCCGCTGGAACCGTTGCTGGCGCGCGACGATATCGCCGACATCATGGTCAATGGTGCTGGCCAGACCTTCATCGAAGTCGGTGGCAAGACGATCGAATCGGAGATCCGCTTCCGCGACAACGGGCAGCTTCTCTCGATCTGCCAGCGCATCGTCAGCCAGGTCGGCCGCCGTGTCGATGAATCGAGCCCGATCTGCGACGCCCGCCTGCCGGATGGTTCGCGCGTCAACGTCATCGCGCCGCCGCTATCGATCGACGGGCCGGCGCTCACCATCCGCAAGTTCAAGAAGGACAAGCTGACGCTCGATCAGCTCGTCCGTTTCGGCGCTATCACGCCGGAAGGCGCAACCGTGCTGCAGATCATCGGCCGCGTGCGCTGCAACGTCATCATCTCCGGTGGCACGGGCTCGGGCAAGACGACGCTTCTGAACTGCCTCACCAACTATATCGACAGGGATGAGCGCGTCATCACCTGCGAGGATACGGCGGAACTGCAGCTTCAACAGCCGCATGTCGTGCGTCTCGAAACGCGCCCACCGAATATCGAAGGCGAGGGCGAAATCACCATGCGCGATCTCGTCAAGAACTGCCTGCGTATGCGCCCTGAGCGCATCATCGTCGGCGAAGTGCGCGGACCGGAGGTTTTCGACCTGCTGCAGGCGATGAACACCGGTCACGACGGTTCGATGGGCACGATCCACGCCAATACGCCGCGCGAGTGCCTGAGCCGTATCGAATCGATGATCGCCATGGGCGGCTTCACGCTGCCGGCAAAGACGGTGCGCGAGATCATCTCCACCTCGGTCGATATCGTCATCCAGGCAGCGCGCCTGCGCGACGGTTCGCGCCGCATCACTCAGATCACCGAGGTGGTCGGCATGGAAGGTGACGTCATTATCACCCAGGATCTGATGCGCTACGAGATCGAAGGCGAGGACGCGAACGGCCGCCTGATCGGCCGGCACATGTCGACCGGCGTCGGCAAGCCGCATTTCTGGGATCGCGCCCGCTACTTCAACGAGGAAAAGCGCCTTGCCGCCGCTCTCGACGCGATGGAAGCGAAAACGAAGGAATAGGCGGGATGTTCGGGTTCGATCCGATAGTGCTGGCAATCGTCGTCCTCGCCGCCGTCTCCGCGGGCGCGGTGGCCTATGCCCTGTTGTTTTCCCGGATCGAGACTGACAAGAAATCGGCAAGCCGCATCAACCGCGTCAAGTCGGCCGAAAGCGACCGTGTCAAGGTCAAGGCTGCCCGCGACCGGGTGCAGGAGCTGTCGAAGCGCCGCAAATCGGTGCAGGACAATCTGAAGGACCTGGAAAAGCGTCAGCACGAAAAAACCAAGAAAACCCTGTCGATGAAATCCCGGCTGGTGCAGGCGGGCCTGACGATCACGGTGGCGAAATTCTATCTCATCAGCGCCATCTTCGCCTCCGTTCTGCTGCTCGTTGCCTTTATCGTTGGTGTATCGTGGATGGTCATGGTCGGTGTCGCCGTCGTCGCCGGTCTCGGTCTGCCGCGCTGGGTTCTCGGCTTCCTGATCAAGCGCCGTCAGAACAAGTTCCTCAACGAGCTCCCCAATGCACTTGACGTCATCATCCGCTCGATCAAATCGGGCTTGCCACTCAACGATGCGATCCGTCTTATCGCCACTGAAGGCACCGACCCGGTGAAAAGCGAATTCCGGCGTGTGATCGAGGCGCAGCAGGTGGGCCTCAGCATCCCCGACGCCTGCGCCCGCATGACGCTCCACATGCCGCTCCAGGAAGTCAATTTCTTCGCCATCGTCATCGCCATCCAGTCGCAGGCGGGCGGCAATCTCTCGGAAGCGATCGGCAACCTCTCCAAGGTCCTGCGTGATCGCAGGAAGATGAAGGCCAAGGTTACGGCGCTCTCGATGGAAGCCAAGGCGTCGGCCTACATCATCGGCGCTCTGCCCTTCATCGTCGCGACCCTCGTCTATCTCACCTCGCCGAACTACATGATGATCCTGTTCACCGATCCGCGTGGCCATTTCATCATGGGTTTCTCGGCGATCTGGATGTCGATCGGCATTTTCGTCATGCGCAAAATGATCAGTTTTGATATCTAGCCGGAAGGAAGCAGCATGACGCAGGACCTTGCCGCAACGCTCACCAATCCGAGCATGCTGATCGCACTTTTCGTGGCGATTGCCGTCTTCGCTACTTTTTATACGATCGCTGTTCCCTTCTTCGAGCGCGGCGATCTCACCAAGCGCATGAAGGCCGTTTCCACAGAGCGCGAGCAGATCCGCGCCCGCGAGCGCGCACGCATGAACTCGGAAACCGGCGCCGGCAAGGCCTCGCTCAGGAGCCAGAATAACCGCTCGATTCGTCAGATCGTTGAGCGCTTCAACCTGCGCAAGGCGCTGGTCGACGATAACACGGTCAACAAGCTGCGCGCCGCCGGTTTCCGCTCGGAGAATGCGCTGAATAGCTTCCTAGTGGCACGTTTCCTGCTGCCTTTCCTTTTCCTGGCGCTTGCTGCCTTCTGGGTCTTCGGCCTCGGCAATCTCACCGAAAGGGGCATGGCCATCCGCCTCTTCGCCGTCATCGGCATCGGCTATCTCGGCTTCTACGCGCCGAACATCTATATCTCGAACCGCATGGGCAAGCGCCAGCACTCGATCAAGCGCGCCTGGCCGGATGCGTTGGACCTGATGCTGATCTGCGTCGAATCCGGTATCTCGATCGAGGCCGCGATGCGTCGTGTGTCCGAAGAGCTCGGCGAGCAGTCGCCGGCGCTCGCCGAGGAGATGGTGCTGACCACGGCCGAACTCTCCTTCCTGCCGGATCGCCGCGTGGCGCTCGAAAATCTTGCCACGCGCACCCAGATCGAGCTGGTACGCTCGGTGACGCAGGCGCTGGTTCAGGCCGATCGCTATGGCACGCCGATCGCGCAGGCGCTGCGCGTTCTCGCCCAGGAAGGGCGCGACGAGCGCATGAACGAGGCGGAAAAGAAGGCGGCCGCGCTGCCGCCGAAACTGACGGTGCCGATGATCCTGTTCTTCCTGCCGGTGCTGATCGCCGTCATTCTCGGTCCGGCCGGCATTCAGGTGGCAGACAAGTTCTGACGATTGCGCTAGCCCCGCAAGCGGATGCGGCTTTCGGCAGAAGACGATACCTCAAAGAGCATTGGTCCGATCTGCAGCCTTCAATCACGCGTGACCGCCCCTAGCATAGCTGGTAAACGGGATGGACGACCATTGGCAAGCGCGCGGATGCAGCCGCAGTGCCCCTGGCGCTCGTTCAACCCAAAAGAGAGGTCTCCGATGTCTTCTGCCGGCATTTTCATTAGCATCATGGCAGCCTTGGCGGTCGGCGCGATGAGCCCCGGCCCGAGCTTCGTCGTCGTCTCCAGGATCGCCATCTCGCGTTCCAGGCTGGATGGCCTTGCGGCCGCACTCGGCATGGGCGTCGGCGGTGTCGTTTTTGCCGTGCTGGCGCTTGCTGGACTGACAGCGCTGCTGTCTCAGTTCGAATGGCTCTATATCCTGCTGAAGGTCGCAGGCGGCGCCTATCTCGTCTATATCGCCGTCAATATCTGGAGGAGCGCCGGTCAGCCGCTCGAAGTCTCTGACGCCGTCAACGGCAACCGCGCGCTGAAATTGAGCTTCACGACTGCGCTGCTGACCCAGCTCAGCAACCCGAAAACCATCATTGTCTATGCCAGCCTCTTTGCGGCACTTCTGCCGAGGACGGTGCCGCTCGATCTCATTGTCGCGCTGCCGCTCGGCGTCTTTGCAGTGGAGGCCGGGTGGTATTCGATCGTGGCCTTCGCCTTTTCGGCCCGCCACCCGCGGCGGCTCTATCTTGCCGCCAAGAGCTGGATCGACCGCACCGCGGGTGCCGTCATGGCCGGCCTCGGCCTTCGGCTCATTCTCGCGGGCGTAAGTGATCGATAGGCTGGCGCGCGAGTGACTTCGGACGCTCTCAGGCTCAGAGGAGATCCCGTCAGTTGGTATTGCTGCCGCCCGCTGCGCCAGGCGCCTTGTCCTTGGCGGCGAGTTTCTGCCAGGAATTCTGCTGCGAGAGCATGCCTCTAAGATAGGCGACATTGGCGTCGGCCTGCTGCGGCGAAAGTTCGCGCCGGGCGATCTGCTCGGCTTCCGGGAATCGTCCCTGAAGGCCGACGACGAGGGCAAGGTTCTGCCTGACACGGCTGTCGGCTGTGGGTTGGCCGGCGGCGGAGCGCAGGTAGGTTTCGGCCGTGCGCAAATCGCCGGTCAGCACATAGGACATGCCGAGGTTGGAAAGGATGGAGGGCTCGTTCGGCTGGATGTCGAGCGCGTCGCGGTAGCGCTGCCTGGCATCGCTTGCCCGGCCCATCTGGTCGAGGATCGCGCCTTGGGCCGAAATCAGCTTCCAGTCCGGACGGTCGGGTGTCTGGGCGCGGCCGATCGTGTCGAGCGCCTGCTGGAACTGGCCGGCCGCCGCCTGCGCCTTGCCGTAGGCGGCCAGCACGTTGCGGTCGCCGGGATTGGCGATGGCCACTTGCTGCATGACGGCGAGCGCCTGGGTGTCGCGGCCGTTCATGCGCAGCAGATTGGCATAATTGACGCCGGTGACGGGATCGCGCGGGTTCTTTTCGTAGGCCTGGCCGAGCCGGTCCGTCGCCGAGCGCAGCTCCGTCGCATCCATCTCTTCAACCGGCTTGGTGAGCTTCGGCACCGAGCCGGTTGTCATCCGGTCCTTGGTCGTCGAGCAGCCGGCAAGCGCAAGGACGATCAGCGAGGCCGCAGCGCCCTGCAGGATACGATTCGTGAATGTGGTGAGCGAGGCAGGCATGATGCGTTCCTGGATTCCGAAATCGGCGCCTGACCTCGAAGCGGAACAGGGAAAGGTTTGACGCAATCTTCGCTCCAGCAATAGTCTGTTAACCCTAACAGACCGTTAAGGAACGATTCCTTACGACCGCCGAAGGACAATCATGGCCCCCTATCAGTTCATCGAGAGACCGACCCCTTTCAACACGAAGGGCGGTTTGACGCTGCCGATCTTTGCCGTCACGCCTGCCCATATCGAGACCGGCACGATCGATCCGATCGCGCTCGATTGGGCGCGCCGGGCAGGCTACAAGGCCGAAAGTGGGTCGCTGCTGCTGATCCCGACGGCCGAAGGCCATCTCGGCGGCGCGCTTTACGGCCTCGGCACCAATCCATCCGAGCAGCCTTACATCACCGGCCGGCTCGCTCGTGCGCTGCCGTCCGGCGACTGGCACATCGAGACCGCGCCGCTGACGGCAAATCGCCTGGCTCTCGGCTTTGGGCTCGGCAGCTACCGTTTCGACCGTTACAAATCCGAAAAATCGCCGGCGGCGACGCTGATGATCCCCCGCGATGCCGACGCCGCCGACATCAAGCGCCAGCTCGCCGGCGTCTTTCTCGCCCGCGACCTGATCAATACGCCGACGAATGACATGGGGCCGGTACAACTCGAGGCCGTTTTCCGTGGCCTGGCCGGACATTACAAGGCGGAGATATCGGTTATTACGGGTGACGACCTGCTCAAGCAAAACTTCCCGCTGGTCCATACCGTCGGTCGCGCCGGCGCCGATGCGCCGCGCCTTCTCGAACTGCGCTGGGGCAAGAAGGGCCATCGCAAGGTGACGCTCGTCGGCAAGGGCGTCTGCTTCGACACCGGCGGTCTCGACATCAAGCCTGCCGCCTCCATGCTGCTGATGAAGAAGGACATGGGCGGCGCGGCGAATGTCATGGGGCTTGCTCTGATGATCATGGACGCCAAGCTGAAGGTCGACCTGCGCGTCATCGTCCCTGTCGTCGAAAACGCGATCTCGTCCAATGCCTTCCGGCCCGGCGACATCTA
This sequence comes from Rhizobium sp. 62_C5_N11_2, assembly GCF_051811185.1. NCBI lineage: Bacteria > Pseudomonadati > Pseudomonadota > Alphaproteobacteria > Hyphomicrobiales > Rhizobiaceae > Rhizobium > Rhizobium sp. 62_C5_N11_2. Next base: position 4,674,976 of record NZ_JBPWPW010000001.1, read on the forward strand.
TCGGAGCCGCAAGGGCCTGACCGTCCAGATCGACAATACCGACGCCGAAGGCCGTTTGATCCTTGCCGATGCGCTTGCCTATGCCGATGAGGAAGAGCCCGATCTGCTGATCGACATGGCGACGCTGACCGGCGCTGCCCGCGTGGCCCTTGGCCCGGATCTCCCGCCCTTCTTCACCGACGACGCCAATCTGGCGCATGATCTGACCGAAGCGAGCCTGGAAACCGACGATCCGATCTGGCGCCTGCCGCTCTATTCCGGCTACGAAAAGGATATCCGCACCAAGTTCGCCGATCTTACCAATGCGCCCGCCGGCGGCATGGCGGGGGCGATTACCGCAGCCCTCTTCCTCAAGCGTTTCGTCAGCAAGGCGAAGAGTTGGGCGCATTTCGACATTTACGGCTGGGCTCAAGCCGAACGACCTCATTCGCCGGGCGGCGGCGAGGCACAGGCGATCCGCGCGCTCTTTCACCATATCCGCGAGAGCTTGCGCTGATGCTATGCTAAAGCGCGTCGCGATCTTTCAGATCCACTCCTTGCGCTTTAAGTCTTTGTTTTACGCATGTCGTATCGCAAAACCGCTGCACACTTTTGCGCGACATGCTTCAGAAATAAGCGCTGAGGCGCATCGCGTGATCCCTGTTCACGCGATGCGCCTCGCTGCAGATCGTTAAAATTTTATTCACCCTGCCGGGCGGCAGTTTCCAGCGCCCCTTGCATGTGCATGGCAACTACCGGAAAATGGAACGCTAGCGTAACGATCTTCCGGAGGGGCCGTGCCGATCGAACTGACCGCCTCGCAGGCGCTGGGGCTCTGGCATGGCGCGGCGCTCGATCAGGTCCGCCACGACGATCGCGATTTGACGTTGCGCCAGATGGCGATCCTGCTGCATATTTATCTGGTGCCGCCGCCGCACACGGTGCGCGGGCTTGCCGCCACACTTGATGTCACCAAGCCGGTCATCACCCGCGCCTTGGATACGATGGGCGAGATGGGCCTGGTCGATCGTGTGCGTGACGATGCCGACCGGCGCAACGTGATCATCAAGCGCACCGTCGGCGGTGCGCTTTACCTGGAAAAGCTCGGCGATCTCATACGAGATCAGGCCCGCCGGCTGCCGATCTGAAAGGAATGCGAATGACGATGCTCGACCGCCGCCTGCATGCCTACCGGCCCGATCTCGCGGAAGCCGGCCTTGAAGGCAAGGTCGAGGCGTCGCGTTTTGTGAAGGGCGCGCCGGCGCGTGTCGCCGTTCCTGTCCTGGCCGTGCGCCCTGAACCGGACGTCGCCCGCGGCATCGATACGGAACTGCTTCTCGGCGAGGAGGTGACGGTTTTCGATCGCGCCGACGGCTGGTGCTGGGTGAAAGCCGCCGCGGACGGTTATGTGGGTTATGTCGCGGCGGACGCGCTCTTAGAAGGCAGGCCGGCGCCGACCCATATCGTCACCGTGCAGCGCACCTTCGTCTATCCCGAACCGGAACTGCGCAAGCCCCACCAGGCCATCGTGTCGATGGGAAGCCGCGTCTACGTCGCCGGCGAGGCGGAAGCGCGGGGCAATCGCTACGTCGTGCTCGAGGACGGAACGGCGATCTTTGCCAAGCACGTCCAGCCGATCGGCGCTCTCGATGGCGCCGATTACGTGGAGATCGTCACCCGTTTCCTGGAAACGCCCTACCTCTGGGGCGGACGCTCCGGCCTCGGCATCGATTGCTCCGGCCTCGTCCAGCTGGCGATGCTGATGACGGGCAGAGCTGCGCCGCGCGATGCCGACCTGCAGGCGGCGGGCCTCGGCCAGCCGATCGATCGCTCCGAAATCCGCCGTGGCGACCTGGTATTCTGGAAGGGCCATGTCGCCGTCTTCGAGGATCCGGAAACCATCCTCCACGCCAACGGCCATAGCATGACGGTGGCGCGCGAGAATTTCGCGGCCGCCGTCGAGCGCATCGGCTGGCTCTACGAGCAACCGACCGGCTATCGCCGCCCGATCAGCTGATCAGTTGATCGGAGGCCGCGGCCAGGATCTTACCCCGCCGGTCCAGTCCTCGAAGGCTTTCGACAGCCTCAGCACCCGCATGTCGTCGAAACGCGGCCCGACGATCTGCAGGCCGATCGGCATCCCTGATCGGGAGAAACCGCAATTGATCGACGCGGCCGGCTGCTCCGACATGTTCCACGGCACGGTGAAACCGATATGCTCGAACGGCAGGGCCGGATCGTTGGTCGGCGATGCCCATTCGGCCGGATAGGAGATGATCGGATTGGTCGGCGAAAGCAGGGCGTCGACCTCGGTAAACAGCTGTCCGCAGCTCTTGCGCATCTCGATCGTCTGGTTGAAGCCCCTGACCGCATCGACACCGCTGATGTCGGCGCCGCCCATCGCCCAATCCCTGATATAGGGCAGGATGCTGTCGCGCCTGATGTCGTCGAGCTCGGCGATATCGCCCCAGAACCGGGACCGCCAGAATTTGTCGAGGCCATCCAGCATCGCGCGCGTCAGCACCGGCTGGACTGATACAATGGTCGCGCCGGCCTTCTCGAACTGTTGCGCCGCCGCTTCGACTGCGACCCTGATCTCGTCCTCCACCGTAAGCCCGCAGCCGGCATCGAGCATTAGCCCGATCTTCATGCCCGATAGGTCGATGTCGAGATCCATCCAGTTGAAATCGTTCGGCGGCAGACTGGTGCCGTCGCGCCAGTCCGGCCGTGACAGCGTCGCCATCGAAAAGGCCGCATCCTCGACTGTGCGCGCCATCGGCCCGACGCAGCGCCCGACATAATAGGGATCGGCCGGAATGCGCCCATGGCTCGGCTTGAAGCCGAAGATGCCGGTCCAGCCGGCGGGAAGGCGCACCGAGCCGCCGATATCGGTGCCGATATGCAGCGGTCCATAGCCGGCCGCCGCCGCTGCGGAAGCCCCGGCGCTCGATCCGCCGGGATTCTGCGCGGTGTTCCAGGGATTGCGGCTGAGAGGATGAAAGCTCGAAAGCCCGGAGGAAAGCATGCCGTAATCGGGGCAGGTCGTCTTGGCGAAGATCACCGCGCCGTCTTCGCGCAGCCGGGCGGCGGCCGGTGCGTCGGCGTCCGCCGGCTTCAGTTCCACTGCCCTCGTGCCGAGCGGCACCGGCTGGCCCTTCGTGGCGATCAGCTCTTTCAGCGTCGCCGGGATGCCGTCGAGGGGGCCCAGCGTTTCTCCCTTGGCCCAGCGCTCCGTCGACGCTTTCGCCTGCGCGCGCGCCGATTCCGGATCGTAGAGGTAGAGTGCCGAAATCGAAGGCTCCCAGGCCGCTATATGGCCTTCGAGGGAAAGCCAGTATTCGAGAGGGGAGAGGCTCTTATCGGCGAAGCGCCGCCTGAGTTCGCGAATGGTAAGGTCGGTTTCGGTCATGGCATGGTCTTTCGGGCTTTTCGTCTTGGGAGGACATCAGCGGCTCGCCTCGCGGGGGTCGAGCAGATCGCGCAAACCGTCGCCGAGCATGTTGAAGCCGAAGACGGTGAGCGCGATGGCAAGGCCGGGCAGGATCGCCAGCCAGGGGGCGAGCGCCAGATAGGTTTGCGCATCGGCAAGCATCCGGCCCCAGGTCGGCGCCGGCGGCGCCATGCCGAGCCCAAGGAAGCTGAGCCCCGCTTCGGTGAGGATCGCCAGCCCCAGCTGGATCGCGCCATGCACGATGATCTGGCTCATGATATTCGGCAGCACATGGCGTAGCGAAATGGTCAGGCGCGTATTGCCGATCGCGCGCGCCGCCGTCACGTAGTCGCGGCTCCAGGCCTGCAGCGAGGTCGCGAGTGTGACGCGGGCAAAGACCGGGATCATGAAGACGGCAATCGCGGTGATCGCGGTGAACCGCCCCGGCCCGAGAAAGGCGCCGAGCACCATGGCGGACAGGATCGGCGGCAAGGCGAAGATGACGTCGCAGATGCGCATCAGCAACGCCTCGAAAGGACCGCGGATCGCCGCCCCCGAAATGCCGGCGATCGAGCCGAGCGTCCCGCCGATCGCAACCGCGGTAATGGCGATCGACAGTGAATTCCAGCAGCCTGCCATCAGCATCGAAAGCACATCGCGGCCGAACTGGTCCGTGCCGAGCAGGCCGAACGCAAGCGGTGGCTGCAGCTTGTGGATGATCTGCATTTTCGCCGGCGGCAGCGGCGTCCAGACAAGCGACAGCAGTGCAACGGTGACCAGCAGGCCGATGATGACAGCCCCTGAAATCAGGTTCATTCGCCGGCTAAGTCTAAAGACCCGGCGGCGGCTCATGATTGCGGTGGATACGATCGGTGCCATGCGTCAGGCCGCCTTTCTCATCCTGGGATCAATCGCCAGATAGGAAAGATCGACGATGAAATTCATCACGATGACAAGGCCTGCGAAGAACAGCACGACATCCTGCATCACGATGATGTCGCGCTGGGAGAGCGCCTGCAGCGCGAGCCGCCCGAGGCCGGGCAGGTTGAAGACGTTTTCCACCAGCACCGCGCCGGCGACGAGAAAGGTGAATTGCAGCCCGATCATTGTCAGGATCGGGATCAGCGCGTTCGGCACGATATGCCGCCAAAGCACTGCACTGCGTGACAGTCCCTTGGCCACGGCGGTGCGGGCAAAATCCTCATGCATCGTATCGAGCACCGCCGAGCGCGCCACCCGCGTCAACACGCCCGCTTGCGGCATCGCCAGCGCGACGGCGGGCATAACCAGCGCCTGCAATGCCGGCAGCAGACCGGCGCTCCAGCCCGGGAAGCCGCCGGCCGGCATCAGCCCGAGCATCGTCGAAAAAAGGATGATCAACAGAAGTGCCACCCAGAAGGCGGGCACGGCGATGCTGATCTGCGAAAACAGCGTTGCGATGATGTCGAAGACACCGCCGCGGCGCGAGGCGGCCAGCACCCCGAGCGGCAAGGCAATCGCCACAGAAAGCATAATCGCCATCAGCGCCAGCGGCAGCGTCACTGCCAGCCGCTCGACGATCAATCCCGCGACTGGCACGCCATAGGTTAAGGAATTGCCGAGATTGCCGGAGAGCACGCCGGTCAACCATTGCCCGTAGCGCAGCAGCAGTGGCTGATCGAGCCCGAGATCGTGGCGCAGTGCGGTAAGCGTTTCCGGTGTTGCCGAGGTGCCGAGCATGATCGAGGCGGGATCGCCGGGCAGAAGGTCCATGACGGCGAAGATCAGCAGCGAGACGACGACCAGCGTGACGAGAAGACCGGCGAAGCGGCGGGCGAGGAGGGTGATCATGCGTGCCACGCTTTCGATGCGGCACGGCGGCTTCCCCGCCCTCCCTCATTCCTGTGCTCGTCACAGGAATCCAGCCACGGCGCATCTGCGCCGTGAATAACTCTCGTCCAGGCACGGAAGTCTCCCGCGCCCAAGGACTTGGGCGCGATGGATTCCTGTGTCGAGCCCAGCAATGAGGGACGGAGAAGGCTGCGACCGGCATTGAGCGTTTCGCTATGCAGTTTCCCTGCGCTCATCCCATGCCTCTCAATCCGCACGAACTCGCCGCCTATTCGTCCCAGGAAACGCCGGAGAGTACGTTGGAAGGGATCGGCTCGTTCTCCCACAGTCCCTTCAGCTTCTTGTCCCAGACGCCGAGTTTCGGCATGACGAAGAGGTAGAGCGCCGGCACGTCCTCGGCGAGGATCTTCTGCGCGTCGCCATAGATCGCATTCTGCGCGGCGGGATCGGTCGTCTCTTGGACCTTCTTCATCAGCGCGTTGAAAGCGGGGTTCTTATAATTGAAATAATAGGGATCGCGGGCATAGATGTCGATGTCGAGCGGTTCGGCATGGGCAACGATCGTCATGTCGAAGTTGCGGTCCTTCATGATGTCCTGGACCCATTTCGCCGGAAATTCGGTCGGCTCGATATTCATCGTCACGCCGATCTCGGCAAACATCGCCTGCATCACCTGGGCGCTGCGCGGCGCATAAGCCATCTGCGGCGATTTGATCGTGAAGGTGAAGCCGTTGGGATAGCCGGCTTCGGCGAGCAACGCCTTCGCCTTCTCGACGTCGTAGGGCAGCACATTGGTCATGTCCTGATAACCCGGATCGTTCGGCGTGTAGTGGCTGCCGATCGGTGTGCCGAGGCCCGACCATGCGCCGTCGATTACCGTCTTGCGGTCGATCGCCATCATCAGCGCCTGGCGGACGCGTTTGTCGTCGAACGGCTTCTTGGCATTGTTCATGCCGGCAACGACCTTGAGCTCGGTATTGCCGATCTTGGTGACCAGCCTCGCATCGCCGTCGAAAGAACTCATCAGCTCAGGCGCGGCAAATTCCGGAAAGGCATCGAGATCGCCGGATTTCAGCGCAGCCGCCTGCGCCTGCGGATCGGCGATGAAGCGGAAGGTCACCGTGTCGAGCTTGGCGGCCGCATTCTTGTTCCAATAATCGGCATTCCTGGCGAGTTCGACCTTGTCGCCCTTCGCCCAGCTGGCGAATTTGAACGGACCGGTGCCCACTGGCGTCGTCTTGTCGTCGGCAGCCGTCTTCGGTGCGACCATCACCGAGGCTGGCCAGCCGAGCCAGTAGATCAGGCTGCCGGTCGGTGCCGAGAGATGCAGCACCAGCGTTTCGGCATCGGGCGTATCGACCGAGGCGATCGAAGCGAAGAAGCGCTTCTGCGGATTGACGGAATCGGCGCCGCGGGCGCGGTCGAGCGAAAACTTGGCAGCAGTGGCATCGAAGGCCTCACCGTCATGGAATTTCACGCCGGTCTGTAGCTTGAACGTATAGGTCAGGCCATCGGGAGAGATCTCCCAGCTTTTTGCCAGCTGCGGCTGGATCTTGCCGGCCTGGTCGATCGTCACCAGCCCCTCGAACACGTTCTGCCAGGTCACCTGGCCGATTGCGACTGGTGCTGCGATCGTCGGGTCGAGACCGGTTGGCTCGACGCTCATGCCGAGATTAAGCGTGGTCTTCGCCGCCTCGGCCGGCGTCATCGCCGTCATCACCAGGCCGGCCGAAAGCGCAGCACCGAGCGAAAGCCGCCGGGCGAAACGCGCTGAAGGCGCAAACGAAAGCTTGATCATCATGTTCCCTTATCTGGCCGCGCGTCGATGACGAAGACCTTTTGCGAGGAGAGTGACACTATGCCGGTGCACACACAATGACGATTTTGTGTGCTCAGTGTAGCCGAAAAAGCTACACCGCAAATCCGCGGGCAATGCAAGCGCGAAGCGTCAGTCTTTCGTCTCGGTCCGGCGGTTCGTGCGCTCGCGCATGAACCTCTCGATGAAGTCGAGCAGTTTCGTCGCGGCGAAGGACAGCTGCCGGTCCGGTGCAACGCAGAGATCGACATGGGTGCGGATGCCGGTCTTGCCGGCGAGCGGAATGGCAAGGAGCTGACCCGCCTCGATCTCGCGGCGGACAGTCAGCGCCGGCAGCAGCGTGGCCGCAGCCCCGCTGAGCACAAGTTCCTTCAGCATTTCGAGCGAGCTGGTGACGAAGACGGGATCGAGGCTCAACCCCTCCTTCTCGAACAGCGCGTCGAAAGCCTGGCGGAAGCCGAAGGATTGATCCGGCAGCGCCAATGCGTAGTCGGCGAGTTGCCCGATAGGGATCTCGGCATGCGCGGCGGCCGGATGCTGCGGCGTGACGATGAGATCATAGGCGATCTCGGAGCGCAGCCGCACCTTGGTGCCGGACATCGGTGGCGCAAACAGCGTCACCGCAATATCCGCCTCGGCGCTGTTGACCGCATCGACCGCCTGCCGCGCGCTGGTGATTGTCACGGTAAAGCGCAGCTTCGGATATTTCAGGCTGAATTCGGCAAGCGCCGGCGCCAGCAGATTGGCGACGGTCGCCCCATTGGCATAGATGCTGACACGGCCGCGCTGCAGGCCTTTAAGATCTTCGATCAGCTGCTGCACGTGATCGAGTTCGCGCAGCGTCCGGCCGGCGCGGGCAGCAAGCAGTTCGCCGGCGGCCGTCAGCTTGACGCCGCGGGCGCTGCGTTCGACGAGCGGCGCGCCGAAATGATATTCGAGGTTCTCGATCTGCCGGCTGATCGCCGTCGGCGCGACATTGAGATTCTCGGCCGCCTGGCGCATCGAATTGGTCCTGACCAGCTCGTCGAAATACATCAGCGCCCGGATCTGCATTCACGTCTCTCCGCCATTCGGCATATTGATCTGTAGAGAGTCTGACCCTATTCAATCAGCCGCTGCTCGGATAGCGGTCGCGCCAGGCCTTTTGCGCGCCCTCGACCGGAAGGGCGGTCGCGGCGTAGACGCCGCGGGCAATCGCCCGGGCCATGACGATGGTCGCGAGGTGGCAAAGCTCCATCAGGCTCACCATGTCGTCTCTTCGATGCTTGGCCGTCGAAGCGGCAAAGACGGTGTCGCCGTCGAGCGGCAGATGCGCCGGCAGCAGTGCTCGGGCGAGGCCGTCATGGCCGGCGAGCGAAAGCCGGTGCGCCTCGGCCTTCGTCAGCTGCGCATCGGTCACAACAGCGCCGATCGTCGTTGCCGGCGTGTTCATGCCCTTGAGCCGCATCCGGTGGTCGGCCACATCAGGCATGCCGAGCCCACCGAATTCCGCATCCTTTTCAAAAGGCGCCGCCCAGAAATGCGGTCCGTCGCCGATCGTTGCGGAGCCCAGCGCATTGACGGCGACGATCGCCGCAACGCGATGCCCGGTGCTGCTGACGGCGCTGGCCGAGCCGAGCCCGCCCTTGACGGTGGCCGTCGTCGCTCCTGTGCCGGCACCTGTCGTGCCGAGCGCGAAGGCACCTTTGGCGGCGGCCTTCAACGCCGCATAGCCCATATCGCGATAGGGCGAGTGAAGGCCCCAATCCTTGTCGCCGCCATTCAGCAGGTCCATCAGAATCGCCTGTGGCACGATCGGAATGCGCAGCGGCCCGACGACAAAACCGCGGCCGAGTTCGCGCAGGCCCGCCTGCACGCCGCCGGCGGCATCCAGCCCGAAGGCCGAGCCGCCGGAGAGCACGAAGGCATCCACGGCATTGACGGTCATCGACGGATCGAGCAGGCCGGTGTCGCGCCCGCCGGGCGCACCGCCGAGCACCGTGCCGGATGCGACGGCCGGTTCGTCGAAGACGATGACCGTGACGCCGGAACCGAGCGCAAGGTCGATTGCATGGCCGACGGAAACGCCTTCGATGTCGGTGATGAGGTTCAGAAGATCGGGCAAGGGCGGATCCTTATGCGGAAAGGCCGCCGATAGGACTGCAATTGCCTTCAAAAAACAAGACCGGCCCCATTTTGCGGGACCGGTCGGACATCGGGAAAAGCCGCGAATGCTAATCGCGGCCTCATGCCCTCAGGCATGAAGCGGCTTCGGATGACGGCGGGTCATCAGGTCATGGATGGCCAGCCGCACCTCGTCGGGCGAGCCGAAACGCTGCTCGTCAAGGTCGTGGACATGAAATTTCACGGCGATGAACTTCAGCCGGTCTTCATCGGGAATGACGATCCCGACGGGAACGCCTGCATATTCGATAACTTGCTTCTTCATAGATAGAACTCCTGCCGCGCGACATGCGCAGCCATGGCGAATTGACTTGTCTGGTACCGTTGAAAGGAGGACGAACGTCACATTCGACAGTTCGGGCGGGAGAGGGCGCCCGGACGGTCATTGCCAAGCACAGATCGCCCAAGGAGATCGGCGAGAATATCGATGTCTATCATGCTCGTTCCTTGTGTTGGCGTTGCACTTGAGAGGTCCCGGGTACAGCCCGGGGCCGGTGATGGCTGTCTTCAATAATCTACTATCTTGGTAGAGATTACCCGATAGCCTGTCGGAAACATATTCCGAAACGTGTCAAAATATCGACGATCCGAAAAAATTCATTCCGTCGCAGCCCGAACTTACAGAAAGAAACATATCAGTCCTTCGTTAAATTCGCATGACAGAATCGGAAGTTCGATCGATCACAGCGGCAGACATAGGAAGCCTTGCTGTATCAGGCAATGGCCCGTTTCATTAAAAATCGCCATGCCTCGAAATGACCGATTTGGTTAATGCTGGAAGCCCCGTGTCACCAGCCTTCTTCGAGCACCTTCTCCAGCATGTCCGCGAAAAAATCTGCGCTGTCGATGCTGAGGCAGAGCGGCGGTTTGATCTTCAGCACATTTTGGTGATCGCCGGTCGGCTGCATGATGACGCCGAGTTCGAGAAGCCGGTCGCAGATTGCAGCCGTCTCTTCCGTCGCCGGCTCCAGCGTCGTTCTGTCGCGGACGAATTCGAGGCCGAGATAGAGGCCCATGCCGTGCACGGCGCCCGCAATCGGATGACGGTCGATCAGCGCGGCGAGCCGCGCCTTCAGATGATCGCCGACTGTCCGGGCATTTTCCTGCAGCTTTTCCTCGGCCATGATGTCGAGCACCGCCATGCCGGCGATGCAGCTGACGGGGCTGCCGCCCGTGGAGGAAAAGAAAGAGCCCTCCTTCTCCAGCGATTGCGCAATCTCCCGCGTGGTGATGACGGCGCCGAGCGGATGGCCGTTGCCCATGCCCTTGGCGACGGTGATGATATCAGGCACGACCCCTTGCTGCTCGAAGCCCCAGAAATAATGTCCGAGCCTGGAATAACCGACCTGCACCTCATCGGCGATGCAGAGGCCGCCGCGAGCGCGTACCTGCGCGTAGATTTCCCTGAGATAACCGTCCGGCAGCGGAATGCCGCCGGCATTGCCGTAGACCGATTCGGCGATGAAGCCCGCAAGGCCTTCGCCCGCAGCATCAATTGCCTCCAGCACCGGCGTCGCCATGCCGAGATAATCCGCTGCCGTATCGGGACCACGGAAGTCGCCGCGATAGGTGTTCGGCGAAACGACGGTATGCACCCAGTCCGGCCGGGTGGTCGGTGCCTGCGGATTGTCGGCGATCGAGGTGGAGACGGCGTCGCTCGCCGCCGACCAGCCATGATAGGCTTCGAGCAGGCAGAGCATTTTGCGCGCGCCGCTATGGGCTTGCGCCAGCCGAAGCGCCAGATCATTCGCCTCCGAGCCGCTGTTGACCAGGAAGACCGCGTCGAGCCCGTCCGGCGACAGGGCGGCGAGGCGTTCGGAAAATTCCGTGATCGCGGCATAGTGGAAGCGCGAATTCGTGTTGAGCCGCAGCCATTGGGCGTGGATCGCTGCCGCGAACCTGGGATGGCCATGGCCGAGAATGGTGACGTTGTTGACCATGTCGAGATAGGCGCGGCCCTCGACATCGAACAGATGCTCCCTCCAGCCGCGCTCGATCTGCGGCGCCGCCGCGTAATAGTTCTTCTGCGGCCTTGCGAGATGCGCCTGCCGCCTGGCGAGCAGTTCGGCGGTATCAGATCTCGGTGCATCGGCTTCCGGGCTGAGAAGGAGCGAGGGTGAGGGGCAGAGCGCCGACCAGGCCGCGGCCGTGCGCGGCGTGGCAAAAAGCGGCGGTTCGAGACCTGCGACGCTGCAAAGCTGGACGCGCAACCCGCCGAGCGACGCAGCCTCTCCGAAAACCGTGCCGAGCGGATCGCCGGCGGCCACCTCAGCTCCATCCTCGACCGAGAGATCGAGCCCATCGAGATGCAGGGTCATGCTGTCGCTGGCAAGCGTCAGATGCTGGTCCTTCCAGCCGATGCGGCCGGCAAAGGGTGCAGAAATCGCGTTGCCTGCCGCGAGGCAAATGTCGATATGCAGGGCGCAGGTTGCCTGTCCCGTCGCATTTCCCAAGCTCGCGCGGGAAAGCCGATATTCGCCATAGCGCGTCGCTGCGATGCCGTTTTCCGTTGCCACGCGGGCAAGCAGCCGCCAGTCCATGTCGGTATTCAGCCAGTTGCCGGCAGAAAAATGCGGGCTCCGCACCCCAAGATCGACATAAGCGATCCCGGCGGGATCGATGTCCGGCAGCAACGGCAGCCATCCCGATGCTTCCGGGGCGGCAACGTCTGCGCCGGCCGCCTTGAGGATCGCGCCTTCCATGAGTTCGAAGGGAACGGACATCGCCGTATCGAAGATCGCCCGCTCGTGCTTGAGGTTGCCGCGGACATAGTCATTATCGGGATCGACCGAAATCTGCTGCTCGCTGCTGGCGACGAGAATGACCGCGCGCGCGACGGTCAACGGCCAGAGCGCCTTCAGCTCCTCCTCGGTCAGCGGATAGATCGCCTGATAGGCGGTGACGGCTGGCAGGATATAAAAAGGGTCGCCATCCGCCTGATGCAGCAGCGAAGCGCATGTGACGGCGAGGTCGCCGACCAGCCAGCCGCGGATGATGTCGCCGAAATCGATCACCCCGTCGGGGATCGTATGGCCACGGGCGTCGCGGTGGCCGACGACATTGTCGCCGGTGACGTCATGATGCACGGCCTGCAGCCGAAGCGATGGCGCCAACGGCTGGATGCGGCGGATGGCCATCACCATGGTCTTGGCGATCCGGTCGCGCGCCGCACTGTCGGTGATCGCGGACAGCAGCTGCACCGCGACCGGCCCGGCGCGCCTGAGATCCCATTGCAGGCTGCGGTCGAGACCAGGATGGTTGAAATCGGCAAGCGCTAGCGCCAGCCTGGCGCAGAGCGCGCCGAGGGCCGCAACGGAGGCCGGCGCCAGATAGGTCAGTTCTGTCAGCCCCTGGCCTTCGAGATATTCCAGCAGCCGGACCTGATAGCCCCGCCCGCGCACGGTCAGGACGACGATCTCCCGCGCGTCATTAGTGGGGATCACCTGCGGAACGCGCGGCGCATCTTGCCGGCTTTTGAGGTGACGGATCGCCGCATTCTGCGCTTCGAGCTCGCGGGTCTCGTAGGCTGCATGGCAGATCTTCAGGACGTAGCGGCCACGATCGTTATCGACGCGATAGTTTCGATCCTGCTGGCTGCCGAGTTCGGTAAGCGTGCCGGAGAGGCTGTAATGAGCAAGGAGTATCTCTTCCGCGTCGCTAGCGGTGACGTCGGGACGCGGCAGCGCCATGCGATCAACAAGCGCCTCGTCGGTCATGACACCCCTCCGCAGCATGATTCGATTACCTATTGAACGAGATAATCAAGTACTTGCCGCCGGCAGGCAACGGGAGATTGTCATTCGCCAGCAAAAGAGATGCAGGGTCTAGGCGGCGCTCAACCCATGCGTTCGGAAGCGTAGCCGCCGGGGCTTGCCGGAAAGACCACGGTGCGGTTGCCGTTCAGGAAGGTGCGGTGGTGGATGTGAGCGTGGATGGCGCGGGCCAGCACCTGGCTTTCGACGTCGCGGCCGATCGAGACATAGTCGTCGGGCGACTGTGCATGGGTGATGCGTGCCGTGTCCTGCTCGATGATCGGGCCCTCGTCGAGATCGGCGGTGACGTAATGCGCCGTCGCCCCGATCAGCTTCACGCCGCGGCCGTAGGCCTGCTTGTAAGGGTTGGCGCCTTTGAAGCTCGGCAGGAAGGAATGATGGATGTTGATGATCCGGCCAGACATTTTCTGGCACATCGCATCCGAAAGCACCTGCATGTAACGGGCGAGAACGATCAGCTCCGTACCGGTCTGTTCGACGATATCCATGATCTGGCCTTCGGCCTGCAGTTTGTTCTCCTTCGTCACCTTGATGTGGTGGAAGGGGATGTCGTGGTTGACCACGACCTTCTGGTAATCGAAATGGTTGGAGACGACGCCGACGATATCGATCGGCAGTGCGCCGATCTTCCAGCGGTAGAGCAGGTCGTTGAGACAATGGCCGAACCGCGACACCATCAGCAGCACCTTCATGCGGGCGTTGCCGTCATGGATCTCGGCATCCATGGCGAACCGCTTGGAGATCGGCTCGAAGCCTTCCTTGAGTTCGGCAAGGGGCACGCCTTCCTCGGAGATGAAGCTCACCCGCGTGAAGAACTTGCCGGTATCGAGATCGTCGAACTGGGAACTATCGACGATGTTGCAGCCCTTGTCTGCCAGATAGCTCGAAATCGCCGCGACGATGCCGCGTGTCGATTTGCAGGATACCGTCAATACGTAACTTGTCATGTCTTTCCCTCTCCAAGGCCGCCGCCGTGCTTAGATCAAAGCCCGGGCCGCGAATAGGCCGGCGCACTTTCATTCATGCGACAAATTGCAAGAGAAACCATCACGTTTCTGCAAGTTCTCTCATTTGCCAAGTTTGAAGCTTAGGAGAAGTTGCGCGAAAAACTGTACCGTCAGCGCCGCTTGGATGCGTATTCTCGCCTTCGACGCGCTTTAGGCCGGCGGGCGGCTCGCCACCGCAACCTTCCGGCGCGGCGAGGTGATCTCATGGATGATCGCACCGCCGATCGACGAGAGCACCAGCGAGAGGATGACGAAGAGCACCGGCTGCTGCAGTATGCCGATCGGCAGCCGATCGGCGGCGACCCTGAGAAAAGCCAGCGTGAAGGCGTGGGTGATATAGATGCTGTAGGAGCAGTCGCCGAGGTAGTTCAGCCATCCCACAACCGGCAGCCTGGAAAAATCGATGGAGATCGCGCCGTAGATGATGAAGATCGCTGGGATTCCCCAGGCGTAGAACCGGCTTTCCGGCGGCATCAGCGCCTCGTTGATGAAGAGAAAGGCGAAGCCTATGGCAAGGGCCGCCCAAGCCCAGCGGTTCGGCAGCAGGACCTTCTGTCCGTAGAGCCAGCCGAGCACGACACCGGCGAGAAACTCCAGCATGATCGGCTCGCGGTAGTACCGGGTCACAGTCGTTTCCGGCAGCAGTCGGCAGGTGATCAGGATGAGGGCAAAGACGGCAAACATCGCCGGGATGCGGCGAACTTCCTGCAGCGGCAGTAGAAGCGCAAAGACCAAGTAGAAGAACATTTCGTAATTCAGCGTCCATCCCGGAACGACCACCGGCGTGATCGTGCTGGGATCGGCGGGATTGGCCCATGGCAGGAACAACAGCGAGGCGATGAGATGCGGCAGGTCGAACACCGTCGATTTCAACAATGACGGGGCCACCAGCGCCACAGTCGCCGAAAACAGCGTCGCCAGCCAGTAGAGCGGCACGATCCTTTTGATGCGCCGCCGGGCGAAATCGACCGGGCTCATCGCGCGTCCGCTCGTCGTCAGCCACATCACGAAACCGCTCAGGACGAAGAAGATGTCGACGCCGGTTTCGCCATAGATGAAGGCGGTGGCGTCGACCGCGGGATTGACCTTGGCAAGCTGCAATATCGCGTGGAAATAGACGACCATCAGCGCCGCGATGGCACGCAGATATTGAAGCTGGACAAGCATCGAGCGTCTTGCTCCCTCGGGCTCGCGCGGACAGGCGCCGCTGCGGTCAACTCAATACATCTGCCGGACGACCCTGCCGGATGCGCGGGCTGTCGTGGAAGCGCATATATCCGACGACGAACCATAGGAGACCGGCGATCTTCATCGAGAAGACCGCGGTTCCCCCGATCATCATATTCAGAAAAATGAAAAGAGAAAGTGAATGGGCGCAGCGCCGCTGCGCCGCCGTGCGCCCGGCGGGAAAGAGGCAGACGAACAGCCACAAGGCGATGACGCCGAAGATCGTCGCCGCGTAGATCAGGTAGACATAGCCGCTGTCGGCGAATTCGGCGACCCGGTCGACCGAAAGTCCAAGGATGGCAAGCGGATCGAGCTCCATGATCTTCTTCATCGTCAGGTTGATGCGGCCGGTGAAATTGTCGCCCGTCGCATTGGGTTTCATCACGTAGACGAGGAAGCCGGCGGCGACGATCAGCGGCATCAGCGCCAGATTGAAATTCTTCGGGATCTTCGGAAAGACGAAGTAGCCGACGATGCAGGCAAAACAGAAGATCAGCATTGTGCGCGTGTCGTTCGTCACCAGGATCAGCACGGCCGTGCTGATCATCAGCAACCGGTCCCAGCGGCCAAGCCTCTCCCACATCGAGATCAGGTAGACCGCGATCACGCCGCAGAAATTGGCCAGCGACACCTGTTCGAGGAAGATCGAGGAGGAACGATGGTCGATGATGCCGAAGGAGAAGCGCTCGGGAAAGCCGAGCGCGTTCTGGAAGAGGCCCGTCGTGTTGTAGCTCAGCGGCAGCAGCCCTCGCGTATTGGCGAAATAATCGGAAGGGTGGACGATGCTGACATAGAACGGCACGCTGATGATCTCGAAGATCAGGAAGATCATGACGGCAAGACTTGCCCAGCGAAAGGCGAGCTTCATCGTTTTCTCGTTGCTCCAGCCGCCGAGCCCGGTAAAGCAGAAGATGATCAGCACGTTGCGGAAGTGATCGATGAACAGCATGCGGTTGAGCACGCTGACATAGATGGTCACGATGAGCGTGAACAGCAGGAACAGGAAGGCCGGCAGGTCGGTCTCGTAGATCCCCTTGTGCAGGATGTAGATGATGGCGCTCGCCATGATCAGGCCTTCACTGGCTGCGACATGCGTCATCGACAGCGGCACGATGTTGTGGTTGATGAAGGCGAGAATGCCGTTGTAGAGCACGGAGAGCAGGCCGAGCCAGAACACCGTATGATCGGTGCGTGATGCCTCGCGGGCAGCATCGAGCCGGTTGCCGGCTACAGTGAATGTCGCTGTCCTGTGATCGACGACTGCCATGCTCATTTCCCCGCAGGCTTGACGGCGGAGCAAGTGCCGGCATCGGCTTTTGCCGCCTCGGCAAGAAGCCGCATCTGCGGCCGCTCAGAGCCCTTGCGCGGCTGGACGTTGAAGGGCTCGTCCGCCGGCCACCATTCGCCGGCCGCCCAGTAGGACCAGCCGAGCCAGACGTCGCTATTATCAGTCATGGTGGCGTAGATTTCGGTCAATCCGCTCATGCAGTCCTTGTCGGCGGAGGCGCCGAATTCACCGAGAAAGCCGCGCTTGTGGTTCCGCTTCAGCCAGGCGGTGACCCCGGCGATCGCCTCGACCGCAGCAGTCGAGCCTTCGCAGGTCGGATGGGTGCCGGAGGAATCGGCATCGAGATACTGGTGAACCTCATAGGCGTAGAAATCGAGTGGATCGCGCACGCCGAGCATCACCGTGCCGTTGGCGCCGCCGATCACATCCTTTTCCCAGCTTGACGCGCCGCTCCAGGCTGTGCCCGGCACCAGGATGAGGTTGCGCGCGCCGACGGCGCGGATGCTGCGGATCGCCGCATTGGCGGCATCCAGCCAGTCGGTCGCCTTGATGTCGTGCGGTTCGTTCATTAGGCCGAAGAGAACACCGTCCTGATTGGCGAATTCAACGGCGAGCCTTGCCCAGAAATCCCCGAAGGCGGCATCCGTTGCCGGCGCCGTGCCGACCTGGGTCTTGTCGTAATAGCCGAAATTATGCGGGTCGAGCAGAACCGCCATGCCGTGTTTGCGGATCAGGCCGATGGTATCTTTGAGCCGCTTGAGCTCGTCCTCGTCGAGCCGCCCGCCGAGTGCGGACTGCAGCCGCTCCCAGCGGAAGGGCAGTCGGATGATCGTCATGCCCTTTTTGGCGAAATAGCTAATCGTGTCTTCGCCGGGATAGGTATAGTTGGTGCCATAGATGCCGCCGCGCTCGCCATATTCGCCGCCGGACAAATTGACGCCGCGGTAGCACGGGGCCTCAGCCGCAAGGACCGGCGACGGGGTGAGAGCGACCGCAAGCAGCAGCGCTGTCAGATGTCGTGTCGTCCTCATGGCCATCCTCGCTATCGCGGCAATCGCAACGTCGGCGTCGCAGAAGTTATTTTAACGGTCCGTTAGCTAAGAATTTCTAAAGTATCAGCACCTCGGCTTCAGTCTTTCACGCTGGGCGGGACACGAGTGCGCGTATGAACCAGTATGACAGGAACAGGGTAAGCCGGCTCCCTGGCTGGCGCAGTTTTGAGCCATCTCAGACTGCGCCGGAAGGCGTGCGCATGCGCAGTCCCGTCATCCGCCCGGATGATTTCGTCCGGCCGTCGCCCGAACCCGCTTCGCCCCCTTTCGTGCCGCCGGAAAATACTACGGAAACCCGCCAGTATGAGCGTCCGGCACCTCCGCCGCCGCTTCCAAAACAACCTGTCGTCGACGCGCCGTCGAACGCAGCATCCGCGCCTGCGGCACCACTTCTCGACCTCCGCTCGAGTATCGCCGCGATCTGGAGCCGACGGCTGATCGTGCTGGGCCTGGCGCTTCTCGGAGCTGTGGCAGGCGGGGCGGTGGCGCCGCGCATCGCCCAGAAATTCACCGCCGTCAGCAGCCTCTATTTCGACCCGCGCCAGATCGGCCTTGCCGATACTGGCGCGCAATCTTCGGGTCCCTCGCCGGAAATGATCTCCGCGCTGATCGATAGCCAGGTGCAGATCTTGACCTCGGGCAATGTGCTGCGGCGCGTCGCCGAAGCCATGAAGCTCGACCAGGATCCCGAATTCACCGGCGGCCGCACGGATGGCGCCGCCGTGATCGGCACTCTGCAGAAGGCGCTGGTCATCACCCGTGAGGCCAGCACCTATGTCGTCTCGCTTGCCGCCACGACCAATGATCCCGAAAAATCCGCAAGGCTTGCCAACCAGGTCGTCACCTCCTTCACCGAGGAAGAGAACAGCGCCTCGAACGGCATTTACGAAAACACCTCCTCGACGCTCGACGGACGCCTCAACGACCTGCGCCAGAAGGTGCTGGAGGCCGAGCAGGCTGTCGAAACCTTCCGCGCCGACAACGACATGGCCGCGACAGAAGGTAACCTGATTTCCGATCAGCGGCTCGTGTCGCTGAACACGATGCTGGTGACGGCACAGGAAAAGACCATCCAGGCGAAGGCGCGCGCCGATGCTGTCGCCAATCTCCGCGTCGAGGACATCGTCGCCGGCAACCAGGCGGAGGGCGGCGTCACCTCGCCGCTCGTCAGTCTGCGTCAGCAATATGCCACCCAGGCCGCCGCCGTCGGCAGCCTCGAAAGCCAGATGGGCACGCGTCATCCGCGCCTGCAGGCGGCCCGCTCCTCGCTGCAGAGTATTGGCGGCGAAATCAAGGGCGAATTGCAGCGTCTCGCCACCTCGGCAAGGGGCGAATACGAGCAGGCCAAGGCCGCCGAGGACAGCATCGCCAAGGAACTTGCCGTGCAGAAGGCGCTGCAGGCGAGTACCTCCGACAAGCAGGTGGAATTGAACGAATTGCAGCGCAAGGCGACGGCGGCGCGCGATATTTACGAGACGGTGCTGAAACGCTCGAGCCAGACGAGCGAGGAACAGAACTTCAACCAGAGTAACATTCGCGTCATTTCGCCGGCCGAGCCGCCGGTCAAGGGAGACGGTCCCGGAAAGACGATTCTATTGGTTGCCGGCGTCATCGGCGGTTTTCTCGCGGGTTTCGTCATCGGCGCCGGTATTGCGATCCTCGCCGGTCTCTTCGGCCATCCCGTCATCAGAAGTTATTTCAGGAAGTCCCCCGCTACGGCGGCTTGATGACGGTCGTCGGTTTTCCTACATCGGAAGAGCGGCCTATTGCCGGCAGGAGAGTTCCCATGCGGCTGCTGATGATGCTTCTGATATCGCTCGTTGCCGTGTCGAGCCTCGCCCCGGCGTCCGCCTTTGCCGTCGACTGGACAAAATCCGTCGATTCGGGCGTTCAACCCCTCTATCCCTATAAGGGTCTGCCCGGCGTCAAGGCGCAGCCGGACAAGAAAGAGGAGGATTCCTACAATTGCCGCACCGAAACCGTGCAGATCCGCCGTCGGTATGACGAGATCTTCCGCTCCGGCGGCATGCCGACGCTGATGTATGTCTGCGAACGCGACGGCTTTATCTCGATGGACGACAAGGTCCCGCTGCGCGGCCACTATCAGCCGGTGCGGTGAACGCTTCGGGCCGACTGCTGCAATGTAGTGCTGTTGTGGTAGCCTCCAGCGGCTGACGGCATAGGCAGCGGCTGATCTGGACAGGACGGCGCCGGATCCCATTCCGCCGGCCGATGGCCGCCGACAAAAGCGGGCGCGTCGGCAGAAAGAAAAAATCCCACTTCGGAATCCCGAAATTCCCCCGCTTCGGGATTCCGAAATCCGACGCCTTTTGTGGGCTGTCGTCGCGGAGAAACATTCAATGATTTCAATCTATCAGCCAATTTCGGGATTCCGAAGTGCTATATAGATTATGGTGGGAGTTCCCAGGCTCTGCCATACCTTGGCCGGATCGTTGCGGCTAAGTCTCCAGATTAAGCTGGAGTGGAGCGTCGTCTGCCTCGGCGACCTTGGACTTACGCTTTGTTGCCGCACGGCGTGCTGGCTTGGTGGTTTTCGCTCGAGTGTCGGAGCCGAGCTCGTCTGCCTCGGAGCCGGGCAGCAGCGGGCCGGCCGCAGGCGCCGCAGCGGCTACCTCAATGACCGGCTTCGGGGGCGGCATTTCAATGGCCGGCTTGGCGGCTGACACCTCGCGAGCCTTTATAGGCTCGGGGTTGCTGGCGGCGGGTGCGGCGTATCGGATCATCAGCAAGACTCCATTTTGTTCGCTTTATGTTCGCATTTGGGAGTGAGGGAGTCAATGCAGGCCAGCTATCAAGAGCGGCGGGAATAAGCGTCTAGAAATGAGGACTTCGGAGAATTCTTGGGAGCTATTGAGCGAACAAGCCCTTGCGCGCATCGCGACTGGCCTTTGTTGCAAGGCACCTGCGCAACTTTGGTTGAAAAGGCTTAACTCCTTGATCTTGGTAGCGATCAAGAATGGAATGGTGCCCAGAAGAGGACTCGAACCTCCACACCCTTTCGGGTACCAGCACCTGAAGCTGGCGCGTCTACCAATTCCGCCATCTGGGCGACGGAGAGCGATGTAAGGGGGTGGCCCCTGACTGTCAACTGGGTTTTTGAAGTTTTTCTGACAGTTGGCGAAAAAGCGGCCGATCACATGCGAGGGAGCGCCGAAGGGTGGGCATAGCGCTCCGGTTGGCACGCCCTATATAGAGGAAATATCGAAAGGAATGCATCATGCTTGCTCCCCGCACGCTTCTGCTCGCCGGTCTGTTGGCCGTTTTGTCACCCGCCATCGCCGGGGCCGATTCGCTGAAGCTGGGCAAGCCCGGGGTCGGGCCGCTCAATACCGGCTCGACGCTTTGCGATTTTCGCGGCTGCTTCGGCTTCGGGCCGCAGCAATGGCATCGTCCCGCCTATGTCCAGCCGAACTACCGTCCGCGCGGCGCGGGGCCGACCTATTACCGGCCGGGCGCTGCCGGGCCGCCGCAGCTGACCTATGATCCGCCGCCGGTGCAAAGGGTGCAGCCGAAGGCGCGTGACATGAACAGCCATGCCGCCTGGTGCAGCAACGAGTACCGCTCCTACAATCCGCGGACGGATCGGTTCCTCACCTATGAGGGCATCTACAAGACCTGCCGCTCGCCCTATCGCTGATCGTCGTGATCAGCTTTCGAGCGAGGCGCGGTCGACATGGCCGAGATCGCGGCCGGGCTCGACGATGTCGCGGACCCGCTGCTTCAGCTCCTTCGGCCCGGGAAAGCCGCCGTCGCGCTTGCGCTCCCAGATCAGATCGCCATTGACGCGGATCTCGAAATTGCCGCCGGTGGCAGGGATCAGCGCCACTTCACCGAGGCTGTCGGAAAAGGTGTGCAGAAGCTCCTGCGCCATCCAGCTGGCGCGCAGCAGCCAGTTGCACTGGGTGCAGTAGAGGATCGTGACGCGGGCTTTTTCGGTCATGGCGATGTCCTTTCGTTTGTTGAGATTTAAGCCCTGTGGCGCGTGCGCGCAATCGCCCTCGCTAGAGCATGATGCCGAAAAGTGTGAGCGGTTTTCGGGCGACATCATGCTCCAACTATTTAATTAAGAACAGGATTCAGATTTTGGGCCGAACCGGCCTAAAGCCTGAATCCTGTTCTGGCGTCTTGCGCGCCGTCCTCCGCCATGGTCTCTTCCGATGGTCGGCCATACCAGGAAGAGCCCATGCGCGTCGCAGTCATCGAAAATATGCGAAATACCGGCCTCGGCGCGCTTGCCGCAGCGCTCGACGAGGCGGGAGCGGAGATCGAGTGGTTCCGGGTGTGGCAGGACGGCATCCTGCCGCTGGATATATCGGGCCATGACGCGCTGGTCGTTCTCGGCGGCGAGCAGAGCGCGCTGGATGACGAAACCCATCCCTATCTGCCGGAGCTCGCCCGGCTCACGCGCCGCTTCGGCGATGCCGGCAAGGCCGTGCTCGGCATCTGCCTCGGCAGCCAGATTCTCGCCCGCGCTTATGGCGCCGACAATCACTTAGGGATCGCTCGCGAATTCGGCTGGCACCGGATCGGCGTCACCGTCGATGGCCGGGCCGATCCGCTGCTGTCGGCGCTTGGCGGCGAGTTCACCATCTTCGAATGGCATGCCGACACGTTTTCCCTGCCTGAGGGCGCGGTGCGTCTCGCCTCGAGCCCCGTCGCCGAGAACCAGGCCTTCCGCATCGGTCGCGCCGTCTATGGCACCCAGTTCCATTTCGAGGCCAATTCGGACGTCGTCGAGCAATGGAAGGCCGAATTTCCCGACACGATCGCGCGTATTGCGCCGGGCTGGCTGGAGAAACATGCCGAGCTGGCGGCAAGGCATGGCGGAGCCGCCAATGCCGCGGGCCTTGCCATTGCGCGCGCCTGGGTCAGCCTGATCGAACGGGAAGAGGTCGAAATGCTGTCGCAGGCCTCGGCGTGAGGGGTGATGCGATGGCGGCCAGTGAACGCGAAAAGATGGCGGTAGGCGAATGGTATTGCTGCCTCGATGACGAGCTCGATCTCTTGCGCCGGCAGGCGCGCATGGCCGTCCATGCGCATAACTCGCTGCCGCCGGATGAGCGCGGCGCGATGGCTCCGGCCCTGAGGGCACTCTTTGCGCAGGCAGCACTCAATGTCTTCATCGAAGCACCGTTTCACTGCTCCTACGGCATCAACATCACTCTCGGCGAACGCGTCTATTTCAATGCCGGCTGCACCATTCTTGATTCCGGCCGGGTGACGATCGGTGATCGCAGCATGTTCGGCCCGGGGGTGCAGATCTATTGCGCCGAGCATCACAAGGAGCCGGCACTTCGCAGCACGGGCATCGAGATTGCCAGGCCGGTCACCATCGGCAACGACGTCTGGATCGGTGGCAGCGCCATCATCCTCGGCGGCGTCACCATCGGCGACGGCGCGATCGTCGGCGCCGGTGCGGTGGTCACCAGGGATGTGCCGGCCGGCGCAACCGTAGTCGGCAATCCGGCCCGCATCCGCTAACGCCGGCTCCTATCCCGTGATGGCCCCTCGCCATCTCGACAGCGGCGATCATTCCGCTAGATGAGAGGGCAAAACGGGAGGGAGGCATGAGCGAACTGAATTTACCGATGGAAGGCGGCTGCCGTTGCGGCCGGGTGCGATTGAAGATCAGCGCCCCGCCGCTGCTCACCATGGCCTGTCATTGCACGGGGTGCCAGAAGATGACATCAAGCGCCTATTCGCTGAGTGCGGCCATCCCAAGCGAAGGCTTCGAGGTGACGCAAGGCGAGCCGGTGATCGGCGGCCTGCATGGCGTCACGAAGCATTATTTCTGCCCGCATTGCATGAGCTGGATGTTCACCCGGCCGGAAGGCATGGACTGGTTCGTCAATCTGCGCGCGACCATGCTCGACGATCCGAGCTGGTTCACGCCCTTCATCGAAACCTGGACAAGCGAGAAGCTGTCATTCGCCGAGACCGGGGCGGTGTACAGCTACGCGGCGCTGCCTGAAATGGACGCCTATGAGGGGCTGGTGAAGGAATATATGGGCAGGGGATGAGGCTCAGAAACCCCGGAAAAGAAAATCGACGGCGGCGATAATTCGATCACTGTCGGCGGTAAGATCCGCCACCACGCCTCCAATCTCCTTTACGGAAATTGCGCCGGTGAATTGGGTAGCCATCACATAGGGCAGGTCATTGATCACGAATTGTGGATTGAGCTGACGCATGATTTTGGGAAGAGCTTCCAATGGAAGCATCGGCGCCATGGTCCGCGTTGTCAGCTCACCAAGCAAGTCGGACTGCAGATCGAGGGCAAGCGCGTCGGTATGCATAAGATTGTAAACATGAAACCGAGCCATCAGAACTGTCGATATTTCTGAAACGGCAGACCGTGCTTTTCGACATAGGCATTGGAAGCGGCAATAGCCTCGGCGTTCTCGATACGCCAAAGCCGCTCGCGCTCCGCCTTTATGGCCTGTGCGATACCATCTTCCGCCGCCCGGGATATGTTGATCTTGAGCTCGCGCGCCTGGGAAACGAGACCTTCATCAAGAGACAGGTTCGCTGCTTTTCTTGGTCGCTGAGCCATAACGATCTCCTCAATTTTATGCGCACAGCGTATGCGCATAAAATACCGTTGAGAAGCGTTATTCGTCGCCCATCTTCAGCGCGGCGATGAAGGCTTCCTGGGGGATCTCCACCTTGCCGAACTGGCGCATGCGCTTCTTGCCGGCCTTCTGCTTGTCGAGCAGCTTGCGCTTGCGGGTGGCGTCGCCGCCGTAGCATTTCGCGGTCACGTCCTTGCGCAGCGCCGAGATCGTCTCGCGGGCAATGACGTTGCCGCCGATCGCCGCCTGGATCGGGATCTTGAACATGTGCTTCGGGATCAGCTCCTTGAGCTTCTCACACATGTCGCGGCCGCGCTTTTCGGCGGCCGTCCGGTGCACCATCATCGACAGAGCGTCGACCGGTTCGCCGTTGACGAGGATCGACATCTTCACGAGGTTGCCCTCGCGGTGGTCGGTCAGCGTGTAGTCGAAGGAGGCATAACCCTTCGAGATCGACTTCAACCGGTCGTAGAAATCGAACACGACTTCGTTGAGCGGCAGGTCGTAGGTCAGCATCGCGCGCGTGCCGACATAGGTGAGTTCGATCTGGATGCCGCGCCGGTCCTGGCAGAGCTTCAGGATGCCGCCGAGATAATCATCGGGCGTCAGGATCGTCGCGCGGATCCAAGGCTCGTGGATTTCGGAGATTTTGACGACATCGGGCATGTCGGCCGGGTTGTGCAGCTCACGCTCCGTGCCGTCGGTCATATACATCTTGTAGACGACCGAGGGTGCGGTGGCGATGAGGTCGAGGTCGAACTCGCGCTCCAGCCGTTCCTGGATGATTTCGAGATGCAGCAGGCCGAGGAAGCCGCAGCGGAAACCGAAGCCGAGGGCCGCCGATGATTCCATTTCGAAGGAGAAGGAGGCGTCGTTGAGGCGAAGCTTGCCCATGGCGGCGCGCAGATCCTCGAAATCGGCGGCATCGACCGGGAAGAGGCCACAGAACACCACCGGCTGGGCCGGCTTGAAGCCCGGCAGCGCCTGGGCCGTCGGCCGCTTGTCCTCGGTGATCGTGTCGCCGACGCGGGTATCGGCCACTTCCTTGATCGAGGCGGTGATGAAGCCGATCTCGCCGGGGCCGAGGCGGTCGATATTGACCATCTTCGGCGTCAGCACGCCGACGCGCTCCACCTGGTATTTCGCATCCGTGCCCATCATCCGCACCGTCTGGCCCTTGGTCAGCACGCCGTCGATGACGCGGACCAGAACCATGACGCCGAGATAGGCATCGTACCAGCTGTCGACCAGCAGCGCCTTCAGCGGCGCCTTTTCGCCGCCGGGGCTCTTCGGCGCCGGCAGCTTGTGGACGATCGCTTCCAGCACATCGGGAATGCCGAGGCCGGTCTTTGCCGAAATCAGCACGGCCTCCGAAGCGTCGATGCCGATCACTTCCTCGATCTGTTCCTTGATGCGGTCGGGTTCGGCGGCCGGCAGGTCGATCTTGTTGAGAACGGTGACGATCTCGTGATTGTTGTCGATCGCCTGGTAGACGTTGGCGAGCGTCTGCGCTTCGACGCCCTGGCTGGCATCGACGACGAGCAACGAACCCTCGCAGGCCGACAGCGACCGCGAGACTTCATAGGCGAAGTCGACGTGGCCGGGCGTGTCGATCAGGTTGAGAATGTATTTCTCGCCGTTGTTGGCCTGGTAATGCAGGCGCACGGTCTGGGCCTTGATGGTGATGCCGCGCTCGCGCTCGATATCCATATTGTCGAGCACCTGCTCGGACATTTCGCGCTCGGCAAGGCCGCCCGTCGTCTGGATCAGGCGGTCGGCCAGCGTCGATTTGCCGTGGTCGATATGGGCCACGATCGAAAAGTTGCGGATATGGGACAGCGGAGTGGTGGAATTGGTGCTCATGCGCGCCATATAGCAGCGCCGCCCCCTGCCGCAAAGCGGTAATTATCCTGCTGTTTACGCTATTTCGTCCTGTATCGGGCGCCTGTCAGACCGGCCACGTCTCCAGCCGCCAGGCCGAATCCCAGAACATCCATTCATATTGCGAGGCGCGCACGAAGACATCGGTCATTTGCGCCCGCTCCACCGGCGATGCGGCGCGGGCGGCAATGTCGGTCAGCGCGATGACTTCGCGGGCACCGGCGGCAAATTGCGGATCGCCATAGGTGTTGATCCAGGCCTGGAAGGCATTGCCTTCGATAACAGGCCGGTTCTTGATCGCTTCGCCGACGTGCCAGTAGATCCAGAAGCAGGGAAGGATGGAGGACAGCGCCACCGCGTAGGAGCTGTGATAGGCGGTGGCAAGCAGGAAGTTCGTATAGGCAAAGCCGGCAGGCGAGGGCTCGGCTGATGTGACGTCCGCAGACGTGATGCCGAATTGGGTGAGGAAGCCGGCATGCAGGCCCTGCTCGACGGTGATCGCCTTCTGCGCCGAACCGAGGAAGCGCAGGACCTGCGCATTGTCGGGCGCTTTGGCCGCGACGATCGCCAGGCATCGCGCATAATGCTTGAGGTAGAGCGCATCCTGCAGGATGTAGTGCCGGAAAACCTCCGGCGGCAGCGTGCCGTCCGAAAGGCGCTGCAGCAGCGGCAACGCCTCGATTTCAGCCATGATCGGCGCGATCCTGTCCCAGGCGGCAGCCGTGAAGCTTTCCGTCGTTTCCGTGCTCTGCATGCTGCCGTCCATCACTCTCTCCTCGGATTACGCCGCCATATATGGACGGCGCAGCGGCGAAAGCAAGCCGCGTTTTGGCCGCTTTTCGTAGACACTTGATTCCATCATCAGATAATGTATTTCTCTTATAGTGGAATCGCGGGGCTGGAAAATGGAACCGGAACTCGAACAGGCGATCGGCATCCGCATCCGCACGCTACGCCAGGAAAAGGCTCTGACGCTCGATGATCTTGCTGCGGCTTCCGGCGTCAGCCGGGCGATGATCTCGCGCATCGAGCGGGCGGAGGCGAGCCCGACCGCCTCGCTGCTGGCAAGGATCTGCGCCGCGCTCGGCCTGTCGCTGTCGGCCTTCTTTGCGGAAGAGGGGCAGGCCTCGCCGCTCGCCCGGAGGCAGGAACAGCAGGTCTGGCGCGATCCGGAGACCGGTTATATCAGACGGTCTGTTTCACCCCCGGGCACCGCCTCCGATGTCGATATCGTCGAGGTTGAATTCCCGGCCGGCGCCCGCGTCAGCTTCCCCCCGCATGCGAGCGCCCATGGCATGACGCAGCATATCTGGCTGTTCGACGGCGAACTGGAGATGACGGCGGCTGAGATCGTCTACCGGCTGCGGCCGGGCGATTGCCTCTTCATGCCGGTCGGCGAGGGTCACGTCTTCCACAATCCCGGCAACACGCCGGCGCGCTATTGCGTCGTGCTCGATCGCGGCGGCCGATAAAAACATTCAATTCAGGAGAACAGCATGCCTGCTATTCGCACCCTTTCCGCCGAGGAGGCCCGCGCCGCCATTCCGGCCCTTTCGCAAGTGCTTGTCGATTGCGTCGCGGGCGGCGCCTCCGTCGGCTTCATGCAGCCCTATGGGCCCGAAGATGCCGAGCCCTATTGGCGTGATGTCGCCGATGCCGTTGCCACCGGCGGCAATCTGCTGCTGGTTGCCGAACTCGACGGCAGGATCGTCGGCACGGTGCAGGTGGGTGCCGCGCAGATGCCGAACCAGCCGCATCGCGGCGACCTGAAGAAGCTGCTGGTGCATCGCTCCGCCCGCGGTAAGGGGCTTGCCCGGCTGCTGATGGATGCCGCTGAGCGTGAGGCGGCAAGCCGCGGCAAGACCCTGCTCGTGCTCGACACGGCAACCGGCAGCGATGCCGAGGCGATCTATCCGCGCCTGGGCTGGCAGCGTGTCGGTGTCATCCCCGATTACGCGCTGTGGCCGGAAGGCGGCTTCTGCGCCACCACCCTGTTCTACAAGCGGCTTACCTGATTGCGCCGGCCCCGCTCATGCCGGCCTGGCGAAGACCGGAAGCGCGCCGCCAAGCGTCGTGCCCGCCGTCCATTGCGCCGCATTCCAGCCGAACTGTCGCGCCGCTTCGATGTTTTCGGCCATATCGTCGATGAAGGCGATGTCGCCGGGCAGCACGCCGGCCCGCTCGGTCGCCAGCCGGAAGAAATCGGGAGAAGGCTTGCTGTGCCCGAGTGCTGCGGAATAGATGATGTCGTCGAAATGCGCGCTAAGGCCGATCTGCTCCATCAGGTAGCGTGCCCGCCTATGCTCCTGGTTGGTCGCCAGCAAGAGAGTGATGCCGCTTTGCCTGAGAGCGGCGAGTTCTTCGAGCAGATTGCGGTCGAGGCGGGAATCGTTTTCGAACCAGTAGTCGATCAGTGTTTCGGCGTTGAGGTGGGGCGCAATCTTTGCGAGAATGCCGGCGAGCCTTGGCTCCAGCGCCTCGCGGCCGATGATGATATCGCGCCAGTGCGTCTGAAAGAATTCCTGCTGCAGCAGGTCGACACGCAGGCCGAGGTCGCGTTCCAGATAGGTGAAGTGAGGCAGGCCGTCGGTGGGGCGACCATGAATGAGCACGCCGTCGACATCGACCATCAGCACTTTCATGCGGAAAATTTCCTCGTTCTCAAAACACCGGCGAAGGTGGCGTCATCCGCCTGGACGTTCAAGACGGCGCGCCACTTTTTTATCGCGGCCGAGCCGTGTAAATCTCCATCGTCAATCAAGGGCAGGATCTGAAATGCGCGTCATCTATTCCGAAGACCACAAGCTGCGCGATGCCAGGACCGAGCTGCACGCCGGCCAACTGGTGACGCCCTTCGAGGCGCCGTTTCGCGCCGAATGGATCCTGGCGGCGGTCAAGGAGGCGGGCTTTACCGACGTGGTGGCGCCTGATGCGCATGGACTGGAAACGGCGCTGAAGGTGCATGATCCCGCCTATCTGGATTTTCTTGCCACCGTCTGGGACCGCTGGGTGGCGGCCGGTTTCACCGGCGAGGCGATCGCCAATTCCTTCGCCGTTCGCCGCACCAGCCAGCGTGTACCCAACAATATCGTCGGCGCGATCGGCCATTACGCCAATGCCGCCGATACCTCGATCACCAAGGGCTCCTACGAGGCGGCGATCGCCTCCATGCGCTGCGCGATCACAGGCGCCGATTGGCTGAATGCCGGCAATCGTTTCGCCTTCGCGCTCTGCCGCCCGCCCGGCC
Organism: Rhizobium sp. 62_C5_N11_2; assembly: GCF_051811185.1. Taxonomy (NCBI): domain Bacteria; kingdom Pseudomonadati; phylum Pseudomonadota; class Alphaproteobacteria; order Hyphomicrobiales; family Rhizobiaceae; genus Rhizobium; species Rhizobium sp. 62_C5_N11_2. Next base: position 4,704,262 of record NZ_JBPWPW010000001.1, read on the forward strand.
ACCATGCCGGCATCGATCTCTTCGGCGGTTATTGCTTCATCAACAATTCGGGCGTCGCCGCGCAGCGGCTGCTCGACCATGGTGCGAGGAAAGTCGCGGTGCTGGATGTCGATTTCCACCATGGCAACGGCACGCAGGATCTTTTCTATCACAGAGGCGATGTCTTCACCGCCTCGCTGCATGGCGATCCCATGCATGCCTTTCCCTATTTCCTCGGCCATGCCGACGAGGAAGGTGAGGGAGAGGGCGAAGGTAGCAACCGCAACTATCCGATGCCGCCGGACACGCCTTGGGATGTCTGGTCTTCGGCCCTTGCCGATGCGCTGGCCCGCATCAAGGCCTTCGGCGCCGAGGCGATCGTCGTGGCACTCGGCGTCGATACCTTCGAGCGCGACCCGATCTCCTTCTTCAGCCTCACCTCCGATGATTTCACCCGCATGGGCGCGATGATATCAGCCGCCGGCCTGCCGGTGCTCGCCTGCATGGAGGGCGGCTACGGCGTGCCGGAGATCGGCCTCAACGTTGCCAATGTCCTCAAGGGCCTGGAAGCCTGATCTCTGCCGATGACTGACGAGACCGTTCCATCCGACGTTCCGACACCCCGCATGCTAAGCTGGGCGCGCAACTCCACCATCTATCGGCTCGAGCGGCGGATGATGACGGAAAAGCAGCTGTTTGACGCCATTGCCCGCAAGGCGAAGGAGAAATTCGAGGATATCAGCGCGGTGCAACTCAAGGCCGTTGCCGATTTCGCCGTCAAATTTGCCTATGACAACAAGGTGCTCGACGATAGCGCCTATGCGGAGATCAGCACGCGCTCGGCCGTGCGCGGCGGTAAATCGAAGCGCGCGATCGCCCAGAAGCTTGCTGCCAAGGGCGTCTCCAGCGACAAGGTCGAAGTGGCACTTGAGGAGGCTGACGATCTCTATGCCGCAGCGATTTTTGCCCGCAAACGCGCCTTCGGCCCCTTCCGCCGGGTCGAGCTCGACGAAAAGCGAAAGGCGAAAGAGCTTTCGGCTTTCGCCCGCAACGGCTTCAGCTTCGACATCGGCAGGAAGGTCTTCGACATGAGCTTCGGAGACGCCGAAGAGGTCATCCTTGCTGGCCGATCTTTGGCGCCTCAGCATCAGCGCTCTTGATCCCGGCATGAAAAGTTTGAATTTGGTTCTCACCCGTCTTCGGCCTAGAACCGCGCCAGGATCGGGGGCCACATGGACATCAAGAATATCGAGACCGGGACGGACGGCGCAGCCTTGATTGCGCAGCCGGGCGTATCGCCGAGTTCGGGCGGCTTGGCGGCCGGTGTCGCGATGTGCCTGATGTCGATGTCTTCGATCCAGTTCGGCGCAGCACTGTCTTCGCCAGCCATTGCGACCTATGGCGTTGCCGGCGCCACCTGGCTGCGGCTTGCTTTTGCGGCGATCATCCTTGCCGTCGTCGTCAGGCCTTCGGTGCTGCGTTATAGCGGCGCCCAGTGGCGGGCGACATTGCTGCTTGGCACGACGACGGCCGCCATGACGCTCTGCTTCTTCGCGGCGATCCAGCGGCTGCCGCTCGGCCTGGCGATCGCCATCGATTTCCTCGGGCCGCTCTCGGTCGCCGTCTTCGGCTATGGTCTGACATGGCGGCTCGCCTGGCCGTTGATCGCTGCGGCCGGCATTCTCTTCCTCGCCCATGACGGCGAAGGCTGGGTCGGCAATCTCCCGGGCGTCCTCTTCGCTCTCGGCTCGGCTGTGGGATGGGCGGTCTATATCCTACTGACGAAGAAAGTCGGCGCTGCCTTCAAGGGTCTGCAAGGCCTCTCGATGTCGCTGATCGTTGCCGGCCTCGTCGCAACCCCCTTCGGCCTTGCCGAGACAGGGGGCGCCTTCACGCTGAAGGGACTGGTCGAGGTTCTCGGCCTTGCCATCCTCGTGCCGCTGTTGCCCTATGCGCTGGAAATGGTGGCGCTGCGGCGCATGCCGTCGGCATCCTTCGGCATCCTGATGAGCCTCGAACCGGCGATCGGCGCGCTCGCCGGCTTTCTGATCCTGGCCCAGCCGATGACCGCGCTGCAGATACTGGGTACGGCGCTCGTGGTGGCGGCCAGCGCCGGCGCCACCGCCTCGGCGGCGAAGTCTTAGAGCTGAATGCCTGCGCTATTTCGTTAATTTGGATCAGGCGGGTTTGCGCTTGGGATCGTCGAGAGCCGGATTGTAGAACAGCGACAGCACCAGGCTCTTGGCGATCCGTTCCGCCGTCGCCATGAACCAGGCCTTGGCCTCCGGCGACGGGGCGATGTCGTCGAGTGTTGCGGCAAACAGCGACAGCCACTTCGGAAAGAGATCCGGTGTCAGGTTTGCCACATGAGTATGCGCCTGCACCGGCTTGCCGCCATAGGCGCCGCTGCGGAAGGCGACAGCCGACCAGAAGCCCTTCATTTTCGCCATATGCTCCGGCCAGCGGCCGGCCAGCTTGGCGTCGAACACCGGGCCGAGATCGGGATGCGTTAACACGCGCCCGTAAAAGGTCTCGACCAGCCTGTCGATGAAGGCCGCGTCGACGCCCATGTCCCGCATCTCGGCCTCCGCCCTTTCGCGGATCGCCGCGACATGAGCAGGGCGGCCCTGAATGTCATTGTCCATTCCAAAACCCCGGCGCCGCGTGATGCGGCGCCCTTTCATATAGGTGTTTATGCCAGCGCACCAAAGTCGTCCGTGCCGCTTGCGGCAATCTGTCAGCGCTGTAGCACTTTGAATTGCCTCACGCACTTGACCGCCATCGCCGCGTTCTTTAGATTTAGAATAATTCTAAAAATTGGAGAAGATCATGCTGGCGCGGTTTTTCAGATCCTCGAAACGATCTTTCGAGTCGCTGTCCGAGCAGGAGATCCTTGCCCTTGGGATCGCCTCCGAGGAAGACGATGCCCGCATCTATCTTGCCTATGCAGACAGACTGCGCCGCGAATTTCCGGCCTCGGCCAAGGTCTTCGAGGACATGGCCGAGGTCGAGGACACGCATCGCAAGTCGTTGATCGAGATCCATCGCCAGCGTTTCGGTGAGCGCATTCCGTTGATCCGGCGCGAGCATGTGGAGGGCTTCTATGAGCGCAAGCCGGACTGGCTCAGGGCAAACCTTTCGCTGGATGCGATGCGCCGGGAATCCGAGGCGATGGAGGAGCAGGCCTATCGCTTCTATGTCGAGGCGGCAAAGCGGACCTCGGACGCCTCGACGCGCCAGCTTCTCGGTGATCTCGCCCTCGCCGAACAGGGGCATGAAGATATTGCCCGCATGCTGGGCGACAAACATACGCCGGAAGACGTCAAGCACGACGAGGACGAGACGGTGCGCCGGCAATTCGTGCTGACCTATGTGCAGCCGGGCCTTGCCGGGCTGATGGATGGCTCGGTCTCGACGCTGGCGCCGATCTTCGCTGCCGCCTTCGCCACGCAGGATACCTGGCAGACCTTCCTCGTCGGCCTTTCGGCCTCCGTCGGCGCCGGCATTTCGATGGGCTTCACCGAAGCCGCCCATGACGACGGCAAGATCTCCGGCAGAGGCTCGCCGGTCAAGCGCGGCCTTGCCTGCGGCATCATGACGGCGCTCGGCGGTCTCGGCCACGCGCTGCCTTATCTGATCCCGCATTTCTGGACGGCGACGATCACCGCTGCCGTCGTTGTCTTCTTCGAACTCTGGGCCATCGCCTTCATCCAGAACCGCTACATGGAAACCCCCTTCCTGCGCGCCGCCTTCCAGGTGGTGCTCGGCGGCAGCCTGGTGCTCGGCGCCGGCATCCTGATCGGGAATGGGTGAGTTGCGGTCGGGCATAGCCCGAGCAATCGATCCAGTAAATCCGCAGCAACCAACGCCCTGAGCCAAAAGCGAAGGGCCGGGAGACGGTGCGGCGTCCGAAACCCACAAAACAAAAAGGCCGGCAAATCGCCGGCCTTTTCCACATTCTCTATTGCAACCCTTACCGCAGGGCGCCGACCAGGACGTCGCGGCCGTTCTCGATGGTGACCCAGCGGCCGGCATTGTAGCTCGACTGGCGCTTGACGAAGGAATAGGGCGTCGCAAACCACGGCTTGACGTCGGAGGCGAGGTTGTCGAGCACGAAATCGCCCTCTGCAGTGCGCAGCGTCAGCACCGCATGGCCTTCGCCATCCGGCTTGCGCACGACGGTCATCAGCAGGTCGGCCGCCGAAAAGCCGCGCTGGATCAGCATGCGGCGCTTCAGCAGAGCGAAATCCTCACAGTCGCCGGCGGTGGTCGGATAGGCCCAGACCTCATCCTTGCCGTAGATTTCCTTGTCGGTCATCGGCGTGATGGTGCGATTGACCGTGGCGTTGACCAAACGGACGAGCGACCACTTCCCCGGGTTCATGGCGACCGGGCCTGCGTTGCGGTTTGCGCCACATTCATTGCGGTGGATCTGACAGAAATCGTAGTGGCCGATCGGCTGTGAGGTGGCATTGCCCGTTACCATTGAAGCATTTCTGCTTGGGGCCGGTATGGCGGCCGTTGCCATCGCAAACACGGCCATCATGGCCACAAAAATACCCTTGATCCGCACGCCCGCTCTTTCCTTGCATCGCCCCTTATTTATTAACAAAGTGTTAATGGAGAGGGCCGGAAAGAGTCAATCGTTACTTCTTGGTAGGACCTTGCGACTCGCCGACATGGTTAAAATGCAACGGCTTGGGGACCTGTATCAGGCGAATTTATCCGCCGATGCCATTCAAGCGGGCATCTGCCTAATTGTTGATGAACGGATGATGCCTTTGACGGCGCTCACGAGCAGCGCGATGTCGCCGGGGCGGGAAAGGCGATGGTCGCCGTCGCGAATGAAGGTCAGCACCACGTCGTCGGCGGGAAGATGTTCGACCAGTTTCATCGCATGCGCATGCGGCACATCAGCGTCTTTCATGCCCTGGAGGATATGCACCGGGCAGCCTGTTTCGATGATGCCGTCGAGTACCCGGTTCTTTCGGCCATCCTCGATCAGCGCCCGCGTATAGATGTTCGGTTCGGGACTATATTGCGAGCGCTCTTCGAAATAGCCGCGCTCGGCCAGCGACTTGCGCTCCTTGGCCTTCAGGTTCGGCTCGATCAGCTCCGAGGTGAAATCGGGTGCGGGCGCGATCAGCACCATGCCTTCGAGTTTTGGGCCTTCGAGCTTTGGGTCGCCCTGCCGCGCAAGCTCCTGCGCCAGCCTGAGCGCGATCCAGCCGCCCATCGACGAGCCGACGAGGATCACGCGTTCGGGCGCGACATGGCGGATGACGGCAAGCGCCTCCTCCAGCCAGCGCGAGATCGTGCCGTCGCCGAAGCTGCCGCCGGAAAGTCCGTGGCCGGAGTAATCGAGGCGGATGCAGGCGGCGCCAAGTTCCGCCGCCAGCCCGTCGAGTTCCACTGCCTTGGTGCCGCTCATGTCGGAGCGGTAGCCGGACAACCAGACGAGTGCCGGTGCGCCATTGCCGGCCTGCGCCGGGCGGACGAGCATGGCGATCTCACGTGCCGCCTCACCCTCGCCGACCGTCAGGAACTGCGGCTGGGCATTGGACAACTGATCGGACATCGGCGAAACTCCTGTTGTTTTGGCCTATAAAACAGATTCTTGTCAGGCTGACAGCGGGTGATTTTTCCGCTAAAGGATGATATTGACTCCGTTGCAGCGATGACGCGACACGTTTGTGCACCCCTGATTGGGAGCGCGATGCTGCAACGTTCCGAAACAACGCGAGGAGAATACGACCATTCGCAGACCTTTTAAAACCGACGCGCCCGTGAAGGACGGACCGCGCTCGAACCGTGAAATCCGCATTCCCAAAGTTCAGCTGATCGGGGCTGACGGAGAGAATATGGGCGTCGTGCCTACCGACCAGGCCTTGAGAATGGCGGAAGAAGCCGGCCTCGATCTCGTCGAAATTTCCCCCAATGTCGAACCGCCGGTGTGCAAGATCCTCGATCTGGGCAAGCTGAAATATGCTAACCAGAAGAAGGCTGCCGAGGCGCGCAAGAAGCAGAAGATCGTCGAAGTCAAAGAAATCAAGATGCGCCCGAACATCGACACCCATGATTATGAGGTGAAGATGAAGGCGATGGGTCGCTTCTTCGACGAAGGCGACAAGGTCAAGGTGACGCTGAAGTTCCGCGGCCGTGAAATGGCCCACCAGGAACTCGGCATGAAGCTTCTGCAGCAGGTCAAGGCTGATACGATCGAGTTCGCCAAGGTCGAAGCCGAACCGAAGCTCGAAGGCCGCCAGATGATGATGGTGCTGGCGCCGAAGTAAGCGCCAGGCAGTTTTTCGCCCAAGGCCGTCCGCAAGGGCGGCTTTTGTGCTTTCTGCTATTCTGCTTTGCGCCATTGTGTTTTCGGGTGAGCGAAGATTCCTCCGCCGCCCCGTTGCACTTTCATGACGCTGCGGTTATAAGCGCGCGTCCGAACTGACCGGCAGGGCATGCCGTGGCAGTTTCGAATGCTTGCGGAACGGTTCGTCGCCGATGCCGCAGATCAACAACAAACGCTCCCGCACCTTGTTGCGACGGCCGGAGAACCGGACTTCGCAGGAGGGCTTTTTTGATAAAGCGCGCAGGGAGGACAGAAGGAGTAGCAAAATGCCCAAGATGAAGACGAAGTCCTCTGCCAAGAAGCGGTTCAAGATCACCGCAACCGGCAAGGTCAAGGCTGCCGCTGCTGGCAAGCGCCATGGCATGATCAAGCGTACCAACAAGTTCATTCGCGATGCACGTGGCACCATGGTTCTCGCAGAACCGGATGGCCGCAAGGTTATCAAGAATTACCTGCCGAACGGTCTCTGAGACTCGTCCGCGAACGCTAGATTTAAGGAGATCATGATATGGCACGTGTAAAAAGAGGCGTCACCTCTCATGCCAAGCACAAGAAGGTTCTGAAGGCAGCAAAGGGCTTTTACGGCCGCCGCAAGAACACCATCCGTACCGCCAAGGCTGCTGTCGATCGTTCGAAGCAGTACGCTTACCGCGACCGCAAGGTCAACAAGCGCAACTTCCGCGCGCTTTGGATCCAGCGCATCAACGCCGCTGTGCGTGAATTCGGCCTGACCTACGGCCGCTTCATCGACGGCCTGAACAAGGCTGGCATCGAAGTCGACCGCAAGGTTCTCTCCGACATGGCGATCCACGAGCCGGAAGCATTCGGCGCGCTGGTCAGCGCTGCCAAGAAGGCTCTTGAATACCTCAAGGAAGCCGGCACGGCGAACGAGTTTGAAGGCGCGGTCAAGTAACCAGCGCTTCCCAAGCTTTTGAATCTATGATTTTGGGAAACCCGCGCTGGTTTGAGCTAGCGCGGGTTTTTCTTTCTTTATATTCCTGGCGCCGGCCGGCGCCGCCTGCCTCCCGATCGCCCGCCTGATACTGGACGGAAAGAAGTGACAATGTCAGATATCGACCAGCTCAACACATCGCTGCTCGCCGAAATCGCCGCCGCCGATGACGAAACGGCCTTGGAAGCCGTGCGCGTTTCCGCCCTCGGCAAGAAGGGCTCCGTCTCCGAACTGTTGAAGACGCTCGGCGCCATGACGCCGGAAGAGCGCCAGAGCAAGGGCGCTGCGATCAACGTTCTGAAGAATGCAGTGACCGAGGCGCTTGGCGCCCGCAAGGCGACGCTGCGGCAAGCGGCAATCGATACGCGGCTGAAGGCCGAGACGGTCGACGTCAGCCTGCCGGTGCGCTCTTCGCCGGCCGAGCGCGGCCGTATCCATCCGATCAGCCAGATCGTCGACGAGATCACCGCGATCTTCGCCGACATGGGCTTCTCGATCGCCGAAGGTCCCGACATCGAGACCGATTATTACAATTTCACCGCGCTGAATTTCCCCGAAGGCCATCCGGCCCGCGAGATGCACGACACCTTCTTCTTCAACCCGGATGAGAATGGCGAGCGCAAGGTGTTGCGCACCCATACCTCGCCGGTGCAGGTGCGCACCATGGAGGCGCAGACACCGCCGATCCGCATCATCATTCCCGGCAAGACCTACCGCCAGGACAGCGACGCCACGCATTCGCCGATGTTCCATCAGGTCGAAGGCCTGGTCGTCGACAAGAAGGCCAATGTCGCCAACCTCCGCTGGGTGCTGGAAGAATTCTGCAAGACCTTCTTCGAGGTCGACAGCGTGACGATGCGTTTTCGCCCGTCCTTCTTCCCCTTCACCGAGCCCTCTTTCGAGGTCGATATCCAATGCGACCGCTCCGGCCCGATCGTCAAGTTCGGCGAGGGTACCGACTGGATGGAAATCCTCGGCTGCGGCATGGTCCACCCGAACGTGCTGCGTTACGGCGGGCTCGATCCGGACGAATATCAGGGTTTTGCCTGGGGCATGGGCCTCGACCGCATCGCCATGCTGAAATACGGCATGCCCGATCTGCGCGACTTCTTCAACGCCGACGTCCGCTGGATGACGCATTACGGCTTCCGCCCGCTCGACATGCCGACGCTGTTCGGCGGCCTCAGCGCTTGAACGGAGAATTGGGACGATGAAATTCACGCTCTCCTGGCTGAAAGAGCATCTGGAAACGGATGCCGGCCTCGATGAAATCTGCACGCGCCTCACCGAGATCGGACTGGAGGTCGAGGATGTCGACGACAAGGCGGCATTCAAGCCCTTCGTCATCGCCAGGGTCGTCTCGGCGGAAAAACATCCCCAGGCCGATCGGCTGAAAGTGCTGATGGTCGATACCGGTTCCGGCGCGCCGGTCCAGGTCGTCTGCGGCGCCCCGAATGCGCGCGCCGGTCTCGTCGGCGCCTTTGCAGCGCCCGGAACCTATGTTCCTGGTATCGACGTGACGCTCGCTGTCGGCAATATCCGCGGTGTCGAAAGCCATGGCATGATGTGCTCCGAAAAGGAGCTTGAGATTTCCGACAGTCACGACGGCATCATCGATCTGCCCGAAGATGCGCCGGTCGGCCAGAGTTATGCCGCCTATGCTCATCTCGACGATCCCCTCATCGAGATCAACCTGACGCCCAACCGGCCGGATTGCACCAGCATCCACGGCATCGCCCGTGATCTCGCCGCTTCCGGTCTCGGTACGCTGAAGACGCGGCCCGCACCGTCCTTCGCTGTCGAAGGCGAGACGTCGGTGAAGCTGACGCTCGATCTCGACGACCCGAAGCTTTGCCCGGGTTTTGCGCTCCGCCTCGTGCGCGGCGTCAAGAACGGCCCGAGCCCGCGCTGGATGCAGCAGCGGCTGATCGCCATCGGCCTGCGCCCCATCAACGCGCTTGTTGACGTCACCAATTATATGACCTTCGATCAGGGGCGGCCGATCCACGTCTTCGATGCCGCCAAGATTAAGGGCAACCTGACCGTCCGCCGTGCCGCCGAAGGCGAGACGGTTCTGGCGCTCGACCAGCGCGAATACAAGCTCTCGCCGAACAACGTCGTCATCTCCGATGAGGATGGCATCGAATCGATCGGTGGCATCATGGGCGGCGAACATTCCGGCTGCGACGAGAACACCGTCGACGTGTTGATCGAATCCGCCCTCTGGGACCCGATGAACATCGCCAAATCAGGCCGCAGCCTCGGCATCATCACCGATGCCCGCTACCGCTTCGAACGCGGCGTCGATCCGGAATATATGGTCCCCGGTCTCGAACGCACGACGGAACTGGTGCTGGAACTTTGCGGCGGCAAACCCGCCAAGGCCGAGATCGTTGGCTACCAGGGTCATGAACAGAAGATCGTCGATTTCCCCTATTCGGAGGTCAAGCGCCTGACGGGCCTCGACGTCTCGAATGCGGAAAGCAACACGATTCTGACGCGCCTTGGCTTCACGGTCTCCGGTTCCGGCGAGCGGGTCTCCGTCGCCGTTCCCTCCTGGCGTCCCGATGTCGACGGCAAGGCCGATCTCGTCGAAGAGGTCATGCGCATTCACGGCGTCGACAATATCAAGCCGGCGCCGCTCGAAAGTCACGCGGCCGTCAACGGCAAGATCCTGACGACGCTGCAGATCCGCACCCGCCTTGCCAAGCGGGCTCTGGCCGCGCGCGGCATGCTCGAAGCCGTCACCTGGTCCTTCATTCCGGAAGACCAGGCAAAGCTGTTCGGCGGCGGCTCGCCCGCCCTCAAGCTTGCCAACCCGATCGCCGCCGAAATGTCGGATATGCGCCCCTCGCTGCTGCCGGGCCTGCTGTCAGCCGCCCAGCGCAATGCCGACAAGGGTTACGCCGACGTCGCCCTCTTCGAGGTCTCCGGCACCTATGAGAACGATCGGCCGGACGGTCAGCGCCGCGTTGCCGGCGGCATTCGCCGCGGCACGGCCTCGCTTGCCGGCGCCGGTCGCGCCTGGTCGAACGTCGCCAAGGGCGGCGGCAAGCCGGTCGATGTCTTCGACGCCAAGGCCGACGCGCTCGCCGTCATCGAAGCCTGCGGCCTGCCGATGGGCAATATCCAGATCGAGCAGGGCGGGCCGGAATGGTATCATCCCGGCCGCTCCGGCACGATCAAGATCGGGCCAAAAGTCGTGCTCGGCTATTTCGGCGAATTCCATCCGCTGACGCTGGAAGCGCTCGATGTCTCCGGCGCGCTCTGCGGCTTCGAGGTCTATGTCGACGCCATGCCGGACGCCAAGCGCAAGGCGACGCGCACCAAGCCGGCGCTCGAACTGTCGCCTTTCCAGGTGGTCCGGCGCGACTTCGCCTTCGTCGTCGACAAGACGGTCGAAGCAGGCGCGATCGTCAAGGCCGCAACAGGCGCCGACCGCAAGCTGGTGACCGGCGTCAATGTCTTCGACATTTTCGAGGGCGCATCGGTTGGCGACGGCAAGAAGTCGGTGGCGATCGAGGTGCAGATCCAGCCGGTCGAGCGCACGCTGACGGACGAGGATTTCGAGGCGCTGACGCAGAAGATCGTCGCCAGCGTCACGAAATTCACCGGCGGTGTCCTCAGAAGCTGAGCTTCACCCAGCGTCGTCAAATAATGGACCGGTCGCCAATAGCGGCCGGTCTTTTCACAGATGCAGATGGAAGAGTTTGCCGACGATCGTCCAGCGGCCGTCGATCTTCAGCAGCGAGAGATAATCGGTAAAGCGCATGCCGGCGAAATCGTCGGTGACCTTGACGCTTGCCGCATCGCCCTCGACATCAACGCTCTGGATATCCATGTAGGGCTGCGTGCCGGGCGGCGCCGGCTCTTCCGCCAGGATCGCGGCGATGAATTCGTCCCGCGTCAGCCATTCGACGGCATTCTCATAATGGCCGATGATCGAGCTTTTAGGGTGAAAGGCCTTTTTCAAGGCTGCCTCATTGGCGAAGGCCATGCCTTCGACATAGAGATGAACCGTCTGTTCGACTGCCTGCCTGTCCGACATATTTTCATCCCGTTCTCCGAGATGGCGTTAGATAGTTTCGCCAGCCCCGAAGGCAAGCCCGGCCGGTTGTGGCCGACCGGGCTTTTCCAGGTCAGATGTTCGTCATGGCAAGCGAGGCGTCCGAATAGCGCTTGCCGGCAACCTGCCCGGCTGGGATGACCTCTTCAAGCCTCGCAAGTTCCGCCGGGCTCAGCACGATATCGGCGGCCGCTGCGTTCTGTTCGAGATGATGAAGCTTGCGGGCGCCGGGGATCGGCACGATGTCGTCACCCTGGTTCAACACCCAGGCGAGCGCCAGCTGTGCTGTCGTCACGCCTTTCTCGGCGGCAAGCCGCTCGAGCGTCGCGACGAGGGCGGCATTGGCATCGAAATTTTCCGCCTGGAAACGCGGCACCTGCCGGCGGAAATCGTCCGCGTCGAGATCCTCCGCCTTGCGGATCGCCCCGGTCAGGAAGCCGCGCCCCAGCGGGCTGTAGGGCACGAAGCCGATGCCGAGTTCGCGGCATGTCGCAAGCACCTCCTCTTCGGGATCGCGCGTCCAGAGCGAATATTCGCTCTGGAGGGCTGCGATCGGATGGACCGCATGCGCGCGGCGAATGGTGGCGCTGCCGGCTTCCGAAAGCCCGAGCGCGCGGACTTTCCCTTCCTTCACCAGCTCTGACATGACGCCGACCGTCTCTTCGATCGGCACGTCGGGATCGACCCGGTGCTGGTAGAAGAGGTCGATGGTTTCGATGCCGAGGCGTTTCAGCGAGGCCTCGGCCACCACCCGCACGTGCTCGGGTCGGCTATCGACGCCGGCGATGGCGGCAATACCCGGCTTGCTGGCGTCGATCTTGAAGCCGAATTTGGTGGCGATCACCACGCGGTCGCGGAACGGCTTCAACGCTTTGCCAAGAAGAACCTCGTTGGTAAAGGGACCATAGACTTCGGCGGTGTCGAAGAAGGTCACGCCGAGATCGATGGCGCGATGCAGTGTCTTGATCGATTCCGCATCGTCGCTGGCGCCATAGGCAAAGCTCATGCCCATGCAGCCAAGACCGACGGCAGAGACGGTCAGATCGTTTCCGAGTTTCCGGGTTTTCATGATGCGCTCCTTGAGCTGATTTTGAACCGCTAACGGATCGTTGCGGTACCGGCAGACCATATCGCTGCGGCATCAATCAGAAAATACATGCAGTTTCTAACAGGTTGTTCTATCATTTCGATCAATGAACAGAACACAGCTCTCACAACTCGCCGTTCTCGCCGCCGTCTCGGAGCATCGCAGCTTCCGGGCCGCGGCGAAGGAACTCCTCGTCGCACCCTCGGCTGTCAGCCATGCGATCTCCAGCCTCGAAGAAAGTCTGGGGGTGCGGCTGCTGGCGCGCACTACCCGCAGCGTGGCGCCAACGGAGGAGGGCCGCCTGCTTCTCGAAAGACTTCGTCCCGCACTCGAGGAGATCGATATTGCCTTGGAGGCCGTCCGCGATACGCGCGGCAAGCCGGCCGGAAACCTGCGCATCACTGCGCCGCGCTTCGCCTCCGATCTGCTGCTCGCCCCGCGCCTCGGCGACTTTCTCAACCTCTATCCCGATATTACCCTGGAGATCGCCAATGAGGATGGCTTCACCGATATCGTCAAGGAGGGTTTCGATGCCGGTATCCGGCTGGAGGAGAGCCTGGAGGCTGATATGATCGCGGTCAGGGTCTCGCCCAATCTGACGACGGTGATCGCCGCTTCGCCCGAATATTTCGAGCATCATCCGAAGCCGGAGCATCCGCGCGATCTCGTCCATCATCGCTGCATCAAGCGGCGCTTCACCAACGGCTCGATCTATCGCTGGGAATTCGAAAAGGACGGGCAGGAACTTGTCGTTTCGGTCGACGGGCCGCTGATCGTCAGCGAGGATCGGCTGGCCCTGCTCGCAGCGCTGAACGGTGCGGGTCTTGCCTATCTCTTCGACATGCGGGTTAATGCCGAACTGGCGAGCGGCAAGCTTGTGCGGGTGCTGGAGGATTGGTGCGCGCCCTATTCCGGGCCGTTTCTCTATTATCCCACTCGGCGGCAGATGCGCCCGGCGCTGCGCGCCTTCATCGATTTCTTCAGATACAGCGCGCAGGATACGGGCGGCCGGTAAGGAATGGGGACCGGGCCGCCCGTTTTTATTAGGGCGCCGTGTGCATCAGGCAGCCTTTGCCTTCTGGTTTGCCGCCGTGGTGGCGAGCTGGGAGAGGGTCTTGTCGGTGGCCGTTTCCTGCTGCAGCGTCTGGTCGAGCAGGCCGACGACCTCCTTCAGACCGAGCGTCGCGGCCCAGGTCTTCAGCGTGCCGTAGCGGGCGATTTCATAATGCTCGACGGCTTGAGCCGCAGAAATCAGGCCGGCATCGAGAGCTGACGTGCCCTTGAATTCCTCCATGATTTCCTCGCCCTCGGCGATGATGCCCTGGATTGCCTCGCAGGTCTTGCCCTGCGCGCGTTTGCCGATCAGCTCGAAAACCTGCTGCAGGCGTTCGACCTGCCCTTCGGTTTCCTCACGGTGTTTTTCGAAACCCTTCTTCAGTTCCGGGGATTGGGCGGCGCGTGCCATCTTCGGCAGGGCGCGCAATATCTGCCGTTCGGCAAAGTAGATGTCCTTGAGGGTGTCGTAGAAGAGATCTTCCAACGTCTTTTCCTTGGCCATTTTCTCGATCCTTGTTCTGGGGAAAACCGCGAATGCGGCGACACATTAAGAAGAGAAGACCGCGCTAATTGTTCCCGATCGATTTCGGGTGGACTGGAAATCGGTGCCGGGCGATGATTCCTGCCGTCGATGTGGGAGGTAAAGTCATGCGAAAGCCGAATTCGATGAAGGGTCTGGAGGACCTTGGCCGCGTGCGGCTGTCGCAAAACTTCTTCCTCCGCGATTTCCTGCATTCCGAAATCGCCGATTTTTACCGCATCCCCAATATTCCCGAGGATCCCGATCTGGCGATCGAGGCGGGCAAGAGGCTCTGCGAGGACTTGCTGGAGCCGCTAGAGGCAACGTTCGGGCGCCTGCATATCCGCTCCGGCTATCGTTCGCCCGCGGTCAACAGGTTCGGCAATGAGAACAAGCTGAACTGCTCGACCAATGCCGCCACATCAGCGCATCACATCTGGGATATGAGGGACTTCGACGGCTGCATGGGCGCAGCCGTCTGCATTGCCGTGCCATGGATGATCGACCATTACCACGATGAAAGCGACTGGCAGCGGCTCGCCTGGTGGATTCACGACCACCTGCCTTATGCCTCGCTCTGTTTCTTCCCGAAGCTATGGGCATTCAATATCCAGTGGCACGAACGGCCGAAACGGGTGATCCAGAGTTATATCAGTCCGCGCGGCATCCTCACCAAACCCGGCATGGCCAATTGGGAAGGCAATCATTCAAAATGGTATGCGGGTTTTCCATCGCTTGCAGCGCCGCGCGTCTTTTCGAGAGCAAAGGACGCTGTAACACTTTGAATTGCTGGATAATTTTATCCCTAAATCGGTTCCGATTTAAGGAATTATGTAGTGAAGCTGATGCGATATCGGATGTGACCGTCGCTTTCGACATAGCTGTCGTAAAGCGCCCGCGCCGTCTTGTTCTGCTCGCTCGTATGCCAGTAGAGCCGTGACCAGCCCTTGGCTTTGCAGGTCGAAACGAGATCGTCCATCAGCGCCCGGCCGAGGCCTTTGCCGCGCGCCTCGGCATCGACGAACAGGTCTTCGAGATAGCAGTCCCTGCCGTGGATCCACGTGCCCTCATGCGTGAGATAGAGCGCAAAGCCCATCATCCTGCCGTCGACCTCGGCGACACGCATCGCGATTGCCGACGCCGGATCAAAGACCCGACGCCATGTCTGATCGGTGATATCGGCATCGACCGCGACTTCGTAAAAGGCAAGGTAGGCCGCCCAAAGTTCGCGCCAGCGGGCTTCGTCCTCGGGGCGGGCCTCGCGTATCTTCACGGTCATGGCGTCTCTTTCTTTCAGGCGCCGGCTTGGTCGAGCAGCGCCATCGCGTCATCGGAAAGCGCAAGTGTCGCCGATTTCGCCAGGCTTTCAAGCTGCGAAAGGCTGGTCGCGCTGGCGATCGGCGCCGTCACGCCCTTCTTGCGCAGTAGCCAGGCGAGCGAAATTTCCGCGGGCTTGGCGCCGGTTTCGGCAGAAATCTTGTCGAGCGCGGCCAGGATGCGCAGGCCTTTGTCATCGAAATATTTCGAAACCCGGCCCTCGCGCGCGCGGCCTTCCGTATCGGCCTTGCTGTGGTATTTGCCGGTGAGGAAGCCGGCGGCGAGGCTGAAATAGGTGATGACCCCGATGTCTTCCTTGACGCAGAGATCGGCAAGCGGCCCCTCGAAGCTGGCGCGCTCATAGAGATTATATTCCGGCTGCAGCACATCGTAACGCGGCAGGCCGGCCTTCTCGGCAGCGTCGAACGAGGCCTGAAGCAGTTTCGCATCATAGTTCGAGCAGCCGATGGCGCGGATCTTGCCCTGCTGCTTCAGCTTGGCAAAGGCGCCGAGCGTTTCCTCGTGCGGCGTATCGGCATCTGGCCAGTGCGAGAGATAGAGGTCGATATAGTCGGTCTGCAGCCGGCGCAGCGAATCCTCGACCGCCTTGAGGATATAGGTCTCCTTCAGCGTCTTTCCCTGTCCCATGTCGGAACCGACCTTGGTGACGATGACAGCCTTGTCGCGGGAAACCTTGGCTTGGCTTAGCCAGCGCCCGATGATCTCCTCGGAATCGCCACCCTTGTTGCCCGGAACCCAGGCGGAATAGACATCGGCCGTATCGATCGTGTTCAGGCCCGCATCGAAGAAGGCGTCGAGAATGGCGAAGGATGTTTTCTCGTCGGCCGTCCAGCCGAAGACATTGCCGCCGATGACGATCGGCGCGACCGAAAGACCTGTTTTTCCAAGCCGGCGCATTTCCATAACGCTCTCCAGAAGTGTGAAGGAATTGAAATCGCGAATACGGCAGAACGCCGCCCTGACAGAACCTAGCGCATTCCGGGCATCCGGGAAGGCAAACTTCCGTGATTTCAGGTCGCGCCATTGCGCCGCAGCCAAGGCCTGAATATGGTTCGCGGAAATCAGTTTGGGAGGCTTGGATCATGCTGCGCTTCGGTATCATTTCAACGGCGAAGATAGGCCGCGACAATGTCGTTCCGGCGATCCAGGATGCGGAAAATTGCGTCGTCACGGCGATTGCCAGCCGTGATCTGACGCGCGCAAGGGAGATGGCCGATCGCTTCTCCGTGCCGCATGCCTTCGGCTCCTACGAGGAGATGCTGGCCTCCGACGTCATCGACGCCGTCTACATCCCGCTGCCGACCTCGCAGCATATCGAATGGTCGATCAAATCAGCCGATGCCGGCAAGCACGTGCTTTGCGAAAAGCCGCTGGCGCTGAAATCAGGCGATATCGACGACGTGATCGCCGCTCGCGACCGCAACCGGGTGGTGGTCACCGAAGCCTATATGATCAACTATTCGCCGGTCTGGCAGAAGGTGCGCTCGTTGATCGATGAGGGCGCGATCGGGTCGCTCCGGCATGTGCAGGGCGCCTTCACCTATTTCAACCGCGACCCCGCCAATATGCGCAACGTTCCCGAGCTCGGCGGTGGCGGCCTTCCCGATATCGGCGTCTATCCCGTCATGAGCACGCGCTTTTCCACTGGCAAGGAGCCGCTCTGGATCCAGGCGATCACCGAGCGCGATGCGGATTTCGGCACGGATATCTATTCGAGCGTCAAGGCCGATTTCGGCGATTTCGAGCTGAGCTTCTATATCTCGACGCAGATGGCAAACCGTCAGGTCATGGTCTTTCACGGCACCGAAGGTTACATCGAGGTCAAGTCGCCGTTCAACGCCAATCGCTGGGGCCCGGAAGAGATCGAGCTTGCCGACCGCAGCCACAGGGAATCGCGCATCTTCCGCTTCCAGGACAGCCGCCAGTACAAACGGCAGGTCGAGGCCTTCGCCCGGGCGGTGACGAACGGCAAGGAAGAGATCGTCACGCTCGAAAATTCGAAGCTGAACCAGAAGGTGATCGACGCGATCTATCGCGCCAGCGAGAAGGACGGCTGGGAGGCAGTCTAGCGCATAACCCCGAAAATCGGGATCGATTTTCGGAAAGGATTATGGGCCAATTTAAAGTGTTAGAGCGACCTTTGCGCGTCCTTTGGACGCGCGGCGCTCTAATCACTCGGCGCGGAAGACGAAGCGCGAATAGCCGAAAAAGCTGAAGACCATCGAGGCGAGGTTGGCGACCACCATGGCCGCAAGCGGCTGAAGTGCCGGCAGCGACAGCAGAAGGGCGCAATAGAGCCCGTAATTGACCAGCGCTGCCGTCACCCCGACCGAGCCGTAGCGGAAACCTTCGGCGGCAAGCGAACGGCCGGTGCGATCGAAGGTGAAGCGCCGGTTGAAAGCCCAGGTCGCCGCCATGGCGAAGGCGATCGCGGCGAGCCGCGCCAGAAACGGCCCGAGCGGCGTCAGATGGAGCAGCGCCGACAGGATGCCGGCATCGACGAGGAAGCCGATGCCGCCGGCAATAGTGAAGCGGATGAGCTTTCTCATGCCGCGTCCGCCTTGCCGGGACGGGCGCGCGATACCGGCCCTGCGTCGCTGAGCGGCGCCTTCAACGCGCTCGGCCTCTCCAGGCCCATATAGTGGATACGGAGCTGTTCGGCGCGGGCACGCGCAACGGAATCCAGGATGACGCCGGCGGTAAACAGCATGAAGGATATCATCATCAGCGCCGTCGACAGCACCCAGGTCGGCATGCGGCTGACGAGACCCGTCTCGAAATATTCCGCCAGCACCGGCGCCATGAAGCCGAGGCTCGCCAGCATGAAGGTGGCGCTGATCGCGCTGAAAAAGGCGAAGGGCCGGGTTTCCTTCATCAGCATCGCGAACATCCAGAGGATCTTGGCGCCGTCGCGGAACGTCGAAAGCTTGGAATGCGAGCCTTCCGGCCGTCGGCCGTAGTCGAGCTCCAGCTCGCTGACCGGCAGCTTCAGCCGGGAGGCATGCACGGACATCTCGGTTTCGATCTCGAAGCCGCCTGATACCGCCGGGAAACTCTTGACGAAGCGGCGCGAAAACGCGCGGTAGCCGGAGAAGATATCGGTGAAGTCAGGGCCGAAGATCATCCGGTAGAGCAGGTTGAAAAGCCGGTTGCCGAGCGCATGGCCCTGACGGCCGGCATCGTCATGCACGCCGCGGCGAGTGCCGACCACCATGTCGGCGCGCTCCGTCAGCAGCGTGCGCACCAGCTCTTCGGCATCCTCCGGGGCATAGGTGCCGTCACCGTCGGCGATGATGTAGATGTCGGCGTCGATATCGGCGAACATGCGGCGCACGACATGGCCCTTGCCCTGGCGCCGCTCGCGCACGACATGCGCGCCGGCAAGCATTGCCTGCAGAGCGGTGCCGTCGGTGGAATTGTTGTCGTAGACATGGATCGCAGCATCGGGCAGCGTCGCCCGGAAGCCCTGGACGACAGGGCCGATCGTCGCCGCTTCATTATAGCAGGGAAGCAGGACGGCAATATTCAGATTGTCGGTACGCGATCGGGCCATGACTCTACTCGTTACACTTAAAGCCGCGCCCAGCCTAAATCACGCGCCGTTAATAAGACCCTATGACGCAGGCAAAATCGGCAGCTGCCACAAACGGCTTTACGCTTTCTTGATCGGCGGCGGCTAAGCTTCGCTATCTGGAAACGAACCGCTAACCACAATGAACGCTGTGCAGTCGATCGCCCATGCATCCTCCGTGACCGGCGCCCCCAGGGGCGGGGTACGCGGCCTGCTGACGCGTCTCTGGCCAACCGTCATCGCCTATAGCGTCATCCTTGCGGCCGCCATCCTCATCACCAAGCTTTCCGGTGCCACCGATTACGTCGGCCCCGACAATGACGACGGAATGCGTCTCGTCGAAGTTCGAGATTTTCTGGCTGGGCAGGGCTGGTTCGATCTGATGCAATACCGTCTCGGCCTCGACGGCGGCACGCTGATGCACTGGTCGCGGCTGATCGACCTGCCGATCGCCTCGCTGATCTGGTTCTTCGGCCTGTTTGTACCCCATGAGACGGCCGAGGCGCTGGCGCTCGGCGTCTGGCCGGTATCGCTCATCCTGCCCGCTATGCTCGCCATGGCGGTTGCCGGTCGGCGCATCGGCTCCGTTGCCGCCATGCACATCAGTCTCGGCTTGACCGGTCTTGCGATCTACACCGGAAACCGTTTCGCGCCGGGCGCCATCGATCATCACAATGCGCAGCTGGCTTTGGTCGCGACGATGATCGCGATGCTGCTGGATCCCGAGCGTCGCGCCTTGAGTTATGCGGTCGCCGGCATCGCGGCAGCGGTTGCCATCGCCATCGGCGCCGAGACGACACCTTTCGTCGCCGCGGTCTGCCTGACTATTGCCCTGCTCTGGGCATGGGAGGGCGAAGATTTCGCTGCCGCCGCGAGGGCCTTCGGGCTGGCGCTGGCGATTGCGATCAGCATCCTCTTCTTCGCAACAGTGCCGCCCCGGCTTTATTCGGTGGTCACCTGCGACAATCTCTCGCTCGGCTATTACAGCCTGGCGGCGATCGGCGGCGGCTTGCTGTTGTTTTCGGCGGTTTTTGCCAGCCGCCTGCGCCGGCCCCTACGCTTTGCCGCGCTCGCCGTCGTCGGCGCCGGTGTTTTCGGTTCGGCGATCGTGATTGCACCGCAATGCCTGAGCGATCCGCTGGCCAGTCTCGATCCGATGCTGGTCGAGCTCTGGCTGAGGAATGTATCGGAAGCGCAGTCGTTTTTCGTTCTCGGGCGCACCGATCCCTTCTCGATCGGTGGCTTCTATGCGGCCGGCCTGTTCGGTATCGCCGTCTGCATCTTCCGCATCGTTCAGCGTGACCGCGTGCAGATCCACCTTATCCTGCTCTTCCTGCTGATGACGAGCTGGGCAATCGCACTGGTCCAGGTGCGCGGTTCCACGTTCTCGAACCTGATCTCGATCCTGCCGCTTGCCCTGCTGATCATCGATATCAAGCGCATCTCCAACGGCGACAGCGAGAATGTCGCCGCCGCCTTCATCTATATCGTGACCGTGCTCGCCAGTGCTCCGGCCGCCTGGGCTGTCGGAGGTGGGTTTATCTCGCTGCAGATGGAAAATGCTGCCCAGAAGAAGGCAGCGAAGCCGGCAAAGGAAATTTCCTGCACATCGCAAGCGGCGCTGGCGCCGCTCGCCGGGCTACCGGCCGGACTGATCTCCGCGCCATCGGAAATGGGCGTGCCGATCCTGCGCTTCACCAAGAACCGGGTTCTCTCCGCGCCCTATCATCGCAATCAGGGCGGCATGCTGACGGAACTGCATATCGGCATGGCGGAGCCGCAGGAGGCGGAAGCCTTCCTCAAGGGGACTGGCGTGACGGCGCTTGCCTTCTGCCCCAGCGACCTGCAGACGCGCGAGATCGCCAAGCTGAAGCCGGATGGGCTCTATGCGCAGCTCGGCAAGGGGAATATCCCGCCCTATCTGGAACCGCTTCCGAAGGCGGCCGACGTGGGCGTGCAATTCTTTCGCTATCGGCCGGCGATGAATTGACGCCGGCAAGTTTCAAGGATGGAATAAAGCATGTCGCGCAAAACTGTGCGGCGGTTTTGCGATAACGACATGCGTTTGAGATAAGGGCCTAAAGCGCGAGGAGCGATCTGAAAGATCGCGACGCGCTTTCAGTGTGAGACACGCGTGGCGCGACGGAGGCGCTGTTTGGCAAAGAGCCCGAGCACGAAGAGCATGAGGCCGCCATTATAGCCGAGCACGGCATAGACGAATGCCAGAATGGACACTGGGCCGGGCGAGGTTATCGCCGCCAGCGCGAATGTCATTCCGATCAACGCGGCGACCAACGCGATCACGCCAGCCGAGCGCATTTGCCCGGCGCTGATGCCCAATGCTGCTGCTGTGAGAATAATCATTTCAGCACCTTCCCAGAGATAACGAGGGGAAGCATAGGAAGCGCCAACTAACAAAGATTTACCGGCAGGCTTTGCCGAAAAGCCTTTGTATTGCGGTGGTTAGCAATCCCTTTCATGTGAAACGCATTGTCTAACTATACGTTCCGCAACAAAACAGATTTACTCGATTTTGTTGTTTGTCCACCTGGCTGCAACGAGTGCATGTGCGGGATGCGTTGAGACGAGCGCGCTCGACGCAACGGCGACGAACCCTCCCGCCAACGATTTCAACGGCCGGGAAAACCAAGCCCCGCCCCCAATGCCGACCTTCCCGTTTACCGCTGATCGACATAGAAAGGAGGGATGAGCAACGTCTTCGACAGCGATTCGCCGACCAACCTTGCCGAATATTCGGTTTCGGAGCTTTCCGGCTCGATCAAGCGCACCGTCGAAACCGCCTTTGACCAGGTTCGCGTGCGCGGCGAGATCTCCGGCTATCGTGGGCCGCACTCCTCGGGCCATGCCTATTTCGCGCTGAAGGACGACCGCGCCCGCATCGACGCCGTCATCTGGAAGGGCACCTTCTCGCGGCTGAAGTTCCGCCCGGAAGAAGGCATGGAAGTCATCGCCACCGGCAAGGTCACCACCTTTCCGGGCTCCTCGAAATATCAGATCGTCATCGAGACGCTGGAACCGGCCGGCGCCGGCGCGCTGATGGCGCTGATCGAGGAGCGCAAACGCAAGCTCGGCGCTGAGGGCCTGTTCGATGCCGCCCGCAAGAAGCGGCTGCCCTTCATGCCCAGCGTAATCGGCGTCGTCACCTCGCCGACCGGCGCGGTGATCCGCGATATTCTTCACCGCATCTCCGATCGTTTTCCCGTGCACGTCCTTGTCTGGCCGGTGAAGGTTCAGGGCGAGGGATCTGGCGAGGAGGTGGCGAACGCCATCCGCGGCTTCAACGCACTGGAGCCGGCCGGCGCCATTCCGCGCCCGGATGTGCTGATCGTCGCGCGCGGTGGCGGCAGCCTGGAAGATCTCTGGAGCTTCAACGACGAAATCGTCGTGCGTGCTGCGGCCGAAAGCGAAATACCGCTGATCTCCGCCGTCGGCCATGAGACCGACTGGACGCTGATCGACTATGCCGCCGATGTCCGTGCTCCGACGCCGACAGGGGCTGCCGAAATGGCGGTGCCCGTCAAGGCGGAGCTCGAGGCGCAGGCCGCCGCTCTTGCGGCACGCCTGCAGGGCTGCATGAACCGGCAGATGGATCAGCGCCGCCAATCGGTGCGCGCGCTGATGCGGGCATTGCCGTCGCTCGATCAGCTTCTCGCCTTGCCGCGCCGCCGTTTCGACGAGGCGGCGACCGGCCTCGGCCGCGGGCTGGAGCTCAACACCATCAACAAGCGCCGCGGCTTCGAGCGCGTCGGCTCGCATCTGCGCCCCGATCTGCTGTCCGGCCGCATCGCCGAGCGCCGCCAGACTCTGAACGAGCGCATGGCCCGGGCCGAGCGCATGGTCGAGCGGCTGATCGACCGCTCGAAATCACGCGTTGACCGCGCCGAAGCAATCCTCGCCTCGCTGCCAGCCCGGCTGAAGACCCAGACCGACCGCGGCCGCGAACGCCTTGGCAATCTTTCGCGCCATGCCGATACGGCGATCCGCCACCAGCTGACCCGTGCGCGCGCCGAGCTTTCTTCGCAGGACCGCGTGCTGCAGTCGCTCTCCTATAAGAACGTGCTGAAGCGCGGTTACGCCGTCATTCGCGATGAGGATAACAGGCCGGTCTCGCAGGCTGCTCAACTCTCCGCCGGCATGGGCATCGCCATCGAATTCGCCGACGGTCGTGTCGGCGCCATGACCACGGAAGGCGGCACACCGCCGGCCGGTGCCAAGAAGCGCAGCGTAAAACCCGCAGAACCGCCGAAGCAGGGAAGCCTGTTCTGACAATGCGGATCCTGCTGGTACTTGCCCATCCACTGCAGGACAGTTTCGCCGCCTCGGTGGCGCGAACGGCCCGCGAAGCACTGGAAGCCTCCGGCCATGTCGTCGATCTGCTCGATCTCTATGCCGAGAATTTTGACCCGCACCTTTCCGAAGCTGAACGCCGCGGCTATTTCGACGTGCCTTATGACACCTCAGCCGTTGCCGATATCGTTGTCCGCCTGAAGGCGGCCGATGGCCTGATCCTCGTCTTTCCGCAATGGTGGTTCAATTTCCCCGCCATCCTGAAGGGTTTCTTCGACCGTGTTTTCGCCCCCGGTGTTGCCTTCAGCCATGACGCCGCCGGCGGCCGTATCGTGCCGCAGCTGACCAATATCCGGCTGCTCTATGCGCTGACGACGACAGGCTCGCCCTGGTGGCTGGTGCGTCTCTATATGGGCGATCCGGTGCGCCGGCTCTTGAAGCGCGGCATCGCCGCCTTCTGCTCGAAGCGGCTGAATTTCAAGATGCTCAGCCTGCACGACATGGACCGCGCCACCGATGCAAAGCGGACGGTGCATCTCGATCGCGTGCGCAAGCTGCTATCGGCGATCCGCTAAAGCAATTCCAGCAAAAGTGTGCAGCGGGTTTGCGTTCTAGCGCATGCTGCTGGGGCTGCGCGGTCTCGTCCTGAAGCATGATCCACGTCGCTTCGAAGGATCACCTGAGGCACGCGCTCGCGCCAGCCTCATCCTCAGGTGCCCCGGAGGGGCCTCGAAGGACGGGACTGGCCGCGCCAGCATTCTGTCAGCCCACGATGATGCCGCTCAGGCCCATTCGCCCTGCCGCATCACCGGAACCCGCGAGCCATCAGGCTTGAGGCCGTCGATATCAACCTTATCGGAGCCGATCATCCAGTCGATATGGATCAGGCTGGAATTACCGCCCTGCGCCTTGATCTGCTCCTGGCTCAGTGTCGCGCCATCGAGGAAGCATTTGGAATAGCACTGGCCGAGCGCGATGTGGCACGAGGCGTTTTCGTCGAACAGCGTGTTGTAGAACAGGATGCCGCTGGCCGAGATCGGCGAGGAATGCGGCACTAGCGCCACTTCGCCGAGCCGGCGTGCGCCCTCGTCGGTATCGAGCACCTTGTTCAAGACCTCTTCACCACGCGAGGCCCTGGCTTCGACGATGCGCCCGCCCTCGAAACGCACCTGGATATTGTCGATTAGCGTGCCCTGGTGCGAGAGTGGCTTGGTGCTCGACACATGGCCTTCGACGCGAAGCGCATGCGGCGTGGTGAAGACTTCCTCGGTCGGGATGTTCGGATTGCAGGTAATGCCGTTCTTGGCGGTGGAAGCGCCACCGTGCCATTCATGTCCGTCGGCAAGGCCGATCGTCAGGTCGGTGCCCGGCCCCTGGAAATGCAGCGAGGCGAAGCGCTCGCCGTTCAGCCAGGCGGAGCGCTTGCCAAGATTGGCATTGTGCTCGGCCCAGGCGGCAACGGGATCGCTGACATCGACGCGCGAGGCGGCAAAGATCGCCTTGGCGAGCTTGGCGATCGCGATCGGTTCCGGATCGTCGGGGAAGACCACCTTGGCCCAGGAGGGGTTCGGGTAGGAGACGATGTTCCAGTTGATGTCGAAGTTCGAGATCTTTTCCAGCGCCGGCTTATAGGCAGTGGAGTTGGCGCGATTGGCGCGGCCGACCTTGCCGGCATCCTGCTCGGATAGCAGCATCGGATTGTCGCCGGCGACCGCGAGGCGGGCCGCCCCGTTGGCATAGGCCTTGGCCATGCCCTCGTAGAGCCAGCCGGAGGCGCGGTCGAAGCTCTCGTCGCTGCCATATTGATAGCGCGCCAGTGTCGTCTCCTCGTCGGAATAGAAGGCGGAGACCAGCCCTGCGCCGGCCTGATAGGCGTGCTTGGTGATCAGGCGAACCAGCGGCAGCGCCACGACAGGCGCGGTGATCACCAGATCCTGACCTTTCTGCAGTTGCAGCCCGACCTTGATGGCGACTTCCGCAAGCTTTTCCAGCTTGACGGGATCAACGGTGTTCTGGCTCTGGGGCATGAAAGTCATGGTTCAACCTGCCTTCTGTCATCGACGGTGGGAGGCTGGAAGACTTAGACCCGTTTGCGGCGAAAATGAAGCGTATTGCCGCCGAATTGCAAGCGGCCGGATATATGTACGGCCGCCGGACGCGCTTCAGGCGGCGGCAGCTTGCCTGAGCAGGATTGAGTTATGCTTTTCGAGGAATTCCATCAGCCGCTGCGGGTAGTCCGCGCCGACGGCGGCCCTGACGCTCGCCCGCTCGGAGAGCGCCTTGCGCCAGCGCGCCACCCGCTCAAGCCCTTCGAAGATGCCGCTGTCGCCGAGCGTGTCGAAGAGATCGAAATACCGGAAGACCGGCGCGAAGACGGCGTCGACGAGGCTGAAGTCGTTGCCGGCGAAATAAGGCCCATCCGTCAGCACACCCTCGAGCGTCGCGAATTTGGCGATGAGCGCCTTGCGCTTGGCCTCCAGTGGGTCCGCATCCTGTGCCGTCTCATAGCCCCAGAGATCGGAAAGCACGGACGAGCCGAATTCCATCCAGCCGCGATGGCGGGCACGCGTCAGCGCGTCTTTGGGATGCAGTGCGACGCCCGGCTGCGTTTCCTCCAGATATTCGCAGATGACGCTGCTTTCGAACAGCACCGCCTCGCTGCCGTCCTCTTCCTCGATCCGCAGCAGCGGCACCTTGCCGAGCGGCGAGATCTGCAGGAACCAGTCCGGCTTGTTGGCAAGATCGATGTTGATGCGCTCGAAGGGCACGCCCTTTTCGAGAAGCGCGATCGCGGCGCGCTGCACATAGGGGCAGAGATGATGGCTGACGAGGGTAAGTTTGCTCATGACGGTCTCCATGCGGCGATGATAGATGTAACTGCATCTAATATCGCTTGCGGCGGAATTCAAGATAGATGTAATTGCATTTATGTCCGAAAAAACGTCGAATCCGAGCGAAGCGGTCACCTCTGCCTGGACGAGCATCATGCGCGCCCGCGAACGCTTGCTCGCTGCCATCGAAGCCGATCTGAAGGCGGCCGGCATGCCGCCGCTTGCCTGGTATGACGTGCTTTGGGAATTGACGCGCTCGGAAGATGGCAAGCTGCGCCCTTACGAGATCGAAGAGCGGACATTGCTGGCGCAGTATAATCTTTCCCGGCTGATCGATCGGTTGGAAAAAGAGGGGCTGGTCCGGCGCGAGGCCTTCGCTGAAGATGGGCGCGGCCGCTGGGTGGTGATGTCAGATGCCGGCCGAAAGCTTCGCGAGCGCATGTGGACCGTCTATGCCAGATCGATCGAGACCCATATCGGCTGCAAGCTTGCCGACAACGAGGCGAAGACGATCGCTGACCTGCTCGACCGCTTCCTCTAGAACAGGATGATTTTAGGCCGGTTCATGTTGTCCGAAAACCGCTTACACTTTTCGGCATCATGCTCCGATCAGGCAATCAGCGGCGCGGCGACAGCCTTCAGCACCTTCAACGCAGCCTTCGGATCGAGCCGCACCTGCAGCCCGCGCTGCCCACCATTGATATAGACCAGCGGTTCGGCAAGGGCGGCTTCCTCGATCGCCGTCGGCACGGTCTTCTTCTGGCCGAACGGGCTGATGCCGCCGACATGATAGCCCGTCAGCCGCTCGGCATCGGCAGGCTTCATCATGTTGGCCGATTTGCCGTGAAAGGCGCTCGCAACCTTCTTCATGCTGACCTCGCGATCCGACGGTACGACGACGCAGACCGGTTTGCCGTCCACTTCCGCCATCAGCGTCTTCAGCACCCGATGCGGCGCCTCGCCGAGCGCTTCGGCCGCCTGCAGCCCGACACGCTCAGCATTGGGGTCGTAGTCATAGGCATGAACTGTGAAGGCGACGCCCGCCTGCGAAAGAAGCTGTGTCGCGCGCGTGGTCTTGGACATCTCTTTCCCTCGTGAGCTCAGCGGGCCGCCTGTCAGCCTCCGAGCATACCGGCGTAAATCTCCGGCTTGAAGCCGATCAGCAGCTTGCCCTTCGCCTCCAGCACCGGCCGCTTGATCATCGACGGCTGGTCGAGCATCAGCTGGATTGCTTTCTCCCGGGTGAGGTTCTCGCGGTCGGCATCGGGCAGTTTGCGGAAGGTGGTGCCGGCGCGGTTGAGCACGGTGTCGAGGCCGGCTTCGTCGATCCAGGCTTCGAGATGGGCGCGGTCGATACCCAGCGCCTTGTAATCGTGAAACTCATAGGCGACGCTGTGTTCTTCCAGCCAGCTGCGGGCCTTCTTCATCGTGTCGCAATTCTTGATGCCATAGATGGTGACGGCCATGCCCGATCGATCTCCTTGTGATGGCAGCGAGATAACATGCACAAAGGCCGGCGCAAACGCCGTGCGACGTTTTATCCCCGAACGCGTCGACAATCGCAGCAGGACAAAACCGGCCTCGTTCAATTCTCCAGCGTGCCGGCCTTGCGGGAGGCCTTGCTGGGTTCGTCGCAGGCGATCTTCATCAGGTCGCCGCGCCGCCGCACCAGCCGGTCGGAGGTTCGGGTCAGGATCAGCCCGTCCTGCGGCGCGGTGAGCTCGATGCTGCCGCCCGGCTGTCCCGGCCGGGTGACGATCGTCACTAGGCGGTCGCCTTCCGCAATCTTCTCGCCGATATCGCGATGGAAAAGCACGGCGCCGCCTTCTGGAGTGCGAATGATCTCGATATTATCGAGCGGCACGGCCGGACCGGAAAATGGCGTTGCCGCTGGCTTCCCGTCACTGACGATCCCCCGTGTCGCGAGGAAGTGCCAGAGCCCGTCGGCATCCTTTTTCGCCAGCACCGGATCGACATCGCGCTTGCCGCGCAGCTCGACAGTGACGGAGAGTTTGCCGGGCAGCCGGGATTGGCGCTCGCCGGGAACTTCATATTTCCATGCAAAGCCGACGGCCTCCTCGAAGGCCGAGCTTTCGCCGTCCGAAAGCAACACGGCCTCCATGTCGAGTGAAGCGGCGAGATCGGCCGCCTCCGGCCAGAAGGCCTCGTCGATATAGGCATATTGCAGGGATTCGTCGTCGCAATGCAGGTCGAGCACGAGATCGGCCCCGAGCGCCATGTGCAGCAGCTGCCGCTTCAACCTGTCGGTAGCCGGGTAATCATCGAGGTCTTCGATCAGCGCGGCGCGATCCGCAACGGAGATCAATGGGAAATCCCGGTTGAAATTGGTGCGCGAGCCCAAGTCGAAACGGCCCTGCAAATCGCCGAAATGCGACTGCGCCGCACCGATCGGATTGGCCTGCGGCACGATGGTGATATCGCCGGCGATCCCGCCTTGGCTCTCCGCTTGCCGCAGCCTCTCGCAGAGGAAATGCAAGAGCACTGTTCCCGGCAGCTCGCCGGCATGCAGGGCCGCCTGGATATAGGTCTTCGGCGCCTTCGGATCGCCGCCCGTAAAGCGCAGCACCGGCAACCGCCACTCCGTTCCCGGCGTATCTCCAGGGATGATGATCTCTGAAACGTCCATGCTGATTTCGCTCCCCGTGCAGCACCTGAACGAGCTTTATGCGCAGAAGCTAGGCAAGCGCAAGCCGTGGCCAAGCGCATCAGCGGCACGGCCTTGCGGTCGGAGAGAAGCGGCTGAAGTGGACGTTCGACCGAAATTGCAGCATCGCGATCTTTCCGGGAAGCCCGGCGCGCGCAAGAAACGGGTTGAAACAGCGGCCGTCTCATACGATTTTGAGGTCATCGCAAACGCGGAGCCTTTGTCATGGCTGAGACAATGCACCACTATCTCATCTTCGAAACCGCGGGCGGTTTCTGCGGCATCGCCTGGAGCGATGCCGGCATCACCCGTTTCCAGCTGCCGACCAAATCAGCGGAAGCGACCGAACGGCTGCTGTTGCGCCGCCTGCCGGATGCCGAATCCGGCGCACCGACGCCTGCTGTGCTCGAGACGGTCGCTGCGGTGAAGCGCTACTTCCAGGGCGAGGAGACGGACTTTTCCGGCGTCGAACTCGATCTTACCGGCCAGGATGCCTTCTTCCGGGATATTTATGCGGCGGCACGGCGTGTCGGCTGGGGCCGCACGACCACTTACGGCGCGCTGGCGAAGGAGCTCGGTGTCGGGCCGGAAGCCGCCCGCGACGTCGGTCAGGCGATGGCGAAGAACCCGGTCGCTTTGATCATCCCCTGCCACCGGGTGCTGGCCGCCGGCGGCAAGATCGGCGGCTTCTCCGCTCCCGGCGGTTCGTCCTCGAAAGCCCGCATGCTGGAACTCGAAGGCGTCCACCTTGCGCCGCCACCGCCTGCCCAGCAGTCGCTGGGTTTCTAGAGCAGTTCCGCAAAACCGCTCTAGACTTTTGCTGGAATTGCTTTGGCAAAGTCTCAGCGGATCAATGCGGGCTGGCTGTCGGCCGGATGATGATCTCGCTGACATCGACATCATCAGGCTGGCTGACGGCGTAGAGGATCGAATTGGCGATGGCCTCGGGGCTGATCGTGATCGCCCTGAACGCCTTCATGGCATCCCGCGCCGTCGGATCGGTGATCGTCTCGGCCAGTTCCGATGTCGTCGTGCCGGGGGAGATGACGGTCACCCGGATGCGATCGGTTTCCTGCCGCAGCCCGTCCGAGATCGCCCGCACTGCGAATTTCGTCGCGCAATAGACCGCCGCGGTCGGAGAGACGCTGTGGCCGCCGATCGAAGACAGGTTGATGATCTGCCCCGATCCCTGCGCCTTCATGATCGGAAGGGCCGCCGCGATGCCGTAGAGAACGCCTTTGATATTGACGTCGACCATCCGGTCCCACTCGTCGACCTTGAGGGCGTCTAGCGGCGAGAGCGGCATGACCCCGGCATTGTTGACGATAACGTCCAGCCGGCCGAATTCGGACTTGGCAAAGCCTGCGAAGGCTTCCACATCCGCCCGGTCGGTGACGTCAAGCTTTTGCAGGCGCACCGACCCACCCTTTGCCGCGATGTCGGCGGCGAGTTCCTCCAGGCGCTCGGTGCGGCGCGCGCCAATCAGGACATGGGCGCCTGCGGCAGCCAGCACCTTTGCCGCAGCCTCTCCGATACCGCTGCTGGCTCCGGTGATGGCAATGACTTTTCCTTTGATCTCAGACATTTCAAGCTCCATTTGCACGCCGCTCGCCTGGCGATACGGCTGAGGGTTTTCTTGGGGTTTAGCTTGGGAAATCGGCGCTGAGCGTCGTCTCCGCCCAGGCTTCGAAATTTGCGCGCAGCGCATCGAGCCGTTCGCGGGCGATCGTCAGGGCAGGTGCGCCGAGCAGCAAGCGCAGCGGCGGCTCGTCCGCCTCGAACGCCGATATGATTGCTGTCGCGGCTCGCACCGGATCGCCCGGCTGGTTGCCGGAGACCGACCGGGTGACCTGGCGCCGCTTGCCGGATGTCTCGGCATAGTCGTCGATGATCGTACTGGATTCGACCATCGACCGGCCGGCCCAATCCGTGCGGAAGGCGCCCGGTTCGAGGATCGTCACATCGATGCCAAGCGATTTGACCTCATGCGAAAGCGATTCCGACAAGCCTTCGACCGCAAATTTGGTGGCGTGGTAGTAGCCGGTTGCAGCAAAAGCGACGAGCCCGCCGAGCGAAGAGACGTTGAAGATATGTCCTTGCCGGCGTGAGCGCATGCCCGGCAGAACCTGCTTGGTGACAGCGATCAAACCGAACACATTGGTTTCGAACTGAGCGCGTATCTCGGCATCGTCGCCCTCTTCGATCGCCGAGAGGTAGCAGTAGCCGGCATTGTTGACGAGGACGTCGATTGCGCCGAAATGCGTTTCGGCGTCGTGAACCGCGCCGGCGATGGAGTTGCTGTCCGTCACATCGAGTGCAAGGGCAAGCGCGCGGTCGCCGTGCTCTGCCGTGAGATCTGCCAGGGTCTCGGGTCTGCGCGCCGTCATGACGGCGCGCCAGCCGCGCGCCAGGACCGCTTCGGCGAGTGCCCGGCCGAGGCCGGACGATGCGCCGGTGATGAACCAGGTGGGTGCTGGGGAAGACATGATCGTCATCCTTTCCGGCCGGCAAATGCGGCCTTATCCTTGGTGATGTTGCCTTTCAGGCCGCACGTCATTGGCGGCGAAGCACCATGCCGCCATGATGGAGGGTATTGCCGTCGACGAAATCGCCGTCGGCCGTAAAGCCCGTGTCATCCCAGTATTCGATGTGGCTTCCGGTGACTTCGTAACGGCCGCGATAGGCGCTTTCGCGGTTTCCGCGGGCTTCGTCGTAACGGCCATTGGGCAGAAGTTCGTGGCGGATGCGGCCATCATCCGTAACCCACATGCCGACATAGGGGTGTTGCTGCATTCTGTTCTCGCTTGTTTGTTGCTGCTGATCTCGGTCGTTCACGGCATCGGTGGCGGACGAACTGGTCGCCGTACCAGCAAGGGTGACCGCCGTGAAAAACTGCAGAACCGGGCTTTTGAAAATCCTTCGCATTGCCTTGCCTTTCGAAGAGAATCTGCCGATGCGTGGGTCTTGGCGTTGATCTCGACTTGAAAGATAGCGTGCCCATCCGCGGCGATTAAGTTGCCAATCGAGGATGCCTTGGTTAGGAATGCTAACCAATGGTCGATGATCTCGAAGGCATTTCAGTTTTTCTTGCGGTGGCCGAGGCGCGGAACTTCCGGCTTGCCGGCGAGCGGCTTGGCGTCACCCGCTCCGCCGTCAGCCAGGCCCTGCAGCGCCTGGAGGATCGGGTTGGCGTCGCCCTGGTCCAGCGCACGACGCGTAGCGTCAGCCTGACCGAAGCCGGCGAAGTGTTCTTCGACGCGGTTCGTCCATCGGTCCGGCAGGTCAAGGATGCGATGCAGACGGTGCGAGAAATGCAGGCGCGCCCGAGCGGCCTGCTGCGGATCACCGTTTCCTCGATCGCCGAGAACTTCCTGTCCGGCACGTTACTGGCCGGTTTCATGGAAGCTTGCCCCGACATCAAACTCGATATCACCATCACCGATGACGAATTCGATATCGTCGAGGCCGGTTTCGACGCCGGTGTCCGGCTGGGCGAAGTGATCGAGCAGGACATGATCGCGATTTCAGTCTCCGAAGAGCAGCGACAATGCGCGGCCGCATCCCGCAGCTATCTCGAGCGCCGCGGCCATCCCCGCCATCCCCGCGACCTGCAGGATCATGCCTGCATCGGATGGCGGCCACGCCCGGATACGGCGCCTTATCGCTGGGAGTTCACTGAGAACAATCGCGACTTCGACGTCTCCGTCGATCCCGTCGTCACGACCAACGACATGGGAATGATGATCCGCATGGCCTGCGCCGGAGCAGGCATCACCTTCGGCATGGCGGAAACCTTCCAATCCTATATCGAACGCGGGGAGCTCGTGCCGCTGCTGGAGGATTTCTGCCCGCCATTCCCGGGCTTCTATCTCTACTACCCCAGGCGCCAGAGACAGCCGCTGAAGCTGCGCGCATTGGTCGATTATGTCCGCAGATTTGACGGGCTCTAGACTTGCGATCTTCGATCGCAAGGTGCAACGCCTGAGATGGCGGAGATTAAGATACTGCCGCCTCGCCGGCGAGCGCCTGGGTTGCCTTAGGCTGAGGACGCAGAAGCAAATAGAATGCGAAGACGTGGGTGATCATCAGCAAGGGCACGTAAATGATCGGGATCGCGTATGCGGCGCCCAATTCCTCCGCCCGCGCCGGCAGGCCGGCCTGGATCGCGTGATAGTAGTCGAGCACGAGGTCGCCCATTCCCACGAGATTGAAGGCGACGACGAACAGCCAGAAGACCGGACGCATGCGGATCGTGACGAGCGCCAACATGGCGAGCAGCCCGGCCGCGAGGTCGCCATAGGCAGCCAAGATGGCGAAGCTGGTGGGCAGGTTGGGACCGACGACGCGGGGCAGAATGAAGACGAGCCCGAAGAAGCGGAAGCTGTGCAGAGTGGCGATGGCGCGGTGCGCCTTGACCCTGTCCATCGATTTGAGCCAGGGCAGAATATAGGCGCCGAAGCAAAGCAGCCACGCGACATAGCCGAGCGCGAGATGGGTTTGAAAGATGGATTCCGTCGACATCGGGGCACTCCTGATTTGTGGGGTCCAGATGTACGGCCGCTTCCCGCGATCGACTATTGGCGATAATATCGATGCGGTATGAAGCAGAACTTCACAGTCAGGCAAGGCGCGCTCGACGGCGTTGAGGCGTTTCTGAGCGTTGCCCATCACCGTAGCTTTCGCAGAGCAGCCGCGGAACTCGGGGTGACCCCCTCGGCAGTCAGCCAGGCCGTACGCGCTCTTGAGGAGCGTGTCGGCGCAGTACTCTTCATCCGCACGACGCGCAGTGTCGGTCTGACTGAAGCCGGCGAGCGGTTCCTCACGCGCGCAAAGCCCGCTTTCGAGGAACTGGTCGCCGCAAGCGCGGTTGCGCGTGAGCTCGGCCAGAGACCGGCTGGACTGTTGCGGCTCACCGTGCCGCCGTCAGTGGTGCCGATCCTGCTGGAGCCACTGATTGCATCCTTCTGCCAGGCCTTTCCCGAGATCGAGGTGGAGGTCGCCGCGAATGAGGAACTGGTCGATATCGCGGCCGAAGGATTTGACGCCGGTATCCGGCTCGGCCAGTTCATCGCAGCCGACATGGTCGCGGTCCGGCTGACGCCGTCCTTCCCGCTGGTGGTCGTCGGCAGCCCCGAATATCTGCACCGGAGAGGGCGGCCCGAGCGTATCGACGATCTGCGTCAACATGCCTGCATCCGCATGCGCCGCTCGAACGGCTCAATCGCGCCGTGGTCGTTTGTCAGCGGCAAAAAGCCGATAGAGGCTGTTGTCTCCGGGCCGCTGATCGCCCATGATTTTCCCACCATGCTGGGAGCCGCCGTCGAAGATATGGGGCTTGCGCAAGTGCCGGAGCCAATCGCCGCCGGACCAGTGAAGGCGGGAAAACTCGTCCGCGTCCTGGAGGCGTTCGCACCGATGGCGCCGGGTGTGTTCCTCTACTATCCCAGCCGTCATCAAGTGATGCCGAAGCTGCGGGCTTTCATCGATCACGTGAAAAGCCGGGCCGACGCTGCCGACAAAACCCGAATTCACATCGATGACAAGCAAACACCAGCCACAAAAATGCGCTGAGGTGGGACGCGCGGAATTCCATTGAGTTCGAACACCTGAATGACGCTCAAGATTGCCCATGACACGCGGTTTTGCTATTCCCGATCCTCAAGGGATCGGTGGTGGCGAGTCTACCGATCATGGCTCCAGTCTCACGGCCTGGCAGCCCGAGCCCCACGATCATCCATCCTGTTGTCGGAGAACATATGCTCGACGAGGTCTTTCCCATTCCGACCAGGGCCTTGATCCGCCAGGGCGGGCGGGCCTGTTTTTTTCGTCTCGTCAATACGAGCCCCCTGTTGATACAGGTGCAATCGGGAACGAAGATCGTCATGGCAGATGACAAGGCTTTGCGCCTCGAGGCGGGCGCCTACGGCTTGCTGCCCGACTATCGACCGTTGACGATGGAGAATATTCCCAAGGCGCCGCAGAAGTATCAGACCCTGGCGCTTCCCGTTCCGCGACAGCTCTTCGAGGAAGCCTATACCAGGATGGGATCGCTCGCCGTTCCATCGAGGCCTGTCCCGACAGGCACCTCGAAGCTGCCGGAGGAAGCCGCGGCATTGTTTGACTATTGCTGTCAGCCCGGCAATCTGACGAGGCTTCCCGGCGCCATTGCCAAGGCTCGTTTGATGGAGCTGATCACCTGGTTTGCGCTCTGCGGAGCGGTGTTGGGCCAATGCCAAAGCCCTCGGCTCGAGGACCGGCTGCGGCAGATGATCGAAAGTGATACGACCTTTGATTGGACGCTTGCACACGCGGCGCGCTCGTTCAACATGAGCGAAGCGACGCTGAGGCGTAAGCTGGCCGCCGAGAATACCGGCTTCAGTGAGATCTTGAGCGATACAAGGATGAATCGCGCCTTAGGCCTCATTCAAACCACAACCCTGCCGATGGCGCAGGTCGCGCTTGAGGTCGGTTACGATTCCCCGTCGCAATTCGCGGCGCGGTTCAAAGAGCGGTTTGGCGTCAATCCACGCCATGTGCGGGGCGGCTCTGAGCGTTTTGAGCGGATCGGGGCAGAAGTTGAGCATAGCGGGGCAGATGCACTTGCTCGGTGACGATAGTTTTCCTGCATTATCAACCGCAGGAAAACAGAATGCGTTTTATCACAGCAGTACTTCTCGCCACATCCGTCTTTGGCGCGACGGCCGCACAGGCCGAAATGAAGCTCACCTCGAAGGATTTGACCGCCGGCAAGGCCATGGCCGATGCACAGGTCTTCAACAGCTTCGGCTGCGCCGGCAAGAACATCTCGCCGGAACTGACCTGGTCGGGTGCTCCCGAGGCGACCAAGAGCTTCGCCATCATGGCTTACGATCCGGATGCTCCGACCGGCTCGGGCTGGTGGCATTGGTCGGTGTTCAACATTCCCGCAAATGCCTCGGAGATCGCCACTGGCGCCAGCGGTGACAAAAAGCTTCCCGCAGGCACTGTCGAAGGTCACACCGATTTTGGTACATCCGGCTATGGCGGCGCATGCCCGCCGGCCGGCGATGCGCCGCACCATTACCAGTTCACCGTCTACGCGCTCTCAGTGGATAAGCTTCCGCTTCCCGATACCGCGCCGGCCGCCATGGTTGGCTTCTATGTCAGGGCAAATACGCTCGACAAGGCCTCCGTCGAGGTCACCTACGGCCGCTGAAGCCGGATAGCAGTCGTCATCCCCTAGGACAGCGGCCGGCCGAGGTAATTGAACCTCGGCCGGCCGTTTCCCGTGTGGGCTTATTCGGCCCGTAACCTTAGACCGTCATTGCTTCCCAGCAAATCAATGGACCGTCTTCGGCATCGATACGCTCGCCGGCGCGAATGAATCCATTGCGTTCAAGGACACGCTGTGACGCAATGTTCGCAACCCCGGTCTCTGCGGAGATCAGAGCAACGCGAGGGTCGCTCCGCCCCCACTCCAGCAACTGGCCTATGGCCCGCGCGGTGCATCCACGGCCCTGGCGCGAAGGCGCAATCCCATAGCCGATATGGATGTTTCCATCTTGTGGAACTCGAACGATGGAGCAGAGGCCGACGATCTCGCCATCCTCCACGATCATCCAGGCCGACGGCGAGAATTCAGCGCCTATGTCAGTCGCGAGGCGGTTCAACATCTCCAGTACTTCAGGAGGCGCAATGGTGCTGTCTTGGACAAGGCGCAGATGACGTGGCGCGATGCCCTTCAGCAGCGCTTCAAAATCATGAGACGTTAGTTCGATAATCATAGTCTTCTCGACACTAGACATGCGCCAGCATTGGGCGCGCTAAGGCCGAGCGATAGAATGGAGGAGTAGCTCTCGGTCACGATGCCGAGCGCCATCATCCTTACCGCCGCAGCCGGTGAGTTCTGGATCGTTACGACGGCAAACAAAGGCATTCTCCTCTAAGATGGAAAAGCGAAAACAGTGCCGGGCGAGGATCGCAAGACGCTCCGATCGGGCGGCACCGGCTGATCCATGCCAAACCGCAAGATCGGTCGGGCGCTGGTTGCCGGAGGAATCTAGTTTGAGCTGCCACGGAGACCAAGGCGAATGACCGCAGCGCTTCGGAATTATCATGAGCGGATGCAGCGAGTGCTGGATTATGTCGACCGGCACCTCGATGACGATCTCGATCTTGACCTTCTGAGCGGTGTCGCGGCTTTCTCGAAGTTTCATTTCCACCGGCAGTTTACGGCGACCTTCGGATTATCAGTGCATCGCTATATCAGGCTTGCCCGCATGAAGCGCGCTTCATACCGGCTGGCTTACAGGGACGAAGAACGCGTCACTGACATAGCGATGGATGCCGGTTACGACGCACCGGATGCCTTCGCCCGCGCCTTTCGGCAACGGTTCGGGCAGTCGCCTTCGTCGTTCCGGAAGTCTCCTGACTGGGAGCCGTGGCTTGCCGCCTTCGGGCCTCTCGACAACGCAAGGAGCAAGCTCATGCAGAAGACTTTTACCACTGACGACGTGAACATTCGCAATGTGCCCACCACGCCGGTGGCGATTATGGAACACCGGGGCGACCCGGCGATGCTCGGCGCCACCATCCAGCGGTTCATCGCCTGGCGCAAGGCCGCTGGCTTGCATCCCAAGACAAGTCCGACCTTCAATGTCTGGCGTTCCGAGCGGCGTCCTCAGTCGCCTGCCGATTATAGCGTGGACCTTTGTGTCGGGACCGATCAACCGATTGAGGCGAACGGCAAAGAGATCAAAGCCGGCGAGATCCCTGGCGGACGCTGCGCGGTGCTGCGTGTCGTCGGCAACACCGACAATCTGGAGCCCGCCGCGCTCTACCTTTATCGCGACTGGCTTCCGGCCAGCGGCGAGGAAGCACGCGATTTCCCGATCTATTGCCAGCGGCTGAGCTTCTTCCCCGAGGTGCCGGAGCATGAGGCGGTGGCGGAACTGTTCCTGCCGCTGAAATAGCGCCCTCTGGCGGCGGCCTGTCCATTCTGATCGCCGGAAGCGGACAGGCTGTTGTCCACCACATCAGGTTGCGGATTTATGCGCACTTCAAAAACCAATTGCGATATAAAACCAGTTGAGCTAACTTACAACCGATTGCATAATGCAATCAGACATGCGGATATGCTGTTTAAGGAAAGGAAGTGAGTATGGCTAAGCTTGTGTTCGGAATGAACCAGTCCCTGGACGGCTACGTCGATCATATGGCGTTTGGGCCAAGCCCCACACTCTTCCGCCACTTCATCGAGGAGGCTCAGCGGCAGGCGGGCAGTGTGTATGGTCGCCGGATGTATGAGGTCATGCGTTATTGGGACGACGAACATCCTGAATGGGACGCAGAGCGACAGGCCTTCGCGGCAGCGTGGCGGAACCAGCCGAAATGGGTCGTCTCGCGCTCGTTGACGTCGGTCGGTCCCAACGCCAGGCTTGTTGGGGAAGATCTTGAGGCCGCGATCCGCAAGCTGAAGGCGGAACGCGACGGGGAGATCGAAGTTGCCGGCCCCAATTTGGCGCAAAGCCTCACCGAACTTGGCCTGATCGACGAGTATCGAATCTACCTGCACCCCGTCGTGCTCGGTCACGGCAAGCCATATTTCGCCGGACCCCGGCCGCCGCTCCGCCTGATGGCTCATGACCGGATTGGCGAGGATGTGATCAGGTTGACCTACGTTCCGGCCTGATCGGGCGACTCGCCAGATGAAAATCGCAGCTTGGCTTCCGACCGGATTACGGCAGGCGTCGCCGGCGACCTGCCGGGCGTCAGTCGGGCGATATGGACAGCCCCGCGAGAAGCGGAGCATACGCGGCGAGCCTGCGGGATACGAACTCCGTGAAGAGCCGGACGCGCTTCGTCTTGCGTGTCTCCCCCTGCGTCAGAAGCCAGAGCGTTCCATGCATGTGCAGGTCGGTGCCCGGCACCCTCACCAATAGGGGGTCGGCATCTCCGACGAAGCACGGCAGTGTCGTCATCCCGAGCCCTTGCCGTACTGCGACGATCTGCGCCTCGCCGTCCGTGGTCCTGAACGGAACCCCTGTGGTGCGAACATCACCCTCGCGGACCCAATCCGGAATTCCATGAATGCTTATGACGATCCACCGGATGGGATCCAACGCGCCCGCACGCCATGCGGCCAGTCGATCGCGAGACATGTAGACGCCGCTGAAGAGCTCCGGTCCCTTCAGGCCGTGAAGATTGAGCGGCAGGGTTTTGCGGTCGTAAACGACGCGGATCGCCACGTCGGCCTCTCGGTTGGTCAGATTTGCCAGCTCGCCGGACGAGATGATTTCCATCTCGATATCGGGATGCAGAAGCGCGAAATCGGCGAGATCCGGCATGAGCAGATGTGTCGCAAGGGTTGGAGCCAACGTCACCCGCAGAAGCCCGCGCACGCTCTGGTCGCGACCGAAGACGCGCGTCTCCAGCTGGTGCGACGACGCTTCCATCTGGTTCGCGAGCTCGAGGACCTCCTCGCCCGCAGCCGTCAGGCGGTAGCCCGAAGGCAGCTTTTCGAACATCTGCGCCCCGAGGCGTTCCTCGAGCTGAGCGATGCGTCGCAGCACGGTCGAATGATACATCCCGAGGCCCTCGGCGGCAGCCCGCACTGAGCCTCCGCGCGCCACGGCAAGAAAGTAGCGAATGTCATCCCAGTCGATCATGGTGCAATCCAGCACCGCGCGGTGCGCCTTCCAAAGCCCGTATCCAACGCGTCGTACAGCAGTACGGGCTGTCATCATAGCTTATGTCGACGAGCGCGGCTCAATTCCGAACGACAGACACCGATCGTCGCGGCTGGCGCCAGACGTCCAGGCGGATCGATTTTGCACCACCGATGTGCGCGCTTCCGCACTCAACGCCTGACTCCGGCGGACCTATTTGGAGGGTCTCGGGGGCGTCCCCGAACGATCAAAGGCAGAGCCTGGAAGGAGAAGTCATGGGAAAGCTTGAGGGTAAGGTTGCGGTCATCACGGGTGGATCGAGCGGCATGGCGCTGGCGAGCGCCAAGCGGTTTGTTGAAGAAGGCGCCTATGTTTTCATCACGGGCCGGAGGCAGGAGGCGCTCGACGAGGCCGTCAAGTTGATTGGCCGGAACGTGACCGGCGTGCGCGGCGACGCGGCCAATCTCAACGACCTCGACCGTCTGTTCGACACGGTCAAGCGGGAAAAGGGCAGCATCGACGTCCTGTACGCGAGCGCCGGCATGGGCGAAGCCGTCCCACTGGGCGAGATTACCGAGCAGCATTTCGATGCGGCCTTCAACCTGAATACGCGCGGCACGCTGTTTACGGTTCAGAAGGCGCTGCCGCTGTTCAACGATGGCGGATCGATCTTCATGACCGGGTCAGTTGCTTCGGTGAAAGGTTTTCCTGGCTACGGCGTGTATTCGGCGAGCAAGGCGGCGTTGCGCTCATTCGCACGCACTTGGCTCAACGAACTCAAGGGCAGGAATATCCGGGTGAACGTGCTGAGCCCGGGGCCGATCGCCACACCGATGCAGGACCAAGTTCTCACCGAGGATGCGAAGCGGATGTTCGAATCTCTGATCCCGCGGGGAAAGATGGGTCGTCCTGAGGAAATCGCGGCGGTCGCGCTGTTTCTTGCTTCAGACGATTCGAGCTTCGTGAATGGGGTGGAGCTGTCTGTCGACGGCGGCTTCTCGGCCATCTGAATTCGCGCCGGATCGCCGGAACTGGCTGACCCGTCCGGCCGTGCGGAATTCGTTCACGGCAGGACGTCTCCGCGAAGGTCGCCACACAGTGGAACGGATAACCCAGCGCCGTTGACGGCCGGGGAATTAATAGCAACACGGATTGGAGAAGCATTATGAGCTATGCGATTGTAGGGTTCGGTAAGATAGGCCAGGCCCTCGCCCACGCCTTCGCCCGTAAGAACATCAAGGTGGCCGTCGCGAGCCGCCGGCCGCCCGAGGCGTTGGCGCCGCAGGCTCGGGCGATTGGCCCCACGGTCGTCGCCAAGTCGCTGCGGGATGCGCTCGAGGCCGACACAATCATCTTGGCGGTCCCGTTTGAGGAGCATCGCGAGGTTGCGAAGGCTCTGCCGAGCTGGAAAGGCAAGACGGTCATCGACGCGATGAACGCGTTGGTTCCCCTTGAGGAGCTGGACGGTCTCCCGTCCTCCGCCTTCGCAGCGAAGTCGTTCACCGGCGCCAAGTTCGTGAAAGGGTTCAATCACCTGATTGCCGCCACCCTGGCTGCCGACCCGGTCGTCGAGGGCGGCCACCGGGTCGTCTTTCTGTCGAGCGACGACGAGGACGCGATCGCTCCCGTGGCGGATTTGGCCAAACAGCTCGGGTTCGCACCCGTCAAGCTGGGAAAGCTCAACGAGGGTGGCGCGCTGGTGCACGCACGCGGCCGCACTTGGGGCCAGCTCATCTTCCAGGATTTGTTCAAGAAGGAGCAGTAATCGATCTAAGGCCGTGTGATTTGGCCCGAGAAGTACGATGGCCTAGGATTCGCTCGAGTGTCCTCTGCCATCCGATACTACCCCACGGTACTCCGCGTCACTCCCACTCGATTGTGCCCGGCGGCTTCGACGTAACATCGTAGACCACGCGGTTGATGCCGCGCACCTCGTTGATGATGCGGGTCGCGGCGCGGCCGAGGAACTCCATGTCGTAGTGGTAGAAGTCCGCCGTCATGCCGTCGACGGAGGTGACAGCGCGCAGCGCGCAGACGAATTCATAGGTGCGCCCGTCGCCCATGACGCCGACCGTCTGGACTGGCAGCAGCACGGCAAAAGCCTGCCAGATAGCGTCGTAGAGGCCGGCCTTGCGGATTTCGTCGAGATAGATCGCATCGGCCTCGCGCAGGATCTCCAGCTTTTCGCGGGTGATGCCGCCGGGGCAGCGGATGGCCAGGCCGGGGCCGGGGAAGGGGTGGCGGCCGATGAAGCTGTCGGGCAGGCCAAGCTCGCGGCCGAGCGCGCGCACCTCGTCCTTGAAGAGCTCGCGCAGCGGCTCGACGAGCTGCATCTTCATGCGCTCCGGCAGGCCGCCGACATTGTGGTGCGATTTGATCGTCACCGACGGGCCGCCGGTGAAGGAAACGCTTTCGATGACGTCGGGATAGAGCGTACCTTGGCCGAGGAAATCGGCGCCGCCGAGCTTCTTGGCCTCTTCCTCGAAGGTCTCGATGAACAGCCGGCCGATGATCTTGCGCTTGGTTTCCGGGTCGCTGACGCCTTCGAGTTCGCCGATGAAGCGGTCGGAAGCATCGACGTGCAGCAGATGCAGATTGTAGTGCTCGCGGAACATGGCGACGACGCCCGCCGCCTCGTCCTTGCGCATCAGCCCGTGGTCGACGAGGATGCAGGTCAGCTGGTCGCCGACGGCCTCGTGGATCAAGAGCGCTGCGACGGAACTGTCGACGCCGCCTGAAAGCGCGCAGATGACGCGCTTGTCGCCCACCTGCGCGCGGATCTGCTCGACCGCCTTCTGGCGATAGGCCGACATCGACCAGTCACCCTTGATGCCGGCAATGTTGTGAATGAAGTTGCCGATCAGCTTGGCGCCATCCGGCGTATGCACGACTTCCGGGTGGAACTGCACGCCGTAATATTTGCGCTTCTCGTCGGCAATGAAGGCGTAGGGCGCGTTGGAGGAGGTGGCGACCACCTCGAAACCATCCGGCAGCGCGGTGACGCGGTCGCCATGGCTCATCCAGACCTGATGGCGCGAGCCGGAGGACCACAGGCCCTCGAACAGCTGGCAGTCCCTGTCGACCTCGAGGAAGGCGCGGCCGAATTCGCGGTGATGGCCGCTCTCGACCTTGCCGCCGAGCTGCATGCACATCGTCTGCTGGCCGTAGCAGATGCCGAAGACTGGCAGGCCGCTGTCGAAGATGATCTGAGGCGCTCGCGGCGATCCCTCGTCCACCGTGGAAGCCGGGCTGCCGGACAGGATCACGGCCTTCGGCTGCAGGCGGTTGAAGCCCTCTTCGGCCGATTGGAAGGGAACGATCTCGCAATAGACGCCAGCCTCGCGCACGCGACGTGCGATGAGCTGGGTCACCTGGCTGCCGAAATCGACGATGAGAACGGAGTCGGGATGTGCTGTCTGGGTCATGGCGAGGCTTTAATGAAAAGCGCTTCGCCTGGCAATGCGGGAAATCGGCGGTATCGGGTTTTTATTGTTCCAATTGTCCCGCATTCAAGGGCTCAGAACCAGAATACCCCGTCCTCCAGTGCGGTGAACAGGCTGTCGACGCCGTAAGAGAGCTTGCGGTCGACGATGTGCAGATATTCGGTCCAGCCCGAAATATGCTGCAGCTCGACGGCGCCGTCGGAAATGCCGCGAAGGCCGATCAGCGGCAGCTTGTAGCCCTGGCAGGCGCGCAGCACCGCATAGGTCTCCATGTCGACCATGTCGGCGTCGATGCCGGTATAGGCGGCGCCCGAAATGATGTTGCCGCCGGTGGAAAGACTTGCTTCGGCAATGCCGGGAATGCGCAGCGGCAGTTCGAGCGTTGCGGGCAGGTCGAGAAAGGGTGTCTTGCCCTTTTCGAAGCCGAGCGGCGAGGCGTCCATGTCGCGGTAGGAAACCGAGGTCACCTGATAGACTTCGGTCTGCTCCAGTTTCGCGGAGCCGGCCGAACCGAGGGACACGACGAGATCGGGCAGTTCGTCGACTGCATCCAGCCGCGCCAATGTCTTGCTCAGCGCGATGGCTGCCTCGACCGGGCCGACCCCGGTCATCAAAGGTTCGATGCGCGAACGCAGGAAGGGACCGTATTCGGCCTCCGCCGCCATGACGAAAAGGATGGATTTCCCCGCGACCGATTTCAGTTCGAACTTCATCCCGTAATGCCCTCTCTACCGCGGATCACCATCATCGTTCC
This sequence comes from Rhizobium sp. 62_C5_N11_2, assembly GCF_051811185.1. Taxonomy (NCBI): domain Bacteria; kingdom Pseudomonadati; phylum Pseudomonadota; class Alphaproteobacteria; order Hyphomicrobiales; family Rhizobiaceae; genus Rhizobium; species Rhizobium sp. 62_C5_N11_2. The sequence goes on from NZ_JBPWPW010000001.1 coordinate 4,747,830, forward strand.
GGTCATGGAGGCGATGAGTTTGGCCGGCCCGTCGCTGATCGCGTAGCCTCGTCCGTCGGCGACGATGATGGTGGAGCCGGGTTTGGTGATTTCCCCGCGAAACAGGAAACGATCGCCACGCCCCGGCGACATGAGATTGACCTTGAACTCGATCGTCAGGATCGAGGCTTCCGGGTCAATGACGCTGTAGGCGGCAAAGCCGCAGGCCGAATCGAGCGCTGCGGAAATGATGCCCGCATGCAGGATGCCGTGCTGCTGTGTCAGCTTGACGTCGAAGGGAAGCTCGATCTCGACGACGCCGTGCTCGACGCGCGTCAGCTCCGCGCCGATCGTTTCCATCGCCGCCTGGCGCGCAAAATTGCGGCGGATTCGCGCGCGGAAATCGCCCCTGTCAGTCTCGCTCATGTCTGCCCCTCTTGCAGCCGCGAAAGTGGCATGGCGCGCCGCATTCGACAAGCTGGACATTGCTGAAATCGGTCCGGGCGGCGATGGAAACCCGGGACCGTGTCGCCGGGGCAACCTTTCACCTTTGCGCCGCCGCGCAAGCCGGTAGCTGGCCAGTACCGTTGGATTGTGGCGATCCGATGCGAAGACGATTGCAGCTTCGCGCGGTGCGCGTATTCTCCGCACCGGGTCGCGAATGATGGAGCGCCGGCATGACGACGATATCGCAATCGGTCCGGAATTTCGAGACCTGGCTGGCCGGCGAACTCGGCGACGATCTCGTCAAGGACGATCTCCGGGAGAAGCACGAGAAGATGCGAAGCGACGATTTCGTCTTCCTGCGCGCCACCTATTGGCGCTGGTGCGAGATCATCCTCGATATCTGCCCGGAACTTACAGGCGCGCCTGAGGTGCTGGCGATCGGCGATACGCATCTGGAGAATTTCGGCACCTGGCGCGACATCGAGGGCCGGCTCGTCTGGGGCGTCAATGATTTCGACGACGCGGCGGTGATGCCCTATGCGCTGGATCTCGTTCGCCTTGCGGCAAGCGCCATCCTGGCGCGCGGCGACGACGGTCCCTCGGTTCGCATGATCGGCGAATTGATCTTGAGCGGCTATCGCAGGGGCCTTGAAAATCCGTTGCCCGTCATCCTCGAGCGCGACCACAAATGGCTGCGCAAGGCGCTGATGCTGCCGAATTCCGAACGCCGGGAATTCTGGGAGAAATACGAACTGTTGCTTCCCGGCAGCAAGCCGCCGCCGTCAGCCTATATCAAGGCGCTCGCCGCCGCGCTGCCGTCCGGGGCAGGGCCCTTCGTGCCGAAGCCGCGCAGCGGCGGCACCGGCAGCCTTGGCCGGCCGCGTTTCGTCGCCTATGCCGAATGGCAGGGTGGGCCGGTGCTGCGCGAGGCGAAGGCGCTGCTGCCGTCCGTCTGGTCGCTTCGCCACAGGCCGCAGGACGTGGCGATCCATGCGGACGAGATCGCCAATGGACGGGCGCGCTCAGCCGATCCTCACTACCGGGTCTCCGGTCGTATCCTCGTGCGCCGGCTCTCGCCGAACAGCTGCAAGATTGAAATCGACCGGCATCCCGAGATCTTGCTTTCGCCGACGATGCTGGAACTGATGGGCTTCGAGATCGCCAATTGCCATTCCGACGATGCGGCGGCGGTTGCAGCGATCCTGAAGGACTTGGCGGTGCGGGGAAACGAATGGCTGCACGAGGCGGCAAGGGCCGCGGCATCGAGCGTCAGCGCCGAGCAGAAAGCCTATTCCCGCGCCGGCTAAAGCAATTCCAGCAAAAGTGTGCAGCGGTTTTGCGTCCGGAATTGCGCCTCTCTGATTTAGATCCGCACGATGTGCTGATCCCAGGCGACGTCGCTGCGGGTCGACAGGAAATCGCCATCATAGGAGGAAACGGCAAAGCCGCCTCTTGCCGGCGCGATGCCCGCCGCATCGGGAACGACGGTCTCGGCCAGCACCTTGCCCGACTTTGCGTCAAGGGTCACCGAGGCGCCGCCCTTCGGTGAGGTGATGCCGACAAGACCTTCGCTGCGATTGACGGCGATCGCCCCGACGTAATTGGCAAGCCTGCGCGTCGTCTCCTCCGGCAGGTCGATGAAGGAGAGATCTTCACCCTTGGCGAAATGGCCGACGAGCGGCGGCAAATCCTTGCGGTGGCCTTCATACTGGCAGGCGAACCAGATGCGGCCCTCGCCGTCGAGATCGACGTGGCGGGTGGAGAGTTCTGCCCATTCCGCCGGCAGCACATGTTTTTCGACCAGCGCCCCGGTTGTCGCATCGATCAGCGCCAGCGATGGCTGCATCTCGCCGAGATTGAGCTTGGTGCGGCCGAAATCCGGATGCGTCTCGATGCCGCCATTGGCGACGATGAGAAGGCGTCCGTCCTCGGAAACGGTTATGTCGTGCGGACCGATGCCGTAGGTCTCGAATTCGCCGATGCGGGCGAAGCGGTCGGTGGCGTCGTAGAGGCCGATCATGCCGCGATTACCGTCGAAGTCGTTCTCGCTGGCGTAGAGCAAACGACCATCGGGAGAGAAGGCGCCGTGGCCGTAAAAATGCCGGTCCTCCCTGGAGTTGATGACAACAGGCTCGCTTTTGTTCCAGGGATCGAAGATCATCGCATAGGTGCCGGGCCGGCGCGCGAAGGCGACAGTCTTGCCGGTGCTGGCGCTGAAGGCCATGCCGTGAGCGCGGGCGGGAAGCGCCACATGATCGACGATCTCGCCACGCTCGGTCACGGTCGCAATGGCAAAGGAGCCGTCGGCTGCACGAATGCCCGATGCATAGACCGCATCGGCCCGCTCCAGCGCCATCAGCGACCTCGGCGCCAAGGCCGCAAGGAAGCCAAGGCCGGCCGCCTTGACGAAGTTGCGTCGGTCGATCGCGGCACTTGGCATCATCGTCTCAGTCTCCGTCCGAAAAGGAAAAGCCGGCTGAAAGGCCGATGGCCGCGCCATATTCGTCGCTGATCCGGGTGATCAGGTCGCGGCTATCGGCAAGCAGCGTATCGAGCTTGGCCTTCTCCGCATCGCTTGTGGCGACATCGATGTCGGGATTGAGCTTCGGCACACTGTCGAGCAGCGATTTGAAGTCCTCGTCGATCGAGGCGGCAATCGGCTGCTTGTCCGGCGGCAGCAGCTCGGCCATGCCGGCCTTCTGCCAGAGCGTGCGAAGGCCCTCCAGATTGGCGGCCATCGATTTCCAGGTATTTTTGGAGCGCCAGTAGATCGCCATGCGCGGCCGTGGCGCGGTGTCCTTGCCCTTGTAGAACTGTTCCAGCCGCTGGTCGCGGACATTCTCAGCACCATGGACGAGAATGCCGAGCAGCGCCGTCACCGCTTCCTTGTTGTCCATGAAATCGTTGCTCTGCGGGCCTGGATGTTTCCAGCTCGCCTGCACGCCATCGGGCTTTTCCCAGGCGGCGACGACTTCGCCGGCCTCACGCTGGATATTGCCGGCGACCGCCTGGCCGTAAAGGCAGCGGAAACTGCCTTTCTGCCCGACGAGATCGTCGGAGCCATTGCCGTAAAGCACGTATTCCAGCGCCGTCAGGCCTTGCAACGCAACACTCTTGCCGGCGATCGCATCAACGGTCGCATCCTTCGGATCGGCCTTGGCGATCAGCGCCTGCACCTGCTTGAGGCCGACGCCCTTGCGGTCGGGATAAAACAGGATGTGCTCGAAGAGATTGTCTTGGATAACAGGTCCGGTCTGGACGATCTCGATGATCGACCAATAGCGGATCGTATCGTCGAAGGTGGACTTTGCTTTGTCGAGCGTCTGCTGCGTGCCGTCGGCGCAAAGATCCTTCATCGCCGTCGTCAGCCGGGCGGCCGATTGCTGCATGTTGCGATAGCCGGGACGGATCACGTCGTCGACGGCGCGCTGCATGACGGCGGGAACGGCATCCTCGTTCAGCCCTGCCGGGGGAGTGGCCGTCTGGGCGGTCGCTGATGTCGCGAGGCCGAGCAGAGTAAGGCAGAGCAGGGGGTGCCAAAGGCGCATCAAAGTGACTCCAGGAATGTAATCAGGGCCGCCCTGTCGTCGGTCGACAGGGAGGAGAAAGCGTTGCGGGCCTTTTCAGCTTCGCCGCCATGCCAGAGAATCGCCTCGGTGAGGCTCCGCGCACGGCCGTCATGCAGGAAAAAGCTGTGTCCGCTGACAGTCCGGGTCAGTCCTATACCCCATAGCGGCGGCGTGCGCCATTCACGTCCGCTTGCAAGGCCAACCTGTTGCCCGTCGGCAAGACCGTCGCCCATATCGTGCAGGAGAAAGTCGGAATAGGGCCAGATCAGCTGGAAGGATTGTGCCTTGTCCGGCGTATCCCGGCGGGTGACGAATTTCGGCACATGGCAGGAAATACAGCCCGTTTCGTAGAAGATCCGCTTGCCCCTCAGCGTCTCGGGGAAGCTTGCCTTGCGGCGCGAGGGAACCGCGAGATTTTCGGAATAGAAGGTCACGAGGTCGAGAATGGGACCCGGCGCTTCTTGCGCGCCCAGCCGTTTCTGCACCCCTGTCGGCATATCAAGGCATTTTTCTTCCGCCCTGGTGCAGTCGCCCTGCGCCTTCGGCTGATCGGGCGTCGAGATGCCGATATCATTGGCGAAGGCATCCGCACTCTGGTCGCGCACCGTAGCGTTCTGTGCCTTCCAGCCAAATCGTCCGAGCGCGATCTTGCCGCTGCGATGGTCGCGCACGATCGCCGCCTTCCCCGAAATGCCGTCGCCATCGGTATCGTCCGGATCGGCATGGGCGAGGATATCGGCTTCGGGAATGGCCTCGATCAGTCCGAGGCCGATCATCGCCGAGGCGACACGCGGCGAAATCGTCGTCGCGGGATCGAGCGGTCCATAAGCGGGATTGACAACCGCATAGCTCGGCCGGCGCAGCGACACGATCTCGCCGTCGCCGAGCGTCACCCTCTCTTCCTGGTAGCTGATCGCCATCTTTCCTTCGGCAGCAAGGCCGGGAACGGCGAGGTCCTGCAGCTGATGGCCGTAGGCCGGATCGGGAAAATTGACGACATCAGCCTGCACGATCGCCTTTTCTTCCTCCGGCGTCCCGGCCGCGCGGGAAAGCCGCAGCAACATCGAGGTGGCGCTCGGGCCTCCCTCCGGCGGTTTGCCGCGGCCGTCATTGACATGGCAGCTCATGCAGGAGCGGGCGTTGAAGAGCGGCCCGAGACCATCGGAGGCCTGCGTCGAGGAGGGAGCGGAAACCCAGAGCTTGCGGAAGAGCGCGTTGCCGAGCTTGAAATTCTGCTCTTCGTCGAAGGGGATGTTGGCCGAAATATGCGAGAAGCTGTCCTCGGTGACGGGGTCGATCGAGGTCGTCGCCCCTGCCTGCATCGCTTCGTATTGTTCTGCCTTGGAAAAATCCGCCGTTGGCCGGGTGACCTCGGCGACACGTTTCAGATCGGCCGCGGAAAGGTCGCTGCGTTTCGTCGGCAGATCGAAACCGGCGGCGATGCTGACGGAAAAACCGGCAAGCGTGGCGCAGAGCACTGCGCTGGCGATCAATCGGCGGGCCGGGGCATGCGACATTTCAGGGTCCGGGCCGCCTCGGCTTTCGAAGCGGCCCGCCTTTTTGCTTATTTGAAGACGGCGTTAGGATTATCCAAGCTGTCGGAACCTTCAAGCTGAACCGTGCCGAGATCGAGTGCGGCAATAACGCGCTGCACCGATTTCGTCTGGTCGATCAGCCCGTCGATGGCGGCCTGGACGACGGCATTGCCTTCCTTGTTGCCCTCGGCGATCATCTGGTCGTACTTCTCGACCGTCTCGCCGCGCTTAGCCATGGCGTTCATGGCATCGAGCGTCTTGTTGAGCTTGCCTTCCACTTCGGCATCGAGCGCCTTGTCCTTGGCGGCCACCAGATCGTGCAGCGACGGGCCGCTGAGCTTGGTGCCGTCGACGCGGGTATAGTTGCCGGTATAGGCGGCGGCGATGCCGATCGCGTCGTTGAGATGCGAGTTGTAGGTATTGTCCGAGAAGCAATCATGCTCTTCCTCGGGATCGTGCAGCAGCAGGCCGAGCTTCATGCGCTCGCCGGCAAGCTCGCCGTAGGAAAGCGAACCCATGCCCGTCAGGATCGCGACGAGACCGGCCTTCGGATCGGCTTCGACGTTCTTCGTCGCAGCACCGTCCGGCGTCCAGTTGTCGGTCATTTCCTGCAGGTCGGAAACGAGCAGGGTGGAGGCGGATTTCAGATATTCGGCGCGACGGTCGCAATTGCCGTGCGTGCAATTCTTGAGATCGTAATCCGTTGCCGGACGGTCGCCGGCGCCAGGCCCGGTGCCGTTCAGATCCTGACCCCAGAGCAGGAATTCGATGGCATGATAGCCGGTCGCGACATTGGCTTCGATGCCGCCGGCCTCGGCCAGCGTGCCGGAGAGGAATTCCGGCGTCAGCTTGGAGGCGTCGACATCCTTGCCGTCGATCTTGATCGTCTTGTTGGCGATGACATTTGCCACATAGAGAGAGTTTTCGTCGCTCTCGGTGCCGTAAGAGGCATCGACATAGTCGATCAGGCCTTCATCGAGAGGCCATGCGTTGACCTTACCTTCCCAGTCGTCAACCATCGGATTGCCGAAGCGATAGACTTCCGTCTGCTGGTAGGGAACACGTGCCTTGATCCAGGCGTCCCTGGCGGCCTTGAGCGTCGCGTCGGTCGGCGCCTTCAGGAAGGCGTCGATGGCGGCGTCGAGCGCCTTGGCTGTCGTCAGCGAGTCTTCGTATTTCGCATGCGCCACATCGGCATAGTGTTTCACTACGGCGGCAGCATCGGTCTCGGCATGCGCGGGAAGGGCGAGCAGGGCGGCGGGGGCGATCGCCAGCACGGCTGCGCGGAATTTGCGGTTGAGCTTCATGATCCTCTCCTGTGACGGGATTTTCCGTCTAATCGGGCTCCGTCTCTTCGCCCAAAAGCAAACTGGTGTCAAACACTCTAGTTTGGAATGATTTTAAGAATGGACAGGCGCGGCCAACCGGTCATTTTTGAACGGCATCTGCTTGAAAAATCGGCAGCAACCGTGCCATTTCGCCGCGGCATCGCCATCCGTTGCAGGCCTCCGCTAAGCCGCGTCAGCCCTTCCGCTGCATACGGCAAAAGAAGAAGCCGTCCGTGTCGGTGGAGGCGGGCGTCAGCGTCACCGTCAGGCCGTCGGAAGAATGCGGACGCGGGGCGTCCTTTCCAAAGAGCTGGTCCCAGGCAGGCAGGGCGCTGACGATCTGAAAATCAGGATTGGCGGCCGTGAAGCGGCGCGCCTGTTCCTCGTTCTCCTGGGGCAGGACCGAGCAGGTGACGTAGATCAGTTCGCCGCCTGATTTGACGAAGCTGCTCGCCTGCGCCAGCGCGTCCTGCTGCTGGGCCGTGCGTTCGTCGAGGTTCTTGGCCGTCAGCCGCCACTTCGTATCGGGGCGGCGGCGCCACGTGCCGGTGCCGGTGCAGGGCGCGTCGACCAGCACCTTGTCGCAGCGTTCGGCAAGGGCGGAGAGCGCCCTGGCGTCGTCATGCACCTGGACATTGCGCGTGCCTGCCCGCTTCAGCCGCTCGATGATCGGCGCCAGCCGTTTGCGGTCGGCGTCATAGGCGTGAACCTGTCCCTTGTTCTGCATGGCGGCCGCCATGGCGAGCGTCTTGCCGCCCCCGCCGGCGCAATAGTCGAGAACCTGTTCGCCATCATGGGCGAGCACCAGGTCGGCGACGATCTGCGATCCCTCGTCCTGAACTTCGAACCAGCCCTTTTGGAACGAAAGCTCGGCTGTCACGTTGGGAAGACGCGAGGCGCCTTCGCCGGCGGCAATCCGGATGCCGTGGCGGGCGATCTTCGCTGCATGCGCGTTGGCTCTTTCGAGCGCCTTGACGACCTTGTCGCGGGAGGCCTTGAGCAGGTTGGCGCGCAGATCGAGCGTCGGGCGGGCGGCGAGTGCCTGTGCCTCGGCGAGCCAGCTGGCACCGAAGGCCTGTTCGAAGGAGGGTTGGACCCATTCGGGAATATCGCCGCGGATATGCGGCGGCGCATCGTCGAGGGAGCGGCTTTGAAAGGCCGAGGCGGCGTCGGCTGAAAGCGGCGTCGGCGCAAACTTGTCATCCGCCAGCTCAGTGGCAAGACTGTCCGGGGTGAAACCCCATTGGCGGAACATGACGGCATGGGCAATTGCCGCGGCACTATCGTCATCCATCAGCCAGGCATGGGAAAGCCGCATGCGCAGTGCGTCATAGACGATGTTGCCGATCGCAGCACGATCGCCGGAACCGGCGAAGCGGTGCGCGAGGCCCCAGTCCTTCAGCGCGTCGGCGACGGGCCGCTTGCGGGCATCGATGTCCGCGAGCACTGAAATCGCCCCTTCGAGGCGGCCGCCCAGACGCATTCACATGTCTCCTGTTGCCGTGGCGTGTGAACGACCAGCGCAAACGCGATAGTCACGCAGTGGATTGTTCACAAGTCTCAACCGGGTGGTAACCGCGATTGACGGCAAGAGCAAGCGCCGCTTCCGGCGCCTCAGCTGATGACCTGGTAGCAAACCTTCGCGGTGCCGGAGCTCACCATGCCGATATTCTGCGCGGCGGCGCGGGACAGGTCGATCACACGACCACGGATGAACGGACCACGATCGTTGATACGAACGACGACAGTGCGGCCATTATTGCGGTTGGTGACCTTCACCTTGGTGCCGAAAGCAAGCGAACGATGTGCGGCAGTCAAGATGGCAGGGTTCATACGTTCCCCGGAAGCAGTTTTGGAGCGAAGTGCGTACCATGAAGCACCGCCACAGCCATTTGCAGCAAAACCTTCCGCCGGAAGCATGGAAGAACAGGCGGCAATAGTTGCGGCGACGATAATAGAACGACGTATTTTCTTCAAAACAGAGTATCCCTCAACTATTGAACTCACGCCCTTGCAGGCGGCGGGGCTTAAATCTGCGAAAAAGTGGCGAAAAAGTGCCGGATGTGTTCACGGAATATTACAATCTGTAACATTCGTGAGTGCGGTGATGGAATCTCAGGAATCCATGCCGCCCTCAAATGTGGAAAAAACCTAATAAAATCAGCTAAAATCCGAACGAATTTTCCGAAGGGATAGTTAACGGCCTGGCGTTCACGAAAATCGCGAAAATATTTTTCCGATTTCGCCATATTTGTTGCCACATTTGGGCAAATTTAAAGGCCGTTAACCATAAGATGCGGCGAAAATTGTCCAGCCAAAGCGGCAAAGTAGGAATTTCCTACTCATTTTGGATGAGTGCATTCGTCGCAAACGGGACTGCGTTCTAACCGCGCCAGCGTCCGTCCTGCCACAATTGCGCAAGCGACATCGGATAGTTCGGGAAGGAGAATTCGAAGCCGGTGGCCTTGAGTTTCGCGTTCGAGATGCGTTTGTTCTCGCCGTAGAAGGAGCGTGCCATCGGCGTCAGTTCGGCGGTCTCGAACGCCTGCTCGGGCGGCGGTTCGACGCCCATCAGGCGGGCTGCCTCGACGATCACGTCCTGCGGTGGGCCGGGCCGGTCGTCGGTAACATTATAGATGCCGCCGAGACCGCGCTCCGACAGGAAGTGGGTCGCGGCACCGATATCTTCGACGCGAATGCGGTTGAACACCTGGTCCTTCTTGATCAGCCGTCGCGCCGTGCCCTTTTCCAGATTGCAGAAGGCATTGCGGCCCGGCCCATAGATCCCGGAAAGACGAAGCACTGCCGCCGGCACGCCGCGCTCCCGGCCCATCGCCAGCCAGCCCTCTTCTGCCTCGAGCCGCTCCTTCGACCGCCCGGAAATGGGCAGGCACGGCGTTTCCTCACTCACCCAGGCTCCCTTGTGATCGCCATAGACGCCGACGGTGGAGAGATAACCGATCCATTCGAGCTTCGGCAGCAGACTTGCGCCGTCCTTGTCAAGCAACCGCAGCAGCGGGTCGGCCTTTCCAGGGGCGATCGACTGCACGAGATGCGTTACACCAGTCAACGCCCGGCGCAGCTCCTTTTCCATGCTCTCGCCGTCGAAAAGGAATGCTTCGATGCCATTCTGGCGGAGCACGTCCATCTTGTCTGGCGAACGCGTGGTGCCGGAAACACGCACGCCGTTGCCGGCAAAGGCCTTGGCGATCGCTGTGCCGGAATAACCGCAGCCAAAGATCATCACATGCATCAGCCCACTCCCGCCAATCGCCATTCGTTCAGGACGTCGTCATCCTTCTCATCCGCCCTTTGTGCGGCAAAGACCGAGAATTCGCCAGCCTCCATCAGCCGTGAAAGCGCCCAGACCGCCATGCCACGCACTACGGGCGAGGGATCGTCCGAAAGCTCGCAACATGGCCCGATGAGCACCTTGTCGCCGGAATTGCCGGCGGCGATCAGGACGTTGCGGACGAAGCGGTCGCGGCCGATCCGCTTCACCGGCGAGCCGCTGAAAAAGGTACGGAAGGCGGCATCGTCAAGCGTCAGCAGAAAGGCGATCGACGGCTCCTTCAGATCTTCCCGCGCCTGCAGCTTCATCTCGGAGGCGGAGCTTGCGAACTTGTTCCAGGGACAGGCGGCAAGGCAGTCGTCGCAGCCATAGATTCGATTGCCGATCAGCACTCGCAAATCGGCGTCGATCGGTCCCTTGTGCTCAATGGTGAGGTAGGAGATGCAGCGCCGCGCGTCGATCTGGTAAGGCGCCGGAAAGGCAGCCGTCGGACAGATGTCGAGACAGGCGCGGCAGGAGCCGCAATGATCGCTCTCCGGCGCGTCGATGGCAAGATCGGCGGTGGTGAACATCGTGCCGAGAAACAGCCAGGAACCGTGCGTGCGGCTGACGAGATTGGTATGTTTGCCCTGCCAGCCGAGCCCCGCCGCCGCCGCTAAGGGCTTTTCCATGACAGGCGCCGTATCGACGAAGACCTTCACGTCGGCGCCGGCCCGTGCCGCAAAGCGCGTGGCGATTTCCTTCAGCCGGCCCTTGATGACGTCGTGGTAATCGCGGTTGCGGGCGTAAACGGAAATTGCCGCTTTATCAGGCTTGTCGAGGATACCGCGGGGATCTTCCTCCGGTGCGTAATTCAAGCCGAAGACGACGACGGAGCGCACGTCGCTCCAGAGTGTGCGCGGATCGCCGCGCCGGTCGCGAGTCTCCGCCATCCAGTCCATCGTCCCGTGGCGCCCGGCATCGATGAACTGGCCGAGACGCTCCTTGGCTTGCGGGATCGCGTCCGGGCGCGTGATGCGGCAGAGATCGAAGCCCTTGGCAGCAGATTCCGCCCGAACGAACTCGGTCAAATTGTCGCGGCGGCGGCGCCCTTTGTCGTCATTGTCAGGTTCGGGCATGAAGAGCCCTCGTCAGAAATCCAGATCGGCATAGTGTGAAACCGGTGTCAGTCCGCGCACGCGCTCGGTCAGCATCGGCCGGAAGGAGGGACGTGACTTCAGCCGCTGGTACCAGTCCTTGACGACGGGCGAATCCGCCCACTCGATCTCGCCGAGATAATCGAGGATGGAGATCGAGGCCGCGGCGGCCAGGTCGGCATAACTCATCCGCTCGCCCGCCAGCCACTGACGCGAACCGGCGAGCCAGGTGAGATAGCGCATATGCTGGCGGATATTCGCGCGCGCCGTGCGTAAAACCTTGGAATCTGGCGCTCCACCGCCCTGATCCGCTGTCATCTGCAACTTGTAGACACGCTCGCGGGCGAGCGGCTTGGTCACGTCGTTTTCCATTTTCTGCATGAACCATTCGGTCAGCCGGCGGATTTCCGCCCGCTGGAAAGGATCTTCGGCGAGCAGCCGCCGGTCGCGCTTCAAGACGCCATGCGTCTCGTCTAGATACTCGGAAATGACGCTCGCGCCGCAGAGCGCGCGCATGCTGTCGTCGACATAGACCGGCAGCGTGCCGGCCGGATTGAGCGCCAGGAAATCCCGGCGCTTCTCCCATGTCTGCTCTTCGATCAGATCCGCCTGATAACCGTATTCCGCCAGGATCAGCCGGACGAAGCGAGATGCGGATGACATGGGATGATGATAAAGCGTGGGCATCGATACTCGGGCGTTGTGATTGCTGTTACAGGACTGTGTGGCAGCTCAATTATAGCGCCCTAGTCATGACTCATTGGTTGAAGCTATAGGAGCTTGGCCCCGCCAATACAAGCGAATCGGATTTTTCAGGCCACCTGATAGTGGCGAAACACGGTCTAACGAACGAATGGAAGCGGCAGCCTGATCGGCCCAAGCGCTCAGGCCCGACCGAACTTTAAACCGGAGACAATGTATGGATTATATAAATGCTGCAATTCTCGGCGTCATAGAGGGGATCACCGAGTTCCTGCCGATCTCGAGCACCGGCCATCTGATCATTGCGGAGCAATGGCTCGGACATCGGTCGGATATGTTCAACATCGTTATTCAGGCGGGCGCCATCCTCGCCGTCACCATCATTTACTGGCGTCGGCTGCTGGATCTGGTGCTTGGCTGGCGTGATCCTGCCAACCGCGATTATGCCGCCAAGCTGATCGTCGCCTTTCTCATCACCGCCGTTCTTGGTCTGGTCGTCAAGAAGCTCGGCTTTGAACTGCCGGAGACCGCGACGCCGATTGCCTGGGCGCTCATCATCGGCGGTATCTGGATGATCTTTGCCGAATGGGCCGCCGCCCGCAGGCCGCCTCATAAAGAGATCACCTGGCTTGTCGCCATCCTGGTCGGCATCGCCCAGATCGTTGCCGGCGTCTTCCCGGGAACCTCGCGCTCCGGCGCCACGATCTTCGTCGCCATGCTGGCAGGCACGGGCAATCGCGCCGCTGCGACCGAATTCGCCTTTCTCGTCGGCATCCCCACAATGTATGCCGCAAGCGGCTATGAATTGCTGAAGACGTTCAGGGATGGTGGAGCGGCAGGCGAAGACTGGACGGCGCTCGGCGTCGCCTTCGTCGTCTCTACGGTCGTCGCCTTCATCGCCGTCAAATGGCTGCTTGCCTATATCAGAAGCAACCGGTTTACCCTGTTTGCCATCTACCGCATCATTCTCGGTGTCTTGCTGCTCGGCATGGCCGCGACCGGCTTGATTGCCTGAGACATCCGTCCCGCATTGCATTCGCGCAACTCCCGGCGCGAATGCAATGCCCGCCGGACTTCTCGAATAGACACTCGATTACCGGCAGGGCGCCGATTTTCAGATAGGCGATGTTGAGGGGATACGCTCCTGCCGCCGTTTTGAAACAGGCGATATTGAGCGGTGATCTGGAAGCGCCCTGTTTTAGGCGTTCCGGTCGACTGCTTGCTTGGAGCAGCATGCCGGCCCAGGGCCGGCCTTTCGTCAATGGATGATCGAAGCCGTCGAGCAAGGATCGACGCCGTAGGCCGGCGAGCAATCGCCCTTTACCGCCGCGACCGAACCGGGTGCAACGAAAGAGCCTGCAAGGATAACCAGCGCCGCACACGCAAACAGGAGCGCGATTGACTTGCCCATTGAGAAATGCCTTTCACAGTGATTGCCGCGCGCGACCGCAGGCGTTGAGTCCGTTGGAAGACGCGCGGGTTTGGTAGTCAGTGGAATGGCAAATAGCAATAAACGTTCCTGCTAAATTTGGCGTTAATTCCACAAAAATTCCGATGCGTCTTTTATGCAACGCCGCTGAGTATGCCGAGCACCAGAACACTTCAAACTTGCGCCGGGCTTTGCGGGACACGCCAACGCCAAAACGCCGCCCGCGGTATCGGCGGACGGCGTTATCGTTCCTCGGAAAAGATGGTTAGGCGGCCTTGCCGGTGCCGGTGTACTGGCCGTGCGGACGATAGTGCACCAGGTAGGAGCCAAGCACCGATGCCACCATGGTGGGCGTAATACCGAGGCCCTTCAGCGTGCGGCCTTCCGCCTCGGCTTCCGGGGAGACGACATTGTCGCGCTTCAGCAGGCGCACCTGGTCCGGCGTGATCGGCGGCGTTATGAAGGGGACCAGCGAAGCGATGCTGCCGATCATCGAAGCGATGCCGAAGGGCAGGGATACCAGCGGGTTCTTGCGGCACGTCACCTTCAGCATCGTCTCGAGACATTCGCGGAAGCTGAGCACCTCAGGCCCGCCAAGCTCATAGACCTTGCCGCCGGCGACCTTGCCGTCGACGGCACGGGCGACGGCCTCAGCGACATCCTCGACATAGACAGGCTGGAATTTCGTCTTGCCGCCGCCGACGAGCGGCAGGATCGGCGACATGCGCGCCATCTCGGCGAATTTGTTGAAGAAGCTGTCCTCCGGTCCGAAGACGATCGACGGACGGAAGATCACCGCATCGGGCTTGACCGAGAGGATGGCCGTTTCGGCGCGACCCTTGGTGCGGCCATAGTCCGAATCGGATTTCGCGTCGGCGCCGATCGCCGAAATATGCGTCAGCGTCGCGCCTGCCCCGCGCGCCGCCTCAGCAATCGCACGACCGCCGAATTCCTGCACGGCGTCGAAAGTGTTGCGGCCGACCTCGTGCAGAATGCCGACGCAGTTGACGACGTGGCTCGCACCGTCGACGGCCCGGTCGATCGAGCTGCGGTAGCGCAGGTTCGCCTGCACGAAGGAGATCTGGCCGACATTGCCGAGCGGCTGCAGAAAGCCGGCGAGATCGGGACGGCGCACGGCGACGCGGATGTTATAGCCGCGCTTGGCCAGCGCCCGAACCACGTGCCTGCCCACGAAGCCGGACCCTCCGAACACGGTGACGAGCGGCGGCAGGTTGGCAAGGGTCATGGCAGGCTCCTCGAAAGGCTTTGCGGAATGCTTGATTGGCTTCGTCTTAGCCGAATCCCGGCGCGACGGGAAGGCCTATCGTACCGTCAGTTTTGCGGGATGCGAGACCGCTCTAGACCCCTTCGACGACGACCATTTCCGCATCCGCGACTTCCTGGCGGATTTTCGCGGCGATCTGGTATTCCGGCGAATTATAGCAGTTGACCGCATGCTGCATCGACGGGAATTCGATCACCACGTTGCGGACGCGCGCCTTGCCCTCGAGTTCGGTGAAGGCGCCGCCGCGCGCCAGGAAATTCGCGCCATACTTTTCGAAGGCCGGCTTGGCGGCCGCCACATAATCCTTGTAGCGCTCGGCATCGCGAACGTCGACACGGGCGATCCAATATCCCTTGGCCATGGTCTTCTCCCTTTTGTCGTTGAAATTATTAGCGGTTTGCCGGCCAGAGCGCCGACACCATCTCGCTGAGGATGGCACGGGCGGCATCTCGGGGCTCCGGCGCCTTGACGACAGGCCGGCCGACGACGAGATGCGTCGCTCCCGCCTTCAGCGCGTCGAAAGGCGTCATCACCCGCTTCTGGTCGCCCTTGTCGCTACCATCAGGGCGAATGCCGGGGGTGACGATCGCCATCTCGGGTCCGACGATTTCGCGTACCTCAGCCGCTTCCGCCGCCGAGCAGACCACGCCGCCCATGCCGGCCGCGCGCGCCTGTTCGGCGCGGCGCAGCACCAGGCTGTGCGGATCCTGGCTGTAGCCGGCATCGGCAAGGTCATCGGCATCCATCGAGGTCAGCACGGTCACGCCGAGCAGGCAGAGGCCGGAGCCGGCCGCGGCCTCGACCGCCGCCTTCATCGTTTTCGGATAGGCGTGCAGCGTCAGCATCGACATGCCCATCTTGGCGATGTTCTCGACGCCGGAGGCAACGGTGTTGTCGATGTCGAGCAGCTTCATGTCGAGAAAGATCTTCTTGCCGCTGGCGGCAAGATCGCGGGCGAATTCCAGGCCGCCGGCAAAGACCAGCTGATAGCCGATCTTGTAGAAGAGAATGTCGTCGCCGAGCGCGGAAACCAGTCTTTCCGCCTCGCCGATCGTTGGAACATCCAGGCCGACGATCAACCGCTCGCGTGCGTCCATCTGAAGTCACCCCTGCCAGTCTTCGATGGGTGTCCAGTCGCATGATAAGCGGCGGTCCGCAAGACCGAAAGCATAGAGATTGCCGCCACCGCCCGGCTGGTCACGGTCGCGGGAGATCGGCCTGCCCGCCAGATGGCATTTGAGCAGCGTGCCGACGCCGCCATGGCCGACAAAGGCGATCGGCGCCGTCGCATCATGCGTGGCAAGAACGGCGTTAACAGACTCGACGATGCGGGCTTGCGCGTCGACGGCGCACTCCCAGCCCTTGAAGCTTTGTTCCGGATGGGCAAAGAACCAGTCGGCGGCTTCTTCGAATTGCGGCGGCGGCAGGAAGCCGGTGGCCGAGCGGTCGTTCTCATGCATGCCGTGGACGATCTCGATCGTCACGCCGGAAGCTTTCGCCAGGATTTCGGCCGTTTCGATCGCCTTCGTCTCGTCGCTGGAGATGATGCGCTGCAACTGCCTGGCCCAGCCGCTCTCTGTCGCTTTGCGGGCACGCGCCGCGCCGACATCGGAAAGCCCCCATTTCGGCACCGGCACGTTGGCGTCGATCCTGACCTGCGGATGAGTGATGTAGATCCCGAACATCTCAGCCGCGCTTGTAGATCCAGAGCTGCGCCGGCGGAATGTTGCGCATGACGAAGTCGAAATGCTGGATATGGTAGCGGTCGGGATTGGCGGCGATCGGCGAGATCGCCCCATAGGAAATCTGCACCATCGGCCGGCCGGCCGGCAGTCGATCGAGCAGGCTTTCGAGCAGAGAGATGCGC
The DNA here is from genome assembly GCF_051811185.1 of Rhizobium sp. 62_C5_N11_2. NCBI lineage: Bacteria > Pseudomonadati > Pseudomonadota > Alphaproteobacteria > Hyphomicrobiales > Rhizobiaceae > Rhizobium > Rhizobium sp. 62_C5_N11_2. The sequence goes on from NZ_JBPWPW010000001.1 coordinate 4,764,399, forward strand.
TTCGCCATCGGGAAATTCAGAAGCGGAATGCCCGAGACGACGGAATCGAAGGTGAGACCGCCGAAATTGCCAAGAGTGGTCTGAAGATCGAAAGCGTCGCCGTTGATGAAGTGCACGCCGGGATAGGTCCGCAGCAGATGTTTGTGGAAATCCGTCGAATATTCGATCGCAACGAGATTTTCCGGACGAACGCCGCGGCCGAGGATGGCCTTGGTGATGGCGCCCGTGCCCGGCCCGAGTTCTAGCACCGGCAGCCCGGAATGGATATCGACGACGCTTGCCATGCGCTTCGCCGTGATCGAGGAGGTCGGCACGATCGAGCCTACCGTCTTCGGCCCCTGCATCATGCCTCGGAAGAAGCGGATCTCGTCGTCGAACCTCTTCCCGAACCGTTCCTTCACCTTGACCCGTAAGCTCATTCTCCACCCATCCGCATGTTGATCGAATGCCTTAATATGCCGCTTGTCGCTTAAGGGACAAGGATTTTCGCAACAAGGACATCGGCATCAACAGTTCATGCGGCTTTCGGCGCGGAACCGGGCATGAGATCGGCCAGCCTTTCGGCCAAGTGATCGGCGTCGACAGGTGCGCGCAGCTTCACGTCGGTATTGTCGAAATAGAGATAAACGTCGCGGCCCTTGGTGCGCGCCGCTACGGGCGCCAGCACCCGCGTCGCATTCTCAGGTTCTCCGCCCGTGGCCCAGGCGCGGATGCGTTGCGCCCAGATGTCGAGTGCTTCGTCCTCGTAGCCGCTGACATAGAGCTTTTCGGAGCCATGCAGGCGGCAATAGACGAAATCGGCGGTGATATCCATCAGCAGCGGCCATTTCACCGTATCGGCGCAGACGAGAGCGACCTTGTGACGCCTGAGCATGTCGATGAAGGCGGGTGAGCGGAAGCTCTCGTGGCGGATTTCGAGCGCATGGCGGATCGGCTGGTGCCCGTCGCTTTTAAGCCAGGCCGGTCCCTTGATATGCCAGTCGTGGCGCTTCGCAAGCGCTATCGCCGCGTCGCGGTCGTGCGGCAGCAGCGACAAAAAACTTTCGAAAAGGGATGGATCGAAGGCCATGTTCGGCGGCAATTGCCAGAGGATCGGCCCGAGCTTGGGACCAAGCCGCAGCAGGCCGGAGGCGAGGAAATTGGCGAGCGCCGTCTCGATATTCTGCAGCCGCAGCATATGGGTGATGAAGCGCGGTCCCTTGACCGCGAAGATGAAATCATCCGGCGTCTCGTCGCGCCAGCGGCCGAAACTTTCGGGCCGCTGCAATCCGTAGAAGGTGCCGTTGATCTCGATCGACCGGAAGTGGCGGGCGGCGTAGGAAAGCTCCTGCTTCTGCGGCAGGTCCTCCGGGTAGAATTGGCCGCGCCAGGGCGCATAGGTCCAGCCGGATATGCCGATGCGCACCGTTCCCGTCCTTTTGGTCATGGGATCCTCCGTTTTGACAGGAGGAAAAACGGCAAGCGGTCGCCTTCGTTCCCCTCAGACGCGCATCGGCATCAGCACGTAGAGCGCATCGTCGCCCGCCGTGTCGCGGATCAGCGTCGGCGAGCCGGCATCGGCAAGCAGGAAGATCGCTTCCTCGCCGGAAAGCTGGGCGGTGATGTCGAGCAGGTATTTGGCGTTGAAGCCGATTTCCATCGCATCCGTGTCGTAGCCGACGGCGACTTCCTCAGTCGCACTGCCGGAATCGGGATTGTTGACGGTCAGCATCAGCTGCCCCTCGGAAAGCGCCAGCTTCACGGCGCGTCCGCGCTCGGAGGAGATGGTCGAGACGCGGTCGACGGCCTGTGCGAAGGTCGTGCAGTCGACGCGCATTTCCTTGTCGTTGCCTGTGGGGATGACGCGCTGATAATCGGGGAAGGTGCCGTCGATCAGTTTCGAGGTCATGACGATCGAGCCGATCGTCAACCGGATCTTGGCGTCGGAGACCTCGACGGTCACCGTCGTCTCGGGATTGTCGACCAGCTTCTGCAGTTCGCCGACCGTCTTGCGCGGAATGATGATGCCGGGCATGCCCTCGGAGCCGGAGGGCGCATCGACATCGGCGCGCGCCAGCCGGTGGCCGTCGGTCGCAACCGCCCTGAGTTTCAGCTCGCCATTGCTCTCGATCGTGTGGAAGAAGATGCCGTTGAGATAATAACGCGTCTCTTCCGTCGAAATCGCGAACTGCGTGCGGTCGATCAGCATCTTCAGATCGGTCGCCTTCAGCTTGAAGGAATGTGTGAAGTTACCGGCTGTGAGATCAGGGAAGTCCGACTCCGGCAGGCACTGCAGCGAGAATTTCGAGCGGCCGGACTGCACGGTCATCGCGCCGCCGTCGGTGCTGGTGGCAAGCAGCACTTCCGAGCCGTCGGGGAGCTTGCGCACGATATCGTAGAGAAGATGGGCGGGAACGGTAGTGGCGCCGGGCTGCTCGACGCTTGCAGGCGTCGCCTCGGTGATTTCGAGGTCGAGGTCGGTCGCCTTCATGTCGAGCTTCTGGCCGTCGGCCTTGAGCAGTACGTTGGACAGGATCGGGATCGTGTTGCGACGTTCGACCACGCGGTGGACGTGGTTCAGCGATTTCAACAGGTTTGACCGCTCAATAGTAATACGCATGGGATGCTACCGCTTTCGACCGTGACTGTCCGGGCGCGTCGAGCACCCGAAGAATGCTGTCCCGGCTTGAGGCCGGGGGAGTGGACGGGCAAAATGGCAGACTTCAGCATTGCTTTGCAAGAGGCATGGACGCCGGCACCCCTGCATTTGCGGTTTTCCAGAGCAATGCTCACAGAAATCCGAACCCTTGCCGAAGCCGTGCCGCTCGCCCATAAAGGCTTCGATGCCGGCGACGAGCCGGCGGGACGAAAGCAAATGGCATGAATGAGGAAACGACGGCGGACGCCGCCAGCCGGCGAAGCTTCCGCCTGCACAATGCAACGGTGCCGGCAAGGCCGCTGGAGCCGGCGCTCTATCTCGTCGCCACCCCCATCGGCAATCTCGGCGACATCACGCTGCGGGCGTTGGAAACGCTGGCCGGCGCCGATGTGCTTGCCTGCGAAGATACGCGCGTCACCCGCGTGCTGCTCGATCGGTATGGCATCCAGAACCGCCCCTTCGCCTATCATGAGCACAATGCTGACGAGGCCGGTCCCAGGCTGCTGCAGGCGCTCGAAGCCGGGCGCTCGGTGGCGCTGGTCTCCGATGCCGGCACGCCGCTGGTTTCCGATCCCGGTTACCGGCTGGCCCAACAGGCGATCGCGGCAGGGTACCGCGTCATTCCCATTCCCGGCGCTTCCGCGCCGCTCGCAGCCCTTGTCGGTTCCGGCCTGCCGAACGATGCCTTCCTTTTCGCTGGCTTCCTGCCGGCCAAGGACAAGGCCCGCCGCGACCGTCTCGGTGAACTTGCCGCCGCACCCGCGACGCTGATCTTCTTTGAATCGCCGCACCGCATCGGTGCAACGCTTCTGGCCGCCGCCGATGTGCTCGGGGCCACGCGGCCCGCCTCCGTCTGCCGCGAGCTGACCAAGACCTATGAGGAGTTCCGTCGCGGCACGCTTGCCGACCTCGCCGCCCATTATCAGCAAGTGGAAAACGTCAAGGGCGAGATCGTCCTCGTGATCGGTCCGCCAGAGCCGGTCGAGACTGATGAGGCCGATGTCGAAGCCATGCTGGCCGACCTGTCGAAGTCAATGCCGACGGCAGGCGCCGCCACCGAGGCCGCCCGCCTCACCGGCCTGCCGCGCAAGGTGCTCTACCAGCGCCTGCTGGAGATCAAGAACACCGATGGGCGATAATGATCTCACCGCCATCAGGAGGAAGGCGCTGCGCCGGGGCCGCATGTCGGAATATGTCGCGGCCGCCTTCCTGATGCTGAAGGGCTATCGCATCCTGGCTCTGCGCCACCGCACCCGGCTCGGCGAGATCGATATTATTGCCCGCAAGGGCGATCTCGCCGTCTTCGTCGAGGTCAAGGCCCGCCATGGCGAGGCCGCGGCGGTCGATGCCGTCTCTATCGCCGCGCAGAAGCGGATACGGGCGGCAAGCGATCTCTGGCTCGCCCGCCAGGCGGACCAGGCTCGCCTTTCCCAGCGCTATGATATCGTGGCGATCATGCCCGGCCGCCTGCCGCGGCACTTTCTGGATGCGTTTTAGCGCCTTTATGGTCCAATCCGTTTTCGAATCGTTAAACTTTTAGTTCCCGCGTGAACGAGCTTCTTACGACTCTCTGCTACCCCAAATCTCGGTAGGGATAACAATTGGGGATTGTTTCATGGCCTGGAAGCTGATGCTTGCAAGTGCGGTCGCCATGGCCGCGCGCTCCGCGCCTTATGCCGTGGCGAAGCCGGCCGGGAAATCCTTCGTCGCGCATGCGAGCGATCTGCTGCCATTGAAGCCGACGCCGATCAATCCGGACTGGATCGTCAGCGGCAATCCGCAGGCCCGCACCGCCGAACATTCGCGCGGCCATGACGAAGCATCGCTGACGGCGATCTGGGATTGCACGGCGGGTGAATTTCGCTGGCGCTTCGGCTGGGACGAGACCGTGATGATCCTCGAAGGCGAGGTCCATATCACTGCCGAGGATGGCACCGAACGCACCTTGCGCGCCGGCGACGTCGCCTTTTTCGCCGGCGGAACCTGGGCGAGCTGGCGGGTCGACAATTATGTCCGCAAGGTCGCCTTCCTGCGCAAGCCCTTCCCGAAGCCCTTGGCGATCGCCTACCGTCTCCGCAACATGCTGCGCAACAGCGGCAACCAGGGCATCGCCGCCTGACGATCGACTTCGATGTTCGGGCCTATGCGCTAATCGGGCTGAGGCGGGGCGGTTGTTTCGCCCTTCAAGATCTCGCAGGCGAATAGGATCGGATTGTCGAGGTCGGGCGCGGTTTGCTTGTTCAACAGAACGGCCACCGCAGCTGCGGCTATATCTTGAATCGGCTGTTTCACTGTCGTCAGGCGTGGCGTTGTCATGCTTGCGAGCGGGATGCCGTCGAAGCCGAGGATCGAAAGGGCTGCCGGTATCGGGATTCCCAGATCATGCGCCGCCCTCATGCAGCCGATTGCCTGCTGGTCCGAACTTGCAAAGATCGCCGTCGGCCGCTCGTTTCGCGCGCGGGCCAGAAGATAATTTCCGGCGGAACGGCCGCTCTCGTAGTCGAAGGCCGCCTCGGCAATCAGCGGTGGTCCTGCCATTCGTGTGCCGTCTGCCTGCTCCCCCGCCTGCTCGATTGCATCGAGATAGCCCCTGAGTCGATCGTTGGCGGGGACGGAGTGGCCGGGCCCCGAAATGAAGCCGATGCGGCGATGGCCGAGCTGCAAAAGATGCTCGACGCCAAGACGAACGCCATTGCGGTGATCGGCGGCAATGCCGGAATATCCTGGCATAAGCCGGTCGACGACGACGATCGGCAATCCCTTCGGCAGCTTGAGTGTGTGGAAATCATTGCTGGGAACCAGTATGATGCCGTCGACCTTTCGGCTTGTCAGCTGTTTTATGCGGTCAGCCTCCTTGGCCGCATGATCAAACGACGTCATGACGATGATATTATAGCCGTGATTTGCCGCCGCTTGTTCCGCCGATTGGACAAGTTCCGCGAAGAAGGGATTGGTCAGATCCGGAATAACGATGCCGATGAGGCGGCTGACCTTGCCGCGCATGCTTCTCGCCGACGGGTCGGGCATATAGCCGAGGTCTTTGATGATCGCTGTGACGCGCGCCCGCAATTCCTTCGTCACCGAGGGATGATCATTCAAAATTCGCGAAACGGTCCCGGTGGAAACTCCCGCAAGCTTGGCAACCTCTCGAATCCCGACCTTTGACATAACGGAAACAGTGGCCCTTTCTCTGCGCCTTCGGAAGACACCGAAGGGCGCCTGATCGAAGCTTCCAGCTAATGGTCTTTACCGCCCTCGTCAAAGGGCTACATTTCAATATTGACCGCCAGTCTCCATAGCATGAGCGCGGGCCAGCGCTCAATGGAAACGGTTCATCACATGCGCACCGATATGAGCCAAACATAGGAGCAAAAGCGGGCGATTGGCTTCATTTCCACTGCTTGACAATTTTTAACGGCGTGCTACCCAGATATCGTTGGAAACGGTTCATTGCCGCAGGCAACTCAGGTGGAGCTGAGCCCAGGGCCGTTCGGAGGAAAAAATGTCCAATTCTATGAAGCGTGAATCCGTCTTGATCAATGCGCCGCGCCGTGCGGCATTGAAGCTCGGACTTGCCGGCACCTTGGTGCTTGCGCTGTCCTGCGGCGTGTCGCCCGCCTTTGCGGCCGGCAAGCCGAAGGTCGGCCTGATCATGAAATCCTTGTCCAATGAGTTCTTCAAGCAGATGAAGGCGGGCGCCGACAAATATGCGGCCGAGAACAAGGACAAGTTCGACTTCAAGGCCGTCGGCATGAAGGACGAGCGTGATTTCGCTTCCCAGGTCGATGCCGTCGAAAACTTCGTCACGCAGAAATACGATATCATCGTTGTCGCGCCGGCCGATTCAAAGGCCATGGCAACCCCGCTGGCAAAGGCGGTCAAGGCTGGCGTCAAGGTCATCAACATCGACGTGCCGCTCGATGCCGATGCGAAGAAGAAAGCCGGTATCGATCTCGCTTTCTTCGGGCCTGACAATAAGGGCGGGGCGACGCTTGCCGGCGATGCGCTTGCCAAGGATCTGGGACCCGGCGCCAAGGTCGTCATCCTCGAGGGTAACCCCGAGGCCGACAATGCCAAGGAGCGCAAGGAAGGCTTCATGGACTCGGTCAAGTCTGGCAAGCTCGAGCTTCTCGACAGCAAGACGGCTCATTGGGAGACGGAAGAAGCCAATACCGTCATGACGAATTTCCTGACGAAATATAAGGATATTCAGGGCGTTATGGCAGCCAACGACTCGATGGCCCTCGGCGTCGTCAAGGCGCTCGATGCGACCGGCCAAAGCGGCAAGATCAAGGTTGTCGGCTTCGACAACATTCCGCCGGTCCAGCCGCTGATCAAGGATGGCAAGATGCTTGCCACCGTCGAACAGTATGGTGCGCAGATGGCGGTCCTCGGCATCCAGTATGGCATGCGCGAACTTGCCGGCGAGAAATTCACCGGTTGGGTCAAGACCGACATCAAGCTGGTCACCGCAGCGGATCTCAAATAGTTGGGATCGCCCGCATCGCGCGTCTGAAAAATGACGCGCGGCAGTGTACGGGAAGCGCCGGCTGCGGCCGGCGCTCACCGCTAGCAACCGATTGACGCGTTGATCGCTTCAGGTGAGGCTCGCTTCCGAGCCCCTGGGATGCGTGCTGCGTGGTGTTCGAACAGAGCGTGCATGAGGTCGACGTGTCAGACGCAGCAGATGACGAGATTTTGAGGCTGGAAGGGATCGGCAAGCGCTTCCCGGGCGTCGTGGCGCTCAAGGATGTCTCCATGCGGATCGGCCGCGGCAAGGGGCACGTTCTTCTGGGCGAGAACGGTGCCGGAAAGTCGACCCTGATCAACCTGCTCGGCGGCGTTTTCAGGCCGGATGACGGTCACATCCTGTTTGACGGCAAGCCATACCATCCGGCCTCGCCGCTGGAGGCATTCAAGGCGGGCATCCGGGTCATTCACCAGGAACTGCATCCGCTTTCCAACCTCACGGTGGCAGAAAACCTGCTGTTTGAGCATCTGCCGCGCCGATATGGCCTGGTGAACTATCAGGCGATGAACAGCAGAGCGGCGGAACTCCTGGAAGAGGTCGGCCTCGACGTGGCTCCGACGACACTGGCGAGCCGGCTCAGCGTCGCCCAGCTTCAACTGGTCGAGATCGCCAAGGCGCTTTGCTACGAAAGCAAGCTTCTCGTTCTCGACGAACCGACGGCAACCTTGACCTCCAAGGAGGTCGATCGCCTTTTTGAAATTCTCAAGCGCCTGAAGCGGCGTGGCGTGACCACGCTCTACATCTCTCACAGGCTGGAGGAGATCTTTGACGTCGGCGACGATGTGACGGTGCTGCGCGACGGCCAGCATGTGATCACGCGTCCGCTGTCCGGACTTGCTATTCCTGACATCGTCGAACTCATGGTCGGGCGGAAGCTTTCGGATCATGGCATTTTTCGCAGCGACAGCACCGTCTCCGGCGAGGCGCTCGGAGTGTCCGGCCTGAAGGTGACGCGTACTAGCCCGGAATTGTCATTTTCCGTGGCGAAGGGGGAAATCGTCGGCATTGCCGGCCTTGTCGGCAGCGGCCGGACGGAGGCGGTTCGCGCCATATTCGGCGCCGATGCCAAAGCGACCGGCGAAATTCGCGTGAATGGCGAGCCGGTTGAGATTCATTCCCCGAAGGACGCCGTTGCTGCCGGGCTCTGCCTGGCAACCGAAGACCGCAAGATGCAGGGCTTGATGCTCGATATGAGCTGCGCCGAAAATGCCACCATAACCGATCTCGCCAAGATCTCCCGCAACGGCTTGATCATGCGAAGGGCGCAGGATGATCATTCGCAGCGCCTCGTGCGCGAACTGCGCATCAAGACCCCGTCCATCCATCAGGCCGTCAGGACGTTTTCCGGCGGCAACCAGCAAAAGGTCGTCATTGCAAAATGGCTGTTCCGCGGTCCCAAAGTGCTGATTTTCGATGAGCCGACCCGTGGAATCGACGTCGGTGCAAAGGCCGAGATTTATGAGCTTCTGTGGAAGTTTGCGGCTCAGGGAAAAGGCGTTCTGGTCGTCTCTTCGGATCTGCCGGAGCTCATGGGCATTTGCCATCGCATCATCGTATTTTCCGACGGCAAGATATCGGGCGAAATAGTTCGGGAACAATTTGACGAGAGCAGGATCCTTTCGCTCGCCTACAAGGAGTACAGTCGTGTCCGCCAACATTGAAAAACAGACCGAGGCGAAAGAGGTGAGCGTCTGGGACAAGCTTATTCGGATCTCGCTGAAGGAGGCGGGCGTCGCCATTGCCCTCATTCTGATCCTGGCGTTTTTCTCGGCGACGGCGCCCTATTTCGCAACGCCGGAGAACTTCCTGAAGATCTTCGTGCAGATTGCCATCAACACCGTGCTTGCTGCGGGCATGACCTTCGTCATCCTCGTTGGCGGCATCGATCTCTCGGTCGGGTCGCTGCTTGCCCTTTGCACGGTGATCGGTGCGACGATCATGATCAATCCGGCGTTTTCGCCATGGCAGGCGATTGTTCTCGCATGTCTTGCGTCGATGGGCACGGGTGCTGCTCTTGGCGCTGTCAACGGGTGGATTTGCGAGAAGTGGAAGCTTCCTTCCTTTATCGTCACCCTTGGCATGCTGAACGTCGCGAGCGGCCTGGCGCGCGTGGTCAGCGACAATTCGACGATCACCGGTCTGCCTCAGCCTTTCGTCGATTTCGGCAACCTGATCTTCTGGGGCATATTTCCGTCGATCTTTCTGATTGCGATCGTCGTCGTCCTGATCGGCTGGTTCGTGCTGCGCTACACCGTCTTCGGGCGCTTCGTCTTCGCGATCGGCACCAACGAAGAGGCTGTCCGGCTATCGGGGCATGAGCCCAAACGATACAAGATTGCGGTCTTCACGATCTCAGGGCTGACGGCCGGCATTGCGGCCATGGTCTATCTGCTCCGTCTCAATGTCGGCAGCCCGGTTGCGGGCATCGGCTACGAGTTGAATGCGATCGCCGCCGTCATCATCGGCGGAACCAGCCTTTCGGGTGGCAAAGGCTCGATTGTCGGCACGCTGGTGGGCGCCTGTATTCTGCAGGTGCTGTCGACGGGATTGCAGCTCTTGGGCGCCGACGACAATATCAAGCCGATCGTCATCGGCGCCGTCATCGTGCTCGCCGTCATTCTCGATAGCTATCGCGGCCGTTTGATGCGGAAACTCGAAACGCGGTGAAAAGCAATTCCAGCAAAAGTGCGCAGCGGTTTTGTGTCCGGAATTGCGCAAAAAACAAAAATGCTCCAGTGCCGAAGCCCTTGATTGGCCGTTGCGTTTGATATCTGGCCGACCTACATCTGTCCGGCATTCAGCGAGGGATGGAAATGGCAAAGATCACCAATGTAGCGGTCCAGATGGATCATGTCGCAAGCATCAATATCGCGGGTGATTCCACCTTCGCCATGAGCCTGGAAGCGCAGGCGCGCGGCTACAGGCTCTTCCATTACACCCCCGACCGCCTGAGCTTCCGCGACAACCGGCTCTATGCCAGCGTCGAGCCGATGGTGCTGCGCGACGTCAAGGGCGATCACTACGAGCTTGGCGCGCCGGAGCGCGTCGACCTCGCGACCATGGATGTCGTGCTGCTGCGCCAGGATCCGCCCTTCGATATGGCCTATATCACCGCGACGCATCTGCTCGAGCGCATCCACCCGAAGACGCTCGTCGTCAACGATCCGGCCTGGGTGCGCAATTCGCCGGAGAAGATCTTCGTCACCGAATTCTCCGATCTGATGCCGAAGACGCTCATCACCAAGGATGCCGCCGAGATCCGCCGCTTCCGCGACGAGATGGGCGATATTATCCTGAAGCCGCTTTACGGCAATGGCGGCGCCGGCGTCTTCCATTCGACCCGCGACGACCGCAACCTCTCTTCGCTGCTCGAAATGTTCGGCCAGCTTTTCCGCGAGCCCTTCATCGCCCAGCAATATCTGCCCGACGTGCGCAAGGGCGACAAACGCATCATCCTGGTCGACGGCGAATTCGCCGGCGCCATCAACCGCGTGCCGGCCGAACACGACAGCCGCTCCAACATGCATGTCGGCGGCCGCGCCGAGGCGACCGAGCTGACGCCGCGCGAACAGGAAATCTGCGCCCGCATCGGCCCGGCGCTGAGGGAGCGCGGCTTCCTGCTCGTCGGCATCGATGTGATCGGCGATTACATGACCGAGATCAACGTCACGTCGCCCACAGGCATTCGCGAGGTGAAGAAGTTCGGCGGTGCCGATATAGCAGCCCTGCTTTGGGATGCGATCGAGCGCAAGCGCGGCTGAGCCAGCCGCCCATGACCGTTCTGGTCCCGCGACCGAGCGCAACCAAGGTCACAGCGGATGCTTGACTATGTTCTTTGATTGTTCTTGTTTTATTCCGGCTTCCATGCCAGATTGCAACCGCTGGCCCTAATGCATGTCGCCCAAAACTGTGCAGCGGTTTTGGGATCACGACATGCATCGAAAATGGCTGCAGGGCGGTATATAAAAGTTTGCGGCAAGGGGATGGGTTGATGGTCGCGCGTGTCAGTACGGTTGCATTTCAGGGTATCGAAGGTGTGCCGGTCGAGGTCCAGGTCATGGTCGCTCCCGGAAAGGTCGGGATGCAGATCGTCGGCCTGCCTGACAAGGCGGTTGCCGAAAGCCGCGAGCGCGTGCAGGCCGCCCTCCACGCCTCCGGCCTGGCGCTGCCGGCCAAGCGGGTGACCGTCAATCTGGCGCCTGCTGACCTGCCGAAGGAAGGACGTTCTCGGCCACTTTCGTCACATTGTATGCAGACGAAAAAGCAGCGTAAACAACGGTACTTGAGACGGTTTGCTCTCCATATGCGGTATGGAGACGATGTGGAAAATCAGCGCAGTTTTTTAGGCAATCTCATCGGACACTTCCTGCTTCGTTCGTAGGCTCCATTTGTCTACGAACCGCTGCTTTTTGAAGTCGATGAGTGTCGTGTCCAATTAAGATTGGACCGTATCGGTCTTTGATCGGGTGATTTCGCCGCCGAAGGCGTAGATCCAAATTACAAACTCGCGATCAACGAGGCTTACATTTTTGCGGGCCGCAAATTCCCTTTCAGTGGGGCAGGCTCATAGAGCAGACAGCGAAGCCTCACCGACTGTTCAGTGGGCTGCGATCGCATCACGTTAGGCTACGGCTGACACTGCGCGAAGACGTAGAATCCCGGCGCGCAAAACCTTCTTCACAGGCAAAAGAAATAAAAGTAAGATCTCAGCGAATCGAAATAAACGCAGGAGTTAGTTATGTAGTAATTGTTGACAATTTGCAAGGGTGAAAATTCATCAATCTCAGTCCTTGCAAATATTGCCGCGAATCCTTTGGTGAGGCCCATCGAATCCTTGGTTGTCGGACCAAAGGACATTGATTTAGCGCGCAGCAACACTTCTGACATCGAGAAACGTTCTGTAATACTTATGGTAACAAATAATGGCGGATGAACAAAGTTATGTATTCTCGATACCGGGTCATCCGACACGATACCACCTGACGCCAGTTTTAGGACTCTACGGCGGAAAGTTCTGCGCGTCGCTCTCGCGAGCGTGGAAAACTATCTTCGGAGATAAGTTCACCGGAAACACCAGCTATCGATATTTCCAATACACAGTGAGCGCGCTGGTGTGGATCGCAGGAAAGGCCGCTTACCTCCAAGATGGGCCGGAAGTAAGAGTGTTTGCCGCGTGCGTGAAGGGTCGCCAATCGCTGTTGCCACCGTCGGACATCGAGGCATGCCTAGCAAATATGTTCGATTCCTTGTGCGATGGAAGCGACGAGAGTCTCAGCCGGGCTAAGAAGGCTGTGGCAATTAACTCCAGCATTGAGAGTATCAGGGCCGGCTTTGGCCATCTCGCGGACGCCGGCTTTTTTCCGTACCACGAATTCTCAGCAAGTGTCCCAGAAATGGCAGGGTCGCAAACGCCATCTATCGCGACGCTCTTAATCGATGCGGGAAGGTTCGATCTGGGTGGTATGGACGCGGAGACCGCGCCCCAAGCTTTCGCCGCCAAAAACGTCGATGGCTTAGAGGCACTTCGTTCGTCCCTCTGCGATGAATTCGAAAGTGAATGGCGGGCGTTTACCTGGGGCCAAGAATTGATGGAGGACCCCAAGATTCCAGGCGGGGAAGAGACCTCGGAGATCCTAAAAGATTACGTTGGCATTGGAACCGTCGATGTAAAGGAATGGCTCAAGGAAAAATTGGGACTAAATGACGATCAATATCTTGGATTGGTCGCGAAGTTCATCCGAGATAGGAACCGCAGAGATTTCAAATATAGCCTGAAGAAGTTTTACCGGTTGATCAAAAGCGCCGGGGGGCACTACGCCGTTCATAGGCTCGTGATGCCGTCCTCGATTGCCGCGAACGCAGCCTACCATATCGTGGTGATCGACACTGTACTCAACGATAGCTCAGTGGCGTCCCTGCCGGCGGAGCTGTTTACGGGAAAATTGAAAAGAGGAAGTGTGGAGATAAATACACTTCACACCCATAAATCCAGAAAGAACGGCCATCGGAAGAATGTTGTCACGGCAAGCGTCAAGAGTACGGCGGTTGCTGAAAACGACGACACCCTATTCGTTTCAACGCGATTTAAACGTCAACTGTCTTTCAAAACTGTCATCGACCGATGGCTTAAGATGACAGAGACGATTCGAGAAAATCCTCGGGTCTCGGCCGCGCTAAAAGAGCTTCTTTGGGTATATCAAAGGCCTGGACAACAAAGAGTTCGGACCATAGCGCATTCCATTATGACGGAATGGTGGCCGGCGTTCTTAACCCGCATATCGGGTGATCCCCTCCTAGGCGGTCTTCCTCTGACAAGAATGGTGATCCGGAAGACCGCTTTGAACGGCAAGGCGGAACTGGACGATCTGCAGTACGCAGTGAACACGGGGTTGGGCAATCATGCACCGGGCCCGATGCCATTCTATTATATGGATGAAAGAGGCGTGAAATCGGTCTTGGCGTCTCTGATCCGAAAATTCCTGGACAAATGGGAAGCTGTCGCGGTTGGGGGTATCGAGAGAGCCGCCGAGGCGCTGGGTTTGAGTCAACGAGATCTTGATCGTCGTTTTCAACTAGGCCTGAGATCGGGTCTCGACTTTGCTAACGTACGCCCTCGTGCTGAAACGGCTCCTCCAGAGGACGTCGAGACGATGTCGTTCCTTCCAGACTCGGTTCGATTGCTTCCGGTGACCGAAGCGTCAATGTCAAACCTTCATCTGGCACGCCGCACCCTCGAAACCAAAATGCAAGAGATGCTTCATACCAACCCTGAGCGCTTCATTAGAGCGTGGGTTCCGTGGTTGGCGATCGTGCAGGTCTACGAAGAAAAGTTGCGCGAAAGTCGCTTCGCAAAAGCCTTTGAAACGATCTGCATTGCAATCGATTCCGGATTGGAAAGCGGCGCGGTCGAGCCTCTCTACATTTGGTGACCATGCCAAAATCCCTCACCGGCAAATAATAGGAGGAACAAGTGCTCGTTGAAATCAGCTCATCAAACGATACCAGAATCTATCATGATTATGTCATGGGCAGACTTCCACATCGGCGATGGTTGAAAGGGGGCAGGTTCGAAAATGACCGATGGGTCATAGAAACACAGAACCCGGACACGATGCGGCTCACAAGTCGTACTATTTCCTTCGATGCGCTCTTGACTCCTATGCCATATCAAAAGCGGCTCAATGACGCTGGCTTGGAGAACGACTTGATAACCGCCAAGCTGCTTGTGTTTTATAGCCTCGAACCTGCCCCTGTCGGTTGGAATGAAAGTGCGTCTTCAGTCGACATAGATTTCAAAAAATTTTTAGTTTTTTTGCAATGGCGATACGACCGGGGCATTCCCAACAACCGAGCTCTCACCGGCGGATGGCATAGGGAGTTTGAGCAGTCCTTAAAAGAGAACGGTCGTGAAGGGTTGCTGAGGTTATCGTCCCGCGTCGACACTCTTGTGAGCATGTATCGCGCTGACGAAATCGACATTCCTTTGAAAGCCGGCCACAGGTCGGCTTCACCTCAGAAAATTGCAGAGCTGTTAGGGATATATGGGGCGAGAAGTCTGACGCCGGAAGCGCGAAGGGTTTTGGATAAGTTTCTTCTAAGCGCGGGCGTCGCCGGAAAAGCGGTGATCGCTCGTCTGAATCGTGAAGGGCTGGACGACGAAGATGACGAGGCGAAAGCCAATGGTAATACTGTGTACAAGATGCTGTTTGTTTGGTTCGCGTTGTGGAAACTTCGAGGCAAGCTTACCCACGACCCAATAGGGGTCAAAGCCTACAACAGCCCGAGACACATCTACAAAAGCATCCGTGGTTGGACGAAAAGGTGCGACCCATGGCCAGACCCACCGAGCTATCAAGCGAGTTGGCTTATCAATTCGGCACTTACTTTGATCCTCGATGATGCCACCACACACCTCTTAAATCTGGCGGAGGCCCGTGCACGGAACAATACCGAGCGCGCGCACCAACAACTAATCAAGGCCAACCAGCGTCTACAGAAACTTGGCGCTGAGGAAATCACTCCCAATGTCGCGAGTCGCGTACGTCAGGATCGTACCGGTCTGCGTTATGCAATCTACGAGATCCTGGTCGCCGCATGCGTCATCGTAATCGCTGCGTTCTCCGCGAGACGGAAAAACGAGATTTTCGCGCTCAAGGTCGGTTGTATAGAACTTGATCCAAACGGTGCCGTCTGGCTTCACTCTCTGATTTTGAAAAACAAGAAGGACGTGGATCGCATTCCCGTGCCGAAGTCGGTGCAAGTGGCCGTCTCTATCCTCGAGCGGTTGCGCGAAATAGGTGAAACGCCAGCGGACAATTGGCTGCTGCAATTCAACTGTGTCTTCACCGGCCAACTGATCGATGTCGACATCAATGCTTGCCTAACCTCCTTTGCTGCGTGGTGCGAGACTCCACCGCTGCCGGATGGAACGAAGTGGAATTTTTCTGCTCACCAGTTGAGGAAATTTTTCGGTATCACTTACTTCTGGAGATATATGTATCCGAACTTAGCGGCACTGAGCCTACAGTATCGACATTTCAACCCAGAAACGACGATGGGCTACATATCGTCTCGGTCACGGAGCACGATTAAGCTTTGGGACGAGAGGCAGGCAGCAGAGCAAAGACGCTCAGCAACCGAACGGGCAACCGTGGAACGTTTGGTAGTTGTGGAAAGTAGCAGGCTGCAGTTTACCAAAGATATCCTACAGTCTGTGGCGGAAGGCGCTGTCCTCTCGGGTCCCCTCGGGCGGCTCCTTACGGACGAGATCGATGCTCTCAAGAAACAATTTGCGTCAGAAGTGCATATCACTGGCGCCACGGGTGCGCCCGCAACTTTCCTGGATGCCTTGGCTGGCTTAGCTAAGGAGAGAATGTTGCGGGTACACAAAGAAGGTCATTCGCTATGTGGCCTGGGCCAAAACCCCGCAGATAACGCACACGCCTCTTGTTTGAAGTTGAAGTCCGATGTGACAGGGATTCCGACCGCTGTCTTCGATGGTCCAGACTTCACATTTGCGGACGAAGGTGGTTGCCTTGTTTGCCCTCATAGAGCGGGCCTACCAGTCCTTGCGCCTTTTTGGGACCGTGAAGTAGCGTCGGCGTTCGCATCTCTCCGCGAAGCGAATGATGAGCACCTTGTTTACGTCGAACAGCGCGTGAAACTCCTGAACACTCACGCCGGAGCTTAATGCAATGGCAATAGAATCATCTGCGCTGAAAAAACAGCCGTCGCGAGCCAAGTCGCTCAGTAAGGGAAAAAAGGGCCCATTTGTGCTGGAAACCTTCCGTGTGAAGGTAGAAGCGATGGAGAGGTCGTACGAGATCGCCAAGAGTGCGAAGAAGCTCCCAGATTACTGGCCGAAAACGCTGGAAGACTTCCGAGAGTGGGACGATCCAGGCCGAGGGATTTTCAAGTTCTCGGATCCAACACTGACTTCTCCAAAATGCCCGCAAGGATATAAGCTTCTGCGCGAGCGCTTAAACGAGGTGCGAAGAAAACTGTCCGAACTCGAGGTGGCAGTCGGATCGCTGGCGCCTGGTGACACCGTAAAGTCTTTGAAAGCCGTTGTCGCCGCGCAGTCAGAACAATTGACGCGGCTGCTGATGTTCGCGTCAGAGTTCAGGGATGAGATCGCTCGATTATCGCCAAAGAGCAAATACCTTACGTCGGCGTGGGATTTGTACTGATGGAACTTGCTGCGACACGAGTGATCGCGAGAGCGTCTAATCTACGGGTTGGTGGACGAAAGGTGAGCAAGCTCGTGACTTGCTTTAACCAACGCGAGGGCAACGTCAATGCCTTGAACCGCTACCTTACTACCTTAGCACTTGACGGCGCCGGATGGCGGACGGTCGAAAAGGCCGCTTATGCGTTGGCGGATTTTTGGGATTATCTTTTTTTCAACGCCATCAGCTTCAGAGAGGCGGACGTAGACGACCTGAAGAATTATGCAGCGTCCGGGTGCTCACGTTTCGGAAACGTGGTGACTTTCAATCCTTTAAGCAAAGTCAACTATACCGAAACAGATGGAGCCAAGCTTAATACCATACTGGCTTTTTATCGTTTCCTTGCAAAGGAGCCCGGCGTCGTCCTTCGCGAGCGACGAGGTGATACGCTCGCCACGATTCACCTTAAGAGGATTGGGTATAAAATCGACGACCACAGCACGCCCATCTCGGTGCAGTATCGGGAAGAGCAAAAACAAAAAATACGAAAGGGTCGCCCCACCCCGAGCGACGAAGAGGCAGGGGAGATAATTACATCGACCCAGATTGAAGTTGATCTGAATCGTCGAAGCACCTGGTTTCTGGTGGCGAACTTAATGCGTTTTGCCGGATTTCGGGCGATAGGCTGCTCCAACGTATGCCTGAGTGCTATCTATGCGGCTTTAAGTGAAGAAGCCGTGTTCTTGAAGCGGGGTCTTAACACGAGACTTAAAGACGCAAACGACGACTGGAAGACGCAGCTCGAAGTGAAATCTGCCCTCAACGAAATGCTTCTTCAGAGAAGAAAGTTCGTTCCAGTTTCTATCGTCGAGAAAGGGGGCTCGTCGCGTCTAGCACCTGTGCCCATCGGCCTTTTGATGGAACTGTTGGATTACGTTTGGGCTGAGCGCATTCAGTTTATCGAGAAGCGGCGACGAAGACGCAATTCCTACAAGCCGCCGGATGAGATATTCCTGTCGTACAAGACAGGCTCTGCGCTTCAAAGTGATTCGATCAGCAACAAGATGTCGAGCATTTTCAAACGTTGCATGATCCCCGGCAGCGGACATCGGCTGAGGGCAACATTTTGCCAAGAGGTAGTGCGCGATCTCTATCTTCGAGACAGGGCGCTTAATGGCAGAGCGTGGCAGCCCGACGTCGTTCTGGCGCTCGCACGTGACATGATGGGCCACCTAAGTGTAGAGACACTGGGGAGTTACCTCAACGACATTGTCAACCAAGAAAACGCCTACAACGGCGAGCCGGTGCTTGTTCGCGATACCGAGGATGCGGCGGTGCTTCGAGGCCTCACCGACGTTTACGAAGGTGAAAACGCAGAGTGGGTGCGTGCTGAGTTGAAACGAATTTTGATGGAAGCGGGTGGCAAGCCTCGAAAGGAATCGAATATGTTTCGTTCGCTGGAAGAACTCGAACTTTCTCTCAACCCGTGATGAGCAAAAGAGATGGTCAAGGGGACAAAACCAGAGTCGACTAGAGCGGTTCCTTGCTTTTCGGAATCGGGGCAGGATTCCCGAATCATCGGATTTGTGATTCATCATGGATGCTGGAATGGAGGCCAGCATCCATGACACGACCCTATTCGAATGACCTTCGCGAGCGTGTTGTTGCAGCCGTTGCGGCCGGGCAGAGCTGTCGGACCGTGGCAGATCGGTTCGACATTGCCGTCTCGTCTGTGGCGAAGTGGTCGCAGCGCTATCGAGCGACCGGCAGCGTGTCGCCCGGCAAGATGGGCGGCCATCGCCGGCGTATTTTGGAACCGCATCGTGCCTTCATCGTCGAGCGGATCGAACAGACCTCGCACCTGACGCTGCACCGCCTGAAGGACGAACTGGCCGCCCGCGGCATCACCGTCTCCCACAATGCCATCTGGCAGTTCATGCGCCGCGAAGGCCTGAGGTTTAAAAAACACCTTGTTCGCCCTTGAGCAGGGCCGCGCCGACATTGCCCGGCGCCGAGCGCGCTGGAAGGCTTGGCAAGACCGCTTCGATCCGAAACGGCTGGTGTTCATCGACGAAACCTGGATCAGAACCAACATGGCGCCCTCGCGCGGCTGGGGACCGAAGGGCAAGAGGCTGCGCGGCTTTGCACCGCATGGCCGCTGGCGCACGCTGACCTTCCTCGGCGCCTTGCGCTGCGACGAGCTCACCATTGCGTCTTCGACGGTCCGATCAATGGCGAGTGTTTCCTTGCCTATGTCCGCCAGCAGTTGATCCCGACCTCAAGCCCGGCGACATCGTCATCCTCGACAATCTCGGTTCCCACAAAGCCAAGGCCATCCGCGATGCCGTCACGGCGGCCGGGGCGAGGTTGTGGTTCCTGCCGAAATACTCCCCCGACCTCAATCCGATCGAGCAGGCCTTCGCCAAGATCAAGCATTGGATGCGCCAGGCCCAAAAGCGAACCGTCGAGGACACCTGGCGCCATCTCGGCCACCTCGCAGACACCATCAAGCCAGACGAATGCGCCAACTACTTCGCTAACGCAGGATGCGCTTCGGTCAAAACATGAAACGCTCTAGCTCGAATTCGTGATTGCCGTTCCCTGGCTGCAGAGATGCGGTCATTGATCAGGCGTGAACTCACTAGGCACTCCCCGGCCATCGCGATGATGAAGCCCATATGCCAGGAGTTCCATCCCAGAACGCCCCTACGAAGGTGACCCGAGCTAGCAGCGGCATAAGTGTCCAGGTCACTCGCGCTGCCGCTAGTTTAGTCGCTCTATGCGGCGCAGGCTACATATGGATCTGCGCGCGTATCGAGGAACATCTGCCTGACGAGTAGACCGTTCGCCTCCGCCTGCGCACGCGCAAAATTTGGAAGTTCCTGCTTGGCGCGCCGTACGTCATCGAGATCCATATGTTGCTCACGTTCGTCGAGATCAACTCGCAGGACGTTGGGCTTTCCGACGAGCAGATAGGCCTGGCCAAGTGCATTCTTGCTCTGTGCGCGGCACGCGAGCCGAAACAGCAGCGGGACCTTCCGCGAGACCCCCCAGGCCAGCTTGCCTCCCTCAAGGTGCTGCTTCGCCAGCTTTACCGTCTCATCGCCCGTTCCGATCGATAGGATACGAATGTTCTCGCGAGGTACGTCGTAGCACGCGAGCACATCGACCAGGGCGTTCATGATCGGATTGTTGGCCCAGATCCCACCATCGAGCATCAGATACCCGTGACTGTCGACGGCGGAAAGATACGACGGCGCGGCTGCCGTATGGAGCGCAACGTCCACGAATGCCTTGTGTCGGTCCATCTTGTAGTCGGGATGATGCGGCGTCTTATAGATGAAGGGTTCCCCGTACTTCCCTTCGAAGCACGGGATGACAGCGCGGCAGGTCGCGGCGCCCAAGACCTCCTGATCGAATACGCGAAGCAGTTCATCGCGCAGGTTCGTGCCACGGTGCTTGGGACGGAAGAGAGACTTCAGCCAGTGCCAGGGACCCATCACGAAACCGGGCTCCGGAAAGATGAACTCTCCCCTCTCGGTGTAGATCTTCGATATTTCGGCTGCGGTTTTCCCGGATGCAAGGCCGAGCGCGATAATCCCTCCTGTGGAGGTTCCCGCGACCATGTCGAAATGATCCGCGATGGATTCGCCGCCCAGATACTTTCGCTCGATCTCGGCCAGATATGAGGCGCCGAACAGTCCCCTGATGCCCCCGCCGTCGAGCGACAGAATGCGGAAAGGCCGGTCCTTCGGCCACGGTTGCTTGATTCGGGTGTGCTCGATCGTTCCGTCCGAACGCCGCGGAGGATTATAGGTCATGGGCGGTTCTCAACGTTAATGCGGCGTCCATTCGAGGGAGGATGGCGGCCGCCACCGTCCCAGACGCCCGTCATAAGCCAGAATTCGTAACAAGCCAGCCAGTCGATCGCCCAAGGCACGGTCGTTTCGGACACCAGCCGCCAGCCGCTCCACTGCTCTCGAGCAGGGTCAAACAGGCAGAGCACTGGATCGTTGTCGCGGTTATAGACGTGGGGTATCGATCCTTCCGGATTGCCCGGAAGGCGCGTCAGGCCTGGAGAAAGCACTCTTACCTCGGGGCCGTCGAGCACCATGTCCATGCTGTATGCGATCTCGACTTCGTAGGGCCGGCTATGCGGCTTCAGCATGCCGCGCCAGATGATGGCTTCAGCGCGGAAACGACGCTGTGCGAACAAGGGCCACGCCGCGCTCATGGCGGCGGCCTGCTCCTCGATGGTGTACGGAAGGAACGACATCAAACCGGGTCCCCGAAGAAGTCGTGCCTGCTGGCGCTGATTGGCGACGCCGTCTTCGGTGACGCCAGCGCTGGCGTGGCTACTGCGGAAGCCGGCAGCAGGATTCCGCCCGTTTTCGTATAGCTCTGCGTTGCGCCCCGGACGGCGTCGCCGTTGTCCTGGGCAAGCTTCCGGATCGCCTCGGTCACGACATAGTCGCCGAAGAGCTGGCGAAGCCGCTTGGGAACGTCGATAGGATCCAGCTTGCCGGAGCGGACTTGATCGACCGCCGTCACTAACTCGACGAGATCGCCTGCAAATTCTTCCTGCTGCGCGATGGATTCGGGCCAGCGATCGGTGAACTCGTCCTGATCCCAGGTGGGATTCACGACGACAAGAGTCCTTCCAAGCGAAGTTGCCCTACGGATGTCGACGATGAGAAGATTGCACAGAGTAATCAGTGCGTCGGTCAACGTTCTGTTAGGCACGGCGGAGCATGCTGCGTAATGGGCGAGCAGCACGGAGGGTGCCATCCTGCCGGTACGGCGCTTGCGGTCGTAGGTGATGTTCCTGTGGCGCTTCACGAGCTGCAGCGCGAGCGTCGCCGTGTTCTTGACGACGAAGGGTGTCTGATCGGGAACCTCATCAACTTCCGCGTCGGCGCGAATCCTGTCGTAGACTTCCCACTTGCGCCTGAAGGCTTCAGTGACAGCGGTTTCGACAGGCGTCCGTTCCTTGTAGTGCTCGGCAAAGCCATATGCATTGCTCGGCACCTCGCAGTCGTCGGCAGAAGGATTCGGTCCCTTCGCATGCATGATCTGGCTGCGTCGCTCGGGGGTACCACCTTCCCGAAAGGCGGCGCTGACGTCGAGATGCATCTTGTCGGCGTAGATGAGAGTGACGCAGCGCGTCTGCCGGATGACCTTCTCGACCGGGTAGTCGCTCAGGGCAGCCTCGAGTGTCAAAAGCACCCCGAGCGGACCGAGCCGGCGGTACCGTGCGGCAAGCTGGGCGATGATGTCGATGTCGTATTCGTCGTCGGTTCCCCGCGTCGAGATCGTGGCATCGATGGCCATGGATCCCTGGGGGTAGAAATGCTCGATGCCGTCGCTGAAGAAAGTGGTCGCCTCGAGATGGCGACGTACGGCTTCGTAGCGGCTGATCGCTTTGCCGTGCAGCGAAGGCGGAAGCTGAATGTTGAACGCGATCTGCGCCAGGATCCGGTCGGCCGGATCGAGAAACGGATCAATCCCAGTGAAGGCACTCATGTTCATGTTCGATTTCCTTTGGAGGTTTCTTCGACTTCACAATGTTCACACGCATGCTGGCTCCCTTTTGTTCACTCTAACTTAAGTTAAAGTATCGCTACTCCGAACAAGATGGGAGCGTTGCCTTCCAGAGTCAAGGGCCGTAGGATACTTCTACACCGAACAACAAAAACCAAGAACGGTCCCATCATGGCACAACCAACATTCGGCAAAAGAATCAAGGAGCTACGCACGGCGAAGGGGTTGACGCTCGATCAGCTCGCAACCGCAACTGCCTCTTCGAAGAGTTACATATGGGAGTTGGAGAACAAGGATCCTCCGCGCCCCAGTGCAGAAAAGCTCGCAGACATTGCCGCAGTCCTTGGAGTCACGACCGATTATCTGATTGGACGCGAAGAAGTCACGCTGGCCGACGCCGAGGACAAGGCATTCTTCCGGGAATACAGCCAGATGTCGGAAGGCACCCGGAAAAAGATTCGAGCTATGGCAAAGCTTATGGGAGGAAAGGCTGACGATGACTAAGTCGCCCCGTAGCGCCGCAAACAACATCTCTCTTATGCTGAATACAGTCCTCGGCGCTGACCGGTTCGAACGGGGTCCTGTTAACGTCGCCGAACTCGCCCTCGAATACACCAAGCAAATTGAACCGAGCAGCCATATAGAGAGGATCGTCGCCGATGATCTTCCAGACTGCGAGGGTGCACTGGTTCCCGGCGAAAGCAAGCCGCGGCGCTGGGCGATCATGTACAATCGGAAACAGAGTGCAGGCCGACGAGCCTACACTATTGCGCATGAGCTGGGGCATTTCGTGCTTCATCGAAATCTTGTCGACGACGATCCCAATTTCGATGGCGGCTTCTACTGCTCAAAGGACGCCGTTGAACACGGCGTCGGTCGGAACATCGAGAAGGAGGCGAACGAGTTTGCGGCCACGCTCCTGATGCCGCTCGACGATTTCCGAAAATTCATCCCGTCCGACAACCTGGCGGGCCTCGATCGCCTGGGCGAAGCCACCGAGAGATATGGGGTGTCGTTGACAGCGGCCACGCTCAGATGGCTGGAATATACTAAGACGCGGGCGATCGCGATCGCATCAGTCGATGGATTCGCGCTCTGGGCCAAGTCGAGCGATGCGGCGTTCAAGTCTGGTAGGTTCATCCGGACGAAAAACGAGATTTTCGAGCTGCCAGCCGCCTCAATGGCGGTCCGGAAGGAATTCGGAGAGGATTCGGTGACAGGTATCCCTCAGGCCGCCGGCGTCTGGTTCCCCGAGCCTGCGATCGAGATGTGCATGCGGACGGATCGGTACGATTTCGAGCTCACCTTGCTTCACTTCGAGGGAAAGGCGCCCGCCTGGCAGGCCGAGGATGAACTCGAGGACGCCTACACGCAGTTCTTCAAGATTGCTGAACCTCGGCACTAAGAATTTAAATCAATGGCCCTTTTCGACACGAAGAAACGCACACGAACTTCGCCAATGCGGCCAGGCGAGAAGAGTTATGATTTCTACGACACCGCCGGACGTGCGTCGTTCGACATCTATCGTGACTTGGTGAACGGATGGATCAGCGAGTTCCCAGACGCGGAACAGGCAGAAGTCATCAGCCGGATGAAAATCGGTACCAACGCGCAGTACGAGCAGACCCTTGCCGAGATCGTGATCTTTTTGGCGTTGACCCGCTTGGGTCATTTGGTCGAGATTCATCCCGAATGCCCTCATCCGACGCATCGCCCGGACTTCCTTGTGCGGAACCACCAAGGAGACGTCCTGGCTTATGTCGAAGTGACGTCGTTCGGTCCTGACCAGAAGATTGTGGCAAGGGATCATCGAGAAGCAGAAATCTATAACGCTCTTGAAACTGTCGATCTTCCGGCCGGCTGGCTGCTTGGCTACGAGGTGGATGTTCACGGGGCCGGATCTCCAAGTCTAAACAAGTTGAAAACCGAGGTGGAGCAGTGGGCTCAAGAGGCGTGCGGCGAAGATTCTACGCAGATGCCCCGACGCATATTTGAGGCGCAAGACTGGCGAATCGATCTGACGCTTCTTGGAGGCTTCAGGAAGGACAAGCAGTATGAGCGTAAGATTGGCGCGGCCATGGCCGGCGTCCGCGAGGTTTCACCACAAGTCGACCTTCGACTGGCGCTTCGCAATAAGGCGAGAAAATACCGGATCGAGAACGTGCCCTATGTCATCGTCGTTGCCGACTGCAAGAATTCGATACCTGTGGGCGATCACGTGGAGGACACTCTCATCGACGGTCTGTTCGGGACTCGGCACGTGGTATTCAAAAAGCTGGCAGATGGGTCCTTCGAAACGTTCGACGATCGAGGCGACGATGGCTTCTGGGGCCGGCACGGAGCTCCACGGAATCGAAATGTGAGCGCCGTGGCGATCTTGCCCGAGCCCAACCTTTGGAAGCTGCGCGACGACCGCTGGCAGCCAATCATCGCCTATAATCCATTTGCAATTAACCCCGTTTCAAGTGACCTGCTACCGCTAGCTGGCTTCGGTAACGTTGACAACGAGGAAGGCTATGGTCACATAGAAGGAAGCTGGCTCGCCGATCTATTAGGTCTTCCGGGGGAATGGCCACCTGCCGATGAGTAAGGCAGCCACAAGAGATCACATGGAACTGCTGGAATTCGATCTGGACAAGCCGACGGTTACGAGAGTGCCGTCTCCGGGAATTTGCATCTACTGCATGGAGACGACCGAAGGACTGACTGACGAGCACGTCATTCCGTATGCACTCGCCGCGAACACAATGATCCTAGAAAACTCCTGCTGCCTATCTTGCCAGGGCATCATCACGAGCTACGAGCAGGATGTGTTGCGACGGCAGCTAGGGATATTCCGCATCCAAGTGCAAGCGCCTTCACGAACCCGAAAGAAGGATCGCCCGACCCACGCGGACGTTAAGTTTATGGAGGTGGATGCCTCCGGGAGGATCTTGCGCGATCTCGTCACCAAGAGCATCCCGATCGCTGAGCTTCCTGTCGTCTTCGCGCTTTGGCAGTCGCCGCCACCTACCATCCTCCAGGGGCGCATAAATTCGCCCAGCAAGCCGTGGTCGTTCGTGGAAATGGACGTCGTCATGCGCTTCTGCAAAGAGGTCGGTGAGGAAACAGGCGCCACGCTCGTCGCGATGAAGGTCGCCGACGTGAACAAGAACAACTACCTTCGCTCGCTCGCGAAGACTGCTCACGCCGTTGCCACTGCTCGTTACGGTGTCGGGTCGTTCGAGCCTTATCTCAAAGACATCATCCTGAAGCGATCTGACGACCTCGAGCGGTATGTGGGGGATGTGCCCGGCCAGAGTCCATTCGAGGAGCATCCGGCCCATACGATGCAAGTGTCTGTGGGGGGAGTTTCTGATGGCCCCGCAGCCGGATCGCTCGTTGTGCGGATCCAGCTCTACCCGAGCCTGAAGAGCCCAGAACATCTGATAGTAGTCGGCAAACCTACCCGGAACCTTGACCCGGATTGCTGAACTGCAGCCACGGCGCCGTGCAAAGGAGATTCGCTACCAGTGGCTCGTCGACACAGGATGCTTGGACTTTTGTGTTCGAGCTTTGCTCATCATTCTCCGCAAATCCAGTCTCGAATCTTGTTTAAAAGATCAGACCATTTTGTTATGCAGGAGCACCTACGGTTGCAAATGTTGGAAAGGTGACAATTTTCGAGGTTTGGTGATTTTTAATCTGTTGACCAGCTACGGGCGGCATGGCTCCCTCCCATTTTGCAGTTCCTGGTGGCCGCGAATCCTTTAACGTGGTCGAGCAGTCCCTTCAATGACACAGCCCGTTTGACTTGCCATTTGAAAGATGCAGGCGCACGAGCGTTCGAGACGTCTGAATTAAATTGATCTGTCGTGGTGCAACAGGTGGCAACGGAAATAGAAGCCACGAAAGATGGTGTGTATGAGCGAACAATTCTTCGAGAAGCCGATCCTGAATTCGCCTTACGCTTTTCCGGGCCGCCATTGGGAGCTCGATGAAGATGGGCAGCCGACCAACCAGATTATTGAGACGCGCCGACGTTCGGACCTGATCACTCCTGTCCCGAAGCCGAAGATGCGCCGGCAGAATCAGAAGCAGGGTTCGTTGATCCTCGGCGGCGACGATGACCTTTCGACTGAGGAACAAGAATACAACCCGACTCCGATCATCAACGAGATTCGGACCTACGTCGAAATCTGGCGCAATCTTCCAAACCCGGATCAGTGGCTCGTCACCCCTGAAACGGCTCGCCTGTTGACGCATTGGCGACACCACCAGTTTGAGGGCATCCGCCCGTTCTTCTGTCAGATCGAGGCGGTGGAGACGGCGATCTGGCTTGTCGAGGTCGCGCCGAAGCTTGGCGCTCGGGTCGCGAAGTTCTGGGCGCACGTCAAGGGCGGCAACGAGCAGGCCAATCCCGAGTTGCTTCGCCTGGCGTTGAAGCTCGCTACCGGCGCGGGCAAGACCACAGTAATGGCGATGCTGATCGCGTGGCAAACGGTCAACGCCGTGCGGCACCCAAACAGCAAACAATTCTCGCGCGGCTTCTTGATTGTCGCGCCGGGCATCACCATTCGCGATCGTCTGCGCGTCCTGATCCCCAACGATCCTGAGAGCTATTACAAGCACCGGGAGATCGTGCCGCCGGACATGTTGGCGGATATCGACCGCGCCAAGATCGTCATCACCAATTATCACGCCTTCAAGCAGCGCGAACGCATGGAGGTTGCCAAGGGCACCCGGATGGCGATCGAGGGATGGCGCGGCGAAAAGCTTCAAACCCTCGAAACCGAAGGCCAGATGCTTCAGCGCGTCATGCCAGAACTGATGGGTATGAAAAACATCGTTGTGCTGAACGACGAGGCGCACCACTGCTATCGCGAGCGCGTGAAGGATGCTGCAGGCGAAACCGAAGAGGACTTGAAGGGCGAAGAGAAGGACGAGGCGAAGGAAAACAATGAGGCCGCACGGATGTGGATTTCCGGCCTTGAAGCCGTCAAACGGAAGCTTGGCCTAGCGCTCGTCTATGACCTTTCCGCGACGCCGTTCTTCCTGCGCGGATCGGGCTACATCGAGGGCACGTTGTTCCCCTGGACGATGAGCGACTTCTCGCTGATGGATGCGATCGAATGCGGCATTGTGAAGCTGCCGCGCGTGCCCGTCGCCGACAACGTGCCAGGAGGCGATACACCAAAGTTCAGAAACCTCTGGGATCATATCGGCAAGAAACTGCCGAAGAAGGGGCGTGGCGCATCTGGCAAGTCCCTTGATCCTTTGAGCTTGCCCGCTGAACTATTGACGGCGCTCGAAGCTCTTTATGGCCATTACGCCAAAACATTCGAGCTTTGGGAGAACGAGGGGATCGGCGTTCCGCCGGTGTTCATCGTCGTATGCAACAACACATCAACATCGGAACTCATCTACAAATACGTCTCTGGCTTCCATCGCGATAACGACGACGGATCGACCACGCTCGAGAACGGGCGCCTGGCGCTGTTCCGAAACTATGATGATTTCGGCAATCGCATCGCCCGCCCGAATACAATCCTGATCGACAGCGCACAGCTCGAATCCGGCGAAGCGCTCGACAAGGACTTCCGCGAAATGGCCGCCGACGAGATCGAACGGTTCCGCCGCGAGATGATCGAGCGCACCGGCGACATTCACGCCGGCGACACCATAGACGAAGCCACGCTGCTACGCGAAGTCATGAATACGGTCGGAAAAGAAGGGAAGCTTGGTGAGCAGATCCGTTGCGTCGTGTCGGTCTCGATGCTCACGGAAGGCTGGGACGCAAACACCGTCACCCATATCCTGGGTGTCCGCGCCTTCGGGACCCAGCTTCTCTGCGAGCAGGTCGTCGGCCGCGGCCTGCGTCGCCAGTCATACGACTTGAACGATGAAGGGCTGTTCAACGTCGAGTATGCCGACGTCCTCGGCATACCGTTCGACTTCACTGCAAAACCAGTCGTTTCGCCGCCGGCGAAGCCGCGCGAAACGGTGCGCGTCCACGCAGTCAAACCGGATCGCGATGCTCTGGAAATTGTCTTCCCGCGTGTTGAAGGCTATCGCGTTGAATTGCCCGATGAGCGGTTGGAGGCCGCGTTCGGCCCTGACCATATCCTCAACCTCACACCACAACTCGTCGGCCCGTCGGTGACAAAGAACCAGGGGATCATCGGCGAAGGTGTCGATCTGACGATCGCGCATCTGGAAGACATGAGATCTTCGACGATCCTGTTTCATCTGGCGCGGCACCTGCTCTACAACAAGTACCGCGACCCCGGTGAGGAACCGAAGCTGCACTTGTTCGGCCAGTTGAAGCGGATCACGCGCCAGTGGCTCGAAGGCGGATATCTCAAATGCACGGGCGGCACCTATCCCGCTCAGTTGATCTACAAGGAGATCGCCGATATGGCGGCTGAGCGGATCAAGGCTGCGATCACGCTGAGCCTTGTCGGCGAGAACCCCGTTAAAGCGATTCTTGACGCGTATAACCCGATCGGTTCGAGTGCCGATGTGAATTTCACAACCTCGAAGGAAACGCGCTGGCAGACGAGCGGCCCGCCGCCGAAAAGTCATGTCAACTGGGTGGTCTGCGACAGCGATTGGGAAGCGGAATTCTGCCGGGTTGCTGAGGCGCATCCGCAGGTGCGTGCCTATGTAAAGAACCAAAACCTCGGCCTCGAAGTGCCGTATTTGATGGGTTCGGCGCCGCGCAAATACATCCCCGATTTCGTGGTGCAGGTGAACGACGGCAACGCAGAGCCGCTGAACCTGATCGTCGAGATCAAGGGCTTCCGCGGCGAGGACGCCAAGGAAAAGGCCAACACCATGCGTGCCTATTGGGTGCCGGGTGTGAACAACTTGGGCAAGTTCGGCCGCTGGGCCTTTGCCGAATTCACAGCCGTCTACGAGATCGAGGCGGAGTTCAACAAGCTGATCGAATCGCTTTGCGCTGCCGGCGCATCGAACGTGGCGGCGTAAAATGGGACGGACCAGATGAAACAGACCGCTTTCAAGACTAATCCGATTAGCCTCGAAGAACTCCTTCGCCATTGCGGCAGCGGGAAGATTCAGCTTCCTGACTTCCAGAGAAGCTGGGTTTGGGACGAAGACCGGATCAAGAGCCTTATCGCGTCGATCTCTCAGGCCTTCCCGGTCGGCGCCTTGATGACGCTCGAAATGAAAGCGGGCGCGGCCGACACTTTTGCCCGTCGACCCGTACAAGGCGCGCCGGCGGATGCCATAGCCCAGGCACCCGACCAACTTCTGTTGGACGGCCAGCAGCGCATGACTTCGCTCTACCAAACCTGCATGCGGCGGGAAGTCGTTCAGACCATCACACCGCGGCTGAAGCTCGTGAAGCGCTGGTTCTATATCGACATCCGCGCCGCGCTTCGCCCCGATGCCGATCGGGAAGAGGCGATCGTCGGCGTTCCCGAGGATCGCCAGGTCAAATCTGATTTCGACCGCAAGATTGACCTCGATCTTTCGACTCCGGAGCTCGAGTACGAGAACCTCATGTTCCCGCTGAATCGCGCGTTCGACTGGGACGAATGGCAAGACGGCTTCAACGAATATTGGCTGGAGAAAAATCCTGAGACTCGCAAACTCTTCAAGCCGTTCAAGGACGAAGTCCTCCAGAACTTCAAGGGCTACCAAGTTCCTGTCATCGCTCTGGGGCCGGATACATCCCACGCCGCTGTCTGCCTCGTGTTCGAGAAGGTGAACACCGGCGGCAAACCACTTGATGCGTTCGAGCTTGTGACCGCGATGTATGCAGCACAGGGGTTCCGCTTGCGGGACGATTGGCTCGGCGCCGATGGAAAGCCTGGCCTGCATCATCGCCTCCAGATGTTTGGGCGCGCCGCCGATCAGAAGTTCGGTGTGCTCGAAAAGGTCGCGAGCACCGATGTCTTGCAGGCCATCTCCCTCCTGCACACCAGCAAGATTAGGGAAGACGAAGTCGCCAGCGGCAAGAAAGATAGCGAGCTCTCAGCGGTTCGGGCTACGCGGCAATCACTGCTGGAATTGCCGCTGTCGGCGTACAAGCAATACCGCGAGCTGGTTGAGGAAGGGTTCAAGACGGCCGCGAAGTTCCTCCGGCAACATCACGTCTATCGCGTCATCGATCTGCCCTACCAAGGCCAGCTCGTTCCCTTCGCCGCCATTCTGGCGAAGATCGGCGACAAATGGAATCACGCCACAGTCAAGGAAAAGCTGGCGCGCTGGTATTGGTGCGGTATTTTCGGCGAACTCTACGGCTCGGCGATCGAGTCCCGGTTCGCAAAGGATATACTCGAAGTCCCGCTCTGGATCGATGGCGGCGCCGAGCCGGCCACGGTTCGCGACGGCATATTCCGCGCCGAACGCCTGAAATCCATGCGCACCCGGCAGTCCGCCGCCTACAAGGGCATTCACGCCCTGCTGATGGGCGAAGGCGCGATCGATTTCCGCTCAGGCCAATCCTTCGGTCAGACGATCTTCTTCGACGAGAGCGTCGATATTCACCACATCTTCCCACAAGACTGGTGCAAGAAGCAGGATATCGACGTGAAGGTTTTCGATACGATCATCAACAAGACGCCGCTCGGCTATCGCACCAATCGAATCCTCAGCGGCGCGGCGCCATCGAAATATCTTGAAAAGCTTGAAACCGGCGGCAAGGACGCGCCCCGGATCGAACCCGTGGCGCTCGATCGCTATCTTTCGTCGCACGCCATTGATCCCGCGCTGCTGCGCGCTGACCGGTTTGCCGACTTCATGGAGGACCGCGAGCTCCGCCTTCTCGCGCTGATTTCGAAGGCGACCGGGCATCAGATCGTCAAAGCCGGCGCGGCAACCGAAGAAGGCGAAGACGTTGCCGAAGAGGATATGGACTTGGCCGCGACTGACAATCAGATGGAGGCCGCGTGATGGCGAAGAGACCAATCGAGGTCACCGCGCTGAAGCATGATGCCGCCACGCGCCGCAATATTCCAACGGCGGAGTATGAAAGCTTGATGCGCGATGAGGAAAAGACACCAATTCAACTTGCCTATGATCGGCGCAACCGCGACCTGGATCCGCAGCTCGTTTGGCGCGGCAAGGACGAGCAGGACTGGTCGGATCTAGTTGTCGCGGCGCCTCCGCTATACATCCAGGAGAAAGTGCACCCGAAGGCTATTATTGACGATTTAGAACGCGAAGCGAAGAAGCGCGTTGATGAGACCACGCCGCCAACGCTCGATCTCTTCGCGGATTTCAATGGCCTTAAGGACAGTGAGTCCGCGACCGAATTCTACCAACATGATCAACACTGGTCGAATCGAATGATTTCCGGTGACAGCCTCTCTGCAATGGCGAGCCTAGCGGAGCGCGAGGGACTGCGCGGCAAGGTGCAGTGCATCTACTTCGATCCACCTTATGGCATTAAATTCAATTCGAATTTCCAGTGGAGCACCACCTCGCGCGATGTCAAGGACGGTGCGAAAGACCAACTGACCCGCGAGCCAGAACAAGTACGCGCCTTTCGCGATACATGGCGTGACGGAATTCACTCCTATCTGACCTACTTGAGGGACAGACTGACTGTTGCACGGGATCTCTTATCCGAGAGCGGTTCAATTTTCTTGCAGATCGGCGACGAGAACGTTCACCTGGCTAGAGCTCTGATGGATGAAGTATTCGGGGCCGACGCTTCTGTGGCAATGATTGCCTTCACAAAGGGTGCAATCGGATTGTCCGCTAGCGACCGCATGCCGGCTCGTTTGGATTACATTCTCTGGTACAGCCGCAGCGCAAACGCGAAAATAAAATATCGACAGCTCTTTACCCTGAAAGGTGAGCGAAATGATCCAAACTTTCCGTGGGTCATCTTGCCAAACGGAGAACGGTTAAGAACCGCGGAATGGGAGAAGCGGGGTGAGGCGCTGCCAGAGGGCGCCCGGCTCGGCCAAGACGTATCACTGAGCAAACCGGGACCGGGTGCTAAGTACGACATCTGGTATCGAGGAAGAAGCTTTGATTCTGGAAAACGGTGGTGGGGAACCACGAAGGAACAACTTCAAAGAGCGCTAAAGACTGGTCGCATTATCGTAATTGGTAACTCTCTTAGACATCTCAGATATTTGGATGAAAGCAGCCTTACCGCGATTGGCAACCTCTGGGACGGGTTTCTGGGCCAAACCTCGCCAGTTTACGTGGTTCAGACTAATACAGACATCGTCCAACGTTGCATTCTAATGACAACTGACCCCGGTGACCTGGTATTGGACCCGACATGTGGTTCTGGCACTACGGCCTATGTGGCCGAACAGTGGGGCCGGCGCTGGATTACAATTGACACAAGCCGGGTCGCTATCGCACTGGCCAGATCACGTATGATGGGCGCTCGATACCCATATTATCTTCTGGCTGACAGCCCGGAGGGCCAGCGCAAAGAGGGCGAAATTGCCCGGATACCGCCTAAGACCACGCAGACGCGCGGTGACATTCGCCACGGGTTTGTTTACGAGCGCGTGCCTCACATCACGCTCAAATCGATCGCCAATAATGCTGAAATTGATGTCATCTGGGAAAAGGCGCAGGCGGTGCTTGAGCCACTGCGTCAGAGAATGAATGCCTCAATCGGCAAGGTTATGGAAGAGTGGGAAGTACCCCGTGCCGCCTCCTCCGATTGGCCGGATGATGCACGAGCATTCCATGAAAAGTGGTGCCAAGCACGTTCTGATATGCAACGGGAGATCGACGCATCGATCGCAGCCAAAGCGGATTATGAGTATCTTTACGACAGGCCATACTCACATAAAGATCGGGTTCGTGTTGCTGGACCGTTCACCGTTGAAAGTCTCTCGCCACACCGCACACTCGCGGTCGACTGGAATGATGAGCTGGTTGATTTGCTCGAAGCTGCCGAGGGAAAGCGCAAGGTTGCGGAGCGTAGTGATGCAATAGCTGACTTCGCCCATATGATCCTCGAAAACTTGAAAGCCGCTGGTGTCCAACAAGCGCACAAGGAGGACCGGATCACATTCCACAGCCTGGTAGGCTGGCCCGGCAACTATGTCTGCGCCGAAGGCGCAATTATGGAGGGGGACCAACCGAAACGCGCGGGCATCTTCATCGGACCCGAATTCGGCACTGTATCGCGTCCAGACCTCGTGGCCGCTGCGCGCGAGGCGGGGGATGCGGGGTTCGATTTGCTGATTACCTGCGCCTTCAATTACGACGCCCACTCCGCAGAGTTTGATAAGTTGGGCCGTCTGCCCGTCCTGAAAGCTCGCATGAACCCAGACTTGCATATGGGCTCTGACCTTAAGGCTACGGGCGCAGGCAACCTCTTTGTCATCTTCGGTGAGCCCGACATCAAGATCGAGGAAGTCGATGACGAGATGATACGAGTACGCGTTTTCGGCGTCGACGTCTTCAAGCCGCAGACCGGCGAAGTCCTATCAGAAGGTACCGAGGGCATCGCGCTTTGGATGCTCGATACCGACTATAATGAAGAGAGTTTTTTCGTCAGGCACGCTTACTTTCTTGGCGCGAATGATCCCTACAAGTCTCTCAAGGCCACTCTGAAAGCCGAAATAGACGAAGAGGCGTGGGAAAGTCTCAATAGCGATACATCACGTCCATTCCGCCGTCCGTCGTCGGGTCGCGTCGCTGTAAAGGTAATCAATCATCTCGGTGACGAAGTGATGAAGGTCTTTGCGGTGTCCTAACAAAAAGGCGTCTCGCGAGAAGTTCAATGATTGGGGGCGTCATGCAAAGGCGGGTGAGGTTTCATGGGCAAAGTCGACTGCCGTTGGCTATCAGTGGGTTATTGAATACAGGGTGGAGAATACGCAGCGCTCCGGACGAGACTGTTCTCCCGAGAAACGGCCAGGCTTTCGTTCTTGAAGGCGGTGCCGAGGACAAGCGTATTCGTCTCTTTGCATATACAGTTACGTCATCCAGCAGAAATCGTCCGCACGAGAAGCGGGTCGAGATAACAAGGACTTACAATGGGACGCTGATGCGATCGCCTCTCTTTGAGGATGTCGTTATAGCGTTTGACCGAGAAAGAGAGACTTGGGTGGGGATCGATGGACGTCGCTTAGACTACGGTGGGGCCACGCACAATGCCTCGACCTTCTTGCCGAGCGCGGGATTTGCGAACGTTCCCACATCTGGCATTCATATTCTACCCATGGAATCGAACATCATTTCCCTCGAATTCGCCGCTTTCTTCAATCCTAACAGCATCGCCGAGTATATCTTTAATCGCGATGCCATCCACGCTGGATCTTACAGTGGACGCGGTAAGTTCTCTGGAAATGTTGTCGTGAAGAAGCCAGCGAACTTGAAGTTGGAGAAGGGTGCGTTTCACGGAAACGATATAGTTATCCTCGGGCCGCCTTCTTTATCCAAGGCCGCGGTTGTCGATCAGCAAGCAGTTGAAGCGATGATAAGCGGTGACACCGCGGCCATCCGAAAACTAAAGTTGACACGTGAGGAACTACTCGAAATCAAGAGGCGATGCGACGAAATCGGACTTAAAGGAGAGCGATGGGCGTTGGATTATGAACGCAAACGTCTCAAGCGGGCCGGCCTTCACGACTTGGCTAACCAGATTGTTTGGGTTAGCCAGACCCACCCATACGAGGGATACGATATTGAATCTTTTAACGAAGACGGAAGTCCAAAATTCATTGAGGTCAAGACAACCGTCTCGAAATCGAAGCAATTCGAGATCTCAGACAACGAGTGGCGTCGAGCAGACGAACTGGGGTCTCAGTATGAAATATATCGAATTACCGGCGTCGAAAGCATGCCAAATTTAAGGCGCCTTCCTGACCCTATCGGTCTTTTGAAGGCGGGAGCGTTGTCCAAGGCTGCGTCCTCATGGATGGTGAAGTACAGCTAAGCCGGGCAAGATTTTTGTACCAGGAGCCATTATGGGGAACGAATTTAGGATTGCCGATACTTTTACGGCTAGCTTAGGACGGCTCACGGCGCAAGAGCAAAAGTCAGCCAAGACGACGGCGTTTGATTTGCAGATGAACCCTTCTGCACCGGGCCTCTCATTCCACAAGCTGGATCACGCCAAGGATACGAATTTCTGGTCGGTGCGCGTCAACGCCGACATCCGCCTAATTGTTCACCGCACGTCGGCGAGCTTGCTACTGGCCTATGTCGATCACCATGACGCCGCCTACAAGTGGGCCGAGCGCCGCAAGATCGAGCGGCATCCGACGACGGGTGCCATGCAATTGGTCGAGGTGCGCGAGCGCATCGAAGAGGTCGAGATATTCAGGACGAAGGAAGTCGCAGCGCCTGTTGTAGCCGCGCCCGTGGTGAAGGCGAGCGTGAGCCTGTTCGACAATCTGCGGAAATACGAGTTGATGGCTTTCGGCGTGCCCGAGGAATGGGTCGATGACGTTCGCAAGGCAACCGAGGACACGCTGTTTGATATCATCACACATCTGCCGCAAGAGGCGCAGGAAGCACTGCTGAAGCTGGCGGTCGGCGAGAAGCCCGAACCACCCGAGCCCGCGCCGGTCGACGCCGATCCCTTCGCGCACCCCGACGCCCAGCGCCGTTTCCGCGTGCTGACCAATGTCGACGAGTTGCGGCAGGCGTTGGACTACCCTTGGGACAAATGGACGGTATTCCTACATCCGGCGCAAAGGGCGCTGGTCGAGCACGAGTTTTCCGGCCCGGCGCGAATTTCCGGTTCGGCGGGAACCGGCAAGACCATAGTGGCCCTTCATCGCGCGGTTCATCTCGCGCGCGTTCACCGCCAAGCGCGGGTGCTGTTGACAACGTTCTCCAAGCCGCTGGCCAATTCATTGCGTATGAAACTCGCCAGCCTCGTTGCAAGCGAGCCGGAGATCGCCGCACGCATCACCGTTAAAGCGATTACCGCCGTCGGCTACGACCTCTATGCGGCGCGTTTTGGCCAACCCCAGATCGCGGCGCCCGCGCTGATCAAGACCTTGCTCGCCAAGGCGGCGGCTGAAGTCGAAGGCCATAAATTCTCGTCGCATTTCCTGTTCGGGGAATGGACCGAAGTCGCCGACGCCTGGCAGTTGAAATCATGGGAAGCCTACCGCGATGTTTCGAGGCTGGGCCGAAAAACCCGTATCGGCGGCAAGCAGCGCGAAATTCTCTGGACAATCTTCGAGCGCGTTCGCGCTGGTTTGGCCGAGCGCAAGACCGTGACATGGCCCGAGGTTTTCGGCCGGCTTGCCGATCAACTGGCGACGGACAAGCAGCGGCCCTACGACCACGCAGTTGTCGATGAGTGCCAGGATCTCGGTGTCGCCGAAGCGCGATTCCTCGGTGTGCTCGCGAGCGGCGAGCCCGATGGGCTGTTTTTCACGGGCGATCTAGGCCAGCGTATCTTCCAGCAGCCCTTCTCATGGAAGGCGCTCGGGCTGGATGTGCGCGGGCGATCCTTCACGCTTCGGATAAACTACCGCACCTCGCACCAAATCCGCCTGCACGCGGATCGCCTCCTCCCGTCTACGGTTTCCGATGTCGATGGTAATGCCGAAGGACGGCGCGGAACCGTTTCGATGTTCGACGGGCCGTCACCACTGGTGACGGTGTGCACTGATACCGCCAAGGAAGCCGAAGCCGTCGGAACATGGATCGCGGAACGGCTGCGCAAAGGATGCCAGCCTCACGAAATCGGCGTCTTCGTGCGTTCCGATGCCGAGCTCAAACGGGCAAGGGCTGCGCTGAAGATCGCCGGAGCGCGGTCCATTGAACTCAACGACAAGATTGAGGTTGAAGACGGCGCCATCGCCATCAGCACGATGCACTTCGCCAAGGGCCTGGAATTCAGATCCGTCGTTGTCATGGCTTGCGACGATGAAGTCATTCCTCTTCAAGAACGGATCGAGAGCGTTGCCGACGATGCCGACCTTGAGGAAGTGTACGATACCGAGCGTCATCTGCTTTACGTCGCCTGCACGCGCGCCCGTGACCATTTGCTGATAACCGGCGTCGATCCGGTGTCGGAATTTCTGGACGATTTGGTGAAGGGCGACCAAAGGCGAGTGGTGTAGGTTTACCCAGATATTTTCTCTGAAACTACGTCGAGCCCAAGTAGCTTGGAAACCGGAGATTTGCTGGGCGTCTTCAGCCAATGCGCGCTCCAGTGCGTCACGGAGGCGCGTGAAGAAGGCGCGGTGGCACTCATGGCAGGCACCCGGCGCGCCTGTCCAGTTCGTGGTGCGGATCCCGAACATCAGCACGAGGTTCACGGACTGGAAACCGTCGACATGTCGCAAAAGGCTGTGGTCGCCGAGATGGCAAAGATCCGCGCAGAAAGCGCTGACCTGAAACATATCATGGGATCTCTAAGCGCGGAGCGTGAGGGCTTGATCGCGCGCCGCCGAAAAGGAGGAACTCCTCAGGCAAGCCGACTTAGGCATCGCGAACGCTCGACCAGCGGAACTGCAGGCCAGGAAGTCGTACGAAGAGATCGACCAGACCCGGCAGAGAAACCGCGAAGGCCTCGGACTGAAGAGGCGTATTGACAACTTGAATGAGGCTATCGCCTCGGTTCGACTAAAATGGTTGCTTCAGTCTCTGGCGAGGCGTTGGATACCATTTAGACCAAAATCGTGGTCGATGAGATCATTTTGCGCTGATGGCTTTCCAGCCCCATTTGTTTCGCTTTTTATCGAAATTGATGATGGCGAGACCTTCCGCCCTGTCGCCGTCGGCCAAACCTGATATCGCAATGATATCCGCTGGAATGAAGATCCCCGTCGAAGTAAAGCCGAGCCCATTTCGGATTTCAAGATCGTCATCGAAACGCTTCATCACATCCGGCCCAGGCGATAGTGTCGTCGAGGATGCTGACAGAACCCGAGTGCGCACGCCTTGCCGATTGCGGTAGCTGGTCATCCTCACCGCTACAGCCTGTCCAATCTCCGCTGGGCCTGAGAAGTCGTTCAAAGAAATGGTGCCTTCAATATCCTTAGCCACCACAAAATGAAGGAGGTGTTTCCCGTGGTTGATGTGATCAACCACTCCACATAGTTCCGGCACAACGTCGTTGCTGGTTCCGTCACGCTGATGGATGCGATGCACTGTTGCCTTCCAGGGTTCGGCGGACGACACCTCCATCTGAACCTTTATGGGCGCCCCAGGCAGGCAGCGTCGTACGTCCGGATGCCCTGCTGGAACGCTTACTTCCAGAGGAAGAGGGGATGACTTCACGAGCAATCGCCTGCGGACACGGTCCTTTTGCCCGTCCTTACCCTCGATTACGAATTCATCGCCAATCGATGCGTCGGTCCATGGGATATGGGCGAAAAGCAATTCCTCGGCGCGGTGCTTGAAGCGCTCGTAGAACTGACGGCCCGTTGCCGCTGTGATTGCAGATTGGAACCACGCACTCTCCGCCATCTTCTGAGCCTCCGCAGGAACGCGGGTTCCTTCGCGGCGTCTGTGCTCAATCACTCGCTCGACTTCGGCTCTCGCCTCTCCGGGGTGGTCCGTTCTTATCAAGGACGCGAACTTAAGACGAAGTTTGCTAACGAACGTGTCGTCCTCGGAGCACGACAGTGCCTTGGCGTAGCACGAAAGCTGCATCTCCGGCTCGACCTCTAGATCGCCGATCAGCTCCCATGTCCAATAGTCTCCTGCCTTGCTGCGAGCGAAATCCGTCGCAAGGCGACGGGCGTCGTCGACCCGCTCCAGGCCCCGAAGCACCTTTACCATGTTCAGCTTCAGCCAAGCGTTTTCTGGGAAGTGGCTCAAGCCTCGTTCGAGGTGCGGCAGAATGTAGTGCATTTCCGCTTGAGACCCGCCTTTTGCAGCCTCTTTCGACGCGCGCTGCAGGACCGCTTCCGCAAGCGGAGGGAAAGTTTTGCCGTCTTCGAGCCGAGTTTCGCGAAAATCGTCAGACTGAAACAAATCCAACCCCCATAATCGGGCGAATGCGACGAGGCGAAGATGATCGCCATGGGATAGTCGGATCGCTTGCTGCATCATAAGGCTATGCAGAAGTCCTGGCTCGGAGATGCCGAGCTTGAGATAGGTGTTCAGGTTCCTCTTAATGGCGTCGATAGCGCTCGTCGGCAAATCTCCCGACCCCGCGCTCCGGAATGTGTCTTGGACGACCCGATAAAGTTCCCAGCCGAAAGCGACCTGGTCGACCTTTGTAAGACTCCCGTTCGCCATTACTGCAGAAAATGCTTTGACGGCGGCGTCGTGCTGTCCATCCTTGCCAAGCTTCCGAGCGGCCAAAACTGCGCGGCGATCAGCGTCCCCCAGAGACAGCGCCCTCTCTCGGTGCTCGGCCAGAAGATCATTGCCACCCGGAACTTCGAACCTCGTCAGTAAGCCTAGATAATCGCGAAGCGACGCTTGATCTTGGTCGACAGCATGACGCCGCACGAGATCGATCAGGCACCAACCATACGCGCCGAGCTCCCATTCGTTGGCTCCAGGGACCGCGACCAGTTCCGCAGCGAGCTTGAACGCTTCGTCGAGTTGCCCAGCCTTACGCAGCGCGGTGACCTGCTGCGACGGCTTCACGGGATGACCTGTTCGGTAAGGAGTTGAAGCACCTCAGGGAGCAGGGAACTATGAGGGCCTCCCAGTCTTCCGCCGACGTTGATCGGCATGCATTTCGTGAACCGATCCCGCCCGTCGTAGAAGACGTCGACGACCACAGCATCGCCGTCACGCGAAAACGTGTAGCGCTGGCTCCACGCCTGCTCCTTCAGTCCGACGACATGAATTTGACGTTCCTCCAGAAGAGGCAACAAGCGGTCGTGAAACTGCGCAAGAAAGGGGCGACTCGGCAATGGCGTGTTGGACGAGCCGCCGTTTCCAGTAACTGCAGCGGTTGCTCCGACGGACTGACCTACCAAAGTCCTGAGGCTCTCCGCTATCTGTTCGCTGAAAGCCACTGTCGGCTGGGTCGTTACCCCAGTAATCTTGAACCTCCCGTTGTAGCTGATGTTCACGCGTGCGGTGTCGAGTTCGCGGCGAAGATAGAAGGCTTCTTGATATTGGTGATGGGCGACATCGTCGATTTGGATCCCGGTCCCCGCGAGAAGGTCTCTTACACGCGCCAGAACGCCAAGGCGAAACGCTTCTTGTGGCGATACCGACGCCGCCTCTGGCGGTGCGATAGCTGGTCCAGCAACCATGGATCGCTGCTCACTCCCCGGCGTCGACTGTGCCTCGGGAGATGACCACCAGTCGGATCCGGCGATCTTCAGTCTGATTTCCGGCGGGTCGATTAAATATAGCTTTCCGCTCGCGCGGGTCATCGCGGTGTAGAGCCAGCGGAAGTAATCCGCCGATCTTGGATTCTGGCCAGACGGGCAGCTTACAAAGACGTTTTCCCATTCACCACCCTGCGCCTTGTGACAGGTCACGGCGTAGCCGAACCTCACGCGGAGTGCACTGAAGTACGGGTCCTGACGTATGATGTCACTGATCCGATCTCGATCGTTGCCGTTCCTCAGGTCCGGATGACGTTTTAGGAAGTCCACATAAAGGGCGCGCTGTTGGACTGCATCCACCCCGCTGCCGCTATCATGGAGATGGTCGTCGAGAATTTTCGCTGTCAGAACCGCCTCGCCGTCGTCCAGCGACGAGACCGCCAATCGAATGTCGCGGAATACAAGCGGCACTTCGATCACCTCGACCGCCCCCGTCTCCTCGTCACGGCGTCGGAGACTAACAAATCGTCGCTCCACCATGGTCTCCGCATCGACGACGTCCACGAACTCGCCATTTGCCAGAAAATTGCCGTTCACAAACCCATTCGCAGTGACGATAAGCCGATCACCGGCAGCAACGAACTCCCGTCCGGGAAACAATGAACTCCTGATCGCTCGGTTGAAACCTGCAGCCTCTTTGTTCGACCGCGTGATGACGATCGGAGCTTCGCTGTTAGTGCGCGTGGCCATGTATAACGGCAGGACCTCGTCCGAACGAAGACGACGGACATCTTCGTCGAAGTCGAAGCTAAGGCTCCCAAATGTACCGCTCGACAGGCTGTCGCGAAGCGGCATGACATTGCGTATGACGGCGCTATCCGCCTTCTGCCGCAGCACGTGCTTCAACTCGTATTCGGTGGCCTCCAGCCCGAATTTCGCACGAAGGTAATTTGCATCCAAAGCCGGGGAAGAGGACATTCCTACTGGGGGAAGCTGAGCGGGATCACCTACGAAGATGATCTTCCGGTCAGTCTCGCCGTGCTCGAAGCCGACGTAGCTGATCAGGTCATTCAAGACATATCCGGTGCCCGATCGGAAGAACTCGCTTTCCGAGTAGATGTCCGAAAGGAGCGACGCCTCGTCCACGATGTAGACCGTGTTGGCCGGATCTCGGTTGGACGCTATCCTCGCATAGAACTTGAACGTCTCAGACCCGAGTTCTTGGTTCTCCTGCGCATATTCCTTCAGGTCGCCGAAGTCGTAGACCTCGCTATGCACCGTTCGTGCATAGCGGCCAGTCTTTTCCGAGATGATCTTCGCGGCGCGGCCCGTCGGCGCGGCGATACGGAACGCGCGCCCCTGTGCCGAGAAATACTCGGTGATGCCCTCGGCTAGGAAGGTCTTCCCGGTACCGGCGTAGCCTTTCAGGAGGAAGATGCGGTGCGTTGGACTGGCAAGAAATGTCGACAGAGCATCAAGACACGCTGCCTGATCATCCGATAGAGTTTCAGTGAAGGCCTCGCGAAGAGTGATGACCGTCCGAAGTTGACGCACTCGCGGATCAACTTCCGCCATGGCGCGGGATACCTGCTCCTGTATACGCCGGACACGCTCCTCGGGGAACTTGAGCACATTTGACTGTCTGCCCGCTGCTGTCGGCTGGCGCTCGACAGACAATTCCTTCGCTTTGGTAGAAGAAGCAAACTGGTCGGAGCTTGCGTTCTGCCTCACCGGCGTCAGCCATTCGATGTCGGGACGCATAAAACGACAGAACCAACACGAAAGAGACCAAGCGTCCTCCAGGAGAGACTCAGCCTGGGCCTGCGCGACCCTCCTGTTATGTGCGGCGTTGTTGCCAACCTTTCGGATGGCGTGAAATTTGGAAAGGATGCGGGCATCGAGCAGATCAGCGCTCTCGAGCAGGACCAACCTGTCAAAATGTGATTGTGCTGGATCGCGAT
Source organism: Rhizobium sp. 62_C5_N11_2 (assembly GCF_051811185.1). Classification (NCBI taxonomy): domain Bacteria; kingdom Pseudomonadati; phylum Pseudomonadota; class Alphaproteobacteria; order Hyphomicrobiales; family Rhizobiaceae; genus Rhizobium; species Rhizobium sp. 62_C5_N11_2. Next base: position 4,806,881 of record NZ_JBPWPW010000001.1, read on the forward strand.
TAAGTCCCAGATGACCGAATAATTCGATGGCCATTTGCTCGGTCAGACCTCGAAGCCGAATAGCCGCGATATCCGGCTGATGCGACCCAGCCTGTTCAGCTTTTCTTCCTAGGTCGTGGAGGTCCGGCCAAAACCGATGAAGGAAATGGAAACTGTCGGAGTAGTCGTCATTCATCTTTACGCTTTCCGAACTGCAATGATCGCCAGATTGCCTAGCGCACCAACCATTCACTACATCTCCTCCATGTTTTCAACTCCTTAAACCGGCCACTGCCGGTGAACCTCACGTCCAGACTTCCTGGTCGCGAGAACCTCCAATGTACTCTCCATGGAGAAACTCCCGTTGCTCATCCATGGATAGGCGATGACAGACCAGGGCGGGAAGACTACGTGGGAGCGGAACACCGGTTACCATACTTCGAAGCACGGCGATCTTTCACCGGACGAGGTGCTGGTCAAAAACGCGGCTGAACACATATTTCTATGAATACCTGGAACGGCAGTCGTCACACGCTCAGTTCATCATCATCGTGGAGAATGATCCGCCACCGTTCCAGCTCTCGCCTGCGGCAAAGGTCACGACCTTTACCGGCCCGCATGCGGAAGAAGGGCGTCGCGGCTTACTCTAGCCCGAGGATGAGGCCTTTTTTGAAGCGGTTGGTGGGGTCAGGTTCCAAGGCATCTTGACGCCCCGGAGTCCACCAGCGCAGGTTTTTTGCTGAAACCGGAACCGCGGCTATGATTCCAGAAGAGCTACTTACCGAGGATACGACGACGAATAGAAAGGCGGCCATCTCGCTTTCCGATTTGAAGAGACTTGGGCCGCTACTAGGAGATGATTTCATCGACGTGCTGCGTTCCGTACAAAATGACACCGACGGCACCTTCCGCGAGTTCGCGGAACGCCTTTCCGCTTTTCTTCCGAAGATTGTCAAGACCGCGGCCAAATCACACCCTACATGTCGCGACCTTGCACCCGAGGCTTTCGAGGCCGATGGCATCGACATGCTGAGGCTGGCCATTGCTGGGATTGAACCCGACGAGGTTCTGACGGAGCGAGGATGGGACGTCGGGGATGCGCTGGCGGACATTAAATCTCAGTTTCAGATGCTAGAAGAAGAGTTCGTGGTTGCCTTCATCGGCCAGGAAATTGTCACGGACGAGTATGAAGAAGCTGGCAACAATAGACTCGAAGCAAAACGTTACCAGATGTTTCGGGACTTCGTCTGGGACATGCGGTCTTTCCTCGATACCATTCATCTGAACCGTCGACTGATTGCCGGCCGCGAAGAGGACATGGAGAGGTTGATCTCACGACACGAGTTAGGATTCTGAGATGGAACAAAGGCAAAGCATTTAAACACTACCTGTCTGCTATCAGGTGACGAAGGTTTTCTGCACGTCTTTACTCAACGTTCCGGCGATCCCCGCGGGGCTCAGTAAGCGAAAAGAGCAGTTTGCTCTATCGTCCAAGTCCGCCGCTGGGGTGGCGTATCGGTCAATACAGTGCCACGGCCCCTCATGCGCGGTCCCTGCTAACGTTCAACAAGACTGCCGAGAGCCGATGGCGCGGATCTCGGGGAAGGTGTATTGTCGCCATCTTCAAGCGAATAGGCTCGACGGTCGAATGGGAAGCGGTAATATCATTGGTGAGGAAGGGGCAGACGCGACACGGTCTGATAAAGAAGAGCCGCTATCTGCGAGTGTGTCAGAAATCTCGAAGAATGAAGAGGACGATGGCTCGTTTTCTCGGCGCATCGTTGGCCAAGGCCGACGCCGCGAAACCCTGAAACGTCGCAGTGTCACCAGCGAACGTTCGTAGGATTGCCTAATCGGGGCCAGCTTGAAACAACGTCGGTTCCATATTGTTGCCAACGATGATCCCGGTGCGGACGCGACCGTTCAAGGACAAGCGGATCGCGTCGAATCCTTCCCTGAAGTCATGCTCTTTGCAGCGATCGCTGCGACGTCCGTTGACCCGACGTATTCCTTTTCCAGAAGCTCTTCCGCGAGCTCGACCAGAAATGCCGACTGTTCGGAGAGGACCGTTTTGGCACGAGCAAACTGTTCTTCGAGAATCTGGGTGATCTCGTCTCGCAGGTCGGCCGGCAGGCGAGATGCCCGCCTGATATCCATGTGATGAGATTCTATTAAGAACCGGAGTCGCCGGCCCAGGCCATATGACGCGACCATGCGTGCCGCGATGGCTGACGCCGTGTCGAGGTCGCTTCCCGCTGAACCGCTGAAACCAGTCGATCTGGAACCCAGATGCAATTCTTCCGCCGCCGCTCCAGCCAGCGTTCGGCAGATGACATTCTCAAAGTCTGAGTTCGTTGGAAGCAGGTCATAGTCGTCGTCTTCATATCGGGTCCAGCCGGGCGCCAGATCTCGCGAACCCACGAGGCGGAGCTTCTTCCGGATCGACACGCTCACCCTGCAACCGGGAGAAAGGACTGACGCAACGATAGCATGCCCGGCTTCGTGAAAAGCGACGCGGCGAGCCTGGTGGGGAGAAAGAGCCTGCACCGGAGGTAAAGACTCGAGCAGATCGTCTATCCTGACCCCTCGGCCATTCATCCGGCCCCGACCTTTGGCCTCTCTTGCGAGCATGTCCAAGTCGGCGCCGCTCCAGCCTTCAAGATCGGCGGCAATGTCCATCAACTCTATTTCGATATTCTCCACTCCCAGGTGGAAGCGGAGGATTTCGGCCCGTTCGCTTGCGTTTGGGAGATCGATTCTGATGTGACGTTCTATCCGACCGCTACGGAGAAGGGCCGGATCGATTGCTTCCTTGAAGTTTGTGGCGCCAATGACCAGGATTTGGTCTCGACCCTTTGCGCCATCAATCTGCTCCAACAGAAAATTGACGACCTGGCGACTGTAGTCAATATGATCGCCGGAGAATTTCGACCTGTCGCCGATCGAGTCCAGCTCATCGATAAATATGATCGCTGGCTGCTTCGCTCGGGCCTTGTCGAATGTTTCGCTCATTGCTTTCAGGAGATCACCCAGATGGCCGGCCGCCTGCCACCGAGAAACCGACGCCGATATCAGCGGCAGGGCTGCCGACCTGGCGAAGGCCTGAGCGAACATGGTCTTACCGGTGCCCGGAGGACCGTAGAGGAGAATGCCGCGGGGCATGTTCGACCAGTCCATCTTTCCATGTCGGAAGCGGTCGAGATCTACGATGAATGCCTGGGCCCACTTTTTCACCGGGGAGTAACCAGGGAGCTCTTCCAGCCGAGGGCCGACACCTGCCGAATTCCCGGAGGAGGCCGACAGCAGACTTAGCGCTTCGGTATCGGAAAGACGGTGTTTGCACACGACCGGTACGAGCAATGGAAATTCCAGGTCCACGAGCAGCCGAGCGGTGTCGTCATTGATCGGCGTCCGCCGAAGCAACCGCCGAATTGCATGAATGTGCTCCACAGTAGGCTTTGGCATGTCCACAATCGCATCGGCAATCAAAGACATCCCTGGGGGGATATCTGACCGGCTGTGAACGAGAACGACTATGACGTCGTACCTGCCATGCTCATCCAGAATTGGATTGTCGACTTTGGACGTTTTCCGGAGTGGAGGCGTGAGAACATGCACAAGGACCTCCTGATGCCGGCGAAGCCTCGCCCGAACATCTAGCGATCCCGTCGCGACAAGTTCCGCTGCTTTTCGATGGCTTTCGCTGACGGAGGCACCCCCTGTGACGACGATCACGGTCGAGGGTAATCCTCGCATGAGCGCATGTTGCGAACGGAGTGATCGCCGGAGTGCCGCGTGAGCAAGAAAGAGACCCGGCGATCTGCGCATCATCAGCTTTGCTTTCGCCAGCTTGGTCAGCGCGCGGAGCGTCGCAGCCCTAGCTGTCATCTGTGGCTCCAAGCCGCGAGAGTATCCTTGGCCCAAGGGCTTGGTGTCCCGAGCCGGTACCAGCATGCCATTGAGCGGGCAAGATTTGCTTCCACTGACAGGAGCTCCAAAGGCGCGGTGAAGCTGAGCCATTCCGACGCCCACGGGTCTGGCTTGTTCGGATAATGGATGTAGCCGGTCAACATCGCGGCCGGATAGTTCTCGATCACCCATTGTTCTATGATTGGCGTTTCGAGAGGATCGATAACTGGCAGTCGGCGATCTTTGAGAATTCCGCGCAAGTCGGACGACAGCAGGTCGGAAGCCTCCACGCGGCGCCGGATCGCCCGTAGCGACGAATTACCTTCGGCTTCCCCAAATCTGAGAATCCTCATCTATTCATCCTCCAAAGGTCGAGCCCGCCGGCCCACCGCGTGATCTCGCATTTTGATTGAAAGTGCCCTGGCGGCACCATCGCCTACGGGATTTAATGAAAAAGACTTCGCCCGCCACGATTCCATCCGCCGTCTGGCAGGGATTGGTGACCCTCCACGATGCCCTCGAGGCGTGGGGCTTTTCTGAAATTGTGTGTCCAATTGGTATGGCCATGAGCGCGGCGCCGCGATCGACCTGCTTGTGGAAGTTCGAGGCCGTTACGAGTCGATTCAGTTGAGAAATATGTTCCGCCATCTGTGAGTTCATGATTCGCCCAACTCCGCTATGCCGCTATCCATTTAAAGGATTCGCGACTCATTTGGCGACAAAATGACGCCAATGAGGACTCATTAAGCCGAATAATTGTTCGGCGTCAACATTTGTTGACAACATGTTTTGCTCAGGCTGTGGAAGCGTGCTTATGAGTCCTTATGCCGCGAGTGCCAGCCGTAATCATGAAAGCAGCCAGAGAGTTTCTGGGCCTCAGTCAGGAAGACGTCGAGGCTGTCTTCGGCATGTCTAGGAAGACTATTCAGCGGGTGGAGAAAGGCGTGGACGTGAGCGAGCATTACGTCGCAGCGTTGCAACGATTCTATGAGGATCAAGGCATCACTTTCGTGTCGCCCGCCGATGGGAACGGTTGGGGCATGTTCAACGCCAACACGAGCGACAACATGCAGTCGTTGAATAAGCTTGAGAACATTCCAGTGGCCAAGCGAAAAAGAGATCGCCGAACTAAGCTTTGATGCGGTGTGGCGAGCGACGAATGAATATTGACGTCGATCATGCGATATGGCCTAATGGAAATACGGTACAGGCAGGGATGCCGATGACCGTGAAGGGTTAGACTCATCAATGTCGTTTGCAGCCGTGGAACTTCTTATTCCGCGGTCATTTTTGTTTGCAGCGAACGGCTACATTCCCCCCGCGCCCCCGAAGACCGGGGGCTGTCTGCCCCCGGACCCCCGAGGATATTTCGCTGAAGGGTTAGGCTACAGGGCCGCTGATAAAGCCCATAGTCTCTCCATATAAAATATTGAAATATGGCATAAGCTCGCATTTCGATCTGCCGATCGCGCTTGCCCTGATGGCTGCCCTCGGCGCCATTCCCGCCGATGCGCTGTCCGATTTTGTCGTCGTCGGCGAGCTCAATCTCGACGGCACGATCGCCGCCATATCAGGCGCGCTGCCGGCCGCGATCGGCGCCAATGCGCTCGGCAAGGGGCTGATCTGCCCCGCCGAAAGCGGCGCCGAAGCCGCCTGGGCAGGCGCCGACGTCGATATCCTTGCACCCCGCAGCCTGATTGCGCTTGCCAATCATTTCCGCGGCACGCAAGTCCTATCCAGGCCGGAGGCGTCGATCCGCGCCAATGCCGCAAACCTGCCGGATCTCGCCGAGATCAAGGGTCAGGAAAGCGCCAAGCGGGCGCTCGAGGTGGCGGCCGCCGGTGGCCATAATCTGCTGATGGTCGGTCCTCCGGGCTCCGGCAAGTCGATGCTGGCAGCCAGGCTGCCGTCCATCCTGCCGCCGCTTTCGGCCGCCGAGCTGCTTGAAGTCTCGATGGTGCATTCGATCGCCGGCCAGCTCTCCGGCGGCAAGCTTTCCGATCGCCGGCCCTTCCGCACCCCGCATCATTCCGCCACCATGGCAGCCCTCGTCGGCGGCGGTCTGCGCGCCCGTCCAGGCGAAGCCTCGCTTGCCCATCACGGCGTGCTGTTTCTCGACGAGTTCCCCGAGTTCACGCCGCAGGCGCTGGATGCGCTACGCCAGCCGCTCGAAGGCGGCGAATGCGTGATTGCCCGCGCCAACCACCGCGTCTCCTATCCGGCGAAATTCCAGCTGATCGCGGCGATGAACCCCTGCCGCTGCGGCATGGCCGGCGAGCCGGGCCATAGCTGTGCCCGCGGGCCGCGCTGCATGAGCGATTACCAGGCCCGCATCTCCGGCCCGCTGATGGATCGCATCGATATCCGCATCGATGTGCCGGCCGTCTCCGCCGCCGACCTCATCCGGCCGATGGCGGCCGAAACCAGCGCCGATGTTGCCCGCCGTGTCGCCCGCGCCCGCGCAATCCAGCAGGAGCGCTTCGAAAGTACCGGCGCAAAGGGTATCGGCACCAATGCCCGCTGCTCTACGGCGATGATCGAGAAACTGGCCGAGCCCGATGCCCCTGGCCTGCAGCTGCTGCGCGACGCCGCCGAGAAGATGAAGTTCTCCGCCCGCGGTTACCACCGCGTGCTGAAGGTCGCCCGCACGCTGGCCGATCTCGACGGCAAGCCGACAGTCGGCCGCATCCATCTCGCCGAAGCGATCTCCTACCGCATCGCCGGCGAAAGGCTGACGGCTGCGGCTTAAGAAGAAGGGCGGATGCGCGTAGATATTTTGAAGTACTAGTCGTCAGGCCGCTCACCGATCTGCCGATCGCGCTGGCGCTGATGCTGCCCTCAGCGAAATCCCCGCCGGTGCGCTGCCGGATTATGAGATTATGTCGCTGTCCGCGAACCCAACCCCGACGGAACGATTGATCGCTGCCGTTATGGCGCGCTGCCGGCCGCGAATGCTCTTGGCAGGGGCTGACCTGCCAGAAGCGGTGCCGAAGCTGCCTAGGACGCCGATTTAAACATCCCTCTGGTTGCTTATCCGTTAGGGGTAAGGGCCTCTCCTCACTTCGTCGCTATTTACAATATTAGATTAGGCTGAAAAAATTTCGAGAAGGATGTCGGTCCGTTCGACATAGTCGATCGGAGGTGACGGATAAGAAAATCTGCCGGGGATGTAGATGAGTAACGAATATCCGGGCTCGAACGCTAACCCATCGGAGGTTCTAGACTTAGCGAATGCCTACTCTCTCGCTTCGAAATTCTTGTTCGGGAAGGGTCAGAAGCGAGTTGCAATATCCATTGCTCCAGCTCGAATGTGCGCCATTCACGCTATCGAACTCTACTTAAATGCCTTCCTGCGCCATGAAGGCGTTGCTCCAGAAGAAATACGAAAACGGATGCACAATCTCGCTGAGCCTTTGTTCGTTGCCAAACTTAAACTGAGAAAGAAGACTGCCTTGCATCTCGAGGCAATGACAGCAAAGCGTGAGTACATCATATCGCGCTATGCTCCGGAGCGGACGAGAGAGCACACTGAGCTGAATCGTTTGACCGCGACGCTGGCGGAAGTCATGGCGAAGGTTGGCAAACACCTGCATTCAACGAGCTCAGGTGGACGTCGACAATCGTTATTGCGGACTGCCACAGAACTTTCGTCCCACGTCGATTGGGATGCAGGTGACGGCACAAATGATGGGGCGCCGAAGCGCCCCGATATTCTGCAGGATAAATTGCCGGCGGAAAGGCCCCGCCATAGCCACCTTTAGCTCCCGAGCCCTTCAAACAGCGCCGTCGACAGATAACGCTCCGCAAAGGACGGGATGATGATGACGATGTTCTTGCCGGCGTTCTCGGGACGGATGCCGACCTTGATGGCGGCGGTCAGTGCTGCACCCGAGGAGATGCCGACCGGCACGCCTTCGAGCCGGGCGACGAGGCGTGCCTGTTCGAAGGCCTCGTCGTTGGAAACGGTGACGACTTCGTCATAGATGCCGGTATCGAGGATCTTTGGCGCGAAGCCGGCGCCGATGCCCTGGATCTTGTGCGGGCCGGGGTTGCCGCCGGATAGGATCGGCGAATCGGCCGGTTCGACGGCGATGATCTTGATCTCGGGCTTGCGGCTCTTCAGCACTTGTCCGACGCCGGTGATCGTGCCGCCGGTGCCGATGCCCGATACGACGATATCGACCGTGCCGTCGGTATCGTTCCAGATTTCCTCGGCCGTCGTCTTGCGGTGGATCTCGGGATTATCAGGGTTTTCGAACTGCTGCGGAATGACGGCATCGGGAAGGGAGGACGCCAGTTCCTCGGCCTTGGCGATGGCGCCCTTCATGCCCTTTGGCCCCTCGGTCAGCACCAGCTCGGCGCCGAGCAGCGCCAGCATCTTGCGGCGCTCGACCGACATCGTCTCCGGCATGGTGAGGATCAGCCGATAGCCCTTGGCGGCGGCGGCAAAGGCGAGCGCGATGCCGGTATTGCCGGAGGTCGGCTCGATCAGCACCGTCTTGCCGGGGGTGATCTTGCCTTGCGCTTCGAGGCCCTCGATCATCGCGACGCCGATACGGTCCTTCACGGATGCGATCGGGTTGAAGAATTCGAGCTTGCCGATCAGGTTCGCCACGACGCCTTTTTCCCGCGCCAGCTTGTCGAAGCGCACGAGCGGCGTGTCGCCGATGGTCTCGGTGATCGAGGAATAGATGCGGCCGCGGCCGGGCTTGTGCGACATGGGTGCTCTCCCTTTGAAATCCTGCTCCTGAAATCGAGGGGGAGAATAGGGTCAAAGACCCGTCTAGGCCAGACCGCGTTCGACCTGGAGGAGCGGTCAGGAGAGAAAAAAACCTTTGATAACCGTTTCTTGCCGAATGTTTATTTCAGGCCGCCCGCGTGGCGATGAAGGCTGCCGTGCCGGCGAGGATGCCGGCGGCAACCCGGTTCAGCGCCTGCAAGGCCCGCGGCTCTCTCAGCATCGTGCGGGCCCGCGAGGCAAGCAGCATATAAGGCACAAGCACGACGATCAGCACCACGAAGGTGGCGGCGAGCAGGATCGCATAGTCGCGTAGCCCGATATTGCCGATATCGATCAGCGTCGGCACCAGGGCGACATAGAAGAGCATCGTCTTCGGATTGCCGAGCGTCACCAGCAGGCCGGAGAGGAAGGACAGGCCGATATTGGTCGATTTCCGTGCCGCAATATCCTGCGGCAGCAGCCCCGCCGTCCAGAGTTTCCAGGCGATGTAGCCGAGATAGAGGACGCCGGCGATCTTGATTGTTATGAACACCTCGGTGAAGGTCTGCGCCACGAAGGCAAGGCCGAGAATGACCGCTGTGAGATAGGTCATGTCGCCGATCACCAGGCCGAGACCCATGAAGAAGGTCTCGCGGAAATTCGAGCCGAGCGCACGCGCGACGATTGCGGTAATCCCGGGTCCCGGAATGGCCGCGGCGATGAACAGCGCTCCGGCATAGGTGATCAGGACGGTGAGGCTCATCTTCTTAACCCTCAGGGCTTCCACCGCCCATCTATAGGCAAGCGCCGCTTCTTCATCAATGCTTTGGCGCTGATCGGTCCATAACCATAAGGAATAGGTCTGCTAGACCATGATCTACTTGGAAAGCGACCCGGCCTTGCTATTTCTCTCTCTGCAAATGCGCGATCAGCGCGGCCCGCCGCGGTTGTCCCGGCCGGTGGCGCTAGAGATTTTCATCACCAAGGAGAGATTAAATGTCCCATACGCCAGCCGAAACCCGCAGGCTTTCGCCACTCAAGACGCCGTCCAGCCTGCCGACCAACGCCATTACCGATATTTCGGCGGCGCTGACCGCGCTGCTCGCCGATGTCTTTACGCTTTATGTGAAGACCAAGAATTTCCATTGGCACATGTCCGGCCCGCATTTTCGCGACTATCATCTGCTGCTCGACGAACAGGCGGAACAGATCTTCGCGATGACCGACGACATTGCCGAGCGTGCCCGCAAGATCGGCGGCACGACGCTCCGCTCCATCGGCCAGATCGCTCGCCAGCAGCGCCTTTTGGACAATGACGCGGATTTCGTCACGCCCGAAGACATGTTGTCGGAACTGCGCGAGGACAACGCTCAACTCGTTTCGCTGCTGCGCGAAGTGCATGGCCTTTGCGACGAGCACAATGATGTCGCAACCGCCAGCCTGATCGAGAACTGGATCGACGAGGGCGAGCGCCGCACCTGGTTCCTGTTCGAAACGACGCGCCCGCAGAGGTAATGTCGGCAACCGGGCGTCTCGGCCATCCCGATCGAACGCCCGGTTCAGCTCTCCACCGCCCGCGGCCGCAGCCAGCGCGGCGTCCAGCCGAGATTCATGCCGGCGGCGGCAAGGAGAATGATCGCGGCGCCTGCGATCTGCATCGGCTGCAGCGCGTGGCCGAAGGCCAGCCGGTCGACCAGGATCGCCGCGATCGGATAGATGAAGGACAGAGCGCCCGTGAGATGCGTCGGCAGCCTCTGGATCGCACCGTAGAGCAGCACATACATCAGCCCGGTATGGACGACGCCGACGGTCACCAGGATCGCCCAGGATCCGACATCGCCGGGCGGATGAGAAAAATCGGTCATCGGCGCCAGCATCAGCATGCCGGTTGCGACCTGGATGAGCGCGATCAGATGCGGCGGCGTGCCTTTCAGCCATTTCGCGGCAAGGGCGGCGAGCGCGTAGAAGAAGGCGGCACCGAGCGCCATCAGGATGCCGAGGCCGTAACCGTCAGATGCCGCCCCGCCTGTCCCCGGTTTTGCCTCGACGATGGCAATCATGCCGGCGAAGGCGAGTGTCAGCCAGAACAGCTTGGTGGCCGTGATCTTCTCGCCGAGAAAAAGCGCGCCGAGCACGAGCAGCATGAAAGGCTGGGTGTTGTAAACCGTCGTCGCGATCGAGATCGTCGCATGCGAGTAGGAGGCAAACAGCAGCAGCCAGTTCAAGACGATGGCGATACCGCCTGATATGGCGATGCCGAAGGCGCGCAGCGTGATGATGCCTGGCCGCAGCAGCCCGAGAGCACCGCAGATGACAAGCAAAGTGAGCGCGCCGAACAGGCAGCGCCAGAAGACCACGCCGCTGACAGGCTGGCCCGACATGACGACGAACCAACCGATCGTCCCCGAGATCAGCATCGCTGCCGTCATTTCCACCGTGCCTCTTTTGATGTCACTGCCCATGATTGCCTCCATTTCGGTGGCATAAGAATATTGCGGCGATAGGCGATTTTATATAAGGATATGAAGGAAGATGATCGATGTTGCCTAATCATAAGAGGAGAATATCTCGCCGTGGCTAATGATGTGCAATCGCTCGACGAAATTGATCAGGCCATTCTGGAGGCGCTGGCCGGGAATGCGCGGATCTCGCTGAAGGAACTGGCCCAGCAGGTCGGCCTCTCTTCGCCGAGTGCGGCCGAGCGCCTGCGGCGGTTGGAGGAGCGTGGCGTCATCAAGGCCTTCACCATTGATCTCGATCCCGCCGCCGTCGGTTATCCCCTGCAGGCGATCGTGCGCGTGCGTCCGCTGCCGGGGCAGTTGCACATCGTCGAGCGCATCATCGAGGAAATTCCCGAAATCATCGAATGCGACAAGGTGACGGGTGATGATTGTTTTATCGCCCGCCTGGTCATCCGCTCCATGGCCGATCTCGACGGCATCCTCGACCGGGTTGCCGAAAGGGCGGAGACCAACACCGCGATGATCAAGGCCTCGCCCGTCAAACGCCGCCTGCCGCCGCTTTCCCGGCGGAAATAGGGGGCGGCGAAACGCCTTTTTGTTTTTGCGCATTCCGGTCGCAAAACCGCTGCGCAGTTTTGCTGGAACTGCTCTAGAATTCCGCCATCGGCGACAACATCGCCGGAAAATCCGGGGTGGCATGGCCGAGCCCGCGCAGCATCAACCTCGTGCCGCTTTCCAACGGTTGCGGAACACCGTCCCAGCCGAGCTTGTCGGGACGGAAAAGCACTTCGACAGAGGCGGGGGCGATCTCCAGTCCGCCAAGGATCGCTGCAAGCGACGGTATGTCAGCCGCCACGACGTCGAGGAGGCTGAAGCGGCCTGCCTCATCCATCTTCCATGCGATCGCCGCCTGCCGGTCTTCCAGGAAGCTGATGCGGATATCGGGATCGAGCCGGGTGTTGATCAGAAACATCGCCGCATTGACTGTGACCGCCAGCGAGGTCGAAACCGGGCGTCGTCTTTTCAGCAGCGATTGCAGCAGGGCAAGATCATCCGCGTTTGTCGGCAAAAGCGGCCGGGCGCGGGCGGCGGAAGACGAAGGGTCGGGCGTCGGTCCCTCGTATCGGTGCAGCGCTATCGCGCGGAAACCGTAGGGTTCGTAGAGCGACGGTTTGTCGGTATAGAGGATGACGGCTTCAAAGCCCTGTCGCTCGCACCAGTCGAGGGCTTTTACCGTGACGTCGCGATAGAGCCCGCGGCCGCGCCATGGCGGCCGCACGGCGCCGGATTGCAGGCCGGCGGCATGGACGTTCCTGCCGTTGAGGACGAAGGGCAGCGCAAAGGCCGAGATATTCGCCGCAAGTTCCCCTTCGGCGTCGAACCAGCCGAAGGGCATGCTGGTGGGGTCGGGGCCGCCGAGCTGTTGCAGCGGTCCGATATCGATGCCGAAAATATCCCTGAGCAGGCAGACCAGCGCCGCCCAGCCGGCGGGGTCGCCGAAATAATCCTGCCGGAAGGTCAGGCCCGCGCTGTCGAGGCGCTGTGCCATCAGACGCCGGTGGAGCCGAAACCGCCTGCGCCGCGCACCGTTTCGCTTGCCTCGGTGATCTCCACCACCCGTGCCTGGGTCACCGGCGCGATCACCATCTGGGCGATGCGCATGCCGCGCGAAATGACGAAGGCTTCCTCGCCGAGATTGACGAGCAGCACCTTCACTTCGCCGCGATAGTCGCTGTCGACGGTACCAGGCGAATTCAGGCAGGTGATGCCGTTTTTGAAGGCAAGGCCGGAACGCGGCCGCACCTGTCCCTCGAAATGCTCGGGGATCTCGAAGATGAAGCCGGTCGGCACCAGCGCCCGTTTGCCGGGCAGAAGCGTCAGCGGTGCTGCCTCGTCAACGGCAGCGCGCAGGTCCATGCCGGCCGCCCCCTTGCTTTCATAGGCGGGCAGATCGAGGCCTTCGCCATTCGGCAGGCGGATGAGTTTCAGCCTGGGGCTGACGTCGTGATGAATGTTCATGGGCCATTACTTTGCGCGCGCGACGCCGAGGTCAATTGCAAAGTCGGCCTTTAGTCGCTAGATACGCGGCAATTCCACAGGATTCACAAGTATGGCCGAAAGTCTCGCCGAGGCGGTCTCCCGCCGCCGCACATTCGCTATTATCGCCCACCCGGACGCGGGTAAGACGACGCTCACCGAAAAGCTGCTGCTGTTCGGCGGCGCCATTCAGCTTGCCGGCGAAGTCAAGGCAAAGAAGGATCGCATGCAGACGCGCTCCGACTGGATGAAGATCGAGCGCGAACGCGGCATCTCCGTCGTCACCTCGGTGATGACCTTCGAATATAACGATAATGTCTTCAATATCCTCGACACGCCGGGTCACGAGGATTTCGCCGACGACACCTATCGCACGCTGACGGCCGTCGATGCCGCGGTCATGGTCATCGATGCCGCCAAGGGCATCGAGCCGCGCACGCTGAAGCTCTTCGAAGTCTGCCGCATGCGCGATATTCCGATCATCACCTTTATCAACAAGATGGACCGCGAAAGCCGCGATCCCTTCGAGATCCTCGACGAGGTGGAAGAGAAGCTGGCGCTGGATACCGCGCCGATCACCTGGCCGATCGGCCGCTCCAAGACCTTTTGCGGCTCCTACAATATCGCCGCCAACACGGTGCGCGGTTCGGATACCGAAATCGAGGGAACGCCGGTCAACGGTCCGCAAAGCGTCGCCGGTAGGCTGCCCGAAAACGAGCGTAAGGCTTTTGTCGAGGAGACCGAACTGGCGATCGAGGCCTGCCGTCCCTTCGACCGCGAATCCTTCCTGGAAGGCCATATGACGCCTGTCTTTTTCGGCTCGGCGCTGCGCAATTACGGCGTTCGCGATCTCATCAACGCGCTCGGCGATTTCGCGCCGCCGCCGCGTGACCAGGTCGCCGATACCAGGACCGTGCATGCGACCGACGACAAGATGACGGCCTTCGTCTTCAAGATCCAGGCCAACATGGACCCCAACCACCGCGACCGCATCGCCTTTGCCCGCATCTGCTCCGGCAAGCTCGAGCGCGGTATGAAGGCAAGGCTCGCCCGCACCGGCAAGCAGCTGGGCCTGACCGCGCCGCAATTCTTCTTCGCCTCGCAGCGCCAGCTCGCCGACACCGCCTATGCCGGCGACGTCGTCGGCATTCCCAACCACGGGACCCTCCGGATCGGCGATACGCTGACCGAAGGTGAATCGCTGGTCTTCCAGGGCGTGCCGAACTTCTCGCCGGAGATCCTGCGCCGCGTGCGCCTGGAAGACGCGATGAAGGCGAAGAAGCTCAAGGAAGCCCTGCAGCAGATGGCCGAGGAAGGCGTCGTCCAGCTGTTCTCGCCGGAAGACGGCTCGCCGGCGATCGTCGGCGTCGTCGGCGCCCTGCAGCTCGACGTCTTGAAGGAGCGGCTGATGGCCGAATACGGCTTGCCGGTCTCCTTCGAAATGTCGCGTTTCTCCGTCTGCCGCTGGATCTCGGCCGAGCAGCCGGCCGATCTCGAGAAATTCCTCACCGTCAAGCGCGGCGATATCGCCCGCGACCTCGACGGCGACCCGGTCTTCCTCGCCCAGGACGGTTTCTCGCTGCGTTACGAGTCCGAGCGCCATCCGACGATCAAGATGGTCGCCATCAAGGAATATCACGCCGCAAAGGCGGCGTGATCTCTACAGCGCCGCGCGTCTTTTCAGACGCGCAAAGGACGCTGTAGCACTTTGAACTACCGCATAATTCCTTAAATCAATTCCGACTTAAGGAGTTATGCGGGGCCGCCAGCCGTTCGGCCAGGAAATCGACGACGGCGCGCACTGCCGGCAGTTGGCCACGCCGATGCGGCATCAGGATCGTCGTCTCGATGCTGCCCGCCGTCCATTCCGGAAGCACCCGCACCAGCCGCCCGTCTGCCAGCGCCTTGCGGCAGACGGATGTCGGCAGGCAGGTAATGCCAAGCCCCGACACGGCCATTTCCATCAAGACATAGGGTTCATCCGCCGCCATGACGGAATGCAGCGTGACGAGAGCCTCGTCGCCGCCATCGGAGTGGAGCCGCCATTGGTTTTCCGTCAGGCTGGTCATGATCGTCGCATGCTGCGCCAGTTCCTCCGGCAGGCGCGGCTGCCCATGGGTGCTGATATAATCCGGCGAGGCGAGGATGAAGAAAGGGTGGCTGGCGAGCTTCCGCTGTACCAGTGCGGAATCCGGCAGCGGCCCGCGATGGCTGCGCAGCGCGATGTCGAAACCTTCCTGCACGATATCGACGAAGCGGTCCGTCACGTGCACGGAGAGCCTGAGCTTCGGATATCGCGCTGCCAGCGCCGGCAGATGCTCCGTCAAGGTAAACTGTGCCGTCGGCACCGAGGCGGTGAGGCGAACGCTGCCTGCGGGTTCAGCCAGATGCCGCCGCACGATGCCTTCGGCCATCTCCGCCTCGATGATCGAGGCCTGGGCGTGCTGAAAGAATTCCCGGCCGAGCTCGGTCAGCGCGAAGCTTCGCGACGTGCGCTGGATCAGCCTGACGCCAAGCCGTGCCTCCAGCTCCGCAACGCGTTTGCTCACAGTCGATTTCGGAATGCCGAGATGCCTGGCGGCGGCGGTAAAACTGCCGCTGTCGACGGCCTGCACGAAAAGATGGAGGTCGTTGAGGTTGAAGAGCGTCATTGCTATCTTCCAGATATGTGGACATTGCGACGCATTTATAGCCTCTACCGCAGGATCGTCCACATCTTCACATTCATCGTGTCCAAACGGGGTCAATTCTGAAAGGAACGATTGATGTCACCCATATTGTTTTACGGCGTGCCGGAGGGCTGCTCCTTCGGCTCGATCGTCGCGCTGGAATGGTCCGGCCTGCCTTATCGGCTCTGCCGAGTCGAGATGCCGGAAATGGTTTCCAGCGAAGACTACATCAGGATCAACAAAGTCGGCGAAACGCCGTCGCTGCTGCTCGAGGATGGCAGGACGATCAGCGAAAGCTTGGCGATCCTCCATCATATCGGCGCTCGGGCGATCGGCGGCGGTCTGGGTTTTGCGCAGGGGTCGGAGGATTTCGATCGGCTGAACCAGATGCTCGCCTTTCTCAACACCAGTTTCTTCAAGGCCTTCGGCCCGCTCTGGTATGCGTTCGAACACCCGCTGGAGCCGCAGCAGAAGCAGGCCCTTACAGCCTATGGCAGCGCCGCGGTCGAAAAGGCGCATCAGACGCTGGAGCGTCTGCTCGATGGCCGCGAATGGCTTCTCGGCAATGGGCCGAGCCTGGCGGACGCCTATTTCGTCGGAATCGCCCGCTGGAACGATTTTCACAAGGTCGTCGACCGCCGGCAGTTTCCCGGCCTGCATCGCCTCTATGAGCGCATGCAGCAGGAGCCGGCCGTGCGTTTTGCCCACGCGATCGAGCATCGGCAGGAGGCGAAAAGCAGCGGCGGTTTCCGCGGCGAGGTCGATCTGGCCGAAGCGCTCGGCCTGTTGAAACAGGCGGCCTGATCGCCGCCGCCGTCGCACCCCTGCGGTGCGACGGCCAATGTGCCTTAGCCGGCAGCGATGATCTCGATCTCGACCAGCCAGTCGTCGCGCAGCGTTTCGACGATGATCGCTGTGGTCGGCACGGCGCGGCCGCTAAGTGCTCGAAGACGGGCATTCTGGTTCGCCTCCATAAAGGCGCCGTTGCTGAGATAGCTCGTCAGCCGCACGATATTGTCCACGGTCATATCAGCGGAGGTGAGGATGGCGCCCAGATTGGACCAGATGAGCTCCAGCTGTCCTTCCAGATCGGCCGCCGCCATTCCCTCGTGATCGAGACCCATGGTGCCGCTGACGAAGAGCAGCCGGGATGGATGCCTGACCTCCAGCGCATGGATGTAATCAGGGCTGGCCGGATAGACCCCACTTGCCGGATTGCGCGCGATCATCTCCATGAAATCTTTCATCCTCCGAATATTCTATTGAATAATGGTAGTATCGACGATTATTCTTCGGCAGAAAGAGGGTTTTGCGGAATGGCGAAAAATACAGAGGATCTTCGGCAAATTCGCCCACAGCAGCCGGTCATCGATGCCTTCGACCGAAAAATATTAGCCGCGCTCGCCGCCGACGGCAGCCAGAGCTATGCCAGGCTTGGCGAAACGGTCGGCCTGTCGGCGCCGGCCGTGCATGAGCGTGTGCGCCGCCTGAGACAATCCGGCACCATCAAGGGCGTGCATGCCGCGCTCGATGGCGCAGCGCTCGGCAAGCCGCTGCTTGCTTTCGTGCATGTGGAGGCGGCCGGCTGGGGCAAGAGCGAGCGGTTGATGCAGGTTCTGCAGTTTCCCGAGGTCGAGGAGATGCATTCGATCGCCGGCGACGCCAGCGTTCTCTTCAAGGTCCGCACCGCCAGCCCGCAGGCCTTGGAGGCTTTTCTCTCGCAGATCCATGCCGTTCCCGGCGTCACCGGCACCCGCAGCTATATCGCGCTTTCCACCTATCTGGAGCGTCCGGTACAGGCCGGCGTCACCGACAGTTGGCCTGATATGCATCTGCCGGAATAGGCTCGCTGCAAGCGTTGTGGACGAGATGTTCCATGAAATATAACGCCATGGCATAGTCCCGGCCGATTTTGCGGTTTGAATGAGGAAAAGCGATGGTCCGTGAGAATGAAATCCGCGAAAACGAAGTGGCAATTGAGCCGCCGGCGCCGACGGATGCAGGCCTCGTTTTCATCGGACGCATCGCCACGCTGTGGACGTCACGGCTGGAAACGCCGCGTCAGGGCCGTCATGATGGCCCCATCTGCCGGATCGAGATCTTCGAGCCCTGGGTGCCGGCACTACAGGGCGTCGAGGCTTTCGAGCGGCTGGAGGTTCTCTACTGGCTCGATCGCTCTCGCCGCGACCTGCTTCTGCAAAGCCCGGCGCGAACCGGCAAGACCCACGGGACCTTTTCGCTTCGCTCGCCGGTCCGGCCCAATCCGATCGGCACCTCGATCGTCTGGCTCGAAGCCGTCGAAGGCGCGATTCTGCTCGTGCGCGGTCTCGATTGTCTCGACGGCACGCCGCTTCTTGACCTGAAGCCGGACCGCACGCTCTTCACGCCAATCGCACCGCCGCAGCCGGGCGATTTTCAAACCGGCTGACGATCGGGCCGATGATCGTCAGTCAACCGCGACCATGACATCGGAGGCCTTGATGACAGCATAGGCATCCGAACCGACCGCAAGACCGAGTTCGTCGACGGCCTCGTTGGTGATCGAAGCGGTGACGATCGTGCCATTGCCGATGTCGATACGGACATGGGCGGTCGTCGCGCCTTTGACGACCTCGACCACTTTGCCCTTAATACGGTTGCGCGCACTGATCCTCATGGCTTTCTCCGGGTTCCTATCCGCCCAGCCTGACCGCTGTCCCTGCCACTCGTCTGGCCGGCATCAAGCTAATCCTCACCCTCGAAACGTGGCAGCGGTTCGATATTCTCCACCCCGGGCAAAGCCGACCGGCACCATATCTGTTTCCTGGGCGTCAGCTCCCGCCGCTGGTCGATGCTGCCGACGCGGATACCGATCGCGCCGCCTTCGCCGTCCGTGCGGTAGAGCGGCGATCCGCAATTCGGGCAGAAGAATTGCCGGCTGAGACCGCCGCTGTCGCCATATTTTGCGTAGCCTCTCGGCTCGCCTGATAGGAGTGTGAAACTTGCCGGCCGCGCCGGTGCGGTGATGCGATAGGCCGAACCCGTCAGCCGCTGGCAATCGGTGCAATGGCAGATCGAGATCCGCTCCGCATCGATCTCCGCCTGATAGCGGATCGCGCCGCAATGGCATCCTCCGGTAATGTGCATCGGCAAGCCCCCAAAGCATGTCGCGCAAAAGTGTAGAGCGGTTTTGCGATCACAACATGCGGAAAACAAAGAACCAAAGCATGGCAGGCGAATCTGATCGCGCTACGCTTTACTCAGCGGGCTGGGCGGCCGGGTGTGAGGCGTAGAAGGCCTTCGCATCCGCCGTGAAGGCGGTCCGCTGATCGGCTTTCGTATAGAACATATGCCCGCCGCGATAAAGCTTTAGCCCGACGCGGCCGTCGGCGAGCGAGGGCGGCAGATGGTCGACGACGTAGCGGCTGACGCTGTAAGGCGTCACCAGATCGCTGTAGCCATGCGCGATCAGCAGGTGGAATGCCGAGTTCGAGGCGAGCAGCTGCCGGATGTCGTCGGTGGCGCTGGCCTGGAAGCGCGATCCGCCGCCGCGCCCGCCGCCCCATTCCCAGCGCCGGCTGATATCGCCGTCGAGCAGCGAATAGGTCATCTCCGTCTTGAAGCCGAGCTCGTTGCGGGCGTAATCGGCAAAGGCGCCGCCATAGGCGCGGGTGAAGCCGTCAAGGATGGCGTCGTCGCCGCGGTCGTAATCCGATTCCGGATAGGGATCGGGTGCTGCAAAGGAGGCGTCGTAGGCGCTCATCACCTCGCCGCCCCCATCTGAATGTTTGACGAAGGAACTGCCGAGGAAGCCGCGGTTGCGGGTGACGATATCCTCTGGAATGCCCGTCAGGCGCGCGATCCTGCCATAGAAGGCGGCGGCATCGGCACCCATCGGCGGTGGTCCGGCCAGCGTCGTCAGATAGTCGCCGAGCGCGAAGGTCTCGGCCTCCTTCTGCTTCTCTTCGTCAAAGGCCTTGTGCCGGTCGAGTTCGGCCGCCGCCAGTGACGGCAGCTCCAGCGCCGCGCCGAGCGCAAATTGATCGGCATTGAACATCAGCTGGCCCTCGAGCAGGGGGGAAAGCATCACCGCGCCGGCGACGATGATGCCCTGGCTTTCCTGCAGCACCGAGGCGACCTTGGCCGCACGGAAGCCGCCATAACTCTCGCCGAGAAGATATTTCGGCGAGTTGGAACGGTTGTTGTGCGCGACATAGAGCGCAATTGCCTTGGCGATGCTCTGGGCATCGGCACTGACGTTATAATAATTGGAGGCGTCGTCGGCCTTTGCCGTCCGGCTCCAGCCGGTGCCGATCGGGTCGATCAGCACGAGATCGGTGAAATCGAGCCAGCTTTGCGGATTGTCGACGAGTTTCGCATTGGCACCGTCGCGTCCGTCCGGCCCGAAATCGAGTACCTTCGGCCCGACCAGCCCGAGATGCAGGAAGGCGGAAGCAGCACCCGGCCCGCCGTTGAAGGCAAAGGTCAGAGGCCGGTTCGGCCCGCCATCCCTTGCGACATAGGCGGTGTAGAAGACCGCGCCGGTCTGTACGCCGTCCTGGCCGAAGAGATCCAGCGTGCCGGCGGTGGCAGTATAGGCAATCTTCCGGCCGCCGATCGTCAGCGCGTGCTCGGTGACGGAATCGGCCGGCAGCAGCTTCAATACGCCGTCGCGCGCGCCGCTCTGGACATTCGCCCTCGGTGGATCGCTTTCCTGCGCATGGGAAAGGGCAGGTGCCAGCGACGCCATAAACGCGGCGAGCAGAAACAAGATTCGGATGCGCAAGATGTCTCCTCCGGCGTGGGGAATGAGAGGCTGAGATAGCGTAGCATCCGCGGCCGACGACCGACATCAAGAGATGGTGATGGGCCAGTGAGCGAAGAGCTCAGCCGGCCTTCTCAATGGCATGGACATTGATCTCCACCGCACGGCCGGCCTTCCAGCCGTTGATCGCCGCTCCGAGCCCGAGCGCAACGAAGAGGGCCGCGCACCAGGAAAAGCTTCCGGTCCAGCCGCGGATGAGGCCGACGATGAGCGGGCCGATGGCGGCAAGCAGGTAACCGACGCATTGCGCCATGCCGGAAAGATGGGCGGCGACATCGGGATCGCGTGAGCGCAGCACGATCGTCGTCATGGCCGCCGCGATCAGCCCACCCTGGCCGATGCCCTGCAGCACCGCCCATAGCCAGACCGTCGAAAGTGGCGCGAAGAGCAGGCCGAGCAGGGCGATGACGGCGACGCCGCAGAGGCTCGCATTGATCAGCCGCTGGTCGCGGCCGCGCACGGCGATATGCGGAACGATCAGGCAGGATGCCGCCTGTACCATCACCGACAGGGAAACGATCGCCCCTGATGTGACGCCGTCGAGCCCGCGTTCGCGTAAGATCGGAACCAGCCAGCCGAAGACGCAATAGGCAAGTGCCGATTGCAGCCCCATGAACAGCGTCACCTGCCAGGCAAGCCGGTCGCGCCAGAGGCCTTTGACGTGGAAGCCATTTCGTCTTGCCTGTCTGCCGCTGCGAAGAACTTCAGGCAGCCAAAGCAAACTGACGGCGAGCGCTGGAAGCGCCCAGACAGCGAGGGCACCCTCGAGAGAGCCGCCGAGTGCGTGCTCGATCGGCAGTGTCAGCCCGGCGGCACTTGCCGCACCGGCGCAAAGCGCCATCGTGTAGAAGCCGGTCATCAGTGCGGCGCGCCCGGCGAAATCGCGCTTCACCAGCCCCGGCAGCAGCACGTTGCCGACAGCAATACAGGCGCCCGCAAGGGCGGTGCCGATGAAGAGCAGTGGCACGGAGGAAAGCCCGCGCAAACCCGTGCCGAGTGCGAGAAGCAGCAGGACGCCGAGCAGCGTGCGCTCCGTCCCGAGGCGCTGGGCAAGACGAGGCGCAAGCGGCGAGAAGGCACCAAGGCAGACGACCGGTAGCGTCGTCAGTAGGCTGGCGCCCAGCGCGCTGACACCGAGCTCCGAGCGGATCTCCGGCAGAAGCGCCGAGGCGCTCGAGAAGACCGGGCGCAGGTTGAAGGCGATCAGCACCAGGCTCGCGCCAAGCAGGAAACGCCCGGCAGCTCCCCGCACCGGCGTTGCCTGCGGCGGCGGAAGGCTGCCGGCCTCGGCATCGATCAGCAATTCGTCGGCGGGGTCGAGCGCGCTGGCAGCATGGCTGGACGGCGCGTTCATGACAGGATCATCCGGTCGAGGGCGGCAAGAACGGGCGCCATGAAACGGCGCACCGCCGCATCCGCCTTGTCGGGATCGCCGGTTTCGATAGCGTCGACGATATCGGCATGCGCCTGCATGTCCGGTTCGGGAATATCCTTGCCGAGTGTCGCTGCGATGGTATCGGCGATCGAGGTCGAGAAGAAATCGTAGATCTCGATCATCGCCCGGTTACCGGAAGCGGCGATGACAGCCTTGTGGAAGGCGAGGTCGCGTTCGATGAAGGCGGCCTGATCGCCGCCGTCGTAACTGCCGCGTTCGGCAAGCAGCCTGCGAAGCCCTGCAACCGTCTCCGGCGTCTTGCGGATCGCCGTCAGCCGGGCGGCCTCGACGTCGAGCGCCAGGCGCGCCTCGAACTGGTCGCGCAGGCTGGCGCGCCGGGCCATCGTCAGCGGTCGGCCGGCATCGGTCGTCGAGCGGACATAGGTTCCCGAACCCTGCCTTGTCTCGAGATAACCCTGGGAGACGAGAACGCGCACCGCCTCGCGCACGGTGCCCCGGCTGACGGAAAGCATGGCCGACAGCGAGGCTTCATTCGGCAATTTCTCGCCGACCGTCCAGCGTTTGCCGAGAATGTCGCCGCGGATCGCCTCGATCGCCTCATCCGCGAGATTGGTCTTGCTGAGCGCTCGCATCTCACTACTCATAAAGTCATCAGATGACTTTATGAGTAGTGAGATTTCGATCTTTCGTCAACGCCTGACTCAAGACGATAAAGACATCGAGACAATAAAAAAGGGCCGCCTCAGCGACCCTTTCCATGAGTTTGGCCTCAAACTGGCCTGGACTGTCTATGCAGCCCTAGGAAGGCGGGGATTAGAGCGAGGGCTGCCTCGCCTTCGTCACCTCTTCCATGCCCGTTACGAGGTCCGAAATCTCATTAGACATTGGATCACCTTCCTTTCGTTCTGTTGCTGATGGCTTAAAGTTAGGCTGATTCTTCTGAGATGCAAGCAGAAATGCACGCATGCGCTGCTTTGAGAGAACCGCGGGTGTTCACAAAGGAACACGGCTTTTCGCCGAATGTGAAGGTGCCAGACGTCACGAAACCGTCATGTTGCGCTTGCAAACCGGCAACGCGTTAAGCTGTTATTAGCCGTGACATCAGACAATTTAGCGCATTCCCGCCGACGCGGCGGCG
Organism: Rhizobium sp. 62_C5_N11_2; assembly: GCF_051811185.1. Classification (NCBI taxonomy): domain Bacteria; kingdom Pseudomonadati; phylum Pseudomonadota; class Alphaproteobacteria; order Hyphomicrobiales; family Rhizobiaceae; genus Rhizobium; species Rhizobium sp. 62_C5_N11_2. Next base: position 4,829,995 of record NZ_JBPWPW010000001.1, read on the forward strand.
GGTTCCGGAGCAAGAAAGCCATGTGTCGCTGGGCAGCCTATCGCGGAGACCCTCTCTATCTTGAGGAACTGGTATCCTCGCCTGCGCACTCGCTCATCGAGCAGTCCCATTGCGCCACCCGCGCCAAGACGGCGACGAATGGTGATGGCTTCGGTATCGCCTGGTATGGCGACAGGCCCGAGCCCGGCCGCTACCGCGATATCCTGCCGGCTTGGTCGGATTGCAATCTGAAGAGCCTGGCACGGCAGATCCGTTCGCCGCTCTTCCTCGCCCATGTCCGCGCTGCCACAGGCGGCGGCACGCGCCGCGACAACTGCCACCCCTTCACCCATGGCACCTGGTCTTTCATGCACAACGGCCAGATCGCAGGCTTCGAGCGACTGCGCCGGCCGATGGAGGCGATGCTCGACGACGAGCTGTTCAATGCCCGCGGCGGCACGACCGACTCCGAACTGATGTTCCTGCTGGCGCTGCAATTCGGTCTGCGCGAGGCGCCGATCGCTGCGATGGCTCACATGATCGGTGTCGTCGAGGACCTGGCCGACAGCGTCATCGGCTCGATCCTGCTGCGCTTTACCGCTGCCTTCTCCGATGGCAACATGCTCTATGCTGTTCGCTATGCGACCGATCGCAAGGCGCCGACGCTCTATGCCTCGCCTGTGGGTGAGGGCTATTGCCTCGTGTCCGAGCCGCTGAACGACGATGGCGATGCCTGGGCGGAAATTCCGGATGGCAGCGCCGTCACCGTCGGTAAAGACGGTATCGACGTCGCCGACTTCCGGCCGGAGAAGCGGAGTGCCTCCAAGCCGCCGCGCGTGGCTATTCCTGCCTGAGCCGCTCGACGATAGCTGAGGCGCTGGCGATTAGCTGAGCTGCTTGGCGATCAGTGCCGCGAGTCGTTCGGCGACCTCTTCCTTCGCCAGGTCAGGCCATTGCTCGACGCCGTCGCGGCGAACGAGTTTGACGCGGTTGCGGCTGCCGCCCATGATGCCGGTCGCAGGAGAAACGTCATTGGCGACGATCATATCGGCGCCTTTCCTCTCGAGTTTCGCCTTCGCATTGCTTTCGACGTCCTGCGTCTCGGCGGCAAAGCCGATCACCAGCTTCGGCCGCATTGTATGATGGCCGACGGTTTTCAGGATGTCCGGATTCTCGGTCAGCGCCAGCGTCGGGATGGATTCGCCGGGATGTTTCTTCAGCTTCTGGTCGGCCGCCGAGGCGACGCGCCAGTCCGCCACCGCTGCGACCATCACGGCGATGTCGGCCGGCAGCGCCGCAAGCACGGCATCACGCATTTCTTCAGCCCGCTCGACATGCACGACTGTCACGCCGACGGGGTCGGCGATTGTCACCGGCCCCGATACGAGCGTCACCTCCGCTCCGAGCTTTGCAAGGGCTGCGGCGATCGCATGCCCCTGCCGGCCGGAGGAGCGGTTGGCGATATAGCGCACCGGATCGATCGGCTCATGCGTCGGTCCTGACGTGACGATTGCCTTGCGTCCCTTGAGCGGCTTTTCTCCGTCGTCGAGCATGGTTTCGGCAGCAGCGACGATCTCCAGCGGTTCCGCCATCCGGCCGAGCCCTGCCTCCCGGCTTTCCGCCATCTCGCCGGCCATCGGCCCGACGAAGCGGATGCCGTCGGCTCTGAGCATCGCGGCATTCCGCCGCGTCGCCGGATGCGCCCACATGGCGGGGTTCATCGCCGGTGCGGCAAGCACCGGCCTATTGGTCGCCAGAAGCACCGTCGAGGCGAGATCGTCGGCAAGCCCGTTCGCCATCTTCGCCATCAGGTCGGCGGTCGCAGGGGCGATCAGCACGAGGTCGCAGTCGCGCGCCAGCCGGATATGACCGATATCCTGTTCGTCCTGTCGCGAAAACAGATCGAGGTAGACATGGTCCGCTGCCAATGCACCGACGGCAAGCGGCGTGACGAATTCCTGGGCGCCTTTGGTCATCACAGGGCGCACGCTCGCGCCGCGCTCGCGCAGCCGGCGGATCAGATCCAGGCTCTTATAGGCGGCGATGCCGCCGGAGATGATGAGGAGGATGCGTTTGCCGCTGAGAGCCATGGCCTTCTACCCGTTGCCTTTTCTGACCGCCATCGACCCTAAGCCTTTGGCGGAGAACATGCAATCGCGAGGGCGACAGGCATCGGAGCTACTCCGGAAGCCGCCGCATGACGATCGGGATCGCCATGCCGAGGCGGGCAAGCTGCGGCGGCAGCCAGTCTCCGCCGCACTCGTGGGTCAGAGGTTGCTCATCCCGCCGTCGATGATGAGTTCGCTGCCGACGATATAGGCCGCCTCATCGGAGGCGAGGAAAACGATCGTCTTGGCGACTTCGCCGGGGGTTCCGAAACGGCCGACGGGAATCTGGGCCTGGATCTGCGCAGTCATCGCCTCCGATTGGGCTTGCGAAGCGCCGAGCTTGCTGTAGAGCGGCGTGGCGATCGGACCGGGGCTCACGGCGTTGACGCGGATGCCGCGGCCGATGAGTTCGCCCGACAATGTCTTGGCAAGCGTCAGCAGCGCACCCTTCGTCAGCGAATAGACGCTGGAATTCGGCATGCCGATATGGGCGTTGATCGAAGTGTTGAGCACGATCGCGGCCTGCTTCGAAAAAATCGGCAGCAACGCCTGAATCAGGAAGAATGGGCCCTTGACGTTGATATCAACCGACTTGTCGAAGGCGGCTTCGCTCCACTGTTCCAGCGGCCCGAATTCGGCGACCCCGGCGTTGACGAAGAGGATGTCGAGCGTGCCGAAAATCTCTCTCACGCTATCGGCGACGGCCTTCTGGCCGACCGCATTGCCGGCATCGGCCTGGATGACGGTGGCTTTGCCGCCGAATTCGGCGCGGGCCGCCTCGACGCTTGCCGCGCTGCTGCCGGTAACGACGACGCGGGCGCCCTCAGCGATGAACTGGCGGGCGGTCTCGAGGCCGATGCCGCTGGTGCCGCCGGTGATGAGGGCTGTCTTGTTCTGCAGGCGTGACATAATGAAGTTCCTTTGATCGAATGTTGGCGCGCGGCCCGTTCTTGTTCAATGCGAGAATGCTCTGAAAAAGGCGGCGCGATAAGCCGGCGCGTTGAAGGATCATCAACCCGCAGCGGATAACCGCGCCGCGCCGCCTCAGGTGCGGGTGATCGAAGCGCCGCCGTCGACCAGCGATGCCGTGCCGGTGACGAAGCTCGCATCGTCGGAGGCGAGGTAGAGGACCGAGCGGGCGAGCTCTTCGGGTGTTGCGACACGCTTCAGCGCATGCAGATTGGTGACGAAGGCCTGCTTCTCAGGCGTATCGTTCATGTCCCGATACATGTCGGTATCGACCGCACCCGGCAGGATGGCATTGATGCGCACGCCCTGCTGGCCGAATTCGGCGGCAAGCGCCTGCGTCAGGCCGATCAGCCCGGATTTGCTGGCGGCATAGGCGGCAACGCCAGGAAAGGCGAAGCTGTAGCCGACGAAGGTCGAGGTGAAGATCACCGAGCCGCCGCCATTTTCCACCATCGCGCCGATCTGCTGCTTGGCGGCGAGGAAGGAGGCCGTCAGATTGATCGCCAGCGCATCGCTGAAACCCGCTTCGGAAACGGCGGTGCTCGGACCGGCTTCGCCGAGCGTGCCGGCATTGTTGAAGGCGATATCGAGCTTGCCGTAATTTCTCACGGCGGCGGCGACCAGCGCCTTGTGATAATCTTCCGAGCGCACGTCGCCGGCAATGGCGATGGCATCGCCGCCCTCTGCCTTGATCTCCGCAACGAGGCTGTCAAGTTCACCTTGACGGCGGGCGCCGACGACGACCCTGGCGCCTTCGACTGCGAAGAGCTTTGCCGTGGCGCGGCCGATGCCGGAGCTTGCGCCGGTGACGATCGCGACCTTGTTGTTCAAGCGGTTCATGGTTCCATCTCCTGTGTTGAGGTGAGGCGGCCCTTGCCGTCCCTTCCGTTGAATGGAAGATGGCATTTTCCTTTCGTTCGGATTAGTCTCCAGATCGGGGAATTCGAATTCGGAAAGACCGAACGATGATCAGGATAGAAGGCATTGCGGCTTTTGTCGCCGTGGTCGAGGCAGGCTCGGTCAGCGAGGCGGCCCGGCGTCTTCGGCTGTCCAAATCCGTCGTCAGCGAAAGGTTGGCCGAGCTGGAGAAGTCGCTCGGCGGCATCCTGCTGCACCGAACGACCCGCAAGCTTACTTTGACCGAGGATGGCACGGTCTTCCTGGAGCGGGCTGCGCGCATCGTGCGCGAGATCGAGGAAGCCGCGGCCGATATGGCGGAGCGGCGCGGAACGCTGTCAGGCCCGATCCGCATCGCCGCTCCCGTCACCTTCGGCCGCATGCATCTCGGCCCGGCGCTCTATCCCTTTCTCGCCAAACATCCCGAGATCGAACTGACCCTCGATATCGATGACCGGCGGGTAGATGCCGCTTCGGACGGCTATGATGCCATTATCCGCAATGGTCCGATCGCCGATAGCCGGCTGGTCGCCTGGAAGCTCACGCGAAGCCGCCGTCTTCTCTGTGCCTCACCGGATTATCTCGCCCGCCAGGGAATTCCGTCCTCGCTGGCTGATCTCAACGGCCATCGCGGCATCTTCTACACCAATCGTGGCGTTGCCGACTGGCGCTTCCAGACGCCGGAGGGTGCGATCGTCGTCCGTGCGAAACTGGCGCTCGGCATCAACAATGGCGACATGCTCCGCGACGCCGCGATTGCCGGCCTCGGCATTGCGCTGCTGCCCGCCTTCATCGCCGGCCCGGCCATCCGCGAGGGCCGGCTTGCCGAAATCGATGTCGGCCATAGGCCGGAGGTCGAATTCATCTATATGGCCCATCCCGAGGGCCGAAATCCCTCCGCCAAGCTCCGCGCCATCGCCGATCACCTGAAGAAGAGCTTCGGCGATCCGCCCTATTGGGATCCGGCGGGCTAGAGCATGTCGCGCAAAAGTGTGCAGCAGTTTTGCGAAAACGACATGGGCAAAAACAAAGACCTAAAGCGCGAAGAGCGAATCTGAAAGATCGCGACGCGCTTTAGCTCAGCAGGCTCATCAGGTTCTCGGTGACCGGCGAGCGGTGTGTTTTCAGGATTGCCAGCGCCAGGCGCGCCACGGCCGGCGGCCCCTCGATCGGCCGGTAGGCCACACCTTCGAGCTTGATCTGCGAAATCGAGGCCGGCACGATCGAGACGCCGAGATCGGCCGCCACCAGATTGACGACCGAGGAAATCTGCGGCGCCTCCTGCGCCACGGTCAGCTCGAATCCCGCCTTGCGGCAGGCGAGCACGACATCGTCGTAGAGGCTCAAGCCCACGAGCCGGGGAAAGAGGATGAAGGGTTCGTACGCCAGCATTGCAAGCGGCAGGCTACGATGTCTTGCCAGAGGATGGCTGGCGGGCAGGGCAATCACCATCGGCTCGTCCGGCAGCCGCCGCAGCCGGATGCCGGCCGGATCGTCCAGGCTGGGGCGCATGAAGGTGGCGTCGAGCTCGCCGCGTTCCAGCTTCTGCATCAGCGCCAGCGTATTCATTTCCGTCAACGACAGCCGAACCTCCGGCCAGCGCGCGCGAAACCGGCGGATCGTCGTGCTGACCACGGGGTTGAAGGCGGAGGATGCAGTGAAGCCGAGCGACAGCCGGCCGGTCTCGCCGCGATTGGCGCTTTGCGCCGCAAGCTTCGCCTTCTCAGCTGCCACCAGCGACGCCTTTGCCTCGCCAAGGAAGGCCGCGCCCGCTGCCGTCAATTCGGCGCCGTGCGGCACACGGTGAAACAGCGCCGCACCCACTTCCCTCTCCAGGTCGCGGATCTGCTGGCTGAGCGGCGGCTGCCCGATGCCGAGCTTGCCGGCGGCACGGGTGAAATTGCCTTCTTCCGCCACCGCCAGAAAATACCTGAGATGCCGCAGCTCCATCACTATCTCCAAAACCTATCGGAATCGACGGTCTCATATATTGGACAAATGGAGGCGCTTTGACTAGATCGGAGGCTGGAAGGATGAAGATATGCCGACGTCAGTTCATGCAGTGAAGACCTCCGAGACAGCTGCGACCCCAGGGCAGAAGCACTACCTGACCCGTGGCGCCGGCGCCTATCGCCGCGCCAGCCTGGCACTCTTCCTTTCCGGCTTCTCCACCTTCTCGCTGCTCTATTGCGTCCAGCCGCTGCTGCCGATCTTCTCGCAGGAATTCGCTGTCAGCCCGGCCGAAAGCTCGCTGTCCCTTTCGCTCTCCACCGGTTTCCTGGCGGTCGCCATCGTCTGCGCCGCCGCCGTCTCGGAAGGTCTCGGCCGCCGCAGCCTGATGTCGATATCGCTGGTCGGGGCGGCATTGCTGACCATTGCCACCGCCTTTGCCCCGAACTGGCATCTGCTGCTCGTCATCCGCGCGCTTCAGGGCCTTGTTCTCGGTGGTGTGCCGGCCGTTGCCATGGCCTATCTCGCCGAGGAAATCGATCCGCGCGGCCTTGGCGCCACCATGGGCCTCTATGTCGGCGGCACGGCCTTCGGCGGCATGTCCGGCCGTGTGCTCACCGGCATCTTCGCCGAATATCTCACCTGGCGTCCGGCGCTCTTCATCATCGGCACCATCGGCCTTGCCGCCGCGATCGGCTTCATCGCCCTCTTGCCACCGTCACGCAATTTCGTCCGCCGGCCAGGCCTCGATCCGCGCTTTCATGCAAAAGCCTGGCTCGGCCATCTCCGCAATCCGGCGCTGCCTTTCATCTTCGCCATCGCCTTCCTGGCGATGGGCTCCTTTGTGACGATCTACAATTATGCCGGCTTCCGCCTGGTGGCGCCGCCCTACGGCCTCAACCAGACCGAACTCGGCCTGATCTTCACCGTCTACCTCTTCGGCATCGGCGCCTCCTCGATCGGCGGCCTGTTGGGAGACCGGATCGGGCACTTTTCCGTGCTTCTCTTCGGTCTGGCACTCACCGCCGCCGGCAGCGCGCTGACGCTCTTTGCCTCGCTCCCGGCGATTATCCTGGGTATCATCGTGCTCACGACCGGCTTCTTCATGAGCCATTCGATCGCCAGCGGCCTTGTCGGCAAGCTGGCGCATGGCACCAAGGGGCACGCCTCGTCGCTCTATATGCTCGCCTATTATGTCGGTTCCAGCCTCATGGGTTCGGCGGGAGGCTGGTTCTTCGCGGTTGAAGGCTGGGCCGCCGTCGTTATCTTCACACTCGCCATGCTGGCGCTGGCCTTTGCGTCCGCCTGTCTTGCCCAGCACCTCGCGAGGAGAAAAGCATGATCCGCATAGACCGTCTCGACCATCTCGTGCTGACCGTCGCCGATATCGCGATCAGCTGCGACTTCTATTCCCGCGTCCTCGGCATGTCGGTCGAAACCTTTGCTGAAGGCCGAAAAGCACTGAAATTCGGCGGGCAGAAGATCAATCTGCACCATGCCGGCCACGAATTCGATCCCAAGGCAAGGCAACCCACACCCGGCTCCGGCGACCTCTGCTTCATCGCCGAGACTCAGCTTGCCGATGTCATCGCCCATCTAGAGGCCTTAGGCGTTGCCATCGAAGAGGGTCCGGTCGAGCGCACCGGTGCGACCGGACGTCTGCGCTCGGTCTATTTCAGGGACCCCGACGGAAACCTCCTCGAGGTCTCCAATCTGATTGCCTGACGTCGGCCTCCCGCACATCAACCGAGCCGGATATAGGGCACGTCCTTCTTCGCCACCTCATCCAGCGCCTCCTCGTAACCGGCATCGGCGTAACGCATGACGCCGAGCGCCGTATCGTTGGTCAGCGCATGGTCGAGCCGTTCGTCGGCGGCGTCCGTGCCGTCGGCTATGACGGTGACGCCGCAGCTCGTCATATAGCCGGCATAGCCACCGCCGCCGGAATGGATGACGACCAGATCGGCCATCGACGAGCAGAGCATCATCGCATCGATCAGCGGCCAGTCGGCGATTGCGTCGGAGCCGTCCTTCATCCCCTCGGTCATGATATTCGGATGCGCCATGGCGCCGGCGTCGAGATGGTCGCGGGAGAAGGCGACCGGGCCTTTGAGTTCGCCGCTCGCAACCAGCGCGTTGACGCGCCTTGCGAGTGCGGTGCGTTCGCCGTGGCCGAGCCAGGCGATGCGGGCCGGCAGCCCCTCGAAGGGCACATGCTCGCGCGCCAGCCGGATCCAGTTGGTGATGATCTTGTTGTCGGGAAACATCTCGAGCAGCAGATCGTCGATCCGGGCGATATCGCTCTCCTCGCCTGACAGAGCCATCCAGCGGAACGGGCCGATCGCCCGGGCAAAGAGCGGCCTGAGATAGGCTTCGGTGAAGATCGGAATGTCGAAGGCATTGGCGACACCGCCCTCGCGGGCCTGCGTGCGGATCAGATTGCCGTTGTCGAAGACTTCCGAGCCACGCTTCTGGAATTCCAGCATCGCCGTCACATGCTCGACGATCGAGGCCCGGCTTGCCGCCATCAATTGCCCCTGGCCATCGTCGCGCAGGCCCTTGACCTGCTCGAGGCTCATGCCCTTCGGCACGTAACCGTAGACGAGGTCATGCGCCGAGGTCTGGTCGGTGACGATGTCGGGCACGATGCCGCGGCGGGCGATCTCGGGATAGACCTCCGCCGCATTACCGACGAGGCCGACGGACAGCGCCCGCTTGTCCTTCACCGCTGCATCGATCATCTGAAGGGCGGTATCGAGATCGGGAGCGATTTCCTGGAGATAGCCGATCTGCTGGCGCTTGCGGGCGCGCTCCGGATCGATGTCGATGCAGAGGATTGCAGCCCCTGCCATGCGGCCGGCGAGAGGTTGCGCCCCGCCCATGCCGCCGAGGCCGGCCGTCAGCACGAACCGGCCGAGGAGATCGCCGCCGAAGCGCCGCTCGGCAATGCGCATGAAGATCTCGTAGGTGCCCTGGATGACGCCCTGGCTGCCGATATATTGCCAGGCGCCGGCCGTCAGCCCGCCCCAGCAGATCAACCCCTTGCGCTGCAGCTCGTAGAATACTTCGGCCTTTGCCCATTGCCCGACGATATTGCAGTTCGCCATGATGACCAGCGGCGCCTTGGCATGCGTTCGAACGAGGCCGATCGGCTTGCCGGACTGGATGAGCAGCGTCTGGTCCTCGTCCATCTCGGTCAGCGCTTTGACGATGCCCCTATGCGCCGCCCAGTTGCGGGCCGCCTTGCCGAGCGCGGCGTAGACGATCAGATTGTCGGGGTCCTCGCCGACGGAGAGCACGTTTTCGAGCAGCCGCAGCAGCGCCTCCTGCCGCCAGCCCTTGGCGCGCAGTTCCGGCCCGCCGGGAATCGGAAATTTCGGATGACGTGGATTGGCCTTCGGCATCGTGAGTTCCTCGTTTTGCTCTGCCTTCGTTCGTTATTTGCTGGGCAGCGATTGCACATAGGCGAGTGCCGCATCAAGCAAACGCCGTCTCAGGGCATCGTCGCCATAAACCTCGGCACCGCCTCGCACCCAGCCATGCATCACCCGCTCGCCCGACAGCATCTGGATCACGCCCGGCAGTGCCAGCGCCCAGTCGTCATTGCCCTTGCCGAGACGGATCAGCATGCCGTCATTTCGCGCGCAGCAGAGAAGATTGCCGTTCAGCATGAAGGCCCAGCCGCCGAACATGGATTTTTCGGCAAGGCCCGGCCGATCGCCGAGTTCCTCACGCATCAGTTCTTCGAGACCCCGATCGCGCGCCATGGCTCAGGCCTTTGTCGCCAGTGCGTAGCGTGCGATCTCGATCCCCATCGCCTTTTCGACGACGGGATAGACGGTCGGATCGAGCACGCTTGCCGACAGCGGAATGATATCCATCGGCACATGTAGGATGAACACCCGCATGCCCTCCTTGAGCTGGCCGACGCTGAGCGGCTCGCCCTCCGGTGAAAGCGTGGTGATGACGGCGGGAAAGGTCGCAAGTCGCCCGCCATCCGCATCGTTCACCGCCATATATTCGTTCATCACATGCAGCGTCACCGATGTTCCGCCCGAGCCGACGGTGATCGTGCCGATGTCGAAGGCTTCCTTGGTGTAGACGACCTCCTTGCGGGTAATGGCGCCCTCGGCAAGGATATGCCCGCCCGTCGTCTTGCAGATCGCGTCGATGACATCAGATCCGCCGCGCTTCTCCGCCGCGATGATCGCCTCACCGAGCGAAAGTGCCATCGAAATGCCACCGAGCGCCGCATGGCTGCGGACATAGGAGGCTCTGAGCGGATTGCGGCAACTGGCGATGAAGCCACCGGATTGATCGGCGGCAGCGCGCAGCACCGGTGAGATCTTCGCCGTCGCCCCCTTCACCACCAGTTCGATATAACGATTCTCGGAGCGATTGCCGCCGACAGCGGTCTGGATCATCTGCTCGGGCGAACCGGCCATGCCGATCGAGCCCATGTCGCCCGTGGGATGCGCGCGGATATCGCCGACCGCGTCGACCACCTTGGTACCGAGGATTGCCGACGGCAGCCAGCCGTTCAGCGTCGAGGATTTGCCGTTCTGGCCGATGATCAGCCCGGAAAGCTTTTCACCCAGTGCCTCCTGCAGCAATTGCACCGCCTTCACATAGTCGATGCCCTGCATTTCCCAGGGGGTGGTGGAAGCCGGCGCGCCGATCGCAGCCGCAGTCGCAATCCAGTCCTCGTCCTTCAACTCGTCGATCGAGACCAGCTCGGGCTTGCCGACATTGACGGCGGCATAACCGAGCATCCGCCCGTGATCGGCCCAGCCGCCGCCACCGGCGGCATAGACGGACCCACCCTTGACGGCAGCTTCCACGTCCTTCTCAACGAGTATGCGTCCCATCGGTCCTCTCCTGATTCAAATCCTTGTCCATCTCGCGCACCGCCTCGAAAAGCACGGCGGTGCCGAGCGCGATATCGTCATTTTCAGCCCATTCGTCGGCCGAATGGCTGCGGCCTTCCCGGCAGGGCACGAAGATCATCGCCGCCGGTGCCACCTTGGCGATCCAGGCCGTGTCGTGCCCCGCGCCGGAGGCCATGCGCCGATGTTTTGCACCGACACGTTCGCAAGCGGCCTCCAAGGTCGACAGCAGCCCGGCATCAGCAGGCGTCGGCAGATTGTCGGATACCCGGTTCGGCGTCTGGATCGTCACGCTGTAGGCCCCCGCCAGCTTTTCGACATGGCCGTCGAGCCAGCGGCAGAATGCCTCCATGTCGGCGCGGACTTCCGCGCGCCCATCGATCAGCAGCGCCACCTTCGACGGCACGACATTGGCGGCATTCGGCTCGATGCGGAATTCGCCGACCGTCGCTGCAAAATGGCCCGGCGTTTTCGCAAGCTCGGCGGCGGCGTTGCGGATGTCGAGCACCAGCTGTGATGCCGCCACCAGCGCATCCGCCCGTCGGTCCATCGGCGTCGTGCCGGCATGGTCGGCCCGCCCTTCGACGGTGATCTCGATGCGGGTGATGCCTGATATCGCGGTGACGATGCCGACATCCTCCTTTTCGGCTTCGAGCACCGGGCCCTGTTCGATATGAAGTTCCAGAAAGCCTGCTATATCGGGTCTCTTCTGCTGCATCAGCACGTCAGGTCGGCCACCGACCTGCGCGATACCCTCGGCCAGGTCGCGCCCGTCGCTGACGCGCGAAAGCCAGGCCTCCGGCAGTTGGCCGGTCATGCCGCGGCTGCCGATGCAGGACACGCCGAAGATACTGACCTCCTCGGCAAGGAAATCGACGATTTCGAGATCGTGATCGAGCTCGATATTCTGGTCACCAAGCGCGCGCACCACCTCCAGCGCCGAAATTACCCCGGCAATGCCGTCAAAGCGGCCGCCGTCCGGCACCGTGTCAGAATGCGAACCGACCATGATCGTGCCGAGCCATGGTTTCCGGCCAGTCCGTCGGCCGATCAGATTGCCGGCGGCATCGACCCGCGTTTCCAGTCCCGCCGCCTTCATCCGCGCGTCGATATAGGCCCGGCCTTCGAGGAAGAGCGGCGAGAAGGCCCGCCGCGTCCAGGGATGCCCCGGCTCGGTAATCCCGGCCAGCGCCTCGATATCTCCAGCGATCCTGCCGGCATTGACGGGAAGATTGCGGCTCATGCTTCAGCTCCCGCAATGACCTGACGCGGCAGCGGCCGCACGAAGCGCCCGGTGCCGGGCGCAGTCAGCACCTTGGCGCCCTCGGCAATCTTTTCGCCGCGCAGATAGGTGGCGGAAATGGTCCAGGGCAGGCGGATGCCGTTATAGGGGCTCCAGCCGACGACATTGTTGCCGCTCGCGGCGGCATCATAGACACTGTCGCGCGGCTCCAGCACGACGATATCGGCGTCCTTGCCCGGCGTCAGTGCCCCCTTGATATGGTCGAGCCGGAAATGCTTTGCCGGGTTCTCCGCCATCAGCCTGGCGGCCCATGTCAGGGGAACGCCGCGTTCGATGGCACCTTTGACGAAAAGCGGCACCATCACCTCGAGGCCTGGAACGCCGGAGGCGTTGGCGAGCATGTCGGGATTGGTCTTGCGGTTTTCCGACCAGCTGACGTGATCGGTCGAGACCAGCCAGACATCGCCCTCGGCCACCTTCCGCCAGAGTCTCTCCACCTCGGCGCGCGGCCGCACCGGCGGATTGATCTTCGCCTTGCCGCCGAGGCGCTTCACGTCGTTTTCCTCGTCGAGCGTCAGGTAGTGGATGCAGCATTCGACAGTCGCCGCAAAACCGTCGCGGCGATAGGCGCGCGCGATATCATAGCCGCGCCCGAGCGAGCAGTGCACCACATGCGCCGGGCAGCCGGTAGCAGCACCCGTCTCGAAGATCGTGTGCATCGCCAGCAGCTCGGTGATCGGCGGCCGCGACAGGCCGTGCGCCCGCCAGTCGGTGATGCCGCTTGCCTTCACCTGCTCGATGTAGCTGCGCACCGCCTCATCGTCTTCATTGTGCACGCCCGCCGTCAGCCCGGTCGGAGCGATCGCCGCAAAGCAGGCGTCGAGCAGGGCCGGCGGAATGCGCGGAAAGCGCTTCGGGTCGGTGCCGAAGGTCGAGAATTTGAAGGCCGCGACACCTGCCTCCACCATCTCGCGGATCCGCGCCGGGCCTTCTTCCGGATCGACGGTGCCGTAAAGTGCGAAATCGACGCGCGCCTGCGGTCCGGCATGGTCGACTTTCCGCTTCACCGCCGCTGCCGAACAGACGAGATTGCCTTCGTCATAGGGCATGTCGACGATTGTAGTCACGCCGCCTGCCGCCGCCGAGCGCGTCGACCAGATGAAATCCTCCTGGTCCTTCTGGGAAAGCGAATGTACCTGCGCATCGATCGCGCCGGGCAGGATCAGCGCTTTTCCGAGCAGATGCCGTTCGCGGCCCGCAGGCGGCACGCCGAGGCCGACCTCGGCGATCTTGCCGTCGCGCACGGCGACATAGCCCTCTTCGACAATGCGGTCCGGCAGCACCACCGTGCCCTGCAGAACGAGATCGAAGTCCATGTTGCTTCCTCCGTAGACTGGAAATCAGACTGCTGCCCGCTCGTCATGGGTTAGCCGTTCCTCGATGTGCTCCAACGAGCCGAGGGCGAAGAAATCGTCGAAGGAGGCGATCGGAACCTGCTCAGTCAGCTTCGTGACGAAATCGTCCGAACCAAGTTCCTCCTCGATCGCCTCCACTTCAGCCGAAAGCGGCCGGTCGACCGTATAGAAATCCGCATGTTTGCGCACGACCTCGTAGAGCATGGCTGCAACACCCTTCGGTTCATCGCCGAGAATGTCGATCGCCTGGGCCGAGAGCAGCGCCTCAAGGGCTGCGAGGCGCTTCAGCGCCCGCATCTGCCGGTCGAAGCGCTCGATGACGAGCGGCAGGAAGGCCGCCTCGTCCTCCAGCCCGGCCGCAACCACCAGCGACTGGGCCGACACGGGATTGGACATCGACAGCACGCGCGAGAAGATCTCGCCGGCAAGTTTGATGATCGGCCCGAAACCGGTGGCAATCCGCCCCGGCGGCACGAGATTGACCGGCAGGTCGCGCCGCTGGCCGTTGCCGAGAATGACGCAGCGGTTGAAGGCGTTGCGCGCTGCATGCGCCATGCAAAGCGCTGCCGATTCGAGCAGGATCGTCACATCGAGCGGAAGAGAGCCGCCCGACGTCATCACCCGGCCTTCAACCACGACGGGATTGTCGTCCGAACGCCCGGTGGCGGCAAGGATCTTATGGCCGGTCGATAAAAGGTTTTCGATCACCGCGCCGAACACCTGGGCGATCATGCGCAGGCTCAGCGGATCCTGCACATGCGTTGCGACGGGCCAGTTCCATTCGTCGGAGGCATTGCAGAGCCAGGCACCGATCAGCGCTTCGCGCGCAGTTCCGACATGCCGGACCGCCTTCCAGGGATCGCGGGAAGCACCCAGCGCACCGGCCGCCATCATCGCCGTTGCCAGCAGGACGCGGATCGAGGCCGCGGCGTTGCGCGTCGTTTCCGCCGCCGAGGCAAAGCTTACCGCATTGATGCTGAGCGAGGCGAGGCTGTCGCGCGGCGCCATCCGCATCGGTTCCAGCCCGGCCGCCTGGAAAGCCTCGGCCGCCTGCATCCGGTTGCCGCGATAGATCGCTTCGCCGACGCCGGTCAGCACCGCTCCGATCTGTCCCATCAGGCCGATATCCGCACAGCCGATCGAGCCGGTGCGGCGCACGACCGGGATGAGATCGGCCTCGAGCATCCTGATATAGGCCTGGATCAGCTCCGGCGTGCAGCCGACCTGGCCGGTCAGCGCCGTGTTGATACGGATCGCCATGGCATTGCGGACGATATTGCAGGAAAAGGGTGTGCCGGTGCCGAAATGATGGGCGCGCACCAGGCCGAGATTGAAGGTGTCGAGTTCGTCGGCCGACCACTCCACATCTTTCATGGCGCCGACGCCTGTCGTCGAGCCGTAGACGGGCATGCCGGAGGCAATCGCATCCTCGACGACCTCGCGGGCGATCGCGATGCGGGCCATGCCTGTCGCCGAAGCCGAAATCTTAGCCTTGCCCGCACCAATCGTCACCATCTCGGCAAAACCGAGCGGTTGTCCGGAAAGTTCGATGCCAAGGCGTTCGTGCTTCATGTGCCTATCTCCCCAGAACAGGATGATTTTAGGCCGGATCGGCCGAAAATCTGAATCCTGTTCTAAACTAAAGAGTCAGAGCATGATGTCGCCCGAAAACCGCTCACACTTTTCGGCATCATGCTCGGAACGTGAGACTAAGCGAGCCCTCTGTCACATGGGATATCCCAAATGCCGAACACAGCATGTTTTTGGCAGGCGGTCAGTTCAGCATCCAGGCAATATAGACAAGCGTCAATGCGATGATCCAAAGCGCGATCCTGGCTGAGCGGTTGTGCCGCGCTTCGGCCTTGCCGATCGCATCCGCCGTCTCAGCATCGAAGCGCAACCCGTGCTCGCTCATATGCAGGAGCTGATGGTGGAATTTTTCGGTCTTCGCTGCGATTTCGGGCACGGCTTCGGCGAGCTTTACCGCCGCCTTCAGCCCGTCCTTAAGATCGGTGGCGATCCGCTTCGGCCCGAGATTGGTGCGGATCCAGTCGCCGACGACAGGCTCGGAGGCCTTCCACATGTTGAAGCGCGGATTGAGCATGCGCGATACGCCCTCGACCACGACCATGGTCTTCTGCAGCATCACCAGCTCCGGCCGCGTCGCCATGTCGAAGAGTTCGGTCACTTCGAACAGCAGCGTCAGCAGCTTGCCCATTGAGATCGTCTCGGCCGGCTGTCCATGGATCGGCTCGCCGATCGCCCGGATCGCCTGGGCGAAGCTTTCGACATTGTGATGTCCGGGCACATAGCCGGCCTCGAAATGCACCTCGGCGACGCGGATATAGTCGCGGGTGATGAAACCATAGAGGATTTCGGCGAGGAACCGCCGCTCCTTCTTGCCCAGCCGCCCGACGATGCCCATGTCGACGGCGACGATCATGCCGTCAGCATCGACGAAGAGATTGCCTGGATGCATGTCGGCATGGAAGAAGCCGTCGCGCAGCGTGTGGCGCAGGAACGACTGGATCAGCGTATCGGCAAGCAGGTTGAGATCGTGGCCCGCCGCGCGCAGGCCCTCGACGTCGGACATCCTTGTGCCGTCGATCCACTCCATGGTGATGACGTCGCGCCCGGTGCGCTCCCAGTCGACCTTCGGCACGCGGAAGCCGGGATCCTTTTCGGTGTTCTCGGCGATCTCGGAAAGGGCAGCCGCCTCCAGGCGAAGATCCATCTCCACCTTCGTCGTCTGCTCCAGCGTCTTCGTCACCTCGACCGGCCGCAGCCGCCGGCTGGACGCCAGGAAACGCTCCTGCATATGGGCAACGAGATACATCGCCTCGATGTCATGGGCAAAGCGCTGGCGCACGCCGGGCCGCACGATCTTGACGGCAACCTTCTTCCGGCCCTCGGCACTATCGACCTCGGCCGGATGCACCTGCGCGATCGAGGCGGCGGCGATCGGATCGCCAAAGCTCGCGTAGAGCTCGCCGATCGGCCGTCCGAGCGAGCCTTCGATATTGGCCTTGGCCGCTGCCGAGGGAAAGAAGGCCATGCGGTCCTGAAGCTGCGACAGGTCGTTGGCGAATTCGACGCCGACGACATCCGGCCGCGTCGCCAGGAACTGCCCGATCTTCACATAGGAGGGACCAAGCCGCTCGACGGCCTGGGCCAACCGGTCGCTGCGCTTCTGATGCCGCGCCTTGCTTCGCTCGAAAATCGTGACGAAGGACTTGGCGAGCGCGACCGGCGGCGGCAGCCCTTCGGAAGGAAGGGCTGACACGACACCCTCACGCACGAGCACCCAGCCGACGCGCCAAAGGCGGAAATATGCGCCGAAAGTACTCATCTTCTGTTTGATTCTCGCGCGACGCTATTCGAAAACCGCTCTACATTTTTCGGCGTCATGCGTCAGAGCTTCCAGCCGGAATGGAGTGCGGCAATGCCGCCGGTATAATTGGTGTAGGTGACGCGCGAAAAGCCGGCCTGGCGGATCATTGCCGCGAAATTCTCCTGGTTCGGGAATTTTCGGATCGATTCCACCAGATATTGGTAGGGTTCGGCATCGCCGGTAATCGCCTTGCCGAATTGCGGAATGGCATTGAACGACCAGGCGTCGTAGATCTTGTCGAGAAGCGGCATATCGACTTCGGAAAATTCCAGCACCAGCAGCCGTCCGCCGCGCTTCAACACGCGATAGGCCTCCGACAGCGCTACGTCGATCCTCGGCACGTTGCGGATGCCGAAGGCGATCGTATAGGCATCGAAGCTGCCTGCCTCGAACGGCAGTTCCTCGGCATTCGCCTCGACGAAGGTGAGATTGCCGGAAAGCTTCTTCTTTTCCGCCCGCTCGGCCCCGACACCAAGCATCGAGCCGTTGATATCGAGCACCGTGGCATGCGCCTGTCTCCCCGAGGCCTCGACGATGCGGAAGGCGATATCACCCGTGCCGCCGGCGACGTCGAGCACCTTGTAGCCCGGCTCCTTGCGCGGGTTCAGCGCCGAGATCATCGCATCCTTCCAGGCGCGGTGCATGCCCATCGACATGACGTCATTCATGATGTCGTAGCGCTTGGCAACCTTGTGGAACACCTGGTTGACCATGCTTTGCTTCTCGCCATTAGGCACCTCGCGGAAGCCGTAGGAGGTCTCCATGCCGCCATCGGCGGAAGTGCGGCTTTCTGACATCAGACTGCTCCGTTCCTGAAGATTCGGGCGCGGCGGCCATAGCGAAAAACCGCGCGCGACGTTATCTATGGGCCGCGTTCTCCACGGCACACTGGCGCTATAGCGCACATCGTCGTCGGTTGAAACACGTTAGATATAGATGGGTTAAGATGCCGGAATTGCCAGAAGTCGAAACGGTGAAACGCGGCCTGACGCCGGCGATGGAGGGCACCCGCATCACCAAGCTGGAGCTGCGGCGCGGCGATTTGCGCTTCCCCTTTCCCGACGCTTTCGCGGACAGGGTTTCGGGCCGCACCATCGTCAGCCTTGGCCGCCGCGCTAAATATCTGCTGGTCGATCTCGACGACGGCAACACGCTGATCTCCCACCTCGGCATGTCCGGTTCCTTCCGGATCGAGGAGGGCCGCATCGAGGAGGCTGCTGCCTCCGCCGCGCCGGGCGAATTCCACCATGCCCGCTCGAAGGACGAGAAACACGATCACGTCGTCTTCCATCTGGAGGGCGCAAGCGGCCCGCGCCGGGTCGTCTACAACGATCCGCGCCGTTTCGGCTTCATGGATATGGTGGGGCGTGCCGATCTCGCCGCCCATCCCTTCTTCCGCGATCTCGGCCCGGAGCCGACAGGAAACGAGCTTGGCGCCGCCTATCTGGCCGAACGCTTCCGCGACAAGGCGCAGCCGCTGAAAAGCGCGCTGCTTGACCAGAAGAACATTGCCGGTCTCGGCAATATATATGTCTGCGAGGCGCTGTGGCGCGCGCATCTTTCGCCGATCCGCGCCGCCGGCACGCTGGTGACGGCAGGGGGCCGGCCGAAGGCGCAGCTCGACCTGCTCGTCGCCTCGATCCGCGACGTCATCGCCGACGCGATCGCCGCCGGCGGATCGTCGCTGCGTGACCATATCCAGACCGACGGATCGCTCGGCTATTTCCAGCATTCCTTCTCCGTCTATGATCGCGAAAGTCAGGCTTGCCGCACGCCCGGCTGCGGCGGTACGGTCGCCCGCATTGTCCAGGCGGGTCGCTCCACCTTCTATTGCGCCACCTGCCAGAAGTAAGAGTGAGAAACCGGGAGAACAGCATGGCCTATGAGACCCTGATCGTCGAAACCCGAGGCAATGTTGGCCTCGTCACGCTGAACCGCCCGCAGGCGCTGAACGCGCTGAACTCCACCGTCCTGAAGGAACTGAAAGAGGCCTATGCCGCCTTCCACGCCGACGAGACGGTTGGAGCGATCGTGTTGACCGGTTCCGAGCGTGCCTTTGCCGCCGGCGCCGATATCAAGGAGATGCAGCCGCTTGAGTTCGCCGATATCTATAAGAGTGATTTCATCAGCGGCTGGGATGAGGTCGCCAAGGCACGCAAGCCGGTGATCGCTGCCGTCAGCGGTTTTGCGCTCGGCGGCGGCTGCGAGCTCGCCATGATGTGCGATTTCATCATCGCCTCGGAGACGGCGAAGTTCGGCCAGCCTGAAATCACACTGGGCGTCATTCCCGGCATGGGCGGCTCGCAGCGGTTGACGCGCGCCGTCGGCAAGGCGAAGGCGATGGATCTCATCCTGACCGGCCGCATGATGGATGCGGCCGAGGCGGAACGTTCGGGACTCGTTTCGCGTGTGGTGGCACCCGAACGTCTGCTCGACGAGGCTTTTGCCGCGGCCGAAAAGATCGCTTCGCTTTCGCGTCCCTCGGTGATGATGGCCAAGGAGGCTGTCAACCGCGCATTCGAGACGACGCTGGAGGAGGGCTTGCGTTTCGAGCGCCGCCTGTTTCACAGCCTCTTTGCCACGGACGACCAGAAAGAAGGCATGGCGGCCTTCGTCGAGAAGCGCAAACCGGCTTTTACGCACCGTTGAATGCTTTTAGGCGCTTGCCGGTGGTAAAGCTTGAAAATCCGCGTTGACGTGGGCCGGCTTTAGAGTTATATGCCCGCCCACGGTTCGGAAAGCCGGTTTGGTTTTCCGCGATTGCTCCCGCATTGCTGGATTTTGTGGCCGCAAGGCCCGCGGTAATGGCGGAGTTTGTTCGAATTCTTGAGAGAGGCATCCATGGCCAATACAACTTCGGCGAAAAAAGCGACCCGCAAGATCGCCCGCCGTACCGACGTCAATAAGGCTCGTCGCTCGCGCGTTCGTACTTTCGTTCGCCAGGTCGAAGAGGCCATCGCATCCGGTGACGCCGCCAAGGCGAAGGAAGCTTTCCTGGCTGCTCAGCCCGAGCTTGCCCGCGCCGCCAGCAAGGGCGTGCTGCATGCCAACACGGCATCGCGCAAGGTCTCGCGTCTGGCCGCTCGTGTGAAGGCTCTTTCGGTCACCACGACCGCGTAATCTTCCATTAAGGTCTTCTTCTTTATGATTAGCCCGGTAATTTTACCGGGCTTTTTCGATTCCACCGATCAGCCCCTGCATGGTTAATCTGACGACTGTTTCGTGTCAGCGTCATGACAGGAAAAATTGTTTAAAAACAATGGCTTGCGCAAGGATGCTTTGACGCCGCGCGACTCTGCCCCACGCTTTCGGGACCACAGGCGAGTCAAGAGGATTTTATTTTTTTTTCTTTCAATGCGTGTCAAAATAGCCCGAACGGGGAATCTCTTTGATTCAACTGCGATTCTTTTTTGACGCTGGTGTGACGCCCGAAAAGGGCAGGCGGAGTCAATGCCCGCTTCTTAATTTTGCGTAAAATTCATCGTTGATATTGCCTTTTGATCCTGCCTAAATGGCTTTCAACAAAGGGCGCGGACATCACCTGCAGAGGCTCGGTCTTAACTGCCACGTCGGCAGGGCGATAAGTTTGTGCCGTTTGTTACGGAGCATTGCGCTTCCGTTTTTTCAAGCACTCGACGGATTTGAGCCGTAACGTGGCTGTTACGGAGCGGGGATGTTTTGTGCCTTCAGTGGCCACACGTTTAAGGCGAGGCCATCGGAGAAGGTAAAGTAATATTGCGTTCGGGCTGGTCGGCCGAAAACGAGGTTCGACCGTCAGCCTGGCACGGAAAGCCGATGAAGGTTGCCGCATGAGCGCGGCACCTGCAACGGAGTTCTGCGCCGGTTCCTTCGGGGGCAGTGTTTGAGTGAACCGGCAGGCGAGCGGCTCATGAGGATCCGTCAGCCCGCCAAAGCGGGGAATGATCGGGCGGCCGTTTTAGCGGATGCCGCCCGGTGGAATTGAAAGGCGGCATTATGCAGATGAATACGATGACGACGAGCGGGCTCGACAATGCGGATGCGGCACCGCAGGCGTTCGGCTCAATTCGCCTGGAAGCGGCGGAAGTAAAGGCGGAT